>BOKR01000001.1 GCA_016861085.1 Patescibacteria group bacterium
CTGAAGAGGTAAGTAGGTAACCGGAGGTTCCAGCATCACCGGCGACTCTGATTGCATCTGTAAGGTTGAATTCGCCAACTAAATCAAGGTCATATCCAGGAGAAGTTGAACCAATACCAACGTTTCCATTTGCATCAACATTGAATAAATCTGTTCCAGAACTATTGTCTACTTCAAATATGTTTGCTGTTTGAGATGCTGCTCCAATTACTGTGAGTGGAACACCACTAGCAATTCCACTAATTGTTGTACCTCCTGTTGCACCACCTCCGCTAGTTATAATGTTCAAACCAGAATTTCCTGTTCTTGCTAGACGGACACCACTGTTAAAAAAGTAGAGAGAACCAGCAGTGTTATTTGCCCCACCAATAGTTACAACACTCGAAGTCAGAATATCACCATCATTTTCCATAATAAATTTAGTAGATCCAGAACTGGACGCTACAAAAATGTTTTGGTCACCTGTTTCATTAAGTATTGCTAATGCCTTGCCCGTGGCAGCTCCTGTGACATGTAGTTTTCCTGTGACAGCTGTTGTGCCAATCCCGACATTTCCATTTGCATCTACCACGTTGAGTGCAGTTCCTGCGCTATTTTGCCATTCCTGAATGTTGGCTGTACCACTTGGTCCGCTACGGGCAACTAGGGCAGTGCCACCAGCATAGGTTGCAGAGAAGGTTGCACCAGGTGCATGTAAGTAACCTTCTAGGTCTAAATCTGATTGAACAATTACTTTACCCGTTCCGTCGGGGTTGATTATGATGTTCCCATTTGAACCACTACTTGTTTCTAAACTCAAAGTTTGTGCTTCAATGGAAAAAGTACCAGTCGTAGATTTTAACCTTGGAGAAACTTCACCCAAAAGTACTTGTCCACCAGCATCCATGACCAATATGGTGTTTGTTGTTGCTGCCCCTGTAGCACTGACAGGGTACCCTTGAACTGTTTCAGAGTTCAAGGCGTATGGAACGGTTTTGATACTCTGTCTTGGAGTAAGAGTTTCTGAAACGATTTGTACCTCAAGCCAAACATTAGAGTTTTCGCTGAAAACGTCTTCTGTGATTTCCGATCCACAATCATCACCAAGACCGACATTAAAGATACCATCTTGGTCTGGGGTGACGCTACAAGTTCCAGAACTCCAGAGTTGCGTTCCACCTGCACCCGGACCAGTGTCATAGAGTCTGAAGGCCATATTTGTGGCAGTGGTAATTGGGTTTTGTGCTGTGTCAGTTAGTCTACCTTGAAATGAAAGCTCACGATTTGGTCTGACTGGAGTTGAAGGGTATGCAAAGGGGGTTGGTGCTTGCTCAATAAATTGTTGATATCCTAAAACACCCAAACCAATAGCGAATATCAACATCATTGCCAGATTTAGGTATGGTAAGAACTGTTTGTTTCGTTTGGCATTTATTTGGGTAGCAAAATCTTGAAGACTTGCCTTGATTCCTTTGAGAGCCGATTGTGGTTTCTCCGTTTCTTGATGGTGAGTTTGAGTTTCTTGCGCAAACTCTGGTACGGGAAGACTCCATATTTTTTGTTGCTTTTTTTCATCGTGTGCATGAATTAGGGTAGTTGGTTTTAGTTTTAGCTCAAATTTTTCTGTCGAGATATCTTTCTTCTGAACTCCATGGTTTGTCTGATTTAAGACTGGCGAAGTTTTTTCTGTTTCGAACAGTTGTGTTGGGATTGAGTGTATCCATTTTGAAACACCTACAAGAGAACCTCTTTCTTCAGCCCAGAGAGCAAATTGAGTAATACTTGTTATTTTTCTTTTGATAGAACTAACTTTAAGTCCTGTTTTCCGCTGTGAGACAACAAAATCTTTGATTTCATTTTGAGTAATGATTTGTTCCAGATTTGCTTGCTTACTAAAAGCCAAGAACTGTCCTATGTCGGACTTGTAGTTTTTGACTGTTGCATCTGAGTGACCGTCAATTTCAAGACTAAGTAGGTAATCGTCAAGTTCTTTTGTTGCAGTTTTCAACTGTGTTGGTCTCACCACACCCATCTCAGATTCATGAACGATTGACTTACCAGCTACCAGACTTTCGATATCTGATATCCAGAAGGAAGCGTCAGAGACAATACCTTCTTGCTCAGCCCAGAGAGCAAATTGTGAGATGCTTGAAAGTTTACGTTTGATGGTTGATAGCTTGAGACCTTCTTGGAGCTGTTGATGAACAAAAGATCTCAAATGTTCCGGATTAAAGAAATTTTTGATTTGTGTTTGTGACTGGATATTTGCAAATTGCTGGATATCACTGCGGTAGTTTTTTATCGTTGAGTTAGAATGATTGTTTGATTGCAGTGAGGCTAAGAATTCATGTAAAAAGATCGAGACTTCAAACGGAGTGAAATTTGAAACAAATTTTCTCATCAAGACGGCTGACTTATGTGGCACATTTTCGGTGCTTATGAATTTTTCTAGTTCATTGGTTGACCAATTTTCATGCCAGTTTTTGTCGCTCTTTTCGCGATTAGAAATAAATACAACAAATTTTTCTGTTGTCAACAAAGCCAATTCACGGGATACATTGAGGTTTTCCAAGTATGTGGAAAAGACAGAGAGGAGGCTGGTTATATATTTAGTTTGGGCAGTCATTATTTTGACAGTTGTTTTATTGGTTTTACTCCAGACCTATTAGACGTTTTAGATAGGTCATACTTAAGTGTAGTAAAGTCAAGTGAACTTGACAATACCTCAAGAAAACCAGAGACAGTTGTCAATAGGAGAAGAGATAGAAAAAAGCAATTATTTGCAGGAATTTGATGATGATTTCACGATTTTCATTCATATCAATATAGATCATTGTTTTGGATATTTTATGTTTATCCAGGTTATTTATCACTTTTTATTTACTTTCTATCCTGAAAGAATTGAGATGTGAATGTGTTTAAAAAAATGATAGTATGTGAAGTAAAATATAAACACAACGACGATAAGTGAAAATACCAGGGTAAAATTAACATAATGATCACAGGATGTTAAAAAGTTTCCCTAAAAGAAGCGATTCGGGTTGTAAGTGTGGATAAGTGACAAAAATATGACTCAAAGACATATAGAAATATTATGGCACAAATTACGATTAAAGTAGAAAATGAGCGCATAATGATATGCATATAATAATTTTACTTGAGAAAAGTGCAATGAATAGAAAACGAATAAGAATGGTGAAATTACTTGAATATAGAAGAGGAAAATAAAATGAAGAAGAATACCCAAAAAATCTTACTATCGTTGTTTACAGAAGTTAGCACTGTAAAGAATAGGATACCGTTAAGTGTTCTACAATGTATTGTTCCTGAGCTGACGGCTGGAGGATTCCGGTCTCTTTTGTTTACTCTCAAAAAGCAAGGCGTCATTTCAACCCAGAGAGTACAGGGAGTAACGACTGCAAGCATTACTCATTACGGAACGACACTATTAGAAAGCGAATTTCCGGCTTTATCCTCAAAATGGGATGATTGGGATGGTAGTTGGGAATGTCTGCTCTTTATGGATTCTCCAGCTTTTGATAAGCAATTTCGATACTTACGAACCCTGTTGTTATCAGAAGGGGCATTAGTAGTAAATCGAGGTGTGTATATTGCACCTGGGGGTTTCTCACAGATAGTCTTAAAAGAGTGTAGGAATGCCTATCATTCGAGTGTTCTTTTGTTTTCGGTTGGAGACTGGAAGATAGCAACGGAATCTTCTTTTATCATAGAAAAATATGGGCTTTTAGATATCGCTGAAGGCTACTCTGGACTTAGCAGAGATGTTGGCCGACTGATAGAAATATCAATAAGTGAAAAAGGATTGATTGAGGGCAATAAGTCAGGTATACATTTGGTATATGACCGAGTAGTAGATATCTTACTTGAAGATCCGGGTTTTTGTACATTTTATTTTAAAGAAGTAGAAAAAGTGAAAAATATACTTTCAAGGCTCAGTGACTCGTTAGCTATATGATTTATCCCAAAGTAGAAGCCTTTTACCAAGATATAGATGGGCGAAAACAGCTACTTTTTATTGTTCACAATTTATCCACAAACATTGTGCTATGTATTCAAACATCATAACAGGAGTTGTTTCGGGTATGAATATGTAATTAAAAAACTAGATCATTTTTATATAAATTTATGTACTTATAATATAAGTAGAGTCATTGCGTTAATGTATTGCCAGGCTATGCGTTAATATATCGGTAATTATGCAATAAAAAATATTTTGACTGAAATTAGATATAAAATTATATGGATATCTTATAAATCAACAAATAAAGGGCGAATATTGACCAGTTATTGATATAGGATAAAAAATAAGGCTAAAAACGTCTTATGGTTTCGTTCTCGGACTACAAACCGTGTGTGAAATATCGTGCTTAAAATGGACATGCAGTTTAACAACTATAGGATCAAGCTATTAAGCGACTTAATGATATCAAAATAGTATGACCAATTGAAAGTAATCAGGATCTATGACAACGGAATAGGAGAGAAAAACCGTTATTTTGGCTTTCAGAGGCGAGCTTGAGGGTAAGATGTTTGCGAAAAGTGAGATCAATTTTTTGTTAGCTAATAGAACAGCTAGAAAAGAGTAAACTCTTGCTATATTTTTTTCTTATCTGGGACTATCAATCTGAGTGTTTGATTGCTAAGAAATAAATAAGGCTATGATGGTTGTCTAATCAGCCAAAAATGGTATTCTGTTCGTGCTTTTAAGGTGTGTGAGAATATGACTTAAAATCGGTCTAATTGAATTGACTTAAATAGATCAAAACTATGCAAGTATTATGCGTTTATTTTTGAGGTAGATCTCCAAATAACTCTTTATATATTTCACTGATATCTTTCATTATAGCGTTGAGTGTCTTTCTTTCCTGAGTTACATCAACTTCTTCAAAGCTTAGCTGTGAACCTTCACGATCCCAGAATAGCCCATTCTTAGTGACTTGAATTTGATACTTGTTTGGATCAAGGAATGATTCATGGTACCCAAGCTTATTCGTGTTTACGATGGAAACAAGCTCGCCTTTTGAGGGATCACTAACTCTAATGATGGCATTTTGTATTGGTTCCTGGTTGATTGTGGTAACAAAACCAGAAATAGCTGGTTTTTCAAATGAATGGACCAGTCGTTTGATGAGTAATATTCCGTAGAGCCCAAGCACTAAAAGATTAATCCAGGTAGGGTAGAAAAGTGTGATAATGACTGAGATAATAAATAATGGCCAAAATAAATCAGTAAATCTGATTTTTCTAATGATACTTCGCATCGTTTTTCCAAATGTCGGCTTATATTCGCCTTTTATTTTTTTGTCCATTGGAATCAAGAAGAGTTGTTGCCTTTTGCTCGATTTCACCTCAAATTCTTCACCTTTGTAGAATTCTTCAATTGTATAGTAGCTTGGTCTTTTCTTCTCTGTAGGGTAATTGTAGTCTTGATGGCTGACATGAATGACGTATTTACCAGTTGGTAGCTGAATACCTTGATATATACCGTCAACATCTGTTACTGCAGTCTCAATCAGGCGTTCTGAAACGATATCTGTAGTTGAGGTAATAGTAAGTAAGGCAAATGAAACAGGTTCATTTGTCTGTGAGTCAAAAACCATTCCTTGAGGCTCTTTTGGAGGAATAAGACCCAATGCCTGGAGAATCTTTAATATGATATCCCAAGAAAACTGTTGACCAAGTTGTAGTAATAGTGTCAGGAAGCTAATAGCTGGAACGGCAGCAGTGGCCACAAGCACCCCAACAGGGGCAACCGCTTGTGTGGCTTGTTGCACTGCCTGACGAATCTCTTGAGGTATAGTGGCAATAATCTCAAGAATTGGTTCGGGTATGAAATCAGTAATTTGTTGTTTTACGATTTCAGCTATTTCTACAGGCGGTATGATTGGAATTTTTATGATAGGAGTTGGAATTGGTGTTCCGGGAGATGGGGTTTCTTCGGGTCCTGGGGTTATATCTGGGGTCGGAGGAATAATAATAAACTCCTGAATAATCAAGATCTTTAAATTTGTAATAACACTTATATTCCCAGCTTCATCAGTCACAACAAAATTGAGTGTAATGACTTCGTCTCTTGGCAAGATTCCTAATTGAAAGGTCCAGCTGCCGTCAGGATTAATAGTAAAGTTAATGATTTGAGTACCTTGACCGGGTATTTGTATTGTAACTTGAACCGAAGCATTCGGTTCTCCAGTTCCTGTGAATACTGGTTCATTATCCTCGAGTTCAATTGGTTCTTCTGGTACAGAATTGATGTCCTGTGCAGAAATATTTGTAGTATATGGTCCAATTGTTTGAATTACAAATTCTGGTGCAAGCGTATCTATGTAAAAATCCCAAACTGCGGACGTATTTGAATTGCCAGCTGCGTCATAAACCATGACATACCAGGTATGGTGGCCATCAGATAGTGGGTCGACTGGTACCAAGGTATATTGTCCAGACCCACTATCATAGGTTAGTGTGTATTCACTATTACTTGTACTTGAGGTCGGGATTGGTCCGTACACTAGCAAACCGTTTATATAGAGTTCATAGTAATCGACTCCGACATTGTCGGTTGACTCCTGCCAAATAAAGCTGGGAGTAGAGTCGTTAATAATTGCTTCATCCTCTGGAGAAATCAAAAACGGGGCTGAGGGAGGCATTACGTCTGGGACGGTGGCAGTCACAGTGCTATCTCTGGTCTTAGGATTTGTTGCGGCATCCTCACCAGGGCCAATACCGCCAGCTTGACCATAGATTTTTAAGGAAAAAGTTTGAAAGAAGGCAATAAAGAGAATGAATAGAACAATAACTCTAAAATTTTGAGTATATTTGTTTCTCATTATTCATTTGATTGCATTTTTTCTATTTGTTCTTCTAATTCAGCAATTCTTTTTTCTTCTATGCTCTTTTTATGTTTCAAGTGTCTTTTCACAGCAAGTCCTGCAAGGAGCAGTCCAAGCAAAATAGTCATTACGGCGATTATTACTTTGATCGGGAGTAACCAAAAACTCGTGTTGGTAACTACTATCGCGCCAGCAGAACCATAGCTCATTGTTAGTTTTGCTTTGTATAAACCCCAGCCCCAAACTCGATCCCACTGTCCGGTGAAATCTCTACTTGTAAGAGGGAAGATATTTTTTGGTTCTATTCCAATGGTTTCTACTTTTCTACCAAGGATGTCATAGACTTCAACACTCATTTGAGGGGTAATATGAACGTCAGAGTTATTTTCTACAGTAAAGCCAAATGGAACTGGGCCATATTCACTAAACTTAGGGAACGAAAAATCACGAACATACGCTTCCTCATTTATTGGACCATCAACAATGACATAGAGTAGCGTGCCAACACGTTGGTTAATAGCGGTGTTAGAACCACCAGTACTCGCTCTATTTCCTGGTTCGTGAAGCACCATTGCATAGTGGCCACCAGGGAGGGCGTCCTCAGGGATTTCTACTAAAACATTAATGCCCGCGGTGGATTTTGATCCAATTGTATGTTCAGTTGGGGTTATTGTGAGCCACGAAGCTAGACTCCAACGGTTTGAAGTAGCATCGTCTATTGGAACGGGAGTTTCACCATCACTATCCAAGACAAAGTCTTGGGCTGAAGTAATCACTGAGATTGGTTGTTCCGAAATGTTCCTCACTCTGAGCTGAATTTGCAGTTTTTCTCCTGGAGCAGCTTTGAGTGACCCATCATCACCAAGTCTAGGAGGAATTGCGGTTAAGGCAATTTCTTTTTGAGGAGAATCTGCTGTCTCACTTATGAGTTCTGGTATTGGCTGAGATTCATCTGAGGTTACTGTATTTGGAATAAATGGATTACTTACTGATTGGGCAAAGGCTCCTGGATTAAGACTCAGAAAGACAGTGGAGATAGCAATAAAGCCAGTCGTAATAATAATTTTGTGTTTTTTGATTTGGGCAGTATTCATGTAGATCCCTCTTTAAAAAGTTGCTGTTGCTGTATAAATTACGTGGTTTTCGTAGTCTCCGGCTGCTTGTGTTGCAGAGATAATCGCTCTATAGCAGACATATAAGTTGTGATCGCTGGCAACAGTAGTTGAAGAAAAGATTTGTTGGGCAGCTTGGCTATCTTCAGAGTCTGCAAATTGTCTTGCACAATATGTGCCACCAGAACAGTTTCCTGAAGTAGTGTCGTATTCAAAGACTGGTGTCAATCCAGTTGCATTCACATTATCGAGTGAAAATCCAAACCCCTTAAATGTTGTCGAATCCCATCGGTCAGAAGCAGTATGACTCATTGCAGCATTGTTCCCTGTGGAGTCTGGGATACAATCAGCCCCAGTGTTGTCTCCAGTACAAACAGCAGCATTTCTTCCCAGTTGATCATTAGCTCTTACTGTAACTGCATAGCCATTAGTAGCGTTTGTTGAAACTGCTAATGCCTGAGCTGCATCAGTGAAAGCAGAGATAGAAAGTTCTCCAAGTGGTACGCCAGCTGCGGTTGTAGTTACATCTGTGGTAACGCCACAAGCAGTGATGCCAGAAGCAATTCCACTAATTTGGAACGTAATTTGTGGTGCTACAGATGCTGTCACGCGAACAGCCTCGACTACACCAATGGATGCCGTAGTTGAATCTTGAGCTGAATAGCTACTATTTAAATGCTGGACAATAATCCTGTATGTATCAGCAAGACCAGTGGTATGAGCAACTTTTGGTGCAGGGTTAATGAGGTCATTGATAACGATTGCGTCGTTTGTGGTTCCATCAAAAGGAGTGCCAATTGCACCGGCCCCCGAATAACGACATTCAAACGCATGATAATCTTGTGAACCAATAGTTATTGCAGATGCTGAAGCGGTACCAGCTACAAAATCGTATCCAGTTAGATCGGTTGGGCAAGTAACTGTTGGAGCAGAGTTGCTGAAATCAAAATTGCCTGCATCTGGTAATCCGTCTTGAGAGTCGGCATCGTTGCTAACTGAAGGTACCAAAATTCTGATAGCTCCATTGGCAATAGCATTGGCTGTAGTGAAGCGGACAGTTTGTGTTGCTGATCGTGTCGCGATTACAATATCACCAGCTTCTGTATCTCCAGAAGCAAGTACGGGCGTAACATTGAATGTTGAAGCACTATCTATACTGGTAATTGAGTAGGTAGAGATTGTACTGCCATTACCGATACCAACGTCATCATCTGTTCCATCTGCACTGACTAATTGTGCAGATGTAGTAGAAGGCCAATCGCCTGTGGTTGTGTCGATAATGACTTGAGAGGAGCCAACAGTGTTGCCGGCAGCAAGTGCACCACTAAAGGAGAGCTGAGAGTTTGAAAGAGTTACAGAAACGTTTGTTAAGCTTGCAGATTGGCTTTTTTGATAAGCTCCAGCCATTGCAATTCCTACGAATACAAATGCAGCAGTAACTATTTTTTTTGTTGTGGTTTTAGAAAAAGATTCTCTCATTTTTGGCTTTATAACAATCTTTTTTTTAGCCGTTTTTTCTCGTTTTAGAAATGATAAAAAACGGAAGATTTTCTCCTAAAATTAATAATATATACTTTATACGGCATATGCAATACGCAAAGAAGCTATAAGCTACTCATTTTTGGTTTTTGTTTGGATAAAAAGTAAAAAAGAGCGATTCCCAACAAGAGTGCAGCAAGAATTGCAATCGGAAGAGCATAGAAAACGTGAACTGATTGCGTAATTACAGTTCCATCTTGACCAGTCAGAGTCAAAACGATTTGGTACGGTCCGATGAGAAATTTTGGTTTGTAAGCAAGTGAACCCACTTCAGGCTTTTGTGGATCAGAATTTGAAAGTAAAGCGCGAATTTCTCTAGAGTTGTGCCCTAAAATAGTGTCGGGGTACACGTCAAACTCTACAATCGTTTGTTTGCGCCAATTCACAATTTTGGCACTTCCTGAAGCTACAACAGCCCCCAAACTATTATTTTTAACCAAGGGTGAAAATTCGATTTGTTGAAAACTATCAACAAATTTTGGTGCGTTTATGTTGAGCACTTCTAACGTTTTTGTGAAACTGTTTTGTTTTGACACCAGAACTATAAGATTACTACCAATTGCAGCATTGATTTGAGAGTTTGATTTTTGACTATTTTGCTGAAAATTTTGAGCTTTCTCTTGTTCTGATTTTGAAAAAAAGAGGACCGTAAGTGGATACTCTTTTTCTTGAGCTTCATGAGGAACAGAAATATACAGGGTGAGTTGTGCCTTTTTATTGGGTGGTATGGTTACTTCTTTGACAGAATTATCAACTCCCATAGAAACATAGGGGAAAGTGAGTTGGTTTGTGACAATAGCTCGACCGGTTTTGCCGTCAGTAGTAAAGTCTACTATGGTTGGCAAAACCGTTATTGGAGTTTCACCACTATTTTCAAGAATGATTGTATGATTTGCTGAGGTTCCTGGGGCTACATGCAGGTAAGAAACAGGGGGTGAGACCGTCAAGTTAACTTCTGAAGCCTGCGCCAACACTTGGTTTAGACCAAGTGTGAGTAAAAATGTGCATGTAATAAGTAAGGGTAGTCGCTTCATAGGTTAAAATCCTGGCACTGCTACATAAACAACTGCAGTCTCATAATTACCACTAGCTTGGCTACTCCCTATGCCTGCCTTGTAGGTAACTGTTGATTGGCGGGCATTGGCGATATTGCTTGAACTCATTACAACCTGCATTGCTTCTGCTGCCTCATTATTGGCAAAACTTTTGAAATAAGTGCTGTTGATAAAATGTGCAGGAATATCATTGCCAGTCATATTGTAGCCAAATCCGGCAACTGATTGATTTGTCCATATTCCTGCGGTTGTATGAGTACAAGTTCCAGCATCACAGGTAGTGTTTGGTATTTCTTCAGAACCTTCAAGTTGCCTGAGTGGATGTAATTCGTATGCATATACAGAATATCCTCCAGCCCCTTGTGTAGTAATGGTAAGGGTATGAGAATCAGTTTCATGGGTTTGTTCAGCTAACTCACCAAAGTCGATGAGAGTTTTTGAGATTTGAAAACGAAAGGTATCTATCTGATAAATATACTGAAAACCAGATCCAACAAAATAGGTTGATCCGCCATATGAACCATAAGGACCAGATCCGGTTTGTCCAACAGTATCTGTAACATTGTAGGATGTGCTGCTTTTTTCTCCTGAAGTCACATTGAAATTGCCAAAAGTAATAACATACGAATCAGACTCCAGTCGTTCGGCATGCGCTAATTTGAAGCCCAAAAGAAAAAGGGAACAAGTGGTAAAAATGATCAGTGCTTTTCTCACGATTCAAGTTTATTTTCAGTTTTTTTTGTACGAGGATCTATTTTTGATGATTCTATAACTTTTTGGCTTTCGGAACTAAGTAATGTAATTTGTGTTTCTAAAATGTGTGGGTCAATCGGTTCGCCACGATGAATCGATGTTTCAAGCAAATCTCTTAGTATGAGTAACTTTGGTTGCAGGAAATTGACGATAAAGCCCTCAATTGTTTGTTCTTTGTATTCAAGTGAATTTAATGCTTGCTCTTCAGTCTGTAAAACTTTTTGTTGTATTCGTGAATCGTCATATTGTCTTCTAGCGAAAAGAAAAAATAACAGCATCATGGGGAGAGTCATAAATGCAGCTATACTGACTGAAGTTGGTATTGGTTCGATTGCATAGTGAACCAACATTGTGGCTAAGGTAGCAACCACAGCAGTACTTTGTCTGGTTGTCATGACCAAAAAAAATAAATGAATGTATGCGAATGGATAAAACAGAGACTGCGAATTTCCTGTTGAACCTATGAGTAGAACAACAGCAAAAGAGACAAACACAATTTCAATGGAATGTGCTTTGGGTAGGATGTGCCAAAGTTTACCACCATAGATTCGTTTTGTAATAAAAAATCCTAAAGTAGCCACAGCAAAGGCTTGCAACGAATAATAGGAAAGGGCTGGAGTAGTAAGCCAGATATAGGCAAGGCAAATAGCTAATAAAACGGCAAGCGTGTGTTTGATTGAAGACATATGACTTTCTCTTTCCAGTATACCTCAATTTGTGATCGAAAATAATTATCTATGCTATAATGCCTCTATGTTGCAAAAAGTCTCAAACAAACTTCTTCTTACCTCTCAGGATTAAGGGGAGTTGTTTGCGTTTTAAAATCCCCTTACAAGAAGGGGTTTTTTTTCTTTCGGACCCGATCTTTTTCGTCAGAAAAAGTCGTAGGTACGAAAGAAGTAAGAGGTAACACTACATAGTAAAACAGGTACAATAGGGAGCATATGTTTAATCAAAACCAAATAGAAGAAAAGTGGCAGCAAATCTGGGAAAATAATCAACTGTTTCAGCAGAGTGCTGATTCAACTTCAGTCAAAGATAAGTTGTACTTGTTGTTTGCTTTTGCGTATCCTTCTGGGTCTGGATTACATGTTGGCCATGTTGAAAGCAAGACTGCTTTAGATATCTTAGCTAGATATTACAGAATGAAAGGGAAGGATGTTTTCTTTCCAGTTGGTTGGGATGCATTTGGGTTACCGGCGGAAAACTATGCTATTAAAACTGGAATTCACCCAAAAGTTACTACTAAAGATGCAATTATCACGTTTAGAAGACAAATTAAGCGAATTGGTATTTCATACGATTGGGCAAACGAGCTAGCAACCAATCATCCAGAATACTATAAATGGACACAATGGATTTTTATTCAGATGTTCAACAAAGGATTAGCATATCAAAAAAATGGTATGGTTAATTGGTGTCCGCAAGACCAAACCGTGCTCGCAAATGAACAGGTGGTTGAAGGCAGATGTGAGCGCTGTGATAGTCAAGTTGTTCAAAAAGAATTGAAGCAATGGTATTACAAAATTACTCAGTACCAAGAGGAGTTAATTACTGGACTAGATCAAGTTGATTGGCCTGAAGCCACCAAAGCGCAACAGTTAAATTGGATTGGTAAAAAGACCGGTATCGAAATAACATACAAAATTGCAGATACAGATAAAACGGTTACTTGTTTTACTACAAGACCAGATACTAATTTTGGTGCCACATTCGTGGTGATTGCTCCAGAGCACCAGTTTGCCAAAGAAGTCGCGAAGAATAATACAACAGTTGCCGACTATTTGGATGCAGCAAGCAAAAAAACAGAACTTGATAGACAGCAAGAGGGCAAAACAAAGACTGGAGCGTTTACTGGTTTTTATGCAATTAACCAGTTAACTAACAAAAAAATGCCAATATGGGTGTCTGATTTTGTTTTGGGTGGTTTTGGAACTGGTGCTGTTGTTGGTGTTCCAGCCCATGATGTAAGAGATTTTGAATTTTCTCAGTTCGTGAATTCACAAAGTGACAACAAAGCTGATGATGCAGAAAACGCAGATTCTCGAATCGAGGTAATCAGAGTCGTTGTTGGCAGTGACGGTGACACTTCGGAAATTACCAAAGTGGAACAAGTGCAAGAAGAAACTGGTACGATGATTAATTCTGACTTCTTAAATGGCTTAGACATTCATGAAGCCACACAAAAAATTATGGATTACTTGGAAGAGCAGGGCATGGGTAAACGGGTAACGACCTATCGACTACGTGATTGGCTGATTTCTAGACAGCGCTACTGGGGGACTCCAATTCCAATTGTGTACGATCCTGAAGGTAATCCACATCCTGTAAAACAGGAGTACTTACCTTGGGAGTTGCCAACGGATGTTGATTTTAAACCAACCGGAGAATCACCACTGAAATCAAGCAAGGAATTTATTGAGAGAACACACAAGTATGTATCACAAGTTCATGCAGATTTAATTGCTGAAAAAGGATGGGATTCCTCTGGAGAAGGTTGGACTCCAGAGTTTGATACAATGGATACTTTTGTTGATTCAAGTTGGTATTTTTTGCGTTACGTGGATTCAAGAAACAAAGATGTTTTTGCCGATGTATCTCAATTGAAAGCGTGGCTGCCGGTCGATTTATACATGATTGGTCCAGAGCACATAGTGTTACATTTGTTGTACTCACGTTTCTTTACAAAGTTTTTGCGCGATGAAGGATACCTCCACTTTGATGAGCCGTTTATGAAGATGCGTCACCAAGGTATGATCTTGGGCCCAGACAACCGTAAAATGAGTAAATCAAAAGGAAACGTCATCAATCCAGATGAAATTATTGAAAAGTTTGGTGCTGACACACTGCGAGTCTATGAAATGTTCATGGGTCCACTAGAAGCTGACAAGCCTTGGGATATTCGAGCGGTGATTGGAGTATATAAATTCTTACAACGTGTGTATAGCATGGTTAGTGAGAAAGATTTAGCAGAGTTTTCGCAGCAAGAAAAGACAAAAACAGAACAAAAACTACACCAACTGATTGCTAAGGCCACAGATGATATTCCAAAACTAAAATTCAATACTTCAATTGCCTTTATGATGGAGTTTATGAATGTGTGGCAGGATGAGAGTAAAAAATATAGTAAAACACTTTCATCGGAAGACAAGATCAAGTTTATTAAGGTTCTAGCTCCGTTTGCTCCATTTATGGCTGAAGAGTTGTTTGAAATGGTAACTGGTCAGACCAGTGACAGTGACGACTACAACGGAGTTCACATCACTGTATGGCCTGAATTTGATCCAAATAAGGCTCAAAGTGACACTGTTATGATTCCCGTTCAGATAAATGGGAAGGTTCGCGCTCAGTTATCGGTTTCTGCAGAGACCGCAAGTGATCAACAAGTTGTTTTGAATCAAGCGATTGCACTCCCAGAGCTAAAAAAATATCTTGAAGGCAAAGAAATCAAAAAAAAGATTTATGTTGCTGGCAAGATTATTTCGTTGGTTGTCTAAAAATGCTAGAATGAGCACATGGCCGCCATTTCTGAAGAGTTTCAGCTCAAGATTTACAATGATAAAGGGTTGATTTTTGACGACTTAGTTATTGCTGTGAGTGCTGAAAATGAAGTTGGACCTTTGAGTATTTTGTCTGGACATTCAAACTTTATTACTACGATTAATGGTTCGTTAGTAGAAGAAATGCTTTTTGCATATTTTAAAGATGGCACCACTAAAGGTTTTTTGCTTGAGTCTGGAGTGATAAAAGTATATGACAATATTGTTGAAGTCTATTTGGTTCTTGACCTAAATCTCGATATTCCAGAGGCTAAGCTCAGTTAGGTTTTTTCATCTGTCATTTGGGTCGGGGAGTATGCTGCACCCATATTTTCTACTCTTTGAGGCTGGATGCCATGTTTTGTTTGTAATTCTGCCCCTTCAATTAGGAGAGCTTTGTATTTTTCCTCAATGTTCATGTCACGGTTTCTTGCCAACTCAACTTCCTTTTGTTCTTCCTTTATCTTAGTAACTTCTTCTGGAGTTAACGTCATTGGTGGATGACTTGGATCAATTTCTATGTATGAGGTTCGTTTCTTTTTTTGAAATGGTAATTGGATTTTGAAGAGTGGTTTTTTTAAAGGAAAGGCTGGTTCAAGGTCTTGAGGTTTTACTGAAACAGGGGGTTCTTTGGGTTGTTCAGGCTGAACGACAGTCGTCTTAGTCGGTTCGGAAAGGATACTTTGGTCAATTTTTTCTATGTAGAGTAGTTTTTCGGGATCGATATTATCAAGTTTACCTGAAAGGATGATTTCAATATCATCAAGTGTTTGTCTATTTTGGGCGAACACCCCTTTTCTATTGGTTTGTGGTTCTGCCACAGTAAGGCTTTGAGTCATGTAGTTTTCAATCAAGATGGATCTTTTGTATACAGTCTGGTCTTCAATTGACAGCTCTGAAAGGCCAACGAGAGAAACAATTTTTTCGATATCTTTTGCTTGCTCCAAGATTTGCGTGCATTTTAAATAAAGTTCGAAATGTTTTTGACCAATCACCTCTGGATTAACTGCGGAGGAGTTTGATGCCAAAAGATCAATTGCAGGTAATCTCCCGGACTGGTAAATATCTCTAGAAAGCACTATATAACTGTCTAGATAATAAAGAGCGGAACGAACACTATAATCAAGTAAGTCATCTGAAGGTAAATAGATTGCTTCAATGCTAGTTATGTATGCTTCTGGAGTGGAAGTGAGCATTTCATGGAACGTACCAACTTCAGACGGGAGGGTAGGCTGATATCCATCTTCAGAAGGGACAGCGTGCATCAAAGTTGAAAGTTCATATCCTGCCTGACTAAAACGATACATATTATCCATAAAAAACAGCACGTCAGTTCCATGATCTCTGAAATCTTCGGCAACCGTAGCTGCAGCGTAAGCAGTCCTAAACCGCACAGCAGGATTTTCGCCCATTTGTCCAACAATCATGACTGTTTTATCAAGTACTTTTGATTCTGCAAGGTTTTCAAGCAGTTCATGGGCTTCTCTAGAACGCTCACCCACAGCGGCAAACACTGAGACACTTTCTTTATTTGCGTTACTGGCAACGACAACATTATGAATTAGTTCGGTAAGGAGAATTGTTTTTCCTAATCCAGCACCACCAACAAGTCCGATTTTGCTGCCTTTTAATACAGGTGTGAAGAAATCAATTGCTCTAATTCCAGTGGTCAAAATTTCTGAAGGAGTAATTGCTGAATCAACTTCAGTAGGTATGTGGGTATGTAACGATTTAAATCGTTTCGGTTTAAAATCTTTATTATCTTGGGCATTACCAAATACATCAATTGCTCGCCCGAGTACTTCTTTACCTACTGGAATCAGCAGATTTTGTTCAGTGTTTTCAACGATATCTCCTCTGGAAATTTCATTTTTTTTGTTCAAAATGAAACAGTAGTACGTTTGATTTTCTTGAGCAGAGGAGACGACTTCCAATTTGATTTCTGGGTTATTTTTAAGAACAAGAACATCAAAGATTGCTGGTTGTTGCAACAAGAACTCAACAATGGCAACATTGTCTTGGATAGCTATAATTTTACCTGTTTTTTTCATGACCAAAATCCCATTCCAGACAATCTGTTTCGCTGTTTTTTATTAGCTTTGTACTTCATTGTTTTTAGTTTTAATCTTTTAACTTTTTCCATTTCGCTCTCAAGATTACTTTGCGTGTGTTGCAATGTTGCGATTCTTGAACCCAAATTTGCCAAGTGTGCTTCTTTGATTTTATGCTGAAACAAGTTTGACATAATTTGCAGTTCAAAGAAATGAAGAATTTTTCTTTTATCTGGTTCAAAAAGGAAGTGTTTAGCTTCTTTTTTTTCAGTTTCTGTATCAAGAGTAAGTGAGAGATCACCCGAGATGGTTTCAATTTGAGGTTTTTGTTCCATTAAGGAGATATAGTATGGGTTATACACGTTGATCTGCTCGTAGTTAAGCAGATGCTTCATAAGGTCTATATTGCCTCGCAAGTCGGTGTTTTTTTCAGTTAAATTAAAATATGTATAGGTTTGACTTTCCGGAAAAAATTCTTTGAATAGCTTTTTTGCAGTTGCACCAACGACCACAAGGTCAGTTTCCCTGCCAGTTACACTTTGTTTGTAAAAACTAAGGGACTCTCTGTTTATGCTGGTTGAGAATTTTGTTTCAAAAGAAATAAAAACATCAACGGTTTTGCCATTTTTTGTGAGGGTAGAAAAGCTAATGACTTGCTTGTTGTTGGGATTAATCTTGATTAACCTTCTAAGATCTTGTTTGAGATCGACAAACGTATCAAGCAGTCCTTGGAAAAATTTGCGACTGTTGATGGTATTATCTCGGTTGAGTTTCATTTGATAGATTGTTAACTTTTGATATGCAGAAAAAAAGTTACCAATGGTATCTAGTGAAGCTTCTTCTGATTGCAGTTGTTTTACACTTGGCATAGACCTAATAGGAATGGTTTATTTTTTTCTACTGTAGCAAGCAAATCCTTGAGCGATTTCGAATTTTCAATGATTTGGTCTAAAGTTACCTGAACGTCTTTCTTACCGTAATTTTTGTTTAACTCGAATTTACAGGTTGTAATTACATTTTTATGAGATCTTTCGAACCAATCTAGCCAGATCATTGCGAGCAGAATAATTTGAATATTGAGGGGAATACCGTTGCTTTGACTAAAAAAGTCGGTAAGAAATTCACCTTTTTGTAAGATTTTTTGACTCTGTTCACTAATTTCACTGCCTAAGTGAGTAAGATTTCTAGTTTTTTGATAGCTGGTAAGGAAACTCGTGATTCTGAGATTAATATCTCTTTGTAGAGGTGATTGTGTTTGTTTTCCCACACGAGTAACAGAGAGACTTGTGTTGATTGCTGGTCTAAATCCCTGGTTGAAGAGTCTTGGTTCAAAAAGTAGGTGACCATCAGTAATGGAGATCAGATTTGAGGCGACAAAGTCAGTTAAGTCGCTATTTACAGTCCTTACAACTGGTAAACAAGTCAATGAAATAACTTTTTTTGGGTCAGTTGGGTGAGCATATGTTCCGGCTCTTTCAAGTAGTTGGGCTTGAGTAAAGAAGATATCACCAGGGTAGGAGTCACGACCAGGAAATTTCTTTGCAAGCAAAGAAATTTCCCGATAAAACTCAGCTTGCGAAGTAAGATCGTCAATAACAAGCAATACATTTTCTCCTTGTGAAACAACGTATTCTGCGATAGTCATTGCAGAGAATGGAGTAATAACTATCGCACTAATAGAGTCCTTCGGAGTAGTTGCAACAATAACAACAGAATCTACTACTCCTTGTTTGATAAAAAACTCGTGGGCTTCTCTAATATCAGAAGTTTTTTTTGCTACCATTGCGTAGACAACTTTATTTCCAAGTAATGCTTGTTTCACAGCGAGGTTTTTAGCAAACGCACTTTTTCCTGACTTTCTATCTCCAATGAGCAACTCGCGTTGACCCTCACCAAGAGGAAGTAGCAAATCAGTGATGCTGAACCCTGTAATCAATTGTCTATTAACTCGCCTTCGTTGCGTTATACTAGCTGGTTCTTGGTAAATTTCGTTGTATATGAGTGCAGCAGTTGAAAGTTTTTTTCTGCTAGTCATAAGTAAATCTCCCATTGGAGAGAAGACTGAGCCAAAAATGTTTGGGCTAATAGGAAAAGAAAGCTGTTTTTTAGTTCGGTACAGTTTTAGACCAACCCTAACTGGTGTTTTTGAAAATACCATAAGTTTAATTTCATTAGCACTAAAAGAGAGGATTTGCCCTAAACTTTGGTCCTCAAATACTACCATTTCTCCTGGATTTATATTTGAAAAACCTTGAGCTTTTACCAACGGATGTTGCACAGAGGTGACTTCTGCGTATTCGCTGGCATCAGTTTGGTATTGTTGTGTTTGTATCATTGTAGTACTGTGGTTTCTATAGATCGTTTATATGTTTTTCCTTGAAAATCAATTTGAACACTTAATGAGAGATCTTTGTTAAAGGCATATTCAATGATAGCTGTGGGATGTACTGTGGCACGGATTCTTGTAGCAAGTTGTTCGACCTGTTCTTGAGTGGGGGAATAGCAAAGCGTCAATTTTGCTATTGGTAGCTTCGTGATATAGTTTTGTAAATTTGTGATGGATGCTATAACTTCTGTGGGAGTTTTTATATTTTGAAGTAAGGTTTCGAACAAAACAAAGAAACGTTCATGTAACTGTTTTTTAATTCTTTCTTGAATTTTTTTTGAGTCTTGAGTATATGCAAGTTCTTGCAGGACAGTAAGAGACTCAAGCAGGAGTGCTTTGTCTTCAACAGTGACAACTAGGTCACGCACTAATGATTCGAGTTCATTTTTGACCATTTTTTGCCGTTTCTTCTTGCCAAAGCTCGTTGATTAATTCTAGCGTTAGCTCATGCTTATCTAGAGTATGTAAAACTTTGCCTAAATATCTCTTTGCGACTTTGTTTACAAGTTGTTCGCTTTCTTTTGCTATCTTCTCAATTTGATCCTTTTTAAATGATTCAATCTCCCTTTGGGCGGATTGAGATTCAATTACTAACACATTAGAAACTTTCTGCTGTAGTTCTACTACAGTTTTTTGTAGTAAAGTGCCGAGGTTTTTGATTTCTACTTCTGTTGCCTTAATTAAATCTTCTGACGATTTTTTAGCATGGTCTTGAAGGAGAGTTTTTTGTTGTTCAACGATTTCATCAGTGATATCGTCAATTCTTTGATGTAGCTTTAAAGTGAAGTTTTGCACTTCTGAGTGAACGTCATGATATTGGTCAAGGGTTTTTGAGATAATTTCTTGGGATTCACTTCTAGTAGCTGAAACCACTCTATCAAGCTGTTGCTTAATGTGTTCAAACTCTTTTTTGTAGTCTTCATCCATTTTTTCTATTCTTTTTTTATCAGCGCGCAACTTGTAAGCAATGATGAGTTCAAGAACGAGTCCTAAGATGACTATAGCTAATAAGTTATACGTTTGCATACTTCCTTTGTTACAGCGTTACCACAAAATATGAGCCAGCAATTCCTGCTCCAATAATTGTGATACTTATTAATATATTAACAAAAATTCCGGTCATAATACTGCTTCGCGCAAGTGGGTTTCTTCCCAGGGCCTCAATACCTTTTTGAGATGTTCTTGAAAAGCTGATGAAGGCAATTGTGACGGCGGTGATGAGGATTACTCCTGCTACAACATATTTAAGAACTTCTTTTGGGTCATCGATTGCTGCAATTGCACTCAAGCTGACAATGTCTCGAAGGCGATCTGAAATTGTTTCTGAGTCTGGGGTGTCTTGTGCAAATGTGAAGTCTTTTCCTATCTGGACTTTGATGAGGTTTTTGTCTTGAGCCGTTGAACCGTTAAAATCTTCTTGGGCAATTCCGAGCGTAAAACCTGACTTTGTCGCTTTCATGCCAACACCAGGTTCAGAGGATGCTGTGATAAAGTCACCTTTAACGATTGGCCCACTTTCTCCGGAAACCAAAACTGGTGATACCCCAAAACTGATAATTGGGATTTCATCACCATTTGTTGCTGTGGTATTTCCAACAAACTCGATAGCTGGAAACAAGCTGACTGCTCCAATAATGCTTCTATCGTATGCTTCGTCACTTAACTGGTAAGAACCATTCTTATGGGAAACGATCATACCGTTCTCAATTGGTATATCATCTGGGTGCAAAATATCAACGGGGTAGGCAATACCGAAGTTTTCTTCAGCAGCTTCTTGTGCTTTCGTTGGAGAGCTAGTGGCGGGCAGCAAAACAACAAGCAGAAATACTACTGCAATGAAGTTTTTGAGTATTTGTCTCACGTATTCATTCTACAACTATCTTTCACTCGATGTAAATATAGATTATTCAGTAATTTTTTGACATAAAAACACATCAAAGGGCATCTGTAAGAATTGAGTACAAAAGTTTGTTTTTGTATTTCAATTACATTCAACTTGAGGAAATTTTGAGTAATAATATTGTTCTTAAGCATATTTTTATGCATATAAAAATTGCTATACGACAGTATTTTTCGCATATTGTTTGTCTATTAAATTGTCCAAAAAATTTGTACTATATACGCTAGGTATGTTTATTAACCAAAAAGCTCCAGCTAGAGGCAGGGGGTTCCTGTTTTTTGTTGTCCTTATTGTGGTTTTTGGTGCAAGTATAGCGGCAGGCTTTTACAGTGTTAGTAAATGGTTATTCGGACGCGATGAATCAACACAAATAACGCAAACAAATCCTGTTCAAGGTCGGGTTAAAGGTGAGACGACTGAGCAACCCAGTAAACAGAATTTAGATGCTGGAAATCAGCCACAAGTGTTAGGCCAAGTCAAAGCAGCCGAAGATGAGATTACAGAGAACAGTTTGGTTTTCAGATTGAAGGTTTTCTTTCTAGACACAATTCATGGTATATCAGCAAAGTTTGATACCGATTTGGAGGTTGGAAATGATGTAATCGTTGGTAACGATACAGATATTGGAGGAGACCTTACTGTAGCTGGAACCTTAATCACAGCAGACGAATTAATAGCTCCAAATGTAGTGTACTCAATTCTTGCAGGAACGGGAATTACAGTTGCAGGAACACAGGATATAACTATAACTAATAGTGATCTCGGATCTTCTCAATTAATTTTCAAGAATTTCAAGATTGGAGACAATACTATTTCTGCAGGAAGCAATGATGATACATTAACTTGGCAAGGAACAAACGGAGTTTCGTTAAGTAATGACGGCAAAACAATCACTATTTCTGCAAGCGGAAGTGAGTTAAATGTCTCTGGTTGGACAGATGACGGTTCAACAGTGAGGTTAATCAGTGCTACAGATAACGTTGGAATTGGAACAACAACTGCAACAGAAAAACTAACAGTATCCGGGAACGGAACATTGTCAGGAAACTTAGAAGTTGGTGGAAACCTAAATGTTCTAGGAAACACCACAGTTCTTTCTGGCTTCAACAATTCAGGCGGGGGTATTACAAATGCAGGAGCAATCACTGGAGCAACAGGATTTACCAGTTCAGGCACAATTACACTCTCAGGATTAAGTACAGGTTTAGTACAGAGTAGCTTTACTGGTGTGCTGAGTAGTAGTGCTCTCAACTTGAGCACAGGTTCAGCTAATGGTTATCTCACAGGAGCCTTGCCAGTTGCCAACGGAGGCACAGGTCTTTCTAGTTACACAATTGGGGACATTTTGTATGCATCTGCAACAAATACACTTGCAAGCTTGGGAATTGGAGCAACAAATGAAGTTCTCACAGTTGCTGGAGGAGTACCAGTTTGGGCATCAGTAACAGGAGGTGGTGGAATTTGTCCAAACTGTTTAGTCAATGATCCAGGAAGTACTCAGACAATAACTCCAGGAAGTGCAACAGCAACAGGGTTGGTAGTAAAGCAAGCAAGTGGTGGTAGTGTAGATACATTTAGAGTGGAAAGCTTTGATGGGGCAAATGTATATTTCAAAATAGATTCAACCGGAAATGTAACCCTTGGAAATCAAACCAGTAGTGGTGTATTTACCGTTTCACCTGCAAGTACTGATCCAATATCTCTTTCTCCAGTAGCCCAAGGAGCAGGACAATTTACAGGCACAATCACTAGTGAAGACTTAACAGCAAACAGAACATGGACATTCCCAAACAACTCAGGAATAGTTTGTTTAGCATCAGGCAACTGTAGTGGTACATCAGCAGGTGTAGGTGGATCAGGAACAACGAACTATATTACCAAGTGGGATGGAACGTTTTCAGTAACTGATTCTCTGCTGTATGACAATGGAACAAATGTAGGAATTGGAACGACTTCGCCTGTGAGTAAACTGACAGTCGTTTCTTCTGGAAACCTGTACGCAACCACAATTCATAGTACTCACCATGGTTTACTAATAAGTACTGATGATAATTCAAGTACTAGAAGGTTGTTATCTCTTAAAAATCTTGCTGGAGGAATTCCAGGAGGAGGTACAGAAGTGTTTGTAGTAACAGCGGGAGGAAACGTAGCTATCGGTACAACAGCTCCAACAGCAAAGCTACATGTTCAGGGTACTGCATTAGTGACTAGCACATTGAATGTATCTGGAGCAACTACACTTGCTTCAACTCTTGATGTGACAGGTGCAATTACCACAGGTGGAAATCTTTCTGTAAATGGAACTGGAAATAGTTATGTGATGGGTAATTTTGGGATTGGAACAAGTAACCCGAGTACAACAGCAGCTTCAGGAAGACGATTAGAAATAAGAGGTAGTAATCCAGGTCTATTGTTTGGTCATTCCACAGAAGCTAATACCAGTGGTGAGATTTGGTATGACCACGGTACTGCAGATCTGAATATTGATAACAGATACAATGGAGCATTTGCAGATATACATTTTAGGACAACAACTTCGGGGACTGCAAATAGTGCAATGACAATAAAAGGGGATGGCAACGTCGGAATTAACACAACTGCACCATCGGCACGATTACATTTAGTTGGAGTTGGAACAACAAACAGTACAGAAACACTCAGGGCAGTAAATTCAGCTGGAACGCTTGGGTTGATTGTCAATGACAATGGTTCGATTTATACTCCAGATGCTACAACGCCAACAGGTACCTACAACTTTGTATTTGGACCAAACACAATTGGAGGAAGTAATAACATTGTTTTGGGTCAATCAAATGCTACTTCACAAAGTGGTGGTGGAAGTGTAAATGCCATCATTGGTCAGAATAACAGTATGACTAGCTCTGTGAGTTATGCTTTTGGTAGAGGGCTGATTAGTGGTTCTTCTTTCTCTAACTTTATTGGATATGGCACGAATAGTGGATATTTCACTTCAGCTCAAACTGCCCGTATACAAATTCATGCAAGCGTTGGCAATGTTCCAGCAATTAATTTCTTGACCAAAGAGACCAGTAGAATGCACATAAATGGTGATGGCAATGTTGGAATTGGCACAACTGTTTCTACTGGAAAATTGAATGTTGAGGGTGCAGCAACAGGCAAAGCACTGGTAGTACTCAATGAAACGGGAGGTCAAGATATTTTTGTTGCATCTGCATCTGGTGTGAATAGATTTAGAATTCAAAATAATGGTAGTACTTTTGTTTCAAGTGACTCAACGAGTGCATTCTTAGTATCAGATATATCGGGAAATAATATTTTAAGAATTGCTGGTTCTACTCGTAGAATTGGAATCAATGATCAAACATCAGATGCAACTTTGGAAGTTGTCAAAAATAGCACAGATAATATTTTTGCAGTAAGCAGTTCAGAAAATGCAGATGGTGATTATTTTATGGTTACGAATGGTGGGAATGTGGGTATTGGGTCGACGAGTCCACTTTTAGGATTAGAGATTGTAAATAAAGCTGCTGATTTTTATACAGGCTATGATGCTTCATTACTAATTAAAAATAGTACTTATAATCAGGAACCACGAATAGTGCTCTACAATTCATCTGGGGCGTCTCTTGGAACACCAACCGGAGAACTATATTTTGCATCAAATAGCAATTATCAAACTTTTGGATCTGGTGTGAGAGGTTATTCAGCAAGCTCTTTAGGAAGTGCTACTGGTCTTCAGTTCTTTACTACTGGAACAGCTCAAACACGTTTGACCATAAATGAAACTGGACTTGTAGGAATTGGTACTACTAGTCCAACATCATTGCTTCATGTTTCAGATAATTCAGGCACTTGGCTTTCTTCTGAGTATCGATCTGCAAACTTATTAGTGAACCGAAGTTTTAGTACAGCAAGTAGTGATGTGACTTCGTACGGTCAGTATATAAATAACACATCATCTCGTGCAACTGGAGCGAATAATCTTACAAACATTGGTTTATATGTTAATGTGCAGGGTGCACAATCCAATTATGCAGCTATTTTTAATGGCGGCAACGTTGGAATAGGCACCACGTCTCCAAGAGGTAATCTAGACATCGGTGGAGATAATGCAGAACTACATATTGGAACTGCAGCTAAGGGATATATTGGATTAGGGACACAGGCTGATTATAGCGCAAACTGGACAAACCAAGCAGCAATTGCCATAAATACAGTTGTTCTAGAAGGAACTGGAAGTAATGGTTTGAATATAAGAAATCATACAGACGGTGCCTGGGGATCGGTTTTTGCTAGTACCTACACAACATACGGGGGATCACTAACGACGCCTTCATTTGGGTCATCTAATTAACAAGTGGGCATGTATTTCCCAGGCTCAACGGGAGTTGGACTTGTTACAAGCCAATTGGAACGACTTACTGTTAACTCTGTTGGTAATGTCGGTATAGGTACCACAACACCTGTGGGTAAACTAAATGTCGAAGGTGCAGTTACAGGTAAGGCGTTGGCAATATTTAACGAAACTGGAAACCAAGATATTTTAACAGCTAGTGCAAGTGGTTCAACAAAATTTGCAGTTACTAACGGTGGAAACATATTGTTACGAGGAACGTCCCCTTCTATTGATACTGGTAACTTGGCAACGCTAACTTTTAGTGTTGCAAATGCAAATAGAGTGCAGATAGATGGTGCCTATCTTGAAACAAATTTTTTGAGATCACATTCTGGTGCAGGTACTTCATTAATTGTTAGAGGTAATAATTTACAAACTGCCAATATTTTTGAGGTAGAGGATAGTAATGGTACTGATTTTTTCACAATTGACACTAGTGGCAACGTCGGCATCGGCTCCACAACTCCAGGTCAAAAACTAGATGTAGTCGGCAACGCCCGTTTCTCTGCTGTTGGTTCTGATGCATATGCCTCAGATTTACATCTCACTGCAGATGGAACTCTCACAACCGCTGCATCTGATATTAGACTGAAGAAAGATTTTGTTGAGCTCAATGACAGTGCAACATTAGACAAAATTCTACAACTTAAAACCTACAACTTCAATTGGAAGAGTAACAACTCTGCTGATATTGGTATGGTTGCCCAAGAAGTAGCTACTATCTTCCCAGAACTTACCTTCACCAACCAAGTTGATGGATACATGGGTATCAATTATTCAAGATTCTCTTCATTACTCATTAGTGGAATGCAGGCTCAACAAGCACAGATTTCATTATTACAAAATGCCTTAACATTTAATTCAGACGGTTCTGTAGTTGTTGCAACCACATCGGCTCAAGAAAACAATTCAGAGGAAAACACGGCTCAACAATTACTTGGCAGTTACGCTTCTCTTTCTGAAAATATTTGGAAGTTCCTTGTTGAAGTGAGATTCTCAGCTTTGGCAGTCTTTGAAAACTCTGTGCAATTTTTGAGTGCCGTTGTCTTCAAAAATGACGTTATTGTTGATGGCAATTTGATTCTGAATCACAATCAGGCTGGAACAGTAACCATTCCTACTGGCAAGGCAGGAGCTCGAGTTACGTTTAGCCAAGCATTTGAGCAAATGCCAATCATTACACTAACATCAACTCAAAAAGTTGCTGGCGAATACTGGATTTCTCAGACAAGTAACTCTGGTTTTACTATTGAGTTTTCTCAAGCTCAAACACAAGATATCGCTATTAACTGGCAAGTCTCAGTTACCAATAGCGGTGAAGGTGTAGCAGTTGAAGCATTTGATTTTGGTACAAATAGTGAACAGGCACAAGAAACGCAAGATGTCTCACAGACAAACCCAGAGCCAATTACTGAAGATTTAGCAGAAGTTGTAGAGGAAGCCACCCAAGAGTCGGCGATTCTTGGCGCAACTGATTCTGGAGAGGTGGTTGCAGAATGAAAAAACGCACAATCTTTCTTCTAGCTTTCATTCTAACCTCTGCATATTTTGGTGTGGGATCTGTAAATTCTTGGCTGAGAGGAACTGATACAACAGGAACAGTTCTTGGAGAGTCTGACCAGCCAACTAGTAACGGATTAGTTGCTCAAAATGGAGTTAGTTCAGGTTTTGGAACTAGTGTGGGAAGTGATTTACCAACTGCCCCAGTTTCAACTGGAGTAGTCAAAGCAGTAGAGGATGAGATTAGTGAGAATAGTTTAGTATTTAGACTTAAAATTTACTTTTTGGAAGCAATTCATGGAATATCAGCAAAGTTTGATACTGATGTAGAGGTTGGTAATGATCTAACAGTTGGTAATGATGTAATAGTTAACAATGATCTTGAAGTTGGTGGTGATTTAATTATTGGTGACACTATTATCACTCCTGATGGAATCACTGCAGAGAATATCATTTATAGTCTTACTGCGGGAACAGGGGTATCACTGAGTGGTACTCAAGATGTTACGATAACAAATACAGATCTTGGGTCATCACAGAATATTTTCAAAAACTTTAAGATTGGTTCAAACACAATTTCCGCAAGTTCCAACGATGATACGTTAACTTGGACATCTGGTACTGGGATTTCTTTATCCAATTCTGGTAAGACGATCACGATTTCTGCTAGTGGCAGTGACCTTAACGTTTCTGGTTGGACAGACGATGGAACAGCGGTGCGCTTGACTACTTCGACTGATAACGTGGGGATTGGAACAGCAACCCCAGGATACAAACTGCATGTCGTTGGGACAAGCTATTTTAGTGGCCAGGCAACATTTGCAGGCGGAACTGTGATCTCCTCAGGGATTGACAATTCTTCTGGTGGAATTACAAATGCTGGTCCAATCACTGGGGCAACAGGGTTAACTTCGTCTGGAACGATTACGTTTTCAGGTCTATCAACAGGGATTGTGCACTCAAACGGGAGTGGAGTTTTGTCATCTTCTGCTTTGAATCTCGCTGGAGGTGCAACAGAAATTACCGGTACACTTCCCACCACAAACGGTGGCACAGGCATAACTTCATATGCGACTGGTGATATTATTTATTCTTCGGCTACGAACACACTCACAACTCTTGGAATTGGCTCAACCAATGAAGTTCTCACGGTGGCAGGTGGGGTACCAACTTGGGCCACTATTACTGGTGGAGGTGGACTCTGTAGCAACTGTTTGGTGAATAATCCGGGGAGTACGCAGACAATCACACCAGCAGCGGCTACAGCAATTGGCTTGGTTATCAAGCAGGCGTCATCGGGAAGCGTGGACACTTTCAGAGTTGAAAGCAACGATGGTTCAAGTGTGTATTTCAAGATCGATTCTTCAGGTAATGTCACGTTAGGAAATCAAACCAGTAGTGGAGTATTCACTGTTTCACCCTCAAACACTGATCCGATTTCAATATCACCAGTTGCACAAGGGGCAGGGCAGTTTACAGGAACAATCACTTCTGAAGACCTCACGGCGGCTCGAACATGGACATTCCCGGATGCAACAGGATCCGTATGTTTAACTACGGGGAACTGTGCTGGTGTTGGAGGACAAATTGGAGGTTCTGGAACGACTAACTACATTGCCAAGTTCTCAAACTCTTCAAATATTACAACTTCTCTCTTATACGATGACGGTAACAATGTTGGACTAGGAACATCGAGTCCAGTTCATCTATTCCAGATAATGGGCGCAAAAATAGGTAAGGCGCTTACAGTGCTTAACGAAACCGGAGACCAGGCAATTTTTGTAGCATCATCTTCTGGGACAAATAGATTTATTATTCAAAATGATGGAAATGTAGGTATTGGAACAAGCACTCCAACCTCGCTGTTCCATGTGAATGGGGCAGTAGACTTTGATTCAACTTTTGGGGTAAATGGAGCAACTACACTTGGTTCAACATTGGATGTGACGGGACTAGCTACTTTTGGTGGGAATGTAGGGATTGGAACAACTACTCCGACTTCTGCTTTACAAGTGTACGGGACTGATCCTCAAATCAGACTCACAAGAAATGGAGGATACACTTTAACTTTTGATGCTTTCGATGGTGGTGGTAGTCCGAACATTGTGAGTAGTGGTCCTTCATTAAAATTTTTGACGAGTACTTCAAATAATTTTCTTACTACTGCTGACAACGCATTTGGAACACTTAATGGTCATTTAGGTGTAGCTGTTACAGGACTTTACGTTACTGGTAAAGGAGTTAATTCATATGTTACTTCGGCGTTTAGATCTGCAAACAGCAATCAAACAGGTGATTTAATAAGAATGTACGATAGTTCAAACGATATTCTTGGCCAATTTGTGCCTATTTCGACCACTGACCAGCGGTTACGATTTGTTCTATATAACACTTTGGAAACAACTGTCACTAACTATGAACGGTTAACAATTTATCCTGATACAACGAATAGTATTTTTAGAATTGAAGCAGAGAGTGGTGGGACAGGAACCTTGCGAAATCTTGTATTACAAGGTGGTGGGGGAAACGTTGGAATCGCTTCTATTGCACCTGGTAGAACATTAGATGTCGTAGGTACTGGTCGTATTACCGATACTGGTTCAACTACGCCAGTTTTAACTATTGATCAAAATGACTCAAGTAATAATGCAACTACCTTAAGACTAGAACATGGGGGTGGTGGTGAAAATAGTCGTAGAATTATTGAAGCAATAAGTGGTGGGAGTGAAGTATTCAGATTGTTTCCAACAGGAAAGATAGAAACAATCGTTAATGGAGGTTCCACTGACTATGATGCTGCTATCTTTAATCAAACTGACACATCAACTGCTCATGCTGGCGCTGCACTCCAACTCAATCATTATGGTACTGGAGCAGGTTCTAGCAGAGTGTTAACAGCTTTTAACGCTGCTGGGGGTAGTCCTAGTGAGATCATGTTTTTACAACCTGATGGGACATTTTATGTAAGAGGTAACGCTGGAGTTGGGACAACTGCTCCAATTGGGAAACTCAATGTTGAAGGCGCTGCCATTGGCAAAGCCCTCGCTATCCTTAATGAAACTGGTGACCAAGCGATTTTTGTTGCTTCTGCTTCTGGTACGAATAGATTTATTATTCAAAATGGCGGAAATGTTGGAATTGGATCTATCACGCCAGCTGCAAATCTACATGTTTATCAGGAAAGTCCAACACCTAACCAAATCATGTTTCAAGTTGGCACGGGTGCAGTAGCAACGAGGTTCACAGTAGATGAGGATGGAGATGGTCATTTTGGTGGGGATGTTGATTTTAGAACTCTACTAACCGGAAACGGTACAGTCACGGGGCCATCACATAGTTTTGTGAATGACACTAATCTAGGCATGTATCGCTATGGCACTGACACTTTAAGTTTGGCAACAGCAGATGCAGATAGGTTGATAATTGATGCCTCAGGAAATATTGGAATTGGAACTACTGCTCCTGGAACCCAGCTAGAACTTTATGGCAACAAAATTCACATTCGATTATTTGACACCTTTGGTTCTGGAGCGATTATTAGAGAGACTTCAGATAATCTAATATTGCAATCACAGGCAGGAAGCATTGTTGGAATAAGTGGTGCTGCTGACGGAACGACTTCCTTTCAATTTCAAAATTCATCAAATGTGAGTAGGTTTAATGTAAACGATCTTGGCTATGTGGGAATTGGTGTGAACGCTACGGCTAGTGTTGGTTCTGATACTGCGGCAGTGAACATCAACGGAGCCAAGACAGGAAAAGCATTATTTGGACTTAACGAAACAGGTAATCAAGCAATCTTTGCGGCTTCTGCTTCTGGTACTAATCGCTTCCTTATTCAAAATGACGGAAATGTCGGGATTGGAACAACAACAGTTTCTTCACTTTTCACTATATCTGAAAGTAACTCAGCAACAAGTTTAACTACTTTTGATTCAACAGTAAGGTTGCAGAATTTGAATAGTGGTGACAGCACTTTCTCAAGAATAGGATTTTATGACACCACTTATCTTGGTGGTATAACTTTTGTGAACAGAGGGCAATACAGCAGTGACATTCGCTTTGAAACAAGAGGAGGGAGTGTAAGTAATTGGCCTGTAACAAGGATGATTGTTACAGATGGGGGTGCTATTGGTGTTAACCATGCAAATCCTTTGAGTCAGCTTCAAGTCAATGCTCAGTCTAATACTGGGAATTATATTTTGTCAGATTGGAATAGCACTGGAAACAAAATACCTGCGGCAATTTTTTCCGCAACGAATAATGGAGGAAGTACTCCAGCCGCTGCAGAACCGACTTTGGTTTTGGGTAGAAAAGGCGTTGGTGGGCAGTCATTTGACAACATAGTTGACTTCAAACTCCGAAGATATGAAGTTAGTAGTACAGAGCCTCGAACAGCATTAGATATAGGTTTACAACACACAAACTCTGCAACAACTACGGATGTATTGACTTTGCTTAGTAACGGGAATGTTGGTATAGGAACTTCTGCTCCTGCCCATGCCCTTGAGGTCAATGGCAATATTGCGGTTGAACAATTTTTATATCATAGAGGTGATACAGATACTTTTTTTAGATTTGGTACCAATCAGTGGCAAGTAGTTGCTGGAGGAGTACAATTTTTTGAATTTGATGGGGGTGCAACAAATGTTGGTGCCTTTAACTATAACAACCTTGACGTTGACTTTCGCATTGATGGTGACACCAATGATGGAGTCTTTTTTGTGGATGGTGCTCTAGAAAATATTGGTATTGGTACGACTGTCCCAGGGGCAAAATTGCATCTTATCACTGATGCTGCAGACTATGCCGCTGAAATTTACAACGACGGAAACGCTACTACTCGGGCAGGTTTGTTAATCCAGGCAGGACTTGATGACCAGACAGCAGTAGGCCCCTCAACTTTAATTCAGTTCAATGACGGTGATGGTGGTGCAGTTGGTTCAATTACTTTTGGTAACTCGCTAACAGCGTACAATACCAGTTCTGACGTACGACTCAAAGACGTCTCTGGTGTTTCTAGTAAAGGATTATCAGATTTGATGAATATCAACGTGTATGACTATAGTTTCAAAGCAGACTCAAATAAGAGACTGCATACTGGGTTTTTAGCACAGGAGCTATACCAAATCTATCCAGATGCAGTTACAGCGTATCTTGATGATACCAATAAGTATTGGCAAGTTGACTATGGCAAACTTACTCCGCTGATTATTAAGTCAATTCAAGATCAACAAAAACAAATTGAGAGTTTGGCCTTAGAAATAGATGCAACTGGTAAAGTTATTTCACACGGTTCTAAAGAGGTAACTCCTGATGAGTCAGAGGCTACAGAAGCTCTTGAGAGTTCAACTATCCAAGATTTAAGTTCACATGCAACGATCTCAGATCTTGTTTGGACGTTTATTCAAGAGGTAATCTTTACAGTTAAAACCACTTTCTTGGCTAGTGTTGAATTTGTAAAAGACGTTACTTTCAGGGGATCAATCAAATTTTCTGGTGACACAGTTGGTAAATTCGTAGTTCCTGCTGGTGCTTTGAGAGTTGAGGTTCCATTTGATTTTGCTTTTAGCCAAGCACCAACAGTTTATTTGTCAGCCCAAAGTCAGATTATTGGTGGATATAGCTTAGAATCTGTCAGCACATCAGGGTTTGTTTTGAAGTTTGAAGTAGCTCAAACTTCTGAGAAAGTATTTGATTGGCTGGCAGTGTTAAGTTCAGATGAAAACACAGCCACCATTAAAGTACTAGAAGAATCGAGTACAAGTTTACAGTCCATTGACAATGTAGATCAAGACGGGGAGGTTGGTGGGGCAACAACAGAAGGTTCAACTGACACACAAGAGGCTGTAGAAGAGACTCCAAATCCAGAACCAGAAGAGACAACTTCTCAAGCTAGCTCTGAGGCTGAGGCATCTGTGAGTGCCACCAATTCAAGTAATTAAATTTCTCTTAACGTCACACTTTGTGTAAGGTTTCTAAAGTAAACTCTCGGTATGTTTTACGGAAATGAGGAGCCTGTATCTATAAGAGAATTTTTATCTCAGAAACCACTATGGATGTGGATTGTAATTTTTTTGCTAGTACTTTTTGGGTTATCTTTTGGTTGTTTTGGAATTTATCAGCTAGTAACCACAAACGAACAAGAAATTATCACAAGCAATGACATTCAATCTCAGGTATGTGAGCAATCAGCCGATTTTGGGCAGATCACGGTTTATATATCTGGTGCAGTTACTAATCCAGGAGTTTATATTCTGGAAACCGGTGACAGAATAGCTGATTTACTGAAAACAGCAGGTGGCATAAGTAAGGCAGCCGACACTGTATTTGTTAACAAACAATTTAATTTGGCCAAACGTTTGGAGGACGGCGAGCAAGTGTACATACCAACACGAGAAGAAGCAGAGGCACAGCTGTCAGCACAAAGTAGTTTCAGAAGCGAGGATAAAAAAACTGAAACAATCTCTACTGAAATAAATTATCCTATATCTATTAATTCTAGTCCTAAGAGTGTTTTAATGCAGTTATCGGGTATTGGTGAAGTTAGAGCAACAAAGATCATTGAGAATAGACCGTATAGTTCGGTGGATGAATTGGTTGAAAAAATGATTATTTCCCAATCGATATTTGACGATAATAAAGAGAAAATTGCTTTATAAATTTTTCTTTACTAGCTAATAATTATGAGGACCTAACTATAGGACAATAAATCACAATGATTGTTGGTTGTGAGACTTCATAAACTTACTTGAAAAACCAAAAGATAGGCGAAAATACTATTTTAAGTTCAAAATGTATCAAAATTACACGAATACTTATAATCTTAATCTTTGTATAAAAAGATTTCTTCTGATATCTTTATTTATAATAATATCGTTAAGAATTTTGCAACAATTATATTTTCGTACAAATTTTGATGAAGTGAGAAGTAATGGTCAGCTTGTTGAACAAGATGTTCTTGTCAAAGAGAATCAGAGTTTTAATGGTCATTGCATCGCCTGTGCTTCAGGTGTTGGCAATTATAGTGATATTGTAGTCAAAGTTTTTGAGAACGATGACCTGGGTTCTATTAGCGGTAAAACCAAAGTCTATGACAAAGATTTTTTTTTAAAAAAAAGGTTGATATATACAATTAATAATCAAAGATTAAAGGATTTTGTTTCGCTAGATGTTTGGAAAGCCAATTTTACCTCTTTTAAGAGGTGGTTGGTGGAGGCGATTGTAACGCGTTTTAGAGTTGTTTATTACTCAAGTATATCAGATGTAGTCCTTGGCATGTTGCTTGGTGTTGAGGGGTCGGGCAACAGTAATGTTAGGCACTTATTTAATGTTACAGGGACGCAGCATCTATTGGCAATATCAGGATTTAATCTCTCTTTTTTAGTTGCGGTTACTGGTAGGTTATACGCAAAATTTTTTTCGAAATCAAGCATAATTTTTCTCAATCTTGTGATTATTAGCTTTTATGTTAGCCTGGTGGGGTTCTCTCCAGGCATATTTAGGGCATTTTGTATGTTTTTTATTTCATATCTAGCCTGGAGTCTTTGCCGTCAGAGAAGGGCTTTGTTTATTCTATTCTTAACTTTAATGTGTGCAATATTACTTGATTTATCAATACTTAGTTCCATTAGTTTTCAGCTTTCTTTTGTAGCTACAGCTGGTATTATTATGTTCTCGCGCATTTTTTCACTATCTCAATCTGCCATTGATAATTTTATTCTTTGTTTTCCTCGAGGAATGAGTTCAATTTTGAGGTATTTTTATGTTACTTTTATTGTTGGACTAGCAGCCCAGATTGCTGTTTTCCCTCTGGTAGTGCACTATTTTGGTAAATTTAGTGTTATTGGAATTCTAGCTTCAGCTTTGGTTGGTTGGATGATACCAATTATTTTACAATTTGGAATTATTTTAGCGGTTGTGCAATTTGTGCTCCCTTTTCAAATCTTTGTCGTTGCTTCAATTCCACTTTTTGTAATTGTCTCTTTTTTTCTTTTTCTACTTGGATTACTGAGTTTTGAACAATTTCTGATCCAAGTTCCCCAAATGAGTTCTTTCTTTGTTTTCATTGCTTATATCATAATTTTATTGATCTATGGCTCTATATTAATGATCAAAAGTATAAATAATATAAAACAACATGACCAAATACATCATTTTTTCTTTTAGTATAGTGTTTTTTTTTGTAACTATCTCAAGTTGGTGGGAAAAACAGCTAAAAATAACGTTTTGTGATGTTGGACAAGGTGATGCAACACTAATTTCTGTGGGTAGTACGCAACTTTTAATAGATGCTGGTCCAAATCAAAAAGTTTTAACTTGTTTAGAAAACCAATTACCGTTTTGGGACAGAAAAATTGAGTTTTTCATACTAACGCACATGGATGCTGACCACATAGGGGGTGCACCTGAGGTGTTGTCATATTATCAGGTTGATTATGTTTTTATGAACCCGTCTAATAAAAAAACGTCCGATTTTGCCCTCTTAGAAGAAGCCGTCTCGAGAAAAATGATGTCTGGAACTCGAAGACTTTACTCCTTTATAGGTCAAAGTATTGTTTTAGATAGTTTAGTTTCACTTACAGTGATCAACCCAAACTATGATTTTCCTCAAGTTATACAGCCAATTTTTAGCCAGACCGAAGCAATGTTATCGGACGCAAATAGCCAAATTATTGAGGAAAAACTTGCAAAAATATCAGAAAATAACCTATCTATCGCACTATTATTAACTTATAAAAAGGTGCGTATTATTCTGCCTGGAGACCTCGAGAAAGATGGTGAATTAGCAGTTATGCCAATAGGTCTGCCAGAGCAGATAAGTATTCTAAAAGCAGGGCATCACGGGTCAAAATCAAGTTCTACGCCTGGTTTTATTTCCTTGTTACGACCCGAAATTACAGTCATTAGTAGCGGTAAAAATAACGCATATGGTCATCCAAATCCTCAAGTGATCAATACTTTTAGAGATTTTGGTGTCAGTATTTACCAGACGAGTAACTCAGGAGATGTTACTTTCGTCTCAGATGGATACCATTTTTGGGAAATAAAAAGGCATATCTTTTGGTAGGTGCGTTGTTAAGTTGCGTATTACAGACTTTTTCATATTTTAAACTATTTTGCAAGTACCAATCTTAGTTTCTAAGGCTTTTTTTACAATTTTTAACCTCAACTTTCTTCTTTTGATGTCGTGACACTCACCAAGTGACAAGACATGAAGTATGGGTTAACAGGTATGACCCGATTTTTGTATTTTGGCGATGGAAATCTTAAATCTCTGCTAAGATTCTAATGCCTAAGACCCTTATTTTTGCTGTTTATATTTAAGCCTTTTTCTGTATTTCCTATTAGTGGATCAAAAAATAGCTATTTACTCACAACCAAAATTAACACGAAACAGATTTGGCCATTTTTTATATTTGAGTATAAAATAATAGTCATATTATACTATATTTTTAAGAAAAACTGAAGTCAAATTAGAACAAAAAAATTGTTCAAAAACATTCGTGCAATTTTCGTATTCTAGATTTACGTTTTTTTATTGATCACAAGGAGGATGAAGTTGCTATTTAAGGAGAAAAAGCTTGCATCAAAACAAATTTTGGAATACAATACATGCTAAGCAAGCGTCACACCTAACTCGCAATTAGGAATCCTGGGTTGCATAATGTGAGTATCAAAATTGCGATACTGAACACAATTTGCATATTCAGAACGCCTTTGTCGGAAATGGCAAACGTATTGGTGAATCGTTATTTCACTAGACTTACTTTCAGGTTTATTATCACGATCTTTTGTGAAAAAAACAGGAAAGAGTTGCAAAGGTATGAGTTAGAAATAATTCTTACACCAGAGGGTGGTACCGCTTTTTATTTTGATAACCATAGATTAAAAAGCCCCTTTTGTCTCTTGAGCACAAGTGTGCCTGAGGATAAAGGGGGCTTTTTTGGAGTATTTGAGGCAAATGGGGTAGTATTAAATTAGTAAATCAAAATTAAGATAACCAGTATGGAAATTACCAACATTTTAAAACAATCAATACTAGCAGCTCTCAAAGATATGAATATCTCTGCTACGGAATCAGAAGTCCTCATAGAATACCCAGCAGATCCTACCCATGGTGACTTTGCTTCAAATGTTGCGATGACACTCTTTGGAAGGCTGAAAAGAGAATCTGGTGCTGGTTTTCAATTCACCACACCCAGAGAATTCGCTCTTACAGTTACAGATAACTTGAACAACCAGAAAATTAGAGAAGTAAGCACCATAGCTGTGGCGGGTCCAGGATTCATTAACTTTACTATTTCTGACGCGTTTTTGCTGTCCAAAATGGGCTTGATTATCCAAAATCGGGGTAACGTCGTCGAACAGTTCGGAAACGGCAAAAAGATCGTTGCAGAGTACTCATCGCCAAACATTGCAAAACCATTTACCGTTGGACATTTGCGATCCACAATTATCGGTGATTCGCTTGCAAATATTTTTGAGAGTTGTGGCTATACAGTGTTTAGAGATAACCACCTTGGGGACTGGGGAACACAGTTCGGCAAGCAAATTTATGCAATCAAGACTTGGGGTGACGAGGCTCAGATTGAAGCAGCTGAAAATCCGGTTAAAGAGTTGGTTAAATTGTATGTCAAATTCCATGAGGAAGCAGAGAAAGACCCAAGTATAGAAGATCAAGGCAGAGCTTGGTTTAAGAAACTTGAAAAAGGTGATGCTGAAGCCAGAAGACTTTGGGAGAAATGCATCAACTGGTCATGGAAAGAGTTTGAAAAAATTTATACAGTTCTCAATGTTTCTTTCACCGAAAATAACGGCCGTGGATACGGAGAATCGTTCTTTGAAGACAAAATGGGCGCAGTTATTGCCGAGCTGAAAGACAAAGGCATTTTGCAGGAAAGCAAAGGCGCACAACTTGTGTTTTTTCCAGAAGATAAGTACCCGCCATTGATGATATTGAAAAATGATGGGTCAACACTTTACAGTACCAGAGATTTAGCAACAGATAAATTCAGGCTAGAAAAATACGGCTCGGACATTGTGATTTTCAACGAGGTTGGATCCGAGCAAAGTTTGTATTTTCAGCAGTTGTTTGAGATCGAAAATATGCTGGGATGGTACAAGGATGGCCAAAGAGTGCATGTTGGACATGGCTTGATCAGATTTGCTGATAAGAAAATGTCTACTAGAAAAGGGAACGTTATCTGGCTAGAGGACGTTTTAAGCGAAGCATACAGCCGTGTTGAGACTATGAGCAAGGAGCTTGAAACAGACTCAATTTGGAAAATTGCTGTTGGGGCACTCAAGTGGAACGATTTAAAAAGAAAAATGAACTTACCAATGGTGTTTGACTGGGATGAATTGACAAACATTAAGGGTAATTCAGGTCCGTATATGCAGTACACCTTTGTTCGATGCCTCAGTGTGCTCAACAAAGCTCAAAATGAGGTGTTTCAATCGTTTTCAGCCGAGGAAAAATCTTTGAAAAGTGAGTTAGAGAATGACAATATCTTAAATACTATTATTTTACATTATGATACATTGCTTAATAGTAAATCATATTTAAACCATAAATTAAACAAAGATGAAAAAGATGTATTGCGAAACCTTAATAAATATTCTGATATAGTTAAGTCATCAGCGCTTGAATTTGCTCCACACCACATCGCAAACTATCTGTATGAGCTTGCACAAAGCTTTAATACGTTCTATGCGAATCATAAAATTATTACTGAAGATTCAAAGGCCACAGATCTGCGATTGCTGTTAGTGGTGGCTGTAGCATATACAATTCAGCACGGTTTGGGGCTACTTGGAATTCGAACTGTTGAAAAAATGTAGGTAAAGCAACATTAGTGCTAAAGTTGCTTTAATTTACCTCGATACTCTTGAATTCTTTCCAAGTCTTTGGAAAAGAGACCGCTGTTTTTGGAAATAACTTTCCGTTGTCTTTTTAGGATTATATCGATAAATGTGACGAGTTGTTCAGAGTCTTTCTTTCTTTGAAGGTAGACTGAATGATGAGTATCAGCATTTGGTTTATCAAACTGTCCGAAGTTTTTTGCCATTTGAGATGCTCCAATGTTATTTTTTAATTGCTCAACTAAAACATGAATTGCTCTGGCAAATGTTGCTGCATTTTTGGCCAGAGGCATAATGTCAGAAATAGAAATCTTAAGCCAAGGAAGAATAATGCCATTAGTTTCTACAAAAATAAACTGTTTACCAGTGACATTGGAGAGATTAGTCCAATCTTTTGTATGACCTCCGTTAATCCAGATTTGATTGTTATCTAAGCGAGGAATGGTGCTTGATGTGTAAACTTTTTGATCTGCTCCCTGGAGCATGGCATCAGCGGCTTCATTTGTTACATTCAGATTTGATACGAGTGACCGGCTTAGTGATTCTTTGCTTGAGCCCACACTTTTTATCATATGTTCACTTTCCCAACGAGTGTCGCTGAAGTAAATAGTAAGAAGAACTATTATACACATTTATTACATATATCAAGAGCAGATTTTGACTATGATTACTGTTGTTTTCGAGGTATAATGCCCCTATGCTGAATCACCTATACACGAAGCTTTCCTCAGGACTACAAGTTATTCGCGTGCCAATGCCCGAAGTCAAATCCGTCACAGTCCTTGCACTTGCAAATACTGGTTCAAGGTATGAAACCTCCAAAGAGCAGGGGATTGCACATTTTTTTGAGCACATCGTTTTTAAGGGAACAAAAAATTACCCAGACCCTCAAATTTTGGCTGGTACAATCGACGCAATTGGTGCAGACTTCAACGCATTTACGAGCAAAGAGTACACCGGGTATTACGTCAAATCGGCTTCTGATCATTTAAAAACTTCTTTAGATGTCGTCTCTGACATGCTATTAGCTCCAAACATTCTCCAAGAAGATGTAGATCGTGAAAAAGGGGTGATCATTGAGGAAATTAATATGTATGAAGATACTCCAATGCGCCAGATTGGAAATATTTTTGAAGCATTGGTTTTTGATGGTTCCGGACTTGCACACGATATTATTGGTACAAAAGAAACAGTGAGTAATATTACAAGTGAGGATTTCAGAAGATTCTTAAAAAAGTGGTATGGATTAGGGAATTTAGTTCTGGTCATCTCCGGTGATGCAAGTGTTGTCAAATCAGATAAAACACTTGAATTGATCAAAAAATATTTTGGCAAAGATGCGGGGCAAAGAGATACCGAAAGAATAAACACTCAAGCCGCTTCACAAAAAGAACCAAAAATTTCATCAAAAAAGCTCTCAGTTACATACAAAAAAACAGAACAGGCACACCTTTGTATGGGTTGGCCTGGAATTGATCGAGAAGACAAGCGCCGTTATGCGTTATCTCTGTTAAGTACGGTACTTGGAGCAAACATGAGTTCAAGACTTTTTACTGAAGTCAGAGAAAAGCGAGGACTGTGTTACTACGTTCACTCAGACACTGATTTTTATCATAATACTGGTATTTTTGGGGCATCAGCTGGAGTTGATCCCAGTAGGATAGAAGAGGCAATAGCAGTTATTCTTTCTGAATTTTACGGTGTAGTAGATGGTACAAAGCCAATCACACAAGAAGAGTTAAAGAAAGCTAAAGATTACATTTCTGGTTCGATGGTGTTAGATCTTGAAGATTCCAGAAGTGTTGCGCAATTTTTTGGGATGAAGAAGTTACTTTCAGATGAGATTAAATCTCCAACAGAGGTGTTAGAGAGATTTGAAAAAGTTACTTTAGAAGAGGTGCAAGCGGTTGCAAAAGACTTAATCAAACAAGGCGAATGCCGATTGGCAGTCATTGGCCCATATAAATCTAAGGCCAAATTTAAAAAGTTACTTGGGTTAAAATAGTAGTTAGTTTGTACATATAATAGCAGTATTAGAAATAACGAAGGGAAACGTATGAATACATCTCGTACAGCAGTATTAGTTAAGCCAGATGGCTTGCAACGAGGTTTGATTGGTGAGATTATTTCGAGATTTGAGAGAAAAGGTCTAAAATTAGTTGGACTCAAAATGGTCAACCTTACTGATGAGCAGCTTTCAGATTGGTATGCAGAACACAAAGATAAAAGTTTTTTTGGTGAATTAAAGTCATTTATGGGTTCTATGCCTATCGTTTGTATGGTTTGGGAAGGAATTGACGCTGTCCCAGTTGTAAGAAAACTCGTTGGAACTACTTTGGGTAGAGAAGCAGAAGCAGGATCAATTCGCGGTGATTTTGGTATGAGTCAACAGTTTAACTTAATTCACGCTTCGGCAAATGGTGATGACGCGGCTCGTGAAATCAAAATTGTTTTTAGCGATGATGAACTCTTTAATTATGCGGGTGCCAGAGAATGTGTTATTTATGCAGACTTTGAGCTTGCTAAGTTGAAGGAATAATTTTTTTAAGGAAACTATGAGCCGCCTGGGCCTTCGCCCAAGCGGCTCTTTTTTTGTGCCCCCGCCGGGAATCGAACCTGGAGTTGCCGCTTAGGAGGCAGCCGTTTTATCCATTGAACTACAGGGGCGCACAGTTGCGATTTGTATTCTCTACAGTTGTTATTTTACCAGACTCTCCAGGCATATTAAATACATATAGGTAATTTTGCTATATACTGGTACTATTGCCCATGATGGAACAGAAAAAAACAAAAAAAGCACCGGCAAACAAACGACTTAAGGCAAAAAAGCCAAAAGATCGAACAGAGCTAAACTCAATTTTTTTAGCTACACACTTTGTGCGCCCTGATGAAGTTCCATTTTGGGAATTTCTTAAACAGAATAATATTCAATATAATAAAAAACATTTTCCATTCTTAACACACAACACTGTACCGAAAATAAAGCCAGTTTTTGATTTTGAAGAGTACGTGCAGATTGGATCCCGTGGTGAGGCGCTTTCATACCTATACAATGGCTTTGGGAAAGCATTAAATTATGTGGGCCCAGTGCTCGATCTTGAACTTGAGCACGGGTTCAATGATCACACTGATAGACATACTTTGTGGGTGACCCAAACTGGTGTTGAACTGCTGCAGCGTGCCGGTATTTCATACGATGGTTTTGGTCATTATGATCCGCTGACAGAAACAATGATGACTTTAGTCGGAATGACACACGATTTAGGCAATTTTTTCTCAAGAAAAGAGCATTCAACATACAGCGCCTGGTTGCTAACAAGACTTTTTACCAATACAAAAAGAAAACCAAAAGAATTTGAGACAGCCTTACACGCAATTTTGTTCCATGAAGAGCCAACCTTACTTGATTTGAATATGAATATTGCAGAGGGAACACCACTACAGTGGGCATTGGTTGCAGCAGACAAGATGCATGTTGGTAGAGACAGGGTAGGGGGTCGTTCGTTTGAAAATGGTATCGCTAAAGGTGCGCTTGAAGACGATATTCATATTGTACTCAATGCACTGATTGTTCGCTCGAGTTGGCACTTGGGTGTTAGAAAGTTTGTTTGGAATTTGGATTTTAGTGTAGACCAGCTAGAGGAAAAATTTGAGAGCTTTACTACTGGGAACCAGCGATTGTATTTGCCAAAGTTCTTTCAAAACATGTTTATTGGGAAAGGTACGCTATATCGTGAGTCGTTTGCAAAACTATTTAATGATATTTATGCAAATCGTATGAAAATGGCAGCAAAGTGCGTTTTTTTGCTATTTCCTCATATCTCTGAATTTATTGTTGAGTTGTCTGACAATGATACGCGGGCAAAAGTTGGTAGTGGAAGAATGACAGTATTGCAACTAACTAGAAAACAAGTAGGTTAGCTAATCTGCAAAATACCGTGTAAGACAGTAGCAGCGCTGGCTAAGGTAGCAAAACTTCCTCTTTCTCCAAGCGATGTAACCAATGTTTCGCCGTGAGATTGCTCTACTTTAGTTGGAGGAACTTTTGTATTGTCAGAGGTGTAGTAACAGACTATTGGTATTATGCCAATATCTTTGCAGGCAAGGTGTAAATGATGAGATTCCATATCTAAAAGGATTCTTATCTTCTTGGGATTGATAACTTCTCCACGATCGTTTCGTACAAGGATTTCACGATTTGCTAATTTTTCTCTAATAAACTTGATATCTTCTATTGATTGTAAGAGAACACCGTTTACTTGTAGGATGACTTCAGTTTCATCTCCAGCTGGAATGATAGCTACATCCTCTGGAATTAAGCGATTTAAAAATGTTTCACCTTTCGCGTCTGGACTATTGGCTACAGTATTTTCTGGGAGTACAATTCTTCCAACTTTGACACCACTACGAGCACCATCATCAAGATAGTCGATAGTCGCACCAACTTTTCCAAAAAAACCAATTGATTCAGTGCCCATAACGGCTTTAAGAGACTTTACTAAGCCATATGTATTGTCACCAAGTGGATAACAAAAGTTCAACATTGTAAAATTTCGATTTTTAGCGTCTTGGAGTATGTTTCTAATTGACTCTTCTGGTATATGATCAATATTTGCTTGGTCAAGGTTGCCAAAGTTGTAATGGTCAATCGGATCTGCAAGTGTTGTTTCGTCTGCAGAAAATAACGGGGTCTTCAAACTATTGATAACGCGCGCAAGTTCTTCTTTAAGTGCCAAATACAGTTTATTTTCACCAGAGTAGCGATTAAGGTATTGTAAATATCCAAATCTCCTGACTAACTCTTGTTGCTCGGGTGTTAACTTTTCGGGTTTAATAGTTCCATTGAGTGCTTCAAGTGGATCTTTAATGTTTTTATCTGATTGTAGAATATCCATTTCTTCTTGTGAGAAAATACCAATAGCAGCTAGAATTGGCAATGCGAATTCATTTCCCAATATTGCTGCTTGTGGTGTAGAGAGTCTCTTTTCTGCCAATCTTTCTTTTATTTGTTCAACAACTTTATAGTGAGTGGTTGTTTCTAGTTTAGGAGCAGTTTGGTAATCTCTGAGTCCATATTGACTGGAACGTATAGTAATTCCCTTTTGTGATGCCCATTGTTTTATTTCTTTTAGATCCCAAGCTTTTTTTGTAGTTTTTTCTAGGGCTCTACGATATACCATGGCATTTTTGTCTTGCTTCTTGGTTGACTTCATTCGTTTTCTTGCCAGTTCTATGACACAAATCAATGACAAAATTTCTAAGGCATCAGTTGATGGTTGCAAGGTATCTGTTCTTCGAACAAAGAACGTGAATTTACTCAAGCCATTTGGTAATTCCTCGATTGAATAGAGCCGTCCTCTTGCATCAGCACGTTTTACCTTGTTATTTGGTAAATTCATGAAATATTCTTCATCATCGGTAAAGAAAACATCTGCATTTGACAGTTTGATTACATCTTCTTTACTTACCAAACGTAACACTGCGTATGAAAATTCACCAGCAAGGTCTTCATTTGTTCTTTTTAGATTCGTCCATTCTTCTGAGTGAAGAGCATGATGTTGGGCATCTATATCATGCAGCAGAAGGCTATTGGCATAGTGTCTATAAATAAGTGCTAGTTGTCTTGCGTCAAAGGATGCGTCAGGGTTTTGGGCCAACTTTTCAAGCATGGCCTTGAAGATTAGTTCTCTTCGATGTGTTTGTGTTATTTCAGGGCTCGCTAATCCTTCCTCGAGTTCTTTGCCAAGTCCTTCAGGGATGTATGGAGCTGGAGTTTCGTGAAGGTGTTTTTGAATCATGTATTTAATACATATTTAATGTGTATTAATGTATTATATAACATCATTTTTTCAATTCAAGTGCATAGAGATTTTGCGGTGTTTCTGGACTAAAGGTAGTTAAGATGACGAGCCTATCTCCATTTGGCCAAGGGTACACGAAGTTTTCAGCAAATGGTCCAGAATAGAGAGTTGTTTGATTTGTAGTGTCATATTCCATGATTTTAATAGAGTTATTTTCAACGAAAATCAAATGTTTTGAGTCCGGAAACCACTGCAGTGTATCTGTGAAGGCACTAGAATGGTAAATGTTAAAGTTACTTGCTGTTTGAGCACTTGCTGTGGCTTGCAAAGTTTGAAAGGCGCTTGGTGAAGCAGAGATTAATGGAGAGTTTTTATCTAATATGTCTTGTGCTAAAAGCCTCTTACTCCCAACTTGCGCACTTCCTGTTGCCTCTGTTCCAACTCTAAAGTTGCGGTCTTCTTCGCCATCATAAACGTATATTCCTCCAACAGAGAGCTGTCTTTCTTCTGGTTGTGTATTACTAGCTGGGATAGGGGGTATCAAACCTTCTGGAATAGTAACTGCAGCAGTGGCTGTGTAGAGAATTCTTTTTTTGTCTGGGGAGATATACACATTTTTGGCGCTGTTTGTAGCAATCTCAATGATTTCTGGTGGAAATTTGGAGTAATTTTCTCGTTCTCTTAGATACATTTCTTGTTCCCATTCAGATAAAATTTGCTTTTTCCTGAAGGAAATATCTGTAAGTGAGTCAAGAGAATTGAGCTTTTTAATGTCGAGAAGAATCTCTCTATCTTCAGCGATGAGTATTACTTCACTACTATCTGGTGCCCAGATAAATCTTGCAGTATTTAAGTCAAAATTGAGTGATTCATCACTAATCTGAATCGGCTCCCTTTGAAACGAAAATGCATTGTTAAACAGTTCAAGCAGATATAAACCGTTTTTTCTTTCACTGGTATTTGAATCTGAGTAGAAAATAATTTTTTGACCGTCTGGTGATGGGGATAAGTTACGGGCTCCATTAAATGTAAGCGTTGTCAAGCTTGGAGCCTTCGGGAAGAGTGTAGCGTTTGTTTGTACTACGAGTTCTTTCTCGATTTTAATTCTTTTTTTCCATGGGTTGTAGCCATTTTTGATAATTTCAATTTCGTATTCTCCGGGCTCAAGATACATGGTATCATCAGTAACCGTAATAAGTTTGCCATCAATTAGCACTTCGGCAGCAGTTGGGAAGGAGTTGGCTGATAGTAGTCCAGTTCCCTGAACAAAACCCTTGTCAGTTAACCTGAAATTTCCCTTGGCATACTGAATAGCGATTGCTGTTCCAATGAGAATGAAAAAAGCCGAGATAAATGTATACAAAAACCGTTTGTTGACCTTAGTCTTCATACAGGTATTATAGACTCAGAAGATGAAAATTCCTATCGTAGAAAAACTCAATAAGAAAATAGGTATAGACATAGGAAGTTCTCGTACCAGAATTTGGGTTTCTGGTGCTGGAATTTTGATCAATGAAGCAACTTGCATCGCGTTTGATAAAACGAATAAGAGTGTCTTGGCAGTTGGTGATGAAGCCTATCAAATGGACGGAAGAGTAGGGAGTAACATCGTTGTAGCATATCCAGTTAAAGATGGAAAAGTGTACGACATGGTAGCTCTGACCGCACTGCTTAAAATCCTCATTCACCAAGCAGCAGGTTCAATTACATTTTACAACCCAATTATCATGGCTAGTGTCCCTGCACGAGCTACACAGGCCGACAAAGAAATTGTAACGCAGGTTTTATCTTCACTTGGTGCTGGTGAAACATACACAATTTCTCAGCCCTTGGCAGCGAGTATTGGTGCGGGAGTGCCAATTGCTGATGCCTCTGGTAGTTTTTTGTTGCATATGGGGGCAGGGGTTGTCGAGGGTGTCGTTATTTCACTTGGCAGTATTATTGTTTCACAGTCAAATGAATATGCAGGAGAATACTTTAGCAATAGCATTCGTACTTTTGCTCTTAAAAATTTAGATCTTAAAATTAGTAAAAGGACGGCTAGCAGTCTAAAAAAAGAAGTAGTCTCTGTTGAGTTTAACTCAGAACGAGAAAAACTGGTTGCAGGACAAGATACTATTAACGAGAATCCAAAAGAGTTGTTAATAAGAAGCAAAGAGCTTTCAAATCATACGCTAGCTTATTTAGAAAAGGTAGAAAATCTAGTAGTGAAGCTGCTATCTCAAGTTCCTCCAGAATTAGCAGTTGATGTCATTGATAAAGGACTATTGCTTACTGGTGGCTCAGCCAAGTTGCATGGTATTGAGATATTTTTTGTTGAGAAATTGGGAATTCCGGTTTGTGTCGTAGATAACTCAGAGACAGCTGTAGTTGAGGGTATTGGCCAGGCTTTGGAAAACTTGGATTTGTTTAGAAGGAGTCTGGGGCATCAGGAGTAGCTTTTTAAGCTTAAGCAAGACTAACAAATTTTTTAAATTGGTTCCCACGATCTTGATAATTTTCAAACAAATTAAAACTGGCGCTTGCCGGACTCATTAATACGATGTCTCCAGGCTCTGCAGCTTCTTTCGCAATTCTAACTGCCTGTTGCATAGAAGTTACTTGAGTATAGGTGAGCTCGCCCATGTTATTTTCGAGTCTTTTTTTAACTTCATCAAGAATAATCTCCCCCGTGTCTGGAAGTAAGATGAGGTGTTTGATCTGGTGATCAATGATTGTTTGGGCAAGGTCAGAGTAATCAAGACCTCTATCAAAACCTCCTGCAATTAAAATTATTGGGTTATTTTTAAAACTTTCGATAGCAGCAATCGTAGCAACTGGCGTAGTTGAGAGTGAGTCATTGTAGTAGGAAACCCCTTTTATTTGTTCGACAAGTTCAAGGCGATGCGGCAAGGTTTTAAATGTTTGTAAGGCGTCTGCAATTACTTGATTTGGAATTGAGAAGTGTTTTGCGATGATAACTGCAGGGAGCGCATTTGTGATGGTGTGGTGGCCAATGAGAAAAATTGTGTCTAGATCAACGATTTGTTCATTTTTATATGTAATCCAGTTGTTATTGACATTGCGTTTATAACTAAAGGTAAGTTGATTGGCATCGGAGAGGTGAGCAATTTTTTTAGGTAAATATAATTCCGAATCAAAAATTGCAAAATCATTTTCAGACTGAAACATACAAATTCGTGATTTTGCTTGAACATATTGATTAAAGCTTTCGTAGTAATCTAAGTGCTCTGGAGTTATGTCGAGAATAACAGCGTAGTTTGGGCTATGAGACATATCATTAAGTTGATGGCAAGATAATTCCAGAACTACAAATACTGGGTATTCAGTTGCATTATTCTCAGCTGCGTCAGAAATGGATCCGACTAAAGAAAGGGGAGCAACCCCAATATTTCCGCCGAGAAAACTATGTGCTTTAGCTGATGAGAGAACATGGTGAATGATTGCTGTTGTTGTGCTTTTTCCTTTTGTCCCAGTCACTCCGATTGTGGTAATTTTTTTGTTTTCGTTATTGAGGTTGGCGTTTATAACATCTATTAAAGCGAAGAATAAGTCTGTATTTGAGGTAAAGTTGGCCTTTAATTTTTTTGCCTGTTTGATAAGTTTGTTATGAGGGGGGATTCCGGGAGTTTTAAAAATTATTATCCCAGATGTACTCAGTAATTCTTCGTGCTCAAGGTGTGTCGAAAATTCTACAGCGTGGTCGGAATTCTCAACTTTCTGCCAGGACTCACCAAGATCACTCAAGCTTTTTTCATCAATAAGCCATAGTTTTGTGTCTGGTAAATAGGTACGCAGAAATTCATACGTAGAAATTCCTTCGCGTCCAAGTCCAAGGATAACGATGTGTTTGTCTGCTAGCTGGTTGATATAGTCATACAGTTGATGCATATGTTGTGACTGCTTGTTTTAATATAGTTGCAAAGGCTTCTGGTAGTGAATTTTCTGAGTTCCAGTCGCTGAGGATAACTTGTGCTCTTTCTTTGTAATCCGTCATTCCATCTGGACCTGTTTTTAATTTTACATTGGTCTCAAGTTCATGGGAAACTTTTTCAAGCAAAACTGGCATCTTTAGAGAGTGTTTGGTACAGTGATTCACACTCAAGTGAAAGGCAGCAATGGTTTCTTCGTGGGTTCCAACACAATCAAATGGTTTGGCACTACTGAGTCCAAGTAGTTCTTGAGCAATAGGCCAAAGGTGTTCATTTTCAAACAGATTGCTACCAAAATATGCTGTTAACTTTTCTGGTCCTAAGAATGGAAAGAGTATTGTCCAGGCAAAGAGGCATTTGGAACAATTGCCACACCAAATATTTCGTTTTTGCCCACGATTACAACTTCTAAAGACTGGATGATGATCTGGAAATTGAGCAAATATTCGCGCGATTTGCAGCTCATAGAGTGGGCGCATGAAGGAAAAATAGAGGGGAGCACTGTTGGGCAAAAAGTGGGTGACATACTCCTGTAAATCGCGTTCAAACTCATAGCTTTTTGAGTATTGATGATTAACTTCTTGATCACAATACCAGACGTTCCCTTCGTTTGAACTTCGTTCATTGCTAATGGCAACGTAACCATAGCCAAATAAGTCAGCAGTTAGAAGACTTAAAAAAGCTAGGTAGGCGCTAATTGGCACATGTCCATTAAGGTAGCCACTCTCGTTTAACTCAAATATTTTAGGGTCTAGAACGCGTGTTATCGCAATCTGTCTCTCTTGAGGAATTCTACTTACTTGAATGATATTTTGTGCGGCTTTTGGCGCGCTGACGGTAAATGTTCCAACTTCAAAGTGGTTTTTTAATAATTCAAGAGTAACTGATGAATCTTTTCCTCCACCAACTGGGACGAGGACTTTTCGTTTGATTTCAAGATCTGGCGATTGTATTTGGCTTGTACTGTGTTCTTTCTTTGATTCGGCTGTAAAGGTGACAAAGTTTTCGACGGAGAAATCGATGTTATTCAGATAGAAGAATTCACCCATACCCTTAAAAAGAAGCTTCTGCCAGAACTTAATTGCCTCTGGAGAAAGATTGCCTGCTGCGACGATAATCTTTGGTGAAGCAGTAGCTTTCCAGTAGCTGTACAACTCTGACATGCCAAGGTTGAAAGCGTATGTATCTACGGCATCCTTTCCAAGGCGGTCGATCATTTCTTGAGAAACGTTATGAATTGTGACACTTGGGTCAAATGTAATATCGGGGCTAATGTGGTACTGAAACGTAATTTTCAAGTCACGGCCGTCTAGTAGCTCCCATGAATAACCATGGTAAGTAAAGGTTGTATGTGTGGCTCGTAGTTGATTTGCGTCTGCCATGATATACCAAGTAGTGTATCGTATTTTTTGTCAATTTGATAGATTTGCTCTATTCTGAGTATTTGTTCGGGTGATAAGTACAGAAGTACAACAAAAAATAATATTTCTGCTGATTGTAGATAAAAATATGTTATTGCTCTAGACAAAAGGTACTCAAAGTGCCGTTTTTTACGATGTATGTTTGGTAATTGAAGTATAAATGTGTCATTTTATGGCTGAATTGCTTCGGAAAATTGAGCAATAAATTTTGGATTGAGTAAAAATGCGAATTAATCACAAATATTTTTCAGGAATATTTTAAAGATATATTTTTGATTTTTTTTGCTGTAGTTTTATAAAGGGCAGAATTGTGTTGAAAATTGCAAAAAAAATAGTCTGCATGACATGTCGTTATAATTTTGATACACTATATCATAATAGTGGCAGTATTCGGGACTATGCCTGGATAAGAAATCAGAACTATTTTAACGCAAAAAATATGAAAAAGACCGATGGTGTAACAAATTTTCTAGGGTATAAAATTACAAGCATTCCGAAGGATCAACTGCTAAAAAATCTATTTTCTCAAGTAGACTCCGGTGAGAAGTTGAAAACTGTCTTTACACCCAACCCCGAGCAGTTAGTTTTGGCAAAGTCCTATAGTTGGTTCGAAAAATTTTTGGGTAAATCTGACATTTTACTTCCAGATGGCATGGGAATCGTTATAGGTTCTCAAATTTTATCTGCTTTTGGCAAAGGAGAACCGATTTTACAGCGAATTGCAGGAGTTGATGTTGTGAGTGAATTGTTGGCAAACATGCCAAGGAAAACAATTCTTATCATTGGCGGAAGAAATTATTCTGGATGTGAGTATATGGATTGGAAGGTTGTTGGCCCTGGTAGTTCAAAGAAAACTAACAAGAAAAATAAAGTACTTTACTGGAATGAGGCATTTTTAAATGCTGTTCAACCAACTACCCAAGAAAAGAAACAGTTGGAATCGTATTGTGCTGCCATAAAGCCTGATATAGTTTTTGTGGCTCTTGGGGCTCCACAACAGGAAAAGTGGGTAATAGAAAATAAGGCATTTTTACAGTCGATCGGAGTTAAGTTGGTAATGGCTGTTGGTGGCTCGTTTGATATATTGTTCGGTAAAATTTCTAGAGCCCCAAAATGGATGCAGCAAATTGGTCTAGAGTGGTTATTCCGGCTTTATAAGGAGCCTTGGCGCTGGAGAAGACAAGTTAATTTACTCGTCTTTTTGAAAATGGTTGTTCAGGAAGCGCTTACTTAAGTACTCTGCATATTTTGTATCTATGACTTTTTTCAAAAAAGACTGGTCATAAGAAAAAAAATGGCCCTCAAGGAGGGCCATTCTGAGTCAATTTTCTAAGAAGATCTACATTTCTTCGCCTGTTACTCCAAGTAACCAGAGTACTGCTTCTTTTTTATATCTTCTATCACCGCGAGAATTAATTCTAATCGCCGGGAGCTTGCCTCGTTTTCCCCATCTCTTAATGGTGAGGGGAGAAACGCGCAGTAAATCTGCAACTTCACGAACAGTGAGCAGGTCTGGCAAGTTCTTAATATCTAATCTACTTGCGTCATCAGCTCTGCCGGTTTTTTTATCTTCTTCTTGTACTGCAGTGGGCTGAACTTGATCGTTCATATGTGCTGTCCTTTATTCTCCTGTTTCCAGGAATAGTTTTTATACTGTTTTGTGCAGTTTGCTGGACTTAGTTAGTATAGTAATAAGCCAATAAAATGCAGTCTCACTAATAGTAAGTACAACTTACTGCTTAGCACATACCGGTGAAAAGTAGCTCAAAAGTAAGCTTTGCTATATACACAGTAGCAGAGTATTCTTAATTGGGTCAATAGGGAATTTGAAAGCACTGTATTTAATGTGGTAAATACCCAAATTCACGATATACTTTGTGATATATGCAACTTGTAATCTCTGGTTCAATGTCTGTTGATCAAATTATGATTTTTGGTGGTACGTTTGAAAGTCTAATACAACCAGAAAAACTACATGTATTATCGATTGCGCCATTAGTTGATAAACTCAAGCGAACTAGAGGGGGAACTGCAGGGAACATTGCATACTCGTTGGCTCTATTGGGTGAAAAACCAGTACTTTTAGCCTCTGTTGGTTCAGAGTCACAGGAGTACATTGATGATTTGCAAAAAATTGGAGTTGATACAACTTACGTACATTTTTCGAAATTACATACAGCTACATTCAGTGTATTAACAGACAAAAATAATTGCCAGGTTGGTGGTTTCTACCCTGGAGCAATGAGTGATGCTACCACATTGACCCTAAAGAAATTTGAGAATAGAGATATTTTGATGGTTATTTCAGCGCATGATCCACAAGGAATGGCTACTCAAATTTCAGAATGCAAAAGACTGCATAAAAGATTTTTATTTGATCCTGGACAACAATCGCTTATTTTGTCAAAGGCAGTGTTGCAAGAGGGGATTAAGAGAGCAGAAATAGTAATTGTGAATGACTATGAGATGGGTTTACTCGTCAAGAGAACAGGGTGGAGTCAGAAAGAAATTGTAGGTAAGCTAAAGGTTTGTATAGTGACACTCGGTGAGAAGGGCTCAAAGATTTGGGTTGAAGGAAAACTAAAACGAGTACCTGCAGTTATACTTCCTGCTGAAGAAGTTGTGGATCCAACAGGAGCAGGCGATGCCTTCAGAGCAGGGTTTTTGTATGGATACGTCAGGGATTGGGAGGTTGCAACATGCGCAAAACTCGGGTCAGTCATTGCTTCATTTGTAGTTGCTTGTCACGGCACTCAGGAACACTCTATAAATTGGGAGCAAATAAAAAAAAGATATGAGGAAACGTATAAAGAGTCATTAGAAGGAGTGGTATGAAGAATGATTATAAAGTTAAGGATATTTCACTTGCTGGTTGGGGAAGAACTGAAATTAAACTAGCTGAAAAAGAAATGCCCGGGTTAATGGCACTCAGAAGTGAATATGCAGGTAAAAAGCCGCTGAAAGGTGCAAGAATTGCAGGGTCATTACATATGACCATTCAAACTGCTGTTTTGATCGAAACACTGATTGATTTGGGGGCACAAGTTCGTTGGGCTTCTTGTAATATTTTTTCGACTCAAGATCATGCTGCTGCTGCGATTGCTAAGGCTGGAATTCCAGTTTTTGCCTGGAAAGGCGAAACGGAAAAGGAGTATTGGTGGTGTACTGATCAAACACTTGAATTCAAAGATAAAAAAGGGAACGTTATTGGTCCAAATATGTTACTTGATGATGGTGGAGATTTAACTCAAAGAGTGCATGCTCAATTTCCACAGTATCTTGAACAAATAAAAGGTGTTTCTGAAGAGACTACTACAGGAGTGCATCACTTGTACAAAATGTTAAAAGATGGCGAGCTTAAGATTCCGGCCATTAACGTGAATGATTCGGTGACAAAATCAAAATTCGATAATTTATATGGGTGTCGTGAATCATTGGTTGACGGAATTAGAAGAGCAACAGATGTTATGCTTGCCGGTAAAGTTGCTTTTGTGGCAGGATTTGGTGATGTTGGCAAGGGCAGTGCTCAGTCGTTGCGAAATAACGGAGCTCGGGTAATAATCGGAGAAATTGATCCAATTTGTGCTTTGCAAGCAGCAATGGAAGGCTACGAAGTCAAGAGAATCGAGGATGTCATCAAAGAAGTTGATGTTTTTGTAACCGCAACAGGATGTAAAGACATTATCACAATTCAACACATGGAGAAAATGAAGGACACTGCTATTGTTTGTAATATTGGTCACTTTGATGTGGAAATTCAGGTTGCTCAGCTGAATGCATATAAAGGGATTAAAAAAGAACAGGTTAAGCCACAAGTTGATCTGTACACATTCCCAGATGGGCACAGAATTATTCTGTTGGCTGAAGGCAGATTGGTGAACCTTGGGTGTGCTATGGGGCACCCTTCATTTGTGATGTCTAACTCATTTACTAATCAGGTTTTAGCCCAAATTGAGTTGTTTACCAAGCAGTACGAGATTGGTGTGTATTTCTTGCCAAAGCACCTCGATGAAAAGGTAGCATCGCTGCACCTGGAGCAAATTGGTGTCAAATTAACCAAACTGACCAAAGATCAGGCAGAATATCTGGGAGTGAATAAATCTGGACCGTTTAAGTCAGACCATTACAGATATTAATCTTTGTTTTTTTTGATAAATAAAAGACCCCGCCAAGGCGGGGTCTTTCTAAATCAATCGAAAATTTGATTGTGTGCCTTACGGCATATTTCGTACCAGCAGAATTTTTTAACAAAAATTCTGGGTCCGAAAGATTATTTTAATTCAACAACACAACCTGCTGCTTCGAGATCTTTCTTTGCTTGTTCAGCAACTTCTTTCTTAGCACCTTCCAAAACTGTTTTTGGAGCTGATTCTACGAAAGTTTTAGCTTCACCTAAACCAAGTTCTGGTTTGAGGGTTCTAACAGCCTTAATAGCACCGATTTTGTTTGAACCTGCATCTTTGAGGATGACATCAAACTCAGTTTGCTCTTCAGCTGGAGCTGCTGCTGCGGCTGCTGGCATAGCACCCATCATCATAGGAGCTGCTGCGGTAACACCGAATTCTGATTCGAGTGCTTTTACTAATTCTGAGACTTCCATTAAAGAGAGTTCTTTAATTGCGTCTACCAATTTTTGCACTTTTGGAGAAAGTGCTTTGTTTTCATCTGACATGTGAGTCCTTTCTTATTATTAAACTGTTGTCAAATTTATACTATGCCAATTGCATGGCGGCTGGTTTATTTTTAGGCTGCCTGTTTGTCGGCGATAGCCTTAAGAGCATAAACCAAGTCTCTTTGATTTGCTTTAAGAACGTTGACCATTCCTGTAGCAGGAGCTTGAAGGGTTCTGATAAGCATAGCGATAAGTTCGTTTTTGCCTGGAAGTTTGCTGAGAGCCTCAACTTGTGCAGGTGAGAGAACAGCATCATCCATGAATCCTTCTTTAATTGTTAACTTTTCTGAATCCTTTTGAAAAGCGAATAAAGCCTTAATGGCTGCAACTTCGTCTTGATTTGAAAAGACGACTGCGTTCATTCCCTCTAGAGATTGAGAAAGTTTGCCTTTACCAATAGCAATGTCGATTAATGTATTTTTGGTAACAAGAACTTCACCGCCAGCATCAGCAACTGCTTGTCTGAATTTGACTTGGTCATTTGCACTTGTTCCGGAATAATCAACGATTGCCAATGATTTAGCCTGGGCGATTTTGTCTTTTAAGACTTCGACCATTTTTTGATTTTTTTGGTTTGGCATAGTCTTTCCTGAAGAACTACTACTTAATACAATTTTCTTTTTTTGTATCAGCCAAAGTTTTGTGAGGGGGGAGAATGCTTAAATTTTTTTTGCACTATGCGGAGCGAATAATCACAAAATCCGCGCTTAAAAAATTTAGTTTTGTATCTCAGCCTCGGCGTGACTTACTGTTGCTTACGCAACGTGCGCGCTGTCTTTGGTTGACAAGAAACTATTATAACATGGAAATGCTTATTTGCAATATATCAGGGGTAGTTCGAGATCTATGCAGGTGAGAGTGCGACACCAAACTGTGTTTGAGGAAAACGAACCGGTCTTTGCTGTGTTTTTTTGCTATTAGTACTAATAATAGAGAAAACTAAACTCTGGGGAATTGCGTCTTTAGTTGTGCCAAGTACGTAGAGAGAAATGTCAGTATCTACATATGTTGGGATTTTTTGGTTGTTCGGTAAATTATACAAGCGCGTAAGGTAATTTAAAAGGGCGCTGGGTGATACCTTAATTGCTTTATTAAAGACTTCGCCTCTATATTTCATGTGATTCACAAAATTATGTGGTCCATCGTATCCAATATACCGTATTGGTGAAGCATCTGAACCAATTAAGTCTATCGGAAGGTATTCGCGCATGTTTGATAGTAGTTGAGTATCAGTATTACTAAGCCTGAGTTCAACTCTGAGTTCTCCAGAACCTGTTGTTGTAGCCACAGAGCGTATCAGTTGCAGTAGTTTATTAACAACACCGACATTTTTGAGTGAAACTTCAGCTGCCCGTTTGAGTTTTTTACCTCTTGAAGTTTTGTCAACTTTTGAGAGGTCCAATTTTCTAAACAAGTGTTGTAACAAAATGCTTTGAGTTTGATTTACCTCTATGTCATGAGTGCGGATTGGCTGTTCTTCTTTCCCAAGTTTTCTTTTTAGCATGATATGGTTATTTTAACAGAAATTTTTGTAAGTAATTATTAAGTATTGCATTCTGTTTTAGTTTGAGTTAGAGTATATCTCTAATGTTAAGTAATTATTGGCTTACCAGCAATCATACTTGCCACTTCCAAATTAAGATGGGAGAGGTTTGTGTAGTCGCAAGGTAAAACAATAAAATTACATAACAGCGCGCACAACCTCTCAAGCACACGAGAGGTTTTTTAACATCTTAAAGAGTGTTTTTTTGTAAGTGTCTTTGTCACTTTAGAGTGAATAGATGCGTAATGGTTCTAGGCCAGAGCCCAAAAGAAAAAAGCTAAGGTATTAAAAGCTATAGTTTTCTGAAACGGAAAAGCACTCATACGGATGAAAATAATAGTAATAAGTGTGCAAGAAAGCAAACAGGAGGTGTTTGTATGAAATTAGAAGAAACTTCTGCCCCCTATAGCAGAGAAACCTTAGCACGATTGGCAAAGATGCTTGAGAAGTACGAGGTTCTTCCTTGGCTTAATCCAGCTACTAATGCCATTAGCATTAAGGATTTTAGTTTTATGCAACATCGTCCCTTTATGCAAGTATTTTTTCCTCAAGAATAGGTCATGGTATAATCCACGTGATGCATAAAGTATTGATCGTAACCACCACTACAACTACAATCCCTGTTTAGGGTGTGGTTAGTAGTGTTTAAAGTAAATCACGAAAGCTCCCCTAAACGGGGAGCTTTTTCTTTCGGAGCCGACCTTTTTCGTTAGAAAAAGTCGTAGCTACGAAATATGCAAAGCAACGCTATGCTTAGGACGATATACTATATAATAAGTACACAAGATTAAGGAAACACATGAACGAACAACACAGTCAAGAAGAACTAGAAAAATTGAGACACTCAGCTGCTCATTTATTGGCAGCAGCAGTAATGGAATTGTACCCAGAGGCAAAACCAACAATTGGCCCAGCCACAGATGAAGGCTTTTATTATGACTTTGATTTTGGTTCAGCACCAATTAACGAGGATAGTTTAGTCGAAATCGAAAAGAAAATGCGTTTTTTGGTTAAAAACTGGGGAGCATTTGAGCGCCAAGAAGTCAGCGCTGAGGTGGCATTACAAAACTACAGATACAACTCATACAAGACAGAGCTTATTGATGAGATTGTCCAATCTGGTGAAGTCCTTACTTTGTACAAGTCAGGGAATTTTGTTGATTTATGTCGTGGAGGTCATATAGAAAAACCATCTGTGAATCTCAAATATTTTAAATTACTTTCACTAGCGGGTGCATATTGGCGTGGAAGTGAACGAAATAAGATGCTTACTCGCATTTATGGCACAGCATTTTTCTCTCAACAAGAACTTGATGAGTACCTAAAAATGAAAGCTGAAGCCAAAGAGCGAGATCATAGAAAACTTGGAAAAGAATTGGGCTTGTTTGTCTTTTCTGACACTGTTGGTAAGGGTCTACCACTGTGGACTGCAAAAGGGGCAACAATTCGTCGTGAGTTAGAACGATTTGTAGTTGATGAAGAAATCAAGCGAGGGTACCAACATGTCTATACGCCAGATATCGCAAACTTAGATTTATACAAAAAGTCTGGTCACTACCCATACTATAAAGAAAGTATGTATGCGCCAATTCAGATTGAGGAAGAAGAATATATGCTTCGGCCAATGACGTGTCCGCATCATTTTGAGCTCTATAACGCGCATCCTCATTCATATAAAGAGCTACCTATGCGTATTGCCGAACTTGCGAAGTTGTATCGATTTGAAAAGTCAGGAGAACTCACTGGTTTAATTCGAGTACGCAGTTTTTGTTTGGCAGACTCACACATCGTCTGTATGAAATCACAAGCAAAGTCAGAAATTAACGGCGTTTTGGATTTGATAGAGTACATGGCCCAAACATTTGGATTACAGCCAGGAGTTGATTTATCTTATCGCTTATCGCTTGGTGATAGGGCAGACGATAAAAAATATTTCAAAGATGATGCCTCTTGGGATTTCGCAGAAGATGCATTGCGCCAAGTGTTGCAGGAGAGAGGCTCAAAATTTGTTGAAGCAGAAAAAGAGGCAGCTTTTTATGGTCCAAAGATTGATGTGCAAATGCGAAATGTGAATGGTAAAGAGGATACTGCTTTCACGGTTCAGTATGATTTTGTGATGCCACAGCGATTTGATTTGCAGTATGTAAATGAGAATGGTGCAGTTGAGCAACCAGTTGTTATTCATCGCTCATCTATTGGTGCAATTGAAAGGACAATAGCATTTTTGATCGAAACATTTTCTGGAAAATTCCCAGTTTGGCTCGCTCCTGTCCAGGTTAAAATACTTCCTATATCAGATAAATATCTTGATTATGCACAAGAAGTATATTCACAACTGCTTCGGGAAAATATTAGGGTAGAGTTAGACAATCGCTCAGAGCGCTTACAAGCAAAGATTCGTGATGCTCAAATGGAAAAAGTGCCATACATGTTAGTTGTCGGGGAACAAGAAGTTGCCGATAAGACTGTCGCGGTTAGAAGTAGAGATACTAAAGAACAAAACGTTGTGTCGATCACTGATTTTCTTGCAAACATAAAGTCTGAGATTCAAGAACGAAAGCTATAGTAATCTTCATTATCGCTTTCCCAAAAAATTAAGAAGAAAATGATTTAGGAATCTCTACATGGAATGTATTGCCAACAGTAGGATTGGGCTCGTACCAAATCTTGCCTTTTAGCTGTTCTAGTAGTAATTTAGTGAGGTATAAAGAAAGTCCTAATCCTTCTGGATTCATTTTAATTGCTTCTTTTCCTCTGTATAAGTTGGTAAATAGTTTGCCTTGAACCTCGTCAGGGATTTTTTTGGCAGAATCCGAAACACTCACGATGACACTATTTGGCTGATCTGAAGCAGTTATTGTGATTTTTCCGCCTTGCTCAGAATACTGTACCGCATTTGAGATTAAAGCATGAAGGATAATTCCAACAGCATTCTTATCATGTTTAAGAGTTTTAGGTTCTGAATACTTTTTTAGTACACTCAATTTTTTTACCTCAATTTTATTAATAAATTCTTTTGAGATTGTTTCGATGAGTTCAGGGAGCGAAAATTCTTCAGGATTGATTGGAAATAGCCCTGTCTCTATTTCAGAGACATCTGAAAGGGTATTGGCAAGGGTAATCATTCTTTTGATTTGAGATTCAAAGATATTCCAAATCTCTCTTTCTTGGGTAGTGAGAATTTTGGTAACTTTGGGGGAGAGAAGTTCAACTGCCCAACGCATTGCCCCAGGGGGGGTGCGAAGCTGATGCTGGACTAGGGCGATAAACTCTTTTTTTGCTTTTTGAAGTTGGTGTTCTTCAGTGATATCTATAGCGAGCACAACAACTTTCTCAACGAGAGTATCACGCTTAATTGGAGTGGCAATCATTCTAAAAATATGGCTGCCAATTGAAGCTTCATATTTGACTTCTTGGCCTTGAATTGCAAGCCTTATATTTTTGGTGATCTCTTGGTTGTCTTTATAGAGTTCAAAAATTGAGGAGCCAGTGAGTTTATTTGGATCATCAATGACATCTCTAACTGATTTTCCTGCCGCGAACAATACTATACCATTTGTATCGATCTCAGAGAGAATTACAGGAACATTATCAATTACTTTGCTAAAATATCGCTCTTTTTCAGCTAGTTGTCCAAGGGCTGTTCTGCGAGCGGTACGTAAGGATAGTATTAAGATCCAAGAAATTAGAATGAAGAGAATACCGCCAATAATTGTTGGAAGTACCCAAGGTGGTACAACTTCAATTCTTGTTACAAGTGAGGATAACCCATACTTTCGTAGCATCCCTTCGAATGTTTTTTCTTGGTCATTTTTCATTATTCTTATCCAAGTATCAATTTTTTCTCTGAGGTAACTACTGTTTACAGCATTCCTTGTAAAGGCAAATCGTAACTCAGTCGGACTGAAAATAACGTCTGATGCCTTAATATTTTTGTATTTTTTTTCTGCTTCAAGCCCGCTAATTCTGCTCACAATTGCTGCATCAACTTCTCCATTCTCGAGGAGAGTAAAGACTTCATCATACTGCTCTTTTTCTACAAAGCGTATGTCTAGCTCAAAGGCACCAATATATTGGTTGATACCGGCAGGTCCTTCCATATAAACACTAGACCTTAAAATTGCGACATCTTTTCCGCTTAAATCTTTAAATGAATCTAAAGTCATATTTTTGTTTGTATATACGACACCCCAACTGCTCAGAATTGTTTCATTTGAAAAGTCAAAAAGCAGTTCACGATCACCTGTTACGGCCACATCAACGGCGATATCAATTTCTCCAGATTCAAGTTGTTGTAAATTTTGTTCGAAAGTGCCAGGTACAAATACTAATTCCCAGTTTTCTTTTTCAGCAATATAGATAAGGACGTCGGCAAACAGACCGGAAACTTGGCCGTCAGAGGTGACAGAAATTTTGGGGGGATTATGATAAACACCAACTTTGACAATTCTTTTTTCTTGAGCAAATGTGGGTTTCACACATATAAAAAGGGCAGTAATCAGGATAAATATGCTGAAAAAAAGACGGTGAGTTAAAAAATTGCGCATAACACCAAACTTTTGTTAATAAAGTAATAATAGCAGAAATTACTTATTTAGTTTAGGTGTGAAGTATATTTTCGGGGACTTTTATCTTAGTAACTTGCTCGAATGCCAGAAGTAAGAGGTGAATTTCTGATCTGGAATTGGCTACTTTGACAAGATATGGTCCTTCTAAGCCTCTATCAAACATCAGCTTATAACCAAGAATATTTGCTATTTCTTCATATTGAGAAGACTGAACTCTATTTTGGACGCTTAATTCTCTCAGGTATTTTTGAAGTCTGCTGGCATGTTCTTGCGATACTGTATTTGGATAACCAGTGTTTTCCTTATTTTTTAGTTTTTTGACTTTATTAGGGTGACGAATGACTGGTTTCAAACCAAACTCAGAAAAATCTATGTTTGGAAAAATGTGGTGAATAGCTGTGATTAGTCTGGGAATGGTATTTGTTTTTGTGGCGTATTCATAGATAAGAAAAACTTGCTGAGCTACTGTTACATTTCTAGCCCCGCAACAGCGAAAGTCATATTGAGCAATTATTAAATCTAAATCAAAGCTAGACAAAGTCCTAAGCATGTTCATGACCTTATTTTGGGTTTTAGCATTTAGCTGCTCAGGAATTCTTCGGTTAATAGCCATTGGTTCTGGTTGAAATATTTTTAGAGCACGTTTCTTTCTTTGAAGTGTGCCGATGACTTTTTGTACTTGTCTACTCTTAGTGAGGTTATGCCTTTCTATCGCATCTAAAACCTCTAATACGCGTTCATAGTAATACCCCAGTGTATTAAGTTCATCCGTGAGATTTAACTCATCACATAGTGTTTCAAGATTGTGATTTTTGAAAAACAGGAATTCCGCAGTGAAGACCTCAGCTATCTGTATTTTTAATTCTGGCTGAAATAATGTGGGATATTCATTTCGTTTTAAATATGGTCGTTCTTGGTAAACATATTGGAGTAGAGGTGTTAATTTTTTTTCTGAAGCGACCCAAAAAACTACTTGTGAAGCCAACATAGTTTGGTCACTGGTAGCATCATATGGGACTTCAAAATCTGAGGCTATAGCCTCCAGTTCATCTATAGAAAAAATGTGTGGGTCACCCAACCAATGTATAAGCTTCTGATACTTAGATTCTGGTTTTTGTGCATCAACACGTTGAGCAGTCTCAATCTCTGTTGTAAGTGTTTTTTTCATATAATTCCATTATCGGTGCTATTATAGCAGGTAGCCTCAAACACAAAAAAATCGTCCGTTTTTGAGGCGGACGATTTTCAATTTACGATACTTTGAGTGAAATTATTTAGTAATTTCAAGTTTCACACTTGGACTCATTGTTGCAGATATTGAAGCTGAGAGCAGTCTGCCTTTTGCAGCTGTTAAAATAGCATCAATATTTTCAACTAGAGCTTTTTCATCCATTGAAGTTTTACCGATTGAAACGTGAATTACTGGTGTTTTTTTCTCTGATTTAAGATCAAAAGCACCTTTTTCAAGTTCAGCTTTTTTGATTTCTGGTTTTGGAGTAACGGTACCATTCTTTGGGTTTGGCATTAAGCCTTTTGGTCCCAAAACTCGGGCAAACTTTGCTAATTTTGGCATGTATTGTGGGGCAGTGATCAAAACATCAAAGTTGATATTCCCAGCTTCAATCTCAGCTAAAAGAGCATCATCTACTATAGCAACACGTACAGTTTTACCTGTTGAGTGAGGTAATGTAATAGTCGCGACTTTACCTACTTCTTTTACAACACCATCCAAGGTAATTGTGCCATCGAATTTTGTGTAAGAGAGTTTTTTGATAGTAGCAACTGCTTCAGTCACAGAATATTTTCTGGTTTTATCAACTTTTGCTCTAGTGCTAACGTATTTTTTGCTTCTGGATCTTTTTGGAGTAGTAGTTTTTACAACTTTCTCAACTCCTTCTTCTGATTTTGATGCTTCAGATTCGACAACCTGCTGGGTAGCTGGTGTTTCTGCTTGCACTACTTTAATTGTATCTTCTGTCGAACTCATGTCGACATTTTTCTTTTTAGCCATATGGCCTCCTTATCTTCCTCTGTCGTTTTTGTGCGGGTTCTCACTTTTTGAAATCCCGTTTATTGCAATGCAATCTGTACGAAAGGGGTATTATTGATATTACTCTGCGATTTTGACACCCATGCTTCTTGCTGCACCAATGACGGTATTCATTGCTGATTCAAGATTTTTGGTGTTCATGTCTGCCATTTTTTCTTGAGCGATTTCTTTTACTTGCTCTTTGGTTAGAGTGCCAACAAACTCTCTGCCGGCAGTTTTACTGCCACTCTTAAGTTTAAGTGCATGTTTAATCATTGCTGAAGTTGGTGGTAACTTTAAAACAAAAGTAAAAGATCTGTCTTGGTAAACTGTGATTTCTGCAGGAATGACTTGGCCTCTTTTGTCTGAGGTTTTATCGTTATATTGTTTCAAGAAATCCATCATGTTGATACCAGCTTGACCTAAGATAGGTCCTACTGGAGGAGCTGGAGTAGCACTCCCTGCTGGAAGGTTTAACTTAAGGACGTTAAGGATTTTTTTTGCCATATGTTTTTTTCGCGCGCGCTTTCTTTAGACTTTCTTTACTTGTAAGAAGTCGAGGGTAACCGGAGTTTCTCGACCAAAAATATTTACTAATACTTCAACTTGACCTTTTTCTTCATCAATAGAGTTAACGGTACCCAAAAAGTCATTAAACGGACCATCAACGATTCTAATAGCTTCACCTTCTGTGTAATCTGCTTTGTATTGTGGTGCAGCTTGAGTCATGTATTTCTTGATTGCATCAACTTCATGTTTTGGAAGTGGGGTGGGTTTATTACCAACACCAACGAATCCAGTGACTCCTTGGGTGGTTCGCACAGCCAACCATGAGTTGTCAGTGAGTTCCATTTGAACGAGCATATAGCCTGGGAAGATTTTTTCAACAACATTTTTTCTTTGACCACGCTTAATCTGAATTTTTTCTTGAGTTGGGATCAAAACTGCAATAATTTTTTCAGTCAGGTCAAGTGTTTCAGCCCGTTGCTTGAGTGCTTCAGCGACCTTATTTTCATGACCAGAGTAGGTGTGAACCACATACCAGCGAGCTTTTTTATTTTCAGCTTCAGAAATGATCACGAGGTTTGGGGTCTGCACCTTAACTTCTTGAACTTCTGGAGCTTGTAATGGTTGTTGTGTTTGATCCGTCATATATAGTTTCTTTTTTCCTTACAAAATTGCTGAGAGCAGTTTTTGAAAAATTCCGTCTAACAGCGCTATGTACAATCCAATTCCAACGCTGACCCCAATGACAAGCAGTGTCATATCCTGAGTTTGCTTTCTGGTTGGCCAGGTTACTTTTTTTGTTTCTCGGACAACTTCTCTAATGAAAGTGACTGGACTTAGCATAGGGAGGTATTGTATCAGTCTTTTTGTTGATTTTCAAGATTCGGCTTGACATCAAATGTTTTAACGTCAATTTTAGTAGGATCTACCTTAGTCGGGTGGTACATTCCAGTTGTTTTTGGCTTGCGAAGTCTGTGTAAGACGCTTGCAAAAATTGAAACGACCAGCAATAAGACCCCAAGTATCATCACAAAGAACGGTAGTTTTGACTCTGAGTTAGTAATAAGATTTCTGAGAAGTCCAAGCAATGTTTCATCACCATCAAAACTGGTATCTGGCTGGATTCTGTCGGCAGCTGTTGCTGTTTTGGCTCTGAAATCAAGGTCATCATCTGGAATCAAATTGTCGCCTTTTTTAAGTGGAGTATCGCTGTTTGCTAGTTCAGCGGAGTTGGTTGCACTCCCAGCCTTATTAGCATACGTGTTAGAAACGGTTTGTTTTGTTACTGGACTGCAGCTAGTACTACTTGGGTTGGTTGCTAGGCGACATTCACCTTCATAACAGCGTAAGTTTACGGCACAATCTCTATTAGAACTACAATCTTGACCACACTGTTGAACAGTAGTTGCAGTTTGTTGTGTTGTTGGGGCTGTACAGCGATTATCTTGTGGGTTCTCAGGATTTCTACAGAAGCTGTTGTAGCAGGTAAGTCCTGTTTTACATTCGCTATTACTAACACAATATTCATTACAGTTTCTTACAACGGTCTGAGTATCATCATCACCGTCATTATTTGCAACTTGGCATGAAGAACTTGTTGGGTTGACTGCTAGGCGGCAGCGATTAACCCCATTTACTGGATAACAGAACATGTTCACTTCACAGTCACTATTATTGCTACAAGTCTCATTACAACCTTGTACTGGTCGAGGTGGACAGACAGTTTGAGTTGGAGTACCTCGTGGATGACATTCAGAAGCACAAGAATACCAAGCACAATAGCTTAATGTGTGAGAGGAACAGGTTGCAGAGGTTTTAAAGGTACTACAATCTACAGGAGGTGTAGGAGTAGGGGTTGGTGTTGGCGTAGGTGTGGGTGTAGGCGTAGACCCTGGATTTGGAGTACAAGTGGCACCGTCCCAGCACTTTGTAGCACCACAATCACAGCCCATGGTTAGGACATCTAAACATGCAAAGGATTCGCCACAGTGATCAGCACAGCTGTTAGGAAACTCTATCCATTTACCACCAGCTTGGGTACATTGTTTTTCTTGATTTGGATCAGTCCCTGTGCCGGTAATACTATATTTTAATGTTCCAGGTACTTTAACTAAAACTTCTAAGTTCAAAGTACTTGCATACGTTCTATCTTGGTCAAAGGTAATAACAATCTCTCCAGGCTGATGGGGAACGAGTTTCATTCTGATGAGTGACTTATCCTGTGGTTCAACAAACCAAGTTAAGTTGTTAGGAACGGCTACTACACTTACTAAATACCCACCAGTAATTTGTTCAACCTCAATTTTTTCAGCACTAAAGCCAGATCCTTCATTGACAATAATTTCTGGGGTATCAAGTGAATTGTTAAGAATGCTAAACACTGCATAGACATGAGTAAATTTATAACCAGCGTTGTCTAGATAAAAAGCTGCTTCTCCAGTTTTATTAACAACAAAGGGAACTCTCAACTCTGGTTTGAGAGAAGGTTGGGTAGCTGTCAGCTTGTCTGAGCTGACTGCCTCACCTCGCAGGTCTTGGGGTTTTTCTAATGGATTTTGAACAAAAATGAGACCGATAATTCCGGCTGCAACTAATAATGCACCAATATACGGGACCAAATTTCTGAAATTTTTTTGTAATGTATCAAGAACAAAACCTGTTTTTTGCATCGGTATCTTCAGTATAACCAGATTTTTTTAAGACTGCAACTAAATGAATGCAAAGTACTTGTGATACACTAAGGATACCTTAGTAAGTGAAAGTAGTAAGGAGACATATGTCTGAAATGCAAAAAAGAGTGAGAAAGGCAATCGTCACAGATGCTGGGTTTGCCAGTAGATATTTGCCGATCACTAAAACTGTCCCAAAGGGTATGCTACCACTTGGAAATAGACCAATTATGCAGTTCATGGTTGAAGAATGTGCTCAAGCCGGAATTGAAGAAATAATCATTGTTGCAACTCCGGAAGGAAAGCCAGTGTATGAAGACTATTTCAACAATGGAGTTAATAGAATCAGAAAGCAACTAGCGGCACAAGGTAAGGAAGATCGCTACGAACCTGTTCAGCATGTGCTAGATTTTCCAAAAATTGTCGTAATTACCCAAGATGAGAGTTTGCCATATGGAAATGGTTCTCCGGTTGTTTCTGCCGCAAAATTTGTTGAAGGTGAGGAGGCATTTGTCGTTATATATAGTGATGACGTTGTTTTTGGTGAGCAAGGAGATGTAAAGACAATGGTTGATCTGTATGAAGAGAACCCAGAGGTCTCTGGAGTCATTATGTCTCAGGAAGTTTCGGCTGAAGTTGTTGATAAATACGGTATTATCAAATTTAAGAAAGACTCGGATACTGACCTTGATTATATCGTTGAGAAACCAGATAAGGGTACTGAGCCTTCAAGATTAGCTTCTTACGGTCGTTATTTGTTAACACCAGAAGTTCTCAGCCATCTAACAAATGCTAACACTGGAAAAGATAACGAATTATGGACAGTTGACGCAATTACTAAAGTAGCCAAGACTGGAACAGTGTTAGTGGGTAAAACTAAGGGAGAGTGGATGACTACTGGTGATCCAGAGAACTACTTTAAGGCTCATCTAAAATTTGTGATAGACAACGAGAAATATGGCTCCAATGTTGAGGAGTGGATCAAAGAGATCAAGGGAGAGTAATTTTTATTCGTAACACGGTCTTTTTTGACTCTTCAGTATCTACTAAAGAGCTCATATACTAAACAGAGGCATGAAAACTGAGCACTTTAACAGTCGAGCGTGAAGGGACTACGAATTTATTTTTCCTGAACACTTTTTTGAGGGTTCATGGAATATTCTGCATCACCGTGGTGGTGTAGATTTCCTACCCACCTGCTTTTTTGCGGGAAAATGGTAGCCCTTCACGCCCGGTTGTTAAAACGAAAGATGCTTTTGAGAGCCGGGCGTGAAGGGCAGTTGATCAAATACCGATTAAGCTGTTGTTCTAGTTTTTTTGTTTCATTTTTTTGGAATTAAGTATTACTATTCTGTCTTGAGTTCTTGTTTTTGCGTAGTGATTTTGTTGCTGTTTGATGATAAAATTCTTAGTCTGAACTTTAATCGCCCAGGTAGTTCAGTGGCAGAACGCTTTCTTGGTAAGAAAGTGGTCGAGGGTTCGATTCCCTCTCTGGGCTCAGTTTGCCTCAAGGTGATATACTTTTTGGCAGACACTTAAAAATTGAATATGCCAAGTTACCCAAGTGGTCAACGGGGGCAGACTGTAAATCTGCTGACTTTCGTCTTCGTAGGTTCGAATCCTTCACTTGGCACAAACCGGGAATTGGCCCGGCACACAAAAGTGTGGAGTGCCACCTTAGCTCATTCGGTAGAGCATCTGTTTTGTAACCAGAAGGTGCGGGGTTCGAATCCCCGAGGTGGCTCAGACTTGTGATATAATACCAGTCTATTTTTAAAAAGAAGAAAGATAAAAACTATGGCAGGCGCAAAAAAGAAAAAAGGTCCACGACAAATTACTGGTTTACAATGTAGTGTTTGTAAAGCATTTGGATACGTTACCGAATATAACAAGAACAACGAGATTTTAATGAAACAAACAAAAAATGTTTCTACTTTTCCATTGAGCAAATACTGTAAAGTATGTCAAAAACATACTGACCACAAACAAATGAAGAAATTGAAATAATCTATCTTTTTAGAGAAAGTATTGAAGCCCTCAAGAAATTGAGGGCTTTTTATTTATTCTAATTTTAGTAAAATGCTCCTATGAAAAGAGAAATTATGGATGAGTCAATAAAACAAGAGGCAAGACTTATTGTACAAGAAATCCGCACTCAGAAAGAACAAAAGAGATTAATTGATTTATCAAAGTTAGAAGCTTTTGCGAATAGGCTGGGTGGTAATCATCCAGTTGTAACGTCGATGCTCGATGAGGTTGAAGCAATGGGCATTGATGTTGTTGAAAGGATTTTAAAGCAACATGCAGATAAAAAAATGGGACTCAGAAGGTTCACTCTAGCCAAATAGAGATAGGCTTACTTAAATTTTTTCACAACTTCAATAATCTCTCTTGCTCCATGTAGGAAGAGAGGATCGATTCTCTGAGCATTATTCATCGCTTTTTCTACCCATGACTGAGCTTTCCCTTGAGCCGAGGTTAAGACTTCCAGTTGTGCTGCAATATTTTCTGTCAAAGCTACCCGTGAGATTTCTTTTTGTTCAAAAACTTCTCTGATTTTTTCTTCCCATTCGCCCCATTCATCTAGGGTTAGTATAAAAGAGCCAGATGCAACAGCATCATAAGCCATATCTCCAGAAGGTTTCGTAATAAAACCATGTGCCCATGGAAATGCATATTTGATGAGATCTTCGTTGGCGTCTATGAGCTGAGGATGGTACAAAACTCTTAGTTCCGCCTTCTTATCATTCTTTAGGCCAACTTTGACCCGATTTTCTTTGGCAATTCTGAGTATTTCATCTCTGATGTCTTTGTGTGTGCCTGCATATACTAAAAGTTTAAAACTACAGTTTTTTTGTTTAAGTCTGGGGATGAGTTGTTCAACAACTTGCAGCATTTCTTTGCTATTGGTGCCTAGACCACCAGTGGTAAGGCATAAATTAAGGCAGCCATTTCTCCAAGGAAGTTTTTTCTCTCTGCAAGCAACGATTCTTGGGTCGACGGGCGGACCGGTAACAATAACTCTATCTGGATTTGCCTCTTTACCCATGAGAGCAGCTTTTTCAAGGAATTCGGTTTTTGTTTGTTCATTAAAAACACAAAAGAGCGCAGTATCTTTATCAGCAAAAAACACGTATTCATCCCGAACATGAGGATCGGTGATTACCTGTACAACTCGTTTTCCTTGCCCAATTAATATATTCCCTGCAGCAATGTGAAGTGAAAGTATTGGATACTTAATGTTTTCAGTTAAGTGAAGGAGCGGAGGTGTGATGCTTTTTAAGATTGGAAGGCTTTGACGAGCAAATTTATCAATAAAATCTTTAATAGCTTTAAGACTTGGGTTACGAGCTAGGAGTTTACCGATATCTTCTGTTAATAAGATAGAGCGCCATTGCTTATGTGAAACATAGTTAGTTGGATCAACGACCCACATTTTACTTGGATCAACCTTATTTCCCCAAGCCTTGACGGCAATACCGGCAGCCATAGAATAGTGGGCTCTTGAGAACACAACATCAGGGATAGTGTCGTCAGTGGGATATCCATGTACGCGTTTGAGATCTTCTCGATAGGCTGCTGAAACAGTAACTGTAGGAATTTTTGTCTTTTCCAACAACTCCTTATCTTTACGTAGTGTCTTGATTAGAAATTTGTCAAAAAGTTCGGGCATGGAGTTAGTATAGCGTATATAAGAAACCCAAGAATAGTGGTTGTTTTGAAAAATAATACTGATAGAATATTCGCATATTAGGTTATGTAACCCTATTAAAAGGTATGATTAGTAATTCGAGCAAGAAAACGGAAGCAATCGTGTTAAGAAAGGCAGGAAGGTCCTTGCGCCAGATTTCTGAGGAGTTGTGTATTTCAAAAAGTACTGCTTCATTGTGGGTTAGAAACATTGAGCTTGATGAAAAAGCACTTGCTAAGATAAAAAATAGTACCTTAGCTGGGCAACAAAGAGCAATTCAAACAAGGAAGTTAAAGAAAAAAATGGCCCAGGAAGAGATAAAAAAAGCTGCTGGTAGAGTTTTTACAGAAATGAACCCTTCGAAAGAATTTCTAAAATTGGTAGGTGCTGTCCTTTTTTGGACTGAGGGTAGTAAGTCAGGTAGTTTCGTCTCATTTATTAATTCTGACTCTAAAATGATAGAATTATTCCTGTTTACATTAAGAACAGCGTTTAAGATAGATGAAAGCAAATTGAGAGCACTGGTTCATTTTCATGAATACCATGAAGAAAGTGAACTAAAGAAATATTGGTCGTTAGTTACTGGGATACCTGTGAATCAATTTAGCAAAAGTTACAAAAAACCAAACACTGGAATTAGAAAGAAGGCTGGCTATTTGGGAAGCCTTAGGATAAGATACTACGACGTTAAGGTTGCACAAGAGTTGACTGAGATTTATACTATGCTTCCTGAGGTATTAAAACATAGGGTTATAATGTAATGGTAGCATTAGTGTCTCCAAAACACTCCGTCCAGGTTCGAATCCTGGTAGCCCTGCAAATATCTTATAATATTTACTTATTTTCATTTTACTGATATAATCTCCTCATGAAAAAGACATTGGTTAATCCAGCAGAACTGCAAATGGGTGCTAGAACAGTAATTTCCCCAGAAGCATTTGATAAGCTCTTAGAAACAAAGAATATCTCGTTGGCCCTAATAAGGGCATGGACAGTTATGCCACTTTCAAGATATATGGATGATCTGAATGGATTTAATACTCATAATCAACAATGGATTCAAAGGCTTCCAACAGAAGAGAAAAAGTCAGGTTTTCTTTTTTTAGGTAAGAAGCAGGAAGTTTTTCCAACAGAACAAGAAGTTTTAAGTCTTTTTCAACAAATCCGCAGGTACTATGGATGGCAGTCAGGTATGAGCGATTTATTGAGGGGTACTTATCCGAAAATAGCTGAACAATTATATCAAGGCGATTATTCATCAGTTGTGCATCTTGGTTGCATATATTCAAAGTATGCCCCTTTGGACAGTTGGGACAAGGTGTATAAGATGGTTGAAGAGGGTAATACTTATCCTCATTCGAAACCAAATCACCAGACAATTCAAAAAGGAATTGATCTACTTAAAAGAGCTGTAGGGAGAGTATCTTTGGTTAACAAGATATACAAGGAAGCTTCTCTGCGGCAAGGAGTTCACGTAATATATGGAGGAGATAGTTTTCTTGATTTTTACAGGATATCCCAAAGAAATGAAAGACTAGATAGTGCAGTCTGGAATGCAACTAGGATGGAAACTCGTATTCCCCTAAAATTTGCTACAGCAGTTCTACCACTTGGTATTTATGAGAGAGAAAAACTCATCTGACTTGTGATTGTAGTATACTCAACTACATATGAAATTAGATGCAGTTGGAGTCGTCTCTACAGACCTTTCTAAAACAATTACCTTTTATAAATTACTGGGTTTTTCTTTTGGTGAACTAACCTCAGACGGAAAACATGTTGAGAGTGAGCCAAGTGAAGGTTTTGCAAGGCTGATGATTGATACTCAAGATGTTATCGAAGCTATCATTGGGGAAACACCAAGACCAGGGAACCATTCAAGTTTTGCAGTGAATTATTCTAGTCCTGACGAAGTTGATGATGTTGTGAAGAAGGTTGCAGAGTCAGGTTTTATGGTTGTCAAAGAACCTTGGGATGCATTCTGGGGGCAACGGTATGCAGTGGTTGAAGATCCAGATGGATATAAAGTTGATTTATATGCGCAGTTAGAGAACCATTGATCAGTCAAGCTATTTAGTGTTGACATTTTTTATAATGTGGGCTTGAATAAGGTAAGTACTAATACCTAAATGGAATAAATGCAAGAAACTTTTAGTTCAAGAATGCTTTTGATAGTTATTTTGTTGATCCTAGCTGGAATAGCTACCTATTTTATTGCTAATTCAAATCGACCAGCTCAAAATGGTGATGGTACTACCGTTCCAACACCCGCAGCATCGCCAGATGAACAGGTTTTTTGTACTTTAGACGCAAAACAGTGTCCTGATGGTAGTTATGTTGGAAGAGTCCCGCCAAATTGTGAATTTGCCCCATGTCCTGATTTCGATGCTACAGATGATCCGGACGCGATGATGGAAGGATCCGGAGAAGTGCAAGTAGATCCAATTCAGTTACAAGTGTCATACTAATAGCGAAAATAAATACTGTATAGTATCAGTATGAGCAATTCACCAGAGCACAGACCGCTTTCAAAAGTAAAATTGTACAATTTTTCAGTTGGTGGGTTTATTTCTGATAGATCATTTTTAGCACAAGACGAAATTACAAAAACAGGCGTAGCCCAAGCGCAAGAAGTGATTAACAAGAGGGAAGAGGGATTGCTTGTATATTTTGCCCATCTGGGTTTGTTGGACATCTTTGGGACGGCAGCAGTAATGGAGGATTTTGCCGATTTCAAGGCAGTTTTTCCGGTAGCCGCATCTTGGTTTTATTTTCCTGCACTTCGTCCCATTTTTGAGCAGCTCATTAGACAAGTTCCACATGAGTTTATTCCAGTTTTTCGCAAAGAAGAGTTGGGAACGTCTTCTGAAGATGTAGCGGTTATTAATTTTTCTGGTTTGTCTCAGGAAGAAATGAAGTCAGCAAATCGGGCCTATGCAAAAAAGGCTGAAGAAAACTTGCACGATGGTGGAGTAGTTATGCTTGCTCCCTATGGGGGTAGAGCGCCATTATTTGAACACTTGCGAAGTGGTTCTATTCGATTGTTGCAGTCGGGGCGGCCTGTTATTTTTTCTTTGACTCACTGGAATTGGCGCAAACTCAAATATGAAGTATTTTTTTCGAAAGTATATCGGTTTTCTGAGGAGCTTTCAAAAGATGATGCACATAATACAATTTATACTGAGTATGCACGCATGGCGCAGTTATGTGGGGTGACCAGAAAACAAATGCTTGAATCAAAATCTGGTTCACCAGTATCTAGAGGAGCATGGAAATTTTTATCAAAACTAATAACACTTGCAGTATTGCGTGATGAAGAAAAAAGACGTCCAAAAGGATGATTTAAAAAAGCGATTTTATTTTTAAGACAATCCACTGCCAGAGCGTCAGTTCTTTGTTCTCTTCAACACTTATCTGAGTGTTTGCAGAAGGAGGTAGAGTTGGGGTTGGAGGGGTAAGATTCTTATTTTGAAATGGCATTGGTGTACCTGAAGGAAGTAAGTTTGCAATACCGTTTTGCAATTCAGTTTCAGTAAATGTTTTTCCACAAGTTTCAGGAGATTTTTGGCCAACCAGATACACGGGCTTATTTTTTTCTGTCTCTTCGTAAATATCAAAGAACACTGTTGGACTTGGAAAATACCAACAGTAATCTGTTGTTGCTACTTCTTTTGAAGTACACGAAAAGATACTATTTTCAGGATTGATGATGGTTAATGATGCTTCTCCAGAGTCATTGGTGACTATTTCGTGGAGTGCTATTTCGGATTCTAAAACACCGTCTATTTTTTTGGGAAGTTGCTTACAGATAATAGTTTGATTATTGATTGGATCTTCGAGGTCTGTCTGGACGATAATTGTTCGTGAACCACTTGTCTGAGCAAATACAATGTTTCCCTGTCCTGTAGTAAAGACGAAAATTGAGAATAAAATGATGACTGGTATGAATAAGGCTTCGTGCCCAACATTTTTCATTGCAGATGTAAGTGTAACATACTAGAAATTTATCCACGACCTGCAAGAATGTTCCGGATGGCTTGTTCGACACTAAGTCTTGGTTCAGAATATCGAGACTCATCAATTTCCCATGAGGGGGCAAGCGTAAAATGTTCTTTTTTAATATTTTCTGGTTCAATAAGCTGGTAATCTATGCCTTGTATAAATCCGGCATGCTTTAGCTCCCCGTGAAGGTAGTCATGATGTTTTTGAGGCAAACATATTGTCGATATAATTCCTTGTTTACTAGCAATTAATATATAATTAATAAGACTAATTTTCTCTTGATCTCCTTTCGGAGGTAACCATGCTACTCTTAATCTTTGGCCATGCATCGATCTGACAAACATATATTTGACTTGTTCCGATGGTTGTAGCAGTACCATTTGGGAGTCTGGTTGCATATGTGCGGTAACATTGTAGTAAGCTTCCTCATCAAGACTTTTCACTATTTTTCTTGAGTTACCTTCTACTTTATCAATAATTTTGTTCTGTGTTACCTGTTGTCCGGGGAAGACTATAGAACGTACCTTGCTTTTGTTCCAGAGAGATTCAATGATAGCGCTGATGAAGTGCGCGTCACCGCCACCTCCTGAGAGTTTAATAACACACACATTTTCTTGTTCAAATATTTCTGTAAATCCTAATTCTTTGAGTTTGTGTGTGCTCAGCTCTTGGAAACCTTTTTGAGGATCAACCGGGTAAATGAGTTGAACGTATTCTAGTCCATGCTCACTTTTCATTATTTCATAAGCGTTTCGATTCCAGACCAAATAGTTAATGTTTCTTTGAGCCTCAGTAGGTTTTCTATATGGGGATAATTTTCCCATAGCATCTGGTAAAACCATGATCACAGTGAATTTTCTACCATTAATTGAAACTCTGGTAGCTGCTTCACCCATCATGTTTTGTGGAGTAAGAAAAAAATGAGCTCTAGGATTGTTCTTTAACGCATTCTTAATAAACCGTTCCAAAGAACTAATAAATGGTTTTGTTTTTATAGAGTCTCTTAGTTGTGCGCTATTTTTTGTGTATTCAATTGCTTCATCAACGTTTTGAGATGAACTTGTATGTACTCTTCTTGCAATGTCGATCCAAAAGCCAGCTGGATTTTCACCAATTATGTCAAACCCTGCATCTTTGAGTATTTTGTTGATCGCCAGCCTTTCGACCCGATTGCCCCAGCCAATCTCGGGTGTTGTACTATATATCTGTACTTTTTCCGGTTCTTTTTGTAGGGCTCTAATCATAGTTGAGGTTATTTTCCTCTAAAAGAGTTGTTGTTTCCCCATGTCCAGGATAACAAATTGTTTCTGGTGGTAAAGTAGCGAATAATTTTTGTATTGATTTTTGTAAGTCCCTGGGAGATGAATACTCAAAATCAGTACGGCCAACACCTGCTTTAAAGAGTGTATCCCCAGTGAAGAGCAAGGGTTGTGGTTCGTTTGCAAATAAAACGATTGATCCTGGAGTATGTCCTGGGGTTTCGTATACAACAAGTGACGACTTGCCAATTTGTATGAGAGATCCTTCTGATAATGGCTTTGTTTCTTGTGGAACGGGGTCAACTTCTTGTTTGAGCCAATATTTTCCACTAGACTGGGCTTTTTTAAGCAATTGCGTATCTTTCTGGTTCATAAAAATAGGAATATCAAAATTTAATTTTAGTTCTAAACTTCCCAAAACATGATCAAAGTGAGCGTGTGTAAATAATATACAAAGTGGTGTTAATTTAAGATCGAGAATTGTTTGAGTAATAAAATCACCACTATCAGCAGGATCAATAACTATACATTCATTAGTTTGTTTGCAGTATGCAATATAGCAATTAGTTTCGAGCTGTCCTATGGTTAAAGTTTCAACTTGTAGATTGTTTTTTTGCAACATGATAGCAATTTATAGAACCCAAAAATTAGAGAGTAGGGTGACTACGAACTCGATTATGGGAGAAATTAATTGCGAAATGGCACTCCTTGACCCAAAAAGAGGGAGGATGAGAGCTAGAAGCACAAGATTACCGTATCGGCTCATAAACAGTTCATATTCAAGTGCAATTTCTTTGGGCAAAATTGCTTGCGCAATTTTGCTGCCGTCAAGTGGATACACAGGCACAAGATTAAAAATTGCGAGCATGACATTAATAAAAATAAGAGGCAAAAGGATACCTATTGCCAGACCTTGTAGGTTGAAAACACCAATGATTAGAGATAGTAGTGTAGCCAACAGAATATTTGAAGCTGGTCCGGCCAAAGCTATTAAAGCAGTGTCTTTTTTAGGATCTTTGAGGTTATACGGATCAAATTGTACTGGTTTTCCCCAACCAAAACCAATCAGTAGGATTGCTATTGTTCCTAAGGGGTCAAGGTGTGCGCGAGGATCTAAGGTGACTCTGCCTTGGTATCGTGGAGTCGGGTCACCAAGTTTGTCTGCAACAAAAGCGTGAGCAAACTCATGGATAGTCACTGAAATAACTAATCCTGCAGCTACAATGACAAAGCTGAGTGGGTCTGAAAAAAGTAATGAAAGTAATCCTGATCTCATGATTTTTGATTATACAGTATTTTTTAGCAATTTAGTCTGCTTTTGAGTTTGCTAATATTTTGGGTTCGTTGTATAATTCCTTTCTATGTCAAGTTTTGCATTCAAACATAAATCAACTGCGCATGTCGGACACAATGTGTCTCATGCCAAAAATAAAACTAAAAGAAAGTTTAGATATAACTTACACACTGTTACAGTTGTTGTAGATGGTATCAAACAAAAAATGAGAGTTCCAAGCAGGGTTTTAAAAACCCTCAAACAATCAGGTTTAACCACACACTGGAGAAAACCAGAGTAGAGTAATTGTTTTGATAATTAAAATAACGCAACTTGATTGCGTTATTTTTTTATCTCAAATATCAAAATCAGAGTAAAAACCTCTTAACTCTTTTGGCATTAGAAGCGAAAGATTGTACATGAGTAAGTCGGCAATTTTTTGAGCCCGTTCAGTTTCTTCTCTTGGCAATAGCACGTCAAAAATAGTTACTAATTCTGCCAGAGATTCAGGTTTTCCAACAACAACCTGCGGTTTTTGTGAGTATTCTTTGTAGACGATTGCAATGGGAAGGTATTTTATATTTCGTGGTGCTACTTTTTCTAATTTACCAATTCCAGGCCTGGCTCGTAGTATTGTTCCCGTTTCTTTATTTCTTTTTCCCTCTGGAGTGATGCCATATACTGAACGTGATCTGTTAAGTAAGCCACGTGTTTTCTTTTTGAGTTGCTTTATTAACGTTTCCCTAAGGTGCGGTGGGTAGCTTTCTAGGTCATCATGCTGGATGACAGGGACTGCTCTAATATTTAATAATCTAAGAGCACGAAGTAAAATGGCATTGATTGGGTCCCTAGAAAAGTCGTAATGCTTCATTCCAGCTGGGCCAAGGAACCGAATTGCATTTGTGAGGTGAGAGAGAACTAAAGAAATTGCCACAGGGGCGTCTTTTGTTGAAGTATGGTTTAAGTACACAATAAGTGCCTCTTTTTTGAGTGTTTCATTTGCCAAGGTCAAGTTATGAAGACTCTGCTCAGAAAGGGGTTCAAACCCTTGTAATTCACTCACAATATTCCAAATAAATTCAGAGATTGGCGCACGGGGAGAAGGTTTTTTCTCTGAGCTAACTCGTTCTGTAACCCCTAAAGATCTTCGCAGTGACATGCTAGCTTTCTAAGTAGTATATATCGAATTTTTAACGTCGCTCCAATTACCCGGATTTTTTCCTTCGATATGAACTGTTTTTAAAATGAGTATTCCATTTTGTAGTTCAGATTCTAGTACTTTCATTCGTTTTTCTCCTTGGGTCGTTGGCACAATAGTCCATAAAACTGGCCAAGGAGAGAAGGCTTTTACTGCTCTATCAAGGGTGAGAGGGAAGAGGCCATTCGCCTTGTAAGCTTGTTGCAATAGTTCAGAAAGCACCCCAATATCGGTTGGGCGAAGTCCCTGTTGAGCCATTTGTATATGTTTCCATGGGACAAAGGCTTGTTCCTTGCTAATTTGTTTCGCTATGATTGTGGGGGAACTTTCTGGCTGTGGGACGACCTTATCTGGATTTTGCGCAAATTGAGCAACTTTTTGACTCAAGTTCTTGCACATGAGTTCAAATGCGTGCTGATAATATTCTTCTTGATTCCAAGTTGGGTCAACAGCAAAAAAATCCTGATGAATGATGGGTCCATGATCAAGTTTCTCATCCATAACCATAAGCGTAACGGCAGAATTTTTTTCGTTAAAGAGTATCGCAAATTGCCCTGGAGAGCTTCCGCGCCATTTTGGTAACTGTGAGGGATGAATGTTAAGAGGAGCAATCTTTGGCAATTGGAGCAGCCAGTTTGGGATGATATAGCCAAAGTCAACTACAAGCAATAAATCAGGGTGAGGTAAAAGTGCAATTTTTTCTTGAATACTAGAATCCAATTTTTTTTCTACGTATACAACCGGAATATTTTTTTCTTGAGCAAACAAATCCATTGGGTTGGGAGAAATCACTTGCTTTCTTCCAACTGGTTTTGCAATTGGGGTAAGAATCCAAACAATTTCAAATAGATTGCTTTTAAGTAAGGCTTCAGCACACTGCAGAGTTCGCTTTGTTGTTCCAGCAATAGCGATAGTATATTTCATGATTAAAATAATTTCAGGAGCTCATGATCAACTTCTTGAAATTTATCTTTCATATATTCTTTATAGACTGGTAGATCAAATTCTAGAGCATAATCGGTGAATAAAATGCCATCTAAATGATCGAGTTCATGTTGAAAAACTCTGGCTTCGAAAGCCTCAAATCGGGCAGACTGGTTGACAAGTTTCCCATTTTCTAAAATTTGAAACTCTGCATCAATCCACTCCCATCTTGGTACAGGTCCGTAAAGCTCTGGCATGGAAAGGCAGCCTTCCATAATTGGATCTTCAGGGTCTGGGCCAAATGTTTTGTTTTTACTTGTTTTGACTATTCTGGGGTTAATGTATGACTGCAAAGCTGAAACATTGAGACAAAAGAGGCGGAGAGCAGTATTGATTTGTGGTGCAGCTAATCCAACCCCACGAGGATTTCTTTTTTTATGTAGAGTCTCTTGCAGATCAGCGACAAGTGAAACCAGTTTCTTATCTACAATAGTCACGGGTTTGGCGACTTTTCTGAGTGTTTCGTGTGGGATTTCAATTATTTTTTTCACCTGATTATTATAGCATTACTTCTGGTTGTCTAAGTTTTTTTTCAGTGACTCAATCTTTTTTATTAGTTCTTCATTTCCTGGGGTGATATTTTTGAGAATATATTCGAGTGGTTGCAGTGCTTCTGCATACTTTTCTTGTGACTCGTAAATTTCGCTCACTTTCCAAAGGGCGCGTTCATAATTCGGTTTCAGTTCTAAGGCTTGTTGATAGAGTTCCATGGCTGTTTGAGTGTTTCCATCTGTGTGTTCAATAACAGCCAGAGTATACACAAGTTTTGGGTCGGTGGGAGCTAATTTCATGGCTTCTAGCAATGTCAATTTTGCTTCATCTATAAATCGTTCATCTAATTGAGAAAGTGTCACCATGATCCGGGCTCTTGTTTTATAAAAGTTTAGATGGCGATCATTTAATTCTAATGTTTTATTACTAGCGGCTACAGTTTCGTTAGCAATTTGAGCTGCTGCTGTTGCCTCGTTAATTGTTGCAAAATGTGCTGCCAATTTAGCGTAATTATCTCCTAAAGTGTCATAAAATAGTGCTTCTTTGGGAGAGCGAGCAATCGCCTCAAGTTGTTTTTGAATCCCATATTCATATTGCCCTGCAGAAAAGTAATTTTTTCCTTCAGCATAGGCTTTATCTGCCGCCCAGTAGTTGTACGTTTTGAAAAGCAGGAACAAGGCAATAACGGCAACCAGAGTTATGCCAAAATATTGAGAACCATCAACAATAGTTAGTTTTTTGCCCTTTGTATTAGCACTCATTTTTTCATCAACTTCGTTTGCATATACAACACAGGTGATTGCAAAGAAAATGTACATCAATACGTTAACCCCCACAGTAGAGAAACCAAAAAAGTTAGAAATAAATAATGCAACCTGACCAGAGAAGAGCGCTAGCACTATCAGTTTTTCTGTTTGTGTATATTTTGGTGAGAAAAAAATTCGAATGGTGATAAGAGTTAAAACGAAGTAGACACTTAAGTAGGTGAGGATCCCGATAGTGCCAGTATTTGCCATGATATTGAGGAGTTCATTGTGGGCTTTATTGTATAAGAAATCCCACTCCGAAACGTCATTATGCTCGCGAATTCTATCTTGATAGTAGCTATACGCAAAAGTTTCAACACCTGATCCGATGATCGGATATCGCTGCCAGACCTTTAACGCGCCGGTCCAGACAATTTTTCGAATCTCTCCAGAATCAGTTCCACCACCTTCAAGTCGGTCAACAGCGATTTCCGTATTTTGTTCTATGACTGCAGGTTGAGTATCTCTCTGATTTCTTAGAATATCAAAAATACTTGGAGTTAAGCCCGTACCATTTATGAGAGCAATTGCAAAAACTGCAACTATAACACCAACAGCTGTTGGGAGATGAATTTTTTTCCAAAAAGAGTTTCTATTTTTTCCAAAAAGGATTACTGTGCCTGTTAGAAACGTAATAGCTCCACCTGCCAAACCAACAATACCAGATCTCGATCTCGTATAGAGTAAAACAAGGAACAAGGCAAGCAAAGTACAAATAAACAATACCCGGCGAGCTATAGACAGGTTTTTTTGGGTTGCTGCGACAAGTGAAATCGGCAACAGCGTGATGACATAAGCAGCAAGCCAGTTAGGTTGGCCAAAGGTAGCATAGACTCTTGATTGTACATCTTGAACCCAGCAATCAACGCCAAAAGACCTATTTCCAGGAACAAATAGACAGCTAATTGAGTGCCCAAAATGCTCAAGGATTCCGTATATAGAGACTATTAGGCCAGAAACAAACGCGCTTAGAAAAAATCCGCCTATATCTTTTTTCTTTACATTACTCACAAACGCATAGAATAGAACCACATAGGCAATAGTTGAAAGGAATCCACCGTTAAATCTTGAGTAGTACCCAAATAACGAGGTATACGGATGAATTGAGAAGATCGTAGAAACTAACTGGGAAAAGACAAAGAAGGCAACTGGATAGTCAAGCGGCGTCCGTTTCAAGATGACTTTCTTTTCAAAAATCATTCTTACTATCCATAGAAAGCTAATACAGATAGTCAAAGCGTACACCAATATCATTTTATTGAACTCGAAGAGCTCTTCGTTTTCAAACCGAAAATAAAGTGGAACACTCAATATCAACAGATTAAAGAAACTGACGATAAGAAACTGAGGTGTAATTTTCATACTGATAGTATATAGAGTAACCTACTTTTTAATATTTTCAAAATCAATTAAAAACTGCTATAGTGGTTGGAAGAGCAAATTTCTTGCTTAGTTTTGTTAGTAACAAAGGAAAACATGAACGATCAAACTGCCCAAGACCCGACACAACAAACAACTTCGTATGTTGATGACTATGTACCACCAACTGATGATAGCAACTTGACAGAAATTCCGTTGGAAGATGCAACGCCAACAACTGTTCCAGTGGTAGCTTCTGACGACACTGACGATGAAGACGATGATAATGCCATGGAGGATGTACTCTCTGATGAAGACTTTGAAGGTGATACTGATGTGAAGTCAGATGAAGATATTGAGGCTCAGAATATATTTGTGATGTTAGGTGTTGATGAAGGCGATGAGGCCTTAAAAGAGAAATTTTTAGATCAATTGCAAGAAGTCATTTGGGATGATTTTCTTAAAAATGATGTTGAGTTGTTGCTTACTCAAGATGAACTTACAGCGTTTAACACACACAAAGAAAAGGTTGATTCATCTCAAGGAGAGGCTCAAGAAAAAGCTAAAGATGAAATGGTCGAATATCTTGAAAAACTGATCCCAGACTTAGAAGATATCATGCTTGAGAAAGCACTTGATCTAAAAGCTGATTTATTTGTCGAGAGAATCAACGGCATGAAAGAGTATTTCACCGAAAAACCTGAACAACTAGCCTTAGTGAATGAAGCTGAGCAGCTGATGTATGAAGACAAGTGGAAATCTGCTGCTGCTATATTAAACGGTATCAAAGAATAAAAAGATACTATATACTAGCCCCATGAATGTTTTTGGAGTCATTTCATCGATAGCTGGTCCTTTACTGTCCAAAACAGAACCTTTACTCATAGATCTCGGATCAGCATTTACTCGAGTGTATCTTGGAGAAACACAGCTCTACAATGAACCTACTTGTTTAGCAGTTCACACCAGTTCTCAGTCAGTTATTGCGTTTGGCGAAAGAGCACTTAAGTTATTAGGTAAAACTCCAAATTCTGTTGAAGTTTGTTTTCCTGTTTTACAGGGAGAAATTGCACATACTCAGTATTTAGAGTACTACCTTACTGCACTTTTAAACAAAGTCTTGCCACAAATGCAGTTAAAACGTCACATCCTTGGTTTGTCTGCAAAAGTTGCAATACCTAGCTCGTTATCTCCTGCAAAAAAGACATTACTTGGTCAGGTGATGAAATCAGTTGGATTTACTAAAGTTGAGTACATTGAAAGTGGGTTTGTAGTCGCAAAACATATTGCTGCAAAAGATTCAAAACTTAAGGACATTTGTGTTCTTGATATTGGCGCACAGAAAGCAGAGATTTCTATTTTTTCAGTTGGAGAACTTGCCTTTAATCAGTCGTATAGCTGGGGTGGAATATATTTGACAGAAGAGCTTCAAAGAATCGTCAGATCAAAACACCATTGTGTTGTGGGTTGGCATATTGCTGAGGATGCTAAAAAAGAAATAGGTAGTGTCATAACTAACAAAGAGAAAGTAGCAATCAGAGGAAAAGATTTGGTAACACAAGCAGGCAAAACGGTCATTGTTGATACCACTGATATTAAAGCCGAATTTTCAAAATTACTTGGTGAGTTGCTTGATAATATTCAGCAGTTTATCTCTTTACTACCATCAGAAGTTGCTGTGTCTGTACTAGATAAAGGGATTTATATTACAGGCGGAACAAGTCAACTAAAAGGGATTGATCAAGCGATAATTGAAAAATTTAAATGTGATGTTCTGGTCTCAACTAATCCGGAAAAAGATGTGATCATTGGGTTACAAAACCTGTGAATATGAAAAAAGACCTTGTGACTATTGCTATGATTGTTTTTCTAAGCATGCTTTTTGAGTTTGTTGGCTGGTTTGACCCCGTAAGAATACTTGGAGAGAGGATCGCAGTTCCGGTTACGACAGTATCTACAAAAATAGTAGAAAAATTATTGTTACCATATAGTGCGCTTGAGTTTAGCTTGACCAAGTCAAAGTATCTTAAGCAGCTTGAGGCAAATTACGCAAAAGCTTTAGCTAATTTAGCAGAAGTAGACGCACTACGAGCGGAAAATGAAGAATTAAAAACATTGTTAGGGGCCAGTGATAGAAAGTTAGACAAAAAAATTATTATTGGTGCTCCGATTGTTTCTTTAGCATTTCCAGCAGTTGGCGTTGGCTCAGTTGATGGCGTGCAAGAGAAGGATATGGTGCTGATTCACGGTACGTTAGTTGGGACAATTGATCAAGTGACGGAGTATCAATCAAAAGTCTCTTTATTGAGTTCAAGAAGAAAGACAAGAATATTGGCCAGGACAGAATCAGGTGTAGAAGGAGTTATTGATGGGGACGGAAAAAACGTACTATTGACTCATATTCCTAGATCAACTCCAGTACAAGAAGGCGAACGGGTAGTTACAGTGGGTCAAGAGGGGATTGAGAGAAACATTTTTATTGGTACAGTTCAAAAAGCTATCAGTGAACCTTCCGATGCAACTCAGACGTTTCTTATTTCACAAATTGTATCATTCTATAGTTCGATATTAGTGGAGGTGCAGTAATGTCATTGATATTGAGGTTTCTTGAACTATTGATTAGACTGGCAGCACTATTTTTCATAGTGGCATTTGAAAGAGTAATTGGTTTACCAATTTTTTTACTTACTTTTTCTATGACAACCATATTTACCTCACGATCAGTAAATAAGTTTATTTTTTTCATCTTTGCATCTTTTGCTTTGGCCATTTTTTATCAACAGTCATTTGCGTTATCGTTCCTAATCTTCACCTTTTTTTATCTCGGATTTATTTTTGGTGGACACCTAATAGAATCAAACTTTAATAGATTTATGCTTCTGCTTTTCGTGAGTGCCATTATAGTTATGGTTAGCTCTGGGGTCTCAGTTTCATTTTGGATTATTGTTCAACTCATTTTTGGTTTGTTAGGTTCAGCTGTGTTTTTATTGAAGTATTTTCTTGTGAAATATGGATTTATTGGGAAAAGGTTTGTCCATTCATGAAACAAAAATTTGTATATGCTGTTGTAGCGTTTATATTTAGCGGTTTACTATTTAGACTGATTGACACACAGATTTTTCAAGGGAAGGTATTCGCTGACTTAGCTGATAGGAACAGAACATATACAGTTTTTGAGCCTGAACAAAGGGGTGTGTTTTTAGATCGGTATGACCAGCCTTTGGTTTTCAATAAACCAGTTTATTTTAAACTTGATTCTTCAGAGAGTTTATATAGCGAAAAAACTAGGATAGATAGAGATGAAGCTTTGGAGATAATGACATATAATCCAGATCTGATTCGAATGGATTATGAACGTGAATACAGGTATCCACAGGCACTGGCACATATACTTGGCTATGTTGGTAGGGTAACAGCGGATGATTTGTTGGCTGATAGTAGTTTGAGGATTAGCGACAAAATTGGAAAAATGGGTTTAGAGTTACAGCTTCAAGACTACTTGCAAGGAATGTCAGGATTTAAGAAATTTGAGATCAATGCGATGGGAGTGAAACAACATCTAATCGCTGAAGAACCAGGGAAATCGGGGAACTCTGTTTCAACTACCCTTGATCCTTTTCTTTCTCAGGCAGCCTTAGCAGCAATGGGTGATAAGCTGGGAAGCGTAGTTATTTTGGATGGTGAAACAGGTGAGGTATTGGCCTTAGTGAGTACCCCAACTTTTGATGTCAGCTATTTGAGTGAAACAACTTCTAGTCAGAACACAGAGTTGGAACGGGTTAAAACTGTTCAATCATTCTTTTCTCATCCTCAAAAACTTTTTTTTAATCGCAGTATTAGTGGGGCATATCCACCAGGTTCAGTATTTAAATTGATTACTGCTCTCTCAGGACTAGAAAATCAAAAAATAACCAAAGATACAACAGTTTTGGACGAAGGAGTACTTAAAGTTGGTGAATACTCATATGCAAACTGGTATTTCACTCAATTTGGTAGAAAAGAGGGAGATATATCTTTGCAACGGGCTATTTCAAGGAGTAATGATATTTATTTTTACAAAGTTGCTGAGTGGGTTGGCCCAGAAAAAATTAAAGAGATGGCAGAACTATTTGGACTTGGAAAGAAAACTGGTTTACAGATAGGGTCAGAAATTGAAGGGTTACTTCCTGATCCTGAGTGGAAGCAGCAGGTCTTAGGGGAACGTTGGTTTCTGGGAAATACATATCACTTTGGAATAGGGCAGGGAGATTTATTGGTTTCGCCAATCCAGGTTGCCCAGATGATACAGGCAATAACAAATAAAGGTACTCTTTGTACGCCATCTGTACTGTCTAGTAACTTTCAAACTGGGTATTCGCAGACAGGTCGTTGTGGTGAAGTTGGGGTTATGCAAGAAAACCTAGAGTTGATCATAAAAGGTATGCTTGATGCTTGTAGTAGCGGTGGAACTGGTTTTCCGTTTTTTCCATACAATTCACAGGTTAGAAATACTCAGTTAAGTGCATATGAAGAAATTGATGCTGGTGCAGTTGCTTGTAAGACCGGCACATCGGAATTTGGAGCCTCAGATGCAAGAGGGTATCGAAAGACACATGGTTGGTTTGTTGCCAGTTTTGGGACAACTCAGCTGATTGAGAAAGTGAAAGCAAAGGAGAGCTATTTAACAGCTTCATCTGGAGTAGTGACAGACTCAGATACAGCTACACAAAGCGCTGAACTATTTGAAGATAAAACAAATAAAGAACTTTGGACAAAGAATATTATTCAGCATGGGTTTCCTAAAAAGCTAGTAATAGTTGCTCTGGTTGAGAGTGATGAGGTCAATCCTTATAGAGAAGGTTCAAAAGATGCTGGCCCAGTGGTGAAAGAGATTTTTGATTGGATGTTTGCTGACGTTGTGAGTAGTCTGAGTGAAGAGATTGAAGTGATTCCTGATTACTCGAGAGAATGATGTCAGCGTTTTGTAAGATAGGACCTCTATACTTCTTGACATGGTGGTGGATTTCCTTGAACTATTACGCTTTCAGTTTTCAGAACATGACAAGTCTTTTTTGTTACAGCTTCTCCTGGTTCCAAGGTTGGGAAGAAAAACTGCTGCAATGATTCTTTTATACCTAAAAAAACACAAAAGTAATGAATGTGATTTTTGGGTATCTTTAGAAGATTACTTTCAAGAATTAGGAATAAAGAAAAGTGTTGCTGAAAGAATCAATAAGAATTTATTAGAGCAAAATTATTATACGTTGTTAAATCAAATTGAGAGATTAAATATTCGGGTCATCACTTTTTGGGAAAAGGACTATCCTAAGCACTTGCTAAATACTGCTGATTTTCCGTTACTCTTATTCACTCGAGGGGAAGTATCACTACTGCAAAGCAAAGCTATTGCTGTTGTTGGCACACGAAAAATGACTTCATATGGCGAAATGGTAACAAGAAAATTGGTGGAAGAGTTAGTTGATTTTGGTTACACTATTGTCTCAGGATGTATGTATGGGGTTGATGAGGTCGCCCATCGTGAAGCTATTCGTTCTAGGGGTAAAACGATTGCTGTTTTGGGGTATGGTTTGGCTGTTTTGTCGCCACAACAAACGTTACAGGATCTAGTTATTGCGAATGGTGGTTGTGCTGTAACGGAATATCTTCCATCTGTTAGTGCCAACAAAGGCACGTTTCCCGAAAGAAACAGGATTGTGGCAGGATTAAGTAGTGGAGTTTTGGTGACAGAGGCTGCACTAAAGAGTGGTACACATATTACTGTTGACTTCGCGCTTGAAGCAGGCAGAGAGATTTTTGCAATCCCTGGCAGTATTCTTAATCCTTACACAGAAGGAACAAAATACTTACTAAACCAAGGGGCCACGTTGGTGAGTTCAGGGGCAGATATAGTTGCAGAATTAGAAAAAGCAGTTACAATACCAAATTCTGCTCGACGGCCTTTTGCTGAACCACAGCTTGATGAAACAGCAAAAAAGATAGTTTCAAAGTTGCACTATATGCCGCTAAGTACAGACGAATTAGTCAAAGAAACAAATCTAACTATTCAAGAGTTACTTACTGCGCTGGGTATGTTAGAGTTAGAAAATATAGTAGAAAATAAAGCCGGCTTGTGGCGGTGTATGGTATAGTAGTGTCTTATGAATCTAGTTATAGTTGAATCCCCAACAAAAGCAAAAAAGTTAAAACATTTCTTAGGTAGTGAGTACCAGGTTGAAGCAAGTGTTGGCCATATTCGTGATTTACCAAAAACTGGGCTAGGGGTTGATGTAGAACATGATTTCGAACCAACATATGAAGTTAGTGAAAATAAGGTAAAAGTTGTCACAAAACTTAAACAAGCAGCCTCTCATGCTGAGAAAATTTATCTTGCAACTGACCCTGATCGAGAAGGTGAGGCAATTGCCTGGCATATTAAATATCTTTTGGAAGAAGGAAAGGGTAAAAAAAAGACCAACGCTGAGTTTTTTCGTGCAACATTTCATGAAATTACTAAGAGTGCTGTCTTAAAAGCAATAGAACACCCTTCGAAAATAAACAAAGATCTTGTTGATGCGCAACAGGCTCGTAGGGTACTTGATAGGTTGGTTGGATATAAAGTTTCTCCAGTGCTTTGGAAGAAAATTAGGCGTGGGCTATCTGCAGGTAGAGTGCAGTCAGTGGCGTTACGTCTTGTGGTTGAACGAGAGCGCGAAATAGAAGCTTTCAAAGCAGAAGAATATTGGGAACTAACAACAGCTTTGTCTACAAAACAGGACAAAAGAAAAGTTTTTTCAAAAGAGGGTAAACTTGATGATGACTTGCCAGAACATATATTTGCAGGATTAGTGAGTCAGGTTAACTCAAAAAAGTTCACACCAACAAAACAAGCAGATGTTGAACCAGTCTTAGCAGTATTACCAACAGCGGAGTATGTTGTCAATTTAGTAGAAAAGAAGGAGCGAAACCGCTCAAGTTTACCTCCTTTTACTACATCAACGCTCCAACAAAAAGCTGCAACGAGTTTTGGGTATTCTGGTAAGCAAACCATGCAGATTGCGCAACAATTGTATGAAGAAGGTCTCATCACATATCATCGAACTGACTCAGTAACGCTATCTCAGACTGCCATTGAAATGGCAAGAGAGTATATTGGGTCTCAATTCGGTCAACAGTATTTGCCTGAAAAACCAAGGGTTTTTGCCAAACAAAGCAAAAATGCTCAAGAAGCCCATGAAGCGATTCGTGTCACAGATATTGGTGTTACTCATAAGGACATACAAGGGAAAAGTTCGCGTTTTTCTACTCAGCATGCTAAGTTATATGAGCTTATCTGGAAGCGGTTTATTGCAAGTCAAATGGAAACTGCAATTTATGATCAGACTTCAGTTGATGTTGTGTTTACCCCTAAAGAAGTAAAAAATTCAATTAAGCAGGGAATTATTAAGATAACTGGTTCTGTGCTTAAGTTTGATGGTTGGATGAGATTATTCCCAAATAGAGAAGATAGCTTGATTCCGGAGTTAACCAAGGGGCAACAAGTACACTTTACTGATTTGTTTGCTGCACAAAAATTTACTCAACCACCAGCAAGGTATAACGATGCTTCACTGATTAAAGAACTTGAAAAGAGAGGCATTGGCCGTCCAAGTACGTATGCTTCAATTATTTCTGTGATTATTGACAGAGGTTATATCGAACGCACTCAAAAGAAATTCTTTGCTACTCCAGTAGGAATGACAGTCACAGACTTTCTCTTAAAATATTTTGAACAAATTATGGACTATGAGTTTACAGCTGAGATGGAAGAAGATCTTGATAGGATTTCGCTAGGAAAAAAGAAGTGGAAAGATATTGTTGGCACTTTTTATGGTCCACTTGAAAAGAAAATTGAGACTGTGACAGATAAAGCAGAACGGACTCAAATTCCTGTAGAGAAAACTGGTGAAAAATGTCCGACCTGTGGTGACACTGAGCATGGTGAAATAGTAATTCGCACTGGTAGATTTGGCAAGTTTAAAAGTTGTAGTAGATTTCCAGAGTGCAAATATACTGAAAATATTGTTGAAATAGTTGAAGATGTTGTATGTCCACTCTGTGGCAAGGGAGAAGTCACAATAAAGAATACTCGTTGGGGTAAACCATTTTTTGGGTGTAGTACCTACCCAACTTGCAATTGGGCTAGTTGGAAAAAACCTGAAAAAGGTGAAAAAATTACTCAATCTCAGTGGGATGAACTACAAAAGAAACGAGAAGAGAGAAAACAAAAGTGGTTGGAGAGCAGAAAAGGCAGTGGTGAGGCTCGAAAGGTAGTAACGACTAAGAAAAAAAGAGCTAAAAAATCAAAATGAAAATAGCACTATTTGGTGGCGCCTTTGATCCACCTCATATTGGACACAAAGTTGTTGCTGATTCGTTGATTCAAAACAAAATAGTTGATGAGGTATGGTTTGTTCCTGTTTTTAAGCACCCGTGGGCTGACCGGTATGGGAAGCAACAACTCACAGATTATGATGCAAGAGTTAAAATGCTTAATTTAACTGCTGAGTCAATAAAAAACTCAAAAAAAATTAAAGTTGAGCATTTCAAAGAGGTGAGTTTCACCTATGATACCCTCAAATATTTTTCAGAAAGATTACCCCAGCATGAATTTTGCTGGGTGATGGGGTCAGAATATTTAGATCGTTTTGACGATTTTCTAAAAGGTCATCCAAGATTAATAGACTTTACTTTTTATATTTACCCCAGAGCTGGTTATCAGCTGAATGAATCTTTGAGAAAGCCAAATATGATTTTTCTTACAGACATGCCTGAAGTTACAGCATCATCTACAGAAATTAGAAAACTGATAAAAGAGAAACAGCCGGTAAAAAAATTGTTGCTGAGTTCTGTTTTGAAGTTCATTCAAGAGAACAACTTGTATTTCTAGTGAATTATTCATCGTTTTGTGGTAGCGTTGTTTACGAAAGGTTTTTATGAAGAAAGAAACTTTACCTAACGTGGTTACATATAATCAAAAACGAGTACCAGATGAGCAATATAAAAATCTGCTTAAGTTTATTCTTGAAAATGGTACAGTAGCAGAATCTCAACAAGAGATAGATGCGCTCACTTACATGGCGCCGCCCTCACTACGCTTTAAATTGGCAAATGGTTTTCCAATTATTACAGAAAGAAAAATTAGCAAAAAAGTGTGGGGACAGGCGATAGGAGAGATAATTGGATTTATTAATGGGGCTAGAACTCAAGAAGAGTTACAGACATATGGGTGTGATTGGTGGCATTCATGGGTAACGGAAGCTAAATGCAAAAAACGCGGTTTAGAAGAGGGTGATATGGGTCCTGGTAGTTATGGTGCGGCTTTTCATGATTTCCCAACTGCAGAAGGACCAACGTACAATCAATTTCAAAACATTATTGAGCAAATCAAAGAAAAGCCGCACTTAAGAACCCACTTTATTTCTCCGTGGATTCCTCAATATACAATTCGCGGAAAAGGGAAGCAACAAAAAGTAGTTGTCTGTCCTTGTCATGGTTGGATTCATATTAGAATAATTGACAATAAATTAACACTACACATGTTCCAAAGAAGTAGTGATACCCCGATTGGCTTACCAGCTAATTTAGCGCAATATGCTGCACTTACGATGATGATTGCTCAGGTTACAGGATATGAAGCGTATGAGTATATTCATAGTTTTTCTGATGCGCATATTTATGTTGATCAGATCAATCACGTCAAAGAATTAGTTCAGCGCGAGACAAAACCATTTCCAATTATGAAAATGAATCCAAAAGTCAAAGATTTATTTCAGTTTAGGGTTGAAGATTTTGAATTGGAAGAGTATGAATCTCATCCTGGCATGTGGGATATTCCAGTTGCAATTTAGGAGATTATAGGGGTTGTATATTGTAAGTGCAACTCAATACAGCAATTATTTACGAATATATGAATAAAAAAAATACTCAACAATTTGTAGATTTAGATAATGCGCGTGAAGACGAACAAAAGCAAGTCATGCAAGAAATAATTACTGCTGATCATTGCCCATTTTGTCTAGAAAACTTAAGAAAATACCATAAGCAACCTATTTTAAAAGAGGGCAAATATTGGATACTCACAAAAAACCAATGGCCATACAAATATACAAAGATTCATTTGTTAGCGATTTACAAAGAACATGCCACAAAGTTGTCAGAACTAGACCCTCAATCAGGTGTCGAATTACTGCAATTTATGCAGTGGGCCGAGAGAGAACATAAAATCCCGGGTGGCGGTTGGGCAATGCGGTTTGGTGATACAAATTATTCTGCCGGTACTGTGAATCATTTACACGTTCAGTTTATTCAACCAGATATAGAACATCCTGAATTTGAGCCAGTCAGGATTAAGCTTGGTAAAGGATGATCTCTTTATTCTCTACTCAATAGTTATATCTATATCAATTGTGGGTGTATAATGACTCAATTTATCAATTTGTAGAAAGGCATTCTATGCAAAAAGGTCCAATTTGTCATGAGGAGGAAGCCCATTTAAATCGACAAGTGTCGATTCCTCGTCCAACGGATTTTTCAGAGCAAATTCATAAGCAAGAAGTTACTCAAGCAAGGAATCTCTTGAATGCTTTAGAATCAAGCGAACCGTTTGCAAATATTCGTGCCGTGATTGATAGAATTACTGCTATAAAAAGAAATACAATGTTTAAAAACACGACTGTTTCACATATTTCAGAGTCAACTCTAACGACCAAAAATATTGGAGAAACGCTTGGATACAGAAACCTTAATGTCAGGGTGCATGGATATTTCATTTGGTTCACCAGACAAGATGGAGCATGGCACATCAATTTCTGTGCAACACCTAATGGTAATTAGTCATTAATCAAAACGACTTTGACATTGGAGTTTGTAAGTATTCTCTCGCCATCAAGTATTGAGTATCCGTCACTGTAGTATAGTTTTGCGATACCACTAGCAGCAATCTGTTTTGCGCACACAGGACAAGGAAATGTTGAAACATACATGCTTGTTCCTTGTAGTGGGACTCCTTTTTTTGCGCAATCAGCGATTATGGCAGCTTCGGCATGGACAGCAGTTGAAAGATCAATATGTTCACCTTTGTGGAAGGAATTCCGTGGATCTGAGTCAATATATGGAGTGTACGGGCTTGGTAAATGGTGGTTGTGAGCAATAGCGATGATTTTATGTGGCTTTTCAGAAAAAACGAGAGCGCCAACTTGGCGCCACCAGTCTGAGCTCAACTGAGCTGTTTTTTTTGTTTTTGCAACCAAACTTTGGATCAATTCTCCAAAATTTTTTTCAGTTTTAGTTTGTTTGTTTTGTACAGACTGCTTTTCTAGTGTATTTTCTCGATTCCACCTCAGGAAGGTATCATCAAAAACGATTTTACTCTTTGTGAGGTATTTTCTGGCAATCCAAATAAAAATATCTTCTTTTGGCAAGATAATTTCTTGCCCAGGTTCATCTAAAAACGGTAAGTCGTTAGCACTTAGCAAACTAATTTTTCTTTCAGGCAAGAGCGCTTCTAGGCTGACTTCAGCTTGGGTTGGGCTAATAGCCCGTATTTCTTTTCGCAAGTAATCGAATTCTTGATCAATCAGTTCAATTAAGCTCTCGTTTGTGATAAAAATATCCGCATTTTTGTGTGATTCGAGAAAATGTAAATATCCAGCGTGAATGACAGGAAGGTAGACAATAATTTTAGGTTTCATCTTTGAGTTCCTCCAAAATTTGTTCGATAGTTTGTATGAGTCGATTAGAGATCGTTTTTGTAACTCGTTTTTCGGCTCCAATCTGTACTAAACGAATTTTTGCACTCGTAGAAGTTGTCGCTTTTCTTCTTAAAACCACTACTTTTCCGCAAAATTCTAGTAACTGTTTTTTTTCTGCTGGTGTATATGTATCTGCGGTAGCAATTAAAACATCTGGCCGAATGAGTTTGATTAGCTCCCATTTTGGCTCAGACAGTTTTTTGAGAACAACATGATCTACGTCGGCAATATAAGTAAGCATTTCCATGCGTTCATCTTCTGGTACAACTGGGCGGTCTGGGCCTTTTCTAGTGCGGATTTTTTCATCACTATCAATGCCAACAAATAAAATATCACCATATTTTTTTGCTTCACAGAGATACCGGCAGTGACCAATGTGCAACATATCAAAAGAACCAGAAGTCAAAACAATTTTTTTCTTCTGTTTACGATACTTTTTGCTGAGTTTGGGAACTTCAGTGTAACTTGCAACTATTTTTTTGCCATTTTTCATTTCTCACCAATCCTACTACATGATATGAGAATCTGACTAGGAGCTGTTACTACTAGAGTTCCTGTGTTAGGATAATTTGATATGCAAGTCATTTTGGTCGCTTCAGTAACAGCAGATGGTTTTATTGCTCAAAGCAAAGAGCAGTCTTCATTAGCTTGGACTAGTAGAGAAGACACTAGATTTTTTGTGCAGAAAACAAAAGAGATTGGGACGGTAATAATGGGGGCAGCTACTTTTGAAACAATCCAGCCAAAGCATTTACCATTTTCCGGAAGAACAATAATTGTCCTGAGTCGTTCTAAAGTGTATGACCAATATGATCCAAAAGATGTTCGTGCAGAGAGTGGTACGATTCCAGAAGTTTTGGAAAAACTAGAGCGTCAAGGAGTTCAACAGGCTGTTCTAGCAGGTGGGGCAAGTGTATACACCCAATGTATGCAGGCGGGACTTGTAGATGAATTATTTTTAACGGTTGAACCAATTGTTTTTGGATCTGGAGTGAAATTATTTTCAGATGCAGTGCTCACAAAACTGCAACTTTTAGAAGTTTTAGACTTATCAGATCAAACAAAAGTGTTTCACTATAAGGTGGTCAAAGATGAGTAAGCCAATTAAAGTTGTTTACAAGCAGTTTGACACAACATTGCCCAAACCAGAATATAAAACCCCTGGGGCAGCGGCGCTTGATATGTATGCCAGAACAGAAGTAGTTATTCCTGCTCGTGGAATAGGATACGTGCCGTTAAATGTGGCATTACAACTGCCAGAGAACCATTGGGCGTTATTATCTGCTCGTAGTAGTTTGCACAAGCGGGGTTTGATGTTAGCAAATGGTATTGGTGTAGGTGATTATGATTATAGGGGCCCCAATGATGAATATTTGGCAGCACTGTATAACTTTACAGATACGGCAGTGACTGTTGAAAGGGGTGAGCGGATCGTGCAGTTAATTGTAATGCACCGCGAACCAGTTCAGTTGCAGGTGGTTGAGGACTTTGATACAAAAGATCCAACAACCAAAGACCGTGGTGGATTTGGTTCAACTGGTCGTAAATAATTTATTTTGAGTTTGTAATTTGTCACAGCAATGACCAATTCATAGCAATTTTATTCCGTATTTTTTTTGTTCAAAGACGTAAATTTTGCCCTCAAATGGGTTTAGAGCTCAATACTTCAATACGTTCTCAAAACACATGATATAGATATATCTAGTTGTTAAACTACAATATATTGTGGTTTATTGGTTTTTATTCTCTATTGAAAATTTAGAAAAATAACGCATGAAATTAGCAACAGTATCAGAAGCAGAAAATCCGTATTCGTGGAAGATGGAAATTGCGAAAGCACTTGAAACATCCTCAGAAGTTTCAGACAGAATTAAAAGTACCAGAAAGTCATTGATTCAGCTTCGTAAGTTTATCGAAGACGTACTCAGATGGCAAAAGGAACGCCCACCACTTTTTGAGACAGATACAAACCTAGATATTTTAACTGTTTTGTTATTAGGAGAGATTGAAGAAGTTTCAGAACTCCGTGAGCTTGAAGGCTTAAAAGGGTATGATTTCAAATCAGAAAAAGGGGAAACAATTGATGCCGGTTTTTTCTTGGCATGCGTTGACCATATGGTACGATCACTTGGAGGTGACATTGACCACCAAAGGGCGCTGGCAACAGCTAATGGTCATGCAAAAGGTTCACGCGCGATTGAACTGCTGCGTGAGGTGAGTGGTAATCTTAGTAAAAAAACACTTGAAAAAGACTTGCAGTACCTCTGGACATTGTGGATATCATACTTAATCCATATGAAGTATCCGGTGAGTCCAAATCGGGTTCTGCACGAATATACTCTTCCTAAGAATAATGGGAATTATGTAAAAGAATTATTGCAGGGTAACCCAATTTTTGAGCGTGCTTTTAATAGAAAAATGGACCGAGATGAAAAAATCGCATACTTTGCTCATTATAGAAAAGCAATGCGGTTAATTAGGGATTTCATCCTGAAATATGTTGATCCAAATGTTGAACACACTGGATTAAAGCCTGAGCATTATAGACCCTACAAAATCTTTATTTATAGCTTTATGAACTTTAGCTCTGTGGGCTTAAATCCTCAGAAGGCGCTAGAAATGTTAGAATCACAGTTATATGTTGATTTTAAGGTTGCCAGAACCCCACAAACCCCTGCAATCTTGCGACCAAATCACAGACTGCCAAATTAGGATACAAAAGTGTTATAAATAAGAGAAGGAAAAAAATATGGGAACAGATAATGGATATTTAATTACACTCGAGGGCGGAGAAGGTGGAGGTAAAACCACACAAATCGTTCGGCTTCGTGACAGTTTAACCAAGGCAGGTAAGGACGTAGTAGTGCTTCGTGAACCAGGTGGGACAGTCATTTCAGAGCAAATTCGTGAAGTGGTACTCTCTGCCAAAAATGTAGGGATTGCTTTCACAACTGAGGTTTTATTATTTCAAGCTGCACGTGCGCAAATTTATCGCGAGATCGTCTTGCCATCTATGGAAGCGGGCAAGGTTGTGATTATTGATCGTTCCCGTGATAGTTCCGTTGTGTACCAAGGAATGGTGAGAGGTTTCGGGAAAGATTTGATTGAGCAGCTGAACGATATCTCAACCAAAAATACGTATCCGAACTTAACACTTTTGCTTGATGTTGAGGTTGAAACTGGTTTGAAGAGAAGAGAGTCCGCTGGTGCTATGAATCGCCTTGACATGGAAGCAACTGATTTTCATAACAAAGTAAGAACAGCTTATTTAGAGTTAGCAAAAGCAGACAACTCTGGTCGTTGGCAAATTATTGACGCCGCTAAATCAATCGATGAAGTAGAGCAAGATATCTGGAAGATTGTGTCAGGCAAGACGGGGATTTAGTCTTCTTCTTGAGCTAGTGAGCCAATTACGATTGGGCCCAAGCCAAGGTCATCAGCTAGTAGTTTGATAATGTTCATGCTGTTCTCAACAGTTTTTTCCAATATATATTGAGATTTTTTATCAAGTCTAGGGTACTCCTTGATAAACTTTTTGACGAGTATGGTTTGAAGTTTTCTGAACATTTTATTGAAATGCATGAATGAATCATTGATTATTCTTTTTGCTTCATCTGTGTCATTTAAAAGATGCGGAAAATACCTACTTAGGGCCTGAAGTACAAGTCTATCTTCTGATTGATGTGCATTTCGTCCTTCTTTTGAATAATAAGTGCGATGGTGATATTTAGCTATTGCCAATGTTAGCATGCTTGCCCTTGATACACCCAAAATTTTTGTTAACTGTTCTAAATACTTCTCGTATTTGGCAGAAGTCTCTGGATCTGGGTCAAGTGATAAAAGTTGTGTGAGATTGTAAACCCCGTCAGCAACTTCAGCCATAACTTTCGTAATTGAAGGCTCACCACCATCAAGATATGCTGCATGTATTGCCATGACTTCAGCAGCTTCGGCAGCCTTATAGTGGTCATCTACCTTTGTTCGGACTGGGTCACCTTCGTGGTTGAGAACACCAGATAAAATATAGGTTCCGTCTAGAGATCCGACTAAACTCATCAGCTTATCACTCCATGTTGCCCTGATATTTTTTCTGCCAGTATTTTCTCGGTAGAGTTTATTTTCACGTTCCAAAAAAGGAATTTGCAGCAAATAGGTTTGGAACCTTTGGTTATTACCACAAATGTCAAGTAGCTTAGCAGTCGGAATGAGTTGCAAATTTTCCTGAATTTTTTGGATAAAATCTGGATTTGCTATTTGTTGATTAAATAACTCAAGATTAGTGCTTTGCAAGGTGATAAGTTCAAGGAAAAAAGAAACACACTCTGGAACAATTTCTTGTTCTTCTAAGTGAAGTCTTGTTATATCATCAATATGATGTGTCATTAAAAAAATATTATAAGATATTTTAAAACCAAAGTCAACAGTCTTTCTCACTTGCTAACTTTAAAAAACGTTTGTAGTATGGAGGTCTCAATACCGGTTGGTTTAGAATGGATATCCGTATGAAATTGCCTCGAGCAGTCCAAAATTTAATAGAAAAATTTGAAAAATTACCTGGTGTTGGACCAAAGTCGGCGCAGCGTTTAGTATTTTACTTGCTTCACAATCCGGACCATGAGTTAGAAGATTTTGCACAGAAAATTACTGCGCTTAAGAAAAATACTGTTTTGTGTGAACACTGCCACAACGTGAGTGAATCTAATCCCTGCAGTATCTGTGGCGACCCAAGCAGAGAAGTTGAAGTTTTATGTGTAGTTGAACAGCCTTTAGACGTGATTGCTTTAGAACGATCAAATTCTTTCAAAGGGAAATACCATGTGTTGCATGGGAGTATTGCACCATTAAACAACATTGGGCCAGATCAGTTATTTTTACATGATATAGCGGATCGTTTAGAGGGGGTGACTGAACTCATTATTGCTACAAATCCAACTATGGAAGGTGAAGCCACAGCTTTGTACATCAGTGAGTATCTGGCGACTAGAGGTGCTGGTGCCAACAAAGTGACTATAACCAGAATCGGTCATGGGTTACCTATTGGGGCTGATATTGAATATGCTGATGGGGTGACGCTGGCTCGTGCTCTTGAAGGAAGACGGAAGTTATAAGTAAGAACATTTGCGGTCAGCGCAAAATTGTGCTACACTGAGTAACAGATGACACAGTTTCATCCAATATTGAACGCCACAGAGCTCTTTTAGAAGAGTCGTGGTGTTTTTTTTATTTCGAAGCCGACCTTTTTCGTAAGAAAAAGTCGTAGCTTCGAAATACGGAAAGCGCTTTTGGGACTTGGTCATTCATTCGAGTACAAACTTGAAGAAAGGATCCGTATGACTGTAATAGTTGAGTCAAAGAAAATGAAGTTAACTCAAGCTATTAGGATCTTTGCCGAAAATCAGGCGGAGAAACTCAAAAAATTGGAGAAAGGGGTTTCACAGGTTCGTATTTACCTTGAAAGTGTTGCTCATAAGAAGTCTGACACGTACTCAAATATTGTGACGTATTGTGTTTCAATTCCAGGAAAAAACTTAGTTGTAAAAAAACATGCAGTTGATATGTATACTGCGATTGTTGATGCGACTGAAGGAGCCGTAAGAAAGCTACGAAAAGCCAACGAAAAACGCATGACTATGAAACGAAAGGCTTATAGTCCTACTTGATTATTTAGGTACTTATCTTGTATCGTGTAGGTATATATGGACGATACAAATCAGATAAGTGATCAAGTTAGTGCACAAGATGACGCTGTGCAACAGGCTCAACCAACTAGCCAGCAAGTCGCATCAGCACCTACGCCAACATCAGCCGCGGCAAATCCAAGTGGCGGTGGGACACAAAAAAACCCTCTCGATGTTCTCGAGCAGCTTTTAAGTGAAATAGATGGTGGTAAGACGGGTAATGCAACTCCTGCAAAACCGAGTGGTCCAACACCAGAAGAAATTGCGGCTCAAAAAGCTGCCGAAGAACTGGAACAAAGACGAATCGAGTATGAACAAAAGCAAGCCCAACAGCAGGTTATTGATCAAGAAAAAATTGATCAACAGCGTCAAGCACTCGTCGAAGAGATGAGTAATGGTACGGCAAACGTTGCTCGAGCTCAACAAGACGAACAGAAAAAAATTGAGCAGGAGGAGAAGCAACAAGCAGAAGAAGGTTTCGAGATTGTTCAGTTAGATCATACAAAAATTTGATAAAAGGATAGTATGCCTGGCCCAGGTGGAGCTCCGGGTATGGGGGGAATGAGTCCTCCTGGCGGAGAAATTTCAGAACAACTTGCAAAAATGATGGGGAGCAGCGCGAAAAGCGGCCCTAGTTCTGGTGGCGGCTCACCAGGATCGGGGCAAATGGGTGCAGCTCAGGTGGCGCAAGCCCAACAAATGTTGGGCCAGAGTGGCGCAATTCCTGGAGCGCTCGAAGGAAGTGCTGCTGGTAAAACTCCGGGTACTGCTGGTCAAACTGCGACACCGCCAACTCCTCCTCGAGAAGTTGGAACTATTCAAGAGGAAGTCAAGCGTGGCTTCTCTGATATCTTCACTGGCATAAAGGAATTTTTCAATATAAATACTTGGTTGGGAATTAATCCAAATACGCTTGACCCACAACAACAGGCACAGGCTAAACAACTACATTCAAGATATCAACAACTAGATCAGGAACAACAAGCTGTTGCACGTCAAATGTTCGAAGAAAAAATGCAAAGGAAACGAAAACAAGAAGAAGAAGAGCAACGCAAAAAGCAAATGGAGGCTGAAAAACAGGCTCAATCTTTTGAAATGCCAAGTAGTCCTCAAAAAGGTGCAGTTGGCCCTGGTGGTGGGAAGAGCAAAAAACAAAATGTGTTGACGAAATTAAAGCAAGACCGAACTACACTTAATAATACCCAAGGCGAATAATTCGGGAGCTTTCTTCGCTTTGGCTCCTTTTTTCAAGATGATAGAATACAATAGTTTGAGGATACTACTTATATGCGACTAAAACTGTATAGCACACTGGATAAAAAAATTACTCAACTACAGCCACTTCACGAGAAAAGAGTGGGGTTATATGCCTGTGGGTTTACAGTATATGACTATACCCATATTGGTCACTTGCGAAAATATACAATGGATGATGTGTTAATTCGAGCCTTGCGGTACGGAAACCAGAATCTTGCTGAGAAAATCGGTGTAGATTTGCAATCGTATGAAGTTACATTTGTTCAAAATGTGACTGATGTTGGTCATTTAGCTTCTGATGCTGATACTGGCGAAGACAAACTAGAAAAAGGTGCTAAAAAATATGGTAAAAGTGTTTGGGATATTGCACATGAGTTTGAAGCATATTTTTTTAAGAGTATGGACTTGATGGGTAACCTTCGACCAGATGTGAGTTGCAGAGCTACTGAGCATATTCAAGAACAGCTTGATATGGTGATTGAACTTGAGCGCAAAGGGTACACCTATATTATTGAGGGTGATGGAGTATATTTTGACACGAGCAAGTTTCCTGAGTATGGAAAAATGGCTGGTCTGGATGTATCGCAGCAAGAAGAAGGCGCTCGTATTGGCCTGGTAGATGGCAAGCGAAACCCTGCTGACTTTGCCCTTTGGAAATTTGAACGACCTGGAGAAAATAGGGCTATGGTATGGCCAAGTCCGTGGCATGAGAGAAGTTTTCCAGGCTGGCATATTGAATGTAGTGCAATGGCCATGAAGTATCTGGGCGAACAGTTCGATATTCACACTGGTGGAATTGATCACATCCCGGTGCATCATACAAATGAAATTGCTCAAGCAGAAGCAACAACGGGCAAAAAACCGTTTGTGCGGTATTGGGTACATCATAATCATTTGCATATTAATGGCGAAAAAATGAGCAAGTCTCTTGGGAATTTTTTCACGATTGACGATGTTTTAGAACGCGGCTTTCATCCAATGGCTTTGCGATTATTGTTTTTAACAGCTCACTACCGTTCAGAGATGAATTTCACTTGGGAAAATTTAGAAGGGGCACAAAAGGCGTATGAAAAGCTGTTGAAAGCAGTGTCAATGCTAGAAGAAAACTCTGTTTTAATTTCACAACTTGGTGAGTCAGCAGTTACTCACGTTACCGCATTTTTTGAAAGTATACGCAATGATTTAAATACAGCCCAAGCAGTGAGTGTTGTCTGGTCGGTTATTAAAGATTCCTCAGTAGAAGATGCAGAAAAGAAAACAATTTTACTAGAATTTGATAAAATTTTGGGGTTAGGATTAAGTACAGCGAGGGAAACTTTGGAAGAGATTGGCAAAGCTCAAGTGACTCAAATAGAAGAAATACCAGAAGAAATCTCTCAAAAAGTTGGGCAGCGTGAGTTGGCAAGAAAAAATAAAGATTTTGCAACTTCAGACAAGATCAGAAATGAATTGCTCAAGCTAGGGTGGAGTGTTGAGGATACTTCTGTAGGGCCAGTAACCGTAAAGATAAAGAGACCATAATTCTAGATTTTTGCTCTCGACTTATCTCAGGTTTAATGATAGGATATTTGTCTGACCATTTTTGGTTGCACTTTATAAGTGCAGATATTCACGGGAAGGGATATAGTAATAGTATAACCAGGGGCTCAATAAGGAGTCTTGGGTTTTTGTATACGGTGAAGGTATATGTTACAGACATATAAGCGGTACTACCAGTTTTTATGGAAGTATAAGTGGCAAATGAGTTTGTTCACTGTGTTTTTAGTGGCTTTATCTATTACTGAAAGTGTGTATCCATACTTTTTTAAGCTATTTGTGGACGCAATCCCACTCAAAGATCCAGTTTTATTGCTTACGATATTACTTTCTTATGTTGGTATAAGATTACTGAAGCTTGCGTTTGATTTAGCAACATACTTTTCTGGTGACAGTGCTTTGCTTGCTACAGCAAGAGATATTAGAGTTGCGGTTTTTAAGAAAATTCAAGATTTAGATTTTGCGTATCACCTTACCAAAAGCACTGGATCAATGATTTCTGCAATTAAACGTGGTGACTTAGCTGTATTTAACTTCTTTCACATGGTGAACATCAATTTAGTTCGAGCATTGATAAGCTTTACAGTTTTATTGGTGTTATTTGCCCAGCTCAAGCTTGAAATTGCAGGATTAATGCTTTGTTCAATGATTCTTAATTCAATATTCGCTTATTTTTTAATTAAGAGAAACGTGGCTGCTAGAGTGAAGTTTAATGATAGCGAAGATGAGGTTTCTGACGTAATTGTTGACAACCTTATCAACTTTGAAACAGTCAAGTTTTTTGCAAAGGAGCGAGCGGAGTATACAAGACTCGGAAAAACATTTGTGCCGTGGATGAAAGCACTCTGGGGATACGCAAATTCGTTTAGAGCAATTGATATTGTAATTGGGGTTACTGGCAACGCTAGTTTATTAGCAGTTTTGTACTTCGGACTACAATATCTATTGCGTGGTCAAATCTCAACTGGAGAATACATCATGATTTTGGGGTTTGTTGACTCTTTTTATGGTAGATTTTTTGATCTTGTTTTTCAGATGAGAGACGTAGCTAAAAACAATGCTGATCTACAGTCATATTTTAACGTGTTTAACAGCGATACGTTGGTGAAAGATCCCCAGAAACCTGTTGAAGTTGAGACCGTCGAAGGTGAAATTGTTTTCGACAATGTCAATTTTTCATATCCTGAGGGTAAAGGTGATGCAATTAAAGATCTGACTTTTAAGATTGAGCCAGGTGAATCCGTGGCACTTGTTGGACGTTCTGGCGCAGGTAAAACAACAATCACAAAATTATTGATGCGTTTTTATGATCCAGTCTCTGGTGCAATTTTAATTGACGGTATTGATATTAGAACAATGACAAAGTCAAACTTGCGTTCGTTTATGGGAATTGTTCCCCAAGAGCCAGTTTTATTCAATGAATCTATCGCATACAATATTGGCTATGGTGCTGGGACCACCGATATCACTGAAATAGCATATGCAGCAAAAATGGCAAATTTAGATGAGTTTATTAAAGACTTGCCAGAAGGCTATGATACAAAAGTTGGGGAGCGTGGTGTTCGACTTTCAGGTGGACAAAAGCAACGCTTAGCTATTGCTCGTATGATCTTGTCTAATCCAGACATTATCATTTTCGATGAGGCAACCAGTCAATTAGATAGTCAATCAGAAAAATTGATTCAAGATGCATTTTGGAAAGTATCAAAGAATAAGACAACATTAATTATTGCTCACCGATTGTCATCAATTACAAAAGCAGACAGAATTATTGTGATGGACAACGGGCAAATTGCCGAGATGGGGACTCACAAAGCATTACTGGCCAAAGAAGGTTTGTACGCCAAATTTTGGAAGCTACAGACAGTTGGGTAGTCGCAGTAAGGCTAGACTAGAACACTCCACTCTTATCCATAGTGAGCATTGTTTTTTCCCAATTTCGTTCGCGTTCTCGCCAGGTTGTTACGATCAGATCTTCAAGAGGTTCTAATTTTCTTTGACTTTCAGTCAGGTTTTGATTGAAGTTTTTATTGACAAACCCAACTGGATTTGTCCATGCAGATGGAGGGTGACTTTTTTGTAGTTCACTTAAACTACTAAAAATTGAAGCTAGTATATAGTGTCGAAGTTGATTTAGATTTTCATTGGGGAAAAGCCCTGACATGACAGATTCTTTTAAATTGGTTTTATGTAGCACTTGTCGTATTTGGTCTTGGGTATAGACTTGGTCTTTATTTGGTCGTGGTAGACCCATGGCCATTGCTGTATCACAAAGTGAAAATAAGAAGAGTGAAAAAGTGTCAGACCAATTAGGAACTTGAGTTTGAAAATCAATAAGATATTTGTTGAGTTGACGGTCGTGTATATGAGCGAGGAATGCCCATTTTTGAACAAATGGTTGCAAACGAGGGCTAGTGGTCTTAGCCCAAATTCTGAGTAAATCGCCACCCATTTGTGGATGCAGCCAATGTCGAGCTCGATCATAGCTTGGGCGTTTTATGCGATCCGCAGGGTGAACAAGTTTTTTTGCCACTTCACTGTCAATATCAGCTGCTGTTTTGCCGATATCATGTAAAAGCCAAAATGGTGCCCTAAAAAAAACACTCTGTTGAGCCGAAAAGGAAAGTTTAAGTCTTAAAAATAGGTCCTGGGCTAGTCTAGTGGCAGTGTGGTGAACCGCAACAGAATGCATGAAAGTCCCAGGGTCTCTATGTGCAAATGATTCTAGAAGTGATTTCAGCTCTGGCCAAGTCATGAGTACTTGGTCAAAAGATTTGGGGAGATTAACAGTTACCTCATGTAAGCTTGATACTTCTGGATGAACGGGATTCATGGGCAGTATTATATACGTATTTTTAGAAAATAAACTTTGATATAATGGTGCGATTATGACCGAGAAACAACCGACCATCCCGTTTTATTCCCAAAAACTTAGTAAGATTGAAGTTGATCTTAATACTGACTTTACCAAAGGATTAACTGGTGTTGAGGCAGAGAAACGATTACAAGCATATGGTCCGAATTCACTGCCTGAAGTTGCTAAAGATCCCTGGTGGAAAAAATTTCTATCACAATTTCAGGATTTTTTGATTTATATACTAATTGCTGGTTTAATATTTTCCTTTTTAGCGGGAGAGTACATTGATGGGTTAGTTATTTTGATTATTGTTTTGGGTAATGCTATTTTGGCGTTCATTCAAGAGGGCAAGGCGGAGAAAGACTTAGAAGAAATCCAAAAGATTTCTGCCCCATATTGTACTGTACGCAGAGGAGGCAAAACCGAGAAAATACCAGTGTCACAAGTTGTTGTTGGTGACATTTTGCTTCTTGAAACAGGAGACCAAGTAGCTGCTGATGCGCGCTTGATTTCTTTAGTTAAGATGCAGGTTGATGAGTCATCTTTGACTGGTGAATCAGAATTTGTTAAGAAACAGACTGATCCTGTTGGTGAAGAAATGAATTTAGCTGACAGAACTAATATGGTTTTTAAACATTCATTGGTTCGGTATGGAAGGGGTGAGGCTGTTGTAACCGCAATCGGTGTCGAAACTGAGATCGGAAAAATTGCTGAGAAATTAATGGCAACCGAGAAAATGCCAACCCCTCTTGAAAGACAACTTGAACATCTTGGTAAACGTTTGGGAGTTGCTGCACTTGTTATTTGTGCTCTTATATTTTTCTTAAACTGGGGTTGGAGAGGCAATCCACTGGTTCACTCTATTATTGATTCTGTATCTTTGGCAATTGCAGTGGTACCCGAAGGTCTACCAGCAATCGTGACAATTTGTTTGGCAATTGGAGTACAGGTGATGAGAAGAAAAAATGCAATTGTAAAGCATTTGCCAGCAATCGAAACGCTTGGTTCAACTGATTTCATTTGTACTGATAAAACTGGGACGATCACAGAAGGGGAGATGCGAGCGGTTGCTGCATACTTTGATGGCAAATCTCATAATTTCAGAGACATAGAAAATAAAAAAGTAAACCAGAGCCTATCTAGACTGCTAGAAATTGCACTTTCTTGTAATAATGCTACCGATGGTTCTGGCTCACCAACAGAAGTCGCACTACTAGAAATTGCAACAAAATTTGGCATAGTTCGAGTTGCAAAAGTTGATGAAAACCCATTCGACTCAGCTCGAAAAGCAATGAGTACAATTCATAAAACTGGAAAAAAATATATTTCAATGGTTAAAGGTTCACCTGAAGCAATTTTAGCAAGTTCAACACACATACTAGAGCACGGCAAACACTCTGCTATGACAACAGAGAAACTCAAAAAGCTACATACAGATCTTTCTGAAATCTCAAGAAAGGGATTGCGCGTTTTAGCATTTGCGTACAAAGATTCGCTAACAAGTATTCCAAAAAGTACTAAATCTGCAGAGAGTGATTTGACATTTGTTGGTTTTATTGGCTTGAAAGATCCAATTAGAAAAGAGGCAAGAGAAGCAATCGCACAACTCAAAGCGACCGGTATTACGCCCGTTATGATCACTGGAGACCAACATGAAACTGCATTTATTATTGCGAAAGAAGCAGGAATTTTAGACGCTGATGATGAACTTGATACAAGTGTAGTGCATGGTCAACAGTTACAAGGTATGACAGATGCTCAACTGCAAAATATTTGTGAAAAAGTTAAGGTTTATGCCAGAGTTGAACCAAATGACAAGCTTAGAATTGTTCAAGCTCTTCAATCAAAAAAACACATTGTAGCCATGTCTGGTGACGGGATTAATGACTCTCCAGCGATTAAAGCAGCAGATATTGGATTGGCAATGGGTATTCGTGGTACTGAAGTGACAAAAAGTGTAGCAGATGTGGTGCTCGTTGATGATAATTATCTTACTATTGCGGCTGCAGTGGCAAATAGCAGAGTTATTTTAAGAAATATCAAATTTTTCACATCATACTTACTTTCTTGTAATGCTGCGGAGATTCTTATTGTTCTTTTTGCGGTTCTTTCTGGATTGCCGATGCCTTTGAATGCACGGTTGTTATTATGGTTAAATGTCGTTTCTGACTTCTTGCCGGCACTTGCAATGTCATATGAACCATTTAGTTCTGCGGTAATGAAGCGTGGTCCAAATCCAGCTGGAGCTCCAGTTATTGACAGGAGAATGTGGATTCATATTTCAGTACAAACTCTTGTCTCTTCAGTGCTTGTATTTTTGACTTACGTGTACTATGACCACTTTTCGCACGAAATGGGCATGACTGCAGCTTTTGTTGTGTTGGCAATGGCTGAGGTTTTTAGAGCTTTAACGGCACGCTCTCACATTTTTTCATTGTTCCAAATCGGTGCATTCAAAAACAAGGTAAGTAACCTTGCTGTTGTTGTTTCTTCTGCTTTGGTTCTGTCTTTGGTGTATATTCCATTTATGAGACATATCTTTGATACAGTGTACTTGGATTTTTCAGTTCTTAGGAACTTATTGCTCATAGCACTTGTGATGCCAGTTGTTGAAGAGTTGACAAAGTGGTTTATTAGGGCGAATAAAATTCAACCGTATTAGCAACAAGCTTTTTTGCAATGTGCTTTGTGGTAAAATACACGAAGTAAAAGAACAAACGCATATTTTTTGTCTTAACGGCAAAATCAGTAAGAAAGAAACTAATGCCCAAATATCCAATTAACGAATCAAAGAATAAGATTGCAGTCATTTCCTTAGGAGGATCACTCATTGTTCCTGACAAAGTAGATACACAATATCTTTCACAATTCAGAACATTTATTTTAGACCAGCTCAATAAAGGCTGGCGTTTTTTTATTATTACAGGTGGTGGAGCTCAAGCCAGAAACTATAGTGAAGCAGCAACAAAAATAATGGGAAATGAGATTACCAAAGATGACCAAGATTGGTTGGGAATTCACGCAACTCGTTTTAATGCTCACTTAGTTAGAACTATCTTTAGAAATCAAGCGCAGCCTGTAATTATTACTAACCCAGAAACTGGTAAAATCTCCGATGCAAAAATTGTTGTAGCTGCAGGTTGGAAACCCGGGTGGTCTACAGACTTTATTGCAGCCAAAGTTGCGCAAAGAATCAACGCTCCATATTTAATTAATTTATCAAATATTAAGCAAGTTTATACGGATGATCCTAGAACTAATCCAGATGCTAAACCGATTGAGAAAATGACTTGGAGTGAGTTTCGTGACATGGTAGGAGATGAGTGGACCCCAAGCATGAATACCCCATTTGATCCAATTGCCGCTAAGCTAGCGCAAAAAGAAGGCCAAACAGTGCTTGTCATGGAAGGAAAGAACTTGGAAAACTTAGAAAAAGCACTCAACGGCGAAGAGTTTTTTGGGACCGTGATTTGTCCAGAATAAACTTTGTTACTACCTTTATAAATAGATTTCTCCAAGGATCAGATAACGAAGGCCAATTAAGAACAGGGCAATTAGTACGATGGTTCTAAAGCTTTTTTGTTGAATTTTATTCACAAAATTTTTGGCAATGAATGCTCCCACAAATGAAATTGGGATACAAATGAGTAAAATAAACAACCAAGGAGCGGTAAGTCTAGTGTCACCAATAATATATTGAACCAATCTAGAACTGTCGATCATAAATCCGATGACCCCAGAGGTTACAAGGAATGTTGCTTTCTGTAAGTTAAATGCAGAAAGAAATGCACTGCGAATTGATCCACCAACTCCAAAAACACCTGAGAAGAATCCGGAAAGCGCTCCTCCAACGACTGCGTTTCTTGAATCGGCTTTTAATTTCCACCTTGGCTTACAAAAAACAAACACGCTATAAGAGATTAAAAACAACCCAAATAATTGTTTTAGTAAGTGCGTGGGCAATATAAGTGGGAGCCCTGCAGCAAAAAAACTCACGACTAAACCCGGAATTCCAAACAGAAGCACTAGCTTGACGTTGATTCCTTTCTTGAAAAACGTGATTTTCCAGATATTACTAAACCAATGTATGATACCAACAAAGAGTAACGTTTCAGGGACAGGTAGGATAAAAGAAATAATGGGAACCATGATTGTCGACGTTCCAAAACCAGTTACAGTTCCAATAATTGAGGCTATCAAAGTCAGTATGCTAATGAGAAAAATATTTGGCATCATAGTAAGCATATCACAAAGTTTTTAAGGTATAATACCTCTAGAGAAAACAAAGAAAGAGAGTATGAGTTTATCAGTCGGAATCGTTGGTTTACCAAATGTGGGCAAATCTACACTATTTAATGCATTATTAAAGCGTCAAGCTGCTTTGGCAGCTAATTATCCGTTTGCCACGATTGACCCCAATACAGGGATTGTTCCTGTACCTGATGACCGACTAGAAAAACTTGCTGCAGTTGTAGGAACAACGGTAATAAAGCCCGCCACTGTTGAATTTGTTGATATTGCTGGGTTGGTTAAAGGTGCAAGTCAAGGAGAAGGTCTAGGTAACAAATTCTTGGCAAATATTAGAGAAACCGATTTAATAGTTCATGTGGTGCGCGGTTTTACTGATACTTCAATTCTTCGTGAAGGCAGTGTTGATCCAAAGTCTGACAGAGAGATAATTGAAATGGAGTTATTGTTAGCAGATATGGCAACGCTTGAAAAGCAAAGACAGCCAAAAGTTGCTGATAAGGAATTGCAGTTTAAATGGCAAGTGGTTGAAAAGATGCAGCAAGCTGCTAGTCAGGGCAAGTTACTTATCACAGTCCTTGAGTCTGAAGATGAACAAAAAGTGGCACGAGAACTAGGCTTATTAACTGCAAAAAAAATTCTGTATGCTGTAAATGTTGATGAATCAGTTGTTGGAAAACAAGAAGAAGAGACCAAAAAATATGCAGCTGCTTTTGGTGTTTCCGCTGAACAAGTGGTAATAATCAGTGCCAAGATTGAATCGGAAGTTGCAGCCTTATCAGATGATGATGCAGCCCTTTTTCTAGCTGAACTAGGATTAGAGAAGAGTGGTTTAGAACGATTAATCCAAAAAGCGTTTCATTTTTTAGGTCTACAAACATATTTGACCGCTGGAGAAATTGAAGTAAGAGCATGGACAATTACTGCAGGGACCAAGGCCCCGCAAGCTGCCGGTGTGATTCACACAGACTTTGAAAAGAAGTTCATTAAAGCCAAAGTTGTGAGTTATACTGATTTTATTGAATTGGGAGGCTGGAAGGGTACCAAAGAAAAGGGCAAACAACGTCTTGAAGGTAAAGATTACATCATGCAGCCTGATGATATTGTTGAATTCATGATCGGTGCATAAGCACTCAGCAAAAGAGAGGATTGACACGTCAGTCCTTTTTATAAGAAGATAGAAATATCTTTGATGCAAATCAGAACTTCATTAAAACTATCGACTATTATATTGCTCTTTGTTTTTTTGGCTCTTGCGAGCCTAATTGTGGTCTCATTTCAGCTGATAGATTCAGCTCGGCTACAGCGTTCCCTGACAACTGACATGCTTGTTGATATCAACAATCTACGAGGGCTAACTCTTGAGTATCTTTTGTACCCGAATGAGCGTGGAGAAGTTCAATTATTTAGTCAAATTAGCATGTTGCAAGAACGTTTAGAGTTCGTTATTCCAGTGAACCCCGATGAAGAGATGCTAATTTTTAATTTAAAAGAGGATAATAAACAATTAGTATCACTGTTGCAACAACTTACAGCAAATTCTAATGGAGCGGGCATCCATTTTAAAGCAGATACACAACTGCAAGATTTATTGATTGGACAAATTACTATCGTTTCTCAAAGAATTATTAGTGGCGCTTTAGAACTGTCTAAATCTAGTGAACAAAGAATGTATACCACATTGAATGCTGCATATGTTGCAATTACAATTTCATCATTCATCCAGCTTTTTATAGTTCTTTTTATTATCTTTTTTCTTTTTAACAGGAAAATTTTTAAACCTCTTATCCGGTTAGAAAATGCCACTCATATTGTGTCTAGAGGAAACCTTGACTATAAAGTACCAATTACAAACTATAATGAGGTGGGTAGACTTTCAAAATCATTCAATACAATGGTAGAACGTCTAAAAGGGATAGACGAGATTAAGGCAAGATTCTTGAGTACAGCGGCACATCAACTGCGTACACCTATTGGCGCAATTCGTTGGAACGCAGAAATTTTGTTAAAGTCAGACAAAGTCTCAGCAAAAGAGAAGCATAGCTTACTCAACGATATTCATGATAGTTCAATTCGTTTGTCAAAAACTATTGATGAATTGCTAGACGCTTCTCGTATAGAGCGAGGAAAAATAATTGATTCTCCACAGAAAGTTGATTTCCTGGAGTTAATTGAAGCTGTTGTTAAAGATCTAAAATATGAGTTAGAAAAGAGAAAAATCACGGTGAAGATTGAACGTTCAGTTCGAGAACTCCCTGAGGTTTTAGTTGATATGGAAAAGATGTTTGAGATCCTGATGAATTTAATTTCAAATGCGGTTATTTACAGTAATCCAGGAGGAACAGTGGTCATTAGCGGTAGTTTAGATCAAGATAGGATAGAAGTAGCAGTGTCAGATGCCGGAATCGGTATTTCAAAAGACGATTATCAAAAGGTTTTTTCAAAATTTTACCGATCAAAGCAAGCTATGGAGAAGGAGCCGAATGGTATGGGAATAGGACTCTTTATTGCAAAGTCGTATCTAGAGAGTTGGGGAGGAGAGTTGAATTTTTCTAGTGAACTGGAAAAAGGAAGTACATTCAGAATAAGACTACCTGAAAATATGGTAGTAAAAGGAAAGAAGGTTCTGGCATGAAGAGAAAGCAATTAGCATTTAAGATGTTTTTTGTACTGATTGTTGTGATTATAGTGGCTATTAGTAGCAGTACAAAAGTTTTTAGGCAAGATTCAAATAAAGTAGAGAAAGTTACTATAGGTATAGTTGGTGACACGTCATCGTTAGTTGTATTTGCGAAAGAAAAAGGATACTTTTTAGACCAAGGTCTTGATGTGGAAATAAAGCAGTATGCGGTTGGGGCAGGTGCTCTTAACGACTTGTTAAGCGGAAACATTGATATAGCGGTTGGATCAGAACACGCTGGTGTCAGGAGCAGTTTTAATTCCGACAAATTCAAAATAGGTGCGACAATTGCTAAGACTACTGCCTTTGAAATAGTTGCTCGTCGAGATAGAGGAATCACCAATCCCCAAGACATTATGGGGAAAACAGTTGGCTCTACTTCAGGAACTGCTGGTGAATTTTGGTTAAGTGTTTTTTTACGAAGTAACCAAATGAGTCGCGATGATATTGATTTTATTTCTCTTTCACCCGCTGAACTACCTAAAGCATTAACTGAAGGAAAAATTGATGCAATGTTGAACCTTGAGCCTCACACATACAATGCCAAAGTGGTGTTAGGTGAGAATGCGGTTAGTTTTAGAGGACAACGAGGACAGGGAGTTTATTCTGGTCTCTACTTTTCTAACAATTTGTTAGAAAGACAACCAGTTATTCCAGAAAAAATTATAAGAGCACTTGTAATGGCTGAGGGTTTTTTTAATGAGAATAGGGAAGAATCTTTGGCAATTATTTCAGAATATTTTGGTCATACTATTGAGTATATTGAGAACGTTGTTGTTCCAAAGTATGAGTTTGAGGTTTCTCTAGAACAGGCTTTAATATTGACAATGGAAGATCAAGCTCGTTGGATGGTTGATACTGGTATAGTTGAAGTACAAGAGATTCCGAATTTTCTGAATTATTTCTACTTTGATGCACTCCAGACGGTAAAACCAGAATCAGTCACTATAGTCTACTAAAACTCTGATATATTTTGTGATATAATACCTCAAGTTATATAAAGTATGTTTTGTCCATCCGCCAAATGCGGATACCACAGCTCTAGGACAAAACCAGAAAGGAGCACATCATGATGGAACTTGTCAAAGACAAGCGAGTTCGTCAGTACGAACTTACCTACCTCTTACCAGAGGTTTTAACTTCTTCAGAAGTTGCTACAGTAAAAGAAGCAATCGAGCAGTTGCTTAAGAAAAATAAAGTAACAGTTGTTTCCCAAGAAGATTGGGGAAAGAAATTGTTAGCATACCCAATTAAGTATAAAAGCCAAAAACAACATGAGGCATATTACACTCATATGGTTTTAGAGGCTGATTCGACAAGAATGCCAAAGTTCGAAAACGACTTGTATTTAAAGCAAGAAGTTATGCGCCATTTATTAGTTTTGGCAGAGAATGTTAAGGCAGGAGAATAAAATACGAATGGGACTTGAGTAATCTACAGTTTATGTAAGAATTGTAGATACAATGAAGCTCAGTAACAGGAAGGAAAAACATGTCAACAAAATCGCTTAACAAAGTTATGCTGATAGGTAACGTAACCAGAGATCCAAATCTCAGATATACGGCGCAGAATACTGCAGTGTGTTCTTTTGGTCTTGCTACAAACCGAACATGGGTTGGTGCAGACGGGAAAGAAAAACAGGAGCAGGTAGAGTTTCATAACATTGTTGCGTGGGCTAAGTTGGCAGATATTTGTGGTTCACTGCTCCATAAAGGAGACAAAGTCTATATTGAAGGTCGCCTACAAACCAGAGCTTGGAAGGGTGAAGACGGTGTAGAAAAGAAAACCACAGAAGTAATAGCAGAGAACATGCTTTTGTTACGAACAGCATCAGGTCAAATGGCAGGTAAAGCTACTTCAGATGATGATGATAAAGATCTTATGAAAAAGGTTGAAGCCACTAAGATGCCTGAAGAAGACTTTGATGTTGAAGATGTTTCAGACGATGTTCCATTTTAATTATAAAAAAGGAATACAATTATGATCAAAAAAAAGAAAAAAATTAGAGTTAAAAAGGCTCCAAGAGTATCAGCTGATGTCAGTTTCACATATAAAGATACTGAAATGATGGCGAAGTTTATCACAGAGCAAGGTTCAATTCTTTCAAGAGAAGAAACCGGTTTATCTCAAAAACAGCAAAGACAACTTGCAAGAGAAGTAAAGCGTGCAAGACACTTAGCGCTGTTGCCATTTACCCAAGTTTTGTAAATTGGCTCAAAATTATTTTTGAAAATTGGAAGCCCCCGCAGCAATTGGAAATTGCTAAAGCGGGGGCTTCTTGGTTTTCCTGCTTCAAACTTTTTAGATCTTCAGATAAAATAAACCTCTGATGCAAAACCCATTTCAAAAGAAAAACAATCGATTTGTTGTAGATGTAGGCTTTATTGGTAAAGTTATCACAGTCATACTTTTACTTTTTATTGGTGCTTTTGCTGAAAGCAAGTATCTCATTTTAGATAGATATTTTCAGATCAATCCTTCTTCACCGCAGACTGGTGCAACTCAGCTTTCTAAGTTAGTAAATACAAACTCCCCCAAAGAAAAAGAGGACGTTGATTTTGATATTTTTTGGGAAGTATGGAACTTATTAGAGCGCGACTATGTTTACCCAGAAAAACTTGATGCGACTAAAATGGTTGATGGGGCAGTTGGTGGACTAGCAGCTTCTTTGGAAGATCCTTACACCATGTATTTGCCAAAAGAGGCAAATGAACGCAGTGCACAGGATTTGGCAGGCGCATTTTATGGGGTTGGTATTGAATTAGGATACATTGATGGCATACTGGCAGCGGTTTCTCCACTTGAAGGCACTCCAGCTTTTGCAGCAGGTGTTAAGGCAGGGGACTTAATCATAAATGTTAAAGACGAAGCCAAAGGCATTGATGAAGATAGTACTCGTTGGCCACTCAATAAGGCAGTTGATGCAATTCGAGGTCCAAAAAATTCACCAGTTATCTTGACTTTACTTCGTGAAGGGGTTGAAGCTCCTTTTGAGGTAACCATTAAGCGTGGTGAAATCATTGTTGAGTCCGTTACTTTAGAATTTACTGAATCGGCAGGAAAAAGAGTTGCCCATCTAAAAGTGTCTCGTTTTGGAGAAAGAACAGATGCAGAGTGGAATACAGCAGTTGCTGAAATCGTCAAACAGAAGAACTCTATTAATGGGATCGTTTTAGATATGCGTAACAACCCTGGAGGTTTCTTTGAAGGCGCAATCAATATTTCAAGCGAATTTATTGATGCTGGAACAGTGGTTACGCAAAAAGATAGATTATTTGAACAAGACTTTGAAGCAAGAGGAAAAGCACGTCTTGCTGGAATTCCTGTTGAGGTTTTAGTGAATAAAGGAAGCGCTTCTGCTTCTGAAATTGTTGCTGGTGCTTTGCGAGATAGATTAGGTGCACAGCTGATTGGAACAAAAACATTTGGAAAAGGTACTGTTCAGGATAGAAGAGAATTGTCTAATGGTGCCGGTATTCACATTACCGTGGCGCGCTGGATGCTCCCAGGTGGTGATTGGATTCATGATGAAGGAATTCCAGTCAACGTTGAGGTTGAAGATAATCCAGAGACAGAAGCTGATGAGCAACTACTAAAAGCTATCGAAATAATTTAAACATTATTCGTCAAACTCGGAATCAGAGCCTGAGATCTCGATTTCTTCACCGCTATACAATTTATCAAGAACAGGGTGGAGTTCACTGATAAGTTTACCCATATATCCTTCCATGATATTTGGCAAATCATACCAAGACTGTTTAGTGCGGTGATCAGTGATTCTGTTTTGAGGATAATTGTAGGTGCGAATTTTTTCAGCACGCTGTGCTCGGCCAATTGCACTTCTTGCTTTGCCAAGTTCTTTCTCTTTTTTTTCTTCTTCGATTTCCCACAACTGAGAACGAAGTAACTCAAGCGCGATTTTGCGATTTTGTTCTTGTTTTTTTTCTTGTCTGGAAACGATTACAATACCTGTTGGCTTATGGGTTAAGCGAGCAGCACTACTGGTTTTATTAACAGATTGTCCACCAGCACCACTGGATCGCATAAACTGCCACTCAATGTCTTCTTCACGAATTTCTATTTCTTTAGATGCAATCTCTGGTAATACAGCTATTGAGGCGGTTGAAGTATGAATGCGGCCCTGTGCTTCAGTAGCTGGGACACGTTGTACCCTATGAACTCCAGATTCATACTTTAGCAATTCGTAGGCAGTAATATAACTTTTACCTTCTTTGTTGAGCTTTGGAAATTCTGTTGTTTTGCCACTGACCTTAATGACCATGTCGTCGATATAGGTAATTTTTAATTTATACATTTCTGCAAAACGAATATACATTCGAATCAGGTCGTTGCCCCAGATTTTAGCTTCATCACCACCAGCTCCAGAGCGAACCTCAATCGTACAATTTACTCTTTCATCGCTTGTTTGTGTGTCTCCACCGTCCATATTTTGCTCATACTGAAGCGCTGCTTCATCTAGGGCTTGTTTTTGCTGGACTAAAGAATCAAGCTCTGCTTTTGCTAGCTCAGCAAAATCTGGATCTTCTAGTAGTCGCTGTGTTTCTTGAATTTTAGCAATGAGTTCATCGATCTGTGCTTGATAGGGGTTAAACATGCTGTCTTTCGTATATCACTTACTATAGCGTACCACAACAGCCCTTGAATTTCTCAAGGTTGAGGGATTTGTGTGTCTGAAAAGTTATGCAGCCAGCTCAGCTTTATTAGCTTTTTCGGCTTTCTTCATTGCTGTTTGTTGTTCACGCAGAATATCTTTGTATGATTTAGAATCACCTGCATCTGCATCATCAGCCTTTGCTTTTTTGCTCTTAGAAGTTTGTTGAACTTGTTGTGCCGCTTGCATTTTCTTGAGGAATTTATCAACACGACCTTGTCTGTCAACAAATTTCATTTCACCAGTAAAGAATGGGTGACATTTGTTACAGATATCAACTGTTAATGTTTCAGATACTGAACCAACAGTAAAAACATTACCACAGCTACAGGTAACTTGTGCTTTGTCATTGTAATTTGGATGTATGCCTTTTTTCATAGAGTAGTATTGTACCACAACTTAGGTCATATTGTAGAGGTGAAATCAGGTAGAGTTATTGACTTTTAGTCGCAAACTGTGTCATACTGGATAGGTCATAGGGTAAATGAAAGGATTGATGGATTAATAGAATTTTTTGTGAGCGTGTGGTCCGTCATGGAGCAAAAACAAGTTGTTTTTTGACGGAAGACGAGGAAGAAGGATGTTTGTGATTCATTTACAAGCGATCGAACCAAATTTATTTTTGCATATTTGCCGAATTATTATCGCAATACCTGGAAAAATAGCATTTGAGTATCTACGGAGACCTTCTAGGCGATTGAACGTCTATTCACGGATGTATTAAAACTGCAAAGCAATTTGTAGGAAAGAGTGCAGACCGGTTTCAATTTTCATAACTATTGTTAGAGAGCGATTTTTTTTTGCTTGTCGTTTTGTGGCAGGCAAGACAACTAAAGGAGGAAACTATGTGTGGAATTTACATGACAATTCAACAGACAGATGTTCATGCTGGAGAAAAGGTTTTTGCAGGACTTAAGAAAATTGAATATCGAGGATACGATTCTTGGGGGGTGGTAGTTTTAAATAAGTTTGGCTTCACTTTAAAGAAAAGGACTGGAAAACTCAGTAAACTGGGACAGATGCACTTTGTTGAAGGGAAGTGTGCATTGGGTCATACTCGATGGGCAACTCACGGTGGAGTGACGAAGGAGAATGCTCACCCACATCTGGCAAAAAATAAATCTTTTGTTTTGGCTCAAAATGGTGTGGTGGAAAATTTTCAAGAGCTTCGAGAGCAACTTCTTGATTGGGGATATGATTTTGATTCTGAAACAGATACTGAGGTAATTGTTGGATTGCTAGAGTTTGAAATGGAGCAACAAAAAGAACAGAAGCTAACATCAAAAATTATTAGATCAGTGTTTCGAAAGCTCACTGGTAGAAATACAATTGCGATTTTGACACAGTCTGGGGATTCATTTGCAGTTCGTGATGGCTCACCGCTAATCGTGGGCAGGAGCAAGGATTCAGCGGAGATTTATTTTTCTTCTGATGTGGTTTCATTAAGTGGTGATGCTGTTGAGTATGTTGTTATCCAGTCTGGGCAGATGGTGGAATATGTGGGTAAGAAACTTAAAATAACAGAAGTTAAATCAGGAAAATTAGTTCCATTTTCATTTGTACCAATGAGTCTTGATGCAACTGTTGTTGATAAAGAAGGATATAGCTCATTTATGCTAAAAGAAATTTATGAGCAAGCAAAAGTATTAAGCAAGGTTGTGGTTGGGAAGGAAAAAGAATTCAAGGCTGTTGCTAAGACAATCAAAAATGCAAAAACAGTGTTCACGTTGGGAGCGGGTACCGCTAGTTATGCAGCCGGACACACGGCGTATATACTTAGAAAATTAGGTGTGCCAGCAGTGGCAATTGCTTCTTATGAATCTGACTCATTTAAACAGCTTTGTGACGAGAAAAGCGTTTGTATTGTGTATAGTCAAAGCGGAGAAACTGCAGATACAAATGAGGTTGTTGAATGGATGAAGGCGAAGGGTGCAAAAATTATTAGTGCAGTGAACATGCCCGGAAGTACACTCACTCAACTCTCTGACTTTCCATTTATGTTACAAGTTGGTCCCGAACTGGCGGTTGCTTCTACTAAAGCTTTTTTTGGGCAAATGGTTTGGGGGATGACAGTTTGTGAACTTTTAAGTGGATCTAAATTTGTTGAAATAAAGGAAATTATTTATAAATTTGAACAACAATTGCGTGTTTGGTTTGCCGATATTCTAGTCCAAGATAAAATCCGAAAATTGGCAGAGAGTTTAGTTCATAAGCAACATTTATTTGTATTAGGTCGGGGCGATTTGTATAGTTCAAGTTTAGAAAGTGCGCTCAAACTCAAAGAAATTTCGTACATTCATGCTGAAGGGTTTTCTGGTGGAGAACTCAAACATGGGGTAATTGCACTCATAGAACAGGGAACTCCCGTACTTTGTTTGGTTGCAGAAGATGAAAACAAAGCTAACATGCTCAATGCTATTTCAGAAATTAATGCTCGGGGTGGTTTTACAATTGTTATAGCAAGCAAAGATAATGAATTATATAAAGAATGGATTGAGGTTCCAGAATTGAAATTTAGAGGAATGAGTTTTATGACACTAATGAGCATTGTACCTTCACAACTATTGACTTGCTATATGGCCATGAAAAAAGGTTGTGACGTAGATAAACCAAGGAATCTAGCTAAGAGTGTGACCGTGAAGTAGCTCTTTTTTTAATACGCTTTTCTGCGATATAAACGCCAAGAAGTATAAGTGCCATAGCAATGATTTGAAGCATATGAACCTTTTCTTGCAGCAAAAGCATACCAGCAGGGACAAAAATGAGCGGTTGTAAGTACCAAAAAAGGCTGGCCTCCGAGGCCTCAATGCCATCTTGGCCTTTGATGTACGCTGTTAGACCGATGATAGAGCCAAATATTGCCATGTACCCGGAGGCCAGCCATACAGATTGGTGCTGTAAATCAAGCTGCACTGCTTGTAAAAATTGTGTGCCAAGATTAGTCATCGAGACGTTTAATCCATTATTTTGTACCCACAGTTCGATTAAGCTTAAAAGTAAGAAGGAGACTATCCCGAAATAAAAACTAATACCTGTTACAAATAGTTTAGGTAAGTTTTTATAGTATTTTTTAGCCATTATCATCGCAATTGCCGTTGTGATGTTTTGCGCAATAATGAATAGATTGCCCTCAAGCGACAAGCCTTCAGGTGACATACCATTAAGAATGATTGGCAGAAATGTAAGCAGTGAAGTACCTAAAAATGCAGTAAAAAGCCCAAGCCATTCATGTGCTTCTTCTTTTTCTCGTAGAATGAAAATACCCGCCAGAACAACAAAAATAGGTGTAGTTGTTGTAAGGAAACTTGCTTCAATTGCTGAGGTTTTAGCTAAGCCAAGATATAGTAAACCTAAAGAAACCACAGTGCCAAAGAATTCTACAAGTAAAACTTTTTGTATGGCACTAATTTTGTTTTTTACCTTGGGCCAGTAGTACAACAAGATTGGAATGCTACACAGCGCGGCTATGACATATCGGTAGAGTAGGTATCGGAAGGGAGTTGTGACTTCAAGACTAGGTTTGACAATAATGAGTGCCAGACCCCAAGTGATCGTATTGATGAGTAGGAAGAGATAAGACTTCAGTCGAACCTGGGCAGATTTTTTCATGCAATTCTTGGTAAAACTCCTTATCAGTAAGAGTATCATAAAAAATTTATCTCTGGTATCATTCGTTTATATGGAGTCACAATGAAAAAGTTACTCATTGAAGCACCTTTATTTAATTGGCTACAGACCAATAACATCAAAGGTGTTTTATTTGATCTTGACGATACAATTATTAAAACAAATGAAATCTTCATGGCTGCAGTCCAGGAAGTTGTAGCTTTATATGTTAAAGCACTGCCCCAGTTAAGCTCTGATGAAGTAAGTACGTTGTTTGATGAAATCAATATCTCAGTACATGGACGTTACTCTGTGAATCCAAAACGGTGGGAACATGTGATTGCTGAGTTTGAAGCTGAAGCTGGAGTTAAGAGATCAATTGCTCGGACAGCTTTGCACAGATTAGCAATGATTTATAAAACTCATCCAGAATACGAGAAAGATGCAGAAAAGTTATTGCAGTTGTTAAAAAAATGGCGAGTTATGGTTGGTCTAGTAACTCATGCCAATGCACAATGGACACTATTCAAGTTAGAGAGCTTAGGACTAGCAGATTTTTTTAATCATGTTGCAGTTGTCTCAGAAAATAAACTTCACAAAAATAGTGATGATTGGTTACGGGCAGCAGAAGATATACAAGTACGCCCTAAAAACCTGCTTGGAGTTGGCGACAACATGCAAGGAGATGTTCAGTCAGCAGTTACAGCTGGTTTTGGGAAAGTTGCTTGGGTTGACAAAAAAAATGGTTGGGACCATTACCGAACTGGTGAGCGACCATCAGGCGTTTTGGTAGTAGAAGCTGCAGGTGACTTACTTGAACTCAAATTCAAAAAGTAGTTAGATTTGTTTTATTTTTTTGACGACTTCTTCTAAAGTAAGTAGCTCTTGTTCTCCTGAAGCCATATTTTTGAGTTGAACTTTATTTTCAGAAACTTCAGCATCACCAATTACGACAACATACGGAATATTTTTCTGATTAGCTAGTTTGAATTGTTTACCGATTTGATCAACTTCTGGATAGACTTCAGTCCTAATGTTATTTGCTCGTAAAGTTTTAGCAGCGTTAAGTGAATTTTTTATCAGGTTCTCATCAAAAACGGTGACTAACACCTGGCTGGAAACGGTGGCTGTTTGCGGGACTAAGCCCAATTCAACAACTGCCTCGACAGTACGGTCAAAGCCTATTGCAAATCCGTTTGCTTTAATATCTCGTCCACACAATTCTCCAATCAATCTATCATATCTACCACCACCACCAACCGAACCGCCTGAATATTCAGGAACTTTCCCTTCAAAAATAATGCCAGTGTAATAATCTAAACCGCGTGCAAGGGTAGGAGTAAAGACTAGGGCGTCTTGATCTACCCCGAGCTCAACAGCTCGTTCAACAGTTTCTTTTAAACTTGCAGACATTGTGGCAGAAGTAATCTCACGCAGTACGTCACGGGCATCTTTTTCATATAGACCTTTGCCAATTAACTCGTCAACAACTTGTTTTTCACTGAGTTTATCGAGCTTGTCGATTGATTGGATAATTGAGAAAACATTCACTTCATCATTTGCGAAAGGAGAGATAGTATTCATCAAAGTGGTGCGATCATTTATGAATAGTTTGATAGATTTCAAACCTAAATTCTGATACACAAAATAGTACACTGCTAATAGTTCAGCATCGACAACAGTGCTATCACTTTCAAAGATGTCACAATCACATTGGGTAAACTCTCTAAATCTACCTTTTTGTGGTTTGTCTGCTCGAAATACATTTTGGATTTGATATCTTCTGAAAAATTTTGGTAATTCATTTTGGTACTGGGATAAAACACGACTGGTTGGCACAGTTTGGTCATATCGCAACGCAATTTTTCTGCCTCCTTGGTCCTCAAAAGAGTAGATTAATTTATCTGCTTCATCACCATATTTTCCCATGAGTAAACTGGCATATTCCAGGGTTGGTGTTTCGATAGGTTCAAAACCGAATATTTCGAATGTTTCTTTAATTTTTTTGGTTACATAGTTTCTGATGTTCTTTTCTTTTGGCAAGAAATCTCTGAAACCTTTTAATGTTTGTACTTGTTGCATATTTTTCCTTCTTAATTTTGATTAATTATACATTGTTGTTTTCTGAAATTAAAAACTCCCTTGTTGGGAGTTTGATACGTTTTAAAAAAACCACTAAAATCAACTCCCTTGCATATGAGAGTGATGATGAGTGATTAATTTTGTTTTTGTATCTTTCATCTAACAGATGATTGTATCATATAACTTATACTGTAGTAAGGATCTCGTATCCTGTAGCTGTTGTAAGAATAGTATCTTCATATCTATAGCCAAAATTATCCTCAAGATAGATGCCTGGCTCTACAGTGATAGTCATGTTGGCTGTAATTGGTTCGGAATTTCTCCAGCTCAAAGAGGGAGCTTCATGGATATCTAAGCCTAAACCATGCCCAGTTGTGTGAATGAAATTGTCTCCATACCCTTGGTTTGAAATGTGTATTCTAGCGGCATTATCAATGTCTTTTGCCAAAACAGTTCTTTTATGGTGTTCTCCAAATTGAACAAGAGCTGCATTTTGAGCATCCCTCACGATCGTTTCAATTTTTTTAAATTGCGGACTTGGATTTGGTCCAAACCAAAATGTTCTAGTCATATCCGCACAATAGTTGTTAAGTTTTGCACCGATATCGATGAGAACAACAGTATCATTCTCGAGTTTTTTGTTGTTTGGCTGGTGATGTGGGAGGGCGCTATTAGCTGCGAACCCGACAATTGTAGGGAAGGCAAGTTGCTTTACCCCATTTTTTTTAAATGCTGTTTCAATGAGATCAGCGACATCTAACTCTGTCATGCCTTTTTGTAAGTCTAATTGTACTTCTTTAAGCACTCTGGCAGTTATTTTGCATGCCTTTTTTATTGCTGAAATTTCATTCGTATCTTTTTGTTTTAGCAACTCATTGGCTGGGTTTTGTTCCATTGGTTTTGCCCGTAGATTACTGACCTTAGAAATTGAATCAAGCTCTGCTACAAACAGTGTTGTAGGATCATAAAAGAGCGTTTGCGCGTTTGTCTTTTTTACCAAATCCTCAAAATGGAATTGTAGTTGTGCTGGAAAAGTGCCTGAAAAGTAAGTTAAAAAATCAGAGTTACAAAGCGGAGCAAAACTTGTGTGAATGAGCGCTGCAGTTTTAGAGCCACAGATAAAAAAAGCCTCTCTCTCATTAGGAACTAAAAATTGAAATCCAGTAAAATATGAGATATGGCTTGGGTTAGAAAAAAGATACAGAGTGTTGGGGTTGAGCTTTTGCTTTAGTTTTTTGACACGGTCACTATAAACGGTTTCTTGAAACATAAAATATTACTCATCGCTTTCTGCCAAAGGTGCAAGTGAACGAATTGTTGATGCTTCAATTTTCGATTCAATGTTATACCCAGAAACCAGAACAGTTAGATCCTCAGAAAGATCACTAAACGAGATTTCAGTGCCGGTAAGGTCTTCAAATTCGGTTGTCTTTACAATGGATATTGTGGTTTCAGCTTCATCAGATCTGGGTTTGATGGTAATACTGTTCTTGGTAACAGCGGTTATTGTGCCAATCCGGACATATTGAGGTTTTGGAAGCAAACTCTTTGTATATACATATAGGAATACTGGGCTGAAATCATCATCTTTGATTCTGCCAAGAATGGTTACCCAGTTTTCAACAGCGATGTCTTCACTTTTTATTAGTTTACCATCCCTTGTAATGGTAAGAGTCTCATCAAGAGGAATAATTCTACTTCCTAATCGGTTAGTAATAGTGATTGTTTCACCAGTAACACGAATGATTTGTCCAAATAGTGCGACTTTGCGATTAAGGAGGTTATCAATTGCGCCTTTTACTTTACTGTTTTCAATGTTTTCTTTGATAATTTTCTTAATGTTTTCAAATGACGCAGATTGGGTAGATTCATCTTCAGTTTCCTGTGCAAACACAGGAATAGAGACTATAGAAATCTGAGTCAGAGAAAGGAATAGTAGTGCTATAAGTCCAAATTTAAAGTTATTCATTTGTCTCTCCCGGATTCTCATCTTGATTCTCTGCAGAGGCAGTGGCTTGTTGCGCTTCTAGTTCTTTTTGTGCTGCTTCGAGTTTTTCAAATGCGTCAGAAACGACCACTAACCGTTCTTCAACTACAGCTGAGCTATTCTCATCAATAACATGAACTCGAATGAAATTTTCTGCGTCGACTAAAGAAACTTTGATTGCAAAATTTCCCGATTCGTCTGAGGTTGAAACATAATCATCGTCGTTTACAAACACAATAATAAATGTGTTAGCGATTGTAGTTCCGGTCACTGTCAATTCTTTTTCCGTTTGGATTGTACCGTCTTCAGGATTGTGCAAAGCTAGGACAGTTGGGGTAGCAGTGGCTTCTGTTTCAGTTTGTGTTATAAGTTCAGTAATGGGTTTTTCTGTGATCGTATTTTTGACTCTATACACACCAAAAGTGATAATCAAGCCCATGCTTAAACCAACAAAAATAGCGATTAGTACTTCTTTTTTCATACAGACTATCAGGCAGATGATTGACACCATTATACAGCACCTGGATTGCTAATTCTTGCGCGTTTGCGTGTCAACCAAACCAATGATACCATACGGTATATGACAATAACATACCACGGACATTCAACATTTAAAATTAAAGGCAGAGTAGGAACGGTCGTTACTGATCCATACGATGACTATATTGGCTTGATACTCCCAAAAATGAGTACGGATATAGCTACGGTTAGTCACGACCATAAAGATCATAATGCGGTAAAAACGTTGGTTGGAACAGCTCGACGCAATAATCCGTTTATTGTCACTGATGCAGGTGAGTATGAGGTAGGAGGCATATCTGTTTTTGGAGTGCAAACGCATCATGATGCAAATGGTGGAGTAGAGCGTGGCAAAAATATGGTATTTACCATTCTAGTCGATGGAATTCGCGTATGCCATTTAGGTGATTTAGGCCATGAGTTGAGTCCTGACCAGCTAGAAGAGATTGGTGAGGTTGATGTGTTGTTATGCCCAGTTGGAGGAACCTACACTATAGATCCAGAACTAGCGGTAAAAACAATTCGTGCAATTGAACCAAGTATTGTGATCCCAATGCATTATAAAACTGCAAAACACAATCCAGACGTTTTTGGTGATCTCAAAACACTTGAGGATTTCTTAAAAGTGTATGGTGTCAGCCCAACACCTGTTGCTAAACTTGAACTGGCAAGTAAATCTTCACTTCCAGAGGAAACTGAGTTGGTAGTTTTAAGTGAAGTGTAGTAAGGTACCTGTATGGTGAAACAAGATGTCTCTGGCAGAGTTCCGCCGCAAAATGTTGATGCAGAAACCTCTGTACTTGGTGCCATTTTACTTGACAGTGAAGCAATTGTTGCCGTTGCTGACATCATTAATCCCGAAAGTTTTTATGTACCTGCACATCAGCATATCTATGCTGCCATGGAAGCATTATTTGAAAAACGCCAACCGATTGACGTTGTTACTCTGACCAATCAAATCAAAAAAATGAAGAAGTTAACCGAGGTTGGGGGAACTTCAGCGATTGCAGAACTATCAAACGTGGTTTCAACCGCTGCCAATGCAAAACATTACGCTCAGCTGGTGTCTGAGGCGTATGTAAAACGCCGTCTTATTTCTATGTCTGCAGAGATGAATGAATTGGCGTTTGATCCGGGCAAAGATGTTCTGGATATTATGGATTTAGCAGAGCAGAGAGTATTTGCTTTGTCTCAAACGCAAAATAAAAAAGCATTTACTCCAATTAAAGATACACTGGTAGAAAGTTTTGAGCGCTTGGATGAGTTACAGAAACATTCTGGTGAGTTGCGTGGTGTTCCTACCGGATTTGCGGATCTTGATCGCTGTCTGGCTGGGTTTCAGAAATCTAACTTAATTATTTTAGCTGCCAGACCTGGTACAGGTAAGACAGCGTTTGCATTAAACATGGCGCAGCACATGTCTGTGGTGTCAAAAAAGAAGGTGGGTTTTTTCTCACTTGAAATGAGTAGAGAGGAGTTGGTTGACCGGTTGTTGGTGTCTCAGGCTGATATCGACGCCTGGAAATTAAAAACTGGCCGACTTGACCAACAGGATTTTTTGAAGTTGTCAGACGCAATGGGTGTGTTAGCTGATGCCCAAATTTTTATTGATGACACTCCGGCTTTGACTATTTTCGAGATGCGGACTAGAGCGAGGAGATTGAAGGTTGAGCATGATATCGATATGTTAGTTGTTGACTATCTGCAGTTGGCTCATGGACGGACCAAGGACAATCGTGTTACAGAGGTGGCTGAAATCTCACAGGGGCTAAAAAATATTGCCAGAGAGCTTAAAATCCCTGTTTTGGCTTTAGCACAGTTATCTCGTGCAGTTGAGAGTAGAACTGAAAAAACACCCCAATTGTCTGACTTGAGAGAGTCAGGATCTATCGAACAGGATGCTGACGTGGTGATGTTTTTGTATCGTAAGGATGATAATATTCGTGAAGCTGTAAACTTAAAGATTTCCAAGCACCGCAATGGTGGCATGGCTGATATTGATCTCTATTTCAGAGGGGATCGTATCAAGTTTTATGGTATGGAGACGCAGAGGGAGATGTAGTTGTTGAAATAAAATCAAACAAGCCTCCGAACCTTCGGTCCGAGTGAGGCTCTTATCGATTTTATTTCAACAAAGTTAAACCTCACCTTTGCACTATTTTATTAGGCGCCAGGTTGATATCCAAAGAGTAAATAAACCAGACCACCAGATAAGACGAGAAACATGGCCGCAAATCCAAGGTTAGACTTGAGGTTTTTCATTGATTTTTCAGGATCAGGATTGTCGACACTAATAATAATCACAGTTGCAACAATAAACCAGACTACGGCGCGGGCTACAACGGACCAGATGCTATCTACTCTAAATATCGATCCAAGGATGTTTTGTAAAATATCCATACCCTTCATCATCCTACATATCTTCCAAAAATGCAAGTTTCTTGATATACTACCTGTCTAGTTCTTTAGTGCCGAGGTGGCGGAATTGGTAGACGCGTGGGTCTCAAAAACCCATGAGGCTTAAATCTCGTGCGGGTTCGATTCCCGCCCTCGGCACAGATAGAAACAGGTTTTCTCAAAAGTTCCGCTATTTTGATATATTACTAAAGTTATTTAGACTAATTTAGGTTGTTTGTTATTGGCAATTTAGCCTGGATATGAGTCCTAACTATTGACAATATAGGACTCTTTTGCTATACTAGCGGTTGCCAATAATTTGCTAAGGGGATTCATCCCTGGTGCGAGTTGGAGGCGTTGCAAATTCACATTTCTGTTTTTCAAAATCCAAGCTAAAGGTGAAACAAATGAAAACGTTCTTCTACAATCTCTATATCCGTTTTTTGTCTATTTTGGGCGCGTTGACCCTCAAACAGGCCAATGACGAAAAAACTGCCGTGATCAATGCGATCCGCGCGGCCATGGAAATGGCTGGTGTTAAGCCGGCTGACCTGGTTCGTAGCACAAAGAATCGCAAACGTGACGCGGCCAAGATTCGTCGTCAGGCTGAAAAAGATGAGGCCGCCGCTCGCAAGCTGGCCGCTGAGAAAGCTGTCCTGGCGAAAGAAGCTGGTGGCATTGAAACTGCCGCCGATGACGTGTTGAATATCCTGAAGGAAATCAACTTGTCCGCCACGACCGATTTCGACCTGCCCTCCGCCTAACGGCAATTTGAAACAACATATGTGAATCGAGGCTGCCCTTTAAAAAGGCAGCCTCATTCCGTTTCTAGAGGCATTTTCTTTTTTCCTACGCATTATGTAAGATTCAATTTGTATTATTTACACCGATACTAACCACACTGTATAAAGGACGTATGCTGACAAAATCAGATATCACTAAACTTAAAGAAATTTTCGCAACGAAAGCTGAACTAAAAGAACTTAAGTCAGATCTTGTCAAACTCAAAGATATGATTCACGAAGTCATTTTTGAACTTAAAGACATGAGGGAAGAATTTATCGCTATCACATATAGAAACCGAGATCATTCAGATAAAATTGAGTCCCACGAGGTTAGAATTACAAATTTGGAAAAGAAGTTTTCATCTTGAAAACCTACTTCAACAGCCAAATCACCACAACTAAAATAATCTGCGGTACTATTCCTACCAAAATATTCGGAGTTGAGTGGTGAAACATGCCATGAAATTCGTTCAGTGGTTTGATAAACCAAGGTTCCCACCTCAAAAAATTTCTTGGTGCTTCAACTAGATCCGGAGCAATTCCCATCAACGCACCCATCCAGATGTGAAACGTATATGCGTCACTCATATCTACAGGCTTGCCAAAATCTTTGAAAAAGAACCAATAAATGAGTCCGGCAGTCAGGGCCAAATCAACCAATTCTAAAAGAATTGCGCTGCTACGCTTTCTTTTGCCAACAGATAGCCCGGTCCCTACGTCCCAATGTGGAATCCAGTCGCACAAATAATGCATGGCAAGAGTGAGTGGTATGTATAAAGCAGGATGGGGGAGCTTACTGGCAATAAAGGCCCCAGTGAGCGAGTGTGGTATAGATAACATGGTAAAGTTTAGTATACTAATTACGCACTGCATTGTACAATGGTCGAGATATAAAACAAGGTTAAAAGCATGTTTCCAGTCTTACTTTCAGTTGGTCCACTACAACTTAAAACAATGTTTTTGTTTTTATTGCTTGGTTTTTTTCTTGCTAGTTTTGTATTTTGGCGAAAGTGCAGAGAAGAGCATTACTCAGAGTCCGATATTTTTGATAGTTTTTTGGTATCAGCGCTCTTGGGTGCAATAGTAGCTAGAGCAGTTTTCATTTTGTTTAATTTTCAAACTTTTGGGTTTCATGTATTAAGCTGGTTTGACATTGGTGCGTTTCCAGGCACAAATTTGATCGCCGGCTTGGCTGCTGCGGCATTTTCTATGTATAAAAACGCAGTAAAAAACAAGTGGGATGAATTTGAAGTGCTTGATTTTTGGGTGATGAGTGCGGCTCTTGGTTTATTTATTTATAACTTAGGTGCGTTTTTTGACGGAACAGGGTACGGATATGCAACCAGTTTACCGTGGGGGGTGGTATTTCCCAATCTGATAGAGCCACATCATCCAGTGCAAATGTATTTTGCGCTTTTTTATCTTGGTGTCTATTTGTATCTTTCAAAAGTCGAGTATTCGTATAGAACTTTTACTTGGTATAGACATGGGAAAAAGACTGCCCAAACAGGATTTTTAACTTCTGCATTTTTAATTCAAGTGGCAGTCTTTACGTTTCTCATGGCATTTTTGAAACCAGCAACACTGGAATTTTTGGGTATCAACTTTGACATGGTAATTAGCGGTTTATTGGGTTTAGTTGGAACGATGTTACTTTTTTCACGATCTGGGAGAAGCTTACCGCTTTTATCTAGAAAAAGAGTCAGACCAATTCGTACAAAACTCGAAGACATAAATGAATAAATTTTCATCATTTTTTCCGGTGCTGTTACTTGTTTTTTTTGTTGATCAAAGTTCTAAATTTTTAGCTGCAATCTTAGGATTTCACATTACTTATAATTATGGAGTCTCTTTCAGCTTTATGACAGAGAGTCAACCAAAATTTCTTACATTCGTTTTATTTTTATTGCTGTATTATTTATATATGAGTTTTAAATCGCATTGGAAAAGAAATCCAATAGCGACGGGATTGTTTTTTGGTGGGGCAGTTTCGAACTTGTTTGATCGAGTAATCTTTGATTCAGTTAGAGATTGGGTGAGTATTCCGTTTACCCAAATTCAAAATAATGTGGCTGATTGGGCAATTTTCATCGGGTTAGTTTTAATTGTGCAACCAATCATTTTTGCAAAGATGAACAAAGATTGACCTATTGCAGTAGAATACACAGTATGAACAACTTGCTAAACCCCATTGATTTGATTGAAATAGTCTACGAGGACCAGGATATTATTGCGGTTAATAAGCCGGCTGGTGTCGTAGTGAATAGGGCTCAAACTGTAAAAGGTGAAACACTTCAGGATTGGTTAGAGCAGAACGTTTCTGAAATTCGTGCAGCAGTGAAGGAAGGCATATACCCAGAAGGCTGGATGTCTCAGATTCCAGAAGAATTTAGTGAAGAATTTGGTTCACCACAAGAGATTTTTTTGCAACGATCTGGTATCGCACATCGACTTGATAAGGATACAAGCGGCATACTGTTGGTGGCAAAACATCCTGGGTCATTATTAGAACTACTCAAACAATTTAGGGTTCGCGAAGTTAAGAAACAATATGTTTGTTTAACTCACGGTAAATTCGGCATGCCAAAAGGAGAGGTCTCTGCGCCAATTGGCAGAAGAAGTAGCAATAGAAAACTGTTTGGAATTGTTTCAGATGGTAGACCAGCAGTGACAGAGTACGAAGTACAAAAATACTATCCAAACTTTGATGAGCAACGTTTGCTTCAAGAAACTGGTGAAAAAGAGTTGCGGTTTTCTTCTTACAATGGATTCTCGTTGGTAAATTGTTTTCCCAAGACTGGGCGAACACATCAAATTCGTGTGCATTTGGCGCATTTGGCACACCCAATAGTTGGGGATATTTTCTATGTGGGCAAGAAACGGAGAAAGCTGGATGCACTGTGGTGCAAGCGTCATTTTTTGCATGCACAAACAATTGAATTTATTCATCCAAGAACAAAACAACGAATGTCTGTATCGGCTGGACTCTCGAAAGACTTGCAGGAAGTTTTATCTTACTTACAATAGTTTTATTTGTTGACGCAACTCACTTTCAAGATATATAATTGCATATGGAACTAACCAACACATTTTTTTCAAATGATCCGATTCAATACTTAGCCCCTTCATGGGATGACATGGATCGTTTGGTATTCTCAATTTCAAAAAAAATTATTGAAGCTGATCTTAAATTTGATCGAATTGTGACAATGGCAAAAGGTGGCTGGCCTATGGCTCGGCCTTTGGTCGATTATATTCAAGCAAATGAAGTGGCTAGTATTGGCATAAAGTTGTATAAGGGGATTAACGAGCGTAAGGCCGAGCCTGAAGTGTATCAAGATATCCCTGTCGATATAACTGGTGAAACGATTTTATTGTTTGATGATGTTGCCGACACTGGTGAAACCTTGGAATTTGTTAAGCAATACCTGGAGGGTAGGGGAGCAAAAAAAATCTATACTGCAACCCTTTTTTATAAACCACATTCCAGCATTAAGCCCGATTATTATGGCGAAGAAACACTTGCATGGATTATTTTCCCGTACGAACTTCGCGAAACAATGGACGTTCTCGTAGACAAGTGGGAAGGAGATGGGCTACATGAAGCAGCAATCGTTGATCGGTTTGAAACATTAGGGTTTAAGAGAAAAATGGTCGAGTATTTTTACTCAACTTTATATAGATAGTCATAGTAATAGTTTGACAAAAAGGAAGTTATAGGATAAAATAGAGGGACAAGTTAAGACAGATTTGCGTTAAAGCACCTTACAGGGCTTTTTCGCTCCCAAGTAACAGCAGTTTCGCTTTAGTTGAAAACAACTCAAGCCAAGCGGAAACCAAGTTGAGTAGAAAAGCTTCAATGGGTGTTTTTTTTATTTTCCCCGTTGAATTTGAAACAAAGATGAGTAGACAAACAATTGACAAACCAACTCAGACAGAAGTCCACAGAGCGTATTTAGCTCCACATTCCCTAGAACACTGGGAAAGGATTCAACGACTTGTCTTGACTGGCGAGTTCGGAGTGGAACCGAATCCGCAAGGGTATTCAGAAAAGTTAACTGCACCTCAGAATGTACCTGATTTTAGAGTAACTTGGCCAAATAAAGAAAAAGAAACACAAGACTATCATCTCTTTTTTGAAGCATGTCAAATGGTCATTGGAACATTACACCTTGATGACGAAGTATTTTCTCAGTCAACACTTCCAAAAATCTTTAGAGTTTTAGAAAAAAGTTATCTATATAGCCAACTCTTTAGCAAACTAAGCATTTCTCAAGGAAACACGGTTCGTCATCACGTTGAAACGGTACCAACCTTAGTTAGGACAACACCAACAGACATGAGAGAACGCTTTGTACTAAGAGTTACGGCGATTTTTCATGACGTTGGAAAGGCATTTAATATTGGTAGAGATCAAGTTCACTACCATGCACTTATAGCATCAAACATTGTTTCTTGGTTTATGCAGGAGTATCAGCCCCAGTTTATTCATCACTTATATCTGGCAGATAAAACGCTCGTTACTCCGGTAATTTCTAGAGAAGAGCAGAGTGTAACGCGAGAAAGTTTGGAAGTTGAATTCACAGTAGTTAGAAATCAGATTACTGAAATCATTCGGCTGCATCATGTGCTTGAGCAAATCGATAAAGGTGTTTTGGATTTAGATGTTGTTGCTCAAATTCTGACTGAAAAACACATCAACCCTCTCTCCTTTGGTCTGTTTGCTATCGCTGATGGCTCCAGCGTGATTCCAGACAATGCTAAATATGCTGAATTTCTAATTAAAAACTTAGACGCTTTAGCAAAAATAGTTGACCTAATGGAGTATCAAGAAATCTTTCAAAATGAAGGAATTTCTTTCGAAATTAAGAAAACATTTGCTCAGTCATTACAATTCGCAATCACAGAAGTTATTACAAAAGTGGAGGAATTGCCAGAAAAAGTCGCAAAAATAATCCGTGAGATAGCAGGAAAGATTGACACTATTTTGGCAGTATCTTTATTAACTTTAGTGTAATCGTGTATATTCACTCAACAGTGTTTCCGCAATTTTTTTTGCTTCTTTATGCTTGAATCGTGGAAGTCTTAGTTCATACACACTTTTAAGAAATTTTTCACGGTCTTTTTTGGAGAATGTTGGTTTAATTCGAGAAGTATCAAGCATTCCTAGTGTGTCTGCCTGCATAATTAAAATCTCTGCATCAGTTTTTAATTTTTTTAATTCGTCATGAAACAAAACAAGATGGGAAACCATAAGGATTTCTGTATTGGTGAATGCTTTAGAAAGTTTAGCGTAGAGTAGTTGTTCGATCATTTGACTGCCGCGTTTCATGTGTAGTTTTTTTCTTTCAAGAATGTTTTGTAGCGAGTTTGATGATGCGTTGTCGAATAATCCAATGTAGCCCCAGTCGTGAGCATATGCAGCCGTAATCATCACTTTTGGATTTATTGTTTTGTTTTTAATCAGGTTGATTATTTCTGGATCATGAATTAATAGGTGTTTCATCCAAAAAACAACTGCCTTTGTATGTGGCAAATCAAAGTCTTTTCTTCCTTTTTTGAGGTCAGGAAAAATAGTTTGCTGTAATACTGCTTCAATTTTTGGGTGTATGAGTATTTTCATTTGACGACTATTGTAGCAGTTATGGTATAGTACAACTGCCATGATTAAGACTCACATTACACATCTTATTTCATTCTCAACTCTCTAAATAGAGTTTTTCTTGAGTGCAGATTTCGCTTTTTTGTTGTGCTTGGACGTTGGACAGGCAAACTATTCTCAGATACACTAAATTGTAAAGGAAAACATGAAAGATCAAATTTTTAAATTAATAGAAAAAGAAGAACAAAGACAAAAGGAAATGATAGGATTGATTCCTTCAGAGAATGTAGTCTCTCCTGAAGTTTCGCAAGTTTTGTCTAGCTGTTTATCAAATAAATATTCAGAAGGGTATGCGGGCAGAAGATATTATGAGGGAAGCCAGATTGTTGATGAAATAGAGTTGTTGGCAATAGAGCGGGTTAAGAAGTTATTTGGGGTTCCATATGTTAACGTCCAACCATATTCCGGTTCACCTGCTAATATGGCAATCTATTTCGCTTTGATGGAGCCAGGTGATACCTTGATGGGTTTGAAACTGGCTATGGGTGGGCATTTAACACATGGACATCCAAAAGTCACTGGTTCTGGCCGATTTTATAATTCTGTGCAATATGGACTAGGAAAGGACGCTAGAATCGACTTTTCTGAAGTTCGAAAATTGGCCCAAGAACAGAAACCAAAAGTGATTGTTGCCGGAAATACAGCGTACCCATTTGAATTAGATTTCAAAAAATTCAGGGAAATAGCTGATGAAGTAGGGGCATGGTTAGTTGCAGATATTTCTCATGTGACAGGGTTAGTCATTGCTGGGGAGCACATGTCGCCAGTTCCATATGCTGATGTGATAATGACAACAACTCATAAGACGTTTAGAGGTCCACGTGGGGCGATGATCTTGGTGACCGAACGAGGATTAAAACGTGATCAAGATTTGGGACAAAAGATTGATTCAGCAATTATTCCAGGGCTTCAGGGTGGACCACACAATGCAACCACTGCGGCCATTGCAATTGCAGCCGCACAGGCTATGACCCCAGAATTTAAGAAGTATGCACAGCAAATCAAAAAAAATGCAGCTGTACTTGCTGAGGCTCTGAAGGCTAGAGGATTAACATTAGTTGGTGGAGGAACCGAAAACCATTTGATTTTAATAGATTTGACTCCGTATGGAGTGGGCTTTGGAACGCAAGCAGCGTTCGCTCTAGATGTTGCTGGAATGTATGCCAATAGAAATACGATTCCAGATGAAAAGGGCAGTCCTTTTTACCCGTCTGGCCTGCGTATTGGTACGCCGTTGGTTACCACTCGCGGTATGAAAGAGCCAGAGATGGAACAAATTGCTGATTGGATTTATCGCGCTATAGAAGCAGTGAAGGAATATCAATTGCCAGAGGATAAAAAGCAAGTTAAAGCATTTTTATCAAAATTCAGAGGAGAAGCGTTGCAAAACAAAACATTACTTGCAATCCGAGAAGAAGTGGAAGAATTAACTAAAAACTTCAAGTTGTTTTGTGAGACGACCTGATACTTGCTCTGATCTGAACTAAACCAATAGCTTTTTTTAGTAAAACACTATTTGTGTTTTTGAATAGTTCAACTTTATGAGTTCTTTCTAATAATTCAACAAGCTTTGGCAGTGACTGCGTAGGGTGAGGATGGAATTCAATGTTGATTTCTTTGATAAGCCAGAGACAATCTTGCGATGCAAAGAGAACTTTCTGTTCTGCACCCTCAATATCCATTTTGAGTAGGTCAACCGGCTTTGTCACAAATGAGCTTAGTTTTTGGGTTGGGACGGTAATTTCTTCTGACCTTTGTGTGCCAACCCAAGAACCTCTGTGAAAGCCGGCAGTTGAATACCACTGTTCTTCAGTTTCATCTAAGAAGAAAGATTCAAAGCCCTCATGATCACTGAGGGCTACTTTAACAGCAGTAACGCCATCAATTTGATTTTCAAACAGATTTTTTTCTAACAATTCAAAACTGTTGGGGTTTGGCTCAAGCGCAACGACTTCTGATTTTGGGTAGGTTTGTTTAAAGTACAGCGTGCTTAAGCCAATATGGGCTCCTGCATCGATAATAAATGGGGTGGGGTTTTCAGTTTCAAAGTAGTAAGAATCAGAGGTGAAAACTTCCTTTTTGATTCGATGATATTCTTCGGAGTTGTTGTGGTAGATGGTGTAGTTTTGTAGTCTACTTGAATTCATATGTTATCCTATAGTATATCATACTATAGGAACTTTTAAACATGACAATCAGAAAGAGAACGTAGTAAGATAAGCCATATGAATAGACGAGTCGGTGCCCATGTATCAGCAAGTGGTGGCTTAGAAAAAGCCATAGAAAGAGCGCATGCGATTGGGGCTAACTGCGCCCAAATTTTTTCCGGCAGTCCACGCGTCTGGAAGCGGACAGAGCTGCAAACAATTCAAACAGAAAAAATGTTTGCAAAAAGGAAAGAATTAAATGTTGAACCAATCTTTACTCATTCGCTTTATTTAGTAAACTTAGCTTCAGAAAACCCCGAACTCCTACGGAAAAGTTTCGATGTCTTACAATACGATTTGCGGTTTGATAGTTTGATAAAAGGTTCGGGGATTGTCGTTCATTTAGGCAGCCACCAAGGGAGAGGATTTGATGCTGTAAAAGAACAAGTGGCTCAACAGATTGCCAAATTGCTAGAAACTACACCTGAGGATTCTACATTTTTGATAGAAAATTCAGCAGGTCAAAACGGAAAATTATGTAGTGACCTGTCTGAAATCAGTTGGCTAACTGATCGAGTTGATGAATTGCTTTCTAGCTCTTCGCATGAAGAATCAGGATCAATCCCAGCAATTGCTAGACTTGGTTGGTGTCTTGATACCTGTCATGCTCATGCGGCCGGGTACTCACTTGGAGAGTCACAGGGCTCATTGATTTCCAAAAGTGCAATTAATGAAATTACAAAATTAGGTTTGTGGGATTCTCTTAAGTGCATACATGTGAATGATAGTAAAGATAGTTTCGACTCTGGTCGAGACAGGCATGAAAACTTAGGAGAGGGGAATATTTCTAAGGAAGACATGGAATTTTTCCTCAATTATGGAACAGTTAATAAAATTACGCTGATAACAGAAGCTCCAGGCTTTGAGGGTAATGGTCCAGATGCTCCAAATATTGAATATCTGAGGAAATTGTCACACGCTTGAGGTATACTATAGTTCTCAATGATAATTTTTGACGGAAATAAATTAGCACAAGAAAGAGAGCAGAGACTCAAGAAAAAACTTGAGCGTGATTTCTCTAGAGTGAAATTGGTTATAGCCGCGATCTTATTTCAAGAAGACGCTGGAAGTCGGTTGTACACTAGGCTAAAGGGTGAAGCTGCGGCCAGACTTGGGATTGAATACCGTGTGTTTGATTTTTCTCTGTCAGATGAAGTCGAAAAAATCCAAACAAAACTTGAAGAGTTGGGGAAAAACCCTGAAATCACTGGAATTATTATCCAAAAACCCTCGAGGAATTCTTGGCTTCGTGCCCAAGACGAACATTTTTTGAAAGTTGTTGCTAATCAGCCAGATCCAAGGCGTTTTGAGAGAGACCAATATGGTTCTTGGTGGACTAAACTCACCTCGTACATAGATGAACAAAAAGATGTCGATGGATTACACCCAATTACTATTCAACAAATTAGTGATACGACCTGGCAGGATATGGGTAAAGTGCTACCTGCAACTTGTCAGGCAGTATTGAATATTTTTGATGAGGCTTTCGAGCAACTTTCAAAAGAACTGATGCTACAGGAGACCCAGAAAATTTTTAATGGCAAATATATTATTATTGGCAAATCAGAACTGTTGGGAATTCCACTGTTTTATGAACTCAAGAGACAAGGGAGGATTGTTGAAATTATTGCAAGCAAAGAACTTGAGGACCGCATGAGATCTGGACAAAAATTACTCGATGCGTCAGTGATTGTAACTGCTACAGGCAGGAAAGGGTTGATTACTGGAGAAATGGTTTCGGAAAATGTTGTGGTCATAGATGTTGGTGAGCCGCAAGCAGATGTTGATTTTAATTCGGTTTCCAAAAAAGCTATTTTTATAACCCCTGTACCTGGTGGTGTTGGTCCTATGACCGTTATTAGTCTGCTTGAAAATTGCGTAAAGTTGGCTTCATATATTTGATTGGCACTGCGAAAATAGTGTATGATAAGATCGAAGCTAAAGGAGATACATATGGTTGTTAGGATAAATCCAGAGAAAAGAGTAGGTATTGAGCAGTTTTCGAGCTTGCCAAAGGTAGTTTGGCTTGCAAGATCTGGGCTAACAAAATATAAGCTATTGTTAGATGTATTTGCTGAATATCAAAACTCAAAACCAAGTAGAAAAGCTTCTCAGGCAGAAACAACTTTTCATGTTTGGTCAAAAGCTGGGGGTTTTGATTGGAAGTCAGATAACACAATTCTAGTCTCAATCCAGACAACCGTGGATTTTGCAAACTATTTGAGTGATACATTGGGTAGTCGAGTTGCGGTGACTGACAAGTAAACCAAGTAATTTTCTCATTAGCAATTTTTGTTTCTCTATGTTAAAATACACCTCTAGTAAAAAATATATGCGAGCGAATAGATCATAGTCCTGATTTGTCTGTTCAATCGCACTCTTTGCGGAAATCGCAAAACAGAGAGGAAATAAGGACGTATGAAAATTGATTTTTCTAAGCTTCCTAATAAAGCACCTGAGTATGATTTAATGACTCTACTCGAGGCTGGTTGTCATTTTGGTCACCAAAAGGCTAAAAGACACCCAAGAATGAACGAATATATTTACGCAGAAAAAGATGGCGTTCATATTTTTGATTTAGCAATTACTGCAAAACAATTACAGCTTGCATACAATTTTGTGTATGATCAAGCTGTAAAGGGTAACACCATGGTTATGGTTGGTACAAAGAAGCAGGCAAAAGAATTAGTAGAAACCGCAGCTAAACAAGCTGGTGTACACTACATTACTGCTCGATGGCTTGGTGGATTTTTAACTAACTGGGTTCAAGTGAAGCGCTCACTTAAGAAAATGCTCGATATTGAGAGTGGTTTGAAATCTGGAAAATTTGATGGATACACCAAATTTGAGAAAGTTCAACTTGAGAAAGAGAGAATTAAGTTGGGTCGTTTCTTTGACGGGTTACGAGAACTCAAACAAGCTCCAAGCTTCTTATTTGTTGTTGATATCAATAGAGAAAAGAATGCTATTAAAGAAGCAAAAAATATGGGTGTTCCAGTTGTTGCTATCGTTGACTCTAATTCAGATCCAGAAGGTATTGATATTGTGATTCCAGCTAATGATGACGCTGTCAGAAGTCTTGGCTTCTTAATTGGTGAAATCAGTAAAGCATATCAAGAAGGTAAAAAAGATGCTGGTAAATCTGCCAAAGTCGAGAAACCTGAAAAGGAAACAAAAGAAGTAGTTTCAGAGGAGACCAAATAATGGCAAATTACACTGCTCAAGACGTTAAAAGATTACGAGAAGAGACAGGTGCTGGAATGCTTGATTGCAAAAAAGCCCTTGATGAAGCTAATGGTAATTTCGAAGAAGCAAAAGAAGTTGTCAGACAACGTGGTTTGGCGTTAGCTGAAAAGAAATCAGATAGAGAAACCAATGAAGGCTATATTGCTTGTTATGTACATGCAACAAATAAAGTAGCTGCAATGGTTGAAATTTTATGTGAAACTGATTTTGTAGCTCGAAATGATGAATTCCAAGCAATGGCAAGAGATGTAGCACTTCACGTTGTAGCCATGAATTCAGAAACTGTTGAAGCATTGTTAGCTGAACCATTTGTAAAAGACCCAAGCAAAACTGTTGAAGAATTAGTTAAGGGTGTTTCTGGTAAGATTGGTGAAAAGTTTGTTGTGAACAGATTTGTGAGATACGAAGTGGGAGAGAGTAAATAATTTTATTTGAATTAAAAGGAGCCCCGGCGCACTTCTGGAATTTTCCAGAAAGCTGCCGGGGCTTTTTCATTTCTAGAGGGAGTGTGCGTGAAATTTTAGAAGCACTGAAGCAGTTTTTCTATTACGTTTACGCAATTTTGAATTTTTTCAAGGGTATCTTGAGTATTTTTTCGAGTACCATATCGACTTCTATGTATTTTTTTTACTAATTCTTCTAATGAGTCAAGGTGGCCTAAGAGAGTAAAATAGATGTTTACTATTTTCACGTCTTGGGTTCTTATTTCAAAATAGCTCTCAAGTTCTAAAGCTATTTTTTTGTCAGCTTTAATAAGTCTGATTAAAGCAGCTGTAATGGTAGTGTCACTACCAAGTTCAAAATAATCACCTTCTTCTTGAATTTCCCTGAGCAACCCCTTTAAATCAAGTTTTATTCGACTTAGTGGTAACACAGTTGGGTGTTCAGGTTGTCCACCTGTTTCTATTGTTAAGCTCAAATATCGTTTCATGTTTAATTTCTGTATTTTACAAATAGGTCGTGATTATACCATATTTATGACAAAAATATATACTATAGGTCATCTTATGGAATAAATGCAAGCATTTTGTTTACAATCGATTAAATCTAGTCTTGTTCCAATATTCTGTTTTAGTTCATGGCTATTTTTGCTTGTATGAGCAGCATAGGTAAAGTTTTTTTCATACATTTCATCATATAAATCGTAATGAATCAGAACCAAGGTAACTCCTGCGTTTTTTAAAAGCACAATTGTTTCTTCGCTTGGAAATTCTTGCCACAATAGATCCCACTGTGATTCTCGTTCTGGTGGAGTAAAGCCACTCACACCATTGTATAGAATTTTCCCGTGATACGTTTGGTATAGCAACCTATCATTTTCTAGGTAGGCAAAGGGCATCATTCTCCAGGAAAAAACGGGAAATTCAGCCAATATTGTTGATTTTTTTTGCTCTTTTACTAGATCATAGATTTTTGGAATTTCTGTTGGAATTTGATATAGCTCAAACTGGGCAAAGTGAAAGTAAAATTGTGTACTTATAAGTACACCAAACAAAAGATACAAAAACTTTTGTTTTAATTTAGACTCACTTACAAAATTTCCAAACAGTAAAGCTATTCCAAAGTTTAGCAACACAATGAAGCGAGAACTTGCTCTGAACGCTTTAAACCCTGGGATAAGATAATATAAAACTGTGTAAGGTAGGGGAATCGGGACACCAAAAATCTTAAAGGTTTCATTATGTATCTTTATGACTGGTCCAAGCATCAAGACTACTCCGATGCAAGCAACAAAAAGAGCTGAAGCTGAAGTAAAAATAGTTAAGTTACCTGTGGTTTTCTCTTTTGTTTTTTTCGTAGTTTTCCAAAGTAAAAAGAGTAAACCAAAGCTAAGTAGCAAGTCAGGCTGGAATAATCTATCAAGAGAAAAAGCAAAATGAGCTGCATCACGAATAGTTCTAGTGTATTTAAATTGTTGCGAAGTCAAAAAATATGGTGTAAAGAAAAGTGCTAAAACGACACAGGCAAAAAAAATATAGTAACTTACCATGAACATATTTTTTTTGATTTGTGTAAGTGTCGTTTTTTGTAGCAAAAAGGGAATGCAAGCAAAAAACACAAAGAACCCACTCATCGGTGAATTAAGTGTTTGTAAAATGAACACGCACAGAGAGAAAAAGAGCCAATACCATTGATTATTTTCAATCCACTTCAAAAAAAACAAAAGGGTAAGCGGGATTCCTGCTAATAAGTAAGTATGTAGGTGAACTAAATATTGAGTCTGAATTGAAGAAAAAGTGAAAAAAAACGCTAGGAAATGACTAGCAAGGTTGGAAAATTTGAGTTGCTTTCCAATAAAATAGCTCGATACATACAAAAGTACTGCTCCAAAAATCAGATGAAAATTATGAATGGCAACTATATTTTTTGTAAAAAACAGCAGCGGTATGGTAAGAATTGCGGTAGGAATGAAAGGATCAGAATAGGTGAGTGTATTTGCAAAAGGAAAGTAAATTGGTAGATCAAAAATGTTTTTACCTTCTGCTAAAAGAGTACTCACAGTATAAATTGTCCATGAAATAAAAACCCCATCGGCCCTTGAAGTGAGGTGGGTGGTGAAATGAAAGAGAACTGGATAGAGAAACATGATTGTGAAGAATATGGCAGCAAAGAGCGGTACAGTATATTTTTTCATCCGGGTTAAATATATCAAAATATATCTATTCATACAACACACGAGAAGCGTGTTTTCTTTTAGTTCTTAAGATATACTGGTTATATGACCATTGCCAAAATTTATGCACAAGAAATTCTTGATTCTCGAGGGAATCCAACTGTAGAAGCCAAAGTTACGCTCGAAGGCGGTGTTTCTGCGACTGCTTCAGTTCCCTCTGGTGCTTCAACAGGGTCACATGAAGCCCTAGAGTTACGAGACGAAAAAAGTGATCGCTACTTAGGTAAAGATGTGATGCAGGCTGTAGAGAATGTGAATACCTGGATTGCTGCGGAACTCACAGGTATGGAAGTGACTGATCAAAAAGCAATCGATGACAAAATGATTCAGCTTGATGGTACAGAAACAAAAAGTAAACTTGGTGCAAACGCTATTTTGGCAGTTTCTATGGCAGTTACTAAAGCAGCAGCCGCTTCACTCGAAATGCCGTTATATCAGTATGTGGCTCGCTTGTTTGGCAATTCGGAAACAGAGTTCATTATTCCAATTCCCATGATGAATGTGCTCAATGGTGGAAGACATGCAATTGGGTCAACAGACATGCAAGAATATATGTTGATGCCGGTTGGTGCGCCGAATGTCGAAGAGGCTGTTCGTTGGGGGTCCGAGGTATTCCATGTATTAGGGAAAATGCTCCAAGAAAAAGGCTTTCAAATTACGGTTGGGGATGAGGGTGGCTATGCACCTTCGTTGAAGCGGAACGAGGAGCCGTTTGAGTTGATGATCGCTGCTATCAAGGAGGCAGGATACAAGCCTGGAGAAGAAATAGCCATCGCGCAAGATCCGGCAGCGAGTGAATTTTACGAAAATGGCAAATATGTTTTTAAAACTGAGAGTAGAGAACTAACCAGTACAGAAATGGTAGCGCTGTATACAGATTGGATTGAAAAATACCCAATTGTTTCAATTGAGGATGGTCTGGCTGAAGACGATTGGGATGGATTCGTAGCTTTGAACAAAGCGATTGGTGATCGAGTGCAATTGGTTGGCGATGATTTATATGTGACAAATATCAAGCGTTTGCAAAAAGGAATTGATCTAGGTGCTGGCAATTCAATTTTGATAAAACTGAATCAAATCGGAACGGTAACAGAAACGATCGCTGCAATTAAACTTGCAAAAGAAAACAGAATGACCGCGATTGTTTCTCACAGGTCTGGGGAAACAGAAGATACGTTTATTGCAGATTTTGTAGTAGGTGCCGGAACTGGACAGATAAAAACTGGCTCACTTTCAAGAAGTGAGCGAGTTGCAAAATACAATCGGTTGATGAGGATTGAGCGCGAGCTTGGCGAGCGCGCACATTACGCACAGTTTCCGTTCACTAAATGATTAGCATCCCGTCACCAAAAGAATAGAATCGATAGTTATTTTTAATTGCGTGCTTATATGCTTTGCCAGCAGAAGTCTCTAAGAATGTTATAAAATTTTGGTCTGTGTTTGGAGCGGTTACAAATGCAGAAACGAGCATTAACAAGGTTGATTTTGGTAAGTGAAAATTAGTGATTAATCCATCAACTATTTTGTACTCATACCCTGGATACATAAATATTTCAGTTTCACCATTTTTTGCTTGTATAGTGCACTTATCACTTTTACACAAAGAAACCGATTCAAGCACGCGGGCCGAAGTTGTTCCTACACAAATTATTTTTCCTCCTTCTGCTTTTGTTTTATTAATTAGATCTGCAGTTTCTTGTGTGATCTCAAACCATTCAGAGTGCATGTGATGCTCTAGAATATTCTCGTTTTTGACTGGAAGAAAAGTGCCAAGACCAACGTGTAATGTAACTTCTGCAATTTGTATTCCTTTGGCTAACAGTTTCTGTTCAAGTTCCTTAGTGAAGTGTAATCCTGCAGTTGGGGCTGCTGCGCTGCCGTCATATTTAGCATAAATGGTTTGATATTTTTTGCGAATAGCATCACTGTCATTTACAGTGTCTGCAATATATGGGGGCAGGGGAGTGATACCAATTTTTTCTAGGGTCTCTATAAATTGGGGTCCCATTTGATTGAACTCTATAATGCGTGTATATAGTTTGCTTTTTGTTGAAAGGCATTGAGCTACTAAATGAGTTTTTTCTCCAGAGGGTAGAGCAGAGTCAAAGAAAATTTTTTGGTTCGGTTTTAGACCTGGTTTAGTAATACATTCCCAAGTTTCAGTAGCACCTGAATGGGCGATTTTTTTTGTTAATAGAATCTCAACTTTGCCTCCAGTTTCTTTTGTCCCAAAAATCCGAGCTGGAATAACTTTTGTATTGTTGCGAACCAAAAGATCGCCGGGTTGTAAATACTCTGCCAGATTATAAAAATGATCATCAATTATTTTCCCAGAATATTTATTTAAAATTAACAACTTACTTGTATCACGAGGATCGGCAGGAACTTTGGCGATTTTGTCGTTGGGTAATTGGTAGTTAAAATTTGATAATTTCATACTGTAGAGTGATTACTTGAAGTCATATTATATAATATCGTTCTGTGATGAAAAAATTTGGATTCAAACTACATAAGAAAAAAGGCCATATGCGTGCTGGTGTTATGCAAACACCACATGGTGAAGTGAAAACACCTATTTTCATGCCAGTGGGAACGCTTGCGACCGTGAAAGCGCTGGATACTAAAGATATTCAGGATCTTGATGCACAAATTATTCTTTCAAACACATATCATTTGTATTTACGTCCAGGAATGGAAAAGTTGCGAAAGATGAGTGGTGCTCAAGAATTTATGGGTTGGGACAAACCAATGCTAACTGATTCTGGTGGATTTCAAGTTTTTTCTTTAGGTCGTCAGCAAGAAATTGGCAAAGAGAAAAAATCTGAAATGCGTAAGCTTGGAGTAAAAATTTCTGAAGAGGGCGCCCAGTTTATTTCTCATTTAGACGGTACTAAACACTTTTTCAGTCCTGAAGATTCAATCCAAATTCAAAGAGAGATTGGTGCAGATATCATTATGGCCTTTGACGAGTGCGTTTCGGATCATGAAGAGAAAAAATATGTCGCAGCATCTATCGCACGAACGCATCGGTGGGCGAAGCGTTGTTTTGAGTATTGGAATAAACATAAAAGGCAAAGTGTCTATGGTAACTATCAGGCATTATTTGGCATTATCCAAGGGGCAATGTTTAAGGATTTGAGGGAAGAATCTGCCAAGTTTATTACGAGCTTAGATTTCGATGGAATTGCCTGTGGGGGAGAAACTGTTGGCTACAACATGGAAGGCACCAAAGAAATGATGAGTTGGATAGAAGATATACTGCCAGAAAACAAACCACGATATGCCATGGGTTTAGGTCGTGATCCGCAAGATATTGTTGACGCAGTTTTGGCAGGATTTGACATGTTTGACTGTGTAGGACCAACTCGGCTGGCTCGTAATGGTGCGCTCTATTTTGGTCAGTTGAACACTGTAAATGGTCAAGAGCCATTTTTTGATAGTCCCTACAAAAATGGTCGTTTGAATATTGGAAATGCTCAATTTGCTACTGATACTCAAGTTATACAGGCAGGCTGCGATTGTTATACCTGTAAGAATGGGTATTCTAGAGCATATTTGAATCATTTATATAAAACAAAAGAATTAACATTTTATCGCCTTGCATCAATTCATAATGTGAGATTTATGGTTCGCTTAAGCCAGCAGCTTCGCGATTATATCCTTGAAGAGTAGTTTGCGTTTCATCTATACTGGTGTGAATGAATGTAAAAAAACGTACTGCCCCCAAAAAAAGAGTTTCTACTGAGAAAAGAAATTCCCGATTTGTGATGTTTTTGAGACGAATATTTTTTACCATTTTTGTAATTGCTTTGTTAGTGGGTGCACTATACTTTTTCGTTTTACCTTCGATTGTGAACCGCGACACTGATGACAAAAATATAGTGATCGTTTCTGATAGATTAGATGTTCCTAGCAAATATATTTATTTCGCACATATTTCAAGTAGCGGCCAAAAAAGCACTGTGCTTCGCATTGATTCTGAACAAAGTGTAGAAGTTCCCGGTGGGTATGGTGAATACCCGCTACAATCGATGTATCAACTACTACTCATTGATAAAAAAGAGAAGCAGTTTATGACAGCTGCATACTCGCAGTTATTTGGAATTCCGGTAGATACAATCGTTGCAGTTGCAGACCCACTGGATGAAATCGAAGGGTCTGAATTCTCTGCATTTTTCTTTTCAAGCTTTATAAAACAGTTGGGGCAAGTAAACTTAGATTCAGTTGGGACACTGCTTTATTTACATTACCGAACAAAAGAGGTTACTTCTCTCTCAGCAAAAAACTTAGCGGATGTAGCTTCCTATCAGCATGAATTTTCTACTGTTTCTAGCGAAGTATCTCAATACTGTTCAGTTGCTGTAATTAATGCGACAGGGGAGAATGGTGTGGCAAGAAAAGTTGGGGATGTTATTGAAAATTCGGGGGCAGTTGTAGTCAGGGTTGACGACATCCCTCAAGTGCAAGAACAAACAAAAATATTTTATGGTGAGGAGCCTGTGAACTGCATTAAGCTGGTCGAGAACATATTAGGAATATTTCCACAAAGACCAGAGGTATTACCACTGGCTGAGCTAGAAGATGCACAACAGTATCGGGCCAAGGTAGTTGTTATAGTTGGAAAATAACGCAAAAATTATTCTAGATCATCGTCATCAGAATCAAGGCGATCTTCAAAAGTTCTCTCTGTGTCAGTATCTGTTTCAACAATCTCAACTGGAATGTTTTCTTCTAGAATTACAGCTTCATCAAGATCACTTAAAGGATTGAGTGACATCTTGCTTGGTGGGAACGAGTGGGTTCCGACGTTTTTTTCAGATTGAAATGTCTCTTTGAGAAAGACATCGCAGTTTTTAGGATTACAAGAACGGATCAAGCAGTCATAAGTGTTTCCTGCGTTAATTAGTTTTGTGAGTCGAAAAGAAAGATCCTCAGGAAGTGCACCAATATATTTCCCGTCAATTTCTACAGAAATAAATCGGTTCTTAATAATGAGTTGGCATTCTTTTCCAACGCTGACAGTGTCTAAAACATTTTTGCCAGCAAGTCTAAATAGAGGAACCGTTTTTGTTTTTCCAGGTTCTTCAATAAAATGGCTTTTGCTGAATGATGGAGCAATACAGGCTTGATTGTTTTCAAGTTTTTCAAGATGTTTGGCAGCTATTTTGTTGTTTTTATCGAGTTCTAAAACTGTAGTAAATGCTTGTTTTGCATCTTTTGTTTTTCCAAGCTGTACATATGCAATGCCAAGTCTGTTGAGGGCATTAGTATTTTCTGGAGTTAATTCCAGAATTTGAAGGTTGTGTTCGACAGCTTGATCCCAGTCACCATTTTTGGCGTCTTTGATAGCTAAATTTCGCAGGTCTGTTTGTAGACTCATGGTTTGATACTCCTCAGCTTTTTGTATCTATTTTTTGCTATTTATTGTCGAGAAAGAATACCTTTGAATGACAGCTATGTCAACATTCAATTTATGGTCTACTGTGCTAGAATAGCTGCAAAGGAAAACATGTATGGCAGGTCATAGCAAATGGCACAATATACAGCAAAGAAAAGGCGTTGTTGATGCCAAAAGAGCCAAAGTTTTTGGCCAAATATCAAAGTTAATTAGAATTGCCGTAAAACAAGGTGGTTCAGGAGATCCCAAATTTAATGCAGGACTAAGAGTAGTTCTTGATAAGGCTAGAGCCGCGAATATGCCAATGGTCAACATTGATCGAGCTATTCAGCGTGGACTAGGAAAAACTGCAAGTGGTGGATCAATTCAAGAAATTGTCTATGAAGGATTTGGGCCTGGTGGAGTGGCTATATTAGCTGTTGGTCTGACTGATAATCCAAATAGGACAGCGGGTGAAGTCAAATTTGCGTTTAGCAGAAATGGGGGTTCGCTTGGAGGTCCAGGGAGCGCAATGTACATGTTTAAACGAGACCCTGAAGGTGGATATGTTTGCACAATGCCTCTAGAAGTTGATGAAGAGACCGCTGGGCAAGTATTGGATTTGGCAGATGCTCTTCGAGAACTTGATGACATTGAGGATGTATATTTGGCAGCAGATATTGAAGAAGAAACTGAAGAATAAGAAGTATTTGGATATTCAAAAATATGCGACGTAGAGAAAAATTTGTTGTTGCCTCAGTTGTTTCTACGCTTGGACTCATTGGAGTTCAATATACTTTTTTAGAAATCCGCTACATTGCAATTGCTATATTTGTGGTGTTTACGTATCTGATTTCAACTTGGGCCTTAGCTGATGATTTACAGCCTCATGAGCGGTTCACAATCATTCCTTTCACTGCAATCTACGCAGCTGCAGTGTCACTATTCTATTTTTTGCTTCCTGAAAGTTTTATTTCTCAAGCAGCAATTGTACTGTTGTTTGGGGTGGGGATGTACGCCTTGTTTTTGACATCAAATATTTTTTCTGTTGCAAAAGGCAGAACCATTCAGCTCGTGCATGCTGCTAATGCGATATCGGGGTTATTTGGTGTTTTGATTTCACTGCTGTTTTCCAATACGGTTTTTTCTTTGAAGTTGCCGTTTTACTTGAACATGCTATTAATTGGGTTGGTTCATCTGCCACTCATTTTTATGCTGTTATGGTCTGTAAACCTCGAAAATCGGGTTGAAAAAGATGTTGTGGGGTTCTCAATGGTACTAACCCTAGTTTTGATGGAACTTGCTTTGGTTTTGTCGTTCTTTCCGCTCGGAATTTGGTACTATGCGTTGTTTATTATGTCATTCTTTTATATTGGTATTGGATTGATGCAAAGCTTTATTCGCGGTCGTTTGTTTGTGAGAATCTTAGTTGAGTACTCATTAGTAGCCGGTTTTGTGGGCATTGTCTTTCTATCTGTTGTGCCGTTTAAATAAGATTTTCAATCTGGTGATATAATTTGTTTTCATGAAAAAACTGATAGATTCTACAGGTTTAGTTGGCAATACATATGATTTGCTGGGGCTGGAGAAGAAGAGTCCTCTACTCAGGAGAGTAAAAATACTAATTGAAGCAATACAAAGTGTTGATGTTGGTGGATGTGAAGGTAGTAAGTTTTTGATGATCGTTTTGCTTCAAGAATTAGGGAGAATCACATACTTTGCGAAAGAATATAAGTACAATGCTCGAGCAACTAACAAATTTGATTTTAGTTCATATGAAAACACGCTAAGTAAAGTAGCTGCAGTTGTTGAAGCCTATACTTTGCTAAGAAAAAAGGGCTATCTAGTGCCTGAATTTGCGGCTTACTTCATAAATACCCAGACTGAAACGATGTATATGATTTCTTCTGACATGACAGAAGGTGGAAAATATATTGTTTGGGGCTTGAGTGATTCGATGACAGATGTTCAAAATCAAGATTTTGTTCAAATGAAGATAACACCAGATGACTATTCCAAGATTAAAAGACTGGTCTCGGACGTGGTGAAACAGGCAAATAGGGATAGAGTATATTTAGATTGCTACCATTTCCATTTACGGCAAGAGAAGAAAACTAGGAAGTTTGAGATCTGCTTACTAGATGTAAGCATGGCTGTCATAAAGCATACACATAGGCAGGCAGACGATATAGCGCTGCATAACATGGAAGAAAGTCGAGTTTTTTTGGAGGCAGTTTTGCAGGGTAAGAATAACGTCCTATAATATAAGGGGAGAAGAACAGAGCAATAAGCCTGGAAACTAAGAATAAAACAGTGTTCTATGAGGTACTTGAAGATTTCGAAAAAATACATTTAAAAAGGTTGCATTTAAAGTTTGGTTTCCAGATTGGGTGTAAGAATTTTAATGAAAAAAACTAGGGAAGAGGTGCTAGAAAAAATCAGACAAACCAGGCAGAGAAGAGGAAAGTGATATAGTTTGATATAGCAAATGATTGATATAGTTTGAAATAGAGAAGAGGCCTATAATAAATGTGGATAACTTATACAGTATGCCTGGTGGTTTAGTTATTAAAAGCTTCGATGCAAAAATAATCTAAACTAAACATTTCAGGATGTGAATGCCTGGTGCTTTGGTATCGGGGTCCTCGTGAAAAGAGTGTGAAAATGAATAAAACCCGAATAGGTTTTGGTGCATATTTGAGTACAAAAAGTACTTTCAGCGAGAGACCTGAGAGGGGTTGTTTTGCAAAGAGACACAGTTGTGTGGAAGGAGTGGCACAAAGCCTACCCCAGAGCAGAGATGTACCGATATTTCAAAAAGTTCTGTAGCCCCAATCGGTTTGTTCCCTATTCGTTGGTGGGGTATGGATTTCCAGATTTGTGTTATGTCGCACAATATTACTTTTACGACATAAGCTATAAAATCTCGGTTGTGGTTGTTTTTAAGTATTCCCCGATATGTACTGCCAATATCTAGCTTTTTTTTTATTTTTTGTTTTTATATCGTCTTTTTCTTTTTATTCTTCCCTGTCTTCTTGGTTGTCTAGTCTTTTTAATTGCTATTATTTCTTTTGACTGCATTTGAGGCTTTTTGAAGTACTTAAAACCGTTTTTTTGACGACCGATAAGCCGTTTATAAACTAAAAAGCCGATTTTGGGCTTTTAAATTGCCTTTTATCTGGTGGATAGCGATTTTTCTTGACTACTGTGATACAATCTCACAAATTTTGAAAAATATTCAAAATACAAAGGAAAACAGTTATGAAACGACTTATTGTTGAAGGTGAACGTGAGCGACAAGCGTCAGATCGTAAAGATGCTTTAAAGCAGCAATTTCAAAACATTGAACATCGAATTAAAAAAAGCTGGGAGCTTTATAAAAGATACTTAAGAAAAAATCAGCCGGAGTCTGCTCAAAAACAGAAAATTGTTGTGTATGATGCACTCTATGATTTTTTTTCTAAAATGTATGACGACGGTTTGTTAATATATTTGAATGGACAGTCAGCAAGTGCTGAAGATTTCAGATTATATAAACGAGATATTGATCAGTCGCTTGTAGATAATTTTACTCAGGATCTGTTTGTCTGGTTTGCTCTTACGCTTGGTTTGGTTGAGGTCAAGGAGATTAACGAAATGGTCAACTACATTACAGCAAAATTTGCCCAGACAGTCCCTAATGATCGTGAAGTTCAAGCATTCCTATCTCTTACAGCATCAGGATATCTTCTGAACTAACTGAACTCAGATTCGTTTTGCGTCGCACAATATTCTGTTTTTTTGTGTATACTCTTTTTAGTTCATGAATGTCAGTTCGTTAACATGCTGTGAGTGAATGCTATACTCCCCTTTCTTACTCTCTTGGGGGACACTAGGGAAACATAACTGTATTAAATACTTAATAAGTCCTCTTTTTTGGAATTTTTATTCATATTTATATCAAACTATATCAAAAATGAGTATGTGAAAAAGATTGATATGGCAACATTTATATTTTTAAATCAAAATTAGCAGAGACATAGTAAGACTGCTAAAAACTCATAGTATTTTGTCAAATAAGTAAACTATAGCAAGGCGTACAATAAGGGTAACAACACAATATGGCACTTTCAACTAACCCACAAAAAGCATTACTAACTTTTATTGAACATCTTGAAGTGGAGCGTAACGTTAGTCGTCTTACAATTCGCAATTATTCCCATTACATTCGGCGATTTAACGAATGGTTCTTAAATGAAGGCTACAAAGATTTGAAGGAATTGGATCAAGATATCGTACGCAGTTACCGCGTGTATTTGTCACGATATGTTGATGAAGTTGGCCGTACTCTATCTAAGCGAACACAGAGTTACTACATTATTGCACTGCGGTCTTTGCTGAAGTTTATGGTCAAAAATGATGCTCCGGTGCTACATCCTGAAAAGATTGATTTGCCAAAAGCTGAGTCCCAACATATGGAATTCTTGAATATTGAACGGATTGAACGACTGCTGAATCAGCCCTCATTGTCAGCAAAAGGCGGATTACGAGATAAAGCTATTCTAGAAGTTTTGTTTTCAACGGGTTTGCGTGTGAGTGAGTTGGTGGGGTTAAACCGCGACCAAATCGACTTGCAAAAACGAGAGTTTGGGGTGATCGGAAAAGGTCGACGGCCTCGGGTTGTATTTTTAAGTGAACGGGCTGCGTATTGGTTGGATAAGTATATGGCTTCAAGAACTGATAATTGGGACCCTGTGTTCATTCGCTATTCTGGGCAAAAACCTGAGTTGTTAGCTGACGGTGAAGAAATGCGGTTGACTACCAGAAGCGTGCAGCGGTTGGTTGATACCTATTGTAGGAAGGCTAAGTTACCTATAAAAATTAGTCCGCACGGGATCAGGCATAGTTTTGCAACTGATTTATTGTCGAATGGCGCTTCTTTAAGGGATGTCCAAGAGATGCTCGGGCATAAAAATATTGCTACTACGCAGATTTATACTCATGTAACCAGGCCTGAGTTGAGGAAGTCGCACGAGAAGCATCATTCTGAGTTGTGACTTGGGAGAATATATTCCTGATATTTTGTTTCTTGGTTGAAATTTACTATATCAAATTATAAATAATGATATAAAACTATAGGATTTTAACCATGCAAATCTGTGAATTCCCTACTCTTTTACTGATGTAATAATATATGTTATGAAATATTTTGATAGTAATTATGGGTTGTTAAGGTGAACGAGGTTGCGAGAATAATTATTTTTGGGCAAAAAAATGCCCCCTGACTAAATTGTCAGGGGGCTGTTCCTTGCACGAGTTGTGCAGGGAACTTTCTTAAGGTTTATCCGCCAATTCCGAGCATGCCTGGAAGGCCGCCAGGGTTGGCAGTGAAAAATTGGGAGACCGCGGTAAAGACTACACATCCGGCGACTAACACAACTATAATTACGAGGCCTACACCAATGATGTAGGTAAAAGAAAGTCTGTTTTTCATCTGAGATCACCATTTTGTTTTTTTCTCCTAGTGAGACTCGTATGAGTCGTTAACCCAGGAGTATCTCTGCTCGATGTTTGGATCGCAAGGATCCAGCACCAGGTAGAGATTCCTAAAGAATCATGTATTCTGATTTCTTAAGAATTTCTACCTGTTTCATATTTTGGGGAAGGATTTTGCCCCTGCACTTCAAAGTGCAGGGGCAGGTTTCTAAAAGGATGATTCACCGAACATAAAAGTCCGGTTTTTTTTAGCCGCCGACGCTGTTAGCAGCGGCGGCCAAAAGCAAAAGAACGATGACCAACGTGATAAGAAACGCGTTGGCCCAGCCTTTCCATGACATTTTTTCACCTTATATTTTAGAAATTTCTCCAGAATTACGCTTTCGCCACTGGAGTTGATGTATCTTTGTTTGATATTCGAATCGCTATGGATTCGACATCCCACAAAGATGCTTAAAAAATCATTCTTTTGATATCTTAAGGATCTCTGCGTACGTTTTTTTGTTAATGTGCTACAACTTCATTTGATTGAAATTGATATGCATCCATTCTAGCATATTATAGGCTTAATGTCAAGTATGAGGCCTAGAATTAGACTTGTTTCTTCTCAAGTTATTCTGTAAAATACTTTTCTATAAAGAGGGCCTGTAGCGCAGCTGGTTAGCGCGTTTGTATGGCATACAAAAGGTCAGGGGTTCGAATCCCCTCAGGTCCACTATTTCTTTTTTCAAGATGATTCTTTCTACACTTGTTGTTTTGTTATACAATTACTACATCGCGAACTAGGATCTACTACACCAGTAGTAAGCAAAATGAAAACAAGCCCTCAATTGAGGGCTTGTTTAGTAATATACTCTATTTTCTAGTTTGAAAAAATGCTTTTGAGAAAGCAAAAGGCCGGGGTTTTGACGCCCGGCCTTTGTTTTGCGCTTATTCAGCGCCCCCCCTCTATTTCGCCAGGTAGTTGTTGATAACGTACCAGGCACAGGATTTGTAATCGGAACATACGGCCGCGTCTAAGGCAGCCTTGGCTTCCGTAGCCACAAGGTTGACGACAAACAAGATGCCGATAATGAGTACGGCAAGGACGACCAGGCCGATGATTACCTGAGTGTAATTAATCGGCTGTACTTCACCTTTGAGCGCATCTAACCGCGCTCCTGCTTCTTGAGCAAATTGCCAGTCCTGATGAGCTTGTGATTGTTTAATTCGTTCTTGTAATGACATGATTTTCACCCTTTGAAATACGAAATTGAGATTTGTTGATAAACTCCCCAAGAGGGGGTGAATAATCAAATTGGCTGATCTAGTGGGCTTCTGAAAAGTCGCGATGACTTTCTTATCCCTCTAGGGCCTTTTTAATTATTCGCTACTCCTGGAGATTTGTTGAATTTTTAATGTGCTTTGTACTCTTTCGAATACGACCATATTATCCTATAACATTCTAATTTTGTCAATGGTTAAATGCCAAAAACCTTACTTAAAATCATAGCAAAAAGGCCTAGTATATTGCAACTAGGCCTCAATTTTTGAGTCAAAACTCTCTAAATCCCCCTACTCTTCTTCATCCTTCTGCAAGGTCAAAGCAACCGCCGCAACCTTGTTATCACCCTTCAAACGCATTAAGATAACCCCTTGAGTTGGTCTGGTCAATACAGGAATCGATTTCTTGGTAATCTCCATTTTAATTGTCTGGCCGTCTAAAGTAGTAATCACTAAATCAGAATGAATATCAGTATTTACTTTTCGAGCACTTGCGACCATTCCAGTTCGTTTAGTAATATCAGCTACCTTAACACCCATACCAGAGCGTTTCTGTTTTGGATATTGGTCGAGCTTGGTCCGTTTACCCATACCGTTTTCAGTGACGATCAAAAGCTGAGTTTTTTCATTGTTTGCCTCAAGATCTGCAGCATCAATCACCTCAAAACCAACAACATAATCGCCCCGTTTCAAGGTAATACCTTTTACGCCTTTGGTATCACGATTGCTTGCTTTGACTTCTTCCTCGTCAAAACGAATACATTTACCTTCATGTGAAATGATAATTAACTCATCTTTTCCAGAGGTAAGTGTGCCTTTCACCACAGTATCACCCTCATTTAAGGTAATAGCAATAATGCCATTCTGACGGATGTTGTCATATAACTTCACGGCTGATTTTTTGACCAGACCCTGGGTTGTGGCAAAGGTAATATATTTATCGGCATCATTTTTTTCATCGATAACCAAGATTGAAAGCACTTTTTCTTCTGGTTGCAGGTTAATTATGTTGACAATTGCAGTTCCTTTTGCGGTCCTGGAAGATTCAGGAATTTCAAATGCCTTGAGTTTGAACACGCGGCCGGTATTTGTGAAAACCATCAAGGTATCATGGGTGTTGACCGTTAAAAGCGTCTGGACTACGTCCTCTGCCTTCATCTTGAGGCCAACGCTGCCTTTTCCACCTCTTCCTTGGGATCGGAAGGTACTTGGGATCATACGCTTGATATAGCCAGTTTCAGTGAGCGTAATGACGACTTCTTCACTTGCAACAAGGTCTTGTTCAGAGAACTCGCCGATTTTGCCTTTGACGAGTTTAGTTTTGCGGTCGTCGCCATATAATTCTGACAGTTCAGTAACTTCGTCAACGATCACGTCTAGGATGGCTTGTGGGTGACTCAAAAGCTTGATTAAGTCATCGAGCGTCTTTTTGATAGCTTCATACTCTTCTTCGATTTTTTGGCGTTCTAGGGCTGCCAGGCGCTTGAGTTGCATATCAAGAATTGCCAAAGATTGGGCTTCGGAAAGACCAAATTTTTTCATTAAGGCTTCTTTAGCGTCTTCTTGAGTTTTAGATTTACGGATTGTATCAATTACGTCATCTAGGTTTGCAAGGGCGATCAACAAGCCTTCTAAGATGTGTGCGCGGTTGCGTGCTTCTTTCAGCTCATTTTGGCTTCTTTTGACAATCATTAATTGTCTGTGGTTGATGTACTCCATCAAGATCTGACGAATATTCATGAGTTGTGGGGTGCCTTCAGAATTCAAGGCAACCACATTCATTGAAAAAGTGGTTTGCAGCTCAGAATATTTAAACAATTTGTTCAGAACTACCTTTGGGATGGCATCTTTCTTGAGGTCAATAGTGATTTGTAAGCCATTTCTATCTGAGTCATCATTGAGGTCTTTGATACCTTCAATTTTTTTGTCACGAACCATGTCGGCAATTTTTTCAAGCAGACGAGCTTTATTAACTTGATATGGAATTTCGGTGACGATAATGTGCCATCTGCCCTTTTTATCTTCAACAATCTCGGTTTTTGCCCTTGTGACGACTCTCCCCTTTCCGGTTCTGTAGCCTTCTTTAATGGCGTTGAAGTCATACATGATACCACCAGTTGGGAAATCTGGTCCTTGGATGTACTCCATGATGTCATCAATACTAATTTCTGAGTCAAAATCACCAGCTAAGACTTGAGAATCAGCCGCCAACAACGCGTCGATTTGAGCGTGCATGTTTTTTATCTCTTCATCTTTCTTGCCGCCGGTTTTTCTCTCTGGGAGTTCAAACTTTGCGTTGGGGTTAACAACAGCTGCCCCTTTTTTGATAGTAGCCACAATTGCCGCTACAACTTCTCTCAGGTTGTGTGGAGGAATTTTTGTTGCCATACCAACAGCAATACCCTCCGAACCCATGAGTAGCAAGTTTGGTAATTTAGCTGGCAACACGGTTGGTTCTTGCAGTGAGCCGTCAAAATTATCTGTGAAAGGCACAGTATTTTTATCAATATCTTGCAATAATTCTCGAGTAATTTTTGCCATTCTGGCCTCGGTGTACCGCATTGCAGCTGGACTATCGCCATCAACAGAGCCAAAGTTACCTTGGCCATCAATTAATTCATAACGCATGCTAAAGTCTTGTGCTAACCGGACCATTGCCATATACACAGGAGCATCACCGTGTGGGTGATATTTACCCAAGACGTCTCCTACAATACGAGCCGATTTCTTATATGCGGAGTTCCAGTGAATACCACTGCGGTGCATGGAGTACAAAATACGTCTGTGAACTGGTTTAAGACCGTCGCGCACATCTGGTAACGCACGAGAAACGATAACACTCATGGCGTAGTCGAGATAGCTTTTTTCCATTTCTGATTTGATAGAAATGAACTTGAGTTTTCCAAATCTACTCTCCTCTATCGTGCCAATTAAAGCTTGATTGACTTCTTCAGATTGAGCTTTTTGGGTTACGCGCTCTGCAGCCTGATCAGCTTCTTCAATTTCAGCCACTTCTTCTATAATTTCTTCAATCTTGTCTTGTTTCTCTTGTGAGTCTGCCATATTTTTTTTCTAAATTAGTTATTATTTCAGGTTACTTATTTGAGTGCCATTTCTATAGCAGGCGCAATTTCTTTTTTGCGGGACATTTTTGGTCCGATATCAAGGACATTATCAACCGTGGTACCGCCAAATGCTTTTTCGGCAACTGCTTGTTCTGCTTGTGTGAGGATGAGTAACTTTGTGTTTACTTTCAAGATGTCAGTGATAGCCACAAAGATAAGTTCTGCACCCAGTTCGGCTTTGACTCTTTCCATAGCTTGTAGCAAACTTGCTTTCTTTTGAGTCAAAACCAGGTCTTGTTCGACAGTTTCGAGTTGATCAATCATGGTTTTTTTGCCAAAGTCAAAGACTTTATAGTCATTTTTAACGATTTGTTCGTCGGTGAGTGTAGAGATGTTTGACTTAGCTTTGAAAATTTCAAGAGTGAACCCGTCAACATCGGTAACTCCTGCAAGTGCTGCCAACTCTGAGCCAAATTTTTTATCATGTTCGGTACAGGTTGCCGATTTATAGCCAACGGTATCAGATAAAATTGAAGCCAACATGAAGGACGCGAGTGTTTTTTCTGGCTGGACCCCAAATTTTTTCATCAAGTAGTAGACAATAGAGCAAGTTGATCCCCAGGGTTTGAAAGTAAGGTATACTGGATTGTTAAAATTGATATTAGCCTTGTGGTGGTCAACAATCTCAACAATTTGTGACTCAAGTTCGCCGTCAAGGCCAGACATTCGTTGTGAAGCCTCATTATGATCGACCAAAACTACTTCAGTGTTTTCGTTTAAATCTGCTGCAGTGAGTACTTTAGGTGCAGAAACACCAAATGTATCAAATAAAAACTGAGTTTCTGGGTTAAGCGGGTCAGTAATAGCGGCAACTGGGGTAACATAGCCCATTTCTTTCCAGTTTTTACAGAGGTATTCAAAGGCCATGGCCGCAACTACCGCGTCGGTATCTGGTTTAGTGTGCCCGATGATGTAGGTGGTTTTCATAGGTTATATTCCTTTCTTGCGATTAAATATCAATAGTGGCTAATTTTGCGTGTGATTGAATGAATTTTTTTCTTGGAGCCACGTCATCTCCCATCAAGATGGTGAAGGTTTGATCCGCTTTGTCAGCATCATCAATGGTAACGCGCTTAAGCATTCTGTGTTCTGGGTTCATGGTTGTTTCCCAGAGTTGCTCCGGATTCATTTCTCCAAGACCTTTATATCGTTGAATGCCAAATTTTTCATCTGGATTTTTTGCTAACACTTCTTTGGTGTATGAATCCTTTTCGTCATCTGAATAGACATATTTTTCAGTTTTGCCATGTTTGATTTTATAGAGTGGTGGCATGGCAATATAAAGATAGCCTTGCTCTACGACTTCAGGAAGGTGTCTAAAAAAGAACGTTAATCCAAGAGTAGTAATATGTTCACCGTCAACGTCAGCATCATTCATGAGAATAATACGGTGGTAACGGAGTTTTTCTGGATTAAAGGTTTCACCAATTCCGGCACCCAGAGCAATAACCAGGTTTTTGAGTTCTTCAAAAGCGACAACTTTATCAAGGCGGGCGCGTTCAGTGTTAAGGATTTTACCCCTAAGTGGAAAGATTGCCTGGAATTTACGGTCACGGCCTTGTTTAGCTGAGCCACCTGCAGAGTCACCCTCAACGATGTAGATTTCTGACTCGGCTGGATCTCTACTTTGACAGTCAGCTAGTTTGCCAGGCAGAGTACTGCCCTCAAGCACGCCTTTTCTGATGACGGCGTCTTTGGCAGCGCGCGCGGCCATGCGCGCGCGAGCAGAGAGCATAATCTTATCAATGATTGTCTTGCCTGCTTTTGGATTCTCCTCTAAGAAAGTAGTAAAGCCATCTTTCAAGATTTGGTACACTGCAGTTTGGGCTTCAGAGTTATTTAGTTTTGTTTTAGTCTGTGATTCAAACTGCAGATCATTAGAAGGCATCTTTACGAAAATAACTGCAGCCAACCCCTCCTTCATGTCGTCTGGAGTAAAGGATTCTTTTTCTTTTAACAAGCCATATTTTTTGGCATAGTCGCGCAATACATACCCAAGTGCAGTTCTGAACCCATTAACGTGTGCCCCACCATCTGGAGTGTGAATAACGTTAACGTATGACTCCAAACGTTCATTGTATGAGTCGTTATATTGGAGTGCAATTTCAACCCCAATTTTTTTATGAGTCTGGTCATCTTCCCACGTTTGGTTTAAGTACATCACATCGTGCAGTGACTTTTTGGTCATGTTAATGTGTTCAACTAATGACCGGATACCACTTTCGTAGTAGTAATGCAAATCAGTACCTGCGAGTAAGTCGATAAATTCAAAATAAATGCCAGCCATTAAATATGCACGGTCTTTGACAATATTCACTAATGTCTTGTGATTGAGTTTTGTGGTAGAAAAAATAGTTGGGTCCGGCACAAATGATAGCAGTGTTCCAGTTTCATTTTTAATAAACTGCTTTGACTGTTCTGGGAACATTCTGACAACTTCTGCTTCTGAGATGACTGTAACTCTTTCAAAAGGAACGCCACGAGAATGAGCTTGATAGTGAAATTTACCGTCACGTTTCACAATAACCTGTAACAACGTAGAGAGCGCATTAACCGCACTAGAACCAACACCGTGCAAACCACCTGAAGCTTGGTAGGCAGTTTCTTCGAATTTGCCACCAGCATGTAGTTTTGTCATAACGACTTCTAAAGCAGAAACACCAGAAGCATGCATATCAACTGGAATACCACGACCTTCGTCGACAACGGTGATTGCTTGTTCCCCTGCTTCTTTACCACTCGCAAGTTTAGTTTGCTCTTGTGTCAACGCTGACAAATACAAACGGATACGTTTTCCATACCCAGCGATAGCTTCATCAACTGCGTTATCTAAAATCTCTTTTGCTAAGTGATGCAACCCGCGAGCATCGGTAGAACCAATGTACATACCGGGACGTTTGCGGACTGGTTCAAGCCCCTCTAGGACTTTAATTTCGGATGCTTTATATGAAGAATTTTGTTGTGTTGTCATAAGTCTGTTTTTATACCACATTCACAAGAACTAATCAAAGTTATTTGGGCAGAAACTTCTTTATTGACAGCGTGAATTTACATCAATGATACTATATTTTAAAGTACGTGGATAGTGGCATAATGCAAACTAAAATCCCGATTTTGGAATGGTTGAGCGCCCCACAGCTACATCACTTGAGGAAAAGTATTTATCTAGGACTTTGGCAGTCGATTAGTATCTCTGCTAATTTGATTTCGAAAATAAAATGGTTGCTGCATCAAGTTATATTAATATATGTTAAATCATATTATTATATATTTTGATATAATTAAAAATGTGATAAAATGCAGACAATGAAAAAATTTATACAAGAAAACCAGGTCGACCAAAGAATACTACATCAACATTCTGAGCGTGTTTCCAAGATCATCTCTGAACTACTAGGTCAAGGGGCAATTGGAATAGAAGTTGCATTGTTGATTGATAGCATTGATGACCCGACCGTCCTGTTACAAAGTTATAAAAAACCAGAACTTATTCACAACTTGTATGTCGTTGCAAAGAAGATTAAAGAACACTCTGGTGGGAAGCTCACACCGCGAAAAGCAGAAAGGTTGAATGTTCTTTTAAATACTCTTTCTCGCTATATTGATGGAGTTTCTGCAGAGCTGTTCATGAATCAAAACGTGCAGGCACATGCTGCTATTTTAAAACATGGAATTGAGCTGTATAAGCAAAGAAATTTCTCGGTTTTGAGACGATAACATTAGTTTAGCTCAAAAAAACAGTTTTCCATTGTCAGTAGTACATTTGTGTTGTGCTCTAAATACTCAATTGTTTTGAGGACTGCTTTCAAATTTTGAGTAATTTGTCGTGTTTTTTTTGAAGTCAGAGAGTCTTGATTTTGCAACTGTTTGTGTAGAAACTGGACTAATTGATTGCAAAAAATAAGTGCATCTTCTCGTTCTTTGTATGCTGCTGCCAAAGTTATTTTGTGACCAGGGTTGCTTGCTATAATTTCACCTAAAAGTTCAGTAATTTTTTCCGTTTTCTGCTGGACATCTGCTTGTTGAGTATGTGGATTTGTAATAAATACAGTTTGGCAACGTGATCGAATCGTTTCTAATAATTTTTCTGGAGTTGCAGTGACAAATATGAGTTGCGTATCTTTTGGGGGTTCTTCAATAGCTTTTAGTAACGCATTTTGAGCAGGGATGGTTAATAGATGGGCATCTAGAAAAATAAAATAGCGAGGCTGATTGGCTACATATGATGCATAGGCCAGTTTTTCTTTGATTTCTCTGACAGTTTCGATTTTAATACTCTCCCCTGTCTCATTGATTAGGATGATATTTGCTTGATTGGTGATTGGCTTGTTCAACCATAGGGAAACTGCTTCAAAGGCATTGTGATCGGATGCATGTTGTAAGATTGTTGATGCTAGATAGGTCATTGTATTAGTTGTTTGAGTTTAGAATTTCCTTTATAGTAGTACAAGAAGTACTAAAAGAGTATACCCTATGATTGATCCTGCCCAATCAACTGACCCAATTCAAATCCCACAGACAGATCCGGTGAAAATTTCTGTAAGTGCAGATGATCTTGCTGTTAGTCAACCGCTTCCTTCTACTCCATCTATGGATTTACAGACTGCTGAGCAGACGGTGCAATCAGAAACTCCTCTCTCCAGTACCGATCTGACTAAGATTGCCGAATCATTAGAAAAAGACTCTGCAGTTTTAGCTGCTAACGCTACTGATGGTGCGCTTGACGAAACGAAAGTTGTTCCTGAACCAGCTACTGTACCATTGACAGTGCCTACTGTCCCCTCAGTTTCAACCAAAGAATCTGCGGTTAAAAAACCAGAAGATGCCCCAGGAATTGACCCCAATAAAACATATAGTAACGTTGTAGACGTTCTTAGAGATGCTGGTACGATCTCACAAGATGAAGCGAACCAAATCTTAGTTGAAAATGTCAGCTCAGGTAAAACACTTGAAGCTATCCTTGAAGAAAATAAGTTTGCAAGTGAAGAGCAACTTACCCAGGCAAAGTCGGTAGTTCACAAAATTCCTTTTGTATCGATTGCTGAATTTGGTACAGATCCTCAGGCTTTGACAAAATTACCTGAGGGAGTTGCTCGTAATTACAACATGCTGCCACTAGAGTTTGATAAAGATAAAAATTCTCTCACAGTGGCGATGAAAGATCCGCTTGATTTGTCAGCAATTGATTTTGCAGAACAAAAATCGGGACAGAAAATTATTGCATATTACGCTATGCCCTCAGAGCTTGAGCGCAAGATTGCAGAAAACTATTCACAAAGCCTTTCCAGTGAAGTTACTGCTGCCTTAGAGCAAACTTCACAAGTAGCAGAAACAAAAGCTAGACAGCAAGATTTGAGCGAGCTTTCTGGGGAAACTATTCGTGAGGCTCCTATTACTAAAATTGTGCAAACTATAGTAGCGTTTGCGATGAAAGCTCGCGCTTCTGACGTGCATATTGAGCCCCAGGAGCAACGAACTCGAGTACGATACAGAATTGACGGTATCTTGGTAGAAAAACTGATCTTGCCAAGAAGTGTTCACGAGGCAGTAGTTTCTCGTATTAAAATTCTTTCTGGTTTAAAGATTGATGAAAAACGTATTCCACAAGATGGTCGGTTTAACTTTGTTTCTGGGGATGCTGAGGCTGACTTACGTATCTCTACCCTTCCTACAATTCATGGTGAAAAAATTGTGATGCGGTTGCTCAAAAAGGACGCGACTGTTCCTGCACTTGAAGAATTGGGATTAACAGGAATTGCACTCAGTCGAGTCAAAGACGCAATTAAAGTACCACACGGAATTGTGTTGGTTACTGGTCCGACTGGGTCTGGTAAAACCACTACCCTCTACTCTGTTCTACATACTATTAATACACCAAAAGTGAATATCATGACTTTGGAAGATCCGGTTGAGTACCAGATGGTGGGAATCAATCAAGTGCAAATTAATCCTCAGGCAGGACTAACGTTTGCATCGGGACTACGTTCTTTCTTGCGTCAGGACCCCAATATTATCATGGTGGGTGAGGTGCGTGACTCAGAAACCGCAGAGTTGGCAATTCAGGCTTCTCTTACTGGTCACCTAGTTTTTTCAACTCTACACACTTCTAGCGCTGCTGGAGCAATTCCGCGTTTACTTGACATGGGTGCTGAGCCATTTTTGTTGGCTTCCTCTATGACTTTGACTATGGCGCAGCGTGTGGTACGTAAAATCAATGAAGAATTCAAAGAAGAATATAAGCCTGAACAGGCAGTTGTTGAAGATATTAAACGAGTACTTGGTCCTCGGCTTGACGAGTGGTTAAAGAAAAAAGGTCTGAGCTCTCCAGAAGAAATCATGCTATTTAGAGCTAAAAAGGACCGACCTCAGACGGAACCTGAATATAAAGGTCGTGTAGCTATTTTTGAAGTGATGCCAGTCACTGAAAAAATTGGCAAACTAATATTGGAGAGAAAACCAGCGACTGAAATGGAGAAACTTGCTGTGGCAGATGGTATGCTATTTATGAAGCAAGACGGATACATAAAAGCACTTGAGGGACTGACAACAGTAGAAGAAGTATTACGTGTGGCAGAAATATAAAGGAAAAACATATGAATATACACGATATCATGGACATGTTAATTAACCAGAATGGGTCTGATATCCATATTATTGTTGGAACCCCACCCATGATCCGTATTCATGGAGTACTGCAGGCTGTTGAGGGTACACCAGTTTTAAACACGGAACAGGCTGAGAACTTAATCTATCCAATTATGACTCAAGAGCAAAAAGATTTTGTAACTGTGAACAAAGAGTTGGACTTTGGGTACCAGTTCAAAAATAAAGGAAGATTTCGTGTAAACGTATATCATACTCAAGGAGCGATTGCCGCAGCCATGCGTTTGATTCCCACAGATATTAAAACAATTGAAGAACTCCAGTTACCGCCGATTTTGCATGAGTTTTCTCGATATAGCCAAGGTTTAGTACTTTTGACCGGCCCGACCGGTGAAGGAAAGTCAACCTCACTTGCAGCAATGATTGATGAAATCAACTCTACAAGAAGTGAACATATTGTGACAATTGAAGATCCGGTCGAGTTCTTATATAAGCCAAAGAAAAGCATTATTTCGCAAAGAGAAATTAATCATGATACTCATTCCTGGGGTGTTGCGTTGAAATCAGTGCTACGTGAAGATCCAGATGTGGTGTTGATTGGTGAAATGCGCGATTACGAAACGATAGCATCGGCTATTACCATTGCAGAAACTGGTCATTTAGTGTTTGCTACACTGCACACATCTAGTGCTTCACAGACAGTTGACCGTATCATTGACGTCTTTCCAGCTCATCAGCAAAGCCAAGTTCGACAGCAACTTGCAGCGACAATTAAAGCAATTGTTGCCCAGCGTTTACTGCCTGGAATTGGTGGCGGACGTGTACCAGCATTAGAAATTTTGGTAGCAACTCCTGCTATGGCAAACTTAGTTCGTGAGCAGAAGACACACCAAATTGATTCTGTAATTCAGACTTCTGCTGATCAAGGTATGGTCTTATTTGAAACTTATTTACAACAATTGGTGCGGCGTGGTGCGATTTCTAAAGAAACAGCAATACAGCATGCGTTTAGACCAGAAGATATGCATAGATTACTAGGTGATTAACAGATATGCCATTTTTTAAATACTCAGCAAAAAATAAATTTGGAGAGACAGTCAACGGTAAAGTTGAGTCAAGAACCATAGAACAAGCCGCATCATTGTTGACTTCTCGTGGTTTATTAGTTATTAGATTGTCGCCTCTAACAGAAGACTCACTTGCTATAGTGAAAAAGATGTTTGGTGGAGTTAAGTTTGATGACGTTGTGAACTTCACTCGGCAACTTTCAACCATGATTACTGCTGGCTTACCGTTAGCTGGAGCTTTATCTATTTTAGTCCGTGATGGAAAACCTGAGGTTACCAAAATGATGGCGGTGATTTTGCAAGACGTTGAGGGAGGAAATGCGTTTGCAGATGCGCTCTCGAAGCATAAAAAAGTTTTTTCTCGGTTATATATTCAGTTGGTGAAAGCCGGTGAAACTGGTGGTGTGCTTGATACAGTGTTAGAGCGTTTAGCAGACAACATGGAAAAAGAGAAAGAGTTTAAGGCTAAAACAAAAGGTGCTTTAATTTATCCAGTTATCGTCGTTATTGCTATGATTGCTGTTGCTGCAATTATGATGATCTTTGTGATTCCAAAGCTGACAGAAATGTATAAAGATTTTGGTGCTGAGCTACCTTTCGCTACTAGAATTTTAATTGGTTTGTCTGAGGCAATGGTGAAGTTTTGGTGGATTTTTGGTGCAGCTATTGCAGGATTAATTGTTGCTTTCAAGCGGTATTACAAGACAGAGTTTGGGAGATACAAAATCGATGAAATCAAACTTAAATTGCCTATTTTTGGTGAACTCCAGAAAAAAATTATCTTAACTGAGTTTTCCAGAACGTTAGCACTGTTGCTTGGATCTGGAATCACATTGCTTGAAGCGATTTCAATTGTGACTGATTCTGTTGAAAATATAGTATACCGCTCTGCCTTAGAAGATGTTGCTAAGCAAGTTGAAAAGGGGTCGTCACTCTCTGGAGCTTTGAGTCACTATGAACAATTCCCAACGATTTTGCATCAGATGATGAGTGTGGGTGAAGAAACAGGAAAACTAGACGAAGTGCTCAAGAAACTTTCTACTTATTTTGAACAAGAAAGTGAGCACGCCATTAAAAACATGACCACAGCCATCGAGCCAATGATCATGATTGTGCTTGGTTTGGGTGTGGGTGCAATGGTTATTGCCATTATTATGCCAATCTACAACTTGACCAGCCAATTCTAATTGTTGTACAGTAGTATCAAGTATATTTTTGAAGAAAGTAAATTAAAAAGGAAACATAAAAATATGATGAAACTTCTTTCTAATTTGCGAAAACTGAGCAGCCAGGCAGGTTTTACCATGATCGAGCTTTTGATCGTGATCGCAATTTTGGGTATCTTGGCTGTGGCAGTGCTCTCTGCTATTAATCCAGTAGAGCAGATTAATAGAGGTCGTGATACTGGTTCTCGATCTGATGCGGAACAGTTGTTGAGTGCTATTGATAGATACAATGCTTTTGCTGGGTACTACCCATGGCAAGATGGCGCTTCTGATACTGCATATGAAATTGATCCCCTTCGTCTTTGGGATGAAGAAACTGACTTAGCAAATGATGCTCCATGTAATGTCTCAGATTTATTATCTGCCGGAGACGGTGCAGGTTGTACTGGTTCTAACGAACTTAAAGTCACCTTTTTTACCAGAATATTTGGAAGTGGCTATAACTACCTTTCCATTTATCATGGGACTGAAGCTTCTAATAGTACCTATGTTTGTTTTGCACCAAAGTCAGATGCATTTAAAACAGAAGCAGCAGCAAGAGTGGCAGCAGGTGTTCCCGCTGACTATCCAGCCGGAGCTATTGCTGACGCAACAGGAATCTGTGGTCCTGTCGGTACTCCTTCTGACTGTGTCTGTCTTCCATAACAAGTCCGTTCAATGAAACTTGAAAGCCCCAGGCAAATTGCCTGGGGCTTTTTGTTTTAAATCAGTGTATGTTACACTTAACCACGACATGGTAACCATTTCATTTTTACTTATCACCACTCTTTTGTTTGTTTTAGGTACGATACTCGGGAGTTTTTTGAGTGTCGTGATCTTACGTTCTATAGCTGGTGAGGGTTGGGTTTCTGGTCGCTCTAGATGTGACTCATGCAGAAACACTATTGCTTGGTATGACAATATTCCCCTTCTCTCTTTCATTCTATTGCGTGGCAAGTGTCGGCATTGTAAGGAACCAATTTTGCCTTTGCACCCTATGGTTGAAGTTTTAACTGGGGTGCTGTTGGTGTGGTGGTACTGGGGTGGATTTATTTTCTTTAAACTTACCCAAACGCCACTGAGCATTTTACAGCCACTGTTTTGGTTGTCAGTAGGATTATTATTGATTTATCTTTTTATCATTGATCTTAATTACATGATTTTACCGGACAAACCAGTCTATGCGTTATTTGGTTTGGCGGTGTTATACAGAGTTGCCTTGGTGGTATCGGGAATTATGCAGATGAATGATCTCTACTTTGCCATCATCGCTGCCCTCCTTTCCTTCCTCTTTTTCTTTGCTTTGTGGTTTTTTACAAAGGGGAAAGGTATGGGCTTTGGTGATGTGAAGTTGGTTGTTCCTCTTGCACTATTGTTGGGAGCACAAAACATGTTGGTATGTTTGTTTTTGGCATTCATCATCGGTGCGGTTGTAGGAGTAATTCTGATTTCGTTTGGTCGAGGAAAGCTTAAAACTGCAATACCATTTGGTCCTTTTTTGATTTCATCAACAGTGTTGAGTTTACTCTGGGGTGACACCCTGTTTTCCTGGTACTGGCAACTCATTTTCTAATATGCTTTAATGGTACTAGAGAAACTCTAGAGAAATTATTATGCGTATTCTGCGGATTATTTTGAGTGCTTTTCTGTTTTTTGCAGTGATAGCTATTGGTGGGTTTTTCTTGGTTCGAGAACTGTTATTATACTGGGGCGAAAGCAAGTTACGTGGATCATTGCGGGAACTGAGCCAGTCACAAAACAGGGGTAGTTTTGGATCACAGTGTTCAGCACTTGGTGCAAACGCCATCGCTGGAGAATCATTGGTTGAATACCAATTACGTTTTATTTCTTCATCTGAATACTTGGTAGAAGCAGTGTGTGAAGGCTTTGCGTATGATCCAATTACGATTTCCCAGGGTTCGCTTCCTCAATTTGTTACTAAAGTGCCAGGAACTTCTGGATTTATTGTTTCAAATTTTGAGCAAAGTGGTATTGAACTTGAAGCTTTCGCACTTGAAATTAGTAAACTATCACTGGCTACGGGCTTTGACTTCTCATTTCTGGCAAAGCAGAAAGCAATCGTCGCAGAAAATGGTGTGGTGGTTAAAAATGAAAGCTTATCAAATGTGGGAAATGGTCCAGTTACTTCTTGTGAAGGGTATGGCTACCAGTGCTGCAATGAGGTTTCACATTTTGGAGTTGGAGATAGAATTACTGGCCTTCCTGATTGTGAACAAAGCTGTTATTTGAATTGCACTACTCGACCAGTTCTCCTCTCTTTGAATACTAATCCACTTATGGAACCGCAAAATAGAACTGTATATATACAGGCAAACACTCCAGTTGAGTTTACGTTTGTAGCTGATTTTGGTGAGGCAGACTCTGGCACTGGTGTTTTGGACTTTGGTGATGGTAAGAAAGCCCCAATTTCTGGTTTAGCTGGTCAAATTTCACATACCTATGAATGTGCATCTGGGAGTTGCCAGTATGTTGCAAGTGTTACACTTGAAGATAACTGGGGAGTGAAATCAGCACAAATAGAAACAAGCAAAATAAAAATAGTAGTAACAAGATAGACAATAAAGGAACATATGAAATTTTTGAAGTTCAAACAAGAGAGTAAAGGGTTTACCTTGCTCGAAATTTTGGTGGTAATTTCTATTATCGGAATTTTGATCGCGCTTGGTGCTTCTGCGTATAGCACGGCTCAAAAGAAAAGTCGTGATGCCAGAAGACAGGGTGATTTGAAGCAAATTCAGAATGCTTTTGAGCAATACTATACGACTAACAGCTCTGCATATACCGCCTGTGCCACAATGGATGATATCTTTCCTTCTGGAACAAGGCCATCTGATCCAAAAGGAGGATCATGGCCAGATTACAACTGTACCCAAACAGCATCAACATACTGTGTTTGCGCTCAGTTAGAAACCACAGGAGCCGGGAATGCGACTTCCCTTGGTGCAGGTGGAACTTGTGCATATGGTACTGGTGACTACTTTTGTGTCTCTAATCTACAATAATACTTGAAATATAAAGGAAAAACTGCCCATGAAAAAGAAAACTGCAAAAAAATCACAACCGAAAGTACAAAAAAAAGGATTTACCCTCATTGAAATTTTGGTGGTCTCGACAATTATTATAGTGGTGGGGGCAATTGGGCTGGTAAGTTATTCCGGTGCCCAGGTTAGTGCCCGAGATGCACAACGAAAGCAAGATCTAGAAAATGTCAGGACCACCTTGTTGCTTTACCGATCAGACAATGGTTACTACCCTATTGCTGGATTAGGTCTTGATTCAAGATTTGCATTTTCATTTCCAAGACAAGTGATTGCGCGGTTGGGAGCGGCTTTCAGGGTTTCTCAAGTAAATGCAGTTGTGAGTCCAGGGGATGAAGGTTCTGAAGAATTTGGTTTTGCCGAAGACACAGGAGCACCGGCCGATGATAGTAAAACTGGTGACGATACTGAAAAGGCAACCCCTACTCCAACGCCATTTATAGAGCCAGCAGAGACCCCTTCTCCAGCACCAACTATTGTTCCTGGTACTGGAACTATACCAGCAGAAGCACTAGCATACCAAGAAATGGCTGCAATCCTAGTTGAAGAAGGATATCTAGAAAGTGATGAACTGCCATATGACCCCGTTAATGACAGCACCTATTATTATGGTTATGACTCAGATGGCTCGTCGTTTTCTTTGACAGCTCGACTGGAAAAAGATGGCTCAGTTGTAACACTGACAGATTAAGTACTTAAGTTATAAGGAAATTATGAAAATGAGAAAAAAAAGAAATGGATTCACTCTGATTGAGCTGTTGGTTGTAGCGACAATTATTGTTGTGCTGTCTGCAATTGGGTTGGTTAGTTTTACTAACGCCGGAAAAAGTGCTCGCAACTCAAAGCGTAAGTCCGACCTTGAAACGGTGAGACAAGCCTTGGTGTTGTATAAGAGTGACACAGGGGGGTATCCGATTGCGTTGAGTGAAGTAGAAACAAAAACAGCAGATAATTCACGATCAAATTTGTTGGGGACAATAACCCAGTTGTTTACAGTACCAGTAGCATATGCAGCTGCATCACCGGGGGGAACAAACCTAAAATATAATACAATGATCGGGGTTCTAACTCCAGACTACATTAGTGAGCCAACACCTGTTGATCCCAAATCTGGACTACCTAGCTGTGGAACGACAGGTACCGTTGTCTGTGACTATCTATATACTGGAACAGCAACGGCATTTACTTTGGAGGCACCTTTGGAGGGTGATGTTAATTATGTGCTTACGAACCCATAAATTAGCCGGTTTCACTTTGATTGAGCTTTTGGTAGTTATTAGCATTATTTTGCTCACAACTGGTGCAGGTATTGCAAGTTTTGTGAATTTTAATGATCGGCAGCAGGTATTATCTGCGGTGAAAGACACTCAAGAATTATTAAGAGCCGCGCAAGTTAAATCAAGAGCTGGTGAAGGTGCCAATGATTGTGGTGCAGGTAATAAATTAAAAGGGTATCAAGTTACTTCAAATGCTACAGCAGTAATTTTAAATAGAATATGTGTGAATGCTACAACAGGTGCAATTACCAGTACGACTGAGCGTTCTCGAGTTACTTTGGACAATATAATAGTAACCAGGGCCCCAAACAATACAATTACATTTTTAGCGCTCAAAGGCGGTGTGGATCTTGGTGGGAGTACAAATATCTCAATTACTGTTACGGGTCAATATAGTAATGTTTCATATTTATTTCAAGTTTTAGATACTGGAGAAATTACAGAGGGGGCATTCCAGGATAGTGGTACTGAATAAGTAAATTATGACATTTAATAAAAGATTTTTTTTACAAAAAGGTTCTACAATAATAGAACTACTAATTGCAGTTATGGTCGTGGGCTTGATTGTAACGGCAGTGGCAAATGCTGTCACCTACTCTATTAAAAATACTGGTGAATCAAGATATAGACAGGTCGCGACAATTTTGGGACAGCAAGTGATGGAACATTTTCGAGGCCAAAAAAATGATCTCGGCATAATTAATTTTAGTAATTCATTGACTGCTGGAGCCAATTGTTATTCAAGCATTGATAGCCCAACAGTTGGGGCCTGTGGTGCAACTCAAGTAATTGTAATGGCAGGAACTAATTTTAAGCGTGATGTAACTATCGCTAAGGGCGGTTCTGGAACTCATGTCAGCCCGTATTATATTAATTTTGTTGTTACAGTTTCTTGGGTAGATGGTACTGAAACAAGGGAAGTTGAATTAATTCAAGAACTACAACAAGACTCTGGTTTTACTAATTAACATTAGAAAATCTAATTTCTTAAATTTATTGTTGCTTCAAAAGATTCACTGATATTAGAATCAGTACTTAGAGTTGGTGCATCTTTATCTAGGGTAAAACTGATTTTAATTTGTCTGTTTCCTGCTTCACCGGAACAGTCAAACCGTAGCGTGCTTAAATTTACAGTAGCAGAAGTAAGCCTGGCACTGTTAGAAGCAATCTTATTAACACCAGAATCACTCACGGTACTGTAGGTAGTCACACCACTATCTAGTCCTACAACTCTAATTGTTTGCAGATTATTTGTGCAGGCTTGGAATGTATCGTCATAATATCGAGCATTCTTGATAATAAACTCCATTTGGTTGAGTGCGTGTAGCCCCTCTTCTTTCACAGATTTCCTGATGTTAGTTTTTGAGTTACCGATTAGAAATGTCATAAACAAAGTAGTAATTGTGAGCATGAGTAGCACGGTCAAAGAGGTAGTTATGAGCAACTCAACCAAGGTAAAACCGGTTCGGCGGTCATTTGTTTGATGCTGGTCCATTTTGCGAGTTTTAATCATGGGCAGTTGATTTTTCGATTAGTTTACCTCTTGCCAGACTAAGTTTGGTCGTCTCAAAATTTCTGGGGTATTTTCATTGAAGTCAGGTCTGAAGTGGAATACCTCGGTGGCATAGGTGTTGTTGAGAGCTCTGTCTAACGGATTGGTCGTGTTATCAAACGTTCTTTGCAGGTCAATTCCACCCCACCCTACAAATGTACCCTCACCAACAAACATTCGATCTGCGGTGGCGTCGTTGTTGTCGTCGTCAACAATAATTTGATTGCTTGCGATGTAGACTCCGTCGATGTTTGTGTTTGTTGAGCCACAGGTTGGGTATGAACAGGTGTTTCCTACTGAGTTAGCAATAGTGATATTTCCTCCAGCAATAATTGCAAGGTACCCACTATCAGCAACGTCGATGATATGTCTGTTGGCTGCGCCAGTGTTATTAATAGTGACATTTCCGCTGACAAAGATAATTTTCTTTACCCCCGCAGCTACTGTTTGAATTGCATTAATATTTAAAACGAGATCTCCATTTCTGTAGAATACTTGGGCATCATCATAAATGGTCCCGTTGTTTGGTAGTGCGGTTAGTGGTGTTGAAATGGTTTGGACACTGCCAAGGTCAATATTTTTTGTGAGATAGTCATAGTCCTCTCTTACCAAGTTTGCATGAGTAGTGCTATTTGCTCTTGGTTGAACGATTGGAGGAACGCCACCAACGTTGTATTCGGTATAATAACTATTCGCTCCAATACTGCCACCACTCATTGGGATACCAGCTGATTTAGCAAGACCAGCACTTTGTTCTATAAGATATGAGGAAGCGGTATCAGCAACATTACTGGTAAATCCTTGTGCTCCGTACACATTGCCTTGTGTAGATTTCCACCATGGTCCATGTGAGAGATCAACAGCTGTAACAAAGAAGTTTTGGTTTGTGGCTGGAGAAGCGGTATCAGTTTGTATACATGAGAACGGAGTGCCACCTGGACAGTTGCAGTAGAAAGAATTTGCGGGGACAGGGTTAGCCAGATTTAGAGTTAGGTTGAAACCATAGTCTGGAGCCCAGGCAGAACTTGGTGCGTATGGAACGTTACTCATAGTATAGGTGCTTCCAGGACTTACTGTAAGATTTCCGCCGGTACTTGAAACCATCGTAGGAGCGCCAGCAGTGATACCCAGTGGTGTGCCGGTTCCAACACAGTTATTTGAACCATCTGGTCCTGTAGCAAGGTTGTAGATGGTGCCGGAAACATTTGCAGTTAGGTCTACAGCTCTTCTTACCCATGTGCCATTAGTGCTGCATCCATTTCTAGCTCTGATGACTATATCAAAATTATTTGTTTGAGTAGCCAATACGCTTGGGAGTGAAACTGATGTTCCCGAAGTCCAGGTAAGAACTCTACAAGTACCACTACAAGTACCTGGAATTGCGGCATTTCTTGGAAGCAGCCATACGTCATACGCTGTAATTGCTCCTGGTGGTGAGATACTTGCAGCTGTCCACGAAATAGTTCTTGGAAGCGGATTGTTTGATAGATTTAGGTTGTTGCCAGAGATTCCATTGACCGTAATGTTACTGACTGAACCCGGTGTTTGGTTTAAAGTGCCACATCCTACATCAGGTCCACAAGAAGGAACACACGCGGTAATTGTTTGAGGAACATTGCAGGCTGGGCGAGCTGTGAGAGCTGAATTACCACAGTTTCCAGCAGGATTACCGGTAGCAGCATTTCCTTGAATGTCAGTAGAGTTAACAGCTACTGTATAGTCACCTGGGTTAATACCAGTGGTGTCCCAGTTGATAGTGTAGAAATTTCCGGCTAAAGTTGGTGGGCCAGGAATTTCTGTCCAGTTGCCAGCAACACAGGGGTCAGCTGAATTGAGGATATACCAAAATCGAACCGAACTAAAAGTTACTCCAGCAGTATTAGTCTTATATGCTTTAATAGAATCATAGTAGACTGGTTGAGCCCATGCTCCACCGTGTGTCGAACCAGGTCTAAGAACTACTCTGAATCTTGAAGTAGTTGAACCGTTCCCAGGATTTGACCAAGTACCAGATGTAGTAAAGTCTTGCCATGCTGAAGGGATTAGGGCCATGGATAGATTGCCACCAGGTGCAACATGTCCTGTCCAATCACCGAGATATGGTTCTCTTTGCAGGTATACATTACTGATAGTTTCGTTAGAGGAATGGCTTTTTGCTTTGAGTTTGATTGTATAGTTTTGATTAGTTAAGTTTTGCCCAGTTTCTAGCCAACCTGTTGTTGCGTGAGGATCCGTTGCTGATAAAAGTGGGGAGATTTTTGCGTAGTATGCTCCTTCTGATCCTGCCGATGGCCAGGTAGCATTTGGAACCGCCCACCACTCATTGAGTTGGTATGCAGTTGGCCAAAAAGTCATTCCTCCTGATTCAAATCCCCCATCGTAAGCAAGATTTAAGCCGATATCTGAGATTTCAGCAATATATTGAACAGTTTCACCTGCTGTAACTGAAGAATCAGAGACATCAAACGAGTCGCAATCTGGGGCTTCATCAACAGGTGAATTATTGACCGTGATATTGACGGTGGCTTGAGTTGAACAAACGATTCCCGATCCTCCCATGTATACATTTGCTGTGAGTGTTGTTGTGCCTTGAGATATTGGGGTAATCTGCGATTGATATGGAGCCCCATTTTGATCAAAAACGGGATTCATTGAAATGTTGTTGTTAGATTTAGAAAATTCGACTTGGCTTACATTCCCGTTTTGAATGTTTGATACGTTTGCTGTTATTGTGAATGGCGCACTATCTGTATAGAGGTTGACTGTTGAAGGAGAGAGGGTGACGCTACAAGAGGGGGGCTGGACACAAGTACCAGAGCAGTCTGTGGCACAGTTGCAGTTATTTTCACCTGCGTCACAGTTGTTGTCTCCACAATATGGACCTGGCGGTGGATTACAGGTTCCGCAATCTGTTTGACAGTTAGAGCAGTTTTCATTGTTCTGTGGGTCACAAGTGCCGTTTCCACACCAATATGTTGGAGTTGGAGTTGGAGTTGAGGTGATGAGACAACAACCACGGGTACCGTTGCGAGGGGGACAATTATTATAAGGACAACCGTTTGCATACACAGCAGGTCCTCCTGGTGCATTGGATTCGCATATTCCACTTGCTCCCCCAGGTGTACAGTTACAAGTTCCACCATAGGGACATGCCGACCCTTGTGTGGTACAACTGCTTAGATCAGGACATATACAAGTTTCGCTTGTGGCTGATTGATAGACATTTCCACTACATACTTCAACCCCAGGTGTGTTGCCAACACACGAACCAGCCCCACCACCTGTCGGGCAAGTATAATTGACTGATGGAGTTACGCTTCCATTATTACATCCGTATCCTGAAGCTGGAACACAATTGTCTACTCTAGCATAGGCGTTTGTTCCTGCACAATCATATGGTGAACATGCCTCATCAGCAAATACAATATCGAATTTTTGTAGGAACAGATACGAACTTAAAATAAAAAAACTTAATATAATAATCAAATTAAGTTTTTTCTTGTTAATCTTATACAATCTCATATTAATTATCTACTTTATAGCTCACCCTAAGTGCAGGTATGAAAGGTCTGCCATCTGGTAATTTGGGGAGCAATTTAGGATTACCAGTCTTTATGAATTGAATAAAATCATCTGTGTTCCAACTCTTTGTCAATCCTGAACCATAATACACAAAATCTGAGGTTCCGTTAGGTTCAGTTGTGTTTATTTGAGCCATCTGATTTTCTCCATTAACAATGAGAAGCTGTAAAATATCGTCTTCACCAAGTTTCGCTGACTCGTCAAATTTACCCACCTCAATAACATATTCTTCTAGCATTTGTCTCAACTTTGTACCAGTAGCAAATTGGGGCATAATCGTAAAATTGTAAGATCTATCTCCAAAAGCAATGTAAGATCCATCTTCCTTATCGATAACTGCTCCAATTATTGCCCAAAGTTCTTGTGTTTTTTCATTACTGTCATTATATTTGCACTTAGCTAAACTTTTAATGTTTACATAATCGAACTGACCGTCGCCAAACTCAAATTTTATATTTTCGTCAGTAATCTCAGATATCTCGCATTCAAAAACGTAGACATAATTACTGTCTTGATCCGCATAGAGTGGAAAGTAACTATTCCTTTGTAGATTATCTATAGGCTCTTTTTGCGAATAAAATCCTCGATTGCTCAACAGGAAATATGCTGCTACTAAGACAAATAAAACTACTACACTAAAAAAAGCAGAAACAAGATATTTTTTGTATTGTTCGGCCATACTAGATCAGTATAGCACCTGCGTTTTATAAAAATCAAAGACGAAAAATCATCCGTTGAGAGGAACACCAACTCTTAAGGCTGGGATATAGTGTTGGCCTGATACGTCAACCTGAACTCCATCTATTTCAACGACTGTTCCTTCTGGAAATACCGGCAGATATTGTGGATCACCTGTTTCCCAAAATAATCTAGCATTTTCTTCTGACCAAGAACGAGTCATTCCACTTCCATAAGTAGCGAGGTCTGATGAACCGTTTGGTTCGTCAACATTAGTTTGAGCCATTTGGTTTTCACCTATCACCATATCAACCTCTAATATTTCACCTGGAGAACCGAATTCATAGTCACTACTGTAACCGGCCACATCACGGAGGTAATCCTCATATCTATCAACCACATTTTGTGGTGGAACTGCAGCCGGATCGGGAATCGGTATGTTTAGAGATCTTGTTCCGAAAAATGGATAATAGGTGTCACCAACTTTACATAGTCCACCATCCAATGCCCATATTGATTGATCATTACCTTGTTGATTACCATTTGCATCAAGATAATGTACACTCGACAAGGCTTTGACTATGCAATTACCCAAATCTATATTACCAAGGGCTAAATTTTCTTGCATGACTAAGATTTTGGCCATATATCCAGCGTCAGCATCAGGGTTTTGTGGCCAAACATTATCTAATGTCTCAAGCTGTTCTATTGTAAACGGATTCTCTGGAGTTTCTTCAACTGGCGGCACTTCAGTTTCCTCTTCCTCTGGTGGAGGCGTTTCTTCATCATCTGGGGTTGGAGCAGCTTCTGCTTCTGGGGTTTGTGTTACTTCAGCTGTTATTTTGTCAACTGAGATAACGATAGCACCACTTTCGCTTTTAACTGTAGCAGCTTCTGGAGTTTGTTCGATTGTGCCGCCAACTACTTCAATAAAGCTAGCTGTAGCACCTGAATCTGTTGAAATGACCAGTTGTATACTATTTCTATCAACAGCAATACGGTACATGACTCTTTTGCTACCATTTTCAGCAAGTGGATTGAATTCATTAACTGCTTCTGGGGTCAGGGTTATCTCAGCCGCAGCTGCAGCTGCCTCAATTGTGTCATCTGGGATTCTAGTTCCAACAGCAACAGGACTTTCCTCTACTGGAGGCTGGGTTTCTTCGACTGGTTGCTCCTCTTGACCATTTGATTGTCCGTCAGATTCAGGAGTTACTGCGGGTGGGGCTGGGCTTGGAAGAATTGGTTCATTTGTAGGAACCGCTTCTGCTTCATCCTCTTCGCCTTCATTAACAACTTCACCAGAAGTTTGTCCTTGGTCTGGAGTTCCGACAGTGTTTGTACAAGCTACTTGACTAAAGATTGGTAAGAGACCAAGAAACAATACAAATATGAATCTGGCTGTGACTTTAAATTGCACAGGGTTCAGCTCTCTTGCCTCATAAACTAATCTAAGAGCATTTGATATATCCTCTTGGATAAGTTTCCCACTCTCTTTAAGTCCTTCAATGGTAGTCAAGCTTTTTAAATAGGTTAACAATTGCTCAAACATGACTGCTTTGTCATATGCAGCCTCAGCCTCGGCAACCATTTTTTTAAATTTAGTGTGAGTTTTTTCGTCAGCAGGGCCTCTATGGCTTTCTAAGAATGCATACACTTCGTCTCTTTTTCTGTTGTATGAATTTTGCATCGCAGCGAGTAAACCACGATGCTCGTGATCTGGACCCCATTCTGCACTTCCTATAGTGACAAAGGGTTTAAAAAGGTAGGGTCTACTAAGTGGATTCTGGCGTTTTTCTTTTTTAGGAAGGCCCTTAAAATAAGCTAAAGTTCTAGCTTCTCTCTCTTTTCTTCTTATTCGTACCCAATCTTTTTTTGGTTCTCCTGGCAGCATTTGAGAAGCTGACCATTTTTCTGAACCATTCCCGTACATGTTTGACATTTTTCCCTACTTTCACATCCCATATTTTGGGTGTATAATGTTTTTTTTCTATCGTTGCAACAGTCTTTTTATCCTGCAGCAAACTTTTTGTTAAATTCTTAGTATTCTACAATAGTGTCTTATAATAATTCAATGTGTAACTGATATGTATTACTATAACACATTGCAATAACTAATAAAAAAATATCCATTTACCAACTTAATTTAAGCACAATTGACTCAAAAAGTCTAGATAGCTACAAGTCAACCCCTAAAATCTTTCTTCCATTTATCGTTGCAATTTTTACCAAGTCATCTATTTCGTAGAAATGGCAGCTTTCTAGCAGAAATCTTAGCTCAGTCCACACATCTCCATCAGTAAAAGGTTTGTACACATCGGCGATATTGTCGGTACCAATACCCACCACAATTCCAGCCTCAATCAGTTCTTCAACGGGGGCAATCGAGTTATGAGTCACGGAACGTTCCTCAGATCGCCGGGAGTCGATCCAAGCAGTAGGGCAAGAAATGAGCATAATTCCAACTTGCTTCATTTTTTTGTAAATCTTTTGCCGATATTTTTCTGGATGCGCTGCCAAAGAAACTCCATGTACTGCCACTACTTTTCCTTGCAAACCGTATTCTTTTGCTTTGCGAATAAGGCTTTCGGTTTCTTTTTCAAGTTTAGTATTGAGTTGATCTACATGGATATGGAGCAATTTCCCCAATCGTTTGGCTGCTGTAAATAGCACGTCTAAATGTTCTTCTTCTTTGCCAGCATCTTTGGCCGGAAGCCCGCCGATAATGTCAACAAACCCTAGCGCTTCATCAAACCAAGCTCGTGCTCTTGGTTCCAAAACCCCTTTCAAAGCTTGATTGGTGAAGACCAGTGTAATGTCGCGCTTGTAGGTTTCTTTTATTTTGGCAGCAGCTTTAAGTGCTTTGTCTTTGACAATATCATCAACGTCAATAAAACTGCCTAAAACCGTAACTCCTTGCTTGACTTGTTCTTCTACTGCAAAAGCCATACGATCGTATATTTGAGAAATACTTGATTTTTCTTTGATTTCATCAACAATGGTCCACTTTTCGTGTAGATGTTTGTTAGCTAAATGCAACAGTTTTGGCGTGATTGTATAAGCCCGGTCGAGGTGGGTGTGTGTATTCACCCACCCTCCGTTTTGCGTAATTTTCTTGATGAGTTTGTCGCGTAAATTCCAGTGATTGTGCATTATTTTCCTTTCTTCAGTTTTGCAACTAACTCACCCAGAATTTTTGGATCATTGATGATCGGAACCTCCGTGCGTACCGCCCACTTTTTCACGATTTTCTCATCAAGAATTGCTTCTTTGGGATTATTTTTGTATGGTACGTGGATTACCAAATCAAACATGTCTTGCCGCAGTACATCTTCTATGTTTGGATTGGTATCTTCATGCATTTTGTGGACAAATACAGAATCAATTCCATGTTTTTGGTAGTATTGGTGGGTATTTTCTGTTGCGTAAAACTGATAGCCAAGTTTCTGAAGCTCTTTCACTGCTGGTAAAAACTTTCTTTTGTTGGAATCACCACCAATAGTGAGCAGCACAAATCGCTCTTTTTTCTGAGCCAAGCGCATCTGCATGGTGTAGATTTCAATGAACCCTGGAGACGCGTTTTGGTTATAGGCATTGTTGCGCATGAAAGTGGCCAGTTTTTCATCAAAAATAGTGTTGGCTGTTTTAACTGCAACTACTTCTGCAACACCCTTGAATAATTTGACTGTAACGGTTCCAGTAACTTTTTCGTTAATTTTGTCGATTAACGCGTTTAGGTCATCCATGAGTGGCTCGTACCACAGTGCCCCGTAACACAGGTACGCCCATTTGTTATCAACTTCTGCTTTGAATTCATTTTCGACACGGGTGCAGACATATTTCTCTAAATTGAAGTGCGCATTGATGATAATTTCAGCAGCGGGTGCCTCATACAGGCCGCGAACTTTAAGGCCAACCAGCCGATCTTCAATATGATGAGTGACCCCTACTCCATGTTTGGCTCCAAGGGTGTTTAATTTCTGAATGATTTCGGTCAAGTTATGCCGTTTTCCGTCAAGTTTTACCGGAATACCTTTGATGAAATCGAGTTTAATGTATTCAGGTTTGTTCGGCGTTTTTTCAATTAATTGGCAGACTTGTAGGATTTTATCAAGCGGCGGGATTAACTCTGGATTTTCAATTTCCCCGCTCTCCCCTGTCACACCCCACATGTTGTCATCATAAGAATATGGTTTATCTGAAGTCTGTTTTACGGGAATACCATGTTTTTGGGCGTATTTGAGTTCTTCATCACGGCCCATGCTCCACTCACGAACAGGTGCGATGATTTTCATTTCTGGGGCGAGCGTTAGCACTGTGCCTTCAATGCGAACTTGGTCGTTGCCTTTACCGGTGCAGCCGTGAGCGATGGTGTCACATTCCTCTTCTCTTGCTACTTGGACAGCTAATTTTGCCAGTAGCGGTCGGCCCAGTGGGGTGCTCATATGGTATTTGCCCTGATAACTAGCATTAGCCTTAATCCCTTTGGCGATATAGTGATAAGCAAACTCATTTTTAGCATCAATCACGATGGCTTTAATTGCGCCAAACTTAAGAGCTTTTTTGCGAATTGCCTGCAGGTCGTCTGCTTGTTGGCCTATATCTATAGTAAGAGCAACGACCTGGGCGTTATATTCTTCTTGTATCCACTTGAGCATGACTGATGTGTCAAGCCCGCCGGAATACAAAAGAACAACTTTTTTGACTTCGCCCTTTCGGCCTTCGTAATTTGATACTTTGGTATAGGTTGGTGCTTGCATACTTGACTGCATAGACCTTCCTCCTTTCTTGTGTTACTAAATACTGGGGACTGTTTTGAGAGGCATATTTCGTATCTGCGACTTTTTTTTTGAAAAAGATCGGGTCCGAAAAAAAAACAAGGTCTTGTGGACCTTGTTTGTGTGAGTTGCGTTGGTTGTTAATTTTAATCAACCGCTTTGCAAACGTACTGCGAAGCGAGATCTTCGTTGGAATTTGAATGTCGCGCAGGTAAAAATGGCGCAAAAAATGAGCAAGTGGCAAAAAAAATCTAGTGTTGGGCACTAGAGTTTCATACTAGCTTTTTTTATTTTGAAACACAAGTAGCAAAATTAAGAAAAAGTCCCGTGCATAGGGTAATACTTTTTCATACTATTTTTCTGTTTTACCTCTTCCCGCTCTCTTTTTCTTTCGTTTTTTTTCTTGAACGATTTGCTTTTTTGTATCTGTTTCAATCGGAGGTCCCCCCTCATTTTCAAAAGTTTCAATCGCGCGTTGATGAAACTCATCGTTGTGCTCTGGTATGTGTTTTTTTATCATAGGGATTATTTTTTTACCTATGTATCATTCTAAACATCAAAATATTTTTGTAAAGGGAAACGTGACTTACAGCTTTTTGGGTTGTTTACTCTGCCTTTATTAAATACACATGATCTTTGTCATGTTGTGCTTCAATTACAAAATCAAATCTATCTACATCAAATGCCAAATCAAAATCAGTTTTAGAAGTTTCAGTAAAAGGATTTCTCAGAAAACCATCCGAACATTTATGTTGGATAATATGTTGTTTTACTCGTTCAAAATTTGGATTTTTACCTAATACTAAATCAGAAATATATTCTGCTAGTTTATAGTCTTCATTATCAGTCCAACGGTTATCAGTACAGATAAAAGTGACTTCAGCAAAGTTATTTCTTTTTATATAGCGTGCAATTGCTAGCGCGTTAACAAATGATCCTGTGATAATTTTATCAGTACTTACTAACTTATCGACTGCCTGAGTTCCCGCGCTTGTTGTGAGAACAACGGTTTTATTTTCTAAATTTACTTTTTCTAGTTCTGTTGGTGAATTACCGTAATCAGAACCAAGAATTTTCAGACCGTTTCTTTCTCCTACTAATACCCAATCCTTATTTTTTTCTTTCAGTTTCAAGGCAAGGTCTAAATCCGAAACAGGATAAATACAAGTAGCACCATTGTTTAGAATAAAACAAGACGTTGTGAAAGCTCTCAGAACATCTATTACAACTGCTAGTCCAGTTATTTTTGATAAATTGTCAGTTAGATTGGCAGTATGAAGTTTCATACAGGGCTAGTATACCACTAGCTTTTTTCTGCTAACTCTATCACCAACGCTGCCATGGCCTTTGCTCCCCACTCAAGATCTAATGGCGTTGAATATTCATCGGGGGTGTGAGCAATACCGCCATTTCTACTTGGACACTGAATCATCACCGTTTTAATTCCGGCTCTTCGAACATTTTGAATATCGTGTCCCGCCGGACTAAAGGTTTTAATAAATGGAAGGCCAAGTTTTTGTACTACTTGCTGTGTTTGGGTAACCAGCTGTCTATCCATAACTTCCGGCAAACCGCTACCCGGTAAGGGATCTGAAAACTTCAAGTCAGCAGTTGCAAGAATTTCTTGTTTAATTTTAGCGATCATTCGTCTTCTTGAGGTTTCATTGATACCGCGCAAATCTATTCCTACGGTGATTACTCCATTTGCTGTGGCGTATGTTGTGACAGTTCCAACGCACTTGCTACGAGTACACAAATTTGCAATTCTATTTACATCTTTGATTGCTTGCATGGTTTTGAGTTGTCGTTCCTGCATTACTTGCGGATCGTAAAAAGTTCCCTGTTTTTGTTGTTCAGTTGTAACTGCAATTATTGATTTGTTTCTGTATTGTTTAGCTAGTTTGGTCTGTTGTCTTGCAAGCAATTCTAAAAGTTGTTTTTCTACTTGTGCAGAATCATTCCCAGTAATACAAACAGGAATTGTCACTTTTCCAGGTATCTTATTCATTGCTTGACCTTCGATGTTGAGATTACCAATCACGATTGGAGGTTTGGTACCAAGCTGCTGGGCAAGTTGTGTATTCAGGGAGTGGATTTCTGTAATTAGCTCGGCGGAAAGTACTAATCCATCGGTTCTATATCTACTGCCCATTGGAGTTGCGCCTGAATGTCCTGTTTTGCCATTAACAGTAAGGGTGAGAAATCTATCGGTTGACTTGTGTTTATGAGTTTCAACGGGTTTTCTGCCAATTTCTAATTTATATCGTTCTGGAGCGGCAATGGCTTCGATAACTGAAAGTTTGTCAGGAAATCTATCGTCTTGGGCAACATGAAATTCAATAATTGCTTCAAAATCTTTTCTAGAAAATCTTGGTTTCTTAACTTGGTTGGGATCAAAGCCTATTTCTTCGATTGCATTTTCAATGGTAATACCTTGAGAATCATGCATTTTTAATTCAGCCTCTGAAAGACCATGAAACATACCCTTGCTTCCAAAAAGTGCGATGTTAAACCGAGCAGATTCTTCGCCAGTGAGTGCGATAATTTTGATTGATCGTCTTGGTTTGATTCTGTGTTTTTTGAGCGTTTGAACAATATGGATTGCGGATAAAATTCCGACTGTACCGTCATACATACCGGCAGTTGGGACACTATCATAATGCGAGAGCATGCCGATGGCCGGAAGTTTTGAGTTTTCACCTTCATATGTGGCGATAAGTCCCAGAGGGTGTTCTTCTATGGTCATTCCAGCTTTTAAAAACATACGCCGAAGTACTGTTCTTGCATGCAGGTCTTCTTCAGTCAGGGCAAGGGTATTTACTGCATATCGTGTGGGGAGTTCTTTTGTAGGTAGGAGTGGTTCACCATCCATTTCGGCGAGGGTAATGATGAGTTTTTCAATCTCAGTGCCGGAAAGTTCTTGGAGAATTCTATCGATTTCTGGAACTGACAGTTCTTGGGTTGCTTGTGGAAGCCGTTTGTGTTCATCCTCAGCGGGAGGTATTAGGGTCTTCATAAAGAGATTATAGCAGGATTGTCAATGTTTGATTGAGTTAGTTGTGTTTATTAGTGCATATACAGTGACATACAGCAATTAGCAGTCTAATAAACAGACTGCTAATTACATTCCTAAAAAATAATAATTGATACACCAATATTTATTATGATATGTTTTGATATGATTATCATCATGAAACAAACACTGGACTCGTCCATGCCATATGACCATCCCGCTGGATAACTTTAACAAAGATAGGAATTGATCTGTGCTTGGAAGGTTTAAGGTTAATCATTGTTGAGAACTGTATATCAAAAACAGAAGTGGCTGCTACTGTTTTGTAGTAGCTAGCTTCAGAGTCAAGTCCACCCATTTTGATTCGCTTCGGTTTCATTGCTAGCTTTTCCAATGGAATGACAATATTTTTTTGATTTAGTTTTAGCGTTGCGCTTCCTTTCATCTCTGTTAGTTGGGCAATAAAACCCTGAACTCCTCCAGTAGTTATACCACTCCAACATATTTGATTTTTGGTGTTGGTGATAACATTCCTTTTGCTGTAGAAGTTAATTTTTTCTAAGGCTTTGATTTGAGTAGAATCGAAACGTAACTCACCTTTCCAATCAAACGCTCTTGCTCTGCCTTTAACCCTTGAGCCCGAACATAGTATCTTCAGAAAGTTAGAGTTTGATTCTGGTTCAACATACTGCGTATGTTTAAGCTGATCTAGAGCATATATCTCTACTCTTTCAATGCTTGCCGTTGCGTAGCACTTAACAGAAATCTCAATAGGTTTTTGCTTAGAACTAATATGATCGCCCATCATCACTGTTTGACCTTCAAAATTGGATACAAAGTAATCAATACACATGTGGGTACCAGTAGTAGCATAGCAATGTCGTGATTTGATTGCTTCAAATATTGTTTTTCGATCAAGGTTTTTCGCAACAATCCCTGTTAGCCCTCCGTAGCTATTAAAATGTGCAAACGCGGGGTAGCTAGCCCCCAATCTTCCAGAATGATCATCGCTATTGGCTACAACTCCAACTTTGTAGTTACGTTTCAACGCATCAAAATAGAACCATTCAAATGTTCCCCACGCGGAGTGAATCTCAACAACTGGCTCAAGCTTTTCATTATGCAGCTGCAAGTCAGCATATCGGCCACCAACATGAGGAATGACAATGGTTTTTGTATGATCTAATTTTGGAAAAAGATCGGTCACTATTGTGGCATCTGAATCACTGTCTGAGAATTCATCAAGCAACGCATGAGATGAACGATATATTTTTTCGTTCTCATGTAGGTAAATAATGTTTCGGTCACCACCACGATTGGTGTTTCCAGACCATTCGTAACCCGGAAAGGAAATAAAACTATGTGGTTTGTTTATTTTCTTAGTGGTTTTGTTAATTTTTTTCCAAAAGGCATTAGTAATTTGAAAATCATTTCCTTGGATACATGTTACATCCAAGTGTGAGTAGTCTTTAGCAAATCTAAAATATGAATTCACGTCATTTGTACCTATTGTTTCGCTCGATTGCCCGTGCAAGTCTGCCCAAAAGATTTTGTTTTTCGTGCTAGTGTTTTGCTGGACAATAATGGGATTCGATTGTCCAACAAAGTCGCGACATGTGGCCTGAATTCTGAGAATTCCTTCTGTTTTTTGTTGAACTGGTACAAGGGCGCGACCATTTTTAAGTCTAACTGTTTTGGGAAAGTCCATTGCCAACTTCACTGTCCCACTAAAATTTTCAGCCGGATTCCCCCACTGATCTTCGGCTTTTATCAGAAGACTAATTGTTTTACCGATAGTTGCTTGCGAAGGGGCGAGAACAACTAACTTATTAATTTTGTCTGCTTTGAGATATAGAAATGGTTGTTTTGGTAGTTCAAGACATCTGCCTGTTGCAAATGGATCAACCACAACTTTAAAGATATGTTTATCTTCAGCAAACGTTTGTGTTCTCCACTGCACAAAATCAAAATATACTTTATCGCCTTGAGATAAGTACTGGTTTGTGACGGTTACGCGGACTCCTCTACTCCATGGTCGTTCATGAACTTTTCCTTTTAGTCCAGTGCTTTTAGAATCCACAAGAAATACAACATCAGTATTCGATGAGGTAATTTTCAGAAAATTAGGTTTTTTAGAGTCAGTAAGTTGCGGATCAGCACAGTCTCCTGCGGTGCGAAAAAGCACTTTAATTTCACCACTTTCATCAATACCGAGTTCACCCACGGTGTAAGTGAGTCTAAATGTAGTTGGTGTACCTACGATGGCAGTGTTGATACTCAACACTGCCGATCCTATTTTACTTTCGTAGGTCTTTTGAAGATTTTTCATAATTTTTTACCTTATTTTCAAATTAATATCTTTTTTGGTTGCGGCTTTGAATTTGTTATAGATTTGATACGTGCCGGCAGTTCGCAACAGTTCTCTTTGTTCTTTTGTTACATTTACCTGTTGTTTATGATCAAATTGATATCCAGGTCTTTCTTTAACACCTTGAACAAATATTTCTGGAGGCTGATCAAAAAAAATGTCAGTTGACTGAGTGCTGCCAAATCTAGGGCCAGTGGTCCAGTCCACAGCGTGTGAGACTCTCTCTTGTGGAAGTGTTATGCCGATCCGCTTGAACAGCGCGGTCGCAACTTTTTGAGCATCGTTGTCTCTAATTGCCTCGTGAACATAATGAGTTACCATGATACCTTGGGCTTTTGCAGCCTGCACAATATTGTCTGTTTCTTGGATTGCTCTAACAAGACCTTGCGTATTCACATTTGATTGATAGATTCTATTCCATGAAGTGAGGGTCATTTCAGGATTTCTGAGCATTGCTATCAGATGAATTCTTTCTGGCGGGTAACCAGCAGCAATCAAGGTTTCAATAGGATTAAAAAATTCTGATTCTTTTTTTGAGCCAAATGTTTCTTTCACAATTGCAAGAGGAATCCCTTGTTTTAAGGCAAAAGTAGGAATAGCATCTTTTTCTTCTATCGCCCTTCTAATAGATTTTATTGGTTGTAAGTAGTTTGGGATACTCAGCCGTGCAAATAATTCTGAGAGTGCAGTTGTACCAGAACGATTTGGTCCAATGATGCAAACCAAAAACGGTGGGTTTTTCCCAACTTCTATGTGTTTGAGTGATTCCAGAAATAACTTACTCCTTTCTTGTCTGTGTTGTTCATAACTTTCATTAGTTTCTATTCTTTGTTTCATAATTTCTTTCTTAGTTTTTGTTGTGTTACTTACATATAAAAAAGCCCTCTAGGAAAAGAGGGCTATTGTGTAACACATATTTTTTCTACAAAAATAACACCTCTTTTTTCCTGTGAGGGCTAAGCCATGACTGTTGATATGTTCTATATTTTTTTGTTTTCATTTTTGTTTTCATTTTTGTTTTATTTTTCTTTAATTTGAGGATAGAAATAAAAAAACCTCCGTTTTGGAGGTTAGTTTTTCTTTTATACATACTATTTTTTCAAACTAAAAACGAGCCTCCGGTGTTTGGTGCTTGGTTAGTTATGCCAATATGTATTTACTTTTTTGTACATGTGAGTCCGCATTATATGGTTATTTTGTTGTTGTGTCAAATTATAAATAGTCTCTATGTTATAATATGAGTTACATCCGTCACAAAAGAGTTCGCACCTCTTGAGTTTAAAAAAACACGGAGCTTGAGGAACATTCAAGCCGGTTGACACCCGTGAACATGTCAGGCTTTTGTCGTTGCAGTTTTGACTGCGAATCTGAGAAAGCTACAAAGAAATGTTAAGTAATTAGCATTTGAAGAAGGGTGGTACCGTTCTTTTGAAGAACCCCTTCACTATCTAAGTATAAATCTTGGAAAGTGAAGGGGTTTTTTTATGCGTCAACACATGAGTCAGAACAAAAAAAACAGTTATTAATTTTGAAAGATACATATGAAAAAAAGTTTACAAGAGGGATCGCACATAAAAATTGTGTACCCAGAACAAAAGGATATTTTATTACTACAGCAGGCATCAGTATTGATTACTCTGTTTGCGGAAATGGGGCTGATGATTGAACAGACCGTAGAAACATTGTCAGCAATGGCTGCACAGGGATTACTAGCGCTTGCAATTGATGAAACCAACTTGGTTGTTGGTTCGGCAGCTATAACTGTGCACTATCCTGGTGGAGTTTCGGAGTTTGGTGGTTGGGCTGTTTTGCAACAACATCAGAAAACCGGCGTTGGGAAAGAATTGTTAATAGGGTTACTAAAAAAAACAAAAGCGAAAAAAATAATTGCCTTTGGTAATCACAATTCAACGCCAATTTTTTTGAAAATGGGTGGGAAGGTTTTAGATCAAAAAAGTTTGCATCCTGATGCTTTTGTTCCTTGCCTTACCTGCAATTGTAAAGGTAAAGAAAAATTACAGGGTGGCCAGAAATGTGTTGATACTATTGTTGATCTCACTCCGATTATTAAACAACAAAAGAAAGGAAAAGTATGAACGTTAAAGAGTATTTTATAGAGTTAGTAAAAATAGATAGTCCTTCTGGTACTGAGCAAGCGATTGCTGAGTACCTCATTGGATGGCTGGAAGGTTTGGGATTTTTTGTACAGCAAGATGCAATTGGAAATGTATTTGCCTCAACAAATGTTACAAAAGACTCCCCTGCTCCGTTACTTTTATGCGCACACATGGATACTGTTCAACCGGGGATTGGTATAAAGCCAATTTTGAAAAATGGTGTTATTACAAGTGATGGAGAAACAATTTTAGGCGCAGATAACAAAGCTGCTATCGCTGCGATGATGCAAGCGGTTGAGGTTTTCTTTGCTGACCCTAACAATAGTAAAAAACCATTGGAGGTTTTGTTTACAGTTAAAGAAGAAACTGGTGGAGGTGTGGATTTGTTTAACTTTTCTTTGCCGACCGCTAAAACTGTTTTAATTTGTGATTATGCAAAGCCAATCGGAACTGTAGTTTTGGGTGCCCCATTTATTCAAAATTTTACCGTTGAATTTATTGGAAAAGCTGCCCATTCTTCAAAACCTGACACAGGGAGAAACGCTTTCTTAGGATTATCAGAATTTTTGAATGGGGTAAAAGTTGGAAGTTTAGATGCTGGTTTGACTACCGTTAATATTGGCACAATTATGGGTGGATCAGGAGTTAATACGATCCCTGAAAAATGCACGGTAAAAGGAGAGGTAAGAAGTTTTAAGGAAAAGTTATTTTACGGGCATTTATATACTATTAAAAAGATGGCAAAATCTGTTGCAAAAAATCAAGGTTTAGAAGTTACATTTAAAGTTGATGGATTTTGTCCGGGCTATTTGTATGAGGAGTCTTTAGAACATATTCAATTTGCTGGTGAGATTATTGAAAAAGTAACGAAAAAAAAAGTTCAGTTTGAAAGAACGTTTGGTGTGAGCGATGGCAATATTTTAGCTCATGCTGGTTTTAAAGCGATATTGATTAGTGATGGCGTTAAGGATCCGCACACTGTACATGAGTCTATTGCTTTGAAGGATTTGGAAATGCTTTCGAAGGTAGTTTTGGGGTTTTTGGATGTGAATTTGCAATGATTTTAGTAGAGTATTATTTTTTTACTTTTTGTTTACACCTTTGAAGAAGGCCTGACCCAGACTGACAGGTATTCATGATCCTCCCCTGAGAAACCTAGGTTTATGAGTTTTTTTCTAAAGTCTGAGTGGTCAAAGGGAATATGAAAAGGATGTCTACCCCCTGCTTGGTCATCATCATCAATAAAGTAAACAAACAATCTAGTTTTATCAGATATAGCTCTGAAAATATCAAAAGGGTTTGTCATATGTTCTAGTGCATCAATAGTCCAAACCATGTCAACTATAGGGAAATCATTTGATTCTACATCAAAAACTCTTTTTTTGTTATCAAAATTCTTTTCCTTCAATCTCCATTTTAGAAAATCAGTTGAGGGGCAATCAAAGTCAACGAAGTAAACGTCAAAACCTGCTTTTAACATTGAAAGGCCGTCATTTCCTATTCCACATCCATAGTCGACTATCGTTTTTATACCATACTTTTTTTTGAATAGTTCGTAATTCGGGGTGAAATCTTTTCTATCTTCACTCTCAAAGAAAATTAACGAATTGTAAACATATTCTTTTGTAGTTTTATAGAAGTTTGATACTTCTATTTCAGAATTTGGTTTTTTATCGTACCACTCATCCGCAAGTGCCCATGATGAATCATGATAGAGCTCAAATTTATCGCCAAGGTAATTTTTTAAATCTTGAAATCCATCTTTATATTTTGCTTGATCCCATCTAACTCGATTCCAAGTGTCCCAACATGTATCGCAAGTGTCGATATGTTTTTTTACAGTTGAGATTTCAAGTTTTGAAAGTGCGTGTTTCTTTTTCAAGTAATCTTTAAGCTGGTTGTATTTGTAATGCTTAGTATAGGTCATGACGTTTTTATAGGGGTGTATTATATCATTTCCCAAAGTAAAAGACTCTGTCAACAGTTTTTTCTTTATCTACTAATGTCAGAGGATTGTGGTACAATCCACATCTAGATATAAAAACTGGAAGCAGCAAAAAATATGAAAGTTTATTTCACTTGTTCAGCTAGGGGTACCCAGAATTTTTCAAATTCCTATCAAAAAATTTATGAGACCGTCAAGAAGCTAGGTCATGAACATACTAGTGACTATGCTAAGGATAGTGATCCAGGTGAAGTATACGGATATAGTCACGAGGAGAGAGTGTCTCTATATGAGGAAGCAATAAGAGATTTGAAAAGTAGCGATGTTGTTTTGTTGGAGGTATCAACTCACAGTTTGACAATGGGTTACCTCATGCAAATGGCTTTAACTTTGGGTAAACCAGTAATAGCCCTTCACCTAAAAGATTATAAACCTGCATTTGCTGCTGGTATTGAGGACGATAAACTCCAAGTCATCGAGTACACAAATGAAATGTTGTCAGAAGTTCTTGGAGATGCTCTTGAATATGCACAATCAAAAATGGATTTCCGCTTCAACTTTTTCATCTCCCCCGCAATCGGCAACTATCTGGATTGGATTTCAAAAGTAAAGAAAATCCCTCGCTCAGTTTACCTTCGCAATCTGATTGAAAAAGATATGGAAGACAACGACGAGTACAATTCTTAGTTTCTACTCCTCCTCCCCATTGCAACCCCCAGTCATTTTCGGTATTATTGATCTAAAGGTCGCATTTTTTGTGCTTCCTTCTTGTAGTTTTGCTTAAGAATACTTACATGATTCATACCACAAAACCCACTAATACATCCGGCCAAGTCGCAATTGTGATTCTTCTCATAATGGTGGTCCTGCTCACTGTGGGGCTTTCTCTTGCCTCAAGAACAACTCAAGAATTATTTCTTTCTCAACAAGAGTCAGAATCTGCCCGAGTTTTCAATGCTGCAGAAGTTGGAGTTGAAGACGCACTTTCGCAAGATTTTGACCTTATAACAGGTACTGTCACCCTTAACCCAGACACAGTGGCAGATGTTACAACCCAAACAACTATCAGCCCTTCTTCTACGCTTGAAACCCAACTCGTTGAGGGTGCAGCTGTCCATCTTAATTTACAAAATTACAATGGTAATTTCACTATTAACTGGGCAAGAGAAACCACTTGTAACGCTGATGCAGCAAATAACCCAGGGGCAGCTTCACTGTTGGTCTCAATCTATTTTGAAGAAGCAGGGGTCACAAAAGTGACTCATGAAGTTCTTACTCCCTGTACAAGAACACCAGATGATCAATTTACACTTGTTAATACGGCTGGAACGAACGGTTACTACAGACAAAGATCAATATCTGTTCCTCCAACCATGGGTGGCACTACCCTTTTTGCTAGAGTTCGGGCAGTTTATGCAGACACTGCGCTCAGGGTTACCGGAACAGGACTCCCCACACAGTTCTTCACTATCCGTTCTGCTGCTAATACCCAAGTTGGAGAAGAAAGTCGCACAGTAGAAGTCGGTCGCACCCTCTCGGGTGCTCCCTCCTTCATGGATTATGCTGTTTATTCTGGAGCCGGAATCACGCAAGATACGCCATAAAAAAAGTAAAAAAATAACAAAAAGAAAAATAAAAAAATATGCCTGCTGCCTCAGTCGCCTTAGATATTGGAACATATAGTATAAAAGCCATCCGCGCCAAAGCTGGTGCCAAAGTAAATGTTGAGCGTGTGGTCGAAGTTTTCAACGAAACAGGCATTGCGTTGCCAACAGATGATGCTTCAGTGGCGAAGCTTGGCCAAATGATCGATGCGGTTTTTAACGATAATGAATTGCCCCGCACAGACGTCAGATTAGCTCTACCAGAAACTGTTGTTTCAACCAAAGTTATCTCGATTCCTCCCCTTTCTGATGCTGAGCTAGCTTCTGCTATTGGTTGGCAAGCAGAACAGCATATTCCAATCCCACCAGAAGAACTCTCTCTTGAATATCAGGTGCTTCATAGACCAGAAAAAAAAGAAGACGCACAGATGAGAGTGCTTCTTGTTGGTACCAGAAAACGTATGGTTGAGCGTTTTATTGGTATGTTCAATGAAATTGGTATTGAGCCTACCCTACTTGAAACACAGATATTGGCAATTATGCGTTCGTTACAATTTACCCAAGAAGATCCAACGACTCTCATTGCTCATATGGGTTCTTCAAGCATGAATTTAGCTATTGTTCATAAAGGTGAGTTGCAATTTGTGATTTCACACATGAATGGTGGTCAAATGCTCACTAAGGCACTTGAAACTTCTATTGGTCTTGATGCTGCTCAAGCTGAACAATACAAACGTAGCTACGGCCTTGATGGTTCACAATTCCAAGGCAAAGTTAGAGATGCTTTACTCCCACCAGTCAATATGCTACTCACAGAAGTCAGAAAGTCAGTCCAGTTTTTCATAAATCAAAATCCACAAGAAACAGTACAGCGCGTTGTTTTATCTGGAGGTACTTCAATGCTTCCAAGTTTAGTCCAACACATTACTAATGAACTTGGTGTCGAGGTTTTAATTGCCTCGCCTTTTTCAGGGGTTGAAGGAGCAGTTCCAGAAAACGTAAATCCGCCCGCAATGAGTGTATGTATGGGATTGTTACAAAGAGAAGAAACTTAGCATGGCCAAAGCAATCAATTTTGTCGGTGAAAGACGAAAGAAACTAACTCAAGCGCAAAAGCAGGATCAAAAGATTCTCAAAATTGCGATTAATGCTTTGATTGGAGTGTTTGCAGTTTTTTTGATTGTGGTGGGTGTCAGATTTTATTTTGTGTTTAGAGTCAAAGACATTAAAGATACAGAAGCTCAAATCAGAACCAGAATTCTTGCCAACGAGCCCGTCGAAAAAGACTACATTATCTTTGCACAGAAGCTAAAAAAATTAGCACTTTTTTTTGGGAGACGGAAAGACAAGCAAGAGGCCTTGGTTTTTTTCAGCGAAGTGTTTGGTCCTGATGTGATCGTCTCAGGAATTGATTACAGTTCAGATGAAGAAGATGTTGTTTCGTTCACGATTAAAGCACCAAATGTCTTTGTAATGGAGCGTGTATTTGCAACATTACAAGAAGAACAAGTTACGAGTGTCTACCCAAATATCAGAAAAAGTTCAATGCGTAGATCAGCAACAGGTAACTATACTGTTGATCTAGCAGTTGTTTTGGCTGCTGAAAATCCTAGCCCAGCACCAACTACATCAGCAGTTCCAGCCCAACCTGCTACAGAGGAAGAATAATGCCAGATACCAAAAGAAAATCACAATTAAATTACAGAACTTTTTTAGTCAACAGAAAATCTCTTGCGATTGCCATTGGCTTAAGTGTGGTTGCGGCAGGTTTAGTTATTTTTGCAATTATTCCACAGTTCCAGGAAACACTAGATTTAAACTCACAGTTGAACAACGAAAAACCAAAGTTAGAGAAATTGCAAAGAAAGCTTGTCGAGCTTGATAATATTCAATTTAGTCCGGAATTTTCCCAGAGAGAGTTTGTTGAAGCTGCCCTCCCTTCTAGAAAACCATTGTTAGAATTGTTAACCAGTTTAAACACAATCTCAGAAGCAGATAGGGTTTCTATCACGGAGTTTTCTTTAAATCCCGGTCTAATCGCTACCAGTGAAGCTGAAGTTCAAGCCGACGCAAAAAAGACATCTAACAACGAAGGAGTTGATAGCATTGATCTTGAAATGACAGTTGTTGGGACTTTTGATGATGTTGGTAAGTTTTTGATTGATCTAGAGAAAATCTCCCCTTTCACTACTATTGTTCAATTAGGGCTTTCTTCTAGAGCGAGCGGTGATGATTTTACTGAGCAAGCAAGCGACATGCAGGCTAAGATCTCAACTAAATCATATTTCTTTACTCAAAGTGTTGCAGCCTCTGTTGAGGCTCCACTACCAACACTCAATCAACTTGAGCAAGATGTACTCACAGAGCTAGCGAATTTCTCGACTATTGATCTTCCTGAACAGCTTGAAATCACAGGTGGTGGTTTGGAAGATCTGTTTGGGGTAGATCCGCTTCAGTTTGAGTAGGATTCTTTTGGTTTTCTTCATATTTTATAATTTAGCTTTTTTGTGAAAAAAAGATTGATAAGTCAATTAATTTGTTACAAAATAACAATTAGCAGTCTTAATATAGAACTGCTAATGACCGATAATAATATTATGAGGATACAAAAAAGCCTCGATTTCTCGAGGCTTTTGCAATTTTTTAAGTTAATTATTCTTCAACCATTTCCTCAGTTGCTTCGACTGGAGCTTCTGTTGTTTCTACTGGTCTCTCTTTGCCGTCATCAATAGTGATTCTTGCGCGGATACCTTCTTTAATAGCTCTGATTTTACCAATGTTTCTAATTGAGTGGATAACTGCGCCACCTTTTCCGATGACTCTGCCTACATCTTCTGGATTAACATGGATGGTGTAGAGGAATCCTCTTTCATCTTCTGTTTCGTCAATGACAACGTCTTCTGGATATTGCACCAAGTGGATAAGGATGTACTCTAAAAGATTTTTCATTTATGTGTTCCTTTATATTATTGTATTAAGTGTAAATGAAAACTAAGTTATTCTGCAGTAGGAGTTTCAGTTTCTGCAACTGGTTCCTCTGGAGCGGCTGGTGCTTCGGCTACTTCTTCAGTTGCTTTAGCTTCTACTTCAGTCGGTGCTGTTTCTTTTGCTTCTTTAGCTGCGGCTGCTTTTGCGACTGCTTTTTTAGAAAGTTTCTTTGGTTTTTCTGGGAATGGGTTGCCTGATTCAACTCGTTTTGCCAATGCAGCAACGGTATCTGTAGGTTGTGCGCCTTTTTTAAGCCATTCATTGAATGCTTTTAAATCGAGATCCAAAATTTTTGGAACAGCGGTTGGTGCGTAGTGCCCTAGTAAGGCAATGTATTGTCCGTCTCTTTTTGATCGAGCTTCATTGACGATAATACGGAAATGAGGCTGATTTCTTTTACCAAAGCGAGCTAATTTGATTCTTAACATGATTGTGTTCTCTTCATTAATTACTAATTTTCACTCAAGAGTTGGAATTATACTCTAAACCCAAGAATTTCTCAAGTGGTTACTCTTGTGTATACTTTTTTACTGCTTCTCTTGCTGCGGCTTGTTGAGCATGTTGTTTACTTTTTCCTGAACCCCTGCCGACAACTGAGTTACCCACACTCACTGTAACCGTGAATTCTTTGTCGTGATCTGGACCGACTTCAGTAATTACTTCATACGTTGGAGTTTCAAAACCAAGTGCTTGCACTACTTCTTGCAGGTAGCTTTTTGCATCTTTGTATAATTTTTTTTCAATGATTTCATCGATATGTGGAAAAAGAATTTCAGCAAGTAGCTTTGCTGCAGCATCAAATCCTTGATCGAGGTACAAAGCACCAAGGAACGCTTCTAGTGTGTCGGCAAGAATACCATTATTACTGCGACCGCCAGTTGCTTCCTCACCCTTGCTCATGTGTAATTTTTCTCCAAGGCCAAGTTCGGTAGCGACTTTTCCAAGCGTTACTGTTTTGACCAGTGCGCTTCTGTATGCAGTGAGAGTACCTTCTGGATCTTCAGGATATCGGTCATATAGAAATCGAGTGGTAGCCAGTTCAAGAACCGCGTCTCCAAGAAACTCTAGGCGTTCATTAGAAACAGCTGCAGTGGTATTTTTTTCGTTCAGTGCACTTCTGTGAGTGAGTGCTGTTTCGAGTAGTTCTTGATTGTTAAATGATGGTAATTTCATATATGGTTAGCCCAAATTCTGTTATCCTAAAAATGCTTCTTCATGGACTATCATTGCTAAATCGTGTATTGTTTCACATTCATCTTCAATATCAGAAGTGTATAAATAAACTCCAAATGACTTACCGATAGCAACAACAACTCTTTTTAAGTCTGGGCCGTATAAATTGAGGTCCTCAAGTAGGTTGTCTGGTCCGAGATCCTCAATATCATTTCCTGTCACTTCAGAAATAATGTGTTGGATTTTGAGTAGTGTTTGTTCAAATTGAGCAGTTTTCGAGGTCATACTGATTCTTCTAATGTTTCTTCTGTTTCTGGGTCTAATATTATTTTAGCCAAAACTCCATTGACAAATCCAGGGGAGTTTTCAGCACTGTAATATTTCGCTAATTCAATCGCTTCATTTAATAAGACCTTTTTTGGGGTCTTTTTGCTGTCTGATTCATGGACAATTAACCGTAAAATTGCTAGGTCAACCTTATTGATTTCTGAAAGTGGTCGTTCAGGAGCAGCCAAACGAATTCTTTCATCAATATCCTCAAGGTTGTTAATAATCGCAATGACTGTTGAGTCAGCAGGTTTTTCTTCAAGACAAATTCGCGTGTTCTCTGGAGTAAAAGTACAGGCGAATAGATCTTGCATCAGTTTTACCCGACGGTCATGTCTTTGATCTGACATTCTTTTCCTTTGTTTTTCTGATGTTACTCAGATATTCCGAGAGATTTTAAGAATTGTGAAACGATTCCCTTTTTGTGTGCAGGAACTGCAGTCACTTTTGGATCTTTCTTCAATGAAGGAGTATTTCCTTTTCTTCTTTTGCCTCTTTCGGCTCTTGTTATTTTATTTTTTGGTAAAGCTCCCATGGCTTCCTTTCAAGTAATTTCCATAATATCTCAACACACTATTCTAGCGTTTTTTTAGTTAAGTTAGCAATATCAGATAAACTTGCATACACAAAAAACACCAGAACATGGCGTGAATGACCGATTTTAACGCTAAGTGTATGGAATTACAAGGGGGAATGTCTATCCTAGTTAGCTAACGGTTTTATGTCTTGCTCTTGAACGATCGGAGTAATAAACGGTTCCCAAGATTTTGGAAGCTTTTCGTAAATCTTTTTTGCCTGCCCAATTAATTCTAGATTAGTCCAAGAGGCAAATTGTAAATTTCCAAATCCACTCTGCTGAACACCAAAAATATCGCCACTCCCTCTTGCTTGTAAATCGATTTCAGCAAGTTTTAATCCATTATTCTCTTTTGAGAATTGTTCCAGTCGCTGTTTTACTACTGGTGAGTTGCTGGTGCTAAACAGCAAACAATACCCCTGTTGGCCTGCTCTGCCCACTCTACCCCGAAGTTGGTGTAAACTGGCCATTCCGAAGCGCTCAGCGGCCTCTATAAGCATAATTGAAGCAGCGGGTAGATCAACGCCAACTTCCACAACTGGAGTTGTAACGAGTACATCAATTTTTTTGTCATATAGTTGTGAAATGATCGTGTTTTGCTCTTCTGGTTTCATTCTGCCGTGTAGTAATGCGATTCTGAATGATTTTTGATATGTTTTACCCAATTGAGAAAATTTTGATTTAACTGCCTCAAGCGTTTCTTTCACAGAAGCAATGTTCTCAAATGCTGCGTGGTTGGAAGGGTCAATGAAAGGACAAACAATTAATGCAAGTTTTTCTCCAGTCAATTCTTTGGCTATCCAATCATATGCACTTTCACGCTTAGCTTCAGGAACGACCCAAGTTTTTGTAGGAATTCTGCCCTTTGGTAATTCATCTATAGTGCTTACTTTAAGGTGTGAAAAGATAGTAAGCATTAGACTTCTCGGGATTGGTGTAGCTGACATAGTGAGTGTGTGAGGAACAGTATGTAGTTTTGCAGATTCTGATCGCTGTGTAACCCCAAACCGATGCTGTTCGTCATAAATGATTAATCCGGGGTGTATTGATTCAAGTTTGTTAATCAATGCATGAGTGCCGACAAACAAGCAGGGGGCTTGTTGCATATTAGTATCTTCAATTTTTGGAGTTTTCCCGGTAAGTAGCTTGATTTCCAAATCTGGGAAAATGCTTCGTAAAGTTTGAGCATGTTGTTCCGCCAAAATTTTTGTTGGTGCAATAAAAGCCGCCGCTCTTCCCGATTGTATGGTGTGGTATGCGGCAATACCGGCCACAACTGTTTTTCCTGAGCCGACATCTCCGATTAATACTCTATTCATTGGGCTAGTTGTGGCAATATCGGCCAAGATTTCGTTGACACACGTTTTTTGGGCCTGAGTTAACTCAAACGGTACTGAATGAGGAATTTGTGGTTCCTGCATGTTAATTGCCTGGGCGTTTTCTAATTGTTTCCAATATGTTTTTATTTGCTCGGAAACTTTAATCAACGAAAGGAGTTCTTCTATAGCTAAACGTTCGCGAGCTTTGATAATTTGTTCTTCAGTATCTGGAAAGTGCAGTTGTGTGAGTGCTTCTTTTATCAGTGGCAGATTGGGTGCGATATCATTTGAAATTTCAAAAAAACTGTCCCGATCACTCAGTTGGTATTTAGCTAACGCCTTTTTGAGAATACGACGAAGTGTTCCTTGTTGGATGGCTAGAGTGCTGGAATAGATTGGGACGAGTCTGCCCGTGTGGATTGTATCTACAGCTCCGTCAGCAATCTTTTCTATGGTTGGCTGTACAATTGTTCCCCGATCATTGAGTTTTCCGCTAATCATGTATGTTGAGTCTGGCTTAACTGTTTGAGAAATAAATTTGTTGTTAAACCACATAAGTTTGACTTTTCCAGTTGCGTCTATTGCTGCAGCAGAATCAATTTTCCGTCTATTCTTGTAGAAACTTTTAACTGTAGAAACTTTGGCAGAAAAACTGACAAGTTTGTTAGGCTCTAAATCTTTAATTTGAACGATGTTAGAACGATCTGAATAGCGTAGCGGTAAAAAAAGTAACAGATCTTTAAATGTATGTATTCCTTTCTCAGCAAATTTTTCTAGTAACTTTGGACCTATGCCTTCAATTGTGTCAATAGGTGTTGAAAGGGAGTACATAGGAATTACTGTAGCACTGATGCTGTATACTGAATAGCAGATGTCAACTTTTGAAAAAACTGTTGTTGGTGTTTTGGTTTTTATAGGTACAGGATTAGTAGTGCTCTTTTTTTGGTTATTTAGGTTGAATACTGAAGTTAAGCAATTAAGGTTTGGTGAAGCGACTGAAGTTGGGACTACTACTAATGGAGCAACTAATTCAGCAATACTTACGCAAATGCAGGAAAATTTAGATGCACTGCAAGCAAGCTCAGCTGCCTTATTGGAGCGGATACAAATTTTGGAAGACTCCGAACCGACAACAAAGATTATTACAACAAGCACAAAACAGACATTTCAAAAGCAAATAATTCACATTGGTTCAGCAAGTACCTCAAACACGGAATGGACAAATACCGGTGTTGAAGTGACACTCAACAGTGCTGATTATCCAAGCGATGTGAACGCTTCGTTTGAAGTGGGACTTTCAATTATCGGTGGTGAAGCTTGGGCAAGATTGATTAACAAAACGACGGGAGCTATTTTATCAGTTACTGAAGTTTCAGCTGGATCAAGTACAACAACTTGGAAAACGTCTCCACAGTTCAAATTGCATGGCGGCTTAAACATGTATGAACTACAGGTACGGTCAAGCAGCAGTGAAGTTGCCAATGCATCAAGTGCTCGAATTATTTTGACTAAGTAATTTTTTTGGTAGTTCTATAAGTAAAACAGCGCGCTTGCAAAGCTACTGACAACCATTCCAATTATAAAAATGATTGCAAAAACTTTAATTATTGTTTGTCTAGTTTTTCTTGTCATATAAGTTTGAAATATCTTCTCTTTCCAATTCTTATTGTTTCACCTTTATTCACAAAGACAGTTCTATATGGATCAGTTGGCTTTTCTCCATTTTGTATAAGCTCGACTGCACTTTGTTCTATGAGCCTCCTCAAATTACTATTACTTTCTTCTGGCATGCAAAGTTGTACTAATTCCAAGACTGTAAGAGTTTTTTCGTTAACTGTAACTTCTGGAATGGTATCGGGAATCTCTTTTTCTTGCACAGTTTTCTGAAAATACTCTGCGGCTTGTTGTGCTAAATCAGTGTTGTGGTACAGCTGTGTAATGGTGAATGCAAGTTTTTTCTTAAATTGCATTGGATTTTCACCGCTAGCAATTTTTTGCTCCATCTCGTGGATTTCGCTCATTGGCACATTAGTCAACACTTCAAAGTAAGTAATGATTTCAGAATCTGCAGTCGACATAAGTTTGCCATACATGTCATTAGCATTTTCTGTGAGCGCTACAAAATTGTTATATGATTTACTCATTTTTCTGCCATCAGTGCCATTAATTATTGGTGTTGTTAGCACCCATTTTTCGCGGTTGTTATATGCTTTTTGTAAGGTCCTGCCCATCATCATGTTAAACGTTTGATCAGTACCGCCAATTTCTAAATCAACGTCCATAACCACAGAATCGTACCCTTGTAAGAGTGGGTACATGATTTCATGACCATGAATTGGCTTGCCCTCTTCTAATCTTTTTTGAAACATGTCCCGTTCCATAAGCTGCTGAACAGTAGTTTTTGCCATGAGTTTTACAATGTCTGGCATTGTTAACTTGTCGAGCCAGTCACCATTGTAACGAATCTCAATTTTTTCAAAGTTAAGAACTTTGCTAGCCTGTTCTTTCCAACTTTTGAAGTTTTCTTTGATTTCTTCGTCTGTCAGTTCAGGGCGAGTCGAATCTTTACCGGTTGGATCGCCAATTCTAACTGTGCCGTTACCAATTAGTAAAATAACTTCATGTCCAAGATCTGCAAACTGTTGCAATTTGCGTAAGACCACAGAATGTCCTAACGTTAACAAAGAGCCGGTTGGATCAATCCCTAAATACAATCTAATTTTCTTTTCTTGTAAGAGTTTTTGTAATGTTTCTTTGTTTGGCAAAACTTCCGCGACTCCTCTTGTGAGGACCTCATCAAGTTTTTGAGAATCTGTAATCATAAATGAGCTTTCTGTTAGTATTGTAGCAGGTTTTATTGAGTGATAAATTCAAAAAGTCCGCGTTCATATTCTAAACAAGAATCTAAGCTAATCCACTCAGTATCTTCATGAATATCACCACCTGTTGGTTTCATCATCAAAACTGGGATATTGTATGACGCAAAATGTCTCGCGTCAGACCCGCCATAGTTAGGGACAATTTCAATAGTACTATGAGTATGTTTTTGCATGGTTGAAACAAACTTTTGTACAATTGGCAAATCAACATTTGTGTATGTTGCCAACCCGCTTGCCATAGTTTCAACAGTAACTTCAGCACCAACACTTGTGGCGATCTCTTTTACTTCGTTCACAATGTTTTCAATAGAAGTGGTTTCTGGATACCGAAAGTCGATTTCAACAAGAGCGCCATCACAAACTTGATTAACTGACACTCCTCCTTTTATCACTCCAGGACTCATGGTTGTTCCCCAGTTTGGTTCAAAACTATTTTGTTCATATTTTTCTAACAGTTTTGAAAGCATTTTGACCAGTAAAGAGATAGCATTTTTGCCCTGCCATGGTCGTGAGCCGTGTGCGGCTCTTCCTTTACAGCTTACTCTGATATGCAAAATACCTTTTGCTTTATTCACAAACTTCCAGTTATCTCCACCGTCAGGGACGATAAGATTTTGTGGGCGAAATTTTAGATTTTCGGCTAAGTACAGTGCTCCGTCAAACCCACCTCGTTCTTCATCTGTGGTAATTGCCAGAGTTATGGTTTTGTTAGATTTTTGTTTAATCAAGTCATTGAGAATAGAAACACCAATTGGGACAGAATATTTCATGTCGCTGACACCTCTCCCAAGTGCGACAGTTTCTGTATTACTCTTTTCTCTAATTGTTCTCTCCCCTAACTTCATTGTCCATAATTCTTCTTTTGCTGCGACAACATCTACATGTACTAAGTACCCAAATTCAGGGTTCATTAATTGTTCATCAGTTGCATTTTGAATATTTGAAATGAGCAAAATCTCAGCTGATTTATTTTTTATCCGTTTCACTGTAGCCTGTGGATTAACCAAAGTTTCAATTAAATCCAAAACAGCTGAGTTTTCTGGAATTTGTCCACTGAGCGAGCGAATTGCAATAAGCTGTTGTAACTGTGTTTGTAGTGTTTTTTTATCTAACATAGCATCCTTGAACCATTACACAGTTCCAACCAAGATTCCCTGATGTTTTTCTAGTTCTTGAACGATTTTTTTTCTTACTGGTTTGAGATCGTCAGACGCTATATTTTGTTTTGGGTCGTGGTAAGTGATCGCAAAAGAATAGTTGCGATTGTAAATGTCTTTAAGCTCAACTTTAGTAATCAATGTGCTCACTTCGCTCATAACTTTCATAATTTCACCGACTCTGATCTTTTTAGGCAAAGTGAAAGTCATATCTTCTGTAACGATTGCTGTTTTTGGAATTGATTGGTAGGTTGGATGAGTTTTGAGAATCAGCAATAGTTGTGAAAATTCAAGTTCGATTGCAACCCGGTTATTTGATTGCATAGTTACAATTCCCAAACCGATTTCTTTATCGTTTTCTGATACAAGAATAGTGCCAGTTGTGTCACTATTTTGTGTTACTTGCAAGTTGGTGACAAAGAATTGTGCCAGCAGGCTTTCTAAAATCCCTCGCACTTCACGATATGGTTTGGTAGAAACAATTGAGAGTCTCAATGACTCATTTGGCAGGTCATTTTTTTTTGGTAAGTAAACATTTGCAATTTCAAATACTGATAGATCAGAAATGTGGGAATTCTGATCTAAAATTTCATTCAGAGAAGGAATCAAAGATTTGCGCAAATAAATTCTGTCATCAGTTAGTGGATTCTGTAATTTGAGGTGATTTTCGAGAGAATCAGTTTGCAACGCAATTTGTTCACTAACCATAGAATAAGAATATATTTCTTGTAAGCCGATGCTTGCTAAGAAACGTTTGATTCTGTTTTCAAGAGTAAAGTTGACTCCTTTTTGTTTTTCGGTTGGTATCTGTGTGTCCATGATGACAGAGGGTAATTTATGGTATCCATAGATACGAGCGATTTCTTCAACGATGTCTGCGGGGATAGTTAAGTCTGGCCTGAATGAAGGTGGCTGGATGATCAAAGTTTGGTTCTTACTTGTGACTGTACACTCAAGTTGCTCTAAAATTGAAATAATTTCTTGGGTGGTAAGTACCTGTTTGCCGGCTGCATCTGTTCCCAAATATTCATGTATCGTTTCTAACTTTACTTCAACGGGTTTTAGTGGCTGATTTCCTGGAAAATCATCATAGATTTCACTTGCTATTTGAGCATTACATAGTTCTTGGTACAGTTGAGCCCCGCGAACCAACACATCTTTCGCCAAGTTTGGATCAACATTTTTTTCCATAAGTTGAGCAGCTACAGTTCTAATAGCGTGGGTCATGCTAGCAAAGCGGACTTTTTCTGCTTTGATAGATTCAAGCAACAACAACACATTTTGAGTGGTGTCATCAATAGAAGTATTAGCAGTGCCTTTGATTGAAGGAAGGTCAATGATATCTCCTTCTCCATTTTTAAATACTACTTCACCCCCTACTGTTTCAAACTCATTGGCATCTAAGGTAATGAATTTTTCACCAGCTTTTGCTTCTACCACATTAATTTCACCACCAGTTCGCATCAGTTTATCGTAATCAAATGCGTGACAAGGGTGTCCTAATTCGTGGGTAACATAGTTTGTGATATCAATAACTGCGTCATGAACATTCTGTTCGGTTTGTAGTAAGCGTTTGGCCATCCATTCTGGAGTTGGGTTACGTTGCACCCCTTTTAATACAACGCAGATAAGTCGTTTTGAGAGTTTAGGATCGTTGCTAATTTTTGGGAGAGGCAACACTTCTGTTTCTGGCCTAAGAGTTTGTGGCAAGTTGTTTGGTTTGAGTTTTGCTTTGATTCCAAATTGCTGCAAAATGACTGCTGCTTCACGAGCAATACCACGAATAGACATTCCATCAACTCTATTGGTGGTGACTTCAATATCGTAGACTTTATCACTCTCTATGTCATAAATGCGTTCAACTGATGGACCACATAATGAGACATATTCCTGAATTTTTTTAGGGTCTGCATCAGTATCTAAATGTTCAAGTAACCAAGTGTGCGGGATTAAAATGTTCATATGTTTTTTCCTTAAAATTGCTCCAAAAATCTGAGGTCACCGCTATACAGCAATCTAATATCATCAATATTGAGTCCTTGTTTGAGCGTGTAGGTTCTCTCGACTCCCCAGCCGAAAGCAAAGCCTGTATATTTTTCTGGATCTATGCCGCCTGCTTTAAGGACATTTGGATGCACCATGCCTGCTCCACCAACTTCATGCCAACCGGATTTACAGAACTTACATTTTTCTTCGTTGATTTTTCCGGTTCCATTACAGATATGGCAAGAAAAATCTACTTCAAAAGAAGGCTCAGTAAATTGAAAATGAAATGGCCTGATTCTTGATTTAGTTCCAGGACCATAGAATTGTTCAGCGAAGTAATCTAAAGTACCTTTGAGGTGTTGAATGTTAATGCCTGTATCTACAACTAAACCTTCAAATTGGTGGAACATTTGTGTGTGTGTTGCATCTTGTTGGCGTCTGTAACAGCGGGCAATGTTAATCATTCTAATTGGTGGTTTTGATTTGAGTCGTTCCATTTCCCGAACTTGGCCGTTTGAGGTGTGAGTGGTCAAGACTACTTTCCCTTTTTCTGGATCTACTGGAGCTTCAACAAAAAATGTTTCCCACTCGTCACGAGCTGGATGACTTTTTGGCATATTCAAGCTTTCAAATACATACCAGTCCCAGTCAACTTCAGGATAACGAGCGCGAGAAAAGCCAATGCGTTCAAAGATTTGGGTAATTTCTTCCATCGCTTGAGAAACAGGATGCATATGACCAACTTTTGGCTTTACTCCTGGTGCGGTTAAGTCTTCAAATGAAGCTTTTTTTGGAGATTTCTCTAATTTTTCAATAGTTTCTGTGAGATGAATTTTCAATTCATTTAACAATTTTCCAGCTTCTTTTTTTTGTTCAGGATCTATTTGTCCGATAGCTTTTGCAAGATCATTAAAACTACCTTTTTTCCCGAGGTATTTTGTTTGTAGCAGTTCTGAGTCAACAATAGACTCATTTTTAAGTTGCTCTTTTATTGTTTTAATTTTTATTTGTAGTTCTTCTAGATTCATATGTTTATTTTACCAATATTTACAAGAAAACTCCCGTTTGTTTGGGAGTGTTTTCTATTTATTATACTTAAAACCTGCTCCCATTACTTTTGGAAGTTAAAAAAGAAGCCGGTAAAGTATATATTTGTGAACATTACTAAACGGGATTATATACCTCATACTGTGACGATGCAAACGGACTTAGCGTTTGTCATCACTGAAAAATCAGGTATACTTGAAGTGTTATACTCATACGGTTATCCCAAGGGAGCATATACAGTGAAAATAAATATAACCAAACTAAAGCAAAGGGCTACTCAATTAGCTCATGAATTAGTAGAAACTGCTCAAGAACAATTGGGTGTCAAGTTTCCCAAATTAAGGACTTTTATGCCAAGATCAAGAAGTCGAAGATTTTCTGCACGGGGTTCAATTTTTGCTCCTCAGAACCGTCAATTACTATTTGCTAAATTATTGAGATTTTTTGCTTTCGGTAGTTTAGCCGCTGTCATTGGTGGGGTTGTCTTGTTTTTCGTGATGTTTGCATGGTTTTCTAGAAGTCTGCCAAAACCAGGTGAGATTGTTCGTCGTGAAGGATTTAGTACCAAAATCTATGATAGAAATGGCAAATTGCTTTATGATTTGTTTGATGATGAGCGTAGAACTCCAATCTCTATTGATCAAGTCCCTATAGAATTACAGCACGCGGTAGTAGCAATTGAAGATAAAGATTTCTACAAACACCAAGGGTTCGATTTTATGACTTTCTTGAGAATTCCATATAACGTTTTATTCAAGCAGCGTGTTATTGGTGGCTCTACTCTCACCCAGCAGTTGGTGAAGAATGCATTGTTAACTAACGAACGAAGTATCACCAGAAAATTTAAAGAACTGGTACTTTCATTGCAAATCGAACGCAAATTTACCAAAGACCAAATTTTGGAAATGTACTTGAATGAGGCCCCGTATGGAGGCACGGCTTGGGGTGTTGGTACTGCAAGTGAATTGTATTTCAACAAGCAAGTCAGTGAGCTCAATCTAGTTGAATCAGCAATTTTAGCTGGTTTACCACAGCGTCCATCAGCATATTCTCCGTATGCCGGCAAAACTGATGATGATGGCGAACCGTTATGGAAAGTGCGTACAAAAGGGGTATTGCGCCGGATGCGCGAAGATGAATATATTTCAGAAGCAGCATACCAACAAGCGCTTGGCGATCTTGACACTGTAGTTTTTGAGAAAGCTGCTATTGATATCAATGCTCCACATTTTGTGTTTTATGTTCGCGATCTGCTGGCTGAAATGTATGGTGAGGAAGAAGTTGAAGCAGGTGGTTTTAAAGTCACTACAACTTTGAATTCAGAGTTGCAGGATGCTGCACAAGAGATTGTGAAATCTGAGGTTGAAAAGGTTGAGAAATTAAATATTACGAATGGTGCTGCGTTAGTGATGGATCCGCGAAACGGCGAGATTCTAAGTATGGTTGGAAGTCGTGAGTATGCTAATTCTTCAATTAGCGGACAATTCAATGTTGTGGTAGATGGACTACGACAACCTGGGTCTTCTATCAAGCCAGTTACCTACTTAGCGATGCTACAACGAGGCTACACTCCTGCCAGTATGCTTATGGATGTGGAAACAATATTTGCTCCTCATGAAAATGCAAAAGAATACAATCCAAAAAACTATGACGGGAAATTCAGAGGCCCGGTTAGTTTGAGGAATAGTCTTGGCAGTTCGCTTAACATTCCAGCGGTTAAATCGTTAGCGATTGTTGGGGTTGATAATTTCTTGAGTTTAGCCTACGACATGGGTTTTGTAACACTTGAACCGACTAAAGAAAACATGAGCCGGTTTGGATTGGCTGTAACATTGGGTGGTGGTGAGGTGCATATGATTGACACGGTAACTGCTTACTCTTCTTTTGCAAATTATGGACAAAAAGTTGAGCCAGTCGCAATTCTTAAAGTTGAAGATTCTGATGGTACTGTTTTGTTTGAACACAGACCAGTACAAGGCAGAAAAGTTATGGAAGAGGAAGAAGCTTTCTTAATCAATAATATTCTTTCTGATAACAACGCTCGTGCGATCGCATTTGGTACTGGTTCTCTTTTGAATGTCAGTCCAAATGTGGCAGTCAAGACTGGTACTACAAACGACCAAAAAGATAACTGGGCAGTCGGTTGGAGCCAAGAGGTGATTGTTGGTGCTTGGGTTGGAAATAACGATAATACTTCAATGAAGAGTGTGGCATCAGGTGTTTCTGGAGCTACCCCGATTTGGCGTAACATTATTTTAAAGGCGTTGGAAGTTGAGGGATACACTGCTCCAGCATGGCGAGTGCCAGACGGCGTTGAGCAAGTTCCAGTTGATAAGATTTCTGGATATCCTGAACATGATGGTTTTGAATCTCGAACAGAATATGTAATCAAAGGTACTCTTCCAGGTTTGCCAGATCCAATTCATGCAAAGTTAAAACTTTGTCGAGGAGAAAATAAGTTAGCTCCAAATGCTAGAGTTGCAAGTGGTGACTACGATGAGAAGGAGTTTTTGGTATTGAAAGAAGAAGACCCATTTAGTACAGATGGAGTAAACAGGTGGCAGCAAGCAATTGATGCTTGGATAGCTTCCCAAACTGATGAAAAATATCATCCGCCGACTGAATATTGTGGTGATGAAGGGGAAATCTATGTTGAAATTATTGAACCAAAAGGACAAACTAATTTTCAAGGCGAAGACATAACGATTAAAATTCAGTCTGAGTCTCCTACCGGCATTGAGAAATTGGAAATTTTCGTAGATGGCTCTTTACGAGAAACAATTAAAGATAGAGTGCATACCGGTACATTACGTTTGGCTGCCGGTAAACATGTTATCTACGTGAAGGCATATACTAAAGATAGCAAAGTAAAACAGACCGGTGACTTGAGAATTGGTACAGGTGGAGTTCCTTGGGATGCACCAGACCCAACGCCAACACCCTCTCCCACTCCAACGCCGTCAGGGTCACCACTTCCGACAATTTTACCCTAAATTATAGGGAGAGTGAGAATACATTTATTTCTTACAGGCAAAAAGGATTGCTAAGAACAGCAACAAGAGACCCGATTGTAATGTGATGAGGTAATGGTCAAGCAATGCGATTGGCATAAGAGCCAAGATGTATTCTGGATGTTCACACTTGATTTTTTTTCTTAGCAGTGGCAGGACAATGATTCCTATAAGAGACAGACCGATGATTCCTGTCTCTGCTGTTAGTAGCAGTAATATGTTGTGTGCAGGTTGAGTGAAACGCACAACTTCTTGAGTTTGACTATACTTTTCAACTTGTGCTGTAAAGTTATGAAGTCCTACACCCCGAATTGGGTTATCTAAAATCATTGTGACGGCGGCTTCATTAAGATACGCTCTTCTAGTGATACTTGTTAAATCTTGAGTTTGTTTTGTTGAAAATTGGGCCAAAATACATATGACAATGAGGTTAAATGCCAGAAAGAAAGATAAAAACTGTTGAGTAGTAACAGTTAGTTTGAATCTTTTTAACAACAGTACCATCAAAAATCCTAGTGCCAACCCAACGATTGCAGAAAAGGATTGAGTTAACAAAATGACAGAAATAGCGAACAAAATAGTGAGAATTCTAACTTTTCTTATTTTTCCATCTGCTGGCAATGAATTGAATAGTGCAAAGACAAATAGCACCAAAGATCCAGCCAATATATTTGGATGCGCTGTTGTGCCATAAGGTAAGATTTTTTGAGAACCAAGAAAAGTGCTTTGTGCAATTCCAGCATACGAATGTAGATTTGTTTCCCCTAAAAAATAATATCCATAGAAAGATTTTTGATTAAGAAACTGATACCAAGCCAAGAGAGACTGAAATAGAACGGTGCAAGTGATGGCAATGTTCATAATTTTTGATTGCAGTATGTTTTTTTGTTGGATCAGAACTGTACCAATGCATGTGAGTAATAGTACCCGCACAAAAAATAAAACGGCAATAAGTGAATGTGCTAAGAATAGTTGATTTATAAACAAAACGAATAATAACAATACTACTAGAGGTACATAGGATACTTTTTTGAATGCAGAAAAAAGAGTGTCTCGATTTTTTTTAAACGCAAAAATGTACAGAAATAGGAATCCAATCAAGAAATCACTCAGGTGGATTTTTGGAATCAAGTAGTCAATCAATAACCCATGTACATACGCTGTGTTTTCAAAAAACGTTTTAAACAAATTACTGGGAATTGTAAAAACTAGAATCGCTAACAGCATTTTTATGCTGGTCTCAACTGTAGTAACTTTCTTAAAAAATGAATTCATCAGTACTTTGATTCTAACAGTGTAATAAGAAAAAACCCACTGTTTTCGCAGTGGGTTTGAATTTCAATGTGTAGAGCTGTTTTTATTTAACAGCTGCTTTGACGATATCTTTAAATGTTCTAAAATCACTGACAGCGATTTCAGCGAGCATCTTTCTATCAATAGAGATATTTGCTTTTTTCAGAGCGTTGATGAATCTTGAATATTTAAGGCCTTCACCAAGTTCAGTTAGTGCTGCATTAATACGGATGATCCAAAGTTTACGCATGTCACGTTTTCGAAGTCTTCTTCCGATATACGCATACATACCAGCGTGCATGTAAGCCTCATGAGCTCTTTTATAGAGTCTTGAGTTGGCACCTCTAAACCCCTTGTTGGAGTCTAGAACTTTTTTATGTCTTTTTCTGCGGGTTATCCCTGTTTTTACTCTTGTCATAGTTGTTGTCCTATCTGTATTATGCTAGACCAAGCATTTGCTTGATTTTTTTTGCCCATTTTCCTTTTACTTCGACTGGTTTTCTATAGGCTCTAATAGCTTTTTTACTTTTAATTCTTCTTCTGTGACGCATATTTTGTGAACGTCTCAAAACTTTACCAGTTGCAGTGATTTTGAATCTTTTTGCAACACCACTTCTGGTTTTTTGCTTAGTTTTTTTCATGCTTCCTATCCTTTTTTCTTTGCAGGCATTAACTGCGCAAGTAACTTCTTACCCATGAGTTTTGGCTGCATTTCAATGGTAGAAATATCCTCTGTAGCAGAGAAAACTCTCTTGAATGCTTCATATCCAAACTCTTTTTTGGTGATTTCTCTGCCTTTGAATTGCAAAGAAAGTCTCACTTTATCACCTTTTTCTAAGAATGTTCTCACTTTCTTAGTTTTTGATTCAAAGTCGCCTTCTCCCATAAATGGGCTAAAACGAACTTCTTTAATATCTTGAGCTTTTGCGCTTTTCCTTGATTTAGCTGCTTTTTGTTGTTCTTGGTATTTGAACTTTGCTAAATCAATAATCTTAGCGATTGCAGGAGTTGCTTGATCATTGACTAATACGAGGTCTTTGTCAACTTCACGCGCTCTTGTTAAAGCTTCAGATCTAGACATTACCCCAACCATTTCACCAAACTCGTTTAACACTCGTAAGTTTTGAGCGTTGATTCTTTCGTTAATTGTGTAATATTTTTTACCGAAAGAGTTGTTGTTATTTCTTGGATTCATGCGTAGGTTGTTTATGTAATATCTTTCTTTTTTTTTACTTACTATTTTCGATACAATGTATTGTACATCAAGATACTTGAAATATCATGTGTAGCATAAAATAGCAACGAACGTGTATTATATCATTATTTTGACTAATTGTTAAAGAGAATTTTTTTGCTATAATGTACAGCGTGTTTCATATTGAAACCAGACGATAACCATGAATCTGTAGCTCAGTTGGTTAGAGCGCTTCGTTGACATCGAAGAGGTCAGAGGTTCGAGTCCTCTCAGATTCACCATTTATTTTCGAGGGATTTTAAATAGATTCATCCAACCATTAATTGTTTCATACATATCGCTATAAAATTGTTGGGCAACCTCTGGGTCTGCAAATGATTCGTCTGTTAGCGTTGTAAAGCTATCAGAAAGATGTGCTTGTTCTTGTCTGGGGATGAAAGTTCTTAGACCACCAGTTTCTTGCATTGGCGCAGTTACTTGATGACTCCTGCTTAGTCTAGATCTTCGTTTGTTTGATATTGCGTCGACCCCAATTACGAGAGTCTCAAATTCATTACGTTGTTTTCTAGCCTCTCTGGCAGCAAAGATATTTCTTTTAACTATAACTGGGATAACAAAAATGTCACCTAAATGGGTACTGAGGTGTTCGATTTTATATCTTTTACATAGTGGGTTTTTGTCACTTGGGGTCACGACTGACCCTGCCCTTATTTTGACTTCAGGGTTCTTCGACAGCGGGTTTCTTATAATTGGACTTCTAGTTGGTGATTGATGTGGGAAAAGATAAGAGATACCACTGCCACTATTTTCTCGAAGTGCTTCATGTGCAAGTCTATATGCTTCTGGATAGTCTTGTGGAGTCAGCACATCGATAGCGGCTGGCATGAAAATATATTCATCAGCAAAATCTTGAAATAGGGCTAGGAAAATTTCGTTAATTTCAGGGATTCTAGAGGCTAAAACATGTTCGGGAGTAGTTGGAACGGGATGAGATGATACGAATCTTGATCCGTCAGGTGCTTCAACCACTGTCAAACTTTTCCTTAGCATGTGTTATTCTCCAAAATTATCTCCCCGTTCACTGTTGAAAAATTGGTCCATATTCGCTCTTTGTTCAAAACCAGAACTTTCAGACATTTGCTTTCCTAATCCTTTAGCGCGTTTGGCAACTTTTTTCTTTTTGGCTTGCGCTTGTTTCGCCCAGGTTCTTGCACTTCTAACACGTTGGGTTAAGAGAATAATGAAGGCACGAAGTCTATCAAAGAAGTTCTCGTCACCAATACCTTCAAAACCAGTATTCGTGACTCGACCCATTAAGGTAATATCAATTTCTTTGTGAAATTTTTTGATTTCTTTAGCCAAGTTTTTAAGATCTTTTCTGATCTGGTCTATTTTCTTTTTTGTTGCTTCTTCTCTGGCATCAAAAACATCTTTTGCATCAACCGGGTTAACTTTTTTATGAAGTTCAAGTCGTTTTTTTTCGTACTCCTGTTTTTTGAGTTCTTCTTGCTGTTTTTGCATAGCTCCAAATTCATTAGAGCCGCCAAAATTTTGCATTGGGCCATTGGTGCCACCGTACTGATCAAGGTAACTATTGTTGAGTGTATTAAATGGATTGTTTTCGAATGGATTGCTGTTTTGGGAATTAAAAGACCCTGCTCTGCCTGAGGTACTCGAGAGAGCCTCTGTAAATGATCTGCTAGATTTGTTTCCTCCCGTAGAGCCTAAGGCTGCTGCAAAAGGATTTTTGTTTGACATATCTTCAATAAAATTTCCTAATTATAGGATAATTTACCCGAAAAGTCAAGTCATCTTTTTAAGTATACTCGAGGGCAAGTGGTTTCCGCAATTAGCGCAAATTAAGCAAATGGTCTGCTACTTTTTGTCTCAACAAAGTCTGGCTCATCATTTCAGTGTATTGTGGGTCAGATTGTTGTTGTTTTTTGAGCTGTTCATCAGTAACTTTTGCAAATGCTTCATCCAAGTCAGCCTTCTCTACAGTCAATTTAGCAGATCTGGCGATTTCGTCAATTACAAAAGCAATTTGTAATCGTGCCAAGGCCCCTGCGGCCATTTCATTAGAAAGCTGTTCAAATGTCATTTTCCTTTGTTCAAGGAATTTTTCAAAAGGAATGTTAAATTGTTTGAGTTGTCTTGCCAGGTTTTCAAGATCATATCTAGTTTCTTCTTTTACCAACAACTCTTGGATTTGAGGTTTGATGTTAGAAACGAGTTCTCTATAGATAAATTGCACAATATAATCTTTTTTTTCTTGTTCAGTTGGTTCTTCATGAGAATGAGCATGTTTTTCACCTTTACTTTCTTCGACATGTTTTTTCATGTCAGCAATCTGTTTTTCAAGTTCTTTTTGCGCGTCTTTTTGTGCTTTTGTGACAACTTTTTCATACCCTTTAATATCAAAAGTTGGTCTTTCAGCAACATGAGCTTCAACTACCCAATCTTTCCCTTTTTCGAGTGAAACAGGGTTAAATTCTGGATATGTGAGTGGTTTTATACCAGATTTTTTCAATTCAGATGAGTAGAGTTCTGGGATAACAATTTGTAATGCTTCTTCAATAACTGATTCAAGCTTCAAATGTTCTTCAGCAACTTTTGCTGGGACTTTACCTTTTCTAAATCCTGCAACACTAATTTTTTTTGCAAGTTTGTTTAAAGATTTAGTGTATGCAGCCTGCGCAACTTTTGCTGGGATCGTAAGGGTGATGATTGTATTGGGAGCAATTAATGGTTTTTCTAGTTTTGTATCTGTCATATCTAATTATCCTTCTAACCTAAGACCACGTATTATACCCTAAAAAAAATAGTTTGTGATGTGATATAATAAAACGTACAAATTAAGCCCTGTAAGGAGGGAATTTCAAAGAGGAAAATTCACAATGAGTGAACACATTTTACTTCATCATATTGATGACTACGTTTCAGGTGGTCTCGAATTCGCAGAAATCGATACTCGCCTCTATTCTAATAGTAAGAACCCAGAGAAGGTTTTGATCCATGATACCTCGGTGCCGTCACTTGATACTATGGCACTTGGATTTGTTACAGGTCAATTGGCTTACGCTCCAACTGGTGACAGACGTGTTGTTATTTATGGTAACTGCGCTCCAAGAAGAACTAGCGATAAGGCAAGGTTAAATAATATTGATCATGGAATTAAGTACGCAAAATTAAAAAATGGTGTTGAGATCATTAATGTTTGGTCAGATCATGCCTTTGGATTTGTAAAAAAGGATATTGTTGAGTTCAGAGATATTAATTGCCCGAATTCAGGTTCACAGTTTAGGTCTCGAGATTTTTTTCCATTGGCTGTTGCAAAGATAATTAATGGTGATTATTCAGAGCTTGGTGAAACGCTCGATATCAATAACATTCCTGAGATTCCAAACAACATGGTTGCTTGGACAGATGGTTTTGGCAACATGAAAACAACGATGCGAATGTCTGATATTGAAAAATTAGGTCTCAAACCAGGTGACAAAGTGCAAGTTATTTTGAATAATGTCAGTATGGTTGGGGTTGTTTCTATTGGAGGCTTCCAGGTTGATAGAGGTGTGCTGGCGATTAATGCTGGTTCGAGTGGATATGAAAATCCGTTTATCGAATTCTTTTTGAGAGTACACCAAATTTCAGAGCAAACCGCAGCTGTTCGATTTGGCTATCCAGTTGGTGGGACAGAATTTGAGATTAAAGTTTTGAAGTAGATTATTATTTGAAATGAGTAAAACGGGAGATAAAATATGCCTCCCGTTTTTGAAGTCTTAGTTTATAATAGAGTGGTTCTTTGACTCTAAAGTTGCATTTGGCGCGATACCAGAGTGGCCCAATGGCTAGGTCTGCAAAACCTCAGTTCGCGGGTTCGAATCCCGCTCGCGCCTCCATAGACTATTGAAGGGCATCGAACAGCAGCATTTTCTCTTAGGCGAACTCAACTCGTTTTTTTGGCCTTTCAAGTTGAGAACTTCTATCTTCTCGTAAAAAAGAAATAGCCTGCTCAAGTCTAGAAGGCGTTGAAAAATTTTCTAGCAACAAAACTTTTCCTTCTCTCTGAATTTTTCTTTTAACTTCAATTGGTAATGTTTGAACATCAAAAGAAGGCAAAATGATTCCATCAACTTTCTCACGCAGAACCATACCTAAATCTGAAATTCTATCACCAACATAAATATATCTTTTATTTGGGAATTTATGTTTTGCTAAATACACAAGGTGCTCTCTAAACCAATCATCCTCACCATGTAAAAAATATCCTCTGATAAAATCATCCTGCCCAAGATTTGCTTCACCATAGATAAGGTCATATAATCCCGACCTAAGAATTTTATCCTGAGCAATACGATACGGATTCCCAGACGCTACAATAACATGACCTATCTCCACAGCCTTTTGAACAAATCTAAGAGCTCCAGGATTAAGTTCATATTTTGTTTCAGTCTCGAGGTTTCTCATGAGCTCAAAATAATATGAAACTGAGGCTGTTATGATATCTTTGGCTCGTAAGTTGATTTCTTGTCGATCGGGATCGTCTAACGTTTGATAAACAGGAAGATGGTTTTTCTGTAGTAACCTATATAACCATCCTAAGTCGGTTGTTTCTCTAAGGTCTAAACTATCTTTAGGAAGTAAAGTTTTATTTATTGGTGGATAGCCCCATTCAGCTCTACTTACAGTAACTAAGCTAATACAATACTCTATTCGTTTCATGTATGGTAAATCTGGGTTAGGATTTGCAGGGAGTAAGACACCATCAATATCAAGAATAATGAGGGTGTTCGTATTTTTACTATGCATGCTAGATATTGTACATTTCCATGTCAACAAATACCTTGTCTGAGTTATAATAGAAAGAGATAAAGCGACAGCCTAAATTCTTTGTATGACTATACATTTGCCTTTTTGGATACCCATTCACACAGTCCTTGCAACAAATCAAAAAACTATTAAATCAGTTTTTTTTATTTTGTACCTGCTTGGTTTTTTAGGTATTGGTTTTGGTTTCTTTCTTTTTAACTCAAATCTAGAGCTATATGTCACTTTGGCAGAATTGGCAACTAAGTTTGGAACGATCTCGCTCTATCTTTTTTTGCTGACACTGGTGCCAGGAATTTTACAGCGGCTCAATGTTGTGGTGCTTTTGAGCACAAGTGTTGTGTTATTTAGAAGACAAATAGGAATAGTAATGTATATCCTTGCGTTGCTACATTCTTTTTATCTCTCAATCATCCCACAGGTAATGACGAGCGATCTGCGTTTGCAAAATTTTGCAACCAGGGAAATATATGGTCTAATTGCAATATTGATTTTATTTCCAGTGTGGATCACGTCAAATGATGTGTCACAAAAAAAGTTTGGAAGATTTTGGAAATCAATTCAACGACTTACGTATATAGCAATGTTTTTTATCTACTTACATGTTGCCGCAATTGAAAAATCTGCACAGTTATTAACTGCCATCGTTATATTGCTTGAGATTATTTCTTGGATTAAGATTTGGTTAAGAAGACCGACTAGAACCAATTTAACTTCTTAAAAATTGTTTAATGACACCATTGGCTCTGCTCTCAAAGCTGACTCCGAGGCGCTCTAATACTATACCCTTTAAAATGGTATGTGTCATGCCAGGAATGGAGTGACTTTCTTCTCTGGCACTCTGAAATTTTTGTTCTTCGTTTAAACTCCAGACGTTATGTTGCCAGAGACAAGAACTTTGACCTTGAATTTCTATCGATTCAATATAACCGATTGTTCCTTGAGCGGTCAGGTAGATCCAAACTCTGAGGGTATATTCAGCACTTTTTTTTCTGCCCTTCTCACCATTCTTTACGGTGGTTTTTCCTTTTGTTTCTTCGTGAAACAACTGGAGACCATCAAAGGTATTCCCGCTGCTTAATTGAGCATACTGCTCAGGAATATGAATTACTGCCTGCTTTTGTGTGATCTTTTCTTTTAAATTAGTTTGAGAAGCGAACTTTACCAGCAGCCAACTAATCCTGTTCAAAAATCCATGTAGTGTGTCTTGTTGTCCTTCGATTTCATGTCTTAGTAGTTTTTTCATATCAGTCCTTTACTATACTCACGAAGTATAGTTGTACGTAAATTCGGTTTACTTGTCAAATCGTGATAAAATATAGCTTCATTATGAAGCAAAAATCGTATTATATTCATACTTTTGGTTGCCAATCCAATAAAAGTGATTCTGAGCGCATCGCTGGAGACTACGAAGCTCGTGGATTTGTGGAAGCAAAAAACTGGCGAGAATGTGACGAACTGATTGTGAATACTTGTGCTGTTCGTCAACGAGCTGAAGACAGAGCGCGTGGGTTCTTATATAACGTTGTAGTGTATTTTCATGACAAAGGTTTACAAAGACCAAAAATTATTTTAACTGGTTGTATGGTGCATCATGGCAATGAGAAGTTGTACGAGATGATGCCAATGATCGATGAAATTTTGCCAATCAATGAAGTTGGATTTAATAATGCAACGGTTAGGAAAGACAAAAAAAATGCATGGATTCCAATCTCAGTTGGTTGCAATTCATTCTGTACATACTGTATTGTGCCCTACTCTCGTGGTCGTGAAAAATCTCGAAGCATGGAATCAATTTTGCAAGAAGTAGAAAAACTTGCAAATGAAGGATTTGAAGAAATTACATTATTGGGAATGAATGTTAATTCTTGGGGTTTAGAAAAACTAGGGATTGGCTTTAGAAAATTGATGATGGAAAACAAGAATTTCACAAGAGAAGATTTGCCCGATAATCAATCTCAATATTTACAGCCAGAAGGTACACCTCCTTTCGTAAAATTGTTGCAGGAAGTTTCAAAATTTGATCAAATCAAAAAAATTAGGTTTATGAGCAGTAACCCATGGGATTTTCACGATGAGTTAATTGCAGAAATTGGTAGAAATAAAAAAATTGACAGATATGTTCACTTACCAATTCAATCTGGAAGTAATGGAGTTTTGTACCGAATGAACCGTGGTTATACAAAAGAGCGATATGTTGAAGTTGTTGAAAAATTGCGGAAAGCTGATCCAGAGATTGTGATTGGTACCGACATTGTGGTTGGCTTTGCAAATGAGTCTGAAGCAGAGTTTGAGGAAACGGTAGCTTTGGCAAAACAAATTGATTGGAAAGTTGGATTTGTGGCAATGTATTCTCCCCGTCCTGGGACAGCTGGCTGGAGAATCTACCCAGACAACATTCCACATAAAGAAAAGAAACGTCGTTGGGAAATTTTGGACCAAATAATCAATAAAGATAACTTACATCAGCGACCAATTGTGATTTAGCTGAGAGTAAAAGGAATATCATGTCTATACAACATGAACAAAAAATAAACAAAATAGTTTCTGTGGTTGGTCCAACTGCTTCAGGGAAGACTCATTTTGCTCTTAAAATTGCCCAGCAGGCATTGAACGCTTTGAATGAAATAAGATTTTCTGGCATCGATATCATTTCCGTTGATTCAAGACAGGTCTACAAAGGTTTAGAGATTCTCACTGGTGCTGATATCCCCAATGGATTTGAACAAGTAGCAGCGCATGGAAATTTTGAATTTCCTTACTTTAGAAATACCAGTCTGCCAATTTCATTGCATGGTATTTCAATTATTGATTTTAAACAAGAATGGTCAGTTGCGCATTTCAAAGATTTTGCAACAAAAATTATTTTAAACAGTTTTGAAAATAATCGATTACCAATTCTCGTTGGTGGCACAGGTTTATATCATCAATATCTATTTAGTTCAGATAGTAATTTATATGTTCCACCAAACGCTCGTGTCAGAAAAGCAGCCGTTCACTTAGGACTCAATGAGTTGCAACATTGGCTGGAAAAAGTAGCCGCAAAAAAACTCGCAGAAATGAATAATTCTGATAGAAACAATCCAAGAAGATTGGTAAGAGCTATCGAAATTGCTTTGGGAGCACCAAATACTACACAAACACTCAGTTTACCAGCGAATCATTGGAGAGAAATGTATGGAATGAATGTGCCTTTGGAACAGCTACAAAGCAACATAGTGCTAAGAGTTAAAGAGCGATTCAGGAATGGTGCTATTACAGAAGTTAAGACCCTTTTACAAGCTTGTGAGAAACAAGATCTGCCAATCTGTTCGACCTTGGGTGTTGGTGATATTTCGGATTTTTTGTCTGGAAAGAGCAGTGAAAAGGAATGCCAAGAGAACTGGGCTCTGCATGAGTTCCAGTATGCCAAGCGCCAATTAACCTGGTTTCAAAAACAAAAAGACATTATTTGGTTGGACGATTTGCAAAAAAAACAGTATACTTTTAGGTAAGACTATGAAAAAACTGTTTTTTAGCGATCACATGGTAAGTATTTCCCCTTTTTCGATTATGTTTGCGATACTCTTCATACTGGGTTTGTATGGCGTGTATTATATTCGATCCGTTTTGGTTCTCATTTTTTTATCTTTCATTTTGATGGTGGCGCTTAATCCGATTGTGAGGTTTTTAAACACCAAAGTTAAGATCCCAAAAATCCCGAGTATTGCGATAGCGTATTTTTTAGTGTTGCTTGGTTTCACTGCGCTACTTGGAGCCTTAATTCCCCCATTAGCCCGTGAGGTTGTTCAACTTATTAATAATCTCAATCTTCCTTTTTTACAGGAGTCTTTACGGTCGTTCAATTTTACTTTGCAAGAACTGAGTAATGTGGTCAGTAACTTTGGTGGCGGATTTAATGTCGTATTTAACGTTGTAAATATGACATTCACTGGGGTATTTACAGTATTTACTGTTGTAGTTTTATCTTTTTATTTGATGCTTGAAAGGTCAGACTTACACAAAAAGGCAATTTGGTTTACCAGAAGAACTGAGTACATTACTCAGTTTAAGGATTTTATTGATTCTGTCGAGGTACAGCTGGGTGGTTGGGTTCGGGCACAGTTGATTTTAATGCTCTCCATTTTCACTATCACCTTAGTGAGCTTGAGTTTGATCTCTGTTCCTTACGCATTGCCATTAGCACTTTTAGCCGGATTTCTAGAAATTGTGCCTAATCTAGGACCAACAATTGCAATGATCCCAGCAGCATTCATAGCATATATAACGTTTGGGCCAGTCATGTGTGGAATTGTTATTTTGTTATACATAGTTATTCAGCAGTTAGAAAATAACATCTTGGTTCCAAAGGTGATGCGTGAAAGCGCTAATGTTAATCCACTTATTTCTATTGCAAGCATTTTAATTGGTCTTAAAGTCGGTGGTATTATGGGTGCATTGCTTGCCATTCCCATTTACATACTGGGAAGAACAATATTTTCGACCTTTATTCAACCTAAAATTAGAGATTAGACTGTAATAGTCCTCTTTACTTTCTATGTTATAGGATATATAATAGCATTTGGTTTACATTCGAGACAATGGCTTTTACCTTGTGTAAAAGAGGAAAGTCCGGACAGCTGAACAGAGGGTGCTTTGCGAAGCGTAAGCGAGCAAAGGGCAAGGAAGCAATTTCTTGGACAGTTAGAGCAACAGTGACGAATTGGGGTTGCGCCCAAGTGAAACGACCCGAGCTTTACGGGTGCAGATGATTACTTTTGTTTTCATCAGCGGCAATCCTCCCTGCTGCAACTGACGAATTTCACCGCTTAATGGATCTGTTCCCCATTCGCTTTTGGTGGATCGGTGATAAAGTCTCAGGCATAGATAGATCATTGTCAAATACAGAATCCGGCTTATTGAATGTCAACTATTATCAGGAAACGTCAGTCAAAATTGAGACTGACGTTTTTTGTATTTAAGCCGTATAATGGAAAAAAATAAGGAGTGTTTATGACAGCAAAATTATATGAAACATTAGTATTTTTAAGTAACCAAGTCTTAACTGATTTGGTGATTTTTCTTCCAAAACTTATTACAGCTTTTTTAGTTTTGGTTGTTGGGGCTGCTCTTGCTAGAACATTTAAAAAGGTTGTTGTTAAATTAATGGAAGCTTTACGACTTTCAAAAGCATTTCAAAAAACACCAGTTGAACACTTTCTTGCAGATGCAGAACTAGGTGGGAAGGTCGAAGAAATCGTTGGATCAGTTCTCTACTGGTTAGTGATGCTTGTTGTTATTCATACAACGGTCAGCATCTTAGGACTGACTTCTCTCACTGTTTTAATTGGTAGAATTTTAGCGTATTTACCAAGTCTTTTCTCAGCACTCATTATTCTATTCTTTGGATTGCTGATCGCAGGTATTGTTGAGAGTTTGGTGAAAGGTGCAATCAAAAGTGTTGATGGAAGAAGTTCAAGATTACTTGGAAAAATTTCATCTTACTCTGTTATGGCAGTGACAGTTCTTGCTGCTATCAGTGAACTTGGAATAGCACAAGAATTTATTTTTATTCTGTTTGTTGGGTTTGTTATTATGGTTTCTTTAGCTTTTGGTTTAGCTTTTGGTCTTGGTGGAAAAGATGTAGTGAACATGGCTCTCACTGAGTGGTATAAGAAAACAAAGTCTGAGGTATCAAAGAAGTAGTTAGAATTTTTCACCTATGAATTTTTTTCAAGCGGCAGTTCTGGGTGTGGTTCAAGGATTTTCGGAGTTTTTACCCGTCTCAAGTTCTGGACACCTGGTGTTAGTACAAAACTTTTTTGGTATAACAGAAGACGGCCTAGCCTTTGATGTGTTTCTGCATTTTGCAACCTTGCTAGCAGTTATCATTTACTTTAGAAGTGATCTCCTTAAACTATCAAAAAAAATGATCTATGCAATTTTTATTGCAAGTATACCAGCTGGATTAGTAGGTATATTTTTAGAAGATTACATTACTGCAGCGTTTAACTCTCTCACGTTAGTTGGGGTTGGATTGATAATCACTGGGATTTTTAACTTTATAACTGAACACAGACTAAAGTCTGCAAAAGACCCAAAAACGTCTATAAGTACTACTCAAGCGTTAATAATAGGTTTGTTTCAGGCGTTTGCAGTACTACCTGGTGTTTCAAGGTCTGGATCTACCGTTTTTGCTGGAGTATCACAAAACCTAGAAAGAAAACTTGCATTCCGGTTTTCTTTTATTATGTCATTACCCGTAGTGTTTGGTGCTAATTTAATTCATGTTTCTAGAATAGTTAATGGAAATAGCTATGAGGGAAATCTTTTTGCACTAATGATAGGTGGAGCTTTAGCTTTTATTACTGGATTACTTAGTCTAAAAATTCTTGAAATCGTAATGGTTAAAGCAAAGATGAACTATTTTGGGATGTATTGTACTGTTATTGGTTTACTTGTGATCTTGTTTAGTATATTACAGTTCTAATTTTCTATATTGTAAAGCTTCAGCAATATTTTCAACTGAGATTTCACTCTTCTGGGAAAGATCTGCAATCGTTTGGGCTACTTTGATAATTCTAAAGAACGACCGCGTTGAAAGCTGGTACTTTTGATTTGATCGTTTGAGTAATTTTTCTGCTTCTATTGTTAGGTTACAAAATTTACTTATTAATCTCGTTGTCAGTTGGCTATTAGTTAAAATACATTCATCTTTATATCTCTCAACTTGTATTCTTCTAGCTATCCCCACTTTTTTTCTTATGTCGCTTGAAGTAGCATTTTGTTGCAGACTTGTTGTGGTTAACAATTTAGTTTCAACTGGCTGAACGAAGACCCTTATATCAATTCTATCTATGATTGGTCCGGACATTTTTTTCTTGTACGCGATGTACTGATTCTGTGTACATGAACATGTTTTCATTTGACTGAATCGGTAACCACAAGGACAGGGATTACTTGCTGCTATCAGCATACATTCACAAGGGTATGTTGAGTTGCCTGATATTCTTGAAATTGTGATAGTCCCATCTTCAAGTGGTTGTCGTAAGGATTCTAATATATTTGTTGGAAATTCAAAAAATTCATCCATGAATAGAATTCCCCTATGAGCGAGTGATATTTCACCAGGGTTGAGTGATTTTCCTCCTCCAATCATTGCTGTACTAGAAATAGTATGATGTGGTGTTCGAAATGGTCTTTGTGAAATAAGATTCCGATCTAGTAAACCTGAAATTGAGTAAATACTATTTACTGCAAGTAATTCCTCTGACTCTAAATCAGGTAGAATACTCACTATAGATTTAGCGAGCAAACTTTTTCCAGTTCCCGGTGGTCCAGTCAATAGAACGTTATGGCCACCAGCTGCTGCAATTTCCAATGCACGTTTAGCTTCATGTTGCCCGTAGATTTCCTCAAAAGTATACTGGAATGATGTTTCACTGATTTTTATTGGTTTTTTCTTCAAAGGTGCTAATCGTGATAGCTTTTGTATTTATAACAAATCTTTCAAATGTGAAATTGCATAGACAGTAATTCCCTCAATAATGCTTATTTCAATTTCATTATCTTTAGGGATAACTACTTTAGTACAACCAATTTTTTTAGCGTGAAGTAGTAGCGGTACTATACCTCTTACTTTTTTAATGCTGCCATCTAACGATAACTCGCCAAAGAACAATGTGTGTGAGATATCATATCCGATTACTGTATAGGCTTTCAGCATTGCGATAGTGATTGCTAAGTCAAACCCAGTACCTGACTTTTTTATATCAGCAGGAGCTAAATTAACAACAGTTCTCTTTGCTTTGGGAATTATCCCACAATTAAGTAGTGCAGAAGTAATTCTCTCTTTTGATTCACTAACAGCTTGTGTTGCTAAACCAATAATAATGAGTTGGGGTTTCCCACGACTCAAATCTACTTCTACTCTGACTGTGGAGGATTCCAGACCTGAAATGGTGGCGGTGTTTGCGCATGCAAGCATACCTCAACTATACGAGGTAATTCTTACAAGAAGTGTAGGACCTTATTTTTGCAGCGTATCTTCTGGTTTGAATGTTGTATTGTACCCGGGATTATTCTGGGGTCTGAACTGATTTGGATATTCGATATCAGATTTTACAGCATGAGAGATTTCTTTGAAGAATTTAAACACTTCATATGGATCTGCAATATGACTCAAAGTATATGGTCGTTGAGACATACCATTTTTTGTGTATACGACTGTGCCTGCTGTAGAAATCTGGATACTACCTGATTTTCTGCCAAACAAGATATCCAAGAGTCCAACTTTTACATCTGCATTTGTCACTTTATCAAAATCAATGATTTGAAAATCTCTACCAATAAGTCCTTTTTGGAATAGAACTCGTTTATTGGTAATCATATAAAATATGTGTCTATATACCAAAGCTGTATATAGTGGTGCACCAAAAACGAATAGAAATCCAATCCAAAAATGAGGGAACAGTATCATAAAGTAATTTCCAGATTTAATTCCTTGGATCAGTGGAACACTTCCAGCAGCCATGAATATCAGTCCAAAAATAATACCGGCAAAACTACTAATGAAGAATGGCCAGAACGCAGGTTTACCCTCCCATAGTATTTCTTCACCAGAATTAAGAATTTTATTGAGTTCGTTCATAATTGCTTTCTTCTAGATAATTTCAAGCTGATCAACTAGCCGCATACAGTACCCCCATTCGTTATCATACCAGCTAATAACTTTGACTAAGTTACCACCAATCACCTGAGTTAAAGAGAGATCAACTATAGATGATTCAGTTCTGCCAACTACGTCTGAAGAAACTATCTCATCAGTTGTGACAGCCAGAATACCTTTCCAACGGTCTTGTGTGCTTGCATCTATAAATGCTTGATTAACTTCGGCTACGGTAACTGGTCGTTTTGTGACAAAAACCATATCAGAAAGTGATCCGACTGGAACAGGCACACGCACAGCTAAACCGTCAAACATCCCTTTTAATTCAGGGATGATTTCGGTGACTGCAATTGCCGCTCCGGTTGAAGTTGGAATAATATTTTGAGCAGCCGTTCTTGATCTTCTCAAGTCTTTATGTGAATTATCTTGGGTATTCTGATCATCAGTATATGCATGGATTGTGGTTAACATTGCTTTTTCAACACCAAATACTGAGTGCATAATTTGAGCTACAGGAGCTACACAGTTTGTGGTACAAGAAGCATTTGAGAGAACGTTGACTCCCTCTGCATATTGGTTAACACCAATGACTGAAGTAGAAACAGTTCCACCTTTAGCTGGAGCAGTAATCATTACTTTTTTTGCTCCACCGGCAAAATGTTGAGCGGCTTTTTCTTCAGAGGTAAAAGCACCGGTTGCTTCAATGACAACCTCTACACCATATGCTCCCCAAGGAATTAATTTTGGATCTCGTTGAGCTGTAACTACAACTTTGTGACCTGCTATGGTTATTGTTCCAATTACTGGGTTTTCATCAGTAGCATCTTTTGCAGATTGTGTTTTTTCTACAGTGATTTCTCCTTGAAACGGACCATAATTGGTGTCGTACTTGAGTAAATGAGCCCATCCTTCAATTTCCATTGAACCTGAAGTATTGATAACAGCTAATGATAAATCAGGATTGTTTTTACTAATCCAAGCACGAACAAATGTTCTGCCAATTCTACCAAAGCCGTTTACACCAAATTGTTTCATATAATTTCTCCTTACAATTAACACTTATTAATATTTACGATCGTTAGTTTGCAAATCATATCAACAAGCATATTCGTTCGGACCGAAGGCTCGCAATGTGCGGTTGATTATGATTTGTTAAACCAACTTTGTCTCTACGTCATTAGCAATCAAGGTGCCAACATGTTCGCCACTGACTGCTTGCATCAAATTATCATCTCTAAAAAGTGCAAATACTAAAATAGGTAAATCATTTTCACTCGCCATGGAAAGGGCTGCAGTATCTATTATTTTTAAATCACCAATTTCGATGGCATCTTTAAAGTTGAGTGTCTCAAAGCGTTTAGCCTCAGGGTTTTTTTCAGGATCAGATTCATAGACACCATTCACTTTTGTAGTTCTCATAAGGATGTCACAATGGAGCTCAAGTGCATGCAGAGCTGAACCAGCATCTTGTGTGACAAATGGTACTCCAGTGCCAGCACACAAAATGACTACCCTACCCTTTTCCATATGGCGGATCGCTTTTCTTCTGATAAAACTTTCAGCAACCGCTGGCATTTGAAGAGCAGACTGCATGCGGGTAGGAATACCCATTTTTTCAAGTTCATCTTGTAGTGTTAGTCCGTTCATGACAGTAGCCATCATTTCAATATAATCGGCGGTAGTTCTGTCAAAACCTTCTTTGTATGCTTTAGCACTTTTAAAGATATTTTTTCCTCCCACAGAAACAACTATTTGAACATGTTGTGTATACACTGATTTTATTTGTTCGGCAAGTTGTCTTACTGCATTGAGGTCAATTCCTGACTCTTTTTCTCCTAGTAATGCATTGCCACTTACCGCTATCATTATTCTTTTGTACTTAATCTGTGCCATACAAGTCCTCTATTTTTAGATTTTTAATTTTGCTTTCAATCTTAAGAATTTCCAACGAAGTGAGTCACCAATTTTAAATATTTGATACAGTGGAAAGTCGACCACATAGTCAAATGTGCCCAAAAACTCTACTAGGTCTCCACCATATCCTTTTTTGAATCGGTGAAACCCAAACCAAGGATCTTTCTCATTTGGCTCTGGTCCAAGGGATCCCCACATATCAAACAAAGTGCAACCCTGTTGTTTGCCAAACCGAATCATTTCCCACATCATAAGATTGCTAGCCATCACGTCACGATGCAGGTCTCGAGAAGCTCCGTATGGATAGTACAGAACTCCATTAAAAATGAACATAATCCATGATGTTAAGATTTCACCCTCATAGACTGCATTGAAGATCTTGAGCATTCCGGAATTACCAAGTTCTTTCCACATTTTTCTGAAATATTCTGGAGAGTGAGCATAAAATCCTTGACGTTTTGTTGTTTCTTCAAGAACTGCGATATATTGTTCCATTCCCTCAGCAGAAGTATTTTCAAAAATTTGTACACCTTTTTTGTAGGCTACGTTAACGTTATATCTAGTTTTACTTGAGAGATTTTTAAAAAGAATATCTTCCTCTTGGGTTAAATCAAGCTGGAACGTATATTTGGTAAAAAGAGGTTTTCCTGGGACACAGTCGTTATCAAGTAAAAATTTTGCAATGTTGCTATGTGCAGAGGGAGCTCCTACTTTACTTGCCACATTTGGTTCAAGCTTGATAAAAATAGCGTTGTGTTCTTTGGCAACGGTTCTGAGGACCCCGAGTTGATCTGCGTCTGGCATGTAGCCTTTTGGCAAGTATCCGATGTTTTTATTAAGTATTGGGACGGGATGAAACGTGACCTGTAATGCTTTTACTAATTTCGATTTGTCGAAAATGCCAATTCTTTCAAGTTCAAGTCCGGTAGTCTGGCGAAATTGACCCCATTCCCAAGATTGTAGCGGGTGGCCAACTGCTGCATTATATGCTTCTTTTTCTTCAGGTCTGATTTTTCGAATAAACATATACGTTACTTATTATACAGTACTTAACTGTTTATGAGTTTGTCGATATCAAAGTCACCATTGATTACTCCTTCAAGGATATCATCATCAACAACAATTTTTCTTGTTTCAGTTTGCTTGATTGGGTTTTGAGTTTTCTTCTTATATGGATAATAACTCTGATTCGTAAACGAATCTTTATATGAATAGTGTTTTTTTTCAATTTCCACAGCAAGCAAATTTTCTGGAATATCAAACAAAAATCTGCTGGTAACGCTTTCACTTGGCACACCGTATTGTGTTCGAGTTCTGCAGTAGGTGAAATACAATTTTGATTTTGCGCGTGTAATGCCAACATAACAGAGTCTTCGTTCTTCTTCCATTTGTTCAGGGTCAACAAGTGATCGTGAATGTGGGAGTAGTCCGTCTTCCATACCAACTAAGAAAACTACTTCAAATTCAAGTCCTTTTGCAGAATGTAGACTCATCAAATTGACGCTGCGTTTACTGTCAATTTCTGTGTTTCCGTCAGCAAATTCATTGTCTTGGATGAGGGCAATATTTTCCAAAAATTGCGCTGTAGTTTCAAACTGAACAGCAACTGAAAGCAGTTCTTCAACGTTGGCGATTCTTTCTCCATTTTCTTCTGTTTGGCGTTTAAATTTTTCCAAATAATTAGTTGTTTCTAGAATATCTTTTAAAGTTGCGCTGGGGTTTTGCTGTGTCAGTTCGGTGACATTTTGTTGTTTGAGCCACTGCAAAAATGAATCAAACCGACGTTTTCCTAGTTTTGAAATACGCTGGAAACTGACAAGATCAAAGCTGTTAATTGCATATCGTAAGTATGCAATCACATCTTTGACTTCTTTTCGCTCGTAGAATTTTGTTCCGCCAATTAAGGTATATGGAATACCAGCTTGCATCAATGCTTCTTCAAAAACACGTGATTGTGCATTGGTTCGGTACAAAATCGCGATTTCACCCAATTGAATTTCTTTTGCATGATCCCGGATATATGAGACAATTTTTTTTGCCTCGGTGTTACCATTTTCTGCTTCAAAACAGGTAATCTTTGCTCCACTAGGTTTAGTGGTCCATAACTTTAAAATGGGATGTGTTTTATTTTGTGAGATGACTTCTGTTGCAGCGTCTAAAATAGTTTGGTTAGAACGGTAATTTTGTTCAAGTTTATATTCAGCGATTTTAGGGAAACTCGTTTTGAGTTGCAACATGTTTTTATAATCAGCCCCTCTCCATGCATAAATACTTTGACAAAAATCACCAACCACAAATAGATTATTTTGTGGGGTTGCTAGTAGCTTTGTAAGTTTGTATTGTGCTTTGTTTGTATCTTGATATTCATCTACTAAGACATGCTGAAATCTTTTTTGGTATTTCTCTCTAATAATTTGGTCATTTTGTAAGAGCTGTAATGTTTTTGAAAGTAAGTCGTCAAAATCAACAGCTGATGCTTTGGTGAGTTCATATTGATATATGCTATATACTTTGGCAACATGCTCCGGAAAAGTTCCGGAGGCTGTTTCAGCATACATTTGTGGTGTGAGTAATTCATTTTTTGCGTTTGAGATCATAGCCTGTACAGCTTTAATATTGAATTCTTCCTTGTCAAAATGATTTTTTTCATAGATATCTTTCAGCAGTGCAAGTTGATCTTGTGAGTCATAAATCACAAAATTTTGTGACAAGCCAATGGATTGTCCATCGATTCGTAATATCTTTGCGCATAAGCTGTGGAAAGTCCCGCTCCACGGCAAATCCATTCCGGTTACTACAGAAATACGCTCTTTAATCTCTTTGGCTGCTTTGTTGGTAAATGTGACAACTAAGATGCTAAAAGGTGAAACATTTTGTTCAGAAATCAACCAAGCAACTCTGGTTGTTAAAACCGTAGTTTTTCCTGATCCAGCCCCGGCAAGAACGACAGCTGGTCCAGATTCATGTAAGACTGCTTTTTGTTGATCTGGGTTGAGTTTTTCTAATAAGTTTGACACGGAACTCATACTAACATACACTTTTGATTTAGTGATATAGTGAGTTTGCAAGTCTAAAACGTTATGAAAAAATTATTGATCTCAAATTTTAAGTCGAATAAGTCTGTTGACGAATCAAATGAATGGCTAGATGAATTAGTGAAAACTGTTGATTGGAATTCGCTGGGTAACTTCGAGGTTGGTGTTGCTCCAGCATTTCCTTCAGTTGAAGAATTTTCACATAGGATTATGGAAGCACAAGTACCTCTAAAACTTACTACTCAAGACTTAAGTGCTTACCCAGCCGGCAGCTATACTGGAGCAGTTTCTGCACGTAACTTAGCTGATCTACACGTAAAGTATGCAATTGTTGGTCACTCAGAAAGAAGGAGATATTTTGAAGAAACTTCTGAATTGGTTGCAATGAAAGTTGTGCAAGCATTAGACAACCATATAATCCCCTTAGTTTGCATTGATGAGCCCTACTTAGAAGAGCAAATCAAACTTTTAGATACCGCAACACTCTCAAAATGCGTGTATGTGTATGAACCTCTTTCTGCAATTGGCACTGGTGACAATGTTGGTGTTGGTAAGGTTGCAGAAGTTTTTGAAAAGATCACAAAATTATGCGGAGACGTACGTTGTATGTATGGAGGTAGTGTTACCGATCAAAATGTTTCTGAATATTTGCTCATAGCTCATGGCGTTTTAGTTGGCTCTTTTTCCTTAAAAGCGAATGATTTTGCAAAGTTAGTTGCTACTGCCACAGCGCTCTAGTGTCATAGACAACTGTATCTTCGTTTTGAAATGCTACCGGAAATTGTTGCAAGTATTGAGAGTTAATTACCAGTGTTCCCCTTTCCTTTGGTCCCACGAAAATATAACTAATTTTGTTTTCTTTAAGTATCTGATTTGCTTGTGAACTCCCACTAAACACAAGGTAAACTTGCTTATCTCTGAGTGTATGATCAAACCCAAAATTCCTGACCCAACCAAGATATCCTAAGAATATTGGTCGATTAGCCCACAACGGAATCGGGTGATTATGAATGGTACTGGTGAGGAAAACGGCCTCAGTATCAGTACGTTCTGCAATAGATGTAGCCAAAGCGATTTCTGAGGTTGTTGAGAGTAGATGAGTGTTTTGAGTAAAATTGGCAATTCTGAAAAGTTCTACTAAACCTGTCGTGCTTAATAAAAAAACGAGTATGCCTGTGAGTATTTTATGTGTGACATGTGAGTTCCAGAGTTTGAGAATAAGTTTCGCAACCAAGATTGAAAGACCAAGGTATACCCAAGCGAATAGCTTTGTGTTATCCCACCGCGTGGGTTGAAAAATGAGTACGTTTGCGAGCAAAAATACGACAAGAAAACCACAGTAAAATGAGAATACTTTTTGTTTTATTATTTCTTTCCTAAAAAGCCAGAACGCAAATAGTACTGCTGGTAAAAATGCTCCCCAGAGTTTTAGCCACATAAATATCCAAGCAAAAAAATCGGCTAATACAAAGCCAGTTTTAGGAACAGTCCACCCTAAAGATAGTGTCATAAAATTATCAATTTCTATGCCGCCATGAACGAACGTTATATACAACAGTATTGAGAGCATTGCTGCCGGTGTTACAAAGTATCTAAATAATAGTTGAAACTTTGATCGATTAAACCAACACATACAGCCAGTGACGATGACTATAGTAATAAAGCTATGCATATGAGCTATCGGTAAAATTCCAGCTAAAAATCCAGCAGTTAAGAGCAACTTCTTTGCTGTTCTTTGACTTGTTTTTTTTTGCAAACTCCATAATAAAATTGCCAGGACCCAAACACCAATGGTCACTCCAATAAAAAATGCTCTTTGTGGTATGAGCATGGCTGCTGGAATATTTCCAGCAAGCCAATCGTATTCTAAAAACCGTGAATAATCTTGAACTGGTGCTAAGATTTCGTTCCATGAGAGGTGTTTCCAGAATCGAAAAAACCCTATCCCAGACGAAGTAAAAAATATGAAAATTCCAAGGACCGACTCTCTTCTTGAATTACTCAACTGAAAATATAAAAAATACAATCCAACCAAAAAACAGAATAGTAGCAAAACTGAAACTACAAAAAAAGCTCCTGGAAGTGAAAGTCCGATCCTCATGAAAAAGGCAGTGATCAAATGAACCAAAAAACCATAGGTTAATTTTCCGTATGCAAAGAATGGGTGGTACAAAAACCATTCTGACACTGGTTTTTTCGCAAAAATATTTGTGATACTTATATGCACTACCCAGTCACTCCATGCGTTTGGTTGACCAATATAAACACCGTCAGGTTTTACTAAAAGCAACTTAGAGAAAACATAGGTGAAAAAACCACCACAAACCCCAAAGATAATAAATAGGGCTAATTTATGAAACTGGATTATTTTTCGCACATTGTTACTGTACCAGCTGTGCATATTGATTGCTAACCCAACCTGATTGGCCATTAAATTGAATATTTAGCCAACCGTTTTGTGAATTTCCAATATATGGATGCAAGCTGCCAACATCAGCAAAACCAAGCTCTTTTCCGCTGGAGTTCGGGGCATCTCTTACCCGAAGCACCTCTTTACCCTCAACAAAAAAATTTGTGGATGTAATTTGTACCTGTCTTCCAGTTGTATTTAGTTTTGGTGTAGCAGAGTCTGTTGCTGCTACTGGTGTGGCAGATGCTGTTGCGAGTGGAGCTGGTGTTGTCGCAGCATTAGTTGCCTGTTGTTCTGTTTCGTCAGAGCTTGAGGTCACCGCTGCCCCCGCGACATTTTCCTTAGCAAGTTTAACAGTGACGAGCATTCTGTAGCCTGGAATGGCATTAATTGTGTGTTTCTGAATTCCGTATGAAGGAAGTGAAACTTCAAACTCAACATGCCCAGGATTGATGTCCGACATAATTACCGGTGAAAACGTCTTCTCTTTTCCGGCAACAGTTACAATTGCACCATCAGGTATTGTAACAAAAGAGACTTCTGATTTTCCTTTTGCGTTGATTGGTTCCATTTCATACATAACTCCCCCACTAAATTCAGGTCGTTCTGCCAGTTTCCAGGTTACAACTGTCAAAAGCCCAGGTTTAAGTGAAATTCTAGTTTCATATGGAATCAATTTTGGATCATCTGGTTGAATTTTTAGGGTGTACTCTCCTGGATTCAATTCTCGACTAATAAATGGAGTTTTTTCTACGTATGTTTCATCTAAATAGACTGAAGCAGCAACGCCGTCCGTAATTTGTACCTGCAAACCAGACTTTGCTTTTTTAGCCAAAGGGTTACAAGCACTCAACAAAAAGCTTGCAGTTATCAAAACAAGTAGTAAGAGTAAACGCTTCATAACTATAAGTAGTGTAACATGAACTCTATTATTTGAGAGGTTTGAGCTTTTTAGTTAATGCGAGGGCCAAAACTTCTGCAACATCAGCTATCGGGACAAAGGTAATATCTTTTTTAACGATGTCTGGAATTTTTTCAATGTCTCGCTCGTTATCTTTTGGAATCAAAACAGTTTTGCTACCAGCCATGTGTGCCCCAATGCTTTTTTCTTTGAGTCCACCAATTCGAAGCACCCTACCTCTAAGCGTCACCTCACCAGTCATTGCCACATCTCTTTTAACCGGAATGTTAGTAAATGCCGAGACAATTGCCGTAGTCATGGTTACACCTGCGGACGGGCCATCTTTTGGAACAGCACCTTCGGGAACATGAACATGGACATCGGTTTCTTTAAGGACTTTTGGAGGGATTCCTAGTTTTGCGTGATTTGCTTTCACGTAAGTATATGCAGCTTGTGCTGATTCTTTCATCACGTCACCCAATTTTCCTGTAAGTTGGATAGTTCCTTTTCCAGGAGTGAGTGCTACCTCTATGAACAAAACTTCACCACCAACAGAAGTCCAGGCAAGTCCCGTGGCTTGTCCTACAACATCATCTTTCTCTGTGATTTCGACATCAAATTTTTCAGGTCCTAAATACTCTCTGATAACCTTAGCATCAACGGCAATAGATTTTATCTTTGACTTAGAAATAATTTCTTTGGCAGCTTTGCGCATGATGCTGCTCATGGTTCGTTCCAAAGTACGAACACCAGCTTCTCTGGTATATCGATGAATAATTGTGGTAATAGCCTCATCAGACATACTGATTTGCTTGCGCGAGAGTCCGTTTGCTTTCAAAACTTTTTCAAATAGGTAGTCTTTGGCAATATGGAACTTCTCTTCCCAGGTGTAGCCTGAATACCGAATGATTTCCAGACGGTCTTTGAGGGCTGGAGGGATAGTGTCGAGAGTATTGGCTGTAGTAATGAAGATGACTTGTGATAAATCAAATGGCATATCAAGATAGTGGTCTTCAAAACTGTTATTTTGTTCAGGGTCTAGCGCTTCAAGCAACGCGGCTGAAGGATCGCCTTTGTAATCTGAGCCAATTTTATCGATTTCATCAAGCATAAAGACAGGATTCATAGTCTTTGCTTGTCTCATACCACTGATGATTTTTCCTGGCATAGCGCCAACATAGGTGCGGCGATGCCCTCTGATTTCTGATTCATCTTTAACTCCGCCAAGGGAAACCTTAATAAATTTTCTCCCAAGGGCTTGAGCGATTGACTTACCAATACTGGTTTTACCAACTCCTGGTGGGCCAACGAAACACAAAATAGTTGGCAAACTTTGATCTTCTTTCTTTGCATTTTTTTGTTTGAGAGATAAAACTGCGATATACTCTAAAATTCTATCCTTGACTTCTTCTAGACCAAAATGGTTTTCGTCTAGGATTTTTTGGGCTTTTTCTATTTCCAAAATAGATTTGGAATATTTGTTCCACGGCAACTCAAAAACGGTGTCGAGCCAACTCCTCATGTATCCTGACTCAGGATTGTTTTGGGACATGGTTCTTAAGCGCTTAATTTCTTTTTTGATCTTTGCCATTAAATCAGTATTGAGTTTGAGCTTTCCTAATTTTAGCTGGTAATCATCGGCTGCCTCTTCTTCATCATCAATGTCACCCAATTCTTTTTGGATTGTTTTGAGTCTTTCACGCAATATGTTCTCACGCATGTGTTTGTCGAATTTTTCTTGGGTTTTGTGAACCACGTCTTTTTCGATTTCAAGGACCTTGATTTCGTGTGTGAGGTGGGAAAGCACCATCTTAAGACGTTGTGTAACATCAAGGGTCTCTAACAGTTCTTGTTTTTCTTCAGTACTGATAGTGAGTGTGCTGGCGATCTGATCTATGAGTTCACCATTAGTAACACCACCCATTAGTTTCATAAAACTCAAAAACTCAACTGGTTTACCCATATGGACTGCTTTTCTGAATTCATTCTGGAGGTGCGTAACAAGGGCTTTATTTTCTTCTGCGTTTTCTTCTGTCTCTTCAAGCTTTTCTACTTCAACCACTAATTTTGGTGAGGTTGAGATGAAACGAATGATTTTAACTCTACTTATACCCTTAACCAGTGCGTTGATGTTGTCGTCCGTTTCTAGTTTTTTTTCAACGACAGCGAGCGTTCCCACTTGGAAAAGGTCTTTTGCTTCTGGGAGGTTAACCTGAGGGTCTCTTTGTGAAATCAAGACGACAGTTTTTTTACTGGTGCCTAGATTTTTGATTGCATTGAGTGAAAGCTGTCTACCAAATGAGAGTACAGATTCAGTACTTGGGAACAACAGCCCTTCTCGAATTGGGATTGCATCTAAAACCATAACTTCAGGGTTTTGTGGTTGTAAAATAATTGGTTCCTGAGCTTTTGATTCTTGGGTTGATAACTCTGGTATTTTTTTATCTTTTTGGTCAATATCTGTCATACGTTTAGCATTCTATTGTGTTGTCTGCTAAATTTCAAGAGGGAAATAAAAATATCGTCAATATCGCAGGGCAGTTGTTGAGTTCTCTTGCTCATCAAACTGTATCCTGGTGATAATGTCAGATACGACTTGTCCGAATTTTTCTGGGTTGAATGAATGTGGCTTATGACCTAAGTTCTCTACGACTACATCATATAGTTTACTTGCCTTATTAAATACCTTTGAAAGTAGCCCAGTCCTAGTTTGAGCTTTTTGTGCTGGAAAGACGGCATCTTGCTGACTCCAGGCAACAGCAACAGGAAAATCAAAATTTTCAGCAAGATCCACCTGAACTTGTTTATTGATTTTTCGTTTTGATAGGAATGATTCTCTCCCGGCTTCAATCAGAACACTTAATGGTTTCCAGGTATTACCGATCACAGGATCTGCCACAAGGTGATTCACAATTTCCATGAGTAATTTTCTTCTCAGTGCCTGTGCTCTTTTAATCGCCTTGTAGTCATATTGCGTCTCTGGTGATTCAGTTTCTTGTGAGGTAGTTCTTTGTTCTATCTCAGTAGTTAATTGCTCAATTTTTTGGAATAGACTTTCAATTTTTTTATGACCAATTCTTGAAGCTGGTAGTCCTTTTTTTCCTGGTACTGTTCGTTCAGTTTCAGCAAGGGCGTTTTGTTTTAGTTGTGCGTATTTTGCGTTGTAGTTTGCTTTCATTTGTTCTAAGTCTTGGGTGAGTTTCAAAGCTAGACCTGTATCATACTTATTTTTTGCTTCACGAATACGTTCTTCTAGTTCTGAGATATCCAGTTTTGTAGGAAAATTTTGAGCTAATTCGTGTTCAAGCTGATTACTTTTTCCTAAACCCTGATTAAATTCGGCGATCCCTTGTTCAAAAAGTCCCCCCGATTGGAAAAAAACTGAGCCGGCGATTGTAATATTAGGAAATTGAGTTTTAAACAGAGAAACAAGTTCCGGTAAATTTTGCCCTCCCATTGACTGACCAACAAGGAATACTTTTTGAGCTGGGTGTTCCTTGAGTACAGCTGCAATCATTTTTACAAATCCCTGCATTTTCGTGTCTCTATCCCCAGAAGCATCGATGACATCTTTACTTACGAGTGACGGCATATGAATTGCCGCTGCGACTTTAAAATTCCCATCAATTGCATATTTTTGTCGTCTCACTTGTTCTTGTAGTAAATTTTGAACAACCGATTCAGACATCTTTTCTGAAACAGCCGCCGTATCACCTGCCCCAGGAAAAACAATCACAGCGATTTGTTCGCCTTGGATTGTTTCCTGTTTTCTTAATTGTTCTTTATTAGGGGTGAAAGTGGTCACTGTAAAACCTAGTTCACTCTTTCTTTGTTCTTTTACAAGTGACCCTGGTTGAGGACTAAGGTTTTCGAGCATAGTTTATTATACAACGAGCGATTTGAATGAGATTTGGAAATAAAAAAGTGGGTGTACATCGACTCGAACGATGGACCTCAGTCTTATCAGGACTGCGCTCTAACCAGCTGAGCTATACACCCATGTGAGTTGGTAGATTCTCATCTGCAACAGAAACATATTTTATCATATTCAGATAAAAATGCACAATTAAAAATTAATTTGACGGTTTTTTTGGTTTTGTCTGTATTAGCAGTCAACAAGTAACTTTGCTAATTAGAGTAGAAAACAAAATGAGTTGCTGTACCAGACTAAAATGATGTATTTTGAAATACTTAATAATATTTTGATACTTTTTTATCTAGATAAAATTATAAAAACAAGTTAACGTCTGATTGAGTTTCTTCTTGTTTTACTTGCAGCAATCGTTTTTTTTCAGCATTCGAGGTACAGTCACCAGAATCATCACAAGTAGTGATATCACTGTAGTATACTTTTGTTTCTGAAGGTGGTAATAATGCAAAGACTTCATACGTGCCTTGGGGAATATCGAGTGTGTAGTCATACTCGTTTTTTATTGAGTCTAGAACAAAATCTACACAAATTTCCTGCTCTGTCCTAACTTCTCGTGCGCATACAATAACTGCTTCTGTTTGAGGTATTTTTGAGAATCGTATAGTTCCAGAAATTGTTGCAGTTGTAGTTTCACCTAAGACTTCCCCAATCTGTATTACATCGGCAGGAGTTGGTTGTACTGCTATTTGGGATTCAAGTGCTGCAATCTGTTCTTGCTGTGTCTGAATTTGAGATTCGTACTCTTTTTTTTCTCTATCTGCCTGCCAGATATACACAATTGAAGAAAAAGTTATCGCAAAGACAAGTACTAAAAAGCTAGCGTTTATTTTTGACATAGCTAGGGCAAGTATATCATACTCCAAGGAAGGCTACTTGGGTTTTTCTAGAAATTCTTTGTCCAGGTTGGAACATGTTTCTGAGTGTATTCACAATTGCACCAGCGTGAGCTTCAAGGTTTTGGGTAACTGCTTTGCCAGTTTCGTAGGCTTCTTCGATCAGTTCACAAAAGGCAAAAAACCCCATGGCGTCTAATAAGGTTACTAAACTCTGGTCTCCCTTGAGTCTTTCGACTTTTTCTAGCAATGCTTGTAATTTCTCGTTTCCAATTGACATATATTGATGTATTTAGATCGATAGTATATCACTAAAATACTAAAAAACCACCGGTTATGGTGGTCTGTTATTGTGCCAAGCACAAGGATTTTCAAGTTAAGAATGACAGAATCTGATACAAACATGGTGATAGAGCCGACCTGGATATGGTGGTCTCAGGATTTTGAAAGGTAATTCGTTTCGTATTGCTACAAAACGGGAATGGGAGGTCGTGATACTCCTACCCATCTCCTTAGAAAGGAGGTGATCCATCCGCACCTTCCAGTACGGATACCTTGTTACGACTTAGTCCTCATCGCCAACCTCGCCGTAGAAGAGCCCCCCCATTGCTGGTTAGGGTCATCCGCTTCGGGCGTTGCTGACTTTGCTGGCTTGACGGGCAGTGTGTACAAGGAGCGAGAACGTATTCACCGCAACCTGCTGATTTGCGATTACTACCGATTCCGGCTTCATGAGGGCGGATTTCAGCCCTCAATCCGAATTGAGGGGCCGTTTGTAGGATTGGCTCAGAGTTACCTCGTCGCTACCCATTGTCGGCTCCATTGTAGGATGTGTGTAGCCCCGGACGTAAGGGACATGCTGACTTGACGTCATCCTCTCCTTCCTCCCTGGCAAAAACCAGGGCAGTCTTCTGTGACACGTATAACACAGAATAAGGGTTGCGCTCGTTACCACACTTAAGTGGACGTCTCACGACACGAGCTGACGACAGCCATGCATCACCTGTGTACCACTCTCGAAGAAGGCTATGTTTCCATAACCGTGCAGGTACATGTCAAGTCCGGGTAAGGTTTTTCGCTTCGTATCGAATTAAACCACATGCTCCACCGGTTGTGCGCTCCCCCGTCAATTCCTTTGAATTTTAACCTTGCGGTCGTACTCCCCAGGCGCCTTGCTTAACGCGTTAGCTTACGCCACTCAGGTAAACCCGAGCAACTAGCAAGGAGCGTTTACAGCTTGGACTACAGGGGTCTCTAATCCCTTTTGCTACCCAAGCTTTCGTTCCTGAGCGTCAGTCATGTTCTAGAAACCTGCCTTCGCGCACGGTATTCCTCTTGATATCTACGGATTTCACCCCTCCACCAAGAATTCTAGTTTCCTCGAACAGACTCTATCCTTATAGTATCGATTGCCTTTCTGGAGTTGAGCCCCAGGCTTAAACAAGCGACTATTAAGGACGCCGACGAACCCTTTACGCCCAATAAATCCGGATAACGCTTGCACCCCACGTATTACCGAAGCTTCTGGCACGTGGTTAGCTGGTGCTTTCTAGCAGGGTACGGTCAGATCTTCATCCCCTGCCACAGCAGTTTACACTCCTAAGAGCGTCTTCCTGCACGCGGTGTCGCTGCGTCAGACTTTCGTCCATTGCGCAATATTCCCAGTTGCTGCCACCCGTAGGTGTAGGTTCCGTGTCTCAGTAACCTTGTGGCCGATCATGCTCTCACATCGGCTAGCCGTCATCGTCTTGGTAGGCCATTACCCCACCAACTAACTGATAGCCCGCAGGCTCCTCTGAATGCGAATAAATTCTTTGCCCCTTAGGGATTATGCGGTATTACCCAACCTTTCGGCTGGCTATCCCCCACACTCAGGTAGATTCCTACGTGTTACTCACCCGTCTGCCACTGTCCATTTCCCGAAGGAAACTTATCGTTCGACTTGCATGCTTAAGGCACACCGCCAGCGTTCATCCTGAGCCAGGATCAAACTCTCAAAAAAAAGTTTGAGACTCATTTCTTGCGAAATGAGTTTAGGCTCTTATATTATTATCTAGATTTATTTAAAAAATTAACGGATTGTACACATAACATATAAACTATATGTATGTATTTTGTAACATCATCAATAAATTGGGATATTACTGTACAATCCACTTAATTATTTAAGTCGAATCTAGTATTTCAGTTCTATCACCATGTTTATTTCAGATATCTGTCATGAAATTTATATTGCTATATATAAATTTCTCTTAACTTGTTAATGTTCGATTTGTTTTTCTGTCTATTTCAGGCACAAAAAACACAAGAACGGTAGTATAGTTCTTGTTTTTTATTTTGTAAACTCTCAATATTGTGAGTTTGTGAAGATGAGTATCTGCCTTGCGGCGGACTTTATCTTTGAAGATTAGTATTGTAACACACTCCAGAAGAAAAAGTCAAAGGGGGAATTTTTATTAGGAACTAGATTTCTGGAAACATAACTCGAAGAAATTCTTGAGCAACGTCTTTCTTTTTTCCGACCAATGGGTATTGATTCCAGTCCAAGCTTGGCGAAGAATTAATTTCAATTATTTTATATGAGTCCCTATTTTGATTAGTAAAAATATTTTTCGACATGAAATCGATACCGCATAATGCTAAGCCAGGTATAGCTCTAATTGTCTTCAAAGCAATTTTAAGCACGCTTGGGTGGACAGAATCTGTTAAATCAATAGTATCTCCCCCAAGACTAACATTCATGGCACTTTGCGGACGTAATAAAATTTGTTCATTCTTTTTTGGAATACTTTTTGGAGTCAAATTTTGATTTTTTAGGAAGCTTATGACTTCATCGTCAATAATGAGTTCATGATATGTTGGAATGCTTTGCCTGATTGTATTTGTATTTTTCTTCTTGATGAGTTCGTGAATTGTTGATTTCCCATTACCTATAACATTTGCAGCAACTCTTTTGATAATACTTAATACCTTTGCTTGAGTTGCTAGAATTCTAAATTCTTCGCCAATGAACATTTCTTCAATCAAAAGGTCAACTGATTTTTCTCCATAATAAGTTCGAACATTCATAATAGCTTGTTGAAATTTCTCAAAGGAATTCAAGTTTAAATGTACATTATTTCCTCGTTCATCGGAAATTGGTTTAATAACCAGTGGCTTTTTCATACCATCAAACAACTGCTGATAACATTCAATAGCATCGCCACTTTCAAGCAGAAATCCATGAGTTACCGATATGCCAGCTCGTTGCAACATGTGTTTGGCTATTCGTTTATCTTTACAGCAATAGTGCGCAAATGCGGTAGTTTCAGAAGGAACTTGTCCATAAAAGTATTTTTCGGTGTTTTTGTATTGTAGTCTGAACATTGCGGTATATGGAATTATTTCCCAAGAGATTCCCAATTTCTCAGCCTCTTCTATGACAAGAAGCGTGCTCTTACTGATTTTTTTTAGTTTATCTTTTCCTAAAATAGTTTTTCTCTTTTGAAATATATCGTTCATACAAAAAATCCCCCTTAATCCGGCTTAAAAAAGCTACACTGTTTTGAAGTTATAAATAACTAAGTATTAACGTGGTATCCACGAGAATTGGGAAAAATTATCCCATAACAGAGGTTCATTGTATCACAAATGGTCTGTATTAGCCAATTTTTCTGCTATATGTTGGATTGGTTTGAGTCGGGATCTAGGAGATTACACCTCCACCCAAACAAATAAATTCATCATTTATTTTTTTATAAAATACGGCAGATTGGCCTTGTGCAATTCCTTTAGTTGGCTTTGTCAGCGTTACTGTACTTGCAGTTTTAATGTCATCTTTTACTTTGATTTTGCACTTCAATAAATCGCCAGTATGGCGGATCCTTACAAATAAATTAGTGCTATTTAAGGCCAATTTATCGTTGTTATTAACAATCCAATGCATATCTCTGACATCAAAAGTGTCTGTCAAAGTTTCATGACCAAAACCAACCACGAGCTGATTTTTTTCTGGATTTTTTCGAATAACATAAAATGGTGGAATATTGTGCTTATCTATTGTAGTTCCATCGTCCATTTTAATGACGGTTTTTGCATTGATTTGGAAGCCGTTTCTTTGGCCTACAGTATAAAACCACAAGCCTTTGTGTGTACCAATGACATTTCCAGCGGTATCAACAACCGCACCAGGGTTTTCGCCCAATCGTTCTTTCAAAAAATTATGCACATTAATATCGCCAATAAAACAAATTCCAACAGAATCTTTTTTATTGCTTACATGGAGCTTGCGCTTCTCTGCTTCTGTTCTGACTTCTGACTTAAGCATGTTTTGAAGCGGAAACAATGTGTGGTCAATTTGGCCCTCGTTCAACAAATATAAAAAGTACGTCTGATCTTTATGGGCATCTTTTGGAATTGCAAGTTGTTTGATAGTAGTGCCATCTTCAGTTTCATTCTCACTAATTTTGGCATAGTGACCTGTTGCCACAAAATCAAAACCTTCCTTCATTGCCCAATCATAAAACATGCCGAATTTAATTTCTTTGTTGCACATTACATCTGGATTTGGAGTTCTGCCAGCTTCATATTCTGTAAAAAAATATTCCACAACTTTGTCACGGTACTCTTGTTTGAAATCTAAAACTTTGAATGGGATACCAAGATCAAGGGCGACTTTGAGTGCGTCTTTACGATCTTCTTCACTACGGCACCCTGGGGCACGCCAACACTCAAGGTATACTCCGGTAACAGCATATCCTTGTTCGAGTAGTAAGTGGGCGCAGACTGAAGAATCAACTCCGCCACTCATGCCAAGTGCTACTTTTTTCATAAGTCCTATATTATAGCAGATTTTGACAGTCTTTTTGACTGAATTGGCCATTTTTTGTTCGAGTAATAGAATATGTAGTTGCGGGAATATCGAGAACTTTGCTCAAGTCTCTCACGAAAGCTCGAACATACGTTCTGGTTGAAACTTCAATGTGTAGCGTGATAAATGGTAGTTGGGATATATTCTTTTTTTTCAGTGTTCTGAAAGTTTCCCCCCATTGTTCAGTGATTTTTTGTTGTCTGAAATCTCCTGAAACAAGTTGAATCCTATCAAAGATATTATTTTGCAAGACTGTTATATCAACAGAATCTACTTTTTTACAATCAATTGAAAAAATAGTGACCCTGTTTTTTTTCTGTTCAAACGTTTCACCTTTTTTTGCTAGGTCAAATCCTGATTTTCCTTTCACACGTTGTGCAGAAAAATTCGGCTGTATTTGTATTTGTGCACCTAAAAAATTTTGCAAGAGCGTTTTTAGTTTTTCACCAATTTCTACTTCGTTGAGAGGTTGTTTAGTGAGATCTTTCGTTATACCTAAGAGGTCTAAACTATCAGTACTAACTCCAAATAGGATTTCAAAAGTATATGTTTTTTTTGCATCCTTAAACTCACCTTTTTTAAATCTATCATCACCAGTTAGTACTACTACAATACCCTCTGCCATAGGGTCCAGAGTACCAGTATGAGTAGCCTTTTGGTGAATTTTTTCCCCAACTTTTTGTGCTAATAAATGTGTTGATTCGCCAACTTTTTTCCAAATAGGAATAATCATAGCTCTATATTATAGTATAATCTTGCAACCATTATGAAAATATTAATTCTAACTACAGATACTGGAGCCACGCATACTGGCACCAGTGTTAGTTCGAGTACGGGTTTACTTCTTGACAGTTTGAAAAAAAATCACGAAGTGACACTCGCACTTTTTTCACAACTCTCACTGACGATTGCAAAAGACAGCATACACATTGCGTACAAATCAACAGACATAAAATTGTTTGATTTCATTATTTTCAGATCAACAGATGATACTGAATTTAATATGGAATGGTTGGCACAGATTGTTGGCGACTACTGTCTGGCAAATAACATAAAAAATATTAATGCTCAACATTATGCTTCTTTTGGTAATAGATGGAATAAATTGCAGCAAATCGAATTTTTTACTAGAAATGGTTTTTTAGTTCCTCACACCAAGTTCGGATACATTGAAAACTCACACTTTCCGCTCATTGCCAAGCCTTTAATAGGAAGCCAAGGCAAAGGCATTCATATGGTAGCTTCAAAGAAAGAGCTAGTTCCACATTTAGGTACAATATATCAAGAGGTGCTTCCAAATAGACAAGATTATAGAGTTCTTGTTTTGGGAGAAAAAATTCTTGGAGTTATGCTTAGAAAAGCCAATACTAATTCAGTAGTGAGTAATATCTCTGCAGGTGGAATAGGAGAAAAATCTGTAATTGACCCTCAGTTACAAGAAATCTCACTTCGTCTTGCACGGCTAAGCCGGCTCGATTTCTGTGGCATAGATCTAATGAAAAATAAGGATGATGAATATGCTGTTCTGGAAGTCAATAGAAATCCAGGTTTTTTGGGATTTCAGAAAGTGACGGGTATTGAGGTTACTGCAGAAATTGAGGCACACTTATCTGCATCGTGAAATGAGATACTCAATTATTTTGAGTGGAATGTCAATTCCCGTTGCTTGCATGAAGCCATTAAACTGAGGGGCTCTGTTCACCTCCATAACCATGAGTTTTCCATTCATATCTTTGATTAAGTCAACACCTGCTATTTCATATTGCATGCTCTGTGCTGCAGCAAGAGTAAGGTTTTTTTCTTCATCTGAGAGATTGTATATTTCTGCCGAACCTCCCAGTGATACATTATTTCTAAATTCAGATTCATCTTGGCGGTATCTTTTGATTGCTCCTTGAATTGTATTCCCGATAACAAACACACGAATATCACCCTCATTGTCAACAAATTTTTGGATTATCAAAGATTGGTTTTCACTCTCAAACACATCAAGCAATTCATCAAGGGAATGACACTTATATACACCTTCACCTTTTGAACCATCAGTGACTTTTGCGATAACAGGATACGTAATTTTTTCTTTGATCATCTCAAATGATTTTTTTGATACAAAATAGCTATCGATGATTGGAATATTATTCTGTCTCAGCCTCTGGTATTCAAAGCTTTTTCGATCAATCCATGGTCTGTTATGACAAAAGACGCTGTCAATAACTGGAATAGAATGTGATAAACAAAATTCTGAAATGAGAGCTTCTTCTTCGATGTATGGTCCAACAGTTCTAAAGAAAACGATATCAAAATCAAGTATGTTGTGTTCACCGATATACAACTCATGATTTTGCTGGGAGTATTTTATTAGTAATTCATCAAGTTTTTTGATAACAAGTTCCACTCCTAATTTTTTTGCAGCTTCAGTAAAAAGTGGCTCATGCAAGTATTGTGTTTTTTTAACTAAAAAAAGAATTTTTTTCATAGATTCTTATATACTATTATAGTTCGTTGTAGTCTCCTATTTTTTTAATTTCTTGTGCGTATTTTTCTTTGCTCAGTGAAAGGAAACTGGGTAGTTGAGGGTGAAACTTGGGGTTGAGTAAGATAGCTTTTTCTACGTCTTCTAGAGCCAGTTTTCCAAAATACAAATTTGTGCTGTCAAAATTATTTTTTTTCAGCCACCCATAAACGTCTATAAGTCCTTCAAAATAAACTAGGTCCTTAGTATAGCCTCCAGGTTTACTGGTGTCAGTAAGTCCCCTTTTTTTCTTGAGTGCCATTAGCCAGCGTCGTTCTGGATTTTGGATATATGTTCCAAGGAAATTCCAAATTTCAACAAACGATGCATGCTGTGCTTTGGATACTGTTATGTAGTCAAGAGCAGACCAATAAGCAAACTTAAAGCTACGAGGCATAAGAAAATGTAGTGTTGCTAATCCTTCTTCTGTTTTTAAGTAATCTGAGAACCCATATTTTTTTTTGCTTTTGAACCACGGTTGTTTTTCGTAGTTAATTCTTCGTAATGCGTGTGTACCAACTTCGTGATACAGCATGCCCAGTAATCCTTCTTTTCTAAAATCAGGTGGGAGTCTCAATTTTATAGTATCAGCTGTAATGCTTGTTCTTGAAACGAATGATGAGGACCATACAATTTTGAATCGTTTTTGCAAATTATGCATATGCAAAAATGTATAAATTGTTTTTTCAATATCACGCTGTGAAACAACTGGACCTTCCATTTTTTGCAGGTCATCTTCTGTTTTGCCAAAGTATGCTTTTTCAACAATATTTTCTGCTATTTTGAGATATGCATTTGTAGTTGGTCCATATTTTTCTAATTTGTTTTGGTCAATTGATTCTGCATATCTAAATTGTGGATTGTAGGTTTGGTCGGCAAAAAACTTTTCTTTTTCTTGGTTGAGATTTTTAGGAATAAGTGAGGTTACAAAAGACATAGATTTTTATTCTATTTCGTCGTCGCCAACAAGAAATCCCTGAAGATCTTTTCGGCCCAACTCAATTTTGTGTTTTAATTTATTTAATTTCTTCACAACAATCATCGCGGTTGTAATCTTTTTATCTTTGATTTTTATCTTAACTTCAATAACTGGTACTTTGCCCTCAATGATTTCTTGTTGTCTCCATAACAAATCATCAATGTCAAATAACCCAAGGTCATGAGCAAATTTTTCACTAATCGCACTGCGATATCTACCTGTATTGACTAAAGTTTCAGACTCGTGTTCCTTATTATTTTCGTCATAGACTATAATAGTTGGTTGGGTTGAGATAACTTGTACTCCTGCATCAATTTTTATTTGATCTGAAAAATTATGTGTAAATAAAGCCTGAGCAACTTTTACCCCATGTTTTGGACTGGTAATTTCCAAGCCCTCTACTCGCTCAATTCTTCGTTTTAACCCTGCTCTATTACAAATTTGAATAGAAAGCCCCGGGAAACCGTTCAGTTCTACGATCATGGGACCTTTTTCAGGGTGAATAAAAATATCAGCTCCCATAAACTTATATCCAGCCACACTGGCTGCTTTCACAGCGGTTTCAAGTACCCTATTCCAGTGTGGGATTTTGATCCCAGAGACTTTTTTTTTGGTTCCTGGAAAATGTGTAATTCGCTCTTTTTTTCCTTTGACAGCATAGGTTGTCAATCCTGTTGCAATGTCTATTCCAAGGCCAATAGCTCCCTGGTCTAGGTTAGCTTTGCCTTCTGACTCTTTGGTTGGAATACGAGCCATGGCCATAACTGGGACAGAGTTAAACACGACGACTCGAATGTCAGGCGTCCCTTTGTATGAATATTTGCTTAGGTCTGGATGAGCTGGTATTTTTTCTTCTAAAATTGCTTTGTGTGCGCTGCCCCAAGTGCTAAACTCGCCATCAAGGATGTTGTTAACATGGAGGTTTAGGTCATCTTCAGAAATAGTTGCCCCTGTAGACAGTTTCCACTGTGCTTTGTTTGTCAGTTTTTTTGTGACTACCCAAATTCCTTTACCCGCACTGCCGCTGGCAGGTTTCAAAACGAACGGAACAGGAATAATTTCCCAATTAATATTGTCTATATCTTGCAATGTTTCAAAGACATGAAACACTTGTGCTGTTGCTATATTATTCTCGATAAGCAACTCTTTTGTTTTGAGTTTAGAAAAACCATAGTTTTTGGCTTTGATAGAGTTCAATTTGGTGTACTGATACCTGGCGTTCATGCCAAGGATATGAGATGGTTTAACTGACATGGACGTTATTCTTCCTCTTCAATTAAAGACCTAAAACGTAATCGCTCGCTGATTCTTAAACCGACGAACTTTCCAATCAAAATGTTAATAAAGCCTGAAAAGAACATAAGAAGTTCTGGTTCTGATAATGCAAATTGCTGGAGTGGCTCCCATTTTAGTAAGAACCCAGAAACCACAGCCAAAGCAATTGTTTCAATTGTCAACGCAAGTGCTTCACTCTGCTTAGTCCTTGCTTGAGCATCTAAGAAGTTTTCTGCCAAAAGGATCAAAATTAAAATTGGGAATATATTGACACTTAATAAAGTGTTTAGTTTCACAAATGGTGCTACGACCAATGTGACAAAAATACCGATAGAAACTATCCAAAGTAGTAACGCAGTTCGGGGGAGATATGAAATTTTCGCAAGTTTAAGGAAGCGTTTTGCAATTAAAGCAGCAATGGCAATCACAAAGAAAATTAACAAGCCTTCAATAACACCTGTTGAGACAAGTGCAACCGAAAGAACAGCAGGAATGTAAATTCCAAAACCTCTCAGACCAATAATGTGTCTAGATGCGGCAATAAAAGATGCAATCAATGGGAACAAGAGCAACAACACAAGCACGTTCACTGGTAAACCATTAGCAACAGCTTGTCTAATAGCATGTTGCAAAAAATTATTCCAATTTAACTTTTCTGGAGGGTTTTCATCAAGATATGCCTCAAGCCTACTTTTTTGTTTACCTCCAGTTTCGGTAATGTCTTGATCTTTTTTTTCTTGGATTTTTTCAACGATTTCGGCAGAAGGAGTGGCTAATCTAGCGCTATCAGTGGCTTCCCCTGCTTGTGTAGCGACAGAAGTGGTGTCTATCACAATTTCTGCATCTTCTAGGGTCACTGCGTAAGAAATTTTTGGGTTGAGAACTAGCGCAAAGGAAGTAAAGAACGCAAAAAAAACTACTACTGCTAATTGGCTGATCTTCATAGGTATATTATACCTTACATCACAAAATCTTGCTGATAATGGAATGGACGAAGCCAAGTAAAATCGATACAAATACAAGTGACCAAAATTGAGACAATTGTGTGCCAAATACTATCATTTCTTGAATATGAAATCCTGGGACTAAATAGGTGGCTAGCCAAAGGAGAAAAATATTGATTATTCCAGAGAATAATCCAAGTGTGATTATATTTATAGGAAGAAATAGTAATTTGAGTACTGGTCTGACCAATGAATATAGGATTGTGAGAACGATACTTGCAATTATTAAGGTTGCCAAACTGGTGAAACCAACAGTAGGCAACGCCCAAGCCAGGACACCTAATGTAAAAGCTGTTATTAGTATTGCTCGCAACATATTACTATGTAGTATAGCAAATTGTGAAACGCTACTCAAACATTGCTGTTAACCGCTTTTTCTTGTGTTGCTTTTGTGCAAAGCGATGTGACTCATCTCTAATCTGCTGAATTAGTTTTAGTGTTGGATGACTTGAATCAAGTTTAACGAGGTGGTATTTAAGGTTACTTATTTTTCTACCATGTTCCACTTGTGTTTCGTAATATGGCAAGACTAGCCTATCTGGATTCTTAGCGATCCCGATTACAGGTACGTACCATTTCCATAGTTTCAAAACTGATTTTACTTGTCCTTTACCACCGTCAATCAAGACTAAATTTGGAGTCCCCCACTCTGGGTGGTTTTGTCTTCTAACGATTGCTTCTTGCAACATATGAAAATCATTTGGCGTATTAAGCGTTTTAATGTTAAAAATGCGGTATTGGTCTGTGTCTGGTTGTCCATTAGTAAAGGTAACCAACGAAACAGCTGGATTTGTACCTTGGATGTTGCTGACGTCGTAACCTTCTATTCTAGTAAGTGGCATTTGCTTTGGAAGGCCTAAATATTGGGAAAGAATTTTTTGTAAGTAAATAACGCCATCCTCACTAATTTGTTCTTTGAGTGCTGCAGTTGTGAGTTCAGGCTTTAGTTTGTGTTGCTTGCTGGTAACTTCTGCAATCAATTTAAGTTGATCTCGCACAACTGCAGCCTCCTCATAATTTTGGGTTTCGATTGCTTGCCCCATTTTTTGTTGCAGTGAGTCGGTAACTAACTTTTTTTTACCTCTCAAAAAATGAATTAAATTTTGAATATTTTCGTTATATTTTCCTGGGGAAATCTCACCAATACAGGCACCTGGACACAAATCTAAGTGGTAATAAAAGCATGGTTGATTATCCTTGTTTCTTCTATTTTCGTGTGCTAGTTTTTTATTGCACCAAGGAAAAATTTTTCGAGCAATGTTCAAGACTTCATTTGTTTTATAGGCACTGGGAAATGGTCCAAGGACTGTTGTCCCATTTCGTTGTTTTTTTTGTAACTCTTTTTTTCTAACTTTTAATACCCTAGGATAAACTTCATCGGTAATTTCTATGTATAGTGGACTCTTGTCGTCTTTTAAAAGTGTGTTGTATTCTGGTTGGTAGGTTCGAATCAGTTCAGCTTCAACCAACAATGCTTGTAGTTCACTTTCAAGTACTTTGTGTTTGACGGTTTGAGCGAGTGAAACCATCTGTTTTATTTTGCTTGTTAGCAGTGGATATTTGGCGTACGAACTAACTCTGTTCTTGAGTTTCTTGGCTTTTCCGACGTATAAGACTTGAGAGTTTTGGCCGATAAACCAATACACTCCCGGTGACAAGGGTAATGATGATAAAGCCGACTCCCAAATAAAGGTAGGTTTCTTGTTTTTGGAGGGCGGTAATGAGCTGTGGTCCGCTGACGATTTGTTGTTGGGCTGGTTCATAAAGTGCTTCTCCAGTGTTTTTCCATACATAGTTTACCGTGATTTCGCTTCTTTTTGGAACTGACAAACCTTTTGTGAAGAACGTTGCTGAAAAGGTTTTTGTTTGATATGGCAATAATACTGCTAAAGTACTATTTTCTCCCAGTGCTACATCTATTTCAGGATCCTGCGCTATAATCTGTGGTTGTATATCATACCAGGCCTGTCCAGTGTCGTTACTAATTGAAATAGTGAACATGCCCGGAATAGGAATAAAAAAGAATTTTTTTTGCTCAACTTTTGTTGAAATTGCTGGGCCGATATTTGGGAACGGTTCGTCACTAATAGTGACGTCTACGTCTTTCGTTTCCTCTTGTGAAAGTGCTTTATAGCTTCCTGCTGGGTTGGGAAGGGTGCTGGAATTACCATTAATTGCAAACACAATATGGTTGAGATCAAATAGGTTGAAGTAGTCTACTCCTCCAGTGGTGTTTCCCCATGTGGGATCAATAGGAATCCAACGATTCTGTTGCTGATCAAAATATTCTGGCCAAGAATGTAGGATATCACCTGCAAAACTGAGTGGTCGTAGGATTGAGTTTTCTGAGTACGCATACCCTACTAATCTTCGAGCGGGTATATTTGCTGCTCTGGCAATCGCAATAAAGCTATCTGTGAATTCTTGACAGACCGCATCTTCACTGTTCTTAAATGCGTCGACAGCTCCATAGCGAGTTAGTGTCTCTAGAGTGATTTCCCTTCTAGAGTACTGTAGGGTATCAACTACATGATCATATATAGATTCAGCGGTTGGAAACGACTGTGCTTTTTCTTTGATTATTGAGTTATTACTCTCCCAGTATTTATCATTTTGGGTATGATTTTTTTGCACCGGGACTCCTGGAACGATTATATTTGGTTCAAGGGTTACTTGGGCTACTGCTGTTAAATGTACTACAGTTACAGATGAAGCAGGAATTTTATATGAGGCGATCCAATTCCCATCGGCATCTTGTTTTATTTCTTCAGGAAGTGGATCAAGATCATGGTAGTGGAGCTTTTGATATTGTGTGTCTGGCGGTAAGGCAATTTGTGCAATAGCTGGACTACTAGAGGGATTTTCTAGGTGATATCTTAGTGTCATTTTGTAATTTTGTTCCGTGCCAAAGATTGCTGAAATTGGTTCACCTTTTGGGAGGTCAAATACAATTTTGGCTTCAGTCTGAACAAACTCTGACGAGGTTGGGGTTGGGGTAACCCTAACGGGAAGCGAGAAAAAAACTGGAGTGTAGAGAATTGTTCTATTTGAATCGAATGTATTTTCATCTCCAAGTTGAGGAATATGGACTTCTAGAACTCTTCCGGCTACTAAAGCCACATCTGGATTTGAGTACTCAATAGTGAAATCTCTGACTTTTCCTTGGCCAACAACTTCATCTTCAAAAGTAATTCCAATACTTGTCCCACTTTCGTTACTGACAATGTTTGCTGGAATCTCTTTTGACCCCGATTTTACTATGATATTTTGCAAGCCAAAATAAGTTGTCTTTAGCGCATATTGTTTAAGATAAATAGTTGGTGTTTTATTGGTTATTCGTATATGGTGAGAAACGAACGTATTGCCATCTCTTGAAACTCTATATGTCGTTTCAATGGTTGTATTAAAATTTTCTTTTGCAGTATTTTCTTGTGCCAAAACAGATGAAGCGCTAAAAGGTAGCGTCAAAAAGAACAAGAAAAAAACAGTAAAAATACCACGTAATAATTGACGCATGCTTTTATTGTAACTGCTTTGTTAAGAAATTGGCAGACCGTTATCGGTGAGAAGTGTTGAGTTCTTCCCTAAGATATGTTCCTGTTGCTGAATTAGGATTGTTACTAATATTTTCAACGGTACCCTGCGCAACAATTTCACCACCATTATCACCACCCTCTGGTCCTAAATCAATAATCCAATCTGAATTCTTGATAACATCTAAGTTATGTTCAATAAGGATGACAGTGTTATTTTGTTTGACGAGCTGATCTAAAACTTGAAGTAATTTTTGTACGTCTTCAAAATGTAAACCAGTTGTGGGTTCGTCCAACAAATATAAAACGTGATCAAGAGTTCTGGTTGAAAGTTCTTTGGCGAGTTTGACTCTTTGCGCTTCTCCACCACTCAGTGTGGGGGCAGGTTGGCCAAGCTTTATGTATCCCAACCCTACTTCTTGTAGAGTTGTGACTTTTTTGCTGATTCCCGACTGACTTTTGAAAAAGTTTGCTGCTTCATCAATGGTCATGTCCAAAACTTCGGCAATATTTTTATCTTTGTACCTCACTTCTAAGGTTTCTTCATTGTAACGTTTTCCATTACAGACATCACAGGTGACATAGACATCTGGCAAGAATTGCATTTCAATTTTAATTTGCCCGTCACCTTGACATGCCTCACAGCGTCCACCTTTTACATTGAAACTAAATCTTCCTGATTTGTACCCGCGCATTTGGGCATCTTTTGTATTAGCAAAAATGGTTCTGATAATATCAAAAATTTTTGTGTATGTTGCGGGATTTGATCTTGGAGTTTTACCAATTGGACTTTGATCAATTAAAGTGATTCGTTTGACTTCTTCAGGGATTGTGATGGAGTCTATATTGCCCTGCATTCGCTTAGTAGATTTACCGAGCTGTTTTGCAACGTTTGTATACAAAGTATCATGGAGCAAGGTTGATTTTCCGGAGCCAGAAATACCGGTGATACAAACAAGTTTTCCAAGCGGAAAATCGACATCAAGATTTTTGAGGTTATGATGTGTAGCTCCAGTTATTTTTATAGCTGAATGTTTGAGTGGTTCATCATCGCTCACCAATTTTCTTTCTTTAGTATCCTTGTTTCTGGTAATATCCTTTTTTCGAGCTAAATACTTACCGGTAATAGAATTGTTGCTTGCCATGATTTCTTCTGGTGTTCCCATTGCAACAATTTCACCACCATGGACCCCGGCTTTAGGACCAATATCCAAAATATAATCGGCTGCCAGCATTACATCACGATCGTGTTCAACGACAATAACGGTATTGCCTTTTTCTTGCAGATTTTTAAGAGTATCGATTAATTGATGGTTGTCTCTTTGGTGCAGTCCGATGGTTGGTTCATCCAAAATATACAGCACACCAGTTAATCCAGTTCCGATTTGAGAAGCTAGGCGGATTCTTTGTGCTTCACCACCTGCTAATGTTGATGCTTCACGGCTTAAAGTCAAATAATTGAGACCAACTGAATTCAAAAATCCTAATCGAGTTACAATTTCTTTTAAAATTGACTCTGCAATAAATGCTTCTTTTTGTGTGATTGATTGTGTATTTTTTTTGAGTGATTGGCTCCATTCGAGTACATTTTTGATTGACAATTTCGTCACATCTGCAATGCTTTTATTATCAACATGGATGCTTAGAGCCTCTTTTTTCAAGCGATCTCCATTGCAGGTCGGACAAACTTGTTTATGCATGTACTGACCGATTTCTTTTCTGATAAATTCGGAGTCAGTTTCGTGATAGCGTCGTTCCAAGTTTTTGATGAAGCCTTCAAACTGTTCGTGAACTACAGTCTGTTTTCCAAAACGGTTTTCACCTTCTACTCTATAGACTGTATCCCCACCATATAACAACATATTTTGAGCTTCTGGACTCATTTCTTCGTAAGCAGTTTTCCTAAAATCATAGCCAGCTGTCTCAACCACTGCTTTTACCAATCTAGACCACCAAGTGTCAGTACCCATCATTCGGGCAAATGGAATAATTGCTCCTTCACTTAAAGTGAGGCTTGGAGCAACAATTTTTTCAATATCAATTTTTTGCAGTGTTCCTAACCCATTACAAGTTTCACATGCACCTTGTGGTGAGTTAAAAGAAAATAGTCTTGGTTCGATTTCTGAAATAGAAATACCACAATCACTACAGGCTCGTTTTTCACTAAACAATTTATTGGTGTATTGTTGTGGGTTTTCTGGGAACTGCAAAGAATCATCTTCAATAAAGCTGGCAATCACCAATCCATCAGCAAGTTTTAAGGATTCTTCAACAGATTGTGCAATTCTACTGCGAAGTGTTTTTCTTTCTTCTGTATTTCGTAATTGCTGTTTTGAAGCAACAATACGATCGATCACGATATTGATATCATGTTTATTTGTTTTGATAATCGTCAAGTCTTCGTCAAGTGAGTACATTCTGCCATCAATTTGTGCACGTAAGTATCCCTTTTTTCGTAACGTTTCAAACAGACCAGAAAATTCACCTTTTTTTTGTCTGATAACTGGAGAAAGTAACACCAGGCGAACTGCTGTTCCAGCCGAACGCAGTTCAACTTCATCAAGGATCTGGTTAACGATCTGATCAATTGATTGGGTGGCAACTTCTTTACCACAGTTTGGACAGTGTGGGCGGCCAATTCTGGCAAATAGGAGCCGCAAGTAATCGTAGATTTCAGTGATGGTTCCTACAGTTGAACGAGGATTATGTGAAGTGGTTTTTTGGTCAATTGAAATCGCGGGAGACAACCCGTCGATTTGGTCGACTTCTGGCTTATGCATCACTCCCAAAAATTGGCGAGCATATGAGCTTAAGGATTCTACATAACGTCTTTGGCCTTCTGCATATAAGGTATCAAAGGCTAATGAGCTTTTTCCACTGCCTGAAATCCCGGTAAAAACAACTAATTTATTTTTTGGGATTTCGACAGAAATATCTTTGAGGTTATGTTCTCGTGCACCAGTGATTTTGATAGTATCGCGTGTACTCATATGAAGTAGGTATTATACCGTAAAATCAACGAAAATTGGAGGGTGAAATACGTTTTACATCTTAGTATGGTATAATATCGTTTGATATGATAAAAGAAATTGTTGATTATTCGAAATTAAATACAGAGCATCCTTTTTTGTCAGTTCTTCTGAGAAGAATGCAAACTGATGGAAGTCCTGTTAAGGCATCTGATCAGTTATTTCAAGTATATATGTTGGCTCAGCAAGTCGGCCTTATTCAAAGAACTGGCGCTGATTTGAAAACATTTGCTTTGACAAAATCGGGTGAAGACTTTTTGGCTGCAATTAGTAAATAACTAAGTCAATTCCCTAATAATATCCCTAATAATCGCCGCCAGCTCAAAATCCATGTCCTTCACCGCTTGATTCATGCGTCGCTGTAGTTTTTTTGTTAACTTTATTTTATCGTCTGGAGTGAGTGCATTTGAATCTATCTTGAGCAAATCTATTTGTTCACCCTTATTAAGACTGACAACCAACTTACTATCCTCTGATTCAAGATCAAGACCACTGCCCCTCTTTTTCTTTTTGTTCTTGTTTTGTTGTTGAATCAATTTCTCTCTGATTGGTTTGGTGATAGATTGCGGATCAATGCCATGCTCTTGATTAAAGGTAATCTGAATTTTTCTTCTGCGCAGCGTTTCTTCGATGGCTAGCTTCATCGAACCAGTTAAGCGATCTGCATATAAAATCGAATGTCCCTCTACATGACGTGCAGCTCTTCCCATGGTTTGAATCATAGAGGTTCTTGAACGCAAAAAGCCTTCTTTGTCAGCATCTAGAATCGCTACCAAAGAAACTTCTGGTAAATCAAGACCTTCACGAAGCAAGTTAATTCCCACCAACACGTCATATTCTCCCCTACGCAGGTCATCCAGAATATCAGAACGCTCTAAGGTGTCTATATCTGAGTGCAGATATGCCACTTTTGGGTATTCAAACTCGTCTAAGTTAACCTGGTCAGCAGTTTTTACCTGCGAGCGAATATGTGAAAAGAACTTTTCATCAATTTTACCGATTTCCATTTGTTCGATTGGCAGATCTTCTTGTTGCCAAATAGTCGTTTCCAGTTCATCTTGTTCTTGTGCTGTAGTTTTACCCTGTTGTTTCTTTTTATATGAGGCAATCAAAGTGTCAATTTTGTTTTTGTCGTTTAAATAATCAGTCAACGCTTCAGCCATTTTTTTTGTTAGGGTTGTAACGAGGGTTCTTTGCCCTATTTGCTTGCGTTTAATTACTTCAACAACAAGATCCTCAATTTGCCCAGCGGTTGGTCGCAGTTCTATGGTTGGGTCCACCAACCCTGTTGGGCGAATCAACTGCTCAACAATTTTATTTTCACTTAACTTTATTTCGGTCTCATTTGGCGTAGCTGAAACATAGGTCATGATGTCGGTTTTACCCATGAACTCTTCAATAGTAAGTGGGCGGTTATCTATGGCACTTGGCAATCTGAAACCATAGTCAATGAGCGTTTGTTTGCGAGATTGGTCACCATGATACATGCCTTTAATTTGTGGCAGTGTCATGTGGCTTTCGTCAATGATAGTTAAAAACTGCCCTCCAGAAAACTCGTCAGCATTGTGTTGCAGATAGTCAATAAGCGTAAATGGTGGATCACCTGGCTTACGATTATCAAAATATCTTGAGTAATTTTCAATTCCATTCACGAACCCAAACTCTTGCATTTGTCCAAGATCATAGGTAACTTTTTGTTCTAATCGATATGCCTCAACGATTTTTCCTGCTTCTCGCAGTTCTTTGAGTCGTAGTTGTAGGTCAGCTTTAATTTCTGCAATAGCTTGAGTTTGACTTTTTGGATCCATTAAATAGTGTTTGGCTGGATAGATGATAAAGCGTTTTTGCTCTGGATTGTATTTGATACCCGAATTACTTTCACTTTGGTGAATGTTTGCATTTCCGGGAGCAACAACTAAGCCGCTGATAGGATCAATCCACTTAATTGATTCAATTACATTCTCAAAAGTATCGATTCGCAGGGCCTTATCTTCATATGCTGGCCAGAGTTGAATACTATCGCCACGAATTCTATAGGTGCCGCGAGCAAATTCTGTTTCAGAACGATCATATTGTAAATTAGCAAGTTGAAGCAGTAAAGATTCCCGGGACAACACTTGTCCGACCACTAATTCAAGTGTGTACTTTCCATACTCTACTGGAGAACCCAGGTTATAGATACATGAAACTGAAGCAATCACAATACAATCTGGCCTGGTTAACAGATTCGTTGTTGCACTTAAACGCAGTTTATCAATTTCGTCATTAATGGTAGCTTCTTTTTCGATGTATGTGTCTGTGGTTGGAATATATGCCTCTGGTTGATAGTAATCGTAGTAAGAGACAAAATAACTGACGGCATTTTCTGGGAAAAAGTCGCGGAACTCCTGATATAGTTGGGCGGCTAAGGTTTTGTTATGGGCGATGATGAGTGTTGGTTTTTGAATTTGTTCAATTACATTAGCCATAGTAAATGTTTTACCTGACCCGGTTACACCTAACAACGTATGATGACGCTTGCCAAACTGAATGTCAGCAACGAGCTCGCGAATCGCTTGTGGTTGATCTCCAGTTGGTTGAAATCTGGATTGTAACTTAAATTTCATTAATCTTGTATTATACTGTATCCGGGTATAAAATGCGGGTGCTATGCAAAAACAAACACAACTTACCCCCAAGAGAAAAGAAGTTGAGGGATCAGTGGTTACTGGAAGGCAAACACTTTCTGAGCTACCAAAGATTAAAGAAGTAATAAGTCAAGTTCCTGAGGTCAAGTTTGGCCGAATTAATCAATTAGCCCAAGATTTAGCCAATGAAATTTATCACCAACTTAGGTACTCAGGTCTCTACTCTGCTGTAGGTCAGGGTTCATTCCGAGTTGCTGGTAAAAATGAAGAAATTATTATTGGAAGTCCGGTACACCAAATGATTCAAGAGTTCTTTGCTCTTTCGCGGTTACTAGCTTCTCACCAAATGGCACCAAGAGGAACAGTTTTATTAAACACGATGTGTATTTATTTGGGGTTAGCTCTTGTGAATGATCAGAGTCTGGTTAGAAATGAGAGCCGCAAAAGACTCTTACTTGAAACTTTAAACTTGTATCAAATGCCAGTGGGGCTCTATAGTCCCCGAGGGGAAATGGCCCACCCTGAAGCAGTGCAACCGGCGGTACTTTTTGATATGCAGGAAATCGAAAAGCAATTATTGGTTTTTAGACGGAAAACTGGAAAAGTCAAAGTAGATGTAATTGCATATAATGCTTTGGTGAACAGACTAAGCTTGCTCTTAAAGACTCATAAAAAAGATCGAGTCATTCAGGATTGGTGTGAGCACAAATTAAAGGAGCTTGAGGTTTTTGCGCAAAGTTTGGCAGCAAAGATGCAAATCATGGAACTCAATAAGAGGAGCTTATATCGATGGCAAAAGTAACTTCAATTACAACAAAAAAAGGCGATGCAGGTGAAAGCTATTTAGCAGATGGCAAAAAGTTGCCTAAAGATAATTTGGTATTTGAAGTGTTGGGCAATATTGACGAGTTAAATTCACACATTGGCATGGTTGTGGCCCAGCTACGAGCCACGGTTGTGGTTCAGAAAGAACTGTTGATTGAGCAGCTAGAAGAAGCACAATCAAACTTATATTTGTTAAGTGGAATGGTTGCAGATGCACCAAAGTTGAGTTTTCCAAAATCAAAGCTAGACAAAATCGAAAAGAACGCAGATGCATTGCAGCAGCAAATGGCCGAAGGATGGACAACCAAGTTTTTATATCCGGGTGGCAGTGTGATCGGTGCTTATGTGGATATTACTAGAAGTGTGTGTCGCAGATGCGAACGAGTTATTGTGGCTTACTCAAGAGAACAGGCCGTGAAGCCAATTGTTTTACAATATGTTAATCGATTGTCGGATTACCTTTTTATTTTGCGCTGCTTTGTAAATCTCCAATTTGGGGTGCGAGAGAAGCAGTTTTCAAAAGGGTAATTTGCGATAATTTTTATCACAAAATATATCAAATAGAATCAAAAAATATCAAAACAGGACTAAATTGGCCTGGTATAGAGCGTAATTTTTTTTGTAGCGAGAATTAGCAATATATATCTTTGTCTGCTAATTCTCGCTATACCAGTGTTAAAAAAGTTTGTACTAGCTTTCTACTTTTAATACGTAAATCTACGGATTAATCCCACTACTCTACCCTGAATTTTTACGTTGGTTGCGTAAATTGGGCTCATACTTGAATTTGCTGGTTCAAGTCTAATTCTGGTAACTTCTTTGTAGTATCGTTTGAGTGTTGCAAGGCCATTATCAAGCAGTGCAACCACGATGTCACCATTATTTACAGCTGAAGTTTCTTCTATGACCACATAGTCTCCGTCATCAATGTGATCCTCAATCATTGAAAGACCTTTAACCTGCAAGACATAAGAGCGTTTTTTCCCGCTGACAATTTCTGGGGAAACTTTAAACGTAGCATCTTGGTCTGGGTGTGGGTCTATTGGAGAACCAGCAGCGATGAATCCAAGAAATGGTAGATCAATGCTATCAGACATTTTAATGAAGGTCCTGTCTAGTAACTCGATACCTCGGACTGCTCCTTCATGTTTTCTGATCACTTTTTTGCGAATCAAAGCTTGAATATGCTCATGTACTGTAGCAAGGGAGGAAACACCAATTGAATCAGCAATTTCTCGCAGAGTTGGGGAGTAACCATTCTTTTGTATATATTGAGCAATAAAATCAACGATCTGTCTTTGGCGTTTGTATAGAGTAATTGCCATAGTTGTTTTTCCCCTTTTTGATACTTTCTGTTTGTTTTGGTTCGGGCGTATCTATCCCGAAGTTGACTCAGCATAACCGAAGTAGTAGCGAACATTCAACTAGATCTTTAGAAATCAAAACAGATCAAAAATCAACAGTGTCGAGGAAACTATTAATTTTGGGTATTTCTAACTATTGCATTGGTAGAGGGGATAGAGTTTGTAAAAGCAAACATGACGAGCTTGTGTCAGGTCGTTTGCGTTGTAAACTCCTGCCCCCTATATCAGTGCTCTACCTGTCATAGACGCAGGCTTTGAAATTCCCATAATTTTGAGCATGGTAGGCGCGATATCTGCCAGTATTCCTGTTGGTAACATCATGGGTTGGTTTAAATATTGTTTTCCAATAATGATTAATGGGACTGGGTATGCTGAGTGCTCTGTGTCGATTTCACCAGTCTCATTATTAATCATTTCTTCAACATTCCCATGGTCAGCGGTAATTAAGAGCACCCCACCTTTGGCCATAATAATGGTAGCAATTTTTCCAATAACTTCATCAACAATTTCACAGGCTTTGATAGCTGCTTCAAGGTTACCAGTGTGTCCAACCATATCGCCATTACAGATGTTTGCAATGATCACGTCATATTTATCTTGTTGAATTCTATCTATCATCTCGTTGGCGATCTCATAAGCGCTCATTTCTGGAGCCTGATCATAAGACTTCACCCCTTTAGATGGAATAATAATTCGATCTTCTCCTGGATACATCACGTCTTGCTGACCATTCATATAGTATGTAACAAAGCGCTCTTTTTCGGTTTCTGTAATCCGCAGTTGTCGCAGACCATTTTCAGCAAAAACCTTGCAAACAGGGTTTTTTATATTTTGAGGTGGAAAGGCAACATCGGTCGGGATACCTTCTTCATACCTGGTCATAGTCACAAAGTAGAGGTTATTTACTTTAACTTTTCTCTCAAACGTCTCAATTTTGGTTTCAGTCTCTTGGATGTTTGATTTGGTATATTTTTCGCTATAGGGGTCAAATGCTTGGTGTGTGATACTTCTTTCAAAATCCGGCATTACAAAGGCTCTGGTAAGCTCTCTGGGACGGTCAATACGGTAATTAATAAAAATAGCAGCATCATTATGTTGAACTACTCTGTGAGAACCATCACTGTTGCAAACGTTAATTGGTTCAATAAACTCGTCAGTTATACCCTTATTATATTGAGCCTGTAGGGCAGCAATTGGATCAGTGGTACATGATTTTTCGTCACCGATCGTTAAACTGTCATACGCTTTTTCTATTCTGTCCCATCGTTTATCACGGTCCATAGCATAATACCGGCCCATAAGGGTGGCAATGGTACCAACTCCCAGCTTATTACAATGGTCCATTAATTGCTGAACGTAGTTGATTCCAGAGGTTGGTGGTGAATCTCTTCCATCAGTAAACCCATGTATGAATACTTTTTCTACATTTTGTTGTTTGCAAAAATTGAGTAAGGCATACAGATGTTCGATATTTGAGTGAACGCCACCGGCACCAACCAATCCCATTAGGTGCAGGACAGAGTTGTACTTTCGAACATGCGCAACCGCACTTAAAAGTGCTGGGTTTTGATAAAAGGTTCCGTCTGCAATTGCCATATTAATTCTTGGAAGGTCCTGATACACAATATGGCCAGCACCAACATTTAAGTGACCAGTCTCCGTATTTCCATCTTCTCCTCTTGGAAGACCAACTGCTTCACCACTTGCTGTGATTTGGGTGTGGGGAAATGCGAGCCAGAATTTATCCATGTTTGGAGTATTAGCTTTGACGATAGCATTGCCGGCGTTGTTTGGTCCAATACCCCAGCCGTCAAGCATGATTAAAACAGTAGGCTTGGGACCATGATATTCTCTTTGTGGAAAAGTATCATTAAAAGGCAAATTGCTCAGAATCGGCTCAGTTGAAGCTCCAGCTGTTGCAGGATTTTGTTTGTTAGGTTCTGGGGCAGCATATCCTGGAGGAGTAGTGATTTGTGGTTGTTCTGTCATGAGCAATTCTAAGATTTACTTTGTTCTATTTCAAAGGCAATCTGTAATAATCTATTATACTTTGCTGTTCTCTCGCCTCTATTTGGTGGCCCAAATTTTGTGTAGTCTGCACCAACTCCCACGGCAAAGTCTGCAATAAAATCATCATTAGTTTCTCCGCTTCTATGAGACATAATCACTTGCCAGCCAGCTTCTTTAGCAAGCTTAATGACTTCAATGGTTTCACTAATTGTACCCGTTTGATTTGGTTTAATGAGAATGGTATTGCAGTATTTTGCTTCTATGGCTTTCTGAGTTTTTGTTTTATTTGTAGCTAACAAATCATCTCCGACAATTTTGGTGGTTTCACCAAGTTCTTGAGTAATCTTTTGCCAAGAAGCAATGTCATCTTCTTGGTAAGGGTCTTCTACATAAAAAACGTGGTAGAGATTCCGAATTTGCTTATATAATTCAAGCAGTTCTTCACTTGAATACATCTGAGATTTATCTTTGAGTCGATACTTTCCACCTTCAAATAATGAGGCTGCAGATACATCGACACCAAAAAAGAGATCTTGAGCAAACGTATATGGGCTAGTTTTAATTGTTTCTATGAGAATCTCAAACACGTCAATATTGCTATAGAGGTTTGGAGTAAAACCACCTCCTACGCCAGTTGAATGAATAGCACCTTTTAAAACCAAAACTTCTTCAATCTTTTGGTATAACGTTACGGCCATTTCTAATGATTTTCTATATTCAATGTGACTAGCTGGAATAATATGAAACTCTTGAATATCGAGATTTCCAGCTCCATGTTCTCCGCCGTCAATGACTCCATACACACAGTTTGGAATTTTTAATTCTTTAGTTAGTTGGTATTTTTGTTCAATGTAGTAGTATAGTGGGACATTAAGACTGATTGCACCAGCTTTCATGACTGCTTGAGAGACTGCTAAGATTGCATTTGCGCCGAGCTTTGATTTGTTTTCTGTCCCATCAAGAGTTACCATCAGTTGATCGATTTCAGTTTGATTAGAAGGGTCTTTCCCAATGAGTTGTGGTCCTAGTATCGTGTTTACATTATTAACCGCTGTTAATACTCCTTTTCCAATCATCCTGTTAGGATCATTGTCCCTCAGCTCTAAAGCTTCATACTTTCCAACAGAAGTGCCTGTTGGGACACTGGTAGCAACAACAGCCCCTGAATCAAGCCAAAGGGCACATTCGAGCGTAGGTATTCCTCTTGAATCTAGTATTTCTCGGGCGTAGACACCAGCAATTTTTGCCATAGTTTAATTACAAAAGTCTCTTTTGTTGTGTATCCATAATACACGTTTTTATAGTGCTTGTAACCTCCTCATTTACCACAAAACCAGTAATATGTAGGTCGGTTAATTGTTCTAGTAGCTCTTTATTAAAGTTTGACAAGTCAACAAAAATATCACAGCGAGAAAGCAATTGTTGTGTCCCCAACTTCTCTAAAATAGAGCCAATTCCATGCTCGACAAACTTTCTAAGCAGTATTGGATGGTTGCTGTAATGCGAAGCAATATCAGGGTTTGAATAGTCTACTCCAACTGCTAATGAGTGTAAACTTTGCATGTTGAACAGCACGCCTTGGATTAGATTCAGTGGGTATTCAGAAATGTTAAAAATATTCTCTGGTGTAGCCAATTCCATCCAGACGGAGAAGCGTGGATGCTCAAGGAGCCCTTGGTTTCTAACGATCTGCACAAGAAGAGTGAGTTCTTCTGGTGACCGTACAAATGGTAATACTAGAGTTACAGCTTGGCGTGTTTTTTCAAGAACTTTACCCAAACTTTCGAGTTCAAGCTTGAAAGTTTCTTGTTGAGATACTAAGCGCAATCCCCCCCTAAACCCAAGTAGTGGATTGTTTTCTTTTGTTTCATATACAGACGAGAATTGTAGTTTGCGGAACTCATCCGACGAGTACGTATTGGCCCTGTAAAGAAGCGGTTTATTTGATTGATCCACAGATTTACTTAATGTTCGAGACATAGCCTCAACAAGATATTTTCTTTGTTTTGTTTTGACAATTTCACTGGGATGAATGGCACTTGCAAATAGAAGTTTGCCTGAATTCAGAACTGCAATACCATCAACATTTTCGGATAGTTTAGTGAGATTAGTTGTAGCTGTAACAAATATTTTTTGGATAGTTTTTGTTTTATTCTGATGTTGCTTTAACTGTACTTCAGCTTCACCTACTGACAGAATATACAGCTTTTCATTTTGTATTGCCCAAATGACCTGGATTTGATACAAATAGTTCCGTTTTATTTTTGTAATTATCGTTGCGATGTCTTTTACTAATTTTGGAGTCAATGTTTCTTGATTTTGATATTTGACCAAAACTGCATCTTCCCGCAACTTGCCCAGCACTCTTCTAAACTGAACTTGTTTCGTGGTTACCTGCTTTGTAGTAACAATGCCTGTTCTTACGTCAACTGAGTATCGATCAAAATCTTGCTGAAGCGGGCTGTAAATTCCCCAAGAGCTGAGAATGGTGATTCTGCTTTTATTGCCATCATTTTGGTCAAAAGAGAGTCCAATTCCGGAGATTTTTGATTCGAGTTGTTCTTGAACCATAATTGGACAAGGGAACAGAATATCATGCACACTATTGGTTCCAAGGAGGAGTTTTTCGAATTTTGCGCTAGCTAATGATGCCCAAACCTCAAGGATGGCATCAACAAAGTTTGTGTCAGAGTGGATGTTTTGTAATTCAATATCAGGGATAGGGAGTCGTTCCGAATTTTTTATTAAGACAAAACTGGTGTCAAAGTATTCGTGATAGGTCTTAAGCAAATGTGCTGCGAGTTCATGGGGGATGCTTTGCCTGGTAATGAGGTGTTGTATTTTCTTTTTTGTTTCTTCTCTGGAAAGACTACTTAAATAATTTGTTTCTTGAACTAATTTAAATATCTTTGCTTGAAGATTATTGGCCTGTGCAATGATTTTAAGTGTATTCTTGGGAACAACTATTGCTTTAGGTAACAGAACACCCCCTTCAATAAGCAGGGCTAATTCTTTTGCATAAGTTCCAACTTCAAAGGTTGAGGCTAATGCAAAATCACTGGGCAGGTATACAAACGTTTGCGTCACTTTCTATTTAATCATAGCGTTTTTTTCTTCTTGAGTGAAGATGTGGTTTTGTTTGAAATACCAACAAATGGTGTATACTTATTGTCAGTATGGAACGAGGAACAGTCTCTCTCACGAATTCTGAGCTTACTGCACTTTACAATTTGGCTATTTCACAAGGTTGTCAAAAAGATGACTTAGTAAGTAAATTAAAGCCAGATGCTAGTAATACAGACCAAAACCAGGTGTACACCGTTCAAATTAGTGAGGATGATGCAGAAGTCATGTTAGATTGTCTTCCCATCCCTTCTGAGGAAGTTGACCCCAATCTCACCAGTTCTCGCATCAAGATTCAACAATTTATCTCTCGCTGTCGCTTTGGCAGTGAAATGGTTTAGGTTACAGACCCTGAGTCATTCTTTTCATGTCGACTTTAAAATCCTCAACAAACGGGATTGGACTTGGATTTATTCCTTCAAGCATGGCAAGATAAAATCCAGCGAAGCCAAAAATAGTAAGCATTTCAAATACCTGCTCAATTTTTGTTTGTGATCGGAGTGGAACTGCAAGTGTGTCAATTTCATTTGCTTCAACAATTTTTTGGGTGATCTGCATACGAATCACATTTTTTGGGTGATACAGCAATGATTGAACAAAGATAAAGATGTGAGTTGTAACATTACTCTTTGGATATTGCAGCCCTTCAAGGAGATGATGGTTCATTTCTGGGACGATTTGATAATCGGCAAAAATTTTTGCATTCTCATTACCCTGATTAGTGCTCACGTGTGCTGCTCCCTCCAAAAAATCTGACACAACAAAAATCGGTCTTCGGTCAACCATAGAGTATGCCAAAGCTTTTGCAGGGTTTTCTTCACCCTGTACTTCAACTTTACAATTTTCTACTTGTTTTTGGATGGTTTTGACCACTGCTTCTACTTGTTCGTGTGAGACTGAAATGACTCCAGCTCTTGATAGGAGGCCAATCGTTCCAAACACTGCATACCCGATTGCCATTCTTGGTTGGTTTGAAGGGTTGTATTTCGGATCGATTTTATACATAGTATAGCCGTTTTCTTTGGCAAATGTTTCTAGTGTGCCACCAGCAGCTATGACCATGATTTGAGCTCCAGCTTCTTTTGCCTGTTCACCACAAGCCAAAGGTTCTTCTGTGGTGCCGGAATAACTCGACAAAACAACTAACGTATTCTGGTTTACGTACCCAGGAAGCGTATAGTCATGCACATAATCGAATGGAACTTGCAGTTCTTCTTTGAAAAGGTGTTTAATGACATCTGCTCCAAGACCTGATCCTCCCATCCCGGCAATAACAACGTTATGAATATCAGCTTTTTTAGTAAAATGCACTGATTTTAGATCTTCCCAGGCATGTTGGACTTGTAATCCAAGTTCTTCAATTGAGCCAAGCATGTTTTCTTTATCTAGTTGTGCAATGGCTTCTCTTGAGTCAAGAATTGGTGTATTCATAAAGGATTCCCCTCTAAAATAGTTTGTACGTAATTTGGTAGACCTTTTTGTGAGACTTGCCCAATGACTCTATCGGCGATGGCTTTAATTTCATAATCAGCATTACCCATAGCCACGGCAAATCCGCAGTTTTGTAGAAATTCGAAGTCGTTTATGCTATCACCAAAACCAATTGTTTTTGAGAGCGCAATATTGGTTGCCTTTGACCACTCTTCCATAGCAAGTGCTTTTGTGACGCCTTTGGCGGTAATGTCGTAATATTGGTAGCCTTGGTTACTGAGCATATCTTTGAAACTAAGTTTTGGGTGGTTGAGCAAATATGCGGTAATTTGATCAGAGGGTTTGGCGATATAAACCAACCCTACTCCATCAGGAGTCATAGTATCTAAATCTTTACCGATGGGGTTCCATGGATGCTTATGAATGGCTGCAAGAATCTCCCCTTTGGCATATTGTGCATCTGGTTTCATAAAGATTGCAGAGCTGTGTGTCTCGTTAATGAGATTTTTAAGTTCATCTATGATTGTTGGTTCAATTGTTTGTTGCCAAAGCACTGTCCCAGTATTAGAAATTACTAAAGATCCTCCTGCTAAAATATGCACTGCGTTATTTGGAAATATCGGCATAAAAACATTTACTAGGGAAGCGTATCCTCTACCGGAACACAAGCCAGTAAGGACTCCTGTATCATGTAGTTTTTTGAGGATCTCAAGTACTTCTGGGAAGATTTCCCTGTTAGGTGGAATCAATGTTCTATCAACGTCAAATAAAATTGCTTTGTAGTCTGATAAATATGGCATGGTTATTTTTTAAGTACATTTCCTTCAGGAACGTTACGGGTTACTATTACTCCTGGATGTATTTCGACATTTGCTGCGATAGTGATACCAGGCATAGTGCTCACTCTAATACCAAGGTTTACATTCTCACCAGTAATAATACCCATTGTATTTGTTCCTGTATTTACTAACGTCTTTTTTACTTCTATGCGAATGTTTTTTCTATCAAGGCGTTTATTTGCGGTAATAAGGCCAGCTCCAATTTTTGTTCCGTGCCCCAAAATTGAATCAGCAAGGTAACCAAAGTGGATACTGGAGTTCTCAAACAGAATACTACGAACTACTTCTGTATTTGCACCAACAAGAGCATTTTCTTCAAGTGAAGAGCCTCTGATGAATGCATAATCACCAACCAGACAGTTTTTGCCAACATAACAAGGACCCACGAGTTTTGTAAAATCACCAATGACAGCGTTTTCATCGACGATTACTGGTCCATTTGCATCGTCAAAGATAGCGGAGTCAGAAATTTGCGCTGTTTTAGCAAATGAAGTTTTGTAATTTGCGATAATTTGGTTGAATAGTCCAAAAAGATGCCAAGGATATTTGAGACTTTGAATATGGTTAGTATTTTCGATCCAGGTAGTATTAGATTTTTTTGCATATGCCGTTATAGCTTCTTCTAGCGAATATTCTGTTTTTTTGGTTTGTTGCAATTCTTCTAAAAATTTTGCATCGAATAAATAGATGCTATCAATCTTGAAGTTTGAAGGTTCTTGTCCTTTGGTAGGTTTTTCTACAACGCCTAGAACCTTAGTCTCATCATTTGGATTGAATTGTAGGACTCCATACAATTCTGGATTATCTGTCTTTGTTCCCGAAAAAACACAATTTGAATTACTACTGTTCTGTTTAGTCCACAGCTTCTCAGCTATCTGTCCTAAGTTTGCATAATATGGTGAGGCAAGAATGAAAAAGTCATTCAAATGCTCTTTGGCCAGGAGTAGTGCATCCCCCATACCACTGGCTTTTTCTTGAAGAATTGTGGTAATTGATAGGTCAAAGTTATGTGATTTGATGTATCTTGAGAAACCGTTATCACCGTAGTCCTTTGGCGAAACAACTAATACGACACGTTCAAAACCGTGCTGTTTCAGACTCTCAAATGCGCGCGCAATGATTGGTTTTCCTGCAATTGAAAGGAATCCCTTATGAGTAGTTGTGTTGAGTGGAGCAAATCTTGAGTTTTCTCCCCCTGCGATGATCAGTATGGTAGGTTTAGACATAGTTTCATTGTAGCATTGACTTACTCAAATTTATGGCGGGAAAGGCTTTCGCCTTCCCCTCGCCTAGACTTTCTCAATTTCTCAAGTTTCCTTAGTCCAACGCGTGTGTATTCACACCTTTCGACCAGTCAATTTCGGGATGTCTGCTCAAGATAACTTTTAGTTGTTTTTTGACTTCATCATAAATTTCTTGAGTTTTTCCTTCAAACTTAACGGTAATGTACGGACCATTTTGTGATGCTCGGCAAATAGCCATTCTGTCATCCATATCCATTCTGATACCGTCAATATCTATGTATTTTGCATTCGGCCACTGTTTTTCAAATTCTTCTCTGATTTTAGTGCTAATAAACTCGAACTTAATTTCATCAGCCAAACCAAATTTAATTTCCGGGCTGCTCACATAAAAAGAAAGCTTACTCACTGCTTGTGAAAGTGTTTGGTTTGTTCTTTCAAGATATTGCATCAGTCTTAAACTCGCATATGCCCCGTCATCATGACCATAAAAATTATCGGTGAAGTAAATATGTCCAGAAAGTTCGCCACCAAACGGAGCACTTTCAGCCTTCACTTTGGCTTTAATAAATGAGTGGCCAGTGATCCACATGACTGGTTTACCACCAGCTTTTTCAATAGCTTCGGTAACTTGTCTTGAACAGAGCGTATTGTAGATAATTGGTGCACCTGGCATGGTGTCTAACACGTCTTGTGCAAACAGTGCCACGATAGTGTCCATCCACAGTGTTCTTCCGTTTTCGTCAACAACTGCCATACGGTCACCGTCAGTATCGTAGGCAAAACCGATGTCAGCTCCAGCTTTTTTTACTCCTTCAGCAAGTCTCTCTAGTACTTCTACCTCAGTTGGATCTGGAACACCAAGAGGAAAGTTTCCGTCTAGGGTAGTATTTTGCTCTATAACCTCGCAACCGGCATCACGGAATATACTTGGGTAAAACATTCCTGAAGTGGTATTACAAGCATCAACAACGACTTTCCATTTTCTTTTTAGATTGAAATGTTTGAGAAGATGTTTTTTATATGAAGGAACGATATCGACTGTTTCATTAGTTCCCTTTCCTTCAACAAACTTACCTTCATCAACGAGTTTTTTAAAATACTGAATATCTTCAGTTACCATTGTTTCAGAATAGCCAGTTCCTAGTTTCAAACCATTAAACTCTTTTGGATTATGTGATGCAGAAATCATTGCACTACCTTTGGTTTTAAACTCATAGCAAGAAAAATACACAATTTGGCTCAAAGAAAGTCCCAGATCTACAGTGTTAATTCCCCCATCATTAAGGCCAGCAATAAATGCTTTTGAATATGCTTCACCAGTTAAACGATTGTCTCTTCCTACCGTTGCTTCGCCAATTCTTCTTTGGTTTAAATATGTAGCATATGCTCTGCCAAGTGTGTACATAACGTCTTCATTGAGGTCTTCATCAGCTACGCCACGCAAGTCATATCCTCTAAAGATCTTAGAGTTGATTTGTGGAACGATTTTGTACATATATTCCTTTCGGTTACTATTACTGTATTAAGTTCAAAGTCGCTGTGCATTGTTTGTACCTACGACTTTCTTTGATAAGAAAGATCGGGTCCAAAGTCGCTGTGCATCCTTTGTACCTGCGCTATTTTGTTTCAAAATAGCGGGTCCAAAGTATGAAAAAGTATGACAACAACCAATCTACAACTTAACGGTAAAAAGGTCAAGCCACTGGTTCATGCTCAGTAAACTTTTTGATGTTTTTTGTTCGAAGTCAAAAATAAGCAATTGCTGATGTATTTTCAGCAGCTGCTCCAGAGAAAATTGCTGTGCCTGTTTTTGCAACTTTGAGATCATAAATGGAGCCCCAGCGATTTTTTCACCAGTCTTTGCTTGAATGAGGAGCCGGAACTGTCTTATGAGCATGATGAAACAGAAAAAATCTCCATCAGTTTCAATTGCATCATGAAGTAATTGAATTTTTTTCGTTTCATTCCCATTTGTTCCAAGTAAATCAAGCCAAGAGAATAGTGTTTTGCTTGCTTTATATGCATAAACTTGAGCCTGCGGAAAAGGTTTCAGCATTGTTGCAGTTAACTCCCGTTTTTCCCACAAGACGATCTCATGGTTTGTAGCATTGCAACACAGTTTGATAAGAGTTTTTTGTTTTTCAGATTTAGGGAGAGAGTGCAATCCCTCAATGATAATGGCTTTTTTTGTACCGAATAAATCACCTTCTCCAAGCGTTGTTTCAAGCTGAGCCTCAGAAAGGTCTTTTGCTTCTAAACGAACCAGTTCAATACCCTGTTTCTTATAGTCAGAAATAACATCCAGTAACTTATCTCTTGAGGTAATAGTGTTTTCTCCATGGATGATGATCATACTATCCTAAGTGTAACCCATTTCTTTTCAGCCAGCCAACGTGCTTTTTATACTCAGGATCATATTTTTCAACTAGGTCCCAGAATTTTTTTGAGTGATTCATGTGAACTAAATGTGCTAGTTCATGAACTATGACATAGTCGATAATTGGAGTTTCGAAGTGAACGAGTTGCCAATTAAAGTTAAGGTTTCTTTGACTTGAACAACTGCCCCATCTCGTTTTTTGTTTTTTTAAGGTGATTTTATTGAATGAGAGACCCATTTTTTCTGCAATTTTGTGTGTTCTGGTTATAATGTAGTGACTTGCGGTGGTTTTGAGAAACTGCTCTAGTTTTTCCTGAAATTTTTTATCCCACTTTTTTTGGTCTTCTTTTGTTTCAATTCTTGGGGGAGTTGTTGGATTAAAAATAATTGTTTCTCCCCAGGTGTGAATGCCAATTTTTTTATTGAGTGAGAACTCTAGTTTTTTTTGGTATTTTTTTCCAAAAACATGTACAAATTCGGAAGAGTTAAAGGTTGGTTTTTGCTGCTGAACTGTAATATGTTGCAGTACCCACCTTTCATGTTTTTTTACAAATTGGTCAATGATAAATTTAGGGATCAAAGGTGGGGAAACAACAGTAATCAAACCTTTTGAATCGATCTTTATTTTCAAATTTCGAGCGCTCTGATGTCTTTTCAGTGAGTATTCAAATGCAAGTGTCATTGAGCAAAGGTATACAAAATCAAATTCAAGAAATCAAGTCGAATAAAAAAGTTTTGGATTGCATTTGTGCTCAAAATGAGTAACGTTGATGCAATTAAATCGATATTTTCCTCAGTTGTCTCTTTGACCTTAACAAGTCTGACTGTAAAGAAAATGGCTATAGATGCTGCTGCAAAGTCAACGATTGCTTCACCAAGGAGACTATTTATCTCACTAGCTTGGACTAAATGTTGTTCAAACAGATGGTTGATCTCTGGATATTCAAAAGCAAGAAAGCTAATCCCCTTCCAGAGGTCATAGATACTATGCAGTGCTAACAAAACGATAGCAGTCTTATGCCACCAATGGAATACATGTTCTTTGAGTTCCCGTTTTTTATGTTCTACTGGTGTTTCACTGTTGGCTGTTGCTATATCGACTTTAGGCTCAGTTGTGACTGGACTTCCAAAACCGTACACTTTTGAGACGACATTTTCTTGGTATTCTTGGTTTTTAATTTTGTCTGAACTTTCTGCATGAATCATGACTCTATCTTACTGGAACTTGAATTTTATGTCACTTTTGATTTCAGATCTAATCTGGTAAAATACTACACTAGCACGATCGTTTTGCGCCGAAGTGGCGGAATTGGCATACGCGCACGGCTTAGAACCGTGTGGAGCAATCCTTGGAGGTTCAAGTCCTCTCTTCGGCACAACAGGTACTGTTAAACGTATACACAACTTTTTCAAAGTTTTTGATTTTGCCGTTTTCGGTTTTAACTCCTTCTTTTTGTAGCATTCCTATTTTCTCTAGTATTGCTTTTCCTGACTTTTTTCCCTTAAACCCACCTATGGTTCCATTTGTAGCAACAACTCTGTGGCAAGGAACCTCTGGTGCATATGGGTTATTTTTCATAACTGTGCCAACCGCTTGATAGGCTTTGGTTCCTATGCTTTGTGCAAGTGCTTTATAGGTTATTACTTTACCCTTGGGCACTTTTTTGAGTTGAGAATATATTTTTTCTGCAAATTCTGTAGTCACACATTACATTGTATTACATCTAGAATCATTAAAATACAAAAAAATCCGCCCATATTTTGAGTAAATACTCAAGTAGCGGATTCTTTTGTCTCAGAACGAAGTTCCCGGTGAGGAAAAAACCTTCTGAGGTGATATTATAATAACACTTTATTATAAGACTGTCAATAGTTTATTTTATATGGGATTCATCAGAACTCTCAGTAAACTCTAACAAATCAGCGTCTTCCTTGAGTTGTATTCCAGATTTGCGGTCGTCATAGCGCATCTCAGCCATCCATTGGTTAACCGACTCGGCCCAACTGCCGTCACTAGGAGGTGTATATTTTTTCATTATCTTATACGGTGTATCTAGACCAATATCAATATAATTTTTCTTTAGTGTTTTGGCAGCCTGTTCAAAATTAGCTTCAAAACTTGGGAACATGGTGACTTTTGTTCCGTACACTCCGAATCCAAGACAATTATATGATTCTACTTCAACTCCAGCTTCATTTTTTGGTTTTGGTGTGTGATTGCAGAGATTACTTTCTTGCATAGCAATTGCTGGCAGAAGTCGAAAATCAAGGTTATATTTGTCTGCTAATTCAACAAAAAATTTCCCAAAATACTCTTCTGGTACTAGGGGGTGATTTAAGTTTCCGCCTCCAATCGGTTTAGGAGTGTTATATCTACGCAAGAAATTTTCAACCAATAAAGCCCGAGCATCATCGGTTTCAACTACAGTGGTAGCACCCAAAATTTCTTCATCTGTTAATTGTGAGTTCGCATTTGTGATGAGTACTTTGTTTTGTTCTTCTTGACTTGGGAAGAGTTTAAACTCACCGATGTTATAAAAGGAAACTGAGGCAATGACCACGAGTGAGACACCTGCGGACAAGAGCAGCCAAGCAAAAGCTAAAAATATTGATTTCATCTTTGGAATCGTAGTATACCAAAGGTACCTGACAATTGACATCTCCGCCTGAAAATGATATCCTATAATTGTAAAATCATATGTTGAAAAAACTGCTAATTATTACTAGCTTTTTCATACTTTTCAGTATTGTTGCGGCAGACTCATTTGCATTTGAGTCCAGTAAGTTGGGGGTACATATCCTCCATCTAGCTGAAGTTGCAAAGGTGAAACAGGTGGTAAATCTTAAGGATCAACCTGAAACATGGAACTATGTGACTATTCCATTTACTTTAGATGATTTGCACAAAAGAAAAGATTGGAAAAAATTTTTTGCTGAATGTAAATCCCTAAAAATTATTCCATTGGTAAGACTCACTACTAGATTTAATCCTGAGAAGCAAGCTTGGGAGATTCCAACTAGAAAAGACATTGTTGATCAGATTACGTTCCTATCATCTTTTGAGTGGCCAACTGAAGAAAAACACATTATTGTTTTTAACGAGGTTAACCATGCTAAAGAGTGGGGAGCAACAATAAACCCATCACAGTATGCAGATTTGTTACGGTTTACTGCAGATTGGGCTCATACTGAACAAAAAAACTATATTGTTCTTCCAGCTGGCCTTGATTTGGCTGCACCAAATGGTTCTCAAACTAAAGAGGCGTTCACATACCTTACTCAAATGCTTTGGGCAGATCCAAATATCTTTGAAGTCGTTGACATCTGGAACTCCCATTCATATCCAAATCCTGGTTTTTCAAGTGCCCCTACTCGACATGCAAAAAATTCTCTTCGTGGGTATCAATATGAACTAGAGTTCTTGAAACAAAAAACTGGTAAAGATTTCCAAGTAATGATTACTGAAACTGGGTGGGATGAAACTCCAGGTCTGTCTGAGTGGTTAAGCTCATACTACGCTTATGCAATGCAGCATATATGGTCAGATGAAAAAGTGTTGGCAGTTACACCGTTTGTTTTGAAGGGTTCTCCAGGTCCATTTAAAGGTTTTAGTTTCTTTGATGAAAATGACCAGCCAACCAATCAATTTTTTGCACTACAAAGTGGTTTGGAAAAAGTAACTAAGGCACTTGCCGATAAAAAGGTATCATCTCTTTAAAACATCGCTTCATTTGTATGACAAAGTATGATATTCTGTGCCAGAGAAACGAGAATAGCATATATGAAAACAAAGACTCGATTAACAATTACACTTTCACATGATTTATTAGTTAAAGTTGATGCCTTGATTGATGGGCATACAATTCGAAACCGTTCTCACGCGATTGAAAGCTTGGTGAAGCAAGGTTTGAGTTCACAAGTACATACAGCAGTTATTTTGGCTGGTGGAAAACATAGCAACGGGGAAATTCCAGGTTTGAAGAAGATTAACAACAGACCACTATTAGCGGTTACTTTAGAACATCTTAAAAATTTTGGAGTTACTCACATTATTATTTGTGCTGGCGCAAATGAATCGGCACTGAAATCAGAGTTCGGCAATGGATCAAAGCTTGGAGTGACAATTACCTATTCTCAAGAGAAAAAACAGCTTGGTACTGCAGGTGCCCTTAAGAACGCTGCGAAATATTTAGGTGATGAGTCGTTTCTCGTTATAAACGATACCACTTTAACCAACCTTAATTTAGACGATTTGTTTGAATTTCAAAGACAAGAAGATACAATTGCTACCATATGTGTTAAACCAAGAATGAGCGAACCAAAGTATGGTCAAGCCTTTTTGCACGGAAATAAAATTATTAAATTCATGGATTCTTCAGAAAACCAAGGAATCAGTATTGTTAATATTGGATTATATGTTCTAAAACCTGAAATTCTGGATTTGATACCAAAAGACACATATATAAACTTAGAAACTGACATTTTTCCAAAGTTGGCGCTTGAGAAAGAGCTCAGTGCTTTTGTGTTCCAGGGATCTTGGTTTGATGCTTCTTTAGACATATCATTTAAAGAAGCCGTGAAAGAGTTCACGGAGTAGTTTTTTTCCTAATGAAGAATAATCCTTCAAACTACTCTATTTTTTTGCGAAAAATGGAGGGTGTAAAGTATGAAAAAGTATGATACTTTGGATTTGAAACATAATTCAAGGAGTACTTTATGGAAAATACTTTGGCCTTAGCCTTATCCCATGCAACTGAAGTTGGAGCAATTGCTGCTTCAAGGATGGCGGGTTTTGGTGATAAGAAAAAAGCTGATCACGAAGCTGTTGAAGCGATTAGAGGCTATCTTAATCAAGTAGAATTCAATGGAAGAATCGTGATTGGTGAAGGTGAACGTGATGAAGCTCCTATGCTGTATATTGGGGAAAAAGTTGGTACTGGCAAGGGACAAATGGTAGATATTGCTGTTGATCCTTTGGAAAATACAAATGCAACTGCCAGTTTTAGTAACGGAGCTATTGTTGTTTTGGCTGCATCAGAAAAAGGTGGGCTTTTTCATGCGCCAGATATGTATATGGATAAACTGATAGTTCCGGAGCAAGCAAAAGATTATGTTGACATCGACGCACCCCCTCAAAAAAACTTGCAGGCAATCGCAAAAGGTCTAGAACGGGATATTCGTGATTTAGTAGTGGTTATTTTAGATAGAGAACGCAACGAAGAGTTAATTTCTAAAGTACGAGAGGCGGGTGCAAGGGTCCAGCTTATTGCCGATGGCGATTTAATTCCTGGTGTAGCTGGTTGTATGCGAGGTAGTGGCATTCACGCTGTTATGGGAATTGGTGCAGCACCAGAAACAGTGATTACAGCAGCAGCTTTGAGATGTCTCAAGGGTGGACTCCAAGCAAGATTTTGGCCAAAAAATGAGGAAGAAAAAATTCGGCTTAAACAGATGGGCGCAAGAGTTGATAAAGTATATACACAAGATGACTTAGCAAGCGGTAAAACTGTACTTTTTTGCGCTACAGGGGTTACTGACGGTAGTATTCTTAAAGGTGTGAGATTCTTTGGGGCTGGAGCAAGAACGCAAACCCTGGTAACCTCAACACAAAGCAAAAAAATCAGATTTATTGATACAACTCATGTGTTAGACCATGATGCTATTAAGTTTAGGCTGTAATTAATTGTTGTAATAACAGAAAAAAGGAGAATATATGGTAAATCCACAAGAAATTGACACACTCGTCTACTCTGCTGTATTTGGTACCCCTGAGGAAAAGCAAAATTCTAGATATAAGATTTGGCAACTAGGCAAAGAGAATGGGGTTTTGTTTGCTTCAATCAATGATTTTTACATGGCCAGAGGTCGTGGTGAAGTTACTGAGCGATTTACCGTGCCTGCAATGAATTTAAGAGGTATGACCTATGATTTAGCTCGTTCTGCATTTGTGGCAGCTAAAAATCAAGCGGTTGGGCCAATGATTTTTGAAATTGCTAGATCAGAAATGGGCTATACAGACCAAACGCCTCTTGAATACACGACAGTTGTTTTGGCTGCTGCTTTACGAGAGGGCTGGCAGGGTCCTTTATTCATTCAAGGTGACCATATTCAGGCAAAAGCTGCAAGTATGGGTGTTCCAAAAGAAGGTGAAATTGAATCAATTAAAGACTTGGTCAGACAGGCTGTTGCTGCTGGCTTTTACAATATTGATATCGATATGTCTACTCTAGTTGATCTGAATGCTGATTCAGTCGAAAAAGAACAAATTCCTAATATTATCTATTCTCTAGAGTTAGCAAAGTTTGTTCGTGGAATTGAACCTAAAGGGATAACTATTTCGCTAGGAGGAGAAATTGGTCATATCGGAGGCAAAAATAGTACAGTAGAAGACTTTAGGGCTTTTATTTTAGGGTTTAATGCTGGGCTGCCTAAAGATATGGTGGGAATAAGTAAAATCAGTGTAGCGACTGGCACATCGCACGGAGGTGTGGTTTTAGCGGATGGTACCTTGGCAGATATCGCTTTAGATTTTTCAATTCTTTCAAGTATTTCCAAAGTTTGTAGAGAAGAATTTAAAATAGGTGGAACAGTGCAGCATGGTGCTTCTACCCTACCCGAGAACTATTTTTCCGAGTTTCCAAAATCAGATGCAATTGAGGTTCATTTAGCAACCGGTTTTCAAAATATCCAGATGGATCACCCACAATTTCCAAAAGAGTTGCTGTCTAAAATGTATGCTTGGATCGACGAAACCAAACAAAGTGAGCGCGAGGAGGGTCAGACCGATGCTCAATTTCACTATAGTTTGAGGAAAAAAGCTTGGGGTAAATTCAAAAAAGAATGTTGGGATATGGCTGAATCAAACCGAATGGCAATTATGAAGACTCTAACAGAGCGTTTTGAGTTCTTATTCAAACAACTTGGGGTTGTAGACACAAGGTCTGTCTTAGACAAGTATATCAAGCCGGTTTTGGTTGAAAAAACAGAGAAAGATTTTGTTGAATGGGCAGATAAGCCAAAAGATGTAGTTGGGCTTTCAGATTAGTTTGACACTTTTGCCAACCTAGTGAATACCGTTTTGAAAGGCAGTCGTAATTTCTTCAAGGAATCGCTCTCTGCCGTCCTGTGAGAAGCAGAATCTTGCAATACTAGGATCAAGGTAGACATCTTTACCAGTATTAGTGTCAACAACATGGATTTTTAGTCCTCTGGCATCTGTTTCAAGATTGTATCGATCTGTATATTTTTTTTCATCAACAGGATCAATGGCAAGTCTAATTGGTGTCTCATACAAGGTATCAAATAAATTTTGAAGCTCTAATCTAGTAGTAGGCATATACCTGAGTGGTTTTTCAACTTGATCCATGCCGGTTTCAGTTACTATGAGGTTTGATTTCTGTTTCCCAAGAATCGGTAAAACTTTGTCTTCAATATATGCTTTTGTTAGGTCAAAGAAATAACCATATACCTCTTTAATTTGTTCCATTGCCGAATTTCTTCTCTCTTCAGCGATTCTTCGTCCGGCTTGTGTGTACATTTCGATCCCAAACTCTCGTCTCACTAAAGATACTGCATCACTCAGGCATCTGTCTCCATAACTAATATTGTTCCGGTATGTTTTTGTGAGCTCAGTCCGCAAGAGGTAGCTACCCTTTGGTCCTCTGTTAGCTTCATAATTGCGTTTCAGCATTCCCTTAGTGATCGTTTTAATATCTTTCTTCATAGAAGAGCCAAATATTTTATCTGAATCGTGGCCAAGCTGGAAAATATAGTCTATTTCTGGATAACGAACATTACTGTAAGTGCTATCGTGGGTTTTTATTGCAAACGAAAACTCAGCTGTAGCTTTTTTATCAAATCCTGCTTTGATTCCAAACATTTTGACCAAGGCCGACAGTATTCTTGCATGCTCATTCTTTTGGTTCATTCTTGAAATGTGTCCAGAATTATAAGCAGAGAATGGTAAAACTTGAGCTATGTCGTGAAGTAATGCAAACAATTGAGCCTGTTGGTCTTGGCATGATCCACTTACGATTGGTTTCCCGTCTTGTTTTGCTAGATGCAGTATTCCACTGTACACAAAATAAGAGTGTAGGATTCCATGATCTTTATGAGCAATAAATTCGAGTAGTCCTTGTAGATATTTTTTTTTGAAGGCGACTGAATCTTGTTCAGGAAGTTGTTGAAGATCAACAAAATAATTCATTGCCTTCCATAGGGAACTGACCCAGTTTTTTATTGTTTCAGAAGCAAATTCTTCATTTTCTTCTGAGTCTTTAAATTCTTCAGATAGGACAGCTTCAATTTGTTTTTCAAGTATAGTAGGAATATCTCCAGTTTTACTATAGATTTCATTATTTTGAAATAGTTGTATAGCTTCAGATATTCTTTTCATCACTTTTATATAAGGAAGTTATTCTACCATAGCGACCTATATTATCAAAATATGCTATGGGTATGTATTTCATGGTACAATCGATCGGTATTTCGAAACAGAAAGGTCAGTGTGCCAGTCCTAACACATGATGAAATTAAAAAAGAACTAGAACTCGGAAATATACAGATTTTACCTCAGGTAGATGATGACCAGATTAGTGTTGCTTCTGTTGATTTGCACCTCTCAAATGAATTTAGAATTTTTCAAAATAGAAATGACGTTGTTGATATTAAAGAAACAACAGATTACAAGGATTTAACTGATCTTATTACAACTCAAGAGTTACTAATAAAGCCTCAGGAAACAGTGTTAGGGATTACAAAAGAGAAAATAACGTTACCTAGTAATATTTGTGGTTGGCTTGAAGGAAGAAGCAGGTTTGCTAGACTTGGACTATTAATTCATATTTCGGCCGGATTTATTCAACCCGGTGTAAGTAATAGACAAGTGTTAGAGATCACAAACCTGGGTCCAAATTCTCTGGTACTACACGCAAATGTAAAGCTTTGCCAAATCATATTCCAGCGTTGCGAAGGTAACGCGATGTACAATGGTAGGTTTGCTCAACAATGATTAGCTTTATAGCAAGTTACCACAAGCCGTGTAGACACTAGATTCTGCAGCAGACTTGTGAACGTTAATTGCTAGTCCCCCAGCCACCCCAGTGACACTTGCTAACGAAACATCATCAAGAACTGTAACCGAGTTCCCACCGACTACGTTTGTGAGTGGATATTCTACGGTACCAACCTCTGGGCACGCCCCAACATGGATGTGAGCCGGCTGAGGAGCAGTGTACTCTCCACCTGTTATTTGAAGTGTAACTGTGAGTTGCCCCGCATCATTTTCTACTAACGTGGCGGTACCTGATTGACCAGAGGCATTTTCTTCATTCAGTGCGATAACCATGGACTTTACTTCTTTTTCCATAGCATCCTCAACAATGATTGTTTCAGTTTCTGCAGGAGTTGCCGTATATTCTTGATGAGTACAAGCAGCAAAAAGCCCAGAGCTAATTAATACGGTGAGAGCGAAGGTGATCTTTTTCATGATGGTAAGGTTCCTTTCTTTTAGAAGCAAGTTACTTATTTGGTAACAGAGTCTTTGGGCTTCCAAAAATTTCCCGTAAATCAATATTAAATAATTTTTTTGGGTTTGTCACCTAACAAAAGTTGAAATTGGATTGATTAGGAGGTGAAAGTTGTGAGTCGGGTGGGGATCGAACCCACGACATTTTGCTTAAGAGGCAAACGCTCTAACCGGCTGAGCTACCGACCCACGATTTTTTAAGGGTATAGTATACCAATTTTTTCCTGAAAATTCCAGGTTACGATCGTGTGTGCGCCAGGAGGGACTCGAACCCCCGACACGCGGTTCCGAAGACCGCTGCTCTAATCCGCTGAGCTACTGGCGCAAGTGTATATGACAAGGTGTATTTTACCACAAACTAGATGTATTTTTGTATCTTTCTCAAGCAAAAAAAACCAAAAAATGATAAAATCCATGCATTGAAGCAATATTAAAAAATGCCGGAGTGGCGAAATGGTAGACGCGCACGTTTCAGGTACGTGTGGAGCAATCTATGGAGGTTCGAGTCCTCTCTCCGGCACAATAAGTCAAAAAATTAATTTATGAAAACACATATAAGAGCTGAAGATGAACCTTCCTATGAAGTACTGACCTTACTTGGAGAACAAAAGGCTGCAAGTTTGAAGCACGTCCTCGTTAAAAATGGTTTCTCACTGACAGCAGGTGAAAAAATTTCTATAAAAGCTATAAATACTGCTCTTGCTGCTATTGGTATTAGTGGTGACCTGGTTAAGGCTTTTTCTATTCCTGGTTTACTGCGATATGCCTCTGGTGGTTTGAGCGTTGTCTTTGTCTCAGGTACCAATGATGATTCATATTACCTCTTGCAATAGGTTGTTTGTTTGGTGGTTTTGATTTATAATACAGATCTTGTTACCCCATTATTGGGGCGCACGTTTAAAAAATGCCCAGGTGGTGAAATTGGTATACACGTACGCTTGAGGTGCGTATGCCGGAAGGTGTGGAGGTTCAAGTCCTCTCCTGGGCACATATGGATGCTTAGCTCAGTTGGTTAGAGCACTGCGTTTACATCGCAGGTGTCGGGGGTTCGAGTCCCTCAGCATCCACAGATAAGATAGTGTAAAATATCTTTTATGCCAAGCTAGCCAAGGATATGACTAAAAGAGCTAAATTATTAATCATCAAAAAGGAGGAACCAGTTATTCTCGTAGACTAATCACACTCAATTCGTAGTCAACAAAGAGTTGAGTATCATACGCAAGGCGCGTACTACACGGCGAAGTGCCTACTAATAGCTTCACCGTAGAATAGCTGACAACTTGAGTAACTAGTCCAAACGGACTATGTTATTCAGCTTAACAGAAGAGGAATTCGCACTCTTCTTAAAAACCAAGAGACAACACTCTCAGAAGTCAGGGGCACTCGATTCACAACGCTCCTATTTCAGGCGTATCAAGGCATGGTTTGATGGTAAAGAATGGGACCAACATAACTTCATGCACTTTATGGCTTCCCAGGTTGACGATAGGGGCTTAAGCCAAGAGACTCGTAACAAATTTATCTCAATGGGTAGGAATATTGATAGACTTCTCGGCACAAACGCAACTGAGGGGTTTCTTTCTAAAGTCCCCAAACTCAAGCGCATAACTGAGGTGCTAACAACTGAGGAGATGTTGGCAATAGCTGATGTTCGAATTGATTACGGGAAGAATAAGGATTCAGAATTTATCAACAAACGGCAACAAGCCTTGATTAGACTGATGACATTCACAGGCTGCCGTATTAGCGAACCACTTGAACTACTTTGGAAGAACGTAAGCGAAGCTCCCACACGACACATCACGTTCATGGACACTAAAAACGGCGAAGACAGAGAAATACCCATTTATGACCCCAAACTTTGGGAACTCATTCACTCGGTACCCAGAAAGAATGAACTAGTTTTTCCATCATCAAGGGATAAGACGCTTACGAGTGGTGTAATCTTAGCTGACCTCAAAAAGAGGGCTGCTACCGTTGGTATTAAAAAAAGGGTATACAACCATCTTTTCAGACATTCATGGGCTACCATAATGAAGCAAAAGGGAGTATCTGATTCTGATATTTGCAGAATCGCGGGATGGAAAGACCCCAAAATGCTACAGCGGTATGACGGCTCAGACCTTGATTACCTAGACTCAGTTATGCAAATGCATCCAATGATGCAAAACACTATGACAGAACTCGAGAAGGCACAACGGTTAGTATCAGAAGCCCAGAAATGGTTTGAACCTGGAGTATATGCAATAGAGCCAGGTATCTCTGGCGGAGAAATAACATTGAAAATCAAGCCTCTAGCTTAGGGCGCTGATTAATTCCATATAAGACAGGTACAAAGAAAAGAGTTAGATAAAAAGCGAATTTGGCCATGTATTGTTCGTCAGTGGGTTCATAGCCATCATCTGCATATTGATTGCAAACGGTGCCTCTAGGGTCGTATTCTTGGTCGGTACATGTTGGTTTTCCTAGTGACATGGTAAGAAAGAAAGAGCCAACAACACACCAAATAAATCCTTCTAGTAAGAGCTTCTTCCATTCTTTTTTTGAATTGAGTACAGTGTTGTAGATATAAGCAGCAATGCCAGCTGCTATGAGTATTCCAACCGCCTTGAGTATTTCGCTAAGTATCATATTTTTTTTACTTCTTCTTACTAAACGATGGTGGCTTAATCTTGCCATTAATCACTAAGATAAGGAAAACACCAAAAAGGCTTGCAATAACAGTCTTAATCGGGTCAGTAAAAATATTAAGTAAGTTAGCCAACACACTGAAAGAGAGAAAAATTGTGACCAGGATTCGAAGTGCCTTCATATTTATTTCTTTCCTCGAGTTCTTTTAACCTCAAGAACACCTTTTTTAAGTCCAGCCGCTTCTTTACCAGTATAGGCAAGTTGCGAAAGGTATAGCTCTAGTGACATTTCTGCAATTTCAGAGAAAGAATACCCCTCAAGTGCTGCTTGTGCTTTACATTCTCGTAAGAGGGTTTCATTTATAAAGATTGTGGCACGTTTCTTAGGAGCTGATAGGTCAACCCTATCCCATGCTTCCTGATTGCCTAGTTTTTGCTTATTCATAATTTGTAATTATACAACAAGTTGTACTAGTTGTAAAGGTTGACATTTGGTGCATTGGTGCAATAAGGTGAAATTCTTCTATTCAGTTGGTGCTGCAATAGAAGAACTCTCTTTAGCCCCGTCAGTAGTTTCTATTGGCGGGGCGAGTCATTTTATAAGCACTTCAATTGTAATTTATCCACAACCCCATCAGACAAGAAATGGTGTACTCGATGGTTAGTTTTCTTTTTGAATTTCTGTTCAAAGTAAGCATCAACCCACTCATCCTCAACCATTTTTAACTGGTCCAGCACCCACTGGTTTTGCATGTCCTGTGGCCAGGGGTATTCTTGCTCTTTATTCGCAACCCAAGCATGAAAGAAGTAAGGGTCTTTATCAGTAAGTGGTCTGGGTTGTGGGTTCTTTACTTGGTCTACTAACTGCCAGCCCTGTTCGGCACACTCTGCATACTTTGAGTAATCGCTTACTCGTGGGCCCTCTTCTACACTAGCGTTTCGGCTGTCGCCTCCACTTAACTCACCAACAGGAATAAAAGTCTCAGCAGGTTTAGCTTCCTCTTGGTTTACCGAAGGTAAAGAAGTGTTAGTCACTACGTTTGATGCAGACACCGATTCGGTAGAAGCGGAATACGTAACAATATTATTAAGCTTCTTATTGATATTCTTCTTATTATTAGTGTTTCTTGGTGACACTTCTAGAAGTTTCATGGTGACACTTCTAATCTGGGAAGCCTGTAAAATCTGCTTTTTATTTTCTCGCTCAATTCGCTTGCTTTCAGCTTCAAGGGTCTTCGATTCCAACTTGATTGAGTAGAGGTTTGTCTTGCCCTGTCCTCTGACCTTCCATTTTACAAGCCCAAGTCCTTCGAGTCGTTTTAATGCTCTTATAACGGTTGACTTGGAACAGTTAGATTCTAGGGCAATTGTGGTTAGCCCTGGGTAAATACTGTTTTTCTTCTTTGAGTTGCGGTGAGAAAGAAGCGTGAGGTATACCGCTTTTTCGTTGTTAGTAAGAGGACTATTCACCAGCACATACTTTTGGGGCTGGATGAATCCTTTACGTTTGGTCTTTGGTTTAGTATCATTGTTCATAGATTTTCATTTCTTAATAGGAGGCAACTTTACGAGGGAAGCCTCCTATTTTGTTATCTGTTCATCCATTCTGGGTCAAACAACTCTTCAATTTTCTTAGGGTTAAGTTGTTTATACTGCTCCACCAATAAAATACCTTTCTTTGCTCTGTAGATTCGAGATTGAAGTTTGTGTTTTTTGCGACAAGCGTCACACATCAGGAATTCATTGTCTCGAGGCTTTCCGCACTGTCGGCAGCGTCCATTTTCACCCATTCTTAATTGATACTTTCTTTGTCTTGAAATTTCGGGCATATAGTCTCTTTCTATTGCGCTAAGGCCGTATTTGTCAACTCTCGTAACCCACCAATTTCTCTCGAGTTACTTATTACTGTCTGAGGCACAGCCACACTCAAGAATTGTGCTGTTGCTTCTATCTGTTTGACTGCCTCTTGGTTTACTCTTGGCAGAAGGCTCTTTAGCCTGATATACATATTGGTCATAGTGACCCTTTCTAATCCTGTACGGATTCAATAATTGGTTGCTTTTCCCCTGGTTGGCTTTCGGGCAGTTTCACCTTTCTACCAGCCAGGGGATAAATGCGAGAGTGATAAGACTCTCGACTAAGGGGCGTGGACCCTCTGTTACCTACCACGACTTGGAGTAATGAACTCCACAAGTAGGCTCGTAGTTAAACCAGCCTACGTGTGCAATCCACTACGATTGCTCCAGTCTTTTTCTCTTTCTGTACTCTCGTTGTTTTTCCATAATCTTGTCTTTGTACTTTAGGTAGTACTTTCTTCTGTATTCACGGGTCCTACTCTTGTTTTTCTGAGCCCATTTTTTTCTATGACTGGCGTACTTCTTTAACTGAATTTCTCGGTGCTCTTCACAGCGAGTGAAAGGTGCGCATGGCTTACCACATGTTTCGCATCGTCCCTCAGCTTTCATTTTGAGTTGCCATTTGCGTTGTCTGCTAATTGGTTTGTCTTCATTCATAAATATTGCTTTCTTATTTCGTTCTCCTCTGGATACTTTGAGGTATTTCGGTTTTTTCGTTTCAATATGGCTCGTAGTACCTTTTTGATGTTCTGAGCCGAAAAGTGCCTAAATACCCAGAGGAGGTCATTGATTCAGGTGCGTAGAGCGGTGTTTAACCACGAACCTCCTTCATCATCCAATCAATTTCATCCTTAGCCGTAAAAATACGCGCTGCCCTTGCCATTTCTTTAAGGCTCTCGCGGGTGTATTCAATTGACTCGTTCCACGCATCAGGACCATATTTGATTGCGAAGTTTGCGGTGACTGGTTCACCTGAGCGTTGTAAGCCACTGATTCGAAGCAAGAATGATTTCTTCTTCTTGGTTCGACGGGTAATGGTTTCACCGTTCTTGGTTGCTGTTATGTAGTACTGTGGGTATGTTGTTGCCATACTTCCTTTCTTTCTGGCCAACAAAAAAGCGGCCATCATAATCTTTCTTGATTACAATGACCGCTAGTACTTAGCTAATCTTTGGTTCCGTGCCAATGAAGGTCTCAGCTATTAAGTAAACTTAATGCGTGAATTTCTCAGCACTAAATATTACCGTATGGCGCTAAACGCTATTTGTCAAGTTTATTCACCATCAATTCACCTCTGGAACAACCCCGCAATGATGACCAAAACTATGATGAAGAGGTAGGCAATGATGATTTTCTCTTCCATCCTCGCAACCCCTTTCCAGCCCTCTTCCAAGCTTGTTCCCATGTATGAACCTTGAAACACTTTAGGCAGAGGCGTTCTGAGTGCATCTCTGGCTCTTCTCGGTAGCAGTCACACCAGCCACAGTATTTAACTGTAACTGTAGGTTTCTCGGTCCACCCAAGAGTGAATGAAGTCCGCTGTTCCGTTTGCATATAAAATCTCGATGTTTGTGCTGTCATCCTCAATAGTTGAATGGTCAATGATTTGCTTGATACTCCAGACCGCATCTGTTTCACTCGCCCCAATAGCTGCTTTGCCAATGTAGGTAATTCCGCCTGATGCTTCTATCACTCGAAGTGCCATGTTTGTTTGGTCAATGATAGCTTGTGTTACGTCACTGTTTTGCGACTTTGTTGGTATTCTGCTGTAGGCTCTGCCCATAGTTATCCTTTTCTGAACCACCCTTTTTGCTCTCTGGCTAACTGACTGTATGTACAGCTATGAGAGCAAAAACGCATGGCTCTATATTTATTCCATGATGTCCATTTCTTTTTAATAATGAGGTTTGGACATCCTTCACACTCACATTTCTTTAATTCTTTTTTCATATCCTTACTGAGGGGAGCCATCACCAGATGAACTCCCCAGACCACTCGAAAGGTAAGTGGTATTTCTTGGGAGCCTAAGGAGGAATGCCTGCAACTCTCAGGAAGCACCACTTAACGTAGTGCTGTTGGTTAACTTCGCATATCGGTTACAGCTGCAACCCAGAGAGCTTGGAAGCCTGGAATCTGGTGTTCTACAAGTCCGACAACGTGAGAATCAAGGACTGATTGTGCAAGTAGTTCTCCGAGTTCTTGAGTTGCCATAGACTCATTCTCTTCAAACACCTCTAGCAATGCCCCCTCGAGGTTTCGCATTGGTGCGTTGTTATACTCTTGGGCGATTTTCTGTAGGTGTGAGCCCAACACACGCTTTTGTTTAATGGTCATGTGACCCTTTCTGCCTTTCGGCTATTAATTCCACTGCCCGAGTTTTCTTAGAAACTCTGGGTCATTCCATTTAGCTTGGTTGTTAGTATCTTGTTTCCCATAAGGATTCTTTAAGTCCTTGAAGACCTTGCCAATATGAGTGACCCGTGCTGGGCCGCCAACTGACCGAGGGTCTACTACTTTTCCATTCTTCATTGGTGGCTGATAAACTCGTGCCATAATTTTCCTTTCTTCCTACTTGAGGAATCTTTCTTGTTTAACAGGCTTATATATTTCTGCCGAAGTCTTAAGTTGTCGCTTGGGCAATTCAAGTTTTGGTTGCTGTTGGTTCCTTATTGCCAAGTCAACTCGCATTGCTTCTTCAAATGCCTTGTTTAGATTGATAATCATTGTCTTAGCCATTAGAGTTCCTTCTTGGCTTCCTCAGCCTCCTCTGAATATTTAGCCATTCTTGACCAGTAAGTAGAGTCATCAACCTTTCCTGCTCGATATTTATGATTGAGGGCAACCATTTTTTGTTCTGTCTCTTTGACTTTCTCGTAGGCATTGTGTTGTCTCTGCCAGCGGTCATGTGAACTTTCTGGTTGAGTTGCAGCATTGACTCGGTGCATTACCTGCTGGAATTTGATTTCATCTTCACTTAGGTGCCCAGCGTCCTTCTTTGCCTGAAAGTTGGTGTAATACTCATCCAGTTGTTTGTGGACTGCTTCAGCGTGTTCATGTCCTGACGTATCAGCCACGAGTCCACCTAGCTGTCTATCTAGTTCGCTTTCATTGATGTATCGGTTAGTAATTGTTTGTCTTGGCATATTATTTTCCTTTCTTTTTCTGCTCTTTTTTTAATTCTTCAATTGGGTCTAGTCCAATCAGTTCCAATCCTTGAAAAAAGAATATGCGATATGTTCTAGCGATAGCTTCAATCATCTCTCGGTAGAGGATAAGTTTCTCGATAGCTCCGTAAGGCTTTCTCGCATGACCCGCTGTGCTGTTGGCTGTTTTGTGAACTCGCTCAACAAGGGAATCTACTGCTTTTGATAAAATGTGGAGCTCGGCAGCAATCAACTTGTTCTCAAGTGTATATACTTTTCGCTCAAGTCCTTTCTTGCTGTTATCTTCGTACCATTTTGTTATGTCTTTCTTTGACATATAAATCCTTTCTTTATTTGTTTTTTTGTTTCATATCGAGGAACCATCTGCGCAAGCTATGAACTTTGCTTGTGTTACTGGTTCCATAATTGATACTTCGTAGTAGTTTGCGTACAAAGGCCCCTATCAAATCGAAACGGTCCTGTTGTGTGTGTTCAGCCGCCATTTTTGTTAATTCGGATAGTTCTGTTCGAAGTCCTGTCTCCTCATCGCTGGTTAACCCCAAAATTCGAACCATTTCACAATAAAGAGCATCTTCCTGAACCGGTCCGCCCGGGTTAAGAATATATTCTTGCCACGAACCATCTTGACGCGTAACAGGGCGGTCAAGCATGTTTGCAGTGAAGAACCGTCCTCTCTCGGTTCCTAGCTCTGGTGTAGAAGGCTCAGAATCGGCTTTGTTTACCTCAAGTTGAGTCTTACTACCTGTAGTTTCAATTGCTTTAGTTGGTTTTTTAATCTTCTCTTCCATGAGTTCCCTTCAAATTGTTATAGGCTTCAACGGCTTCATCAGCCGCATCAAAAATTACCTTTAGTGCTGCATCTCTTCTATCCGCCTCAATCAATAACCCCTCACACTTAAGTGCCAAAGATTCTTCTTGGATTAAGCTCCCAAGCTCATCCGCTAGTTCAGTTTCAGAAGTCCAGGCTTTCATCCAAGTTCCCCTAGGGTACGAGCCCCTGTATATCTAATTTGTAATGGCTGGCGATTGACACGTACTGGCTGGAAGGTAGGCATCTTGATACTTAACTTCTTAGGTGTGTATGGTTCAATGTTCACTGCTGAAATAGGCGGTGCCGAGAATTTAGTAGGACTGATTGAAGGTAGGTTTATCTTTGGAACCGAGAGGTTATACACGTTCTTTTTTGATGCTTTGTATGTGCCATTGGCTTTTTTCATTTGCACCCGTAGTGCATCAGCCTGTTCTTCCGTTAAGATTGAGTCTTCCTCGTATTTTTTAATAACTGCTTCGGTCAACACTTTGTTGGTTACTAATTTCGTGAACTGTTCTTTGTAGGCCTGTCCCTGAAGAGGTCTAAGAATTTCTTGAATGTAAGCGCCGCGAGTGCCTGAATCTACTTCAAGTGAGCGGGCAACGGTATAGCCAGCTTCTTCAAACGTACCTAGATTTTCATTCTTCAACATCTGTTCAGTTTCTTCTCGGCTAAGCCCCAGACGGAACACCTCTTTTATACGAGCCGCCCTAGCATCTTTCTCTGTCTCGGTGTTGAATGCACGGATAAGCGGGTCATTACTTGGTGTCTGTGCTTTTTGTTCTGGAGTACCAAACAACCAATCAAGGATGCCTGGTCTAGTTTTTTCTTTCGCGGCCTTCTCTTTTTGCTTAAGCAAGGTTTTTGAATCAAGAATGCTGCCATAGGTTTCACCACTGAGTTCATTGCCTTGTGCTGGTTTAACTATTCCAATGTCATACGGTAAGAATTTATTAATGCCTTCTCGCATTGAAGGGTTGCCAGCGGGAGTTTCATAGGCTGGTAACTTTTGAGAGACTCCTGGTAGACGTGAGCCAATAGTTTGAGTGAATCCACTTGCCTTACGATAGAAAGGGTCAGTCCACTGACTTACATATCCAAGAAAACCAGACATAGGGATAACTTGAGAGGCAGTAAAACCAAGAGTGCTATTGACTGAATAATCAATGTCACCTTGCAAAACTTTGACCATTGCCTCAATGTTCTCGAGGGTTGTTTGTTGAGTTGCGTACTGGAAGGCACTACCAAAACTCTTGGTAAGTTTCTCCATTTGACTATCACTGAGTGCATTAGGTGATTGTGAGTAGTGGTAGTTAACTGCTGCAGGCATGGCAAGAGCAAAACCAAGAGAACCAAAATAGTTCATTGGCACCCAAGCGTCACCAATTCTGATTGAGTAGGGTTTTTTACCTGAGGCATAGAAGAGTTGTTTTTCTTTCTCTCCTGTTGGTGCTTCCCAGGTAGTGTTGCCATTGAGTGCGGCAGTTGCCCCAATAACACTAAATACTGAGCCAAGCATTGCTTTGGCTAGTTGTTCTTTTTTATTGGATGCACCAGGAAGAGTTGAAAATCCTGCTGGACTGTATTCAATCCACTGTTTGAACACCTGAATAGGAGTCTTCATAAATGGCACGAACCATTTGCCCCCAGGAAGACTTCGAAGTGAATCTAGTTTGTTGGCATATTCATCAATTTTTGAGAGTAGAACACCTTGCCCAGTTTTATTCTTTGGGTCAAATTGGTTTCTGAAAAGGGCTCGGCTTGCAGTATTGGTTGCTTCTTCTTTTGTGGCACCGGCAGCCATTTCACCGCCAGTAATAAGACGCATAAAGAATCTATCTGCTCCTTCAAGTAGGCGAGTTGGTAGCTGTGCTACTCCGGGTAATTTACCTGTTGGAATCTGGTCAATATCGAGGCTTTCAATGTTTGTTTTGCCACGAACAGCGTCAAAGAAGTCTTTGGTTGCATCTGGGAATGATTTAAGTACTCCGCCATAGTATTTAAGAGCACCAACTGGTTCACCAGAGAGGGTTTTAACCGCTGGACGCAAGAAAAGTGTTTGCTCAAGGTTTCCTAAGATATTACGAGCATGGGACTTTGGATTAGAAAGCATGTTGTTGTATCGGAACTCTTCAAGGACTTGCCCAATTGTTGGCTTTACATACTCTCGATATAACTTGTTAATACTTTTAGCGTCATCCCAATTTGTGTTGGCAACTCTCTCTGCCAACAAGTCTGAATCATCAGTAATTTTGTTGAGTCGAGCAATAATCTGTTCACGAGTAGAAGCATCAGAAGCTCTAATCTTGAACGACTCCAATCTTCTACCAACATCAGCGGCTTCTGCTGAAACGAGTTTAGTAAGGTTGATTAATTCGAGTGAAAGTTGTTTAGCCTTGCCAATATCGTTATTAGCAAGAGCCATATCAATGTCTTTATTGATTGAAGTAATTCGGTTGCGAGTGGCTAATAATCTAGCCTCTTGTTTGAGGGTTTCATCCTTGGTAATGACAGAAGAGAGTAATTCTGATTCCTTGGCCGCATTGATTACTTCTTCATGAGTGAGTTTCTTTCCACGAACCTGTTCTAGTTCTGTTTTGACGGCCGCAACTGTTCGGGCAACTCTCTGTTTTCCAGCATCATCCAATCCCAATCTATCTAAGTTAATTCCAGTGACTCGTCCTGTTTTTTCTCCTGTAGTTCCAGTTAATATTTCATCAAGAATGGTTGAGTCAATCTTATTTTCTTTGACTGCACTTTTAACGGCATTCTCGGCTGTATTTTCAGTTGCACCAAACAAACTCTTGCTAATACCACCTTTGAGGGAAGCACCAGCAATACCAAACAAACCTCTTCCTGCTAATCCTCCTGCAAGTTGAGTGCCAAAAGTTTCAGTGAATGGTTTGTCTTTAACAACACTTTCAATCCCTCCTAAACCAAGAGCAGAAACAGATTCAGCGGCAACACCAGCCAGTGGGCCACGAAGATATCCTGGAAGACGTCCAAGATAAGGAGAAGTTTTAGCAACAACACCTGCCTCAAGAGGGGCTAATATCTTTCCAGGTCCAACTGCAAACCCGGCAATACCGCCACCAAAATCAGCAATCTTTCCGGCTGTAGTCTGTGCTGTATAAGGTTTGTAGCTATCACCATAGAGTTTTCTACCAAGAGCTTCATCTGCTCCAGTGAATCCAGCAAGTCCTTTTTGGAAGCCTGTACCAAGTCCAAGAGTAATATCGGCTGTTTGTTGAGCAGTAGGGTTATTTCTAAAAGCAGTATCCCATTCACCACCAGGACTAATCTTTCTTCTGTTCTCTGCTTGCCAATTACTAAACTTAGTTGGAAGTGTAGCCATTTCTCGAATACCATTCACATACCCATCAATGATTGAACGGGTAGAAGGAGAATATTTACCAAGAAGTGGTACCACTGGTTTGTTAAGTACATTGGAAACAGCAATAGCACCAGCAGGCTTCGCAAGAGAAGTAGCTAACTTAATTTTATTAGTTAGGGTTTGTGGCTGTGGTGTTTTTTCTTCCTCTTTAGGTTGGTAAGGTTTTAACTTTGCAGCTAAACCTTTTGCAGCCACGAGGATTGAATTGGCTAGAGACATTTAGATTCCTAGGTAGTTTGCCCACTCATCATCTGAGTAGCGGTTAGGGTTATAGTTGTAAGCAGTCGTGCCTTGTGCTTTTGTATTAAGGGTTGAAGAATCAAGAGGATTTGCATAACCAATGTAGGCTGCTGCGTCATAAGCTTGAGCGCGCTTCATCAATTCATTGAAGTTTCCTGTCTTTTCAGCAATTGAGGCCGCAATAGAATCCTTAATTGAGTTTGCTTGTTGTGCAAATGCGAGCTGAATATTGCGTGATTCAGTAGCGTACTGTTGCATCAAGTTAAGACGAGCCGCTGCTTTAGCTGAATCAAGTTGTCCTTTTTGCATTTGAATTTGTGACATTTTGTTGTTGAATTCTGTTCGTAGTGATTGCTCTGATTCTTTTTGCTGTAACTCAAGAACCGAGAGATTCTGCTGTAGTTGAAGTTTAAGGTCATCAATGTCTGTCTGAATCTGCATACCCTGCTTGGTGTATGCCTTTTCAATATCAGCATTTCCTCTGTAATACTCTTGCTGGGCAATATCGGTTGCTGCTTCACCTGCTGAAGAACCACCACCAAAACGTGCAATTCTGGCTTGCTGGAGAGCGTTATAGCTTCGCACTGCATCAGCTAAAGCAGAGCGGCGGGCATCAAACGCTTCTTGTTTATTAGTTTCAAGTTGAGCTACGTTGCGGTCTGTACCTTGCTGTAAATTCGTCTTGGCTAAACCATATTGTTCACCTACAAGTTTGAGGGCACTGTCATATTCTTTTGGTGCGTCACTTTCTAGTTGATTGAGATATGAGTAGGAAGGGCTGTAAATATTGTCAATTTCTCTCATGAGAGAGTCATCTACACCACCGCCATTAGAACTATTTGAAGAGCCACCAGAAGAAGGACCCTGACCAGGAGCCCAATACTGTTCTGCTTGACCAGTTGCAGAGTTCCAGTACCAACCACCGTTTTCTTTTATCTGTGGAGTACTTGATTGAATTGGTCGCTCTATACCTGTTTGTCTGAAGTACGCCTCATCCATTCCTGGGCGCACTGGGCCTTGATACTGTGCCATACATTCCTTACTGAAACAAAAAACGCCCAGGTGTTTAGTCTGGACGCTAAGGTAATAAAAAGGCTTCCATTAAGAAGCCCTGTACCTGCGACTATGATTGTTTCAAGATGTCGCGCTATGTAGTTGAACCCTATCAGGATAAAACCGATTTAGTCAACTGTTTACACTGTATATCACTTCGATGTTTCTTATATGCCTATGAACCTCAGATTCCTGCCAAAAAAATTTGGACGTTTTACTCTTTTGGCTACACGCAAAAATGGGGGGTTTAACCTAGGAGTGACACTTAGGTACTTATCAATTCCTAACAGTCTTATTATAGGCTTATTTTGAGAGTGAGTACTTGAGGAGGCATCAGTGCAACGCTATATAAGTACATTGGAACGAGCCCCCTAGCCCACGTTTGACCAGCGAGGGGTGTAACCGGGTGGGTACCAGGGATAGATACAGAATTCAACAATAGAATTAATGGGGTGCCCCGCACGGTAGGGGGTGTGTTTGTGAGAGCAATTCATGTCGCACAATAATGGTTGTGCGAGCACAGCTACTTGAGGTAACTGGTGTCGTGAAATCGAAAATAAAAGTTATAGGACGAGAAAATGGGTGATTTTGCAGTTATAAGGACGTTGCAAATGAGGTGGTGCGTTGAATGGTTTGAGAGGGAATTTTGGCACCAGAATCAGTATAGCAGGGTTTTGGGGCTGAAGAGAGGAGAAAAAACTTGCTGGAGGGTCGGTGCGGTGGGGTTCTCTTGTAGTTACAACACTAATGCAACTTAGTTGCGTTATTAGTCAAAACGAAACCTTTTGGCTGGTTCATGGCGTTCTTGAACTCTGTTTGATACCTTAATTCTCTCGATACGCTGATGCAGAGAATTCTGGGCATACATCAAAATACCAGTGACTTCTGGGCAAATCTCATTGTATAGCTCTTTTGAAAGCTTCTTCTTGAGTAACTCCTCAACATTGTTACGAGCTCTACTTAAAATCGTTAACTCATTATTGAGTAGTGCAATATTGGTGCGGTCTGTTTCAGTTAACATAGTTGGACAATCGCTTATTTAGTATTTGATTGATGACTTCAAAGAAGTTTGGGTCATCCCACATCACTCCATCATGAATGCAAGCCAAGAGAGCCGTGTGCACTCTGCAAATCGTCTCCTCCTTGCCGAACTTACTAATTGATGTACTTAAGACTAGCTCTAAATTGCCCAAACTACTCATTGATGAACTCCTTACGAATGGCCGAGAGAAGTCTGAGGATTGCACCAGTTCGAATATCGAGTGCAATGTTTCGCTGTTCTCGATGTTTATTGGTTGTGCCGAAATTCACCTTGATTGATGCTTGATATATTTCTTCTGCCTTGTCGAGGGCTGTAATGGCTTGCTGAAGGCTAGTATTTAAAAAATTATATGGTGTACGGTGTTTATTCATAATCCTCTTTCTTCTCTGGTTGTAGGAACAGGTCAGTTCTAATGGCGTGGTTAATTGCTTCTCTGACTAGAGATGAAAACGATACTTCCTTGTAGGCTGCAATGGCTTTCAATTGAGCTTTATTCTTTGGGCTAAGAAAGATTGAATACCGAATCTTGGCGGTTGGTTTTTCAAGTAAATCTGACATATAAGTGGTGTATCTCACTAGAGTAAGAAAAGTCAAATAAACACACATCTTCGTGATTGTTTGGGGTTGTGATTGGTGATAAATTGAATGAGATATGGGTGTAAATCCGCAACTACCAAAAGACCAGCAAATTATTGAGCATCTTCGGCACATTGGCGCTGCACTAGAAAATATCTCAAGGGATATTAGCCATGAAATGGGTCCATTCAAGGCACAAAAAATGATGACAATGGCTGAACAGATGCAACCTGAATGGGATAGGCAAGCAGAAGAGAATCGCCGAGAGGAAGAGATTGAAGAGCTTAAAAAATCCAATAAGATAGCTGAGAGAACTGCAAAGATTGCTGTATATGGTCTGCTAGTAACAGCGTTTGTAGGAGTGCTTCAATTAGCATTTACGGTATGGCAACACTTTGATGAAAGACCTCAAGAGAAGATAATTGTTATTCAAGAGCCGGTAGCCAGTAATTCGGCTGAAATAGGTATATCTGGTGCTTCTGTGGTCAAATAGCCTCTACTTGAGGAAAACTACCCTCAAATTCTTCTTTAATAGGTATTTCCATATTGTTATAGGACTAATTTTGTGATATACTTTGTACGTATTTGTGATATATCAGATACTAGCTCTTTAACATCACTCTAGCAGAGAGCAAGCTAGACATTACGCCCCTCATTGCGAGGAATTGCGTGGTGGTTAGCACAACTCTCTGTTATCGGATTGCTCAAAACACTGGAGGTGTACAAATGAGCGACAAAGTTATCAATCTTCCCAATCGTGACGATATGCAACGGCGACTGCTTGAGGTGGACGACAATAGCCACCTGCAAGAGCGATTCTACCCCCTCCTGCTGAAACATGCGGGCGAGGAAAAGGTCGCACAGGGCGTTGTCATGTTGCTGGCTCTGTCCATCCACGACTATACCGAAGGCATGCCCCCGATGATGTCGGGTCTCATGTACATGCGGGCGGACGACTATGTGGACGCGCTGGTGGATGACCCCGAAGTGGCGGAAGCCGCCAAAGGCTTTCTTGCCGAAGCACTCAAGCGATAACCTACAACCGAATAACAGAACTGAGCCCTAGCCTAAAAAACTGGGGCTCTTTTCGTATTAAATAGGGTTAATTCGTGATGACAAGAATGTATCAAGTTGATACAATATACAGTTGAGAAGGACGGCTAATTACTTCAAGGAACCTGCTTTTTGGTTTTATTTTAGTTTCCCGTCATATACTTGCCAAGCTAGCCAAGTTGGTCACGGCGCATGTCTGAAAAACATGAAATTGAAGTTCGATTCTTCAGCTTGGCACATTTTTGTGCCTTACGATTACTGCTTGATTTTTTTTTACTAATAAAATTTGATGGTTTTCGTTTCCAGTCCGATCAATCGTATCTAAGAGAATTTCAAATCCAGTATCTTGTAACATCTGTGCGTTTTTTTGGGGTCCATATTGACTTGACCACATATTAGCTCCAAACATAGTATGTTCACCTTCAAAGTCCTTTTCTCCCATGGTTAGTAGGAATAGCCCCCCAATTGGTAAAAAAGAGTTTACTTTTTTGAGCAATTCTAGATGTTTTTCTCTAGGAATGTGGAAAAAAGTATAAAAAGATACGACCGCGTCAACAGAGTATTCACCAAGTCGTAGAGTTTGGATATCTCGAACGGAAAATGATCCAGTAGGGCAATTTTTTCGAGCCAATTCGATTTGCACAGGAGAGATATCAAGACCAATAACTAAGTGGTCATGTTTAATTAATTCTGTGTCTATTGGGTTGCCAGAACCACATCCTAAATCTAAAACATATGATTGTGGTCGCAACAGTTGTAGTAATTTGTGAAGGTATTTGTTGCTTTTTAGAGAATCACGGTCTTTTTGATATATGTGCGCGATTTGGTTATACGTTTTTTTTATGAGATTGGTGTTCATTTGCCAATGATAGACATGATCATTGCTTTAACAGCATTAGCTGCTGCGCCGATTCCGATGCCGATCCACTTAAAAATAAATTTGACTCCAGTGTCAGCTGCATTACTGCTGGCTCTTTTAAATTCTTGAGATTGAAAAAATGATTCGTTCATATCTGTATTCTACTACTAATTGTAACTATCTGGCACCTATGTGTAAAACAACGATACATGAATGGGTGGTGCCGACCTTGTATGCGTCACAATTGACTGCTAATCCCATATCCAAATACTCTGATTTGAGTAGTTGGGCATTATGTTCTGGACTTTTTTGCCATGCTTCAAACACTTGCCATGGAGTGTTATTGCCAAATGAGAGGTTTTCACCAGCGAATTTATATTGGTATCCTGCTGCCTGGAATAAATACCAGGACTCATTATTATTAGAATCAGCATGTCTGAAATACTCTTTTGTGATCATGTCTGAAAGTTTCCTATTGGCGCTATCTTCTAGTGTGCGATCAACAAAAAGTTTGTTTAAATCATTTTCTGTTCTGTACGAGTTGATGAGTCTGTATAGGGCTTGTGTTTCAAAGGAAATCGGTTTCTTTTCTTTGGATTCAGCAGCTATTTGTGTGTTGGCTTCCTCTACTCCAAGAATTTGAATGCTATCTGGAGTTGGGTTTTTTAGTGGAGGAGTTTCGTTTGTTTGCGGGATATTTTGTTTACTTTGAGATGTTATGAGGACTAAAACCAAGATCAAAATGAGAAATGGTATGATAATCTTGAGCTTCGAGTGAAAGCGAAGTTGCATAGTTTTATTGTACACCAAGATATGCTATTCACATTTTTATTGATCAAGTGTAAAATATACCCTGTTCTTTAAATCAAAATCTTATTACGAAGTGCGAGAATAGCTCAGCTGGCTAGAGCGTCTCCTTGCCAAGGAGAAGGTCGCGGGTTCGAATCCCGTTTCTCGCTCCAATATTGATACTGAAAAAAAACGCCACATAATAGGCGTTTTTTTATTAGGAGACCTTTGTTTCAGGGCCAGCCAGCCCTTGAGTTCTTATAATTGTCTCAAAATAACCTGGGAGTGCAACAACTGTAACTCCACTGTTGTTTGCTGAAATCGGAAGAAGGGCGAATGCTTTCAAATCAACTTCGCTTGAGGTATTTTCTGGTCTATTATTTAAAGAGAGAATCATATGGTAGACGTTCCAAATTTGCATTACGTCATGTTCCCAAAAACCAAGATTAATGGCCAATCCTTCTGCAAACCCTAGCCCGGCATAAGTATCAAATATCTTTATAAGTTTTCTTAATCTTTTTTGTTTTTTCTTTTGTGTGGTATATTCTTTTTGAGTATATTCTTCAGGTGGCCTATCAGCAAAGTCAGCAAAAATAATTCTTCCTTCTGTGACCACATCTGCTAAAGTTTGCTGTGCAATCTTAACTGCATACTCACCCATTGCGCCGAACGTGTAAGTCGAAACAGCCCCGACAACCTTTGAACCAACTGTCTGTTTGAGTAGGTTTTCAGCTTGCTCGAAAGTTAGTTTGTATTTTTGTTGTAAACTATCGTTGTCCTGTGTTTCTACAAGTGATTTAATATCATTGAGCTGGTCTTGTAGTGGAACCTCTGCTGAACCGCAAATATAATGAACCCTAAGATCAACAGGTTCACCCTGTGGTGTAGTCAGTTTTTTTTGTAATCTCTCAAGTTTATTTCTCCCTTCAAGAATCATTCTTTCTGAGTATTCCTTTAGCACAAGGTTTACTCTCCCTCTTGTTTGACTATCTTGGAAAATTAATTCAGCGAGAATACCAGTAAACTCTCCATTTCCTGCACCAGGCTCAATGATTGTGACTACTTCGTTAGGATGACTAGATAGATACTCCTTTATAAAAGAAAACATTTCATGAGCTATTTTAATTCTTGTTTCTTTATCATTAGAAATCCACTTTTGTTCTTTAGAAAAAAAACTTCTATCAAAAGTTCTTAAGGTCGAAGAAATTCCTTGTGGCGACAAGAACTTGAAAAGTCTCATAGATCTACTTGGAACAGTTGGAGTCTCTCCAGTATTTTCTTGAGCAAAATCAAAGTGTAGGCCAACAGGAACTGTTTGAGTACAAAACATATGAAACAGACTATATAGGTCAAACATACCAAGTAGTTCATAGATAGATTTACTACTCAGTTCAGATTTTTTGGTAAATAGTTCAATACAAATTGCTCTCACAGTATCATCAATAAAAGGAAAGAAGACTTCTTTATGTTCATAATAACCTTTGAGTCGTTTTACGAATGTATTGAGGGCTTTTGAAAGTACTCCAACTTTTTTTTCTGGACCCCTTTGGTTATATGATCTAAAAAAAGAGAAAATTTGATTATTCCAAAGTACTTGAGCGGCTTCTTGAATTTCCGCAATTGTGAGTGGATTTTGATCCTTAAATTTATCTGGAACTATAACCTCTAGTTTTGCTTGAGGGTTTCCAATTTTTTCTAATTCTTCTGGAGTTAGAACCCGTTTTTTCTTTCTAATGGGGGCACGTTCTTCAGGGTCAAAGAGACCGTCAGCGAACCTTGGATATGTATCTATGTGTGAAGTCATAATTCTTACTATTTTAGTATAAACAGTTCATTGACAATCTGACACTGGTAACTCATTGATAATTCATTGATAATTGTAGTTACTATTTGTATATGAATCAAGAAACCACCTCTGCTGAAAAATTTCCCGTCGCTTCAGAACAAGTAGATGTAACTTTCAATTTGTTGAGTCATATTGATGTCCATGTTACTAGACTTACGACACTTTTTCACCTTCTTGATAGCGTTAATGCTTTATTGCAGACAGAACTCAGTGATGAACAGGTAAATGAAGTTATTGGTAGGAAAGATGAAATCGAATCGAAAATTGCTGAGCAAATATCTCACGCTCGGGAGTATGGCTTTTATCGAGAAATTTCAAATTTTTTAAATGATGTTCACAAAGATTTTTGTCCACCAGAACTATACCCCAGGAAAGAAAAATTTTCTTCAGGTACTTTGCGTTTAAAAATCAAGTCAGCATTTTTAGGTCTCATTGGAAAACAGGACAAAAAAAGTGTAGAAAATAGTTTTGATGCAGAGTCTACTTTAAAGAGTTTGCGTTTGGATCAAATTCCAAATTTAGAACTTGAAAAAATGAAAGAGTTGCTTCTTTTAATTGCAGAAAAGCCAGCTTTGGTTTCAGATGAAATTTCAGAAGCTTTAAAACAAGTTTATATAAAAAAAAGATCAGAAAAAATCAAAACAGTACAAAGAGAACGGCATACTTTCAGTTTTGATCAGGTAAAAAGGACTTACGAAAAACTTGGGTTACTTGATAATTTAAAAGGAAAAGAGTTGTCTTCTGCTGATGCAGCGTATTTAAAAATTTTTTCTAAAGAATACATTAACATCTTTTCAAGATTGCAATTAATATATGACATGGCTTGGAAAGATTTTGGCAGTAAGTTTGCTAGAGGAAGCCTCATGTATCCAAGAGAATTCATTGGAAACCTTCAGATTCTTTTTGGACAGTTCAAGGATAAGCATGACCTCATTGACTCTTTTTGGTCTAAAGAAGTAGGTAGACACAATTTGGTTTGGGAGCTTACCGTAACTGGTCAAATTGATGGTCTGGTTGTACATAAAAAAATCACGGGCGAACAGTTTTCTGGAGCAAATGTTGAGTTTACTATGCGTGCTGATTGGCAAGGAGAGAATAGTGGCTTGGTGAAGACAAAATTAAAAAAAGGAAAAAGATTTTTTGAAGCTTGGGTAACTGTTGACGGCGTTGATAAAGGCTTTTGTGAAATTGAGGTAACAGATGCATTTAAAGGTCAGTCTGAGGGCAACTTTATCAAACTTGATGGGAAAATGGATGTTATTTCTGTTTCTCAAAAAGCAAGCGATAGGGACTTGGCAACTCGTGCATATGGTTCATACCCTTCTGAATTTCATGTGACTCCAAACCATGAAAAAAAACTGGAAGATGTCGATGAGCGATATCTATATTCTTGTTTGTTACAAAGAAAGTTAGTTGCGATGAGGCAAGATAGAAAAGTTAGACCGCATGTGCTCTCCCCTCTGCAGAGAAAAGAACAGTATTCAGTTATTTTTTATTTTGGTGACAAACGTAAAAAAATATTTGTTTCTGAAGAGAGTCTGTACCAGCCACCAGAAAAATTTTACCAGACTTTAGTTGCTAATGGTTTAGATTTTGACGAAAACTTTAGTAGTTTTTCCAGGTTTGACACAAGTGCGAAAACTAGAAGAAAAAAATTAAAATCAGCATATAAATCTAGAGATTATATTCAAGATGTGCAAGATAAGATAGCCGATCCAACAGATTTAGATGCATGTGATCTCTGTTTCGTGATCTCTGATGAACAAGATCTCACACACGATTTTCAGGATGTTTTATCTGACGTACGATTGAGTAACAATGGAGTCAAAAAACTAGATTCAATTTGTATAAAAAAAGCAAGCTCAGAAGATGGAAAAATCAAGAGTGTTATTACACTTACTAATCATTCGAGTGCTGATGGAGTCAAACACGTTCAAGAAACAAAGGACGTATTTAGGGATGCGTTGAATCAGGCTAGTGAGATGACTGATAGCGCTAGGAATGACGAAACATATTTTGCAAAGAAATATAGTTCTGTTGGTAAAATACTGAACGATGGTGCAGGTGTTGCAATTGAAGATTTTAGTGAGTCGGTTCGGCAAGAAGTTATCACTGAGTTCAGTTTCCCGATAAGTGAAATAAGAGATATGTTAGATGCTCCGGTTGGAGATACAGGAAAAAGTTTATATCAGTTCTGGAAAGACCGATATGGTATTAAGTTATCATTAACAAACTTACTTCCTTTTTCAGATATGATACTCGCAGAGTCTGAACGCTGGACGTTTTTGACAAAGAAAGAAAATGATCGGCTTGTCCCTGCAGTCGCATTTTTTCCGCAATATTTAAAAGATCAATTAAAAATTGCCAATATTACTGGTAGAGTTGAGAAGATCGATTTAGAAAATCTTGCGATGCAATTTTTTCAATTTGAGGTTGATAAAGAAAATATTCAACGTGATGAAGGGACAGTGGCAACGATGGGTGTTGTTGCTACAAATGGAGTTCGCATTTTAGCGAGACATATAGGAGCTATTTCGGATAATAGAATCACTGATGTTGTGCAGAACACAGGGATGCAGTCAACAATGGTGCTTCCCAGGGGTTTTGAATACGACATTGTTGAAGGAAAGCGCGTGTATAAATTGAGGGATGAAAATCAAGTACTACAACAGGTGAAGTTCGCCACTGGTGTTGACTCATTCTGTAGGTATGGAGTTACAGCGGCCACAGAATATTTGAAAGTTAATGACGAAACTGGTGAGTTAGAACCACATATTTTTGTCTCTTTCAGACAAAACAAAGACCAAAAAAAGCAATATGAGATAGACAAAAAACATTACGAAAATAATTTACTATCTCTTATTAATTTCTTTAGGATAGCGGCAGAAAACGAAGTTGCTGGTTGGAAGGATTAAGTTTTTTTTCTGATCTTCAAAAAAGTTAGGTTTTTTGGTAAAATACTATTCTCTTTAATATAGTTTGTACTCGCAACAGTTTTAGTTGCCCGATCGTCTAACGGCAGGACAGAGGCCTTTGAAGCCTTTAACCTAGGTTCGAATCCTAGTCGGGCATCAATAAAATATAGCTTTTGGTAAAAAGCATTGTTTTAAGCTATAGTCTAGTATCTAGTTCTTAATTTTTCAAATAAGCAAGAGTATAATACAATCTAGTTGACTGTTTTTGTTAACTCTCAAACTTAGAAAGCATACTGTGGAAATCGCAGCACTCTCTTTAATAGCATTAGTAGTTGTGGTCGTAATAAGTTGTGTTAATCAACGACTGAACCCTGGACTGTTGGCACTCTTGGCAGCTGTTATTATTGGTTTCTTTTTTGGAGAAATGTCGATACATTCTTTGATTTTATTTTTTCCTTCAAGTCTATTTTTATTACTTATATCAATGAGTTTGGTATTTGGCACCGCACAAGTTAATGGTACTCTAGAAAAAGTAACACAACGGGCAGTCTATCTTATTAAAGGTCGATACTTACTGCTTCCGGTACTCATTTTCATTTTGGCTTTTTTGTTATCTGCGCTTGGACCTGGAAACATAGTTGCAACTGCAATTTTAGCGCCGATGGCTATGGTATTGGCAAAAAAACATAAAATATCAGAAATTTTAATTGCAATTATGCTGTGTACCGGTGCAAATGCAGGAGCGTTTTCCCCCTTTGCTCCAACTGGCGTTGTGACTATTGGGTTACTTGAACAAATTTCTGTATCCACCAATTTGATCTGGACGGTATTTATAGCAGCAGCTGTACTACAATCGACTTCTGCCCTTTTTGCTTACATTATCTTTTTGATGAGAGTTAAAAAGAGAGGAACAGTCATGACAGTTCAGCAAGAAGCAAAGTCTGTAGTTTCAATTGAACCATTTAGTGCGCGACAAAAACTTACGTTAATTCTTATTGTTGTACTTTTACTTGGAGTACTCGTCGCGAAACTTCCACTCATTCTTATGGCCTTGTTAGTAGCTGTAGCTATGTTTTTATTTAATCTGTCTGAGGAAGAAAAAGTTATACAAACAATTCCTTGGAGCACTATTTTAATGGTATCTGGAATTGCAGTTTTGATTGGACTGATGGAAAAAACTGGTGGACTAGATTTGGCTACAAACTTCATAGCATCAGTAACAAGTTCACAATTTATTAGTGGGGCCCTAGCATTTGTAAGTGGGTTGGTAAGTGCGTATAGTTCTTCATCTGGAGTTGTGCTTCCGGCATTCTTGCCATTAATTCCAGGATTGGCATTGAAGATGAACATTACAGACATTGTTCCAATGATTATTGCTGTAGCAGTGGGTTCTCATATGGTTGACGTTAGCCCTTTATCAACTTTGGGAGCACTTTCAATTGCTGCTGTAGAACAGAAAAGTTCAAGGGATAGAATGTTCAAGTACCTTATGATTTGGGGTATGTCTATGTCTGTGGTAGCAGGAGTTATAGCATTTGTGTTTCTTGACCTAATGTAATGAGATTATTCAATTGTTAGTTGCTCTATAACCATATTAACACCATACGCTAAAGCGTAAACGCTTGCCATTGCTTGTCTTTGAGTGTGAGTAACACTGTTCCAGCTTTTAGCAGGATACCCACAAATAGTTCCTCTGATTTTGTCTGTTTTCTGGCTTTTGACCAATTCTTCGATTAATTTTTCTAATCCATATGCTCGGTAGTAAACAGTAGCAGCTGCCCTTCGTTGAGTCAGATCAAAACCTAACCATGATTCTGCAGCATATCCGCAGATGGTATTCCCTTGTGTTTGTTCTAAATTACCTTCTGATCTTTCAAGAATCTTTTTCATGTTTCTCCTATCTTTACTTTTTGAAATAGTAACATTTTTTTGAGATAAGTCCATATCATGATATGATTTGATGTATGAAAGACGATGCAGGCAATCACATATTTACTGAAGATCTTGATTACTCACAGACTGATGACACTTCTATTTGGGGAAATGGTGATCCTGAAACAATTACACTACTTAAAAGATTAATCAGTAAAAAGAAAATAGTTGGTGATTGGCTTAATTTTGCGGCTGGAGATGGGAGATACAATACTATTTTGCTTAGTAGCGTTGATAGCTTGATTGCTACGGATATTGACAGTGATGCTTTAAAAAAGCTTATGAGAGTAACGCCAAAAAGTTTGCTAAAAAAGGTAACGACTACAGAGCAAAATATTACTAAACAGTTTCAGTTTTCTAGTCAGACTTTTGATGGTGTTTTTAATACCGGGACATTACACCTGTTTCCAGTAACAATACTTGAATCAATATTTAGTGAAGTTGCTCGTGTTCTAAAATCTGGAGGTTTGTTTATCTTTGATTTTGCTACAGATGTTAAAAGAATTAAACCTGATGGAACTATAGTTGGTAGATCAGGAGTTGATTACACAATGGGTGAGGCAAGAAAGGTTTTAGTAGAAATCTTGACAGAAAATAAATTTCAGTTTGAATTGATTGATTGTGTTGTTCCTCCAGAAGAAGTAACTTCAGGTGATGGAACATATACGTTTAGTTGCAATTTTTTGTTGGTGGTTGCATCTAGATTATGAAATAAATCTGTTCATATATTTTCTTAAAATGAGTACAACAGAAAGTGATGTGAGGAAAACTAAGGTAATTGTCATTGGTAAAGCAATTATTATTGGTCCATTTAATGCATGAAGAGTAAAGCCCAGTTTTCCTTTGGTAAAAATGTCTAAGATGAGTGCATGTGAGAGAAAGATTCCTAAGCTAACTTGGCTAATCTTTACAATTTTATTTTGTATAGTCTTTTTTACTCTGACAGCTTTGTTTTGAAAAAATGATCGAAGAGCTATGAATCCAGAAATACTACTGACAGCTACTAAAACATTCGTGTACTCATACAAAGACGCATGAAACTGTGATTCGAACTTTGTTATGCAGTAGGTTCCAAGTGCAATTACAACGTTAATGACAATACATAACAGCCCGAACTGATTGATACTTTTTTTTGAAAATCGAGCTTTGTGAACAAGGTAATATCCTGCAACGAAATACCCAAGGTATTGAACAAATATTGGAAGTTGAAGTGAGATGTTAATTCCAAAAGATTGATTGAGTGTTGGAATCAAAGATACCGTCACAAACCAAAGAATGAAAAAGTATGCATAGTCAGTAGTTTTTGCAGTTTTGGTGAATGCTTTGATGATTGGAGTTACTAAGTACAATCCCAATATTAATGGCATAAACCAAAAACCACCGAAAAATGTTGTGGCAAGCTTTTCGTAAACAGTACTACTAAGAATAGTTTCGATTGAAAAGTTATAATTGTATAAAAGTTGTATTGATCCCCAAAATACCCAGGGTAGTACAATACGAGGAATTCGTTTTTGCAAAAAGAACGTAAGTGATTCACTTTTTTGTAATAAAAACGCTCCACTAAGCATCACAAACAATGGCACTGAGATTCTAGAAAAAGAATTAAGTAAGTTCGCGAAGTTCCACGATACTGTAGAAAGCTCTCCAGTTTCTACTGCGCTCCATTCATATAATACTTTTGCACTGCTATGAATAATCACTACCATCAAAATTGAGAGTGCTCGCATTGCGTCTGCCCAAAACAGTCTTGATTCATTCAGAGCATTATGTTTCTTTGTTTGCGATTGTCTTTTTGTCATGTTTAGTACTTATGGCAAGTATAGCACTTCATTTCCACAAGTAACGCTTTAGTGATAAGCTAATACTATGAAAATTATGGATAAATATTTAAAAGGTGCAGTTCTTGGTGCGAGTGACGGCATTGTAACTACGTTTGCTGTAGTAGCGGGGGTAGTCGGAGCTGGTTTTGCTACGGAAATTATTATTGTTCTTGGAATTGCCAATATGGTGGCTGACGGTATTAGTATGGCTGTTGGAGATTTTTTGGGTGAGAGATCAATTTCTAGGATGCACAAACATAGTGGTGAAAAGTATGATCAAGCTATATCTGACGGCAAAACAAGTGTTATTACCTTTTTCTCTTTTGTAATAGCAGGAACTTTGCCACTCTTGCCATACATTGCCATGTTATTTGGATTTTCTGTGGCAAAGGACAAACAGTTTTTGATGTCAGTGATTGCAACACTTACGGCCATGTTTTTTGTGGGAAGTTTGCGCACCTATGTTATTAAGGGAAATTGGTGGAAAAATGGTCTTGAGATGCTTTTAGTTGGATCTGTAGCAGCTGTTGCTGCCTACTCTCTTGGTGCGTATATTGAAAGCTTTGTACGATAATATATATCAAATAATATCAAACAGTATCAAAATTGGCCAAAATTAGCTTGGTACAGCATAACTTTTCTTTTGAAAAGAGAATTAGCAGACATATATTACAACTGCTAATTTCCTATAACTATTTTTTTTGTGATTCTTGTGCCAATCTTAAGTTGATTTCGCCAACTACTTGTGGTCCCTCAAAGATCATACCAGTGATTAGCTGAATTAAGTCAGCTCCACAGTCTATTTTTATTTGAGCATCTGATCCACTAAAAATGCCACCTGTACCAATAATGGTAAATCGTTTCCCAAAGTTTCTACGAGTTAATTCAATAAGATCATTAGATCTTTTCCAAGTAGGTTTACCACTTAAGTTTCCTTTTACTGTCAGCCATTTTTTTCGGTCAGTTTCAGTAACATCAGGATTATTTTTGTCTTTTGTTAAATTACCAAAAATAACTCCAGCTATTGTAAATTTGTAAATTACGGTCAAAAGTTCAAGTGTTTCTTTTTTACTCTGATCAATCGGCATTTTAACGAATATTGGTTTTTTTATTTGTAACTTTTCGATGGCAGATAACAAAATTTTCAATCGCTGTGGGGTTGTAAATGGTTCACCACCAAATGTATTTGGACAGCTAATATTTAGTTCATAGTATGAATGCTGAACTTTTGAGTTTTCAAAAATGGTAAAAGTTTTGAGTATGTCCAAAATTTGTTCAGCTTCATTTCTGAAAGAAGTATTTGTGCTCGCAATTGAAATACCAGTTGGAATTCTGAATTTAATTCCGGTTAAATTTTTTGCAATGATAACTGCTCCTAATGATTTGAGTCCTTTATTTACCAAGAGACTTTTTGATTCTAGAAATCTTCCTAGTCGCGGTTTTTTATTGCCTTCATACGGTCGGTAAGTAACAGTACCAATTGTGTGAAAGCCCATACCAAGGTCAGGTAGAATACTCGTAAGTTGACCATTATAGTCAAAGCCCGCTGCTAGTCCAACTGGATTTGGAAATAAAATACCATTTAGTTTTTTTGCACTTGATTGATTTGTAAATGAAAAAAGAACTTTGGTAACCCATTGGGTTAAGCTGAATTTTCCTAAAACTGTACCAAAATGTGTGCAAGAATTATGAGCATCTTCTGCATCCATCAAAAAAAAGAGACGTTTGATGATTGTAGTGTAGCCCCAATGTAAAAAGTTAAAAGTAAGTAATTTTGGGATAAAAGGTGAACGTTTTTCAATCTTTGAAAAATATATGTTGCTGGTGATAAATAAGAGTGTTGAGCTCGCAGCACTGATAACACAATACTTGCACCAGGCTTCTATGACAAATGCCATAAGTACAACTAAGTAGATTGAAAAACCAAAACCAAATGTAGTGACTAAAAATAAAGCTTCGGCTGTGTTAATGGTTCGCAAGATATTTTTTTGAGAAAGTCGTATCTTGTCAAAAAATCGGTTCATTGGTTTTTTAATTTCGATTTCCAAAACTAATAAAATTCCCAAAGCAAAAACAGTTATGTAATAGAATAAGCCCAATAACGAAAGTGGAACTGGTCCTATGCTTGACCATTTACTATTAAGCACTGCGCCACAGTCAAAACCCGGACCACAATCTGGAATAATGCCAGCAAATTTCTCATAGGTGATGAATGAAGCATCAGCAATCCCAATAATGGAAAAAATAACAAATAACAATGCAATGAAAGTTTTCATATGTAAATCCTCGTATGACAGCAGTATCATACACCCAAAATACAGTATATTCTAGTTTTTATGGGTGATTATGGTGTATTGGTTTACAACGTTTTCTGTGCCATCTGCAAGGTACGTTTTAATAAGTTTTCCTTGTGCTTGATCTACAAGTCTTAATTGCTCTGCTTCGTCAATAAAATGACAGTATCGTAAGGCAAATTTTCCGCGTTTCCAATCAAGAATATAGTCCCCTGCTTCTAGTTTTTCTAAATCTATATTTTTTTTGGCCAGCATATTTTGATCAGTAATAATTTTTTTTCTAAAGCGTTCAAAATTCATAAACTGCCAAAATGAAATGATTAGATACCCATCTTTGGTAAGTTTTGAAAGCAAGTATTTGAGTAGTTTTAGCCGTAGCTCAAATGAAGGGACGTGGTGAAAAACTCCAAAACTTGAGATAAGCTGGAAGTTCTGTTTACCAAGAAAATCTTCATTATTTTGCAAGGCTGTAATGATGTCAGAATGTTGTAAATGCAGGGCAGGAATTTTACCCTTAAGATTTTTGTGAGCAAAGTCAAGTAAAGTTATGTTCGCATCAACACCAGTATATGAGAATTTCAACTGTGAACATTTTTCAACGAGGAACTGGCCAAATCTTCCATTTCCACAGCCGATGTCTGCTACTCTAATATCACTAAATCTATCTAGCAATGGAGGGATTTTTTCCCATCCATTCCAAAAATAGTGTCGACTGTCATCAAAATCGATTGCTGTGATTTTATAAAAATCATAATTCAATTGGTTGAGCTGGCTAATTGTTTGTTGTTCCATTTTTGGTTTTCTTTGATTTATCGAGTATAATATAGAGTTCAAGAATATGAAGTACAAATTTGATTATACCAAGCATGAGCAACAATTGGTGCCGCTGTTATTAAAGTTGCAGCAAGTTGAAACTATCTCACCTAAGAAATTTGCTCAGCTTATTAAAGCATTCCCAAAAAGTGATAAAACTTTATTTAGTAAAGATGAAGTTGTGATGGGATATCGTGGATTGGCTGGAACGCATGGGATAAAAAAAATTGATGTCGGAATTCTAGAACAAATTCGCAAGAAACCAACAAGAACACAATCAGGTGTGGCTCCTATTACTGTGTTAACAAAGCCATTTCCTTGTCCGGGAAAATGTATTTTTTGTCCGAGTGATATTCGTATGCCCAAAAGTTATTTATCTGATGAACCTGGTGCTCAGCGTGCTGAACGTAATTGGTTTGATCCCTATTTACAAACGTTCAATCGGCTTCAGGCACTAACAAATATTGGTCACTCAGTGAATAAAGCAGAGCTAATTATTCTTGGAGGTACGTGGTCGTATTATCCTGAAAGCTACCAAATTTGGTTTATTAAAGAATGTTTTCGGGCCCTGAATGATTTTGGAACGAGAGACGATAGAATCAGAATCGAAAAGCAGTATGAACAACTTGAACAGCAGCTTAGAGAAAAAAATACTGCAGTTTTTACAAATGATCCTCAAAAAAATAAAGCCACTTTTGAAGGTTTTGAAATAGCGGGTGATAACATAAGCAAGACATACAACCAAACTATTTCGCAGTTGTATACAGCACCAGAAAAGTTAGGTGGTTTTGATACATACCAATCAGCTAGTTGGGAAGAATTATTCAGTGAACAGAAGAAAAATGAAATTGCTAGCGTGAGAAATGTTGGATTAGTTATTGAAACAAGACCTGATAATATTTCTGAAGCCGAAGTTATGCGAATTAGAAAACTTGGTTGTACTAAAGCACAAATTGGATTTCAGAGTTTGAATGATTCAGTGCTAGAAAAAAACAAGCGAGGACATGATGTCGCAGCAACGAGACGCGCCGTGAGACTACTCAGACAGGCAGGATTTAAAATTCATGCGCACTGGATGGCAAACTTGTATGGTTCAAGTGTTGAAGCGGATAAAAAAGATTATGATATTTTATTTTCAGATTCTGATTTTCGTCCAGATGAGTTAAAAATTTATCCATGTTCATTGATTGGCAGCGCAGAGTTATTGCAGTATTACAAGAAGGGTTTGTGGGAGCCGTATTCTTATGAAGAACTGTTGGAAGTTTTATCACACTGTTTATTACATACTCCAGAATATTGTCGCTTAACTAGAGTGATTCGCGATATTCCCTCAACTGACATTGTTGAAGGGAATAAGCTTACTAATTTTAGACAAATTGCAGAGCAGAAATTATTAATTGCTGGGAAAAAATCTCACGACATTCGGGCTCGTGAAATAAAAAATACAAAATTTAAGGAAACAGATTTACGATTAGAAAAAGTGATCTACTCTTCTCCTGTGAGTACCGAATTATTTTTGCAATATGTCGTTCCTGCTGACGATGAGAATAAAAAAAATTCTAGAACAAAAATTGTAGCTTTTTTGCGTCTCAGTTTGCCAAGTGTAGAAAGTTTTATCTCTGAGTTAAAAGATGCAGCGATCATTAGGGAAATTCATGTGTATGGTCATGTTGTTGATGTGGGTACAAAAACAGAAGAGAAAGCCCAACATTTGGGATTAGGTACAAAGCTAATAGAAATTGCAAAAAAAATTGCTACAGAAAAAAAATACAAAAAGTTAGCAGTTATTTCAGCAATTGGAACACGGGAATATTACAGAGGTCGGGGCTTTGATGATGGGCAGCTATATCAGTTTATGAATCTGTAGAATCCATTTCAAACCGTTCGCGGGTAAACGCAAGTTTTCGTTTCATTACTTGCTCGACATCTATGTCAAGTTCAATGCCAAGTAAAATTAGTGAGCCAAGTACATCTGCAAATTCATCTTCAATATTTTGCTGAGAAAATTTTGCAATTTTTGTATTTCTTTGTAAATTCATACTTGTCAAAATTTCATCGGAAAGTTCACCAAGTTCTTCCATTATTTTCATTGTTCTTGCAAAAATTCTGTGTTCATCATTTTTTAGTGGCCAGCGAGAGTTAAGGAATTGGGAGATTTCTTTGTATTGAGTAACTAAATCAGTGATCTGCATACTGTTCCTTTATGAACTAGAGTAAAAAAGTATTATATCACTTTACAGCAAGTATATGTTGTATTTGCAGAAACCATACTGAAACGAATCCAATTCCTATACCGGGAATCATCATACACCCCTGTTCTGTTTTTGGTTTTAAAATTGCTAGAAACGCAGTTGCCGTATCAGTAATGGGAAATCTACGGTGTATTTTTTTATTTTTACTCCTTACTGAAAGGATATGTTGAATGATTAACAACTCAGTACTTGTGATATGAATTTGCAGTTGAGTGGGATAGCTTGTTCTGTTACATACATCGCAACTATCACACTTTTCAGAAGCTTCACCAAAGTACTCTAATATTTGTTGAGATCTACATTTCTTTTTTAGAAAAAGTTTTTTTATTTTTTCAAACTCCATTATTTTTTTTGGGAATTTTTTTAATAATTCGTATTGAATTGTTGTGTCTGACTGGCAATAGAATGAATAGCAATAAGAAAAATTCTGATCTCTTCCTGCTCTACCAATTTCCTGATAATAATTTTCTATTGTTCCCGGAATTTGATAATGAACTACAAAACGAATATTACTGATGTCAACACCCATTCCAAATGCATTAGTGGCAACAATTATTTTTGTGTGACTATTGCAGAATGCTAACTGCACTTGTTGTTTTTGTGAATTGTCTAAACCACCATGATAATATTCGCAAGTGAAACCAAATTGGTTCAAATAGTGAGCTAGTTTTTCGGTTGTTTTTCTTGTGGCACAATAAATAATTCCAACTTGATTTTTATGCTTTTTTAGCAGTCGTAACAGTGTGAGATTTTTTATTGTTGTGTTGTGACAATGGATAACCTCAATAAAGAGGTTAGTTCGTTTAAATGATTTATAGTGAACAAATGGGTTATTTAATTGCAGTGTTTGGCTGATATCTTTTTGAACTTGTTTGTTTGCAGTGGCTGTAAAAGCAACTGTAGGAATATCTTTAAATAATTGTTTTGTATGGGTAACTATTTTTTTATAGCTCGGGCGGAAGGTATCTCCCCATTGGTTTATACAGTGTGCTTCATCAATTACCAGCAATGATACCCTTAAGTTTTTAATACTACTTTGAAACCGTTTTGATTCCAACCGTTCAGGAGCTATATATACAAATTTATATTTATTTAATTTGAGTAGCTGATAGGTTGATTCTAATTGCTGTTTTTCTAGTAGGCTACTAATATAACAAGCTGATATACCTTTACTATTTAGTCTATCAACTTGATCTTTCATGAGACTGATAAGTGGTGAAATTACAATGGTAATTCCAGGAAATAATAACCCAGGAATCTGAAAACAGATAGATTTTCCGCCTCCAGTTGGTAAGATTGCAAGACAATCTTTTTTTTGTACGATTTGCTTGATAATTTCTAATTGCCCGTCGCGAAATTGAGTGTAGCCGAAGTAGTTTAAGAGTGTTGATTGAATTATTGAGTCTTGGAATTGCATCTGAATAGCATACCAAGATATCCCTTACATGATCATTACATGAAGGGCTTGCATTAGCTTACTTGAATCCTCTTCCAAGTTTGTAAAATCCACAGGTAAAACTGCCTCCAGCACCATACGTAAGCACCATAATAGTATCGTTGGGAGTAAGCGTGTTCATTTGGCGACCAAAAGCAATTGGCATAATTGCGCTGGGGGCATTGCCTTCATTTATAACCCACTCAAATTGCTTTGGATCAAATCCCAGGCCTGATTCTTTGCTTCTTGCTTTTCCTTTATTACCAGTGAGTCCCGCAATAACATGGTTGAAAATTGTTGCGCTCGGGTGATGCATAATTACTTTTTTTACTGATCCTGGCAGTGAGCTACCACTTCTTCCCCTCTTTTGCATGTATTTTTGCAGTACATTTTCAACTGCTCTTAAGCCATGTTTTTTGAAAACAACAGGTGTTAACTTTGGATCCATAAGAATCACTTCTCCGTTTGGAGGTTCCTGTAAATGTTCTGCAAAAAATGTGTTTGGTTTTTTTGGCCAGTTCTTATACGTTTTTTTGACCTTTAAAGCTTCTGCCCCATCAGGAACTGAGCTGTGTTCACCTACGATTAATTTAAAAGTAGTATTTTCAGATTGTGGGTGGTAAGCAAAAGTCATTGCTGAGGCTGCGGTAGAAAATAATTGCGCAGAAAAAGGGTCGCCCCCGTTATTTGATAATCTATTAGCATCCTCAAATCCAAAGATAGTTATCGTTGCAGGCTTATTGCTTCTCAGCCTTTTTTTTAAACTATCATCAAATTTGCCACTCACTACATCATACAGTGCGCTACCACTTGAATCGCAGGCACGAACATACAAAAATTTTGCTGCGTTTCTACGTATCCCTGCAGAGCGTGCTAATATGTCTTCTAAATTTTGGTGACTTGGTACACTGGTTGCAACAATAAAAAGATCAATATCACTCGGTTTTTTATTCAATTGTGCTGCAGATCTTTCAATTAATCTTTTAGCAACTATCTTTTCGGTTTCAAGGGCCTCAGCTTCGGTTAATCCACTTGTCGCTTGAAATAGTTCAGTAAATCCAGAATTATCTGTAATGTTGGGAATATTTTTGTCTCTCATCAAATGTTGAGCATGGCCATATATTTCTGCAGGAGTTTTTAAGTGTTGGCCGTAAAAAGCTGAGGCTACGCTCAAGCCTATATGATGATTCACATGTGGATAATCTTCTTTCCACTCCCAATATTTAATTTTTTCCAACAGTTCTTTAAAATTTCTACCCTTGAACCATGATCTTTGTTCAATAATTTGTTGAAATGGAATTGAGAAGGGGAACGTGCTCTGTTCGCCTGTAACTTTAAACGGTTGTTCCTCTTTTTTTCTTTTGAGCATAAATCAAGTGTACAGTAACTCATTGTTTAAGGGGAAGATATTTCTTGTGTTTTAGTTTTTCTGGCAATAAGCTCTTTGTTTTTTCTGGATACATTTCGTAGTTTTTTCCGTACCCAGCATTTTTCATAAGTTGTGTTGGGGCATTTCGCAGATGTAATGGAATCGGCAAACTACCAAAAGCTTGAACATCTCTGAGTGCTGCAAAATATGCATCATAGGCTGATCGATTTTTTTCACATTTACACAGATATGCCACGCCATGGGCTAAGTTAATTTGGGCTTCTGGATATCCAATATGGGTGACAGCTTCAAAAACTGCATTTGCAACAACTAAAGCAGTTGGAGCTGCAAGCCCGATGTCTTCAGAGGCAAAAATAACCATTCTTCTTGCAATAAATTTGGGGTCCTCACCTGATTCAACCATTCTGGCTAAATAGTAAAGTGCAGCATCAACATTACTTGCTCGCATCGATTTAATAAAAGCACTAATAGTGTTGTAATGTTCTTCTCCTTTTTTATCATATGACAATTGGTTTGATTGCAAGGTATTCTTAAATGATTCTAATGTAACAGTTTTGTAAAGTGTAACTGTATTATCGATTAGTGAGATAATTTTTCTTGCGTCACCATTTGAGTATTGCACCAACCACTCTCTAGTTTCTGCACTCATTTTTTTTAGAGGAACATGTAAATATTTTAGTGCTTTATCAATGACTTGATTTATTTCTTCACTAGAAAGCGGATTTAGAATAAATACTTTACATCGTGAGAGCAAAGCAGATATGACTTCAAAGCTTGGGTTTTCTGTAGTAGCCCCAATTAAAATTAGGGTGCCGTCTTCTACATAGGGAAGTAAAAAATCCTGTTGCGCTTTATTAAATCGGTGAATTTCATCTAAAAATAGGATTGGAGATTTATATGTTTGTGTGAGCATTCTCTGTGATTTTGTTTGATCGACAATATCTTTTATGTCTGTTTTTTTTGCTGAAACTGCAGAAAGATCATAAAAATCACGACCATTTTGTTTAGCCAAAATTTGAGCCAGGGTAGTTTTACCAACTCCAGGAGGACCCCAAAAGATCATTGAAAAAATATGGCCTTTTTCAGACGCAATTTTTAGCGGTTTGTTTTCACCGAGTAAATGAGTTTGTCCGAGATATTCCTCAAGTGAAGTTGGGCGAAGTAGTGTGGCAAGTGTAGACATACACCAACTGTAGCAGACTTTTTGTTTTCGTGAAAGATTCGGTTTTATGAATTGGTGAGTGCAGCGTAAAAAGCTTCTTTGATATCTTCTGTCACCAAACATTCAATCATGCCCACACTTGGTTGACCATAATACACATATGAACCAAGTGGTAGGAGTAGCACTGCAGCAACGGCAATAAGGTCTTCTTCACCTGCAACAAAAACATGCTTGAAGTTTTTGTCCTCAAGCCAATTTTGTACTGTACTGACTGCTGCTTTTGTAATTTTTCCAGGTTCATTTTTGGTTTCAATAACATTTTCTAGTGAATCAAGAACCTCAGAAACAACCTCTTTTCTTTGGCGTTTTCTATCAAAAATTCCCAAGTTGTAGTGCCAATTATTGTTAATAAAAGTTTCTAAGGTAGTGTCACCTACAATGACTCGAAGTGTGTTTTTATTTTGGGTTCCAGCTGGAGCTGTGAAAAGTTTGCCATGAGGTTTTGTAAAAAATTCTCGGGCTTTTTGAGACAGTTCCACTGAATCTTGAAAAATACCAGCATACACTGTACCACTTCTGTCAATTCCTCCTGCCCTTACTCTTTCAGCACTAATGATCCCAGTGCCAAGTGAATCTTTTTTGAGTTGATGCACATGAATTGGCAATTCTTTTAAATGCAATTTATTCCTAATTTCATTAATTTTATTTGCACCTTTAAGCGTTTCTGTAGTGCAAACAACTGCCTCAATGGAGTTCTCTTCAATTGTTGGTCCAAAGGGATCAAGTAGTGTGATGAGTTTTGCTTGTATGTTATGGTTGCTGCAAAAATTAAGGACAGCTTGTTTTCTGACATGGGTTGGTTGAATAAGTTCAGCATACGGTTTTTGTAAAGTCATATGTTGATCGGTTACCCCAATGATAAGAAATCTACCCAACTGTGAGGCAAAAAGCAGGAAATCTTTATGACCATCGTGTAGATGATCAAAAGTTCCCCCAAGTGCAATGGTGTTATAGAGAGCTTTTTTAATCATAAAAGTTACAGAAAGTATTTTATCATTGTTTCAATCTTTTATCTGTGCCATGATTAAAGTATGCAAAGAAATATATTATTACTTGTATTAGTAGTTAGTGCTTTTTTTGTCAGTGGATGTACTTCTGGTGGTGAACTATTCAAACAATCTGTCCAGAGGACTGCGCCAAAATCGCAGAAGCAAAATACAGGGAAGTCTTTTGCCCCAGTTTCTCAAGAATTTATTGATCCATATGGGACTGTGTTAACTACAACTGATGGAAAACCGCTCTATACTTTTACCAATGATATGGACGGCGAAAGTACTTGCTATGACGAGTGTTCAATTGTTTGGCCACCGTTATTAGTGAGCTATCCTGAAGAAGTAGGTGGCATGTATCGGACGACTCAAAGAACAGACGGTTTGTTACAAGTTACCTATAATGGACAACCACTCTATACATATACCCCAGACATGCCTTACAAGGTTACTGGCGATGGGAAAAATGGGGAATGGAGTGTTGTAGTTGTTGAGTAATTGTCGGGAAGACAGGACTTGAACCTGCGACCTCACGGTCCCAAACCGCGCGCTCTAGCCATCTGAGCTACTTCCCGTTTTATTTTCAATGTGCCGCGAGAGGGAATCGAACCCACACGATATTGCTACCACGAGATTTTAAGTCTCGCGCGTCTACCTGTTCCGCCATCGCGGCATGACATGAAGTCAGTTAAGAACAATATTATACCACTGACATTTATATTTTTGGTAGGTATAATGAACCTCTATGTTTGGTCTCATTGGGCGTAAGCAAAATAATAATTCAGGTTTGGCAATTTTAGGACTAATTATGCTTACGAATGCTTTGACCTATGGAATTATTATTCCTCTTCTCTACCCTTACTCATCTAAGTTTGGAGTAACCCCAGTGACACTGAGTTTCTTATTTGCTACGTATTCTTTGTTTCAATTTATCTCAACGCCAATACTAGGAAGACTTTCTGATAGGTTTGGAAGGAAGCCACTTTTATTGATTTGTATTTTAGGTACGAGCGTTGCTATGGCTTTATTTGCATCTGCTTCTAGCATTGTCATGTTATTTGTGGCACGCATGGTTGACGGTATTACTGGTGGGAATATTTCTGTCGCCCAAGCTATGGTTGCAGACAAAGTTAAAGGAAAAGATAGGGCTAAAGCATTTGGTATGCTTGGAGCCGCATTTGGGTTTGGATTTTTGGTAGGTCCGGCTATTGGAGGTTTGCTTTCACAGATTTCTCTCTCTGCCCCATTCTGGTTTGCTTCTGCATTAGCATTGTTTGCTTCAATTTTGGGTTACTTTAAATTAGAAGAATCAGTACATACAATTGCAGTTTTCAAACAAAAACACGAACCATTGTTTAATTTTTCTGCGTTACTAAAAGCACTCTTCGACCCAACTGTGGGAGCGATATTATTGGTTAGTTTAATTGCTGCAACGGTGTCGAATAGTTTTATCATCGGGTTTAATGCCTATTCGGTTGATATTTTGAGTTTAACTGCGAAACAAATTGGCATGATATATACAATGGCAGGTTTTATGAGTGTTGTAATGCAAATAGCCGGAATTAAGTTTTTACTGCAAAAGTTCCAGTCTAAAGAAGCAATAGTAAAGATAGCTTTTCTTGGCTCATTCTTTTCTTTACTTGCACTTGGTATGGGGTTGAGTTTTTATCAATTTGTTTTTGTACTCTTTATCTACATGATTTTTCATGCGGTGATAACCCCATTAATTTCTGCAATTTTGTCTGAACGAACGAATGAAGAAGATCAGGGTTTGGTGTTGGGAATCAATCAGTCATACATATCTTTGGGGCAAATTATTGGGCCACTTTCTGCAGGTTTGATGTCTAGAATTAGTGTCAGTTTTATTTTTATTGCGGCTGCCATTTTGATGTATGGTGGGTTTTTGTTTATGCAATTTGGTAAATCCACCATGAAAAAAGTGAATGCATAATACCCAGATTGTGTAAATAGCTTTTGCCAATTTTTGTAAAATGCAGTAAAATAACACTCTATAAGAGAAGTGCGGGTGTGGTGTAATGGTAGCACAATAGATTTCCAATCTCTTAGCAGGGGTTCGATTCCCCTTACCCGCTCAGTTGATCATTTCAGCACGAGATTTCCCTATTTGACTACATTAGATATGTATGTACAATATCCGATAATAATGTCAAAGGCACAGTCACTTTTTACCATTTCAATTTTTAAGCTCCAAACGGCAGCGGAATTGGTGGTATCGTAATAGCAGAATAAAATAAAAAAACCAAACTCCGCAAGAACAAGCGGAGTTTTTTTGTAATTAAAGGGAAAATATGAAAAGATCATTGCAAGAAACAAATGTTATCACAGATACTGATCCTAGTTCTTCACCTGTTGGGAGAAAAACTAAGAGAGAAAACAAAAAATGGAAACGAGCAAAAATACTACTTTTATCTATAGTCGCTTTTTATCTTTGTTTCACGATTGCTAGGTCATTCCGTGACACAGATGCCATTACTCTGCCAGAACCAATAGGAATTGTATATTTTGTTGATGATCCAAGTGAAGAGTTGATAGCCCATGAAAATTACCATTTGAATAAACAAATTGAAGATGAAGGCGCTTTTTTGTTTTATCTGAAATATATTTTGGGAAGAGGTTGCATCTATGAGGTAGAAGCGGGTGAAGATCTGGAACACACCGTTTGTGAGATTCCTTGGATGACGAAGCCCAAACCTGAGCAAATTGTTACTGAAGCAGAAATAGTTGCTTGGTATGAAAGCTATCTAAGAACTAAGGAGTTAGCTGCTGCAAAGCAGAACAACTCTAACTAAAGATCACTTTTTAATTCTTGCACCTGCTCTTCAGAAAGCTCAATAACCCTCTCACCATCTAACATATCTATATGGAGAGGACCCATGCTTATTCGTACTAGTTTCTCAACTTCGTACCCTACTCTTTCCATCATTCTTCTCACTTGATGGTTCCTGCCTTCACTGATAGTTATCTCAGTCCAGGCCCCGGTTTCGTCATTGCTTAGACGTTCAACTTTTGCTGGGGAAGTATATCCTTCTTTAAGTTTGACGCCTTTTCGTAAGTGTTGAATCGCATTAAATGTGGGGTTAAGTTTTGTAAAAACGTGATATGTTTTTTCAACTTCATATTTTGGATGAGTAAGTTTTTGGGCAAGTTCACCATCATTAGTGAGTAGCAATAATCCCTCACTATCAATGTCAAGTCTGCCTACTGGATACAATCGCTCCTTCACATTTTTTGGTAACAACTGGGTAACATTTTTTCTGCCCAGCTCATCATTTGTTGTAGAAACAACTCCAATCGGTTTATCAATTAAGAAATATCGTTTTTGTTCTGAGGGTGTAATTGTTTCACCATTACAAATTACAGTATCAGTTTTTGGATTGACTCGTTGCCCAATATGAGCGGTTTCGCCATTCACAATAACTTTCCCGGACTCAATTAGTTTTTCACTGGCTCGTCGGGAAGCAATACCTGCTTGGCTCATGAATGCTTGTAATTTTATTGTAGTTTCAGTCATAAAATACTCTATAATAGAGATCTATGAAAACCCTAGTGTTTGGTGACACTCATTTGACCAATAGATTCGATTCAGAGTTGTTTGATTATATCGCGAAACTGGTAAAAAGTGCTGACCAAGTTATTATTAATGGTGACTTTTGGGACGCATATTTAACAACCTTTGATAAATTTTGCAATTCAGAGTGGTGTAATTTATTTCCGTTATTAAAAGAGAAAAAAACAGTGTATGTTTTTGGTAATCACGATAAACAGGAATATATGGATGATCGATACCTGTTGTTCTCTGATATTCAGTTATTAGAACATACATTTACTTCTGGGAATAAAAAGTTTAAGGTTCAGCATGGACATTTAATTGCTCCGGCATATGATGCTCGGTTTCTATTTAGAAACAATGTTTTGGTAAGGCCTTTCTATCAATTTTGCGTAAGAATGATAGAAAAAAACGAATTTATTAGAGATATGCAGCATAAAAGTGAATTTGATTTGGGAATACATAAAATAAATTTTTATATTCAAAATATTTCAAAGAATTTTGAGAAGGATCAACACTATATTTTTGGACACACTCATATCCATAAGCAGATCCCAGAGTATAATATCATTAATATAGGGGTGCTTCAGAATAAACGTCGACATTATCTACTTATCGAAGACGGAAACATACAATTAGTTCCAAAGAAACAACAACATGAATCAAAAAAATTGGCAAAAAATACGAGAAAATAAACAATTCCTACAACCGTTTTTAGTACGCGAAAAAGTGATAGACGCAATTCGTGAATTTTTCAAAAAAGAGGGATTCCACGAAGTTGAAACACCTCTCTTGGTACAAAGTCCAGGAACTGAACCATACTTAGAAGTTTTTGAATCCACATTAGTAACTCCTGGGTTTGAAAATAAAAAAGCATATTTACTTACTAGCCCCGAACTTTCTATGAAGAAGCTCTTGGCAGCGGGAACGGGAAGTATTTTCACAATTTGTAAAAGTTTTCGTAATGGTGAAGGTATTAGCTCCTTTCACAATCCTGAGTTTTCAATTTTGGAATGGTATCGGGTTGATGCTGATTACACTGATGTCATGAAAGATTGTGAAGACTTATTATTATTTATTTTAAAAAAACTTGAACTAAATGCTAACGGTAAAAACAAACTAGAGTACCAAGCAACAGAATATGATCTCTCATCACCATGGGAAAGAATTTCTGTAAGTGAAGCATTTCAAAAGTATGCAGGTGTGAGCAAAGAAGATATGTTGGATGAGAAAAAGATCGTTAAAATTGCGAAAAGCAAAGGCTACCTTGTTTCAGAATTTACAACTTGGGAAGAAGCATACAATCAAATTCTTTTGAACGAAATAGAGCCACACTTGGGAAAAAGTAAACCAACAATATTATACGATTACCCTGCCTCACAAGCCGCGCTTTCGAAAAAGAAAGATAGTGATCCTAGGTTTGCAGAGCGGTTTGAATTTTATTTAGCAGGAATAGAGTTAGGAAATGCATTTAGCGAGCTAACAGACGCAGACGAACAGGAAGCAAGAATGGTAGCTGATTTACAGTATCGTAAAGAGCTTGGAAAAGTTGAATATAAAATAGACTCTGATTTTATTTCAGCATTGCGTTTAGGATTACCACGAACTGGTGGAATTGCTGTTGGTGTTGATCGATTAGTTATGTTGTTTGCAAATGTCCCATCTATCAAGGATACTTTGCTTTTTCCAGTTGATGACGTTTTTGACTATGTAGGAAGACTTTTCCCAGGTGTGGTATAATACCTTCCTATGATAATAAAGGCAGGAAACATCCGAAAAGGATCATATATTTTATTCAAAGGTAGTCCACATTTAGTGACTCAAGCAGATTTTGTCAGCCCTGGAAAAGGTTCTGCTTTCATGCGTTCAAGACTTCGTAGCATTAAAACTGGTAACACTCAAGAATTTACTTTCAAATCAGTTGAACCAGTTGAAGAAGTGGAAGTCCAAAGTCAAAAGATGCAATTTTTGTATAATGATGGTGATTCAGCAGTTTTTATGAATGGCCAAACATATGAGCAGGTAGAAGTTCCTTTGGCACTCATCGGAGATAAAGCAAAAATTCTTACTCCAGATATTCAAGTCCATGTGATGTTTTATGAAGGTCAAGCAGTGGACATTAATTTTCCACCGAAAATTACATTACAAGTTGTTCAAGCTGAAGAAGCTGTTGCTGGTAACACCATGGGTACCGCTCGTAAATTGGTGACTGTTGAATCTGGATTCGAATTGTTAGCCCCGCTTTTTGTAAAAGAAGGTGATTTTATTGCTATTAATACTGATACTTTGCAGTATGATTCTAGAGTTAACAAATAATTAAAAGTAAAAAATAAACAGCGTAAACAAAGGGAAAATGAGCATTAACAGCATGCTCATTTTTTTATCTATTACTGTTCCTTGCTTTTTAACAACCAAACTGTAAAACATTGCGGTAATCAATAGCAAGAAAAATATTTCTTTGATAGTAATAAATTTTCTAAACTTAAGTGCTGTGGTTGAAGATAAAATGATAGCTGGAAATAATGATAGATTAAAAATATTACTACCAATCAAAGTTCCAAGAACCACCTTGTTTTCATTTTTAGTAGACGCAATGATAGAGAGTAATAGTTCAGGAAGTGAAGTTGCTACAGCAGTGAGTGTCAGCCCAAGAAATGTTGTTGACAGCCCTAAGATTACGGCCAAGTCTTCAACAGCTTTCACCGTTACCCTTCCACCAATGGCAAGTCCGATTAATGTCCCTACAAATAAAACAATATAAAAAATTTTGGGCATGTGTTTTTTTTTCTTAGTAACTTTTTCAATAAGTGCAAGAAATTTTTTATCTTCATGTAGTCTGCCACTGACAGCCATTCTATACTGAAAAATAAGTGCAAAGACAATCATAAGAAGCATGAGAATAATTTGATACTCAATCCTGACAGAAGAAAGCATTAAAACCGAAAATAGAAGTGTAGCAATTGCAAGTATAGTTGCATTTTTTGGGGTCTTAGTTGTACCAATTCTTACCTTTCCAAATAAAGTTGAAAGACCTAAAATAATGCTCAGATTTGCAATACAGCTCCCCACAAGATTTCCCATAGCCAGGCCATGGTCGTTATTTTGGATTGAAACAAGAGTAACAGTTAACTCTGGTAAATTAGTTCCCAGTGCAGTGACAACCAGTGAAACAAAAAGTGGTGATAATTTCCAAATTGCTGAAAGTTCTTCAGTAATTTTTAAAAATACATTAGAAGCGACCAACATGACAATAAGGCCTACGGAAAAACTAAATAACACGGGCAGAAGCATAGTTACTTAAGCATAAATCAAATTTCGTCTTGTATCAAGTGAAATAGAGTCTTGCAATCTGATGTATAAATTACTACAATCAATAGTATATGATTAAACAAAAAGTTCTAGGACCTCTAGAGCACCAAATTATGGACATAGTTTGGAAACAAAAAAAAGCTACTGTTTATTCTGTCGTTGAAGAACTGTGTCAGGAGAAGAAACTTGCTTATACCACTGTAATGACAGTAATGTCTAGGCTTACAAAAAAAGGTGTTCTTTCTCGAGAAAAAAAAGGAAAGACATTTTATTATCATCCACGCTTGGGTAAAGAAAAGTTTATTCATTCACTTGTTCAAAATACAATAGCAAAAATGATAGATACTTTTGGCGAAGAGGCATTAGTTGCTTTCATTGATGAGACGAAAAATTTATCACAGGAACATAGACAACAATTACTCACCAAATTAAATGATGAAAATTGATCAGGCCATTTCTAGTTGCAAAGCCATCTTTGAGTATGCTTTTGGTTCTCAATTATTACAGGTATTTTTTGTGAGTATCTTTATCATTTTTCCAGTGGCAAGGACTATTGCCACACTTATTAAAACTACAAAAAAACTGAATGCCATTAAGGCAAATTCTTCTGCCCGTTTCCCTTTGGTTCTCAAAAAAATTATTAGCAAACACAATTTACCCAAGAGCCTATTTTTAATGAGTGAAGACAAAAACTTTTTAGCATTCTCAGCTGGTTTACTTACAAGAAAAATAGTATTGTCCAGACCTACTACACAAAAGTTAACAATGAATGAGCTTGAAGCAGTTGTTTTACATGAGATACATCATACTCGGTTTTTTCATGCGCTCTTTATTTTTATTGCAGAGACTCTCACCTATATTTTCTTTTTTATACCTTCACTAAAAGATCTTCAGTTGCAATTAAAATTAGAGTTTGAAAAGGCAGCAGACAAGTATGCAGTAACAACTCAGCAGACGACAAAATATGTTAAGAGCTCTCTAAAAAAAGCACTTGTTTTTGATCATGATTTGATCCTTTTTCCCCAGTTTTCATATAGAGTTATTGACCAGAGAATTGACAGTTTAAATGCAAAAAAAACTCAAATCATTTTTAGTCACTCAAGGTTCGTTGTTTCAATTATAGTTATGACCATTTTTGCAAGTCTTTTTTTGTTGAACAAAAGATATGCTATGGCTGCAGTTGTAGAAGAAAAAATCACTTGCAGTTTATATAACTGTGTCAGAGATTGTGTTGTGTATGAATTTAGAAATCAGCCGTTAATGTCGGAGGTTAACTATAGTTTCGATCGATAATTATTTGTGCCTCTAGTATATAATTGAATCTGATGAATCCACACCTCTCAAATAAATATTCGCTAAATTCCGTCGGAAGAGAAATCACAACTAAAGTTCCTATTGCTTTACCAGGCCAGTCTATTAGTTCAGTTTCTAGTAAACTTCATGAATTTGCAGAGACTTCTACAAGTATTAACTATATATATGTTGTTGACGAAGAAAAGAACTTACATGGGGTGCTCTCAGTTAAAGAGTTGCTTAGGGACGAAACGCACACATTGATCAAAGAGATCATGACTAAAAATCTTGTTGTTACTCATGTTCAGGTTAACCGAAAGCGCGCTGCTCATCTCGCAATAAAGCATAATATCAAGGCTGTACCTGTTCTTGATGAGAACAAAAAATTTGTTGGGGTTTTAACCAGCGATAAAATACTGGCTATTTTATATGAAGAACATAAAAAAAAACTCTACCGATCTGCTGGTATTATTATTTTTCCAGGGAAATTCGGTACGATTCTTGAACAAGGGGTATGGCACGCTTTTATTTCTAGGCTGCCATGGATAATCGTAGGTTTAGTTGGAGGAATTTTTGCGGCTCAAATTTTCGAAATTTTTGAAGGAGTAATAGAAAAGAATCTGATTTTAGCTGCATTTGTCCCGCTTGTTGTTTATATTAGTAGTGCTGTTGGTACACAGACTCAGACTTTTTTTGTAAGAGATATTGCTTTTAATCCAAAATTAGATTTGGTTCCATATTTGATCAAACAATTTATTACCTCTTCTTTAATTGGTCTTATCTGTTGGGGGATTGTGTTGTTACTGGTTTCTCTTTTTTGGAACTCCTTTTTTATTGGGCTAGTTATTGGTTTGGCAATATTTGTTGCAATGTCTTTGTCTACTATTGTTGCAATCGGAATTCCATATATTTTGACACTAAAAAAACAAGACCCAGCATCTGGGAGTGGACCTTTTGCAACAATACTACAAGACTTGATAAGTATTTTTATTTATTTTTTAATCGCCTCAGCGCTACTCTAAACATTGCATTAATTGATCTATTTTGATATTATTTTATTCCTAATATGAAAAAGATTATTGTTTCCCCAGAAACTCGAGAGCGGCAAGATAATTTACTCATTGCAGACTTTCGAAATGGGGGCGCTTATGCAAATGCTGTCCTTTTCAATTACTTGGTCGCACTAGCTTGGCATGTGGCTAGAGCTAATCCTCTTATTATGGAATCTGATGGAAACTTTGGTAAATTTGCTTTCAAACAGATTGGTAAGAGAGATTTGGCACTCTCTACAAACTCAATCCCTGAATCAAGGGGTTTCCATAAAGTATATACGCCAGAGGTCGGTGAAATACTTGAAGTCTGTGGTTTTCATGGGAGTGATCGCGGCTCATTTCAGATTCCCGTTGAGGTAATTGAAATATGCGCAGACGGAAGAATTTTAGTTGAGGTAATTCCGATGGTAGGATTAAAAGAGAAGAAAAAGTTACAAAGAAGAAGAAAACTTGTCCCAGGTGATTATGCTAAGTTGTTACAACTTGGGATGAGTAGTAGTCCCGCGTTGACACCAGATAATAAAGTAGCAGGTTTGTTGGTAGCACCAGCACCAGGTGACTTTGAGGGCCAAAGAGCCTATTTAGAGCCAGCAACAGCATTGTTGAAATAATTTTCAATAAAAAGGATTGGCAAAGGGCATAAAAACTGCTATTGTTAAATCATGCAATTTTTACTAGAACACAAAAAAACATTTGTAGTTGGAGTTTTAATTTTTCTGATTTCATCAAGCTTAACCTTTGCTTTTTTTGCTTCTAAAGAAAAAGAAGTCTCTCCTGAGGTTTTGTCATTACGTCAAGAAGTTGAAAAACAAAATCTTGTCAATGAGGTTGATACTGTTTTAGAACCAGAACAAGAAAGAACAGATTTGCTTTTGCCAGATATGTCTATTAAGACGCCAGTGCAGCTGTATATAGCTGGGAATCAGTCGTCAAAGAAACTTCGATTTAATACAACTTTTGTAAACCTTGGTCCGGGTCCTCTTGAGGTCCTAGGTCACTCTGACCTAGAAAATGGTCTAACTCATGCAGCCCAATATATCTTTGCAAAAGGCGCACCGGGGGAATATAGAAATATCGGTAGTTTCGAATTGCACCCAACTCACAACCATTGGCATGTGGCAAATCATGTTCGATACCAACTCTGGTCTATAAATGAACAAGGACAAGAACAGACAATGTTAGCTGACACTGGCAAAATGAGTTTTTGTTTATGGGATGAACACACTAACGACTTAACAATTCCAAGTGCACCGCAAACCCGAGTGTACGCCCGAATTTGTAATAGGGTTACCCAAGGAATGTCAGTTGGATGGGGAGATACATATGCGGCTAATGTCGATGGGCAGGAGTTGGATATAACAAATATTCCTGATGGGGAATATATCTTGCGTTTCGAAGTTAATCCTGATCGTAAAATTTATGAAGTTACTTACGACAATAACCTAGGAGAGTTAAGAGTGAAAATAGCGGGTTTTAAGGTTACACCATTATAATTCATGAGAAAAATAAATAGTATTATTTTTATATCTATTCTTATTGGTTTTTTTTTAATTCTTTCTCAAAAATCAAAAAAAAACCAAACCGAAGTTTTTATTGAACCTGCGGAACCCTCTCCTACTCCTTTCACGCAATATCAAGTTCCTAAAATACCGAATAAGAAAGAAACGACAATAATTTTTGTTGGTGACTCAATGACGTTGGCCCTTGGCCCTCACCCTTCTTACTTCAGCGGATTGATGAATGACAAATTTGATAAAATTTTTGCAATTGATAACTATAGCGAAGGGTCTGTAAGTGTTCTTTCGTTAGATAGATTGCTAAAAGAAAAAACTAATATTGGTGAGTTGAAGGAAAATCCCATTATTAATCGTAAATTCGATATAATTATCATCGAATCTTTTGGACATAATCCACTTTCTCAATTTCCCTTAGATGAGGGATTGGCTAGGCAAGAGGAAGTTTTAGATGCTGCTATGATTGAGTTGATTAACACTCGCCCAGAATCAGTAATTATTTTTTTGGCAACAATTGCACCAGATGAAGTAAATTATGCAAATACAAGTGTTGGTCTATCTACTGAGTCGAGTAAGGAGTTTGCAATAGAACGTAAAAAATACATTGAAAATTTTATTGCGTATGCTAGGGAGCATAGTATCCCGCTTGTAAATATTTATGAGCAGTCATTTACTGCTGATGGAAGAGTTAAACCTGAACTAATAAATCCAGACGATAATATCCATCCTTCACAGCTTGGTATTGAATTGATTCAGACGGCAGTGTTCAACCATATTGTGGAAAATAATTACTTGACTGAATAGTTATTTTTTTATAGTGAATGTAAACTCTAGCCAGTTAGTTGTTGTCTGCTTTTACTCATAGTTGAAACTGCGTGGGGAGCATGACTCTTTCATGTTTGAGAGTGTCTAAATCTAAGATTACAAAACTGCTTTCTTTGTCTGCTGCTTGTGGCAGCCATTTGTCTTTTGTAACAGTGTTGCCAGGATTAATAAAAAGTGAAGTGCCATATTCAATAACTCTGTATTGGTGGTCATGACCACCAATGATAATGTCAAAGTCGCCCGATTTAGCAACAGGTTCACCGATTGATGAATAGTGATTCATGAATATTTTTCTACCTTCAACCTCTAGTTGTAATTCGTTACCATGACAGGTTAGATTTTGAGCAGCATTTGCCCTTCTCTCTATTAGAGTATGTTCACCATCATTATTTCCAAAAACAAAGTGCAAGTGACCATAATAGTGTTCTGCAAAGCGTCTCACAACACCAGGGTTAATCATATCACCAGCATGGAAGGCAACTTTTATTTTTTTTTCATTAAGATACTCAATAATCCAAACTATTGCTGGGGTATTGTCATGTGTGTCAGAAAGGATTGCTATTTTCATGGTTTTCATTATATTCTATGTGTTACCTTTTTGCCTACGAGGTGTTTGGACGAAGTTCTGACCTGTTGTAACATTGCTATACTAAAGGAATAAAAGTAACAACCCAGCAGTTACTCCAAATATTCCGATCATTTTTCTTACTGATAATTCATCTTTAAAAAAGAAAGCAGAGGCGAGCGTGAGTAAAGAAATTGAGGCAGCATTGGCAGCATTTACAAAACCCACATTCGGGGCCAGATTAAACCCAACTTGCATAAAGTAATTAAAACTTGCACCAAAAATACCGATCAGCAATAGTGTAATGAGTTGATCTTTGGAAACCTTTTTCCATTCCACTTTCTTGTACAGTATTTCACCAAAAATAAGTACTGTTACAACTATCATTGAAAGAATTAATCTTGTGAGGATTGGAACACCCATATTTAGAAGGTATTTCGAACTTAAAGCCAGAAAACCCCAACAAAAAAAAGCACCCATAGTATACGGGAACCACAATTTATTAGATGTAGTTTTGCTTTTATTTTTGTCAATTGTAATTAAAGCTGAGAACAAAATTATTAATATAATTGCTGTTGCTGTTTTAATTGTCAGTGGAGCAGAAAAAATAAAAATTGATGCTATAGCTGTGAATACAACATAACTTTTTGAAATAATGAGACTATATCCAGGGTTTGGGGCATACTCGATCCCTTTCAATGAAAATACATTCCCAAGATAACTGAAGAAAATACCCTGAATTAAAATGAGTAAGTATTCGAACGGTTTAAGTGTAAAATTAACTGGGGTCCTGACTATTAATATCATATATACAAGTACAGGTATCAGAAACATAGCCAGGTTATTTAGTTGTTGAGGTGTTTTTAATGAATTGCTCTTTCGTACATAAAGATACAAAGCTACTGAACTAACAAACATGAGTAAGCTGGCAATAATCCAATTCATAGGTTCAGTGCAAAATCTTTCTTATTCATCAACTGTATTTTAACAGCTTTTGATGTCGGGTGCAGGTGGAGCTGATAAAGCTCAGAGTCAACTCATTAGCAGAAATTAGGTAAAGTACTTAAACTAGAGAAATGCTACTTTTGTAATGTCCATCCAGGACCAGTGAATATCTCAAAAAACACAAACAAAAAATAAATAAATATTAAAATCGAACCTTCAATTCTTGATATAGTCTTTCTACTTTTTGCAAAGTAGAGAAAAAGTACTAAACCTACTAAGAAAACTGTGATTGAAAAATTTGATCCCAAAGCGGGTATCGGTTTTGTACTTATCAGTCCCAACAAGCCTAACTCCAAAGTATTGAAAGTTGCAGAGCCTAAGTAGTTCCCAAATGCAATGTCCTTTTTCTTTGCCAAAACCGCACGAACTGCTATGGACAGTTCTGGTATATTTGTTCCAACAGAAATCACCAGAATACTAATAATAAATTGCGAAGCTCCGAAATAATCTGCAAGGAAGGTTGTTTGTTTAACTAATATATTACTAGCAGAAAACACCAATACAATTGCAACTAAGATTTTAGCCAAACTGATATAAATCGTTGATCGAGAAAAATTAATTGCCACAAGCTTACTTAAAGATCTTTTATTTTTTTCTTGAATAAAAGCAAAATAACCATACAGTACCAAACAAATGAGTATATCAACTAAAGTAATTCTATTATCTAGTGTTAATAAGGCAGGAACCCCAACAACCAAAGCAGCAGTAACTAAATCTTTAAAATTAAATGAGTAATTGAGATTTACACCATTTCCCATTACTGCTAACAGTGGTACTACAAGCATAAACATGACGATTGAGCTGCCGACCAAATTTCCAACATAAATTTCTGGTTGGTTGGTGATAACAGCGTTAATTCCGACCATTATTTCAGTCAGTGAAGTGAAAAGTCCCATTATAAAAAATGAGACAAAAAAAGAAGACATCCGTAGGCTGTGAGATATTTTAGTGATAGCACCAACGGCTAAACCTGACCCCACCCACAAAAGAGTAAACGAAAGGAAAAATAATCCTAAGTTTGATTCTAATTCCATGAGTATGATTATGCCAGTTATAATGGAAATAGGCTAAACCAAAATAGTAGTGGGCATTTTATTTAAGGTTAAAAGGATGGGTGGTATACCGGGTTCGAACCGGCGACCTCCGCTGCCACAGAGCGGCGCTCTAACCAACTGAGCTAATACCACCATTTACTTTTTAAGAAGTAACTTCTTATAGAAGCCACTCATGTGCGCCCAGTGTGACTCGAACACACGACCTACGGCTTAGAAGGCAGTCGCTCTATCCAACTGAGCTATGGGCGCTCTGATAATAAGGAGTATATTATACCATAAAATCAGGTGGTACAATTCAGCACAGATGAGATATACATCTAACATTTTTATCATTTATTTAAGCATTGGTATTATTTTGACAGTGCTTGGTTTTATGGGACTTTTACATCCATTGATTTTGGCAACAATTTTCTTTATTTTGTGTACTCTTTTAGTATTTCTGCTGTGTCATTTTCTCTATAAGTTACCAAATTTAAAAAAAGATGAGTTACTGTTGACATATGTCTTAGTTGCAATCTGGTTGCTTCACTTTCTGCAAGTAGTAGTGCCAGAAACAGGTTTTGATGCGGTATGGTATCATTTGCCGGTAATAAGCAAAGTCTATGAAGCTCAAAGTTTGGTTTTTTTGCCAGAGCTATATCAGTCAGTTAATCCACTTTTTTCTGATTTATACTTTTTAACAGGATACTCAGTTTTGGGAGATACCGGAACAAAATTAATAGCATATATTTTTGGAGTATTGCTTATTTGTGTAACATACTGTTTATCAAGGTTATTCTTATCTCGAAAGTTTTCCATTCTTATCGCCTTAGTTGTCTCAACTTTTCAAGTAATTGCATGGCAATCTGCAAGTTTTTATATAGATGTTGCAAAAGCTTTTTTTGAACTGTCGGGATTATTTTTTATTTTTTATTCAGTTACGCAGAAAAATAAGAAGAAGTTTTGGGGTCTTGCTTTTTTTTCTGCAAGTTTGGCGTCAAAGGTATTCTCGCTTTTATTAGTGCCATTTTTTATTTTTAGTTTCGGACTAAAAGAGTTTTTCTCAATGAGAGTTGTATTGTATTTAGTTATTCTGTTCGGAATTCCGTTATTTTATTTTTATTTTGCATATATTCATACTGGCAATCCACTTTATTCAGTTTTTATACATGTAGACAAATTGCAAGAAATTTCAGGAGAAGGTTCAGTTTTGCAATTGATTTTATATAAGGTTATTTCCTTACCAAAATCAATACTCATATTTACAACAGCTAGAGATTATGTGAATCCTATGTTACTTTTATTTTTTATTCCGATATTGTTGAAAATGAAATCAATAATGCAAGAAAAAAAATTACAGGTTTTGTTGCTTTTTTCAGTAGCACAATGGTTACTTTGGTGGTTTGTTCCACCGGTTTCAACACGATATGCTCTTTCAGGTTTTATAACGCTCTTACTATTGGGAGTTATTGTTGTAAAAAAGCAGTATGTAAAAACAAAGCAACAAGAAAAATATTTTTTTCTTGTTTTACTATTTTTTGCACTATTAGCGGTAGTGCCAAGAGTTATTGTAGCTCATCGCAGTTTACAATATATTCTTGGTTTTCAGAATCAAAAAGAATACCTCAATCAGTTTTATGATGGGTCAATAGATGAAAAAATCAAAACTTGGTATAAGTTGTAAGTGTCAAAGCTTATCTAGCTGCTTTTTTTACTTTTTTTGAAACAACTTTGGCTTCAGACTTTGCAGCTTTTGCTGCCTTAAGTCCTTCTCTTTTTGCTGTTTTTGCAAGCCTTTTGCCTTCAGTTTTTGCAACTCTGACAACTTTTTTTGCCTTTACTTGTACTTTTTTGGCAACTTCAACGGTTTTTTTTCTGTTTTCTTCTTTAGAAAAGAATAAAGCAGCAGCGCCCAACGCTATACCAGTTAATAATGTGCCCAGACCACCTTTTTTTCCCATATATTCTCCTTTACTACTAATATTAGTATACTAGGGAATCTGTAATATTGACAAGGTATTGGTTAGTCCCGGCTTTTTCCAAAAAGTACCATGAATGAGTAGAATGCTATCACCAGATTTTGCAATACCTAGTTCTGCAAGTTGGTCTAAAATTTTATTGGAACTCTCTAAATGGATTCCTGTCGGCAACTCTACAATATGTGGGGTTACATTAAAGAGTAAACTCATTTTTCTGTATGTTTGCATATTGCTAGTCAAGACGTGAACTGGTACATGTGGTCTAAACCGAGAAATATTTCGAGCTGTTTGACCAGTTTCGGTTAAGCAAACAATCTTATCAATGTCAATTTTATTAGTGCTTAGGTTTGAGATCTCTAGCAGCGAGATAGCAGCATGAGTGATATATGCACTTTCATCAGTGTCTTGAGTTTTGATTGGAACTGGCCGAGCGTATTGCTCATTGAATGCAGCGATTTTTGCTTGTGTTTCAACGGCTTTAACGGGATATTTTCCAATTGTTGTTTCTTCAGAAAGCATAATAGCATCAGTGCCATCATAGATTGCATTAGCCACATCACTTACCTCTGCCCTAGTAGGAACTGGGTTTTCAACCATTGATTTCAACATTTGGGTAGCGGTAATAACAGGTATGGCTTTTTCTCTAGATTTTGTAATCAAAACTTTTTGCCAATGGGTCAATTCTTCAAATGGAACTTCAACTGCTAAATCACCACGAGCGACCATAACTGCATCACTCACATCTAAGATTTCATCTAAGTTCTCAATTGCTTGTTGATTCTCAATTTTGGCAACAATTGCTGCCTCAAGTCTTCTTTTTGCTAACTCTGTTTTTAAAATAGCAATATCTTGTGCATTTCGAACAAATGACAACCCAACAAAATCGATTAGATCATTGTTGGCACCATCAAGTTGAACCAAATCAGCAGGAATCAAAGAAGGTAAATCAATTGATATTCCTGGTGTATTAAGCGTTTTTCGTTGTTTGACATCAAATGTACCTTTGGCCATACAGATAATATGGTCAGAATGTTTCTCAACAATTTCAAATTGACCAATACCATCATCGATGGAAATCTCATGCCCAACTTCAAGTGAATCAACAACAATTTGTGGAATGTATGGAGTTTTTGGGCTTTTATTTTTTTCATCAGAAGTGAAAGAAACTTTATCACCTGGCTTTACGGCAAATGGCTCATCGGTAGGTAGTGTAATTCTGATCTCTGGACCTTGCAGATCTAACAAAATACCAACACATTTACCCATTTCCTCTGCAACTTTTCTAACTCGCCTCATTCTTACTTGGTGCCATTCTGGGGTGCCGTGTTTTGTGTTAAAACGTGCTACATCCATACCTGCGCTGATCAACTCTCGAATGGTTTCTTCTGTCTCAGTTGCTGGTCCTATAGTTGCGACAATTTTGGTAGATTTTTTCATAAGCCTCATTATACTACTCTGGAATCCTCAGGGCTAGCCTTGCAATTACACTTGAGTATTTGGGGACAATGCTTTAGAGTGTTATCTGATACAGATTGTAGAAAGGTTAGTATGAATGATACAGATAAACAAGAAGTTCTTGAAACAGGTGAAGACTTAGCACTTTCAGCGTTGTCTGAAGCAAGCAAAAAAGATGGGCTAGATTTTGACGAAGTCAAGGCTTCTGATGATTTAGCTGACACCTTAATGTCTTTGCAAAATCTGATCGAGAGAAATGCAAATGAACTCGAAAGAGTGAGTAACGCTTTAAAAGAGAAACGTGAAAGTTTAAAGAGTGTGTTTGAAAATGACTCCGCTTTGCAAGAGGTAACAGATTCTGTAACAGCAATGCAGCAGCAGGTTAAAGAACGCAAATCGTTGATTGCCAATAGTGCTCAAGCTACTTCACTTAAGTCACAAATCGGTGAGTTAAATCAGGAAAAGAAAGAAATTGAAGAGACTTTAAGCAATCATTTAGTTAATTACTACACAATGACAAATTCAAAAAGTTTTGATACCAGTTCTGGAGATCAATGGGAATTTAGTATTAAAGCTAAAGTTAAAGGCAAGCCAAAAGGCGAAGAATAAAGTTTTTATCTGAAAGTTACTATTAAAAACACCCCGGAAGGGGTGTTTTAATGCTGTCCATTTTAATTTGCACTATTCGGCTTCTTGTTCTTGAGGGGGCGGCCAGTGGATATGCACCCAACCGCTTTGCCCTTGTTCGTAGACTTGTAGGAGGTTGCCATTCTCATCTGTGACAACTCCCCAGCCGTAATGTACATCTACGAGGCTGAAGATGACCTGGTCGGTAGGTGCCACGAACTCCACCTGATCGGTTTCGATAATGTCGTTATGAGCCAGCCCAGAGTCAATTCGCTGGCATTCCATTTGACCTTCAATTGTCTCAACGCCGTTTTGGGTAATTGTCAGCTCACCCCTTCCGGGGCAGAACAAAACATTACCGGTGGCCAGCACTTCAGTCGCTGGTCTGTAGAAGTCTTGCTGGGGACCGCCGCAAGCGGTCAACCCCAATAATAAAGGAAGCAAAAACCATTTCAGTCTTTTTAGCATAGTATTCACCATATAGCAAACAAAATGGACAGCATGTCATATACAATGGTTTTTTATATACAACATGCCGCCCACAGTTCTCACTAAGTGGTAGAAAAAAGAGTGCAAATTGTTAAAGAACAGGTTCCATTGCAACAAACAAGAATTGACTGAGCGATTCAATACCTCTTATTCATCAAAATGTGTGCAAATTATATCACGTTGTACAAAAAAGGGCCGCTGTACAGCGGCCCTTTACTTTGATTCTATGTGAAAATTGTTATTTTCCTAAACGATCATTGATTCTTTGTAGTGTAGCTGAAGAAATATTTTTCATTTTCTTCAAACTTCTTGCACGTTTTCTCAATCTTCTTTTTTCAGTTTTGTTAACTGTTCTAATTTCGGAAGGTTTTTTATAGAATCTTCTGTCTCTAGCTTTCGTAACAATATCAGCTGCCGCGATCGCTTTCTTAAACTTTTTGATGATATCATGTGTGCTATCACCAGCTTTAGCTTTAATAATTATAGGCATTGATTCTCACCTCCTTTCCAAAATTGGCGTAACTAATAGATCTTTTTCAAAAATGCCAGTTGCTTGAACCCATTCGTTTCAAACAAGATTTGTATTATACCACGTCTTGATTATTTTTGAGATTCACGGATGTTTTTTGCTAATTCAGCAAGTTCCTGACTATCAGCGAGCTGCGAATCATTAGAACAAATATATCCTGGATACATTTCGTAGTAGTCTTTTTTCTTTCCACTCTCAATTGGTTTCCATTCTGGAATTGCTGTGCCATGCAGTGGATAGAGCTTAGAATGCAAGTGGTCAACCCCGAAGCCTTCAAAAACCATCCCACAACGGCCAACATCTTCAAAGTAGCGAGTTAAAATATTTGCAGTGTTTTTTGTTGCGACAATGAGATCTTTTAATACAGAGTCTTCTTGATCAAACGCAGAACTGCCGTAATGTTCTTTGGTGATGACAACAGTAGCGCCTTTTGTATTAGGAAAAATTGTTAGAAAAGCTAGGTGTTTTTCGTCCTCATAAATCTTATGATACGAAACTTCACCTGCGATCATTTTACAAAATAAGCAATCAGCAACTTTGGTCATACAGTGTTTCCTTTGCGAGTGCAACAATCTCATCAAGTGTTAACGGACTTGGAGTTTGGTTTGTATGTTTTCTCGAACCATTGATAAGCATTCTTCCAGATGCATGGTAAAACCAGTAGCCAATTTTGTCTTTTTTAGTTACTGCTTCATAGAGCGGTTTCAAGACCATTTTACAGTCAGGTCGAACCTTTATTCTAATATCACCCTGTTTTGGATCTTTTTTGATAACTAAATCATATCCTTGTTTTTGAGCAACTTTAATTGTGTCATCGTTACGAGTTTCAATAGCAATGCATTTAATTGATCCAATTTTAAATGGTTCACCTTTCTCTTCAATGATCTCTCTGGCTTTAATTTGTTGGGTTAAAACTGCATATGTAGAATCAAGACATTTAAGTCCGAACTGCATTTGCGAATCATCATCATGCGGTTCTGTAAATTCTATTCCACGAATTAACTCGTGTAACATCATAGAATATCTGTAGTTACTTGCGTCTGGCCAATGAATTTCTTCAAAATGGTCGATTTCTGTAATAAATTCAGAAATAATGTGTAATGCTTGATCATTTTCCAAGTCCTTATTTCTTTCACAGACAAAATCGTGGACCAAAGAGGTTGCACTGATAAGGAGAGAGCCCTTTTCAGGCTGGTGGTGGTCAAATCTGCCAAGTCCAGTATCAACATGGGTGACATCATGAAGTTCGAATCCCAACTCATGTGCCATATCAATTGAGATAGTTTCACCGGGGTTTACATATGCTACCTTTGCGTCTGCATATTTTTTTGGTTCAAATGTTTTTAGAATCCAAGTAGCGCCAACTGCGTCCAAGTCTGGGGCGTGATGAGTAACTATGAGTTGTCTTGACATATTCAATAGTATATCATCTGGATAAAAAAAACCCACCGCAAGAACCATATTTTAAGTTAAAAATAGGATGTTTGCAGTGGGTATCCTCACCGGGATGTAATAGTAATATACGAAATAATATAGAAAAACATAGCAGCAAAAAAGAGCGATAAATGGATTTATAATTACTCTTTATGACTAATCATATATTTTAATATAAGACGAAAAATTGCATATTTCTTACACAATATTTGTTGTATTTTTTGCAGTAATAAAATTATCTAAGCTTAAACAGTCTTTTGATAAGCCACCATACAATTTTGAAGGGAAGCGTAATAAGTTGCCAAATCAGTGGTTGCTTGTCTTCTTCTCCTCTCACCCAAGCTGAGATAATGAGGTGTTTTTTTTGATCTGGTTTATATGTGGCAACGACATGATATCTTCTATTTTGGATAGTTTTTATATATTTATTGCTTTTGCTATCTTTCTTGTAAACTGCATCAGGGTAATTTACAGTCTCGAAAACAGAATGAAGTGCCAAACTTCTATCCACAATTCGCTCATAGGCATGCTTTGTGAAGATAATATTTTTATATTCTTGTGACATTAGTATGCTTGAGCAAAAAGCCATCGATGTGTAGCATGGTTTCCACATTTAATGCAGGCTCCTGACTCTTCTGAGACTGAGCCTTTAGTATCAATGAATGGGAGACATCTTGTCGAAGCTTTTGTTTCCTCTTTGATTTGTTTTTCGCACAGTTCCGATTCACACCAAAACGCTTTGATAAAACCTCTAGTAGTACTCATAATTTGTTTGAAGTCTTCATAAGAATTTGCCTCAAAACTAAGTTCTTGTGTTCTTTTTTGTGCCGCAGCAAACAGTTCTGTTTGGATCTTTTCAAGTAGGTTGCTTACTTGCTCAATACAGTTTTCCAGAGCTAGAGTCTCTTTTGACTTATTATAGCGAACTGACGCAGTTACTTGGTTTTGTTCGAGTTCTCTGTTGCCAAGGATGAGAGTAATAGGTATACCCTGAAGTTCACTCTCATTGAGTTTCCAGCCAAGAGATGTTTTCTCAGAAACGTCAGCTACAGACCTGATTCCCTTTTCTTTCAACATACTAACAAGTGACTGGCATTTTGTAATAACAGCCTCGTCTTTGCTCGCTGAAGCGACTACAACTTGAATTGGGGCTACTCTTGGAGGTATGACAACTCCATCATCATCGCCATGTGTCATGATCAGGGCACCAATAATCCTGGTTGAAAGGCCCCAACTATTTTGCCATGCGTATTGGGTAGTATCATTCTCATCTTGAAAGTTAATATTAAAGGCATCTTTTTTGGAAAAATTTTGTCCCAAATGGTGGCTTGTACCCGATTGCAGAGCTTTCCCGTCGGGCATCATCGCTTCTATAGTTGTGGTTAGGTCTGCCCCTGCAAATTTTTCACTCTCACTCTTTTTACCTTTGACAACTGGGATTGCTAAGTACTCTTCAGCAAGCGCTCGATATGATTCAAGGGCATCATACATGACTGAGGTTGCTTCTTCTTGTGTTGCATGAGCTGAATGAGCCTCCTGCCATAAAAACTCGGTTGTCCTGAGAAAAAAATTAGTGCGTTTTTCCCAGCGAACCACGTTGTTCCACTGGTTAATTTTTATTGGCAAGTCCCTATGAGATTGGACCCATTTTGAATACATATCATACATAATGGTTTCAGAAGTTGGTCTGACTACCAATTTTTCAGTTAATTCTTCTCCACCAGCATGAGTTACGATAGCAAGCTCGGGAGCAAACCCCTCAACATGGTCAGCTTCTTTTTCTAAGAATGACATCGGAATGAAAATAGGAAAATACGCGTTTCTTACTTCCATTGTATCAAGGTACTTTTGGTATGATTTTTGAATATGTTCCCAAATGCCATAGCCATTTGGTCGAATAACCATACAACCCTTAACAGGTGAATAATCAGCTAATCTAGCCTGTTGAATTACTTGCGTGTACCACTTACTCATGTTTTCTGATTTAGGGGTTAAATCTCGTTTTGCCATACATTCCTTGTCTATTCGTCTGGTGATTATACTATACCTACATCCAGGTTTTAAGTGCTTGGACAAATGTGTCAGCAGTATCCAAAACAATTATTTTTTCTGGCAATTGCGTGTGGTGGATTGAGTTAGTAATCACTACTGAGTTAATACTCTCGTCGTTCATGAGTGTTAAGCCGTTTTGGGCAAAAATTCCGTGCGTTACAAAGAAGTGAACTTCCTTTGCTTTGTGCTGTTTAAGAAACTTAGCTACTTCAACGACAGTACTGCCTGTGTTAATAATATCGTCATAAATTAAACAAATTTTCCCCTCGACATTGCCTGAAATTCCCATAGGAGTAACTTTACCGGTTGTTAAGTCTCTATGTTTATCAACATTTGCCAGATCAAGTTCAAGCTCATTTGCGATTGATCGAGCTCTTTTGAGACCACCAAAATCTGGACTGACAACAACAGCTTTTTTCAAATCAACATTTTTCTTAATATATTTTGAAAATAATTCTATTGAAGAATGGTGGTGGGTTGGGATTGAGAAAAACCCTGGGATGCTTGTGTTGTGTAAATCTAACAGATGTGCTCTTTTTATATAGGCATTCGAAACAAGGTCGGCAATAATTTTTGCTGCCATTGGTTCACCTGGTCTAAAAAGTTTGTCTTGTAATGAGTATCCCATCCAGGGAATAATTGCATTGACATGTCTAGCGCCTGAGCGTTCAAGCGCGTCTGCAATTAACAAAAACTCAATAATATATTCATCGGCTGGGGTAGAAAACGACTGAACTAAAACAACATTCTCACCATTGAGATTATCTTTAATCCAAACTCTTTTTTCTCCATTTTTAAATTTTGAAATTTCAGCATCAACCAACCTTAGATTGAGTTTTTGGGCAATATTTTGCGCCAAAGCTCTATTTGAAGTACCAGAAATTATCTTCATACCAACCATTGTAGCACTAACTTAGTTGAAGTTTGAATGAGAGCATTCTGAATATATTAGGCTCTATGTTCAGGAGCATTAATCAATCCACATTTTTTGTATTTTAAACCGCTCCCGCATGGACAAGGATCATTACGCCCAATTTTTATAGTAGCAGTTGCTTGATTCACTTTTGTCCCAATTTTTGCTTTACCAAGTGCTGCTGCTAGATCACTTGTGGAACCAGTTGTTTTTTTGGCTACTGGTTGTTGTGCCTGTGAGTTTGGCGACGCTGTTGATAACCCAGAAGCTAAGCTTTCAGTAGTATCTTGTTTTTGCTCTATAGCCCTTGATAAGTCGATTCTAGGTTGAATTGGTTGTCTGTTTGTGAACTGTACTCTATAAATTCTATTTGCAATGGTTGATTCTATATCAGAGATGAGTCCTTCAAACATTGCAAAACCCTCTTTTTTGTACTCTGAAAGCACAGTTCGTTTATCACCTCTAAGCCAGATACCTTGTCGTAGTGAATCCATAGCATCAATATGCTCCATCCATTTTTCGTCCAGAGTTGAAAGCGTTACGATTCTTTCTAAATCCCTGATTTCTTTTTCTCCAGTAGCTGTTTCTTTTGCTTTATACGTTTCATGAGCAACTTTTTTTAACTTTTCTATAATTACTTCAGTTTCTGTTTCAGAACTAATATTTTTGACTAATTGCTCTTGTGAATTTTGATCAAATGGAATCATTTTACTGAATTCTTTGACCAATGCTTTGTACTCTTCTTCTGTAAAGCCTTGTGGGGCGTGCATGCTGACTATGTGGGTGATCTCATTTTCAACATACTCCATAATTTGTTCGTGAAGTGTTTGAATGCCTGTTGTCTCAGGATCCATATCTACAGTTTGTTCAGCTTGGGTAAGTAAACGCTTTCTTCGTTTGTAGATAATATCTCTTTGTCTGTTGATAACATCATCAAATTCAACTAATCGTTTTCTTTGATCAAAGAAAAATCCTTCGACCTTAACCTGTGCTGACTCAATAGATTTACTCACCATTGCATGCTCAATGGGTTGGTTCTCTTCAATTTTGAGCATCTCCATAACTTTGGCGATTTGTTCACCACCAAAAATTCTCATGATTTCATCTTCTAGTGAAACAAAAAATTGTGAAGAACCTGGGTCACCTTGACGTCCAGACCGACCTCTTAACTGATTATCAATACGTCTAGATTCGTGACGCTCAGTACCAAGGATATATAAACCGCCAGCTGCGACAACTGCTTCATGCTCATTTTTCCAAGTTTCCAAAGCTTTAGCATATTCCTTAAGTTTGTAATTTTTTGGATTTACTGAAGGAGGTAGCGACAATCCAAGATCAGCAGCCTTTTGCCAATCTTCTTTGAGTGCTGGCGTTTTGGTAAGGGTAGTTTTTCTAAAATCTTTTAGTTCCGGTTTTGCACCTCCAAGAACGATATCAACACCACGACCAGCAATATTAGTTGCGACAGTTATGGCTCCTTTTCGACCAGCATCGGCAATAATAAATGCTTCTTTTTCATGATTTTTAGCATTGAGAACTTGATGTTCAATTTTTTTGCGTTTTAAAAAATTAGAAATAATCTGGTTATGCTCGATAGATTTGGTACCAATCATGATTGGTTGGCCAGTTTCGTGAATTCTTTCGACCTCATGAACAATTGCTGAATATTTTCCAGCGGTATTTTTATATACGACGTCTGACTTGTCTTCACGAATAACAGTAACATTAGTTGGGATTGCCAACACGCTGAGGCCATAAATTTTCTCGAACTCTTCTGCTTCGGTAATAGCTGTACCGGTCATACCACTTAGTTTCTGGTACATTCTAAAGTAGTTCTGAATAGAAATTGTGGCGAGAGTTTTTGATTCTTGTTGGATTTGTACACCCTCTTTGGCTTCGATTGCTTGATGCAAGCTTTCAGAATATCGTCTGCCAAACATTAGACGTCCCGTGTGCTCGTCAACGATGATGACTTCACCTTCTCGAACAATATAGTGCTTATCACGTTCAAAGAGTGCTTTGGCCTTGAGTGCTGATTCGATGTGGTGGATAGTATCAAAACTTTCCTCGTATAAGTTCTTGACTCCAATTTTTTGTTCAATACGTTTTACACCAAGATCAGTTAGTGTGGCAGTTCTGGCTTTTTCGTCTACAGAATAATCAATTTCTCGAGTCAAGGTATTCACCATTTTTGCATACTCAGAATACATCCTGGTTGGAGCAGCGTCTGGGGCAGAGATAATTAGTGGAGTACGGGCTTCGTCAATCAAGATAGAGTCAGCTTCGTCTACAATTGTAAAGAAATGTGGAGTGTCGACTCTTTGCGACATTCTTTCGAGTGTCTGCACCATGTTATCGCGCAAGTAATCAAAGCCAAATTCGTTGTTTGTGCCGTAAGTGATATCACAGGCATATGCATCTTTTCTGCTGATTTCTTCAAAGTGCTCAAGTCGTTCGTCACCTCTGTCAGCGCTATCGATTTCAGGGTTATATTTTCTGGAGTGGTCATGGATAATTACAGCAACAGAAAGGTCTAGGAAGTGATAAATTTGACCCATCCAGCCACACCCTAACTCAGCCAAGTAGTCGTTGACGGTTATTAAGTGAGCGCCTTTGCCTAAAAGAGAATTTAAATACAGGGGGGCTGTAACAGTGAGCGTCTTACCTTCACCAGTTTTTTGTTCAGTGACACTTCCTTTATGGAGGGCAATACCAGCAAGAAGTTGCACGTCAAAATGACGCATACCCAAAACTCTACGAGATGCTTCACGAACAGTCGCAAATGCTTCGGGCAAGATTGCATCAAGTGCCTCGGCTTCAGATTTTCCTGCCTCTAGACTATCGGTAATCTGTTTTTTGAATTTTTTGGTTTGGGCAGCTAATTTTGCGTCAGATAATTTCTGAATAGTTGGCTCAAAAGCGTTAATTTGATCAACAATAAGTTGGTATTGGTCAAGTGTTTTTTTATCTTCATTGAAAAGGTTTTTGATGAATTTAAACATAGGATTAGCATTGTAACAGAATTATTGCCAAATAAAAACAGCTTTTAGCTATGTTGATTTTGCCTTAACAGTCTTAATTATGGCAGCAGTATTAAATTTCTCTCTCAATGTAGTTTCAGTAGTGATGTTGTTAGATCCTTTAATTCTCCGACAAACTATGGCACCTTGATGTTTTTCCAGTACCATCCTCACGGTACCACTAGCACTTATTAAAGTATCTCCAGTGTGAATATCGTCGAAATTAATATTTTCTGAAAGAATTGGTGTCTCGGCAAGATCTACATACGGATTGGTAGCACTTTCCTCTGTGATTCTTTTTACAATTCCACCTTCTTGAGAAACCACAAATGCACTAAACTTTACTTCTCCTGGCTTTCCTGTTGGAGTTGGCTGTACGATAACGATGTCTCTTCTTCCATCAGAACGTAACAAGACATCTCCTACAATAGCTGAACTTATTTTTTCTTTGATTCCTGGTTTAAAGTGCTCAACAACAAGAGATAAACTATCAACTTTTTTTTGTAGCTCTGCTATTAATAGTCTTGTTTGTTCTAGTGCTTCACGAGGATCAATTGCTTCCTCTTGGGTATAACCAATTTCTTGCTTTTCAGTATTAATCATAAATACTTTTCCTATTATAGGTTTCTAATGACTTCTTTACCCATGTACGGTACCAAAACTTTTGGAATTTTGATAGTGCCATCACTTTGTTGGTAGTTCTCAATAATTGCAGCTAATAGCCTTGGTGTGGCTGCCATTGTGTTATTGAGTGTATACACATATTTAGTAGTGCCATCTTTTGCCTGGTATTTGATATTCAATCTTCTTGCTTGAAAGTCGTTGAAATAACTTGCTGAGTGAGTTTCTCGATATTTATTTTGTCCTGGGAACCAAGTCTCGACGTCATATTTTTTACGCTGCCCTGCTCCCATGTCACCTGTGCACATTCGTAGCACTTGGTAGGGAAGTTCAAGATTTTTAAGCAGAGTTTCAGAAAACAGAACCATTTTTTCGTGCCAGTTTCTAGTTTCATTTTCGTCTGCTACTGTGTAGACAACTTGTTCAACTTTATTAAACTGATGAACTCTGACTATGCCTTGAGTATCCTTGCCATGGGTTCCGACTTCTCGTCTAAAACAAGGTGAAATACCACACATTTTTATCGGTAGATCTTTTTCGTTTAAAGTCTCGCCCATTTTGTATGCGGTGAGTGCTACTTCTGCAGTTCCGGCTAAGATCTGGCCATCTTGAGTCTTATAATGATCTTCACTACCCCATGGGAAATATCCTGTACCCCACATTGCTTCCTGGTTGACAAGAATTGGTGCGGACATTGGAGTAAAGTTTTCTGCTACTAAAAGTTTGAGGGCATAATTGAGAATGGCTTGCTCTAAAAGCAACGCATCATTTTTTAAGAAATAGGCTCTAAACCCGCCAATTCGAACAGCGCGAGCTGTGTCAAGCAGATCTAGATTTTCCATAAGCTCATGATGTTGTCTTGGTTCAAAATCGAACTGTGGTTTTTCACCCCACTGTCTTTCGACTTGATTACCTGATTCGTCTGGCCCAACCGGAACGTCTTCAGCCGGAACATTAGGAATTTGATACATAAGTTGTTCAAATTCTTCTTGAACAATTTTTAGGTCTGGTTCAAGCTCTTGAATATTTGCTTTTATTCGTTTGCCAGTTTCTATTTGTTTTGGGGTTGGTTTACCACCAACATGTACAGCTTTTTTGATAATTTCAACATGTTCATTACTTTGTCTTCTTAAATTATCAACTTGCAATTGTAACTCTCTTCGCTTCTGGTCTACAGAGAGTAGCTGATCTACTACACTTGAATCTAGCTGTTTATTTTCGCAAGCTATTTTTACTATTTGTGCATTTTCACGAATGTATTGAATATCTAACATTTGTGACCTCCTCTTTTTGGTTGAGACACTAAAACGCTCTCCCATACCAAAAATACTTGATACGTGAGAGGGTCAAAGTATTTTCTATACTTGGGACGGTGCCACCTCTTAATTATCTTATTCCTGCGGTTACGGGCTTACCCGGCTTGGTTGTTTACCCCAAGCAGCTTGACAGCTGCTAACTGTCTCAAATGCTTTTATCTGATTATTATATCATGAATTATTTTGCTGCTGCTCTTTTTTTTGCGAGCCTATTAAATGCTTTTCCAACACCATCTTTTGGAGGATATTTTTTTGCGTTCTTTTGCATTTTTTGACGAAACTCCTTGACCAAATCTATATCTAGATCATGAGCCATGAGTAACATCCAGTACAGAACATCTGAAAGTTCCTCTCCAATTTCTTTTTTGAAGGTTTTTGTATATTTTCTGAGCTCACTACCTTGCAGATAGTGAAAATATTCAGCAAGCTCGCCAGCCTCTATGAGTAGACCAAGGGCTAAATCCTTAGGATTTTGATATTGTTCCCAGTTTCGCTCATCACGGAATGCAATTACTTCTTGAGTGAGTTCATCGATTATTGTTTGTTTTGATTTAGTCATTTTGATTCTTGTGGACCCAATGGGAATCGAACCCATGTATTACGAATGCGAATCGTACGCTCTACCAACTAAGCTATGAGCCCCGGTTTGTATTGTGGACCCGACAGGAATTGCACCTATGTCTTCGCGATAAATCGCGCTGCTCTACTCTTTGAGCTACGAGGCCCGCAAGTTACTTGTTAAACACATCAATCAAGAAGGAAAAATGTTCGTCTTCTGATTTCCCAATTAATTGTAAACCTTCAGCGATATCTTCTCTACTCACATTGGCAGCAAACTGTCGTGTTTTAAGTTTTTTCTTGATTGATTTTGGTGTCATGCCAACAAATTTTTCTGGCCTTAGAATTGACACCGCATTTATGAATCCAGAGATTTCGTCACAGGCAAATAAGTATTTATCAAGCAAGGTTTGCGGATGTTTACCAGTTCTCTCTGGTGCATGAGCTGCAATTGCATTCAATAGTGGTTCTGGATATTCAGTAAGAATTTCATTGATTGCTTTATTTGGATGTTCGTCAGGATATTGTTCCCAGTCTAGGTCGTGCAACAATCCTGTCTGGTACCATAATTCTTCGTTTTGTCCCAGTGCTTTTGCATAAGCACTCAACGCTTTTGCTACCATTCGGCAGTGATTTCTGAGCGCTTCATCTTTGATGTATTCCTCTAATAATTTTTCTGCTTGTTCTCTTGGTGGGAGTGTAACATTTGTATCAGAAGTTACTTGAGTAGGTGTGGTTTTTGCTTGTGGGTTTGAAGTAGTAGCTGTTCCTGGATTAATAGGAGTAAGCGGTCGTAACGTTGGGAAAGCAATTACTTCTTTGATACTCCAAGTGTTGGTCAAAAACATGACTAATCGGTCAATTCCCATACCTATACCCCCAAGTGGTGGCATACCATGTTCCATTGCTTCCAGAAAATCTTCATCAAGTGGGTGTGCTTCGGTATCACCGTGACGCATGTTTGCTTGTTCGTTTTCCCAGATTTTTCTTTGATCAATTGAGTCGACAATCTCGCTCCAGCCGTCTGCAAGTTCTTTTCCACCAATATATGCCTCAAAGCGTTCTGCAAATTGTGGGTTAGTCCTGTGCTGTTTTGAAAGTGGCGAGATGTCTCGTGGATAATCAACAATCCAAATTGGGGCAACCAAATGAGGAGTTACCAAGGCATCAAATAGCTCAAACAAGGCTTTTCCTCTGGTATATTCACTTTTTAATGTGATTTTATGTTCATTTAGTAAGTTGTGTACTGCTTCATCTGATAACGACTCAAAGTCAATATGAGCATGTTCTTTGAGTGCTTCATCCATTCTTACTCTTGGCCAGTCACCACTAATGTCTATTTCGGCTTCACCAACTGTAATTGTATAGTTGCCATATAACTGGAATACTAAATGTTTAACTAATTCTTCAGCCACATTCATCATGCGATGATAGTCCGCATACGTTTCATACCATTCAATCATAGTAAATTCTGGTTGATGAGTCTGGTCAATTCCTTCATTACGGAAATTGCGAGCGATTTCAAAAACACGATCATAACCACCAACTATGAGGCGTTTTAAATATAGTTCTGGTGCAATACGTAAATAAAAATCAGAATCAAGTGCATTCATATGGGTTGTGAATGGAGTTGCATTTGTACCACCATAGAGTGGTTGTAAGATTGGGGTCTCAACTTCAACAAAGTCGTATTTATCTTGTAAAAATCTTCGGATTTCTTTAGTTAAGAGCCAACGTGCATCAAGGACTCGTTTCGCGTCTGGGTTGATCAACATATCAACATAGCGTTTTCTAAATCGTGCCTCTTTGTCATCAGCAGCATTCCAGACTGTGGGGATTGGCCTAAGCGATTTGCTCAGCAATGTGTATTCAGTGGCTTGGATTGTTATTTCGCCAGTTTTGGTAGTTATAACAGTTCCCATAACACCCAAGTAGTCTCCTCTATCAACTAAATTTTTGAGCCAATTGTAATCTGATTCTGGAACTTCAGTTTTTCGCACCATCACTTGGATATGATCTGTAGAATCCTGAAGATCTAAGAAAATAACACTACCGTGGGCACGAATTGACATGATACGTCCAGCAGTCTGAACCTGTTCATTGAGCAAGTTTCTTGTTTGAGCAATTGTGTGTTGTTTGTTGTAGAGGTACGGATGTACGTTAATTCCAAGCGATTCAAGTTGTTCTCTTTTTTCAGTTTTTGCCTGGATTGTTTCTTCCATTCTTGACATACCTGTCCTTTTTGTTTGGTTGTTTCTTTGATTTTCGGTGTCTTGATTATACATTATTTTCCTCCTGATTTTTTGCTAGCTTTAAGATTAAATCTTTCATTGTTTCCAGATTTTCTACTGTTGTAGACTCTCTTGTGGTATGAACTTCACGACTGCCATCACCCAAATTAAAGACCTTTAGTTTTTGTGGATCTTGGTTCAACACATTTGCATCTGAAACGCCAAAAGATTGATGTATTGACACTTTTCTATTAAGTAGTTTCTCAAGAACTTTTTTTATTGGTTCAATTTCTGTATCAGAAAAAATATAACCAGAGTTTTCCTGTACAACTTCCCATTCTAGTTGGCAATCATATTTTTTTGAGAGTATGCCCCTCATCTTTTGAAGGGTTTGCTCGAACAAGTCGGAATACATGCTTCTGATTTCTCCCATGATTTTGAATTTTCCAATAATAGTATTTTTTGCAGTACCACCTCTGATTTCACCAATATTTATTAGTACTTTTTCTGACTTTAGCTCTTCAATTTTGTGTATTATCTCCATAAGCGTTGGGAGGGCTGGTACAGCCTCGTGAGCGTTTTCGGTGTGGGCAGACCTACCTCTAATGAGCACAGTAAATATTCCGTAACAGGGAGAAGCAGAAATTATATCCCCAATCTCACCTGTACCATCAAAGATATAGCCAATGTTTGCTCTTATTTTTGATCTATCAAAGCCAATGACTCCGCGGCAACTGTCTTCTTCCCAGGTTGTGAATAGAATATCAAGTGGACGCCAGCTTTGTTCTGGATGCTGATGCATATATTGCACTGCTGACATAATTGCGGCAATTGCAGCTTTGTTATCTGCAGCCAAAATGGTGTCCCCACTACTTGTTATGGTGCCATCTTTAAGTATTGGAACAATTCCTCTCCCTGGTTCAACTGTGTCCATATGAGCACAAAGTAGTAGCGGTTCACCTTCACCGTTCGATTGAATAAACACATTATTGTACGTATCCTTTACAGGCTTACATTCGCATACTTGTGTGAAAAAATCCACAAGGTGATTAGACATGTCTTTCTCTTCACCGGAAACACTGTCAATTTGCACTATCTGCATGAATAAGTCTGTTACATTTGTCATTTTGGTTCCTATAAACAAAAAGCCCCCCGCTGTGGCGGGGGGCTAAGCTTTTTTCTATTTTATATCTGCTACTTCGTATTTCATTTCCCCCGCTGGAGCTTTTACAATTACAGTATCGCCCTTCTTCTTACCGACAAGAGCTGCTCCTAATGGTGATGCGATTGAAATTTTATTTGCATTTGGATCAGCTTCAAATTCGCCAACCATCTGAACAGTTTTATCTTTTTTGGTTCCTGATTTTCTGATTGTGACTGAGGAACCCATACCAATTTTATTTTGACTTTTGGTATTTTTGACAACAACAGCATTATCGACAATATTTTGTAACTCATCGATTCTTGCTTGCAACAATTGTTGGTCATCTCGTGCTGAATGATACTCTGCATTTTCTGAGAGGTCGCCGTGTTCACGAGCTTTTTGAACTCTTTCAATGATAGCAGGAAGCTTAACATCAGCCAGTTCTTTCAACTCGGCTTTTATTTCTTCCAATCCCTCTTTAGTTAATTCTATTTGGTTGGTCATTACTTTTTGCATAACAGTGAATAGTATATATTACTTTTTTGATTCGGCAAGTTTTTTTGTATGCCACCCCAAGAAATTGGTTGGCTAAATTGTAGTTTTTTTACTTTTTTGGGCAATTCTGATCTCAAGAAGAGCACGCTTGAGTGAAGCTTCAGCCATAAGGAGCTCTCTTCTATCTTCTGGTGAAGCTTTGATAGTTTCTTGAGCAGCTTTAACGGCTTCTTCAGCTTTTTGCAAAGAGATATCTCGAGCAAACTGAGCTGTATCTACCATTACTGTAACCGTACTATCTGGTGAAACAGTAATAAATCCATCTGAAATAACCAATGATTCTACTTTGCCATCCACGAGGTATCTTAGTTCACCTGTTTCTAGTTTACTAAAAAGCCCGATGTGTTCTGGAAGAATCGTAATTTCCCCAGTTGCAGTTGGAGCAGTAATTTGTTCAACTTGTGCTTTGAGTAACTGTTTTTCTTGTGAGACAACAGTCAACAAAATTTGTTTCATTGTATTCCTAATTATAATGTTTCAGCTTTTTTAATCGCGTCATCAATTGTACCAACTAAGTAGAAAGCTTGTTCTGGGAGATGGTCATGTTTACCCTCTAAGATCTCCTTAAAGCCTCTGATTGTTTCATCAATGGTGACATACGCACCTGGAATAGAAGTGAATTGCTCAGCAACGAAGAATGGTTGTGACAAGAATTTTTGAATACGTCTTGCACGGGCGACAACTTTTTTATCGTCTTCACTAAGTTCGTCAATACCCAAGATCGCAATGATGTCCTGCAGTTCTTTGTAACGTTGCAAAACTTTTTGTACAGCACGAGCGGTATTGAAGTGATCATCTCCAACTACTGCTGGCTCAAGAATCTTTGAGTATGAAGTTAATGGATCCACAGCTGGGTAGATACCCTGCTCTGAAAGCTTGCGATCCAAAGAAATTGTTGAGTCAATATGTGCAAACGTTGTTGCAGGAGCTGGGTCAGAATAGTCGTCAGCTGGAACATAAATTGCTTGAATAGAAGTAATAGAACCGTTTTTTGTAGAGGTGATACGCTCTTGTAGTGCTGCCATTTCTGTTGCCAAGTTTGGTTGGTATCCCACAGCTGAAGGAATACGACCGAGTAATGCAGAAACTTCTGCACCGGCTTGTGAGAAACGGAAGATATTGTCAATAAAAAGCAGCACGTCTTCATTTTTTTCATCACGGAAGTACTCTGCCATAGTGAGTGCTGTTAGAGCTACACGTAAACGGTTACCTGGTGGCTCGTTCATTTGGCCAAAGCACATGACTGTACTTGCAAGAACACCAGAATCTTTCATTTCGTAATAAAGGTCATTTCCTTCACGGGTACGTTCTCCAACACCAGCAAAGACAGAGTGACCTTGGTGTTCTTCAGCGATATTACGGATCAATTCCTGAATAATAACGGTTTTACCAACACCTGCTCCTCCAAATGCACCAACTTTTCCACCTTTTGCAAAAGGTGCGATAAGGTCAATGACTTTGATACCAGTCTCAAGCATGGCTGGGTTGGTTTCAAGATCAACTAACTCTGGAGATGGTTTATGAATAGGTGAAGTTTGTTTTGCTGTAATAGGTTCTTTAAGGTCAATTGCTTGGCCTAAAACGTTAAAAACTCTTCCAAGTGTTTCTTCGCCAACTGGAACAGTAATAGGTGCACCAGTATCTGTTGCGACTGCTCCTCTTTGTAATCCATCGGTAGAGTCAAGTGCAATACAGCGGACTTCTGTTTCGGAGAGTTGCTGTTCAACTTCAAGATACAAGGTTTCTTGGCCTTTTCTTTCGATTGTTAGGGCTGTGTAAATAGCTGGTAATGAATTTTCAAACTTTATGTCAACAACTGGACCAATAATTTGAGTAACAATACCGGTGTTTGCTGTGTTTTTCATAGTTATTTTCCTTGTTATTTTCCTTTTTGCGCTAATATTGCAGTTGTAATGTCAAGTAACTCACTTGTAATACCTGCTTGTCTTGATTTATTAAATGATAATTCTAACTCCTTCATTAAGTCGCCAGCGTTCTCACTCGCATTTTTCATTGCAACCATACGAGCAGAGTGCTCACTTGCTTTTGCTTCTAGAAAAGACTGATACACAGTATTTTCTAGATAGTAATTGAGCAAATCTCCAAGAATTTCTTCTGGGCTTGGTTCGAACAGATACTCTGTAGATTGTTTTTCAACAGAGTTTTCACTTTTAAAGCTGTCTGAAACCTCTTTGGGAAGTGGGAGCAATTGTACGGTTCGTACCTTTTGGACTAGAGTACTGATAAAGTCCATGTAAATTACAGTAACTGTTCTGAAAGTTTGGTCAATAAAGGCTTTTGAAACCAGAGTTGAAATAGCAATTGTGTCATTGGAACCAACTGTGTCTGGTAAATCTGTGAATTGAGCGTGAACATCCAACCCGTATATTCGGGCAAAGGCAACGGCTTTTCTGCCAATAACGACAAGTTTGGAATGTGGATGTTCTTTTTGCCAAGCCATAGCTTCTTTGAATAAATTCTGGTTAAGGCCACCACAGAGCCCCTTATCGGTAGAAATAACTACCGCAACATCAATTCCTGATTCGTGAGCAGTAAGAAATGGATGAATATCGGTTTTAACTTCATTGGCAAGTTTTTGTAAAGATTCTTGTAATGCCCTAGTATATGGTCTAGTTGCAAGCGCTTGTGCTTGAGCTCGACGCATCTTACTTGCAGAAACCATCTCCATTGCTTTTGTAATTTTGGAGATGTTTTTTGCTGTCTTAATTCTTTGTTTAATTTGGCGTGCGCTTGACATTATTACTCTTGAGAAACTAATTCCTGTTGCATAGTGTTGAAGGTAGTGATTGCATCTATGAGTGCTTTTTCAGTTTCTTCAACTAACTTTTGTTCTTTGGTAATGCTTTCAAGAATAGATGAGTAAGAACTTTTGATTGTTTCTAAGTAAGCACTCTCCCATTTTTGAATGTCATCAACCGATACTTTATCTAAATAACCTTTAACGGCTGCATAGATAACAACGACTTGCTCTTCCATTTTAAGTGGAGTGTCCCATCCTTGTTTGAGGATAGCGTTTACTCGTTCACCTCTATCAAGTTGTGCTTTTGTTTTATCATCAAGGTCAGAACTGAATTGGGCAAATGCTTGTAATTCTCTGAATTGAGCCAGGTCAAGTTTCATGGTACCAGCAACTTGTTTGGTTGCTTTCACTTGAGCTGCTCCACCAACACGAGAAACCGAGAGACCAACGTTGATAGCTGGCTTCATACCTGCGTTGAAGAGATCTGATTCGAGGTAAATTTGGCCGTCAGTAATAGATATAACGTTTGTTGGAATAAATGCAGACACGTCATTATTTTGAGTTTCAATGATTGGAAGTGCTGTGATAGAACCACCACCGTTTTCTTTGTTTAGGCGGCAAGCTCTTTCAAGTAATCTAGAGTGTAGGTAAAAAACGTCACCCGGATATGCTTCACGACCTGATGGACGTTTCAGCAAGAGTGAAATCTCACGATATGCTTGTGCATGTTTAGTTAAGTCATCAAAAATAATTAAAACGTCTTTTCCCTTATCAAGGAAGTATTCAGCAATAGCTTGTCCGGCATATGGAGCTAAAAATTGTTCTGCAGCAGAAACTGATGCTGTTGCAGCAACAACAGTCGTGTACTCCATTGCCCCAGCTTTTTCTAAAATACCAATTGTTTGTGCAAGAGATGACCGTTTCTGACCAATACAAACATAAACACAAATGAGATTTTCTCCTTTTTGATTGAGAATTGTTCCCAAGGCAACTGCAGTTTTACCGGTAGATCTATCACCGATAATGAGTTCACGTTGTCCTCTTCCAATTGGTACTAAAGCATCAACTGCTTTTAAGCCAGTGTGCATTGGAACAGTAACTGATTGGCGTGGCATAATTCCAGGAGCTTTTTTCTCAAGGAGCATGTTCTTTTCAGCGAAGATAGCATTTCCACCGTCTAGAGGTCTTCCTAAAACATCAACAGTTCTTCCAAGTATATCGTCACTAACACCAATTGAAAGAATTTTGCCAGTTTTCTTAACAGTTGCGCCAGCTTTTAAATGAGCTGCATCACCCAAAACAACAATACCAGTTTCTGTCTTTTCTAAGTTGAGTGCTAACCCAAATTGATTATTTCCTAAATCAATCAATTCTCCAGCTTGCACATCATCAAGGCCAGTAACTTTTACGACTCCATCGCCATATGCTTTAACTGTACCAACAGACTGTTTTTCAACTGAGACCGTTGATTGATTAATTAGATCGGCAATAGAAAGGTTGAAATTTTGTTTTGGATTTTTTTTCATCTTCTATTTCTTGTTTACAAACTTTGTTTTAGTTGTACGTGGAGTTTTTCAAGTTTTGAGTATGCAGTTGCATCAATCTCTTGTGAGCCAACAGTAATTTTAACTCCTGCAATTACTGAGTGATCCACGACTTGTTTTAACTCTATCGTATTTTCTGTGTATTTTTTTTCCATTGCATCAACAATTTTTTTAGCTTGTGAGCTAGTGAGCTCGACTGCAGATGTAACGGTAACTTTTAACATTGGTTTCATATTACAGATTCTTTAAGATTGTTTCTAATTCTGAGTCAATTAGTTTTTGTTGAGCTTTGACATCAAGAGATTTCCCAATGACTTTAGCTGAAACCGCCATAACGGCATCTGCCATATCTTGTTTTGCCTCTTTTAATAAAGCTGCTTTTTCTGTGTCCCAAGAATCAAGCAATTTTGATTTTTCTGCTTTGGCTTCTTTTCTTGCTTGTGCAAGAATTTCTTGAGCTTTTTCTTTTGCCTCATCTTGAGCTTCCTTTAAAACGGTAGCGCGCTCTTTTTTAAGATCGTTTTCCATTTTTTTTCTAGTTTGCTCAAGTTCATTTTTTTCTGTGACTGCTGCTTCAGCTGCTTTTTGACCTTCAGCAATTTTTTGTGAGCGTTCATCAAACATCTTTAAAACTGGTTTGTAGAGTAAAAATGTGAGCGCACCTAAAACTACAGAAAAGTTAATTGCCTGAAACAGTATTTGTGTGATTTGAATGTCCATATGTGTCCTTTAAACAAATTTCAAGATTAAAGCAACGACAAGTGCATAGATAGCAATAGCTTCTGCAAATGCGATACCAAGAATCATGTTTGTTTGAATTTTACTTGCAGCTTCTGGGTTTCTTCCAATGGCTTCAAGACCTTTTGAAACAAGCATACCAATTGCTAAGCCTGGCCCAATTGAGCCAACACCCATAACAAATGCAACTGCGAATTCGGTTGTCATATAATTTTTTCTCCTACTATTTATATTTTGTACTTATTACTATTTGTTTACTATCCTGACGTTTAATGCTCGCTCTCGTGACTGTGTGTAGCCATATTAAAGAAAACAAGTGAAAGCATTGAGAAAACCAGAGCCTGAATAAATCCTACAAAAAGTTCGAGACCATAAAATGGCATTGGAACAATTACAGGAAGAAGGAATGCCATAACTACCAAGAGTACTTCTCCAGCAAAAATGTTACCAAACAAACGGAATGCAAAGGAAATAATTTTAGCGAACTCTGAGACAATTTCGAGGATTCCAACAAAGGTCATGATAGGGTTTGAAAAATTAAAGAATTTCTTGAAATATCCCAATTTAAGATATCTGACACCAAACACCTGGGTTATAAAGATAGAAATAATCGCTAGTGCAAGTGTTGTGTTGAGGTCTGCGGTACCTGGTCTAAATACTGGGACATATTTTGGACCTTCGGTTTCTTGCGCATGTTCTGTAGTAGCACCTTCTTCTGATTCTGGTGCTTCTGAAGTCACTTCTGACTCACTTGTGGGTTCAGCAACAACTTCTGATGCTTGAACTATCTTAACAAGTCCCGAATGTTCTTCTACGGTTTCTGGTGCAATTTCGACTGCTTCTGCTTCTTCATGCTTTTCAACAATGCGGACTGTTCCAACGCCAGGAACGAGACCAAGCCAGTTATTTAGTAAAATCCAAAGAAAGAATGTGGCAATGAAAGGTAAAAAAAGACGGGTCTTTTTCAAGTCACCCGTTACTCCGTTTACAAGTCCGTGTAGAGCTTCAATAATAAATTCTGCAAAATTTTGAAGCCCAGTTGGTTTATTGGTCTTCTTAAGTTGTGAGTTGACAGTGAGTGCGAAGGCAATAAGGATTGCGCTAACCACCATACTGGTAAACATTGAGTTGGTAATTACCAAATTTCCTACTGAGAACAGCTTTTCTGCTGAAATTGAGATGTGTAGTCCACTTGCTGACATGTTTTGTTTCTTTATTTTTAAATACTTTTTTACTATTTAACCAATAAACAGAATGCACATTAAGTGCGCATTCACACCATGAATTATATCGTGCTTTGCTACTAGAGCAAGTAACAAATTGTGCAAATTAGTCAACTAACTGAGTCAATACTATAACGGCGTCGTATTTGTCTGCTGTATCCTCTGTATCGATTTCACTAGAGTATTCAAATGTAAGCTCAGTTGTTTCTTCAAGAAGTTTTTGTAATTCAGGGTTTTCTGCTTTCATAAGAAGTAGATTGGTTTCGTCTGCACCAGTTTCGTATTCACCTTTAGCATTTCCAGCAGTGACATCTGTAAACTCAGCATCAGTAAGCAATTTTTTTATAGTGCCCGCATATCCAGCTTTGGTAGTTGCATTGACAATAAGAATTGAAAGTTCATCTTTTTTGATTTCAACGACTTCTGGGGTTGGCGTCGGGGTTGGTGTTGGGGCTGGAGTTTCAGTGACAACCGCAGGGGTAGTTTCTTCGGTTTTGTTTTCTGACATTTTCAACAACCCAAGTCCAACGCCTACACCAATTGCTATTGTTATGAAAAATACGGCCACAGTTATGAACACCATCTTGAGCATGTTATTTACTCCTGATGAGTTCTTTATAACCTTTTTTTGTGTTTTGTCAAGATTTTTCTCTGGCAATGGAGTCCCTTTTATTTCGGTATCAACAGCTAAGCCGTTCCCCTCATCTGTATCTTTACTTGCGAATTGGGAAAGATCAATTTCGTCATCAGATGATTCTTTTTTTGGTTCTTCAGCCGGAGTCTTATCAAGAGTAGCAGGTTTCTTTTCTAATGCTTCGTCAGCTTTTGTAGTAGTATCAATCTCAGGAATTGAAGGAAGTTCTACATCTGTTTCAGATTCTTTTGCTGGCTCTGTCTCAACTGTATTTGTGTCGGTGTCAAGGCTTTCTATTGGCTCAACCTTTTCAAGTTCTTTTTTCTGTTCTTCTGTCATAGATAAACTCCCCGTATCTTTAGCTGCCATAGTTGCTGCAGGAGCGATTGGTGCAGGCAGATCTATTTTGGCAGGTTCAATTGTTTTACTACTACTTTGAGTTTCATTGTCTTCAGGTTCTGTTGTTGGTTCAACTTTTGTTGGAACAGGTAATGAAGTCTCTTCTACTTCATCCTCTTCTTCAGTATCTTCGACTTTTTTTTCTGGTTCCTTTGTTAAACTAAGCATGTCTTCTTCAGTTGCTTTTCCAACTTTAAATTGAGGAACTGGGAAATCTGGGATAGAAAGTGTCCTCATGGTGGATTCAATAATATGTTTAATGTAAGAAGGCATCTTTGAATCATCCTCTTTGAAAGAGACAACCTGTTGAATTGGGAGTGTTCCAGAGAGTTTTTCTTTGATATCTTCTTCGACTAATGAACTTGAAGCCAAGTACACTGATTGAATAGAAGGTTCTGAACCTTTCAAAGTTTTGACTGTCTCTGCTATTGCGTCATAATCGTCCATTGGGAAATTATTTGTTTGATCAACACCAATATAGTGTAGGGCTGTATATAGTTGTGATCCCATTTGTAAGACACTGATAGAAGGTTCTAGTGAAATGATTGCTTTTACAGACCAGGTTAAGGGTGAAACTGCAGCGATTGTGGTTTCCGATTTTTTGGCAGCACCTCTAATTGGAGCAAGTACACTTTTTTCGATTGCTGAGATCTGGACTTTAGAGTTACCTTTAAAACTGGTCAGAACCGTTGTTTCAATTTCATGAGTGTCTTTGGAAAGTTGTAGATCGGGTAACAAAACTTTTGTGACGTAATCGAGGACTTTTGTTTCTGAAGTGCCTTCAACGGTTACTATTGTATTTGTGAACAGAAAGTCCGGAAGAATAAGATGGTATTCTTCTTTTTCGAGTTTTGAAAATAATTTTTCAATACTTGTGGGGATTAGTTCGTTTTCGTCAATAAACTCACCATTAATTTGCCTAAAAGACTGGATAGTAAAGGTATACTCTTTTTTTGCTGGAAGCAATTCAGCAATGTATGCGAGATCAGGTAATATGTAGAGCAATTTTTTTGTGTTAAGCATAAAATTCAATTATCACTATACAGTATCTAAAAAAACTCGAGCTTTTGCAAGTCTTAGATATTTCACAGTTTTGTTTTATCTAGAGGTTTGATATAATATCCTCTCGTTACTGTTTGTGAGGGTCCGTAGCTCAGTCGGTTAGAGCGACAGCCTTTTAAGCTGTGCGTCCTGGGTTCGAGTCCCAGCGGACTCACCAACTAAATAAAAAATAATACTTAACCTCCAGGACATATACTTTCACAGGGCACTCCATCATCATCTCCATCTCTTGCAAAGCAACCACAGTTATTTAACTGGAAATACGCCTCTTCACAAGAATCCATGTTTGTACATGTTTTAGAACAATTACAGCTGTAATTATCCACACTTATTGGAGGAACTGTTGTTTGTTTTGGAATAGAAGTTGCCTTTGGAGTTGGTGTTGCAACCAAACAGGTATCACCCCATAGCCCTTTTTTCTTTTCCCTAGCTTGACGTTCTGATTCAGTAAAAACTGATTGATATTTTATATCAGGGGGGTAGGAACTCGATTGTGCATAGCCCTCACTAACTAAAACATTATTTATAAAAGTATCGCCAACGTGCACATACCTTAATAGTCTGCCATATCTGTCAGTTTCACTCACATCTTTTTCTAGACGAACTTCTTTGCCCTCAACCAATTCCTTGTTTTTCTTTGTAGCTTCTGCTGAAAAGCACTCAACGGGTTTACTTGGATGTACTGACTCTGATGTGTCAATACCTATATATCTAACTTTTTTGCCACCTTCAATTTCAATTGTATCCCCATCAACAACTCTAGTTACTTTTACGGTTTCAAATTCTGACTGAATATTTTGATCTAGTTTACCTTCATCAATAAGTGTCACAACAGAGGTTTTGTTAGTGGATTCATCGGATTGAGCTCTTGTAGTATCTGCAAATGTTCCAATACCAAACAAAGAGAACAAAAATAAACTCAAGAAAAACAATGTGATTTGTTTTCTCGACCACTGTCTTTTAATGATTGATTGAAACCTTTCTTTTTTAATTACAAAAAAAAGCCAGAGAAAAGGGGTAACTAAAAATAGCAAAACAAACAAGTTCACAAGAAAATTTTTCATATTATTTGATAGTCTAAACCCGGAATGCAATGAAGACAATGTTACCTTGAATGTCTTTTGATATAATCAGCAGACTAATTTTAAAAATGAAACATTCAGAACAAAGACCAGGGGTGTTGGTATTCCTTCTTGCAGAAAAGATCACAAGACTTGATTCTTTTTTTTCAGTTTTTTCAAGCAACCTGAATATTGTTGCTTTTTTAGAGCAAAACAGACAGGCTGTATATTCCGAAATTGCATATCGATTACAAACTGGTAGGAAGAGTGAAAATTTTGGTTCTTTCGAGCCACTACTAGATCAAGCACAAAACTATCTCCAAAGAGATACTCCAAGTCAAGAGGATTTGTCAGGGTCAAGTGGCATAAAAAAAATCGGAGCCATAACAAGAAAATTTAATAGTCAGAGACGTGCTGTTAAAACAGTCATTGAGGTAGTGCAGATGCACGGCACTGATTGGATTCCAATTGAATTCAAACGCAAGGTTGCATTTAGTGTTTTGGCGCTACCAATAATGTTTGTTGTGTATGAGTCAATGCGTGCTTCAATAATTGCAGCACTTCTTGATTCTGGTATTGAAGACATTACACAATTTCTTTTAGGTTTATATGCGATTGTTTCAGTTACTGGGTTCATCCAAGAACAGCGGACTCTACAGCATGATGATGCTTTAGTATTCAACCCATACAGCAACCTTTTTTCTTTAGGTCTGTCACCAAGGTTGTCTGGGATTTTTTCTAGAGCTCCCAGACACCTATTTGAGTTGAGTGCAGTTTTAAGTGCTTTTGTTACAGAAAGTAAATTCCATACTGGTATTTTAGCTCCTGTTTTATCAGCTGTAGTAGCAGCGATGATCTGGAGTGGTACTGACATAGTGTTTAATTTTTCGCAACAAAAAAACCAAGAGAGAAAAAAAAGCAATAGTGTGTATAATCCGATTAGTAACGTGTAATAAGGAGGATTACATATGAAAAGATATGTAGGATTTAGTAGCATTGAAGCAGAGTTTGGTTATCCATCATTAGCAGATATTGGGGTAATGGAAACACACTACCCTTATCAACATGAAAAACTATCGGATGCAATGCAACGTTTGCAAACAAAGTTTCAGGTGTTACAAAATGAGTTAGCTGAGTTTTCTAAGGAAAAGTCAGGTTCAAGGTGGCAAATATTGGGTAGACCAAAGATCACCCAAGCAGAAAGACAACCATTTTTGGACAGAATTTTGGCATTAAAAGATGAGTTACACGCACACTATCAAACAGCAAGTGGATCTGAGAAGAGGAAAATAATTGATTGGTTAATCTACATGCAGTCTATTATGTATGGACAATTAAAACTACGCAGAGGAAACTTTACTCGTGGTTTAAATGCTAAACACAAGTAATTATTAACTATGCCTGAGTTGCCGGAAGTCGAAACCATTGCGCGTCGATTACGTGAGATTTTAATTAAAAAAACTATCACAAGTGTCACAATAGTAAAAGAAAAAAGTTTTCAAGGAGATCCACAAAAAATAGTTGGATTGCCAATTTTAGATGTTAGTAGGCGTGCAAAATTAATTAAATTCCACCTACCTAATGGTTTACATTTGCTCGCCCATTTGAAAATGACCGGCCAATTTATTTTTGTGGCAGCGGATGGTTCCCGACTAGGTGGTGGTCACCCTACAGATGACTGGATTTCACAGCTACCAAGTAAACATACTCGAGTCATTTTTGAATTGCAAGATTCTGAAGGAAAAGCACATCATTTATTTTTTAATGACCAAAGGATTTTTGGTTGGATAAAAGTAGTCACAGATCAAGAAGTTGAGGCAGAATTTAGAAAATATGGTCCTGATATCCATACTCTGGATGCTTCCTTGAAATATTTTACCCAAAAGATATCAAAAACAAACCGGAAAATAAAACAAGTAATTATGGACAATTCTATAGTTTCAGGTGTGGGTAACATTTATGCCTGTGATGGTTTAAATACAGCATGTATTCACCCTGCTAGACGGGCTAGTTCCCTTACTCCTGAGGAAGTAAAAAAGTTACTGCACGCGCTAAAACAGGTAATAGTGTTAGGAATCAAATTGGGTGGTGCAACTATTGATCATTACAGAACTGTTGATGGATTTGCTGGAAAATACCAGGATCATGTACGTGTGTATGGTCGCGAAGGCGAACAGTGTAAAAATTGTGGCGGAACAATAAAAAAGATGCAACTTGGTGGACGAGGAACATACTATTGCCAGAACTGCCAAATATAATATATTGATACCTACTTATGCAAACACTAAAAACAGATCTGTTGGTATATGTCTTTAACGTTATTGAAGATGAGTGGTCATTTGTTAGTTCAATCACAGATCCAATTAAGAGATTTGGCTACATTAGTGAATCTGAAGATGCTGCTGATGCGTATTTTCTTTCACAAGCTACAGAGAAAGAGTTTGTATACATTTCTCCTAAGCCAATTCCAGAGGAATTCGTTGAATACGCAAAGCAAAATTTTAATTTTTCTAACGCAGAAGTACTTGTTCCGAGCATGAGGTCACACTTAATTTGTGAAGATCTAGTTGATGATTCAAGGACATTCATGTCTTTGGTGAGCAAGGCAAAACAGTATAGCCGGGTCGTGCTTACAAGCTATTCGGCAAGTCATCAATTATATGACCTAAAAGAGTCATTAGAAAAGTTGGGTATCTCAGTGTATTTGCCTGAGGCTCCGGATTTAGAAGAGGTTTGGACTGTTAATTTTTTTGGTAGTAAATCTGGAATTCGACAGTTGGCTCAAAAAAGTCAAACGAAAGAACCTGACTTTGTAATGCCAGAGGGAATTATCTGTGTTGGTCGTGAAGATGCTGCAAAGATAGCGGCTAGTAAATATATTAAGCAAAAGGGTGTGGTGATAAAGACGAATAAAGGCAGTGGTGGAAGTGGCGTGCTTATTTTTAGAGAAGGTGAACTTCCTACAGAATATGAGGCTTGTGAAAAAATTATTTTAGAGCAGATGAGCGAAGACCGATATTGGGATCAGTTCCCAATTGTAATAGAAGATCTTATTAGTATTAACCATGCAGTAGCGAGTGGATTTCCAAATGTTGAATTCAAAATCCATAAAAACGGTAGGATTGAAATGTTGTATGTTTGTGCTTGCCAAGTTACTCCCAAGGGCAAGTTCTTTGGAATTGATATCAATGAAGATATTATTAATGATCGATTGCAAACAAAGCTTGAAGATACTGGTTATTTTATCGCAGAGCAATACAGAGCTGCTGGATATCGAGGACATTTTGATATTGATTTAATGATGGCCAAGAGTGGTGTTTTATATGTCTGTGAATCAAATACCAGAAACACTGGTGGGACCGATACATACAAAATAGTACGAAGACTTATAGGAAAAGAATTTATGGATGAGGTGTATTCTATGTCTAGAAGCCGTCCAGAATGGTTTGCAAAAAATGGTCAGACTTTTGCACAAGTCATCGAAAAGCTTAAACCAATTTTATTTGATAAGAAGAAAAAAACTGGAGTTATTATTAATTCACACAACAGTATTCCCGATGGTAAATTGATTTATACGATTATAGAAAAAGATAAAAAAAAGGCATACCAAATGGAGAAAAATCTCATATTGTTGCTTGGTGACCTTAAAAATTTGGGTCCAGAATTCAGTGTGTAATTTTTAACAATTACAAAAACCTTTTTAAAGTATTTGCGGCCGTTTGTAGTTTTTGTTTTTCATCCCAGGAAAGTTTGATTTCAAGTGTCCGCTCTACTCCACTTCTCCCAACGACACAGGGAACACTCAATGCTATTCCGCTAATGTCATGATATTGGTGTAATGGAACTGAAACAGGCAAAATTGACTTTGCGTCTGTGAGGATTTTTTTGACAATGTGAGCAACAACTGCTCCAATTGCATAATATGTTGCCCCTTTTGATGCAATAATTTTGTATGCAGCATTTCTAGCTGCCAAGTATGCTTTCTCTGCTCTATCCTCTGAAAATCCAGGTAAAGTTGCAAGCGGTTGGCCACCTACGGTTGCGCTTGAAATTGCTGGGAACGAATGATCTCCGTGTTCTCCAAGAATATAGGCATGAATACTTTTTGGATTTAGTTTTAAAAATTCTGACAAATGAAACCGAAATCTGGCTGTATCTAAAGTTGTGCCAGAACCAAAGATACGACCTTTAGGCAGACCAGCTATTTGGTATGCACGATACGTCAAGATATCTACCGGATTGGTGACAATTAAAATCACTGCCTCTGGTGCATGAGCAACGATTTTGGGAATAGTTTCATCAATGATACTAATGTTTTTTTGAGCTAGATCTAATCTAGTATCTCCAGGTTTTTGCGCTGCTCCAGCGGTGAAAATGACAACATCACTGTTTTTGATATCTTTGTAATCTTCGGTTGAGTCAATTCGCACGTGGTGTAAAAAACTGAGCCCATGCTCTAAGTCAAGTTGTTCACCAACTATTTTTGATTTGTCTCTACCGACTAAAAGTAACTCATTAATAGTGCCATCGTGAACTAAAGAGTACGCAGCAGTCATACCTACTTTTCCACAGCCAATGATAGAAACTTTATATCCACCGTTTTTCATACTTGTCTTTTCAACTCTCTTTGTAAGCTTACTACTTTTTTAATTTGTATTTCAAGGGATTTCTGGTCTAAATGGTAATGCTTAAGTAGTTCGTTCCCATCACCTGATTGGCCAAATGTATCGGGTACTCCCATAGTAACTGCAGGAACACTTAAAAGTGTTGGGTCATAGGTAGCTACAGCTTCAAGGATTGCTGACCCTAATCCACCTGCTATTTGGTGTTCTTCAATAGTTATGAGAGCTCTTGTTTTTTTGAGTGATTTGAATAGTGTTTGTGTATCAAGTGGCTTGATAGTATGCATGTTAATCACTTCTACACAGATACTTTTTTCGCCGCCTAAACCAGAACACAGTTTTTGAGCAGCTGCAATAGCAATTGAAACCATATTACCACAGGCGACGACCGTTATATCACTACCCTCATTCATTATTCTAGCTTTTCCGATTTTGAATGGTTCATTAATTTTAGTAAGTCTTGGGGTTTTAAATTTTCCGATTCTTAAATAACATGGCCCAACATGTTTAGCTATTGCATGGGTAGCTTGGCGCGACTCTTCTTCATCAGCAGGCACAATCACTGTCATATTTGGCAAGACCCGCATAGTGGCGATATCTTCAAGGGCCTGGTGAGTCGCGCCATCTTCTCCGGTAGTGATACCCGCGTGTCCGCCTATTAATTTGACATTCGCATTTGAGTAGCACACACTTGCCCGAGTTGGGCCAAGTGCATTATTGACAATAAAAACCGAATAACTACACGCAAAAGGAATTTTCTTTTCAAGGGATAGGCCGGTAGCAACGCCCACCATATTTTCTTCTTGAACTCCCATTTCTAAAAAACGTTCGGGAAATTCCGCTTTAAACCAATGCGTTCTCATTGATTCTGTTAGATCAGCACATAACACGACGACTTGGACATTCTCTTGACCTAATTCTACGAGTGCTTTTCCAAATCCATCTCTGGTAGTTCCAAATTTTTGTTCTGTCATCTTTTTTGATTTACTCCCACCAAATTCTGCCTTTCAAACTTCTTAAGTCATCAAGTGCGTCTTTTGCTTGTTTTTTGTCTGGTGGCTTTCCGTGCCATTCTGGTAAATTTTCCATAAAATCAACATCTTTTCCAGGAGTCGTTTGACAAATAATTACAGATGGGCCAAGCCTGTGTTTTTTTGAGAGCTCTAAAGTATCTATGATCGTTTCAATTCTATGGCCATTAATGGAATATACATTCCAGTTAAAACTTTTGAATTTATCGATGATTGATTCTAATGGGAGGATTTGTTCTGTATATCCATCAATTTGAATCCCATTTCGGTCTATTAAAATGGTCAAATTATTCAGTCTTTTATTTGCTGCATACAAAAAAGCTTCCCAGTTTTGGCCTTCTTGTAGTTCTCCATCGCTCATAAAGCAGTAGACGTAATTTGGTTTTTGATTCATTTTTAAAGCAGTCGCAATGCCTATAGCCTGTGATAGTCCTTGACCTAATGGTCCAGAAGTATTTTCTAACCCTGGGATATTACTTGGGTGTTTAATGGCGTGTTTTTTTTGATTTTTGTAGTCGTTAGTAGCTTGAAAATGAGGATGACCTTGCAATCTTGAGCCAAGTTTTCGCAAAGTCCGTAGTTCTGTTTTAGAAAAATATCCGCATTCCGCCAGAGTAGCGTACAAAACTGGACATATGTGTCCGTTTGAGAGAATGACACGGTCTCTTTCTTCCCAATTAGGTTTAAGTGGATTATGTTTGAGAACAGAAAAATACAAAGCTGCAAACACGTCAGCCATTCCTAATGGGCCGGCGCTATGACCACTTTCTGCTTCAAGTAGCATTAAAATGATTTCTTTACGAATGAGTGTCGCAAGCGCTTTAATCTCTTCATTGCTGTGTTTCTTATCTAAATGCTTTTTGTGAACGTGTACCTTGTTGCCAAACTCACGCTCTTCACGTGAGGTATGTGAAGTTTTCTTTGAACTGCCAGTAAGCGCTTGGGCAAGCATTTTTTTCATTTTTTTTGGATGAGTATGTGCACGCAAAACAAAACGAGCACTTACTCACTGCCTACTTTCAGTCTACTCTACTTGGATCTTACAACTCAAGAAGGAAATAGTTGAATTCATTTTATATTCAGTGGTGTTGCCTGGACAATAAACCTTTTGCTATCCATAAAACCGGAGCAAGTATAGAGGGTTAAAGTTTCTTGTGAAGTTGGTAACAGATAGGTAACTTGGTTTGGTTCAACTTCGGTTATAAGCTTAATTTTATATTGATGTTTATCACCATTTTCAGTTGTAATTGTAATAACTTCGTTCCCTTTCAGTGCTCGAATGTTACCCATAATTTCTCTTTTGTTATGTCCATAGATAATAATGTTACCGTTTTCACCTGGTTTGGCAGATTGTTTAAGGTATGAAGCTTCAGTTTCCGAAATGGTCCAGTTGTTATTATCTAAAATTTGTTCGCTTATTGGTGTATCGACAAACCATTGAATATAAATGTGAGTAGGAACTTGACCAGAATTATCTTGAACTGTTTGTTGATGTTGAGCCAATAGATCTTGATCTAATGAAAGGGCTTGGTATCTCAGGTACCAATGTAGCCCAGAAAGTGCCATCAAAAACGCCCCAACTACAAGTAGTAGCACTGGGGCGTTTTTATTTTGATTTTGCTTTATTTTTTTAGTCTTTTTTCTTGACATGTAATACTGCACCTGTGGTGAACATTCCGGCACCTGCAAGTCCGAGTATAGACATCATAACATCTTGTGCAATTCCAGTCTCTGCGTAGGTTGTTGCACCTAAGACTTGACCTTGTGTGGAAGTGCCAAGCACTTGACCATTATTTGGAGTTGAACAGTTAGTTTCTTTGGTAACAAAGTGCGCCTCTGATGCAAATCCATCTGGGTAGACATCAACAAAACCATCACCAGTGTAATCAAAGGCAACTAATGCTTGACCTTGAAGATCAGTATAGGAAATTTTTTCAACTCCGTTGTATTTGAATATAACTTTGATGCCCGACTGATCAATATTGTTCACAGTGATTTTCTCCATTGCTGTGATTACGTTTGAGTCACAACTTGGATCAATTGTGGAAAATGCTGCTTTAACATTGTTGTTTGGGGTAGGAGTTGGTGTTGGTGTAGATTCAGGTGCTACACACTGTTCACTTGTTGGATTTGTTGCTAATCTACAATGTCCAGGTTCACCTTGAGTAGGATCTCCTTCTTCAGGATGGTAGCAAATATATCCTTCACCAAGTTCTGTACACATTGAATCATTTAGACACCTACTGTCGCAGTGGGGGTTTGGATCAGAGCATTCTTCAGTTGCTGGGCATTGGGTATATCCGCACTGACCGTCTGGAACTTCACTTGCCTCTTGTCCACATCGCTCTGGGCATTCTTCAGCCTCTGGAGCGTTGCCAGGACAAAGAATTGTGCCACCACAATCAAGCTCTAGTGTTTGATCAACTCTACAGGCATCACCCGTTGGGCAACTTACTGTTTCTTCACAAACTTCTTCATTGTTCCAACAAAAAGTAACATGACTAACAGCGGGTCTTCTACCACCATCATTTAAAGGTGAATATAAATTTGTATCAGAATTTTGTTGTGGATTGTAATTGAAAATATTAGCAGCGTTGCCACCCTTGACGATCACTGTGGCCACAGTATTTGGATTAGAACTCCAGTCAAAATATGTTCCATCACTATTGAGGATTGTAATGTTTCCGTACGTTCCGTTTTTATCTGTATTATCCCAATTATCAATCTTTAAAGCATTCTGGAATGTTCCGATTTGTGAACACTCAAATTCTGCGTTTCCTGATTGCCAAGGATCTACTACTGTCGGTGTGACACTTGCTGCATTGACAACTTCTATTACCTGTTTTGGCAGCCCTACTGCCATGCCCACGCCTGCAATAAGTAAAGCAAGCGAAAGTTTTTTAGAAAGATTCATTTTTGTATCCTTTTCTATATCAAATAATACAATAATATATCAAACTAATCGAATAATATAATAAATATTCAAAACTGCAATGAGCAACTTAAAAATAGTGAAATAAAAAGAGCCATATAACACACAAAACTCCTATTGAATATCGGGTAAAAAACGATGTAAACTGGTAAAGAGGCACGCGGATTTGTGTTCGTTTGTTGTGTGAAAAACGTAATTTTAGTAAGAAACTATGGCAAATCAATCAAAAAGCGTTTTTATGATTGGCTGGGAGTATCCACCACATAATAGTGGTGGACTTGGCGTTGCCTGTGAAGGTCTTACACAGGCATTGGCTCAAGATAACACAAAAATTAATTTCACCTTGCCATATGAATCAGACATCGATGTTTCTCATATGGATATCCAGTATTGTATTCATAAAAACTGGAAGCAGGTTCAATGTCATTGTTTAAAAAACGGACATAACTGTAACCACATTATCTGTGAGCCACCATTTTCTGCTTACTCGACAGAATTTATTTTTCCGGAGGAACAACTACCAGAAGAAGAAAATACTGGGTACTCATTTGATTTAGGTAAGTTAAGAAAACTTTCTAATACCCAGTTAGAAAAGCAGGTAACTGAATATGCCGAAGTTGTTGGTACAGTAGGTGCTGCAAAACAGAATGATTTTGAAGTAATTCATGCCCATGATTGGATGTCATTTCCAGCTGGGCAGCAACTCAAAAAACAAACAGGAAAACCCCTTATCACTCACGTTCATTCTACAGAGTTTGATAGGTCAGGACTTTCCAGTGGCAACCAATATATTTCAGCAATTGAATATAATGGCATGAAACAAGCCGACCAAGTGATTGCGGTGAGTCGCTACACCAAGCATCTTTTGGAGCAAAAATATGGTATTGATCCAAGTAAAATTACAGTGGTTCACAACGGCATCTCAGATTTACGACACTCAGCCGATCCTGGCAGGCACCATTTCGCTCCAAATAGGCCAGTAGTTGTCTTTATGGGTCGGCTTACAATCCAGAAAGGTGCGAACTACTTTTTGGATTTAGCCAGAGCAGTTTTGGAAAGGATTCCTGAGGCTCTTTTCATTGTTGCAGGACATGGTGATATGTATCATGAGCTTATTTTCAAGACTGCCCGGGAGGGACTTTCTGCTTCAGTGGTGTTTAGTGGTTTTGTGCGAGACGAGCAAAAAAGGAAGCTACTTGATCGAGCTGATGTGTTTGTTATGCCGTCTATTTCAGAACCATTTGGGCTAGTAGCACTTGAAGCAGCGCAACGACACACGCCAGTAATAGTTTCAAAAAATGCTGGTGTGAGTGAAGTAATGCCACATGCGATCGTAGCTGATTTTTGGGACATCAATAAAATGGCAGATTCTATTGTTGAATTAGTCACAAATAAAGATGCTGCCGTGACGCAAACAAAAGGGCAACTCAAAGACCTTGCAAAACAAACTTGGAAGCTGAGTGCGCAGAAGATACATCAGGTATATAAAAATGCATTGCTTGGAAAAAATTCAAGGTAGACTATGGCCAATATTTGTTTATATTTTGAATTACATCAACCGTTTAGATTGGCAGACGTTTCAGTTTTCGATATTGGACTTAGAAAAGAATATTTCAACAGAACAGAAGAACTCAATAGAAAAATTTTTCAAAAAGTTGCGCATAAATCGTATATTCCGATGCTTACGTTGTTATTAGATTTGGTGCGAAATAATCATGAATTTTATTTTTCATTTTCAGTAACGGGAGTTTTTCTTGAGCAAGCCAGCCAGTTCGCTCCCAAGGTAATAATGCTTTTACAAAGACTTGTGCGGACAGGGCAAGTTGAGGTTCTGGCAGAAACCTATTATCACTCGCTGGCCAGCCTCTACTCAGCTGAAGAATTTAAAAAGCAAGTAAAACAACACGAGCAAAAGATTCAAGAATTATTCGAAGTTACCCCAACAGTTTTTAGAAATACCGAGCTTATTTATTCAAATGCGATTGGCCAGTTAGTAGAGAATATGGGGTATGCCGGTTGTCTCACTGAAGCAGTTGACAGGTATCTACATGGTGAGAAAAGAACACAATTATTTTTGGGTAAAACAAACAATAGATTACCTTTGCTTTTAAAACATGCACAGTTATCTGATGACATAGCGTTTCGATTTTCAGAAAAATCTTGGATTTCTTACCCTCTAACTGCTGATACATATTTGAACTGGCTTAACTCATATGGACACGATGAGATAATTAATCTATTTATGGATTTTGAAACGTTTGGTGAGCATCAGTGGGAAGACTCAGGGATTTTTGAGTTCTTCAAGGTATTTGTTGAAAAGTCTTTACAGCATGAAAAGACACGGTTTGTAACTCCTAGCCTTGCGATAAAAAAATATAAAAATGCACAGTACTTGCCAGCCTATGATGTTCCCCACCCCATCTCTTGGGCTGACGTCGATCGGGATCTAACTGCTTGGGTTGATAATGAGTTGCAAAGGGATACACTTGAAAAAATGTATGAGTTAGAAGAAGAAGTACTTGCCAGAAAAAACAAGGATTTGCTGGAAGACTGGCGAAGGCTTCAAACCAGTGACCATTTTTATTATATGTGTACAAAATGGGCGGCTGATGGTGATGTGCACGCTTACTTCAGTCCCTATGAATCTCCTTACGAAGCCTACAGAAAATTTGCAATAGTATTAGCTGACTTACAAGAAAGAATGATTTAAACTGAATATATGGCACGCGCACTGACATTAGGTAATGGATCTTTATTGGTTTGTCTTGACCAATTTGGTTTTGTGCGTGATTTTTATTTTCCCTACGTCGGTTTAGAGAATCACGTTTCTGGTCATAAGCATAAAATCGGTATCAAAGTGAATGAGCAATTTTCATGGTTAGATGATGGAACCTGGGATATTTCGATTGGGTATAAATTAGAGACTATGGTGGGTTACTTGGTTTGTAAAAATGAGAAACTTGGTGTTTCTTTGGTTATGGAAGATAGTGTCTACAACGAATCTAACGTATTCTTGCGTCAGGTAGATGTATATAACCAAAGCGGACAATTTATTGATGTACAAGTTTTTTTCATCAGGTATTTTATATCAGCGAGACAAAAAAAAGAAACACAGCATTTTATGACCCCACTCACAATGTAGTTGTTCACTATAAAGGGAGAAGAGTTTTTATTGTAAATGGTAAAACTGAGCAAGGTACTTCAATTGATGACTACACGGTTGGAGCATATCAATATGAGGGAAAAGAAGGATCATACAAAGACGCTGAAGATGGAAGTTTGAGTAAAAACGCAGTTGAACATGGCAGTGTGGATTCTGTAGTGAGATTTTGTGCCTCATGTGAAGACAAGAAAAAAACCAGGATTTTTTATTGGATCACTGCTGCTAAGACGTTAGAAGAAGCATATGAACTTAATGACATGGTGCTACGAAAAACTCCAGAAGGAATGTTGCATTCAACCGAAAGTTATTGGAATGCTTGGCTAGGGACAAGCGCGTATGAGACAAAAGAGCTCAAGAAAGAACATAAAAAATTATACGATACTTCCCTATTCATTTTGCGGTCCCATTTTGACAATCAAGGAAGTGTAATTGCCTCTGCTGATAGCGAAATGATCGAATACGGCAAGGATGACTACTCATATATGTGGCCAAGAGATGCCGCGTTTATTGTCGAAGCACTCGATTACGCTGGATTTAGCGAAATCACTAAATCGTTTTTCTTATTTTGTAAGGATGTCTTGCATCCAGATGGATATTTACATCATCGGTTTAGACCGGACAAAGCACTTGGATCAACTTGGCACTCAACTACTTCACAGCGAGAGTGGCTAAAAGATAAAATCTTGCAATTACCAATCCAAGAAGATGAAAGTGCTGCAGTGATTCATGCATTGTGGAATCATTATGTGCATACGAAAGACTTAGAGTTTATTGAATTGTTATACAAACCGTTAATTGAGAAGATAGCGCAGTTTTTGATTCATTTTACTGATGAGGCCTCCGGTTTGCCGCTACCTTCATATGATCTGTGGGAAGAGAAAATCGGTGTTTCTACATACACCTGTGCGTGTGTGTATGGTGGGTTAATGGCAGCAGCTCAGTTTTCTGAATTACTTGATAAGAGAAACCACATGCGTGAATACAAAGAGGCTGCTAAAAAGATAAAGAACGCAGCAATTGAGCATTTATATAGTACACAACTACGATCATTTGTGCGGTATGCGCATTTCGTTGACGGTAAAGTTGTCCGGGATGAAACCGTGGATGCCAGTTCTCTATTTGGTTTGTGGTATTTTGACCTGTTGCCTCAAGAACATGGATTATTTCAAGACACCCACAAACAGGTAATAGAACGTCTCTCTAATCCAGAGCAAACCAAAGGCATTATTCGCTATGAGCGGGATAATTATTTTAGGGCTAAAGACAAATCAAATCCATGGTTTATTACAACTTTGTGGGAAGCTCAGATGAGACTTTCAAGAAGCCATGTAACTCAAGAAGATCTCGATTTTGCGTTGCAAAGTTTTGATTGGGTCTGTTCGTACCTCTATCCTTCTGGTGTTTTGGCTGAACAACTTGATCCTTATACTGGTGAGTCACTTTCAGCAACACCATTGGTATGGAGCCATGCAGTGTATGTAAAGACTGTGTTGCTTTATTTGCAAAAAAAGAAGGATCTCGAACTTGAGGCAGCAGGAATTAGCAATCCAGTTCATGAATTATAGCTATGACATATTATTTAGCGGTTGATGGTGGCGGAACAAAAACAGATGCAGTTTGTGCTGATGAAACTGGAGCGGTAGTCGGGAGAGGTATGGCTGGTCCGACTAATTTGACTTCAACCTCAGTTGGTGCGGCTAGTTTTAACTTGATCGAAGCAATTCGTCAGGCCGTCGAGACGTTACCAGAAAAAGAGCAGATTGGGTTTCCTATTTTAGTCATGGGCTTGGCTGGTCTAGATTCAGAAAAAGAATATAACGAAGCGCTTGATATATTCAAGCGTGCTACGGCCCATTACAGAATTGAAAAATTCGTTCTCATGAATGATAGTCTAATTGCGCTACAAAATGGGACAGATAAAGAGAACGCAATTGTTCTTATTGCTGGTACAGGAAGCATTTGTTTCGGGAAAAACAAACAAGGACAAACCGCCAAGGCTTCTGGTATGGACTATTTGCTCACGGACCAAGGATCTGGATACGATATCGGGAGACATGTACTACGCGAGGCAGTGAAAAGTTTTGATGGACGGTGTGCAAAAAGTCTTTTAGAGGAATTAGTGTGCAAGCACTTTAGGATCAAATCGATTATTGAGTTGAAAAATGTTGTGTATCATCCTCCACTTTCTAAAATTGAGGTAGCAGATTTGGCTCCACTTTGCACTCAGGCCTTTGAGGCTGGTGATGCCGTTGCTAAAGATATTTTTGATTGGACGGTCTCAGCTATCACCACTATGGTTAAGACTGTTGCAGGTAAACTCAACCTTAAAGAATTTGATCTCATTTTTTCAGGCTCGATTACCGCAATCCCTTATATTAATAAAAATGTCTCAGAGATTTTTAAAAGGGAATATCCTGGTGTTACTATCATTACTCCGCACACTGAACCAGTTTTTGGGGCTTTAAAGATTGCGATGAAAGAGTTGTCTTAATTATTTCTTATCTGGGTGTACTTCTAATTTTTCAAACCAACCACGTCTGAATAAAATTCCGATAACTGCGTATACTCCAATATCGGTCCAGCTATCATCGATAGATTCATTTTCTGGTGTATTACTACTCATTAATAGATTCTTTAGTCGTTCTGCTTTTTCACTAACTCTAAAAGTAATACCAAGCTCTTTGATAGAGATTATATTGCCTTTTCCATAATCTTTATGTTTCTTGAGAAACGTAGCCAGCAATTCCGCACAGACTTGTTCGAATGCATCGTCTAAATATTTTGGATCTTTTTGTTTCGCCATGGAACTGCCCTTCTCTTTTTCTTATACAAAATAGTGAATTACTATTTTATAACGAACTTGAGATTACTTGGCAAGTGAGAAGTTATTTTTTTCCTCTTCTCCTTTTGTTTTCTTCTGCTCTTTGCCTAGCCTCGGCAAGTAACCTTTGAACTTCAGCTCTTTGGGTTGGGGTGAGGGGATCACCAAGATGATTATCTTTTCCTTGTAAGTAGGCATCGATGAGCTTTCTCAACTTTTTAGCTCTTTTATCCCAGGATTTCATTCTTTTTTCATGCATTCGTTGCATCGCGATAGATATTGCTTGTTCTGCCAAGATTTTGTCCTCATATTCTATTTCTGAAGTCATAAACTCTGTTTGTCTTATGAGTTCTTCGTCAAGTTTTTCTGTTAGTATTCGAGCTCGTTTAATGCATTGACCACATTTGCAACCCTCAGCTCTTACTATTGCAGCTACATATTGCGTGATGAGTTCATCAAGATATCTGATTTCAACTTGATGTGTGAATTCAATAGCCTTTGAAATAACTCTCCATGAACTTGGTGAAATTTCCTGAGGCCGTTGTTCTGCCTCTGGCAAAGAGAAAATGCTCATCAGATTGATGCTTCTTGATAATTTTGGATCGGGTAATGTGTCAAGTCTTCTTCTTAACATAAGTGCTCCTTAATTTTTTGAAGAATAAACTAATTGCAATGATTTATCAAGTGAAAAGTTATGAAGTTTAAAACAGTGTATTATTTCCAAGCAAGAAGATTCACCATCTTTCGTTCAAATTCTGTGTAAAGTCTTGGAAATTCTCGGGAAATAGCCTGTATTTGTAAACTATTTTTGAGGCGATACTGCTCGTGTTCAGAGATAATTGTTTTAACAATCTGCTTTATTTGTTTATTATCTGTGAGTTCAATGATGTGTTCGAGGTAGGTTATAACTTCGCCACTTGCGAGTATTCTTGCTTGTAGCATTGCTAGTCTATTCAAAATAATTGTTTTTCTTTGGTTTTCTAGATAGACAGAAAAAATGGGAGCAATTGTAATTTTATTTGCAATCTTTTTGACTGTTTTATAAAAGTTTTCTTTACTTGGCAGCCTCCCACCAGATTGGTATCCTCGACCAAAATATAAACTTGGGTATTCTAGTGCATCAAGCTGAAGATCTATCTCACTCTGAAATTCAAAGAAAACAGCTTCATTAATATGCTGCTCAATAAAAAGTTTTTCAACAATTTTTCTTTCTATTTGTAGCGCTTCAAAACGGAGGCTATTTTCAAAGTCTTTTGGTAAAGCAAGCTCTTGAAGCATGCTCTTTTGTTTCATTTCCTCTTGGTATAAGTTTCTGAGAACATCTTTAATTACTGTTGTTGAAAATTCATCTTTAGGAAGTGATGATACTTTTTCTCGCGCTTTCTGAATAGAAAATATGTTGGCTTCAGCCTCCATAATTTTTTCTTCCTTTTTTGGTATATGTAACTTTAATAGAAACAGTAATTTTTTGATTGTGAGCCCATTTACTAAAAGCGTAAACAAAAAAGTTGCTAGAGTGAACACTAAGAACTGTTCTTTATATTGATATGAGTCTGGAAGGGAATACACCAAAACGAGCGGAATAACACCTCTGAGTCCCCCCCAGTTCAAAATATGTTGCCACGTAATTGGAATATTTGGCTCATCTTTAAAAAAGGAGAGCTTATTTGTTAGTGCTACAGTGACATAAATTGAGATCGCTCGGGCAAGAAGTACACTTACTACAGCATAAACAGTGATTACTGGATGACTAAAAAGCAACTCTACATCAAGATCAAAAGTTGTAAAGAAAAACACTAAAGATATGGAGAGAAAACCAAGGTATCCCCAAAATTTTTCCATAAAATGAATCACTGAGCTTGAAATTTTGGTTCTGCCCAAATTTCCCATTGTGATACCAGCTGCAACTGTTGAGATGACGCCAGATAAATGAAAGTAGTGTTCGGCCACAAGAAATGAAATAAATGTTAACGCAACAGTCATTGTGGTTTCAATCAACTCGTCATTCTCAATTTTCGCAATAAAGAGCGATGTTAAGTATGCAAGGCCAAAACCTAAAAATAAGCTCCCTACAAAGACATAGGAAAAGTCTGCAATGCCTTTAAAAATTTCAGATGTTGAGAAAACTTTTTCAGCTATTACAAATCCAGCTAGAAGTTTGAATGCTATAACTGCAGTTGCATCGTTGAACATGCTTTCACCTTCGGCAACAAGTGACAATCTTTTTGGAGCACCAAGCTCTTTAAATATTGCCAAGACTGCAATCGGGTCAGTTGCTGATATGAGTGATCCAAAAAGTAAACCGTTCCAAAATCCAAGTCCAATTAAGGTGCTTAATAAACCAGCAACTGTTGCAGTAGCAACCAATAATCCGAATGTGGCAAGGAAGGTAATGGTTTTGAATTGAAGTTTAAATTGATGAAAATTAATATGAAATGCTGACTCGTACAAAAGTATGGGTAATAGTATAAAATAAATAATTTCTGAAGAAACTTCAAAATGTGTTTCTAGGTTAAAATGTTTAAAAATAATTTGAAGTAATAATCCTCCAATAAGAAGTGCAACGGTGTATGGAAACTTAATTTTCTTAGTTATGCTCAGAATGACCGCAGTAACGACTAGAAAAAACCAATGAATATAATGCTGAGTATCAAGTTTTCCGAATGCATACAACAGAAGTATTTTACAGTTTTTTTTCCTCTGAATCAAAAGAATATTACGTATGTAATAAGTGTGTATTATAAAGAAGATTGGACGTTTGAAAATACTCAAAAGTTAAGAAATGCCAACCAATTCTTTTAGTTGTGTGATTTTATTCAAATTAAATTCAAGTACATCGTTTGCTTTGTAGCAGTGCCCAACAAGTAAATGAGCTTCAGTATCAAGTTCATATGGTTTTATAGTTCTTTTATCTTTGTTTTCATCAATAAACATCAGGAGGTTGCCTTCATCAATTGCTTTAGAAATTATGGTTTGAATTGCTATAAGCTCATCTTTTTGACCTAATTCACCCTGAGTGAGATATTTAAACGTTGTCAGAAACGTGTTGATATGTGGGTCAATAATGATAAATTCTTTTTCAAATGGTTTGGTCAATACAATCCCGTTTAGGCTTGTGCAACGAGATAGAGCTACGTACGCCTGTCCATGAGCAAATGTGCCCCATCCAAAATCAATGATGACATTTTCAAACGTTTTTCCTTGGCTTTTATGGATTGTAATTGCCCAAGCGAGGGTCAGTGGATATTGTGTGTATGAGCCAACAACTTGTGTTTGGAGTTTATCGGTAGCAGGGTTGTAGTCAAGTTTAAACATCTCCCAGGTATGGGGTTCAACACTAACTTCAGTTCCGTCTTCGAGTTCGACAATAATGACATCAGAACTCCCTTTTGAACCCTGAACAACCTTAGAAATTTTTCCTAGCGAGCCATTCACCCAGCGCCCTTTTTTATCGTTTGCAACCATCATGATTTGAGCACCAGCTTTGAGTTCTAAAGTAGCGGTAGTTGGGAGGTATTTAGCATCAAAGGTTCCATCAGCTTTTCCTTCGTAGATATATCGCTCGTTAAATAATTTGTTGAGGTGGTATTCGTTGATCTTTTTTGCAGCTTTGTTTGTTGTGGTGAGGGTTATAAAAAATCGGTTACTGGGAGTTTCAAACTGTGGGTCAAATCTTGCGTTGAGTTTGTCCAAGTGTGAGCTAGTGACGCTGTTTTCTCTCATCGCAGCTAGAATTTCGATAAATTCTTGGTCACTTTGCCGGTGAATTTTTGTCAGCTCTATAAAATGGAGATCTAGTTCTTCAAATACATTCGAAGAGAAAAAATAGGGGGTTTTGTAATAATCGGAAAAAATATTCTTTTCATTTTCAGTTACTACTGGAGGTAGTTGGTGTAAGTCTCCAATGAAAATCATTCGTACACCACCAAATGGCTCATTTTCATTTTTAGCATGCATTCTTAAAAATTGATCGATACAATCAAGAAGATCTGCCCGAACCATGGAGATTTCGTCTATTACAATAGTATCCAGTTTTTTGAATAATCCTTTTTTGTCTTTTCTTCTATAAAATGTATGAATTTTTTGAACAGTAACATCGGGTCTAAATCCAAAAAATGAGTGAATCGTTTGTCCCTTAACATTAAGTGCCGCAACTCCCGTGGGGGCTAGAACGGCGATTGTTTGTTTTGTAATTGATCGCCAGTACTCAAGTAACGTTGATTTTCCTGTTCCGGCATTGCCTGTCAAAAAGATATGCTTTTTGGATGATTCTAAATCTTGAAGTGTCTGCTGAGTGTTTGGATCAAGTTTGGGTTTTTGCATGGAGACTTCATTGTACTATTTTTGTTACAATACGGTGCATGCAAAAAGTTACCAAAACAATTCCGTTTACAACGCAAAAATACAAAGAGATGCAACAGAAAGTCGCCCAGCTTGAGTCTGAGCTCGAGCAAGTTATGCAACGCCTCATTGAAGCTCGCGCCATGGGTGACCTCTCAGAAAATGGTGCATATAAATATGCTAAGTTTGAACTCGGCAATATTTCTCGACAGTTAAAGAGGTATAAGAATTTACTAGCCAAAGGGTTTCCTGCTCCCAAAAATACAGGTGTTAAAGGAACAATAGATTTTGGAAGTACGGTAACTATAGAAAAAGTTGATGCAACAAGAAAACAGAAGACTTTTATGATTGTGAGCGAACATGAATCAGATCCTTCGCAAGGAAAACTTGCCTATTCTAGTCCAATAGGGAAAGAATTAATGAGAAAAAGAATCGGAGATCGTATAACAGTTGTTACTCCTGCAGGTGAGTCTAAATTTACTATTATAAACATATCTTAATTACAATTCAATGGTGTCAAAAATTCAGAGCTGACCTTACAATCCGGGTTGTTATACATAGTAGTGGGCCATGCCTTAGAAAGGTTCTATGTCACTACAAAAAAACATTATTGAATCCTATGTCCGGACTGAAGCTCATCCTTCAGTAAAAGAGGACGGCTTTATTTATGGGGTTCCTCCCTTACGAGAATTTAATTAAACTTGCAGTTGAGATGAATAAAATGAGAGATGCTGAAAAAAAGTCGCATAGGCTTGATCAAGCATATCTACGATGGCAGCGAGTAAGAATGAGAGGCATACCATTAAATGGTAATAGTGCTTCGAATCTAACTACATTTAAAACTGGTTTTGAAGGGTACTTTGTTAATAAAGTCAGATCATCAGACGAATTACTAACTGAGTTATTAAATATCGGTAAAGATATTTGGGCAAATATTAGGCGTTTGCATAAAATGAATCCAATGAAAATTCAGGAATTAAAAAAGACCATTTTAAGTAATGATCAGTATACATTGGCTTCTGTAGCAGAATGGTCTGGAATTCTAGGTGCACAAATAGGAAGACTCAGAGTAAATGTTTTACATAACCCTACTGCATTGGCTTTTCAATCTGAAACGAGACAGGCAGTTGCCGGATTGCCCAAAATTGAATATACTCTAGATCGTGGTGGTCCTGTTGCGCAAAGGTATAAACTCCCAGAGATATCTGGGTCAACAATTGCGACATTTAATGGTCTTACTGATGAACAAAAGTTATATTGGGCAACGGTTTTAAATTTAGGCAAGTTTGGACATCCATTGGTTAGAGCTGCATTAGAGGAACTATATAAATATTCTGACAGTTCTCAGTTTGGGTCATACGGTGGGTTAAAAAGGAGGATATGAACGATATCGCACAACAATCAATAGCATTACACAAAGAACAGCAAGGGAAACTTGCGGTTGTTTCTAAAGTAAAAATTGAAGATTCACATGATCTATCACTTGCTTATACTCCAGGAGTTGGCGCAGTATCGAAAGCTATTGCAAAGAATGAAGCTCTGTCTCGAGAGATGACTCTGAATGGACGAACTGTGGCGATTATTTCAGATGGAACTGCAGTGTTAGGGTTAGGTGATATTGGGCCTTATGCCGCCTTGCCAGTCATGGAAGGCAAAGCATTACTAATCAAGCAGTTTGCAGGTCTTGATTCTTTTCCGCTGGTACTTAATACGAAAGATCCAGCAGAAATCATTAAGTTTGTAAGATATGTTGCACCAACATTCTCTGCAGTTAATTTAGAGGATATTAAAGCACCACAATGTTTTCAGGTTGAAGAAGCTTTGCAAGACTTGGGTATCCCCGTATTCCACGATGATCAACATGGGACTGCAGTGGTGGTAGCTGCAGCATTAAGAAATGCTGCGAAAGTCGTTGAGAAACCATACAATGGTTTAAGAGTTGGTATCATTGGTGCTGGAGCGGCTGGTCTTGCTATTGCTAAGATGCTACTAGGTGCAAGTTGTCATGCTAATAGTTGTTCTTTTGTTGATATGTTGCCAAGAGTTGGTGAAGTGGTTGTTTTTGATAGCCAAGGCGCTCTGTATAAGGGCAGGCCAGGTATGAATGTGTATAAGCAAGCTATCGCTGGGATTAGTAATAATGGTTCTTTACAAGGCTCACCTGAGCAAGTTTTGAAGGGTTTTGATGTTGTTATTGGTGTGTCAGGTCCAGGAACTATCACTTCTGAATTAGTACGTGATTTGGCAGACAAGTCTATTGTTTTTGCTATGGCCAATCCTGATCCAGAGATTATGCCACAAGAGGCTAAAGCAGCAGGAGCGTATGTGATAGCAACTGGAAGAAGTGATTTTGCAAATCAAATTAATAATGTGTTGGCATTTCCGGCGATCTTTAAGATTGCTCATGAACTAAAGTTGAAGCAAATTACTCTAGAAGTGAAGATTGCTTTAGTTGAGGCATTGGCGTCATTAGTGCCCGATCCAAACCCTGAAGAAGTGATTGTCTCACCTTTTTATCCACATCTGGTTGACGTGCTGACACAAAAAGTTATTGAAAAACTGAGAAGTTAATTTTAATAACTTTATCGTCATTCTGTTTGATAGCACCCCTACCATCTTTGTTGCTGGTTGAAATGTACAGCCATTTTTTGTCTGGGCTAACAGTTACAGCGCGGAGTCTACCAAACTCTTTGTCAAAATGTTTTTTAAAGTTGATAAGCTTTTTGCCAGATATTTTTGCACTATATAAACCTTCACCGCGAAGTCCTGTGAAATAAAGTGTATCTTCATGAATTGCTAATCCAGCTGGTGCCCAAGTAGTTTTTGAGCCAGACTGGAGAACAGGCGTGACCATGCCATTCTTTGTTTTTGTCCCGGTGATAGTTGGCCACCCGTAGTTTTTGCCCATTTCAATAAGATTAACTTCATCTAACCCTGTTGTGGTTCCAGAAGGACCATGCTCGGTCTCCCAGAGGTTCCCATTTGAATCCCAGGCAATTCCTTGTGGGTTTCTGTGACCATAACTATATACGGGGTTCATAAATGGATTACCAGGAGCGGCTTTTCCTTCATCTGTTATTCGCAAGATTTTTCCTGCAAGTGTACTGGTATTTTGTGCTGAAGCAGAGGTGCCAGCATCACCAGTTGTGATGTATAGATATCCGTCTGGTCCAAACGCCATTCTTCCGCCATCATGGAATACTGCTCCAGGAATATTCTCAATGATAACCACTCTATTATTAAGTGTATTGTTTCTTTCATCTAAGGTGTAACGCTCTACCCTGTTTTTTAATCCTGATTTTGTTTCTGAGGTCAAATAAAGATAAATCCAGTTATTTTCATCGTAGTTTGGATGCAATACTACACCCAAGAGACCACCTTCACCAATATGCTCAACTCCTGATACAGGAATAGACTGTTTTGAGTTTTCTTGAATGTGAAGCAGTGTTCCTGGGCGTTGTGTTACTAATAAACTATTATCAGGAAGAAAAGCAATCTCCCAAGGTATTTCAAGTCGATCTGCTATGACTTGGATTGGTTCTTCCATTGTTGTGCTTTCACCTTTGGTATTTTCTTCATTAGCTGTTTCTTGAATGCTCGCACCTTGCGTTGTTTGGTTTCCAACAGTGGTTGGATTTGCCATGTAGCGGATTGTTATTGCGAGTAAAATCAGAAACACAACTAGACTGAGTACGAGTATTTTTTGTTTAGTCATATACATCAGTATATTTTAAATCATTTAATGATGCAATCTATGTTTCAATAATTGCTGAAACAGTTGGAAGGATGGTGTCTCGGGTGACAACGTGCCACTGGTTTTTTTCTGCTGTTTTAATGACTTCAGATTCTTTTGGTTCTAATACAAATGCGTGATCAACTACTTTTAGCAGATCTAAATCACCTGACGAATCTCCAAAACCAAGTGATAGTAAATCAATAGTTCCAATCTCTAATTGTTTGACAATTTCTGCTTTTGCCTCTTCATTGAGTAGCTTGAGGACTTTTCCAGTGTAGATACCGTCCTTTGTTTCTATTTGAGATGAAAAACTTTGTACTCCAAGTTCATTAGCAATATGAGAAACGACTGGTTCAACAGTTGCAGAAACAATATAGATTTCAAAACTATTTTTTTTTAGTTTTTCTAATAGTTGTGGTGCAAACGGAAATATTTTTTCGATGTTAAAGAAATGAAATTGCCACTCTTTTACTTCTGCAACGGTTCTGCCTTTTAGAATTTCACCTGCCAAAGCGACTCCTTGAGCAGTAGCATCGTTATAGGAAATTGTTTGGTTTGTAAATTCATTGACAAGTTTTTTTGCAGCTTCAACATTTTTTTTTGAGGTTAAATTGTTGGGAATAACATAGTTGAGAATAAAATCGATCAAGGTATACCCGTTGTATAGGGTTTTATCTAAATCAATCAGTGCAATTTTTCTCATACTTGTCATTCTAGCATAGGATATACTCAATACTCATTGTCTAATATTGATGCTTCTTGATACTATACAGGAATGGACATAAAAAAATTACCGTTTTCATCATTCCGTGATAAAGAACTTTGGGAGGCTTACATCAATGAAAAATTGGCCCCTTTTGAAAAAAAATTACCGGAATATTTAAAGTATTGGTATGTTGAAAGCCAAGAAAACAGTAAAGCATATCCGAGTCAAGGTTTACTAAAGACGCCATTTGATTTCCTAAAATACAGACAAAGGGGTATGTTACCCCTCAAAGAAATGATGCATGTTTTGAGAGTGCGGCAGTATTTTTTGGAAATCTTCAACCATCCCGAGCGAATTGCTGCTTTGAAAAAAATACAGCGAAAAAAGTTTGTGCCTCCTCCAAAAGTCTCAAGTACCGTTATGGAACAAACTATTTTTGAGGGTTTAGCAGTATCAATTTCAGACTTGGGGATACGAGTAGTTGGGTCTCAAAGAGAACGGGTTTCGCGAAGATTCAGACTTAACGCTGGCCCATTTGTCAAACTAGGAAAATATGCTCGCTCTGTCTTGGTTGGCTCTGCTATGCCAGATGTCTGGGGAAGTGTATATGCTATCTCAACAATGGCACAGTGCCTTGCACTTGTTGGGGTGCCTAGGAATGGTCCATTCAACGTTATAGAAAGACAAGTTGATCTAGCAAAACAGGTTTTTACTGCTTTAGAGGAAAGTGAAGTGCTTATTGGTCGCAGTTACTACGATAAAAAATTTCTCTTGGATTATTGGAAACATAACGTGATGGGAGTGCTTGATGCTGATCCTAAAAAAGCAATCATTAGAGGAAAAGCACTCTATAAAGTGGGAGTGAGAACTTTTAGAGTTTACTCACCAGAGCCGGGAATGTCAGTGGTTAGAACAGTTACTGCCCTTCGTAAAGAGTTTGGAGATGATATAGAAATTTTTGCTGGACAAGTTGTTGATGTGTTACAAGCTAAACAAATTGAACAAGCCGGTGCTGACGGTTTATATATTGGAATTGGAGGTGGTGGCAGGTGTATTACTGGTGTCCGCAGTGGTAGTGTCATTGATTGGCCGATTTTGCTGTGGGAGCTTCGCGGTGAAATCACCATTCCGGTTATTGTTGAAGGGGGAGCAAGCGACCATATTGCAACTTCATTGGCACTGGGTGCATCTGGGATTGGTGTGTCCCGGGCAGTTGCAGGGGGAACTGTTGAGTCACCAGGAGGAATGCTCTACTACGTTGATGAAGCGGGTGAATACTTTAAACCGTATGGTGGTGAAGCATCTGCACGAACAAAATATTTGGATAACAAGATGCTGCCATTTGAAATGCCCTCTTTTGTTGAGGGCGAAATTAAAAAAGCGTACATGAATCACTTGCCTTATGGTGTGCCAACAATTCCATTTCATGTTCACAATTTAACAGAGGATATTATTCTCTCATTGGTTTTCAGAAGTGTTGAAGATATTGAACAATTTCAAGCGCTTGATCCCTCACCAATCAGAAAAAATACTCCCCAAGGAACTTGGCAACAAAACACGCACTAGAAGGACCAAGTTAAAATTATTGCTTCAGTTTCTGCTTGAGCTCATCAATTTCTGATTTTAGTTCAGCCATTTTTAGTTCTCTATTAATCATCATTTCGTTCATGGCCTCTAATTCTTTTATGGTTTCCTGCATTTTTTGTTCAGAGGCATTTTGTTCAGAGACGTCTTGAATGAGGGCGAGCCAATGTGGTTCACCATGAATGAGAATTCTTCTCAGAGAGAACAGTGATTCAAAAAAGCTACCATCTTTTTTCTTGAATTTAACTGGGTACTTATCAGTGAACCCTTTTTCCATTGTATTTTTCAAAATCGTATCCCTGTCTGTTGGGTCGTAGTATAGGTCTGCAACGCTATTAATTTTTTCGATATCTTCTGGGGTGAAACCGCTTATTTGAAGAAGCATTTTGTTATACATAAGCAATTTTCCCTGCATATTACTAATCCCCAGCCCAATGGGAGCTTGTTCAAAAAGTACCTGAGCTAAATTTGTGTCTTGTAGTAACTGATTTTTTAGCATATTTTGTGTTTTCTTTTCTAAAATACTGTCGATAATTGTATGAATTTTTGACTGTATACATCAAACCAGTACGAAGGGCCTTTTGTATCATCCTGTCTGTTGGTTGTTTGTACAACAAGTAAAGAGTTTGCTGCCCATCCGGTTACGTCGTGTAATTCATAGGGAATTTCAGCACTCTTAAAGGCTGCTGTAACATTTATATATTGAGAATCTTTAATAAATTCACCTGAAGACCTAAATACTAAGAAATCTTGTGAGTTTTGGTTTGTTTGTTTGAGGAAAATATATTTGTTATCTGGTGACCATGTGTTGAAAGGAATTTCCATTGTTGTTTCAAAATCAAATTGACCAGATGAAATAAGCAGTTTGTCTTCTTGCTCTTTTGCTACAAATAGTTCGTATTTAGTGCTATATGTCCCTGTTTTTGTTTCTAGAGTGAGTAGCATACTTCCCTCTGGAGAGATTTGACTTGTTGTTGTGATTATTTCTTCTAATTCAGTGATGGTTGGAGTTAAGCTCGGTTCAGAATGTATTGGCTGATACGCAGAAGTTTGGGTGCTATTTTGATATGCGAGCAGATATTTTGACCCAATGAGTGTACCCAAGAAGATCAACAAAAGAAAAAACAATGAGGTGATGATTGTAGTTACTCGAGGCATACCGGTGTAGTTCCCTGTGTAATTTCAAGTTTTTGACAGATAGTGACGGTTGTTCCAGGGTCTTTTGTTGTTGCATACGTTGTTGCAGCAGTGGTAACAGGAGTTACCCATTCATAGATTTTTTTAGCATCTATTGTCCGTAAATTAACACAGCCATGACTCATTTCGTGGCCGAAATTATTGTGCCAGTAGGTGCCGTGTAAACTAAACCCTCTGCTCTTTGCAACTTCTGAGTTATGAAAAAACATAACGTATGGCACATTAGGTAGGTAATAGTAATCATTGCCACTGCCTCCAGACATTTTTTGTGCTCGAACTTTGATCCAAATTTTGAACTCTCCAGTAGGTGTTCTTCCCCACTTACCAGTTGAAACTAATGTTTCGAAATAGAGCTCATTGCCTTGATAGGCGTAGAGCTTTTGTTTAGAGAGATCTACGTAAATATGTTTTTCTTCAGGGTTTGTTTCATCACCAAGAACTACAGGGTAATTTGATTCAATTGCTAAATCAATCTGTGGGACAGGAATATTGTTTCCCAAAAAAATGGCTTCGGAGTTGTTGTTAACTTCAGCTTCAAGGTTGTTGATACAGGTGATCGAATTGGCGCACTCTATATTGTTTTGAGAGGCAAAAAATACAGAGACAAATCCAAGCGAAAAGAACAATACAGAGAGAATTAGAAAACTGATTTTCTTCACTTTTTTAGAATAGCATATTTTTTATATTGATTCGACAGTTATTATCAGTAATTTTTATGTCAGAAAGAAAGCATACTATTTACTTATTGTTATTATTTATATATAAATTTATATTAAAAAATAGTTTATTTAGTATAAAAATCTAAATAAATATATTAAAAATTAGAATATGAGGATACTATGACAGATCAGTTGCGTTCGTTTTCCCAGTTTACCTATGCAGAACTTGAAACCAAAAATTTAGCTGCCAAGCAAAATCGTGCGCAACATATAAGCCAAGCTGAGTTTGAGAAAGAATATAGAAGCTACCTTAAAAAAGATGCAGGAATAAAAGCTGTGACACTTTGTTTCACTAATATTGAGGGCCGGTTTCATATGCTTGATTATGATAAGCAGCACTTTTTAAAAGATGCAGACAACTTAACATTCGATGGTTCATCAGTGAGGGGATTTACGCAGCTGGCAGAAAGTGATTTGCGGTTGGTACCAGATTGGTCTTCACTACGTTGGCTTCCTGCTGATGTATTTGGTCCAGGTAAAGTATTGATGTTTGCGAGCATTGCTGACAGAGAAAGCAAACAGTATCTGACTGACTTTAGAGGGATGCTCAAGGACTTAACAGATGATTTATATTCGAAGAAAAAAAATTGAAGCATTTGTAGCACCAGAAGTCGAAGGTTTCTTGCTTTCAGGTGTTGATGCTGAGCGGACCTTTGACGAACGTTCTGGATTTAGTTTAATCTCAACAGGTGGGTACTATCAGTCACTGCCGAATGATGCACTGAGGCTTTTTATTGACTCAGCCGCGGAGGCTCAGCGAGCGCTTGGGTTTGAAAACGAAAAAGATCACCCCGAAGTTGCTCCGTCTCAGTTTGAGCTTAATTTTCGGTACGGAAATATGGTTGAGGTTGCAGATCAAATTCAGCTGTATAAGTTGGTTTGTCGCCAGGTAGCTGCACAACGTGGCATGACCGCTTCTTTTTTACCAAAACCAGTTGCAGGAATTAATGGCAGTGGCATGCATATGAATTTTTCCTTGAGTAAAAATGGTAAGAACGTATTTTATTCTAAAAAGGGAGAATACTTGTTGTCAGACGAGGCGTGGAGTGCAGTAAATAAGATCTTGAATCATGCGCCAGAGCTATGTTTGATTTTTAACTCAAGTGTGAATGCATACCGCAGACTTGATCCAAATTTTGAAGCACCGAATCAGATTAAGGTTTCCCCTACCGATAGAGGTTCCATGATTCGTATACCAGTTGGAAATGAGCGAACTACTCGTATTGAGGTACGGTCAATTGCTCCGGATGCTAACCCATATTTAGTGATGTACTCTCTTTTGAGAACTGCATTTGACGGTGAGGAGTTGAATCAGTCAAATGAAAAGCGCCCGAGAGTGAGATTTTTGCCAGGCACTATTTATGATGCGCTGAGATTGTTTAAGGCGAGCTCCTTTATTGGTGAAATTATTGGTGTGGATGCTCAGAGTAAATTTGCCCACTTTAAACAGTTGGCAGCTGATAGGAGCCCAAAGGAATTAGGCACGATTGTGAAAAATTCTGAGGTAATTTATCACCATGAGGTAACAAACCAGGTGTTGTGGAAGCAGTTTTAGAGTTGGTTGAAGTTGCGAGTCTTCGGGCTAGTGGACAAAACGCGTTGGTTTTTTTACGTATCTCGGCTTTTGTGTTTAGAACGAGAAAGGCCCCCTTTGGGAAGGGGGCCTTTGCTCTTATTTCAGTTACTTGTTAAATTGGGGGGACGGCCGTTGGTTAGCTCAGGTTGAAGATCTCGGCGGGGAATTCTTCCTCGCCAAACCATGCCTTGCTTACCTCTTCGTACCACAACGGGTTACGGGTCAGGTTGACCTTACCCGGATGTTCACAAACACCAAACAACTCGTGGGCCATACTGCGAACCTCAAGGCGGAAAGTGTCCAGGCCGCCGTCAATGGCAATGGAAAAGTCCAGGGTGTTGGTGAAGTTCGTCAGGCCGCTGGCGTTGTCGTAGGTCTCGGTGTGGGTCAGATTCCCTGATACTTCTTGCCAGCCGAGAACCGGCAGGCGGAAGGCGACCCGGCAGTTGGTCGTCGAGGTCGTGGTAGTGCCGGATTCATCGCCGGTTACGTCATTATAAAAAACCTGACCATTCTTTTTCCGGTCGGCCGCATTCGGCACAACCCGGAACTCTACGCCGTTGGCTTTGAAGCCGAAGGCCCGGAGGTACGCCCAGTCTGTGAACTGCATTTTGGCGCGGGTTTTGGCCCAGGCCGCTTTCAGGGCTTCGGCCCGTTTGGCTTCGACCACGTAGGGCAGGGTGCCAGCCAGGGCTAAACTCAGGGCCAGGTTTTCCCGCTCGCTTTCGAGGAGCATATCGCTCAGTTTCTCAGTCGTTTGCAGAAGATTGTTGTATGAACGTAAGTTAAACATTGTTTTCACCGTTTAATTGGGATTGTTTGTACCCCTCCTAATTTATTTTCGGAGGGTTTTTAAAGTGGATAAAACGTTTCTCTGCCACGCCTATTTCTAGGTTGGGTTTCGTGGCATTGTGCCAGATACAAGGCTATATACAGCACAATGCCACGAATGATTCGTAACCATAAATTATTACAAGTAAACTGTTAAAGAGCAAAATGTTGGGTAACAGTAGACTACTTCGCATTGAAGCAATAACTATTAACCCAAACAGCTCTATATTGTAATACTTTGATATATTATTGTCAATAAGAAAATTATAGGGTCTAAACGTAGTAAGAGGAGGTTACATATTGAATTACCTCGAGGATTTGGCATAATACAGTGTCTATGTCAAGGAAACGCACAGAAGTACCCCTAGTAGCTATTACAGGAGCAAGCCTTATCCATAAAGGGGACACAGAGGCTCCCCTAAGGGTGGTAAGAGCTGCATATTTTCAACTTATTGAGAAATTAGGTGGTATTGCAGTTTTGGTGAACAATACCAGGGACAAAGAGGTGTTAAATCAGTATGTCAGTATGTTTAACTATTTGTTACTTACCGGTGGTGGTGATATTGATCCAAAATATTATGGTGACAAAAAGGATGAACAAACTGGTGAAAAAGGTATGACACTTGATCAAGAACGTGATGAGAGCGAACTCGAGCTAGTCAAATTATTTATGCAGGCTGGTAAGCCAGTTTTTGGTATTTGCAGGGGTGCACAAATTATTAATGTTGCCTTGGGTGGTACTTTGATTCAAGATTTGCCCAACACAGGGATCGAACACTTAACTCCAGACGAAGAAGGTGGCTGGAACAAAAAGGCGCATGAAATTGTATTTACCCCGAGTAGCGAACTAGGAAAATTAGCTATTCAGTTGCCGGACGGTAAGTATATGGGCAACTCAATGCATCATCAAGGAATTGACAAACTTGGCAATGGCCTAGTTATAGCAGCAAAGGCTCCGGACGGGGTTGTAGAAGCCATTGAGGGTGATAATATGGCGGAACAGTTCATTATGGCTGTGCAATGGCATGCTGAACAGATGAAAGATGATGCTTTGACCCAAATGATGCTGAGAGCATTTTTGCAACTTTCCTAATCATGGAACTTGAGTCCAAGCCTTTTTTGCATTTCCATAATATACGGATAATAGACTACCCGAACCGCCCTATCCATAATATTTGTCGGGCTTTTCAGCTGAAACAGACAAAAATCCATAATCCCTACTCTATTTCCACCTAGTATGACCAAATTTGGCAAAGCCCAGTAATTTGGATCAGTTTTGAGTCGTCTTGGCATGCCATGCAAAATTCCACTGCCGAGAAAATCAAGAATATAGCCAGTTTCTTGGTACATTCTTTGACTTGCTTGAGCTAGTTGCGCTAGAGATTCCATAACTTCATCTGAAGGATTATTTTCACAAGTAAGTTCAATTAGTTGCGGAATACGTTCTTGAACAATTACAGAACGGGTACCTGCAGTTACTTGCCTAAAGTGAGTAGGAACCAAATGATCTGGAAAATATTTCTTAACCAATTCAAGACTAATTTGATTTCTTTTCTCTAAAAAATCAGGCTCAAACGCAACTAAACATGAAAGTCTCCATGCTAGTGTTGCGGTTTTAAATACAACTGGTCTTTCTTGGGATTTTCTTTTTGGTTCCCACACATTAGATTGGAACCCCTTACCAATGAGCTCATTTGCATGTTTTGAACTAACAATTCCCAAATTCTTAAATTCAACTCCCGTTTTCATAGAAACGTGAATTATATTACTATGGGACTTTTTAGTCAAGAAAAAGTAAGGTATAATAGCAGCATGACTCATCAAAAAAATACTTCTTGGCAAAACGTCTCAAATTGGTATGACAAATTAGTTGGAAAAGAAGGTCATTATTACCACCAACATGTGGTACTACCAGGGTTACTCAGACTTTTGAAACTAACAAAAGAAAGTTCTTTAGTAGATCTAGGTTGTGGCCAGGGTATATTGAGTAGATCGATTCCATCAATTAGCAAATATTTGGGTATTGATAAAGCGGCGTCATTGGTTGAATCAGCTAAAAAAATCACCAAAAATCCAGACTACGAATTTCTTATAAAAGATGTAACTAGGCCAATAGCTGGTGCCAAATCTGAGTTTTCACATGCTGCAATAGTGTTAGCGCTCCAGAATATGGAACACCCTGAAGGGGCGATAAAAAATGCTGCTGTATATTTAAAGCAAGGTGGCACTTTGGTTATTGTATTAAATCATCCTGCGTTTCGTATTCCAAGACAATCTGGTTGGGGTATTGATGAAAAAACAAAGCAGCAGTATCGTTGGATGAACCGCTACTCTTCTCCACTTAAAATCCCGATTAACATGACTCCAGGACAAAACAATCAACAGGTTACTTGGTCATTTCACAGACCTTTACAAGATTATTTTTCCGCACTACAACAAGCAGGTTTTGTGATTACTGGACTTGAAGAATGGAGTTCAGACAAAGAGAGTGAAGGAAAAGCTGCGCGAATGGAGAACCGTGCTCGCAAGGAGTTTCCATTGTTTTTAGCGCTTGTAGCCAAAAAAGTATAACTTCTGTACTATGAAGTTAGATGCATTTTTCTAGTTCACTTGTTGCTGAAGATAAAGCACCTATTCAAGATCACTGTGGCATTTTAGCGTTGATTGCTCCAATTGACTCTCCCCTATTTACTACAGGTCTGACAGCTTTTAAAACACTACAAACTCGTGGATATGATGGGGCAGGATTTTGGGCAATTGACAGCACAGGCAAGGAGTATGGTTTTAAAGGCACCGGTATGATTGATGCAGTATTCACCCCTGCTCGCGTTCGAAAGTTCTCTAAAATTAAAGCTAGAATTTGGTTATTTCAGAATCGATATGGCACCTCAGGGAATTTTGACCCGAGAAATGTGCAACCATTTCGTCGCGAGCATTTTCAAAAGCAAGAGATTTTTTGTCTAGCCCACAACGGGCAATTCTCAAAAAGAAAAGAAACAGACTATCTGGAGCAGTCTGATACTGCAACATTTGCAGATGAACTGAGCAATCAAGAAGGTAATAACTGGGATGAAAGGCTCTTGAATTTGCTCCAAAAATATACGGGAGCATACAGTTTAATTATGGCTACGCAGTCAGAGATTTTTTGTGCAAGGGATGCGTTAGGTATTAGGCCATTTGTATTTGGCAAGCTGACAAAAAATCCTCCATTCACTTGGATTGTTGCGTCAGAAACTGCAGCACTCAAAGCAATTGATGCAGTCAATTACAAAGAAATATTGCCAGGTACTTTGCTCAAATTTTCTGCTCCAAAATCTGCAACCCATGACCCTATTTGTGTTCAAACGGTAACAACTCAAAAGCAGCGAGCATATTGTATTTTTGAAAATGTGTATCTCATGGATGAATCGACCCAAGCCCATGCTCCAACAACAGAAACAAGAGAAATCCGTAACCATCAATCAATCAACTTAGTACGGTTTACAACAGGCAGAATTATGGCGCGAGAAGCACCGCTGAGCAGGAAACAAGTAGATTTTGTATGTGGTATACCTGGCACTGGAATAGTTGGTGGGCAGGGATATGCAAATGCCTTAATGTTGCCATATGTTCAAGCCATCGCAGATAGAACAACACCGAACAAAGAACAACGCACTTTTATGTCTGCTGATGTTGAAGGTATTTTTCAAAAGATGTACGATCATTTTGAGATTGCTTCAGATATGTTCAAAGGAAGAAACGTAGTACTGATTGATGATTCCTTGGTTAGAGGCAACGTTACTAAAGGCCTGATTAAGTTACTAAGAAATGAGTGTGGAGTTTCTAAAGTACATATAAGAATTCTTTGTCCACCAGTTGATAAGCCTTGCTATTTAGGTATCAACACTCGAAATGCTAATGAACTTCTAGCTCATAAATACCATGGAAATATTCGCAGTATGCAAAGATATATTGGTGCTGATTCACTGGTTTTTCTTTCAAGTGAAGGTTTGCGCGAGGCTATTACTACAAATCCAAAAGCAAAGGGATTTTGTATGGGATGCATGCAAGGATACAAGCCACCAATTACTTTGTATGGCAAACGGCAAAAAACGTTAGTTTAGTATCAACATCCGCCAAACCAAGAAGCTACGAGCATATAAAACCCATTTGGTTTATCTAACACTGATACAGTTTTATTTGCTAAGTCGACGACAGATCGTGGTAGGATCTTCCATGTTTTCTTATCTGTAGAAAATGCGATTTTGAGGTTTTTTTGATTAAATGATTTCCCAGGTAGCCCAGTAATTAATAAATCTTGTGTTTGGTATGGAATTGCTAAAATAATTGGTTGTGCGTACAGAACTGAAAGAATCTTGGCATCGTTAAAAAACGAACTGTAATAAATCTCATATACAGGTGAAACTTGGAAGAAAGGGATTTGGTTTCTGCATATTTGACCAGTAATGTTTTTATTTGAAATGACAGTTGGTACTCCCTTTAACATTTGGGTAACAGTTAGATATACATCAAAACTAAATGTTTGTGCAGGTACAACGGTTACTACGCCCTCTTCAGAAACGATGTCCCCTCTTTCAGAAGTAAGATCGGGCCTTGGTTCAGCTCCGACAGATTCAGTTGAGCCCCTGACTTCAAAATTGAAAGTGCTATATGAAGATCGTGCAGTATATGAATTATTACTATCAACAGCTCTGACATACATTGTGTGCCATCCATGAGAAAGTGATGGTGTTGTACAACTGATGCCTTCAGTAGTGCTATTAAAGCTTCCATCGATAGCTGAGCAGCTAGTCCATGTACCATTGGGGTCATTAGAGTCTACTTGAAACTGTGCTCCACTGATGGTTGTTGTGGATTGGGTTGCCACAATGTTGCCAGTGATATTTACAATTGAATGGGTAATTGCGCCGCTTGGACCTGTCAATGAAAATGAATGTGGAAAGTTGTAAATAATATACAAAGAGCCAGAATCTGTCCTACCAACGTCATCTGAAAGAACGGCACCCATAAGCAGATCTTTTGATCCGTCTGAATTTAAATCATGTAAATAGATGCTATGGTATCCAAGAAAATTACTGGCAGCAGCACCATCATATCTAACGTCATAGGTGTCAGTGGAACTAAGATTAACAGATTGGGTACTATAACTATTGAGTGTTGCGTTATAGATAATATATACAGATCCAGAATCTGTAAAACCGTTATTGGCAACGGAGTGAACAAGTATGTCATCTTTTTGGTCATTATTAAAGTCCCCTGTTAGAAGAGAAACAAATGCTAACCCATCACCAGCTGCTTGCCCGTTAATTCGCGTATTGTAATTGCTTGTTGTAGCCAAAGAAACAGTATTTCCAGTTCCAGGATAATCATCAATTAGTGTGTCATAAATAATATAAACAGAACCAGAGCTCCCACCATTGTTATCTGCAAGATCTGCTCCGAGTACAAGATCAAGCTCACCGTTGGCATTTATGTCCCCAACTGCCAGTGAGCCGTAACCTAAATTATCTCCAGCGGCTTGTCCGTCATATCTAATGTTAAAATTGCTTGTGGTACTAAGCGGCACTACATTGCCAACAGTAGTGTAGTCATCTACTAATGTGTTATAGATAATATAGACTGAACCGGAAGCTCCACCAGTATAATCAGAATTCTTTGCACCAACTACAAGGTCGTATTTTCCATCCCCATCCATGTCTGCTACTTCAAGACCATTCCCGAATCCGTCACCTAAAGTTTGCCCGTCGTACCTTATGTTAAAGTTGACATAGTCACTCCCGTCTTGTTCTCCTAGATTTATGGTATTCCCAGTGCCTGAGTAGTCATCAATTAAAGAATCAAAAATAATGTACAAAGAACCTGTATTTGCTCCCCCAAAATCAGAGTTAGCGCTGCCAATAATCAGGTCTGGTGTGCCATTATTATTAATATCTTTTATCCTGATCACGTTACTTCCTCCTAATAACGAAGCATTTGCTGCTTCACCATCGTATCGGAGGTTAAAGTTTGTGGCAGTAGCCAGACTAATATTTTTTGATCCGTACGAGTTGAGTAAATTATTGTAGATGACATAGAGTGAGCCAGAGCTAGATCCGTTGAAATCTGTTAACTGTGAGCCAATGAGTAAGTCGTTTTTTCCATCACCGTTTACATCTTCAATACGATTTGTCCAGCGACCTATTCTGTCTTCAGCGACTGCTCCATCAAAGCGGAGGCTATAGCTATTAGAATCAGCCATATCAATATCGTTACCTGTTCCGGTATAGTCATCGAGTAAGGTGTCAAAAATGACATATACTGAACCGGTGTTTGTTCCACCATTATCAGCAGTTCCTGAACCAATCACAATGTCTGGTTTACCGTTATTGTTGAGATCTCCGAATTGGCTTAAACCACTGTACGAAAATGTTGCTCCATTTTCTCCGTAATATTTTGAGTTGTAGTATGATGAGGTCGCAAGAGAATACGTTGGATCCAATATTGTTGTGGCATTTGCTTCAACTGCAATGTTGGTCAGTCTTAAAGTTAGAATTGCCTGTCCAGCTTCTTTTTTAACTATAACTGTGTGATCTAATTGAGCTAGATCAGAAAAATCATAAGTAGCTATATTACCCTCCTGGGTTTTAAATGAGATGGTAGTACCTTTGAGTGCTGGAATATTTGTGAGTGTTGGTAGCTCTTTTTCAGTGAATTCAGATGCACCAAGCGTTTCGTTCAAATCTATATCAACTGTCCCTTCATATGCAGAAAATTCCTGCCCTTCTTCTGTGATTTGATATTCAGTTCCATCCCAAATGAATGCTTCAGCGTCTATTTGGTGATAGAGATTTAAATCAAGAGTTATTCTATTAGTTGTTGGGTTTCTCAAAGAGATTAACTGTTTGACTGATTTTCCTAGAGTCGGAGAAGCACTGCCTTTCTGAGTGTACTCAGTGATTATTTCGACTCCGCTATCGAGTACGTATGTAGATTCTCCTAGAGTGTCAGCCGCTACAATTTCGCTATACATTATTTCTTGTGTATTAGTGATTTCATGAGAATCGCTTTCAAGTTCGAGTGTGATTTTTTCAAAACCATCTTCAAGATTTTCGAAAGTATTGGCCAGCGCAGTATCTTCTACAACAACAGTATCACCTTCATTTTCAATGGTTGTAGTTTGTATATTTTCTTGTGCGACATCTTGTGCATTTGTTACGGATATACTACCTGTTCGTTGTAGTACGAATGCAACCAAAAAGATGGCTAGCGCAGAAAACATAAAAATAGGTTTTTTGAACGGCAGCATAAGTAGAAACTAGCACTTACTGTTTACAGTAATAATAGCGTAAAAAAGCCAAAGGCAGTAGTATTGATTGGGTTCTATTTTTCGGCTGGGTCAGTTTTTTTTATTATAAAGTGATCAATTATGATAATGTCCAAAGGCTTCATGTAATAGTGATTGTTGCATAGTTGAGATATGTGTAGATATGTACGTATTCACGGCTTCAGCAGGACCGTCTCCAAAGTCGTATTCAACTTTCTCGAAAGTCTGGCTCCCAGCATATTTGGAATAGAAAGAGGTCATGTTTTGAGGCCTGATGTTTTCAGCATCCCCTTTGAATTGGGGAAGGTACTGAGGCTCTTCATCAGTATGAATCGTTAAATCATCTCCAAATTTAACCTTTTTTGCCCCAATACCTTCTAACAATACTAAAATTTGAGCATTGAATACATCTGCTAATCCGGACCTTCTGTGTTGCTTGCTTATTAAAAATGCTGTCGCTTCTTCCTGCTCTGAAGCAACTGGAATTTTTTCGAGGTCATGAAATTCAATAGGTAAATCTTCATCTGGAATAGATATGTCGTATTTTTTAAAATCTATAACTGCTTGTTTCTCAGATATACTACAATCTGCATATCCAACAGGTAATTTTTGATTATCAGCTGTTATTTCCCATAAGCCAAACACCATGTCTTGAACACCCATGATTTCTTTACCAAATAAAGCAACTCTAAATTTTTTTCCTTTCCAAGTAAAGTCACTACTTGAACCATCTCTATTTAAAAGAGGTTTTAATTCCTGAAACTGCTCAATTATTGGTGCTTCATTGAATATCTCAAGATGTTTTAATTCATTCATAAAAATAGTATATAGCAAGACTCCTTAATGGAAATAGTAATACTATTCTAGTATACTCACTATCGTGTTTGACTTTAGTGCCATACAACTACTACTTATTTCGTTTTTCTTCACTGTATCGCTTCTACTTTTTCATAACAAATTTAAAGATTTTTGGTGGAGTTCTGTTGTTATTAATTTTTTTTGTTTTTTAGGTGCGTACTTCATTATTAGCTCAACTTGGGAATGGGTTTTATTTTTTGTGGGAAGTATTTTGAATCTTTGCTTTGATACTGCTGAAGTATACCGAAAAAAGTGGCGGTATAACACAAAAAATGGATATGTATATTGGGCTGGTCCTGGGTGGGGATTGATAACGGTAATTGTAAAACAAGCATCAGAATCTGTTGGTTTGCCAGCGTTATTAGTACTTGGGAGCGTTGTTGCACTTATTTTATTAACAAGAAATAAAAAAGAATTACAGCTAGAAAACTTCAAAAGAAGTCACTGGTTGTTTTTTGCAGTGCTTGCACTTGTTATCTTTCCTAAATTGTTTTTAATTTCATTTTTTGTAGGAATCATCTTTGAATATATAGCAGTGACTGTCTTAAAATCTTGGTCATATAACTCACCCATTTTTATTCTTGTTGGAATTGGATATGGTACAGTAATGGTTGTGATAGAGGTACTTATGCAAGTTGCTTCGTTTCGTTTTCACCCACTTAACATAACATTTGCATTTGGCATCATTCTGTTTTTAACGGCACAGTACATTCATTATTTCATGAAGAATAATACTCGATTGTTGCAAAATCTAGTTGGACAAGATTAGAGCGAAACTTTTTTCCCACAGTGTGGCCAAGCACCTATACCACCGTTGGCAATTTTAAAAGCTGTCGTTTTTATTGCTTCTTCAGCATTGAAACGTAGTTCAGGATTCTCATCTAACCCCATTGAACGTCGTGTGGATGCCCATGTTGATGCTGAATATTGAAACAGTCCGCCATATACACCATTCTTTGAAAGTGCAGATGGATTAAACTGGGATTCACAGTTTGCAATTACTTTAAGCTTAGTGCTACTAATACCATATTGGTTGGCATATGTTTCAAACAAAGTATTAAGATCTTCTGGAGTCTCAGGTGGAGTTAGCACAATTGGTGCGCTTGTTGGCTCAACTATAGGTTTGATCTCAACACACATAAGAACTTCTGAGCTATTTGTTTGAGAGTAGTTCATATGTTTTGGAACGGTACCCATGCTGAATGGCAAAATGGATAACAAAAGTTTTGGAACAAAGTTTTTTTTCATAATAGTTATGAATATGGGTAGGGAAATTAGTGTTATTATACAACACGATGCCGAGAAAAGTTGAAGGTAATCCACAAACTACTCTTTCACGTAGAGAATTCTTAAAACTAAGTGCTGGTTATTTTGGTTTAAAAGTACTTAAAATTTGTTTGACATATTCAGGATTAGAAGCGCTCGCTTTTGCTGGAATGTTACTAGAATCTGAACGATTAAGGATAAATCACCATATTTATAGAGATCCAAATTTTCCAAAAGAATGGGATGGTGCAATTGTTGTGCACATTTCTGATCTACACATAGGACAAGAGGGTGTGCATGCAGTGTATCCAGAGTATATTAGACTACTTTCTATTAAAATTAATGAATATTTAAAGTATATAAATGCAGACCCAAATAAAACTTTTTTGTTTGATACTGGAGATTCGGTGATTGTTAAAAAAGATCACACACCAAGTAGGATTGAGGATTTTACCGAAGCATTTGGATACTTGCTTGACGTTGTTGCGGGTGTAAAGGTTGCTGTTGAAGGGAACCATGATAAGGCACATCCTGATAGAAAAGAAATTGAAGAGATGTATGTGAATGCTGGTTATGTATATGGCGGAGATCCAGATCAATCTTGGACTACTCCTAGAATAATCGATGATCCTAGGTTTCCATTTGCAATTTGTGTTGCACCAGATTTTACGACTCGGAGTGAATCTTGGTATAAAAGTAAAGAAGCCAACTTGTTTTTAGAAGCTTTAGAGAATTTTTCCCCGCACAGAATGCTCATTTTGTTGACCCACAACCCCTCAATGATTGATTTATGGAAAGGAGGAAAAATTCAGCAAGTACTAGCTAAAAAAAAGTTTATTATTCTAGCAGGTCACACTCATGGAGGGCAATTAAATTCACTCAGTCCCGCTCAGTCACTAATTATGAAGATAGGTATGGAAATAAAAAATTATAATTCTCAATTTATTAATGGGGTATATAAATTCAATAAAAGTATGGTCATGATTAATTCTGGATTGGGTGAGTCTGGTGGTCCACGCACAGAGCCAAGATCTGTTGATGTGATTGAATTTAGAAGATAAATAATAAAAAAAGAGCTATTTATAGCTCTTTTTTTACTCTGTGACCCCACGCGGAATCGAACCGCGCTTACCAGGATGAAAACCTGATGTCCTAACCGATAGACGATGGGGCCGTATGTGTACTTATGTACGTTTAGGGCCAACTAATATTTTCAAAGTGCTCTATTTGGGGTTTACTTTGCGTGTTCCCTAAATAGCATATGGCTATAATATCAAATCTGTAGTCCAGATTGCAATGATATTGTCGCAAATAGTTTCTCGCGACAAGAACCATACTTCGCAGTTTTTTATTTGAAACTGCCAAGGCTGGAGTTCCAAACAGACTGCTCTTTCTTGTTTTGACTTCAATAAACACGATCTCATTTTTTACTTGATCAAGTGCAATGATATCAATTTCGTTATTGTTAACTCTACTGTTCCTATCAAGTATTTGAAAGTTATGTTGTTGTAAATACTCGCAGGCAATAGTTTCGCCTCTTAAACCTAAAGAAAAATTATTCAGCTTTTTTTGTTGTGCTGTTAGTATCTTTTTCTTTAATTCGAGTTGCAGATTTTCCAAGTCTTTCACGCAAGAAGTATAACTTAGATTTTCTGACACTACCCTTACGTCTGACTTCAATATCTTTGATTTGTGGCATGTTAATTGGGTAGATTTTTTCGACACCTACTCCACCAGCACCAACTTTTCGAACGGTAAATGATTTGCCGTTGTCTCTGTTTTTAACAGCAATAACTAAACCTTCAAAAATCTGAATTCTAGTTTTATCACCTTCAGTAATTTCTTGGTGAACTCTTACAGTATCACCTACCGCAATTGTTTGGTCTTTGTATTCTAAATATTGTGCCATGATTGTTTTCCTTTGTATTATTGTCAAGCTCTCTTACAAGGCTTCTTATTTTACTCGATATAAGCAAATTTTGCAATTAGGTGATTATTTGGATTTCAGCGTTATTATTTTTCTGATTGATCAATAACTGCATGTAAGTATTCCACAAAAATTGGATGTGGGTTGAGTGGCATTGATTTGTATTCTGGATGAGCTTGTGTTGCCAAGAAAAATGGGTGCTTATCTTGAGGTAACTCTATCATTTCAACAAAAAAATCGTCAGGAGAAGTGCCCGAAATAACAAATCCAGCATCTTCTAATGGTTTTCTATATTCATTGTTAAATTCATATCGATGACGATGTCGTTCTGAAATCAAATTTTTTCGTTCATCCTTGAAGGCATGGTGTTTTTTATAAATTTTATGTGCGAGTGTGCCTGGCTTGAGGATACAATCATATGCACCAAGTCGCATACTCGCTCCTTGACCTTTGATCGTTTGGTATTTCTCTTCAAATGGAATGTCATGAATGATTGGATATGGGGTTTCTGGATTAACTTCAACTGTGTGCGCACCCTTAAGTCCAACAACGTTTCGGGCAAACTCAACAGAAGCTAGTTGCATGCCATAACAAAGTCCCAAATATGGGATTTTATTTTCACGCGCGTAGGTAATAGCTGTAATTTTGCCCTCGACACCTCTTTCACCCCAGCCAATTGGGACAATAATCCCATCTGCAGATTGCATCATTTTAAGGGCATTTTTTTCTTTTTTTTCAACGTCTGTTGCTTTCACGAACAAAAGCTCCATATTTGCGTCAGTATGAAGGGCTGCAAATTTGAGAGATTCAATGAGAGAAACATACGAATCAGTTAATTCATAATCACCAGTTGAGAGATATTTGGCAATAATAGCAATCTTTACTGAATGTTTTTTGTCTGACTTCAGTTTTTTTATAAAATCGTTCCACTCAGTGAGATCTTGTTTTCTTTCTGGCAAGTGCAATTTGCGTAATACTTTCCCGTCAAAATCTTGTTCAGCTAAGATTGGTGGGACTTCATAGACGCTGTCGCAATCAGGATTGCTGATAACATCTTCTTTGCTCATGTTGCAAAAGAAGGCTACTTTTTCTTTTCGTTTGTCATCAATTGGAAGTTCACCTCTTCCCACTATAAAGTCAGGCTGAATTCCCATGGAATTGAGTGTTGTTACAGAGAGTTGGGTTGGTTTTGATTTCAATTCATTAATGTGAGAGGGATTTGGAAAATAGGTTACATGAATATGCAGGGTATCTTCTGGATTCTGCAGTTTCATAATACGGTATGCCTCGTAATAGATGACATTTTGATACTCACCAGCTGTACCTCCAAGTTCGACCAAACAAATATCATAGCCTTGGCCTGCTGCTCTGATTCTTCTCATCGCTTCTTGAGGAATATAGAGCCATGCATCAACCGTTGCACCACCATACGCAAGATTTTTTGTATTTTCAATCACAGTTGAATAAATCTGGCCAAGTGTGGCAAAATTTTTGTGACCAACTTGTTCGCCCAAGAAACGCTCATATGAACCCAAGTCTAAATCGGCTTCAAGACCGTCTTCACATAAAAAAACATCACCATGTTCAACGGGATTAATATTCCCTGAATCTATGTTAAGATAATTTTCACACTTGATGTTAGTTACACTATACCCTCTGTTTTTAAGTAACAATCCAAGTGATGCGGCAGTAATTCCTTTTCCGAGCCCAGAAAGGACTCCTCCAGAGACAAAAACGAACTTTGTGTTATGGGAATTCTTGATTTTGTTGATTAATTTTCCATGAAGGCTCATGGAATTGTATTATACCAACATTTTTTTTGAATGCAAAGCGCAACTACTGCGTAGCTTACTATAGCATTCCTGGCAACTTATAGAAGAGCTCTGGTTGTAGTATGAGGAGTTGAGCGATAGTAATCTGTCCAGAAAAGAAGGCAGCTTTGATGTTTTCGGGGATAGAGATCAGAACAGTTTGAGCTTCTTTACCTGCAACAATTTGTGCATGCATTACTATTTGTTCTTTAAACCAGAATTGACAGTCAGTTTGCAATTTTCGTTTACTATTAATATCCGGATTTGATTGGCTCATTTTTGAAAGAAGTGATTTTGAGTCTCTTAGTTTTCTTGGTAACTGGATAGCAAGGGAATGTTCAAAGAATAAGATGCGAGCTTGGGCAACTGTTTGTAGAGTTGCCTTTTCTTTCCACAACGGCTCAAGCACAGAAGGAAGATCTCCAACAGATTTTTTTACTCGTTCCAAAATATTTTTTTCAAGGTTGAGTGAGCTTAATTCAATGCTAATACGTTCCCAGAGGTAATTAAAGTTTGGTGTAAAGACTGCCTCTTGAGGAAATTGAGATTTTATTTCTTTTGCTGTTAATCTTTTTTTCATGGTTATAGATTTTTCATCAATGAATACTATTCTAATAATTTTGAGATCTTCTTCTCAAGTTCTTTGGTCCAGTTTACCCCATACGGAAGCAACATTTTTTGTGGTTTAGATCCATTGGGAATAAGAATTAACACACTTTGTGATCCTGGATGTGATTTTAGTAGTTTACCAAGTTCTTGAAGCGTTTCTTGAGTAGTTTTTCTTGGAACAAAAATTTCCTTGTGTAGGTCAGATCCTTCGTGATTGAGTTGTGTGGCAGAAGGAGCACTAACTTTTTCAACCAAAAGTTGCATTTCTTCATCGCGTTCGTCTACTTTTGCCCGTACTAAAACAACGCTATCATTATGAATTAGTTCTTGAGCATCTTCAAATACTTTGGGAAAAATAACAATATCAATCGCACCAGTGTCATCTTCTAACTTGGCAAATGCCATTGGTTGTTGTTTCTGTTTTGTTAAAATTGTACGGACATTACTTAAAATCCCGCCAAACTTGAAAATTTTATCTTTATGAACTGTGGCATCTAGATCGCCGATTTCTTTATCAGCATTTTTTGCAACAGCTTTGAGTTGATGAGCCATTGGATGGTCAGTTAAATATAATCCAAGCAGTTCTTTTTCAAATGAAAGTAATTCTTGCTGTGGATATTCTGGTAGTTCAGGGAAAGAATCTTTGAGCATGTCATCGTTTGAAGTTTGCGCACCAAACAAAGAGTCTTGTCCTTCTACTTCTGATTGTAATTGTCCGGCTGTTTGACGAATAGACTCCAAATTCTCAAGCATACTAGCTCGGTTCCCAAACTGATCCATAACACCAACCTTTATCAAGGTTTCTAGAGTTGTTTTGTTTACTTTTCTGCTATCTGTTTTATGAATAAACTGAGTTAAGGAATTAAATTGTTTTACACTATTTCTAGTTTCCAAAATATTTTCGATAGCTTTAGTGCCTATATGTTTTATTGCGTTAAATCCAAATCTAATTGCAAGACCTTGCAGTGAATGTTCATCTTTCTCAATTTTAAAGTCGTCATCAGACTTATTGATGTTTGGAGGATAGATTTTTATACCCATTTTTTTAGAGGTTTCTATAGCCTGAGCAATTTTAATGTCACGATTCATTGAATGTGAAGCAGACTCGACACTCATGAGTGCTGCCATATATTCAACCGGATAGTTGGCTTTAAGATATGCAGTTTGGTAGGCAATCATGGCATAACTAGCTGCATGAGCTTTGTTGAAGCCATAATTTGCAAATGCTTCTATAAAACCCCACACTTTGGATGCAACCTCTTTTTTGTACCCTTTAGACACAGACTGGTCAATGAACCGTTTTTTATTTTCGTCCAAAAGTTTCTTCTTCTTTTTACCGATAGCTCTGCGCAAAATGTCTGCTTCACCTAAACTATACCCAGCCATAACGTTAGCAATTTGCAAAATCTGCTCTTGGTACACCATGACACCATAGGTTTCTTCAAGCACTGGTTTGAGTGATTCATCAGGATACTGGATCGATTTTGGATCGTGCTTGCCTTCAATAAAGGTTGGAATAAGATCCATAGGACCCGGACGATATAAAGCAACCATAGCAGTAATATCAGAAAATAAGTTGGGTTTCAGTGTCCGAGCCACGCGTCTCATACCGGCAGACTCAAGTTGAAACACCCCAAAGGTGTCACCACTTGATAGCAATTCAAAGGTTTTTTTGTCATCAAGTGGCAATGTTTCCATGTCAACGACTACATTTTTATTTTCCTTAATCAGTCGTAGCGCTGTGTTGATGATAGAGAGATTTCTTAAGCCCAGAAAATCAAATTTTAAAAGTCCAATTGCGTCATCATCAACATTACAGTCAAGCGCATACATATCAAACTGTGTGATGGTTTTTCCTGATTTACTATCTTTTTGAATAGCACAGTAGTCTGGAATTGGTCTATCAGTAATGATGACTGCAGCAGCATGGACAGATGAATGGCGAATGCTGCCTTCAACTTTCATCGCCAGATCAATCAGTTTTTTGAATTTTGGTTGTTTGTAGTACTCTGCTAATTCTGGTACTTGCTCAATTGCTTGTTTGAGTGACGTTTTTTTACCGGGGTCATTGGGAATTAATTTAGCAATTTTGTCCGGATCCTCATAGGGATATCCTAAGACACGTCCAATATCACGAATTGCAACGCGAGCTTCCATTTTTCCAAAGGTAATTACGTGAGCCACGTGATCACTCCCGTACTTCTCGGAAACATATTTAATAACACGATCACGTTTAATATCTGCGAAGTCTAAATCAATATCAGGAGGCGTGGGTCGTTGTGGGTTTAAAAAACGCTCAAAGGCAAGACCATGTTGTAACGGATCAATGGTTGTAATACCAATGCTATAAGAAACAAGTGACCCAGCTGCAGATCCTCTTCCGGGACCAACAGTGATATCGTGTGCTTTGGCCCAGTTTACAAAATCTTGCGTGATCAAAAAGTACGCAGAGTATCCTTTGTCACTAATAATTTTGAGTTCGTATTCCAATCTTTCAGAAATTTCATTAGTGATTTTGCCAAATTTCTTTTCAGCACCAGCATACGCCATTTTTTTGAGCAAAGAATCCAAGGTTTCCCCTTTTGGAACGGGATATTCAGGAAAGATAAGTTGACCAGTTGGGATGATTACATCACATATATCAGCAATTTTGACTGTGTTTTCGATAGCATCAGGATAGTCCTTGAAAAGTTCTATCATTTCTTCACTAGATCTTAAGTAAAAGTCAGGTGATTCCATCATACTCATGCGTTTTTTGTCTGAGATAAGATGTCGGGTCTGTACGCACAGCAACGCATCTTGGGCAACTGCATCATCAGGGTGAACGTAATGGACGTCATTTGTAGCAACAAGTTCAATATCTAATTTTCTGGCAAGAGCTACCTGTTTTTTAGTAAGCTGTGTGAGTTCTGAAATTGCTGGATGTACTTGAATTTCAATGTAAAAATCTTTGCCAAATTGTTTTTTGTATTTTGCGAATAATTTTTCTGCTTCTGTCTCCTTCCCCTCACGAAGTAACCTATTAAACTGGCTGTTCATACACCCACTTGTAACAATAAGATCTTCTTTATATTGGAAAAGGGTTTCTTCATCTATGCGTGGTTTGTAAGAGAATCCTTCAAAATTTCCAATGGTGACTAACTTATTAATGTTCTGGTAACCATGGTAATTTTTTGCAAGAACAGTGATATGAAATTGATCTGCTCCCATCTTTGTTTGTTTATCAAGTCGTGAATGTTTTGCTACATATAGTTCTGCTCCAATAATTGGTTTAATACCTGCTTTTCTACAAGCATTATAAAAATGAAGCACTCCATACATAGCCCCATGGTCGGTAATAGCTAAGGCATGTTGACCGTGATCTCGGGCAGTTTTCATTAAATCTGGAAGTTTGCTCAATCCATCTAATAATGAGTATTCGGTATGAACATGCAAATGAACAAATTTACCTTTTGGAACTGGTGGTTGTTGAACGGAATCTGCCATATCTAGTAGTTATGGTAGCATATTTTGTCTAGTCCAGAAGAAGCGGTTTAGAAACTATTTTTCTAATTCTTGTTGTAACAGCTTAGTTAGTTCTTTGGTATCAATTTTCTTTCCAATTGCTCGCAGCGTCTGACCCATAAAAAATCCAACAACTTGTTTTTGTCCTGCTTTGTATTTTGCAACTGCATCTGGGTTTGCTTCCATGATCGAGTTAATAACTGAAAGAATTTCAGATTCTGGGACTGTGTCTGTTGCAAATAACTCTGAAAATTTTTGTACCAACTTTTCTACAGTTTTTTCAAAGGCTAGTTTTTTGTTTGCTAACACATTTGCTAGTTTATTTGGTTCTTGGTTGTTTTTTTGTAGTGTTGTAAATGCTTCTTCCAAAAGTTGCGCAGTTTGAGTTGAATCAATTAATAAATTAGAATATCTTGGTTCGACAGCAAATTCTTTTTCCCATCGGGAGATTTTTTCAATAATTAATTCTGGCAACTCATTTCTCATGGCATCAATTTGTTTTTGTGTAAAAGTAATCGGTGGCAAGTCTGGGTCCGGAAAATATCGGTAATCTTCGGCATCCTCTTTTGTTCTTTGGGAAAATGTAGAGATCTTTACCGAGTCAAAGCCTCTTGTTTCTTGGACTGGGGTTTTTCCATCATCAAGAATCTTTGCTTGACGGTCCATTTCATAGGTTATTGCTTGTTCTGCAAACCTGAAAGAATTGATATTTTTGACTTCAACTTTATAGTTTGGCAATTTTTGGGCAGATTTTTCAGCTAGCGAAATATTTGCTTCTAAACGCATACCACCTTGATCCATGTCGCAGTCTGCAACCTCCAAATATCGCAATAAGTCGCGAATTTTTTTGGCATATTCTTTTGCTTGCTCAGGAGAATGAATATCTGGTTCAGAAACAATTTCCATCAGTGGAACACTACTGCGATTATAGTCAATTAAACTGACTTTTTTACCATTTATAGTAGTATGCTGTAGTTTTCCTGTGTCTTCTTCTAAATGAATGCGAGTGATCCTTACGGGACCATAAGAAGTCTCAACTACTCCGTCATAACAAAACGGCAAATCATACTGACTAATCTGATATGCTTTTGCCAAATCTGGATAAAAATAGTTTTTTCTATCAAACTTGGAGAAAAGATTTATTTTACAACCTAGGGCCAAACCAACTTTAATTGTCCATTCAATAGCTGTCTTGTTTGCAACTGGTAATCCACCTGGCATGCCAAGACAAACAGGACAAGTGTAGATATTTGGTTGTTTGGCACCAAATGGATCATTTTTACAGCCACAAAACATTTTTGAGTTTGTTTTCAGTTCTGCATGAATTTCCATGCCACAAACTAACTTATAGGTATTTTTTTCTGTTGTTATAGTTTCCATGGTTATTTTTTTGCTTTCTCTTTTGTTCTCCAGGTATTCCAGTTGGTTGCTTGCTCATATGCATCGGCAACCTGAATAACTAAATCCTCACGCCACATTGGAGCAATGATATTCATACCTAAAAACAGGTTTGTCTTTGGATCTTGATAGCAGGGAATAGAGATTCCAGGCAAACCACTGAGTGAACTTGCTTCTAGCAATAAGTCTTCGAGTTCTCCAAACATTGCAGCACCTTGTGTGGCGCCAATTTTTTTTGCAAACCCTGGAGAAGTTGGTGCAATCAAGACATCGTATGTTTTGAAAAGTTCTTCATAGTTTTTGATGTAGAGAGTGCGAACTTTTTGAGCAGTATTGTAGTATTGGTCAGCATACCCCTTAGAGAGTGTGTACGTACCCAACATAATGCGGCGTTTTGCTTCATCTCCAAAGTGAGAACGATCATTGCCATAACGAATACCATCATACCTGCCAAGATTACTTGAGACTTCACCACGTTGTACTATTGTGTAGACACTAATTCCATATCGCGGATTCATGGCATCAACAACTGTGACTGTGGCACCAAGTTTTTCAAATACCTTCATTTCTTTTTCGAAAATTTTGGTGACGGCTTCCAGTCCTTTGAGATCTTTGTAAATATATCCAATTTTAAGACCTTTTACTCCCTTACCAATATATTGAGTGAAGTCCGGAACTCCATGTGGCCCAGTAGTGGCGTCATATTTATCTGGTCCGGCAATGTGGTTTAGTAAAATTGCGGCATCTTCTACAGTTTTGGTAATTGGACCAGGGCTATCTGTGGAAGAGGCCATGGCTACTACTCCGTATCGGCTACAGCGGCCATAGGTTGGTTTGAGTCCTACGACACCACACCACGCTGCAGGCTGTCTGATTGAACCAGCAGTTTCTGTTCCTAAGGCTGCAATGCACATGTCAGCTGCAACAGCTGCTGCACTACCCCCAGAAGAACCACCTGGCAAGTGATCAATATTTCGTGGGTTTAAGGTCCTACCATATTGAGAAGTTTCTGTAGATGACCCATGTGCCCATGCGTCCATATTTGTTTTGCCGTACACTACTCCACCAGCTTTTTTGAGTTTTGTAATAACTGTTGATTCGAATTGTGGAATAAAGTTGTCCAAAACCGTTGAAGACGCTGTTGTTCGTAGGTTTAGAGTGCAGAAATTATCTTTCACTGCGATTGGAACACCGGCTAGTGGTGTGTCTAAGAGTTCTTCAGCTTGTTTTTCTGGATTCTTTGAGACTGTTAAATAGACGTTTAATTTTTTGTTTTTTCCTTGGACTGAATCAGAAACTGCTTGGTAGAGATCCTTGTGAGTTAGCTCTTTATTTTTCAGTTTACTAATGGCTTGTTTCAATGTGAGTGTATTGTGCATTACTTTTCCTCGATGATTCTGGGTACCACAAAGTAGCCATTATGTGTTTGTTTGGCATTAGCCAGTGCTTGTTTTTGTGTGAACATGTTATCAATATTGACAATATCTTCGCGTAGAATGTTTGTTAGTCCTGTTACCTGATGAGTTGGCTCAACATTTGAGATATCAACAGATTGTAATTCAGCAATAGTATTGAGTGTTTCTTCAAAAGCAGTTTGCAATTTTTTTTGCTCAGTTTGGGTAATAGGAATGTTTGCTAAGTTAGCAATATGCTGTATTTGTTTTTTTGTAATATTCGGCGTTTTTTTCATGTGTGTATTGTACCTCAAAAAAAATTACATTCCTCTGAGGGCTTTTATTCTTTCTTCAACTGGAGGATGAGTGCTAAATAGACCTGCAAATAGGTGACCTTTGGTGTTTTTTAAAGGGTTTGCAATATACAGATGTGCTGTGGCATTGTTAGCAGCTTCTAATGGTTCGTGGTCAGCTGCAATTTTTTCTAACGCTTTTGCTAAACCTTCGGGATTCTTTGTAAAAGAGACAGCACTGGAGTCAGCCAAAAATTCTCTTCTTCTGGAAATGGCTAGCTGAATAATTTTAGCGATGAGTGGCGAAAGAAGTGCCATGACTATGCCAGCAATTAACAAAATTGCTTGTAATTGGCCCCCCTCCTTATTATCTCTTTTACCTCTAAAACTACTTCTTAAAATAAAGTCAGATAACAGCGCAATGAGCCCCACTAAAATGGTAACAATGCTCATTAAGCGGATATCATAATTCTGGATGTGAGACAACTCATGAGCTATTACACCTTCAAGTTCTGCTCTGTTTAATTTTTGTAGTAACCCAGTTGTGCAGCAAACTACCGCATGTTCAGGATCTCTTCCAGTAGCGAAAGCGTTGGGGGCACTATCTTCAATAACATATAGTTTTGGTTTCGGCAGATGTTTTGAAAATGCCAAATTTTCTGCAACCGTATAAAAATCAAAATGTTGTTGTCTGTTTGCTTCGTGTGCTCCAGAAATTCCTAAAATAATTTTATCTGAGTACCAGTAAGAACTAAAGGAAATAATTCCAGAAATAATCAGTGCGATTCCCACAATACTCAAGTCATATTGAAACCCCACTGCCATAACATACGCGGCAAATACAATGAATGCCACGAATAATACCATGATTACAGCGGATTTTTGCTTGTTGCTGGCAACAAGTTCGTAATGTGTCATATAGCAGGCGCTAGTATAGTCGCCGACTTCCTAAAGATCAACTTTAACGTCTTTCATTTCTGCATTGCTCACCTCAACGTGGCTGCCGGAAAGTGCAGTTTCTAATCCTTTTTCAGATTTGAAACCAAGCATATTTGCAATTATATTTGATGGGAACATGACCAGTTTTTCATTGTAATTTTGAGAAAGATCAATCACTGCTCTTCTGGCATACATCAGTTTATCTGCAGTATCAGTAAGCTCATTCATTAACTTGGTAACGGTTGTGTCACTCTTTAATTCTGGGTTATCTTCAACGGCAATAGTCATTTTTGGAACTAACGATTGTACTTGCTCGATTGCTTTTTCAATATCGTTGACTTTGCCAGATTCTTGAGCATTTGCAACTGATTTTCTAGCATCAGTTAACATTTTGAAAATACCGGTTTCTTGTTTCATCATGCCTTTGACAGATGCTTCAAGATTAGGAATTAAAGAGGCTTGGCGCTTTAGTTGGTTACCAATTTCTTGGATACTTGCTGCAATTTGAGTTTTAAGTCTTTGCAGAGTGTTATAGATGGAAATGACGTAGCCAGCAATTAAGACGCCTGCAATAATTAAAATAAGAACAAGATTCATTGACATATGTGTCTCCTTTGTATTTTGTATACTATACTACATTACCATTGGCAAAACTAGGTCTAGTAGTGGTATAATTCCATTTGTTCTTTAGAATAGTATTGCGATGGGCTCGTGGTGTAGCGGTTAACATGCTTCCCTGTCACGGAAGAGATCGTCGGTTCGAATCCGATCGGGCTCGCAAGAAACCAAACGATTTTTACACCTTCAATCTGGAATAAAATAATTTTAATTTTCTGTGCAGCTGACTTGGAATCCTCATTTGGGTGACTTCGTATCCTGCCTTGTCCATCATTTTTTGTTTGGCATATTGATCGTGAACTTTTCCCAGCTGTGTGCTTAAATCCCCAAGGTAGTGAAATGTTTGTATTAGAGATCGATTACTAGGATTTTGCATGGCTGCAACTTGGTATAAATTTTTCAAGTGACGTAAATCTTTTCTGAGATCATGGTATATAGGTACGAGCATGTTTGGGCTTTGAATTTGTGCAAGAGATCGTGATTTTATGATATTTATTCTACTTGCACAAACATTTGTAGAAGTGGGAGTAAATGAAAAGGCATTCAAATCTGAAGACTCAATAAGACTCAAAACTTTCTGGGCATATTTATTTCCTTGTTTAGTGTCGTATGCGTCATTTGTCTTTCCAAGCTGACTCAAGAACGTATTGAACGTCTCAGGTGCGCCATCCTCACTGTAGCAATCTAAGGCACTTTTCAAAAGTAACCCTGCTTTTCTTAATTCTTTTAAATATTTTCGAAGCTCAAAGTTTTGTTTTCTTTCATTCGCAGAAAGTTCTATATATGTTTTAAGTGATTGTGTTAATTGGGTGTTATCAAAGAGAGCTGACCAAAGAGTGGCAGCTGATTCTATAGTTTTTTTTACGTCCTCGGGTGATTTGGCAAGTTCAGGAATCACCCTGGGTAACCTAAGTACACGAAAGATTGATTGTTGTAATTTAATGGCTTCAAATTTTTGGATAATTCCCGTTTGGCCGATTGCTTCTGTTTTAACAGCTCTTCTCATATTTTGGGATTGTAACATTAAATTAATCGGATAAGAGCACTAAATCTACTGGTTGATTCCCATATGCTAAATTTGGAATCGGTGCCGAGGAGTAAAAGCCAAGTTTAAATATTTCACAAATGGCTTGATTAAAATCAGATCCGAGTTCCATAAATTCATCTGCTGTTAGAGGTCTTTTTTTCTTTCTTTTAAGTTCGGTTTCTTTTTGGCGGAGTACTTGATGCTCTTTTGCTATTACTTGCTGAAAATTATGCTCAATAAATGCAGCTGCAGTTTTGGTTGTTTTAAGAATTAAAAAAATTCTTCCTTTTGTACTCATTACTAGAAACTGCATATACGGATTTGCAATGAAGAATTCAAAATCGGTACTACTAAAAAAAGAAATATAATCGGCAGTAATTCCTTTATCTGGGTGGTTATGTACGACAAAAGATGGTTCCAAATCTTTTCCTTTTGGAAAATTTGGGGTTACGCTGTTTTCAGTTCCCCAGGTAAAGTTAGCTGTATGGAATTTTTTTTGCTTTTTATCATAAGAGACTGCTGCAGCGCCCTCTCTCTTTCCTTTTGTTTGATGTGCAAGGATCTTTGCTGCATGTTTGATACCATGTAGTCTGATTTTTTTAGGTAGTCTAGTAATATCCAAAAATCGTGTCAGCTCATGGCAGAGTCCAAGTGCTTCCAAGAATTTTTCTTCCGGCATTGTAATACCTGCATAAGCATTTAGCAGCTTGTTAAGTTGCTCTTTTAGTGCAAAATTTTGTTCTGCTGAAGCTTGATCGGCTCGAGTCAATGTTCGTATCATATTAATTTTGTGTGTGGGTTAATCGTAACACTTTTATATGATAAAATCAGTCAGTTCGATTCGCCGAAGTAGCTCAGTTGGTAGAGCACTGGTATCGTAAACCATAGGTCGTGGGTTCGACTCCCACCTTCGGCTCACTAAATTTTGTCATGAAAAAAGGCCGCTTGAATAAGCGGCCTTTTTGTTTAAGTTGTGAATACGGAATTTAGAAAGTGATTTGTGCGCTCGCTGCGAGTAAAAGTATCAGCGCAATGAGCACAATACCAGCGAGGATCAAGAGTTTCTTTTTCATGGTGTGTTTTCCCATGTTGGCACCCAATCCATGCCGATTTCATCTCGGTAGAATGGGTACAGATTGTGAAAGAATTTATCCATGTCGTTGGATTCGATGACGCGTTTTGGAGCGACACTTCCCAGTTCACTCAGGTAATACCAAACGTCAGGTTCAAATGGCCATTCGAGGATGACTTCAAATGAACCGATCCCTGTATAGCCGCTTTTTTTTGCTTCTGCAACGGCTAATGCATAAAGGTTATCGTATGGCCAGGGATTATTGGCATCTGGTGAAGGGTTATTGAAGTGCCACTCAATTAAGGTCTTGAGGGCGTCCAGGTTGCGAGTAGACCGGGTGCCATCCGGTTCTAAGGGTGCTATCAGTTCTAGCGTGGCCAGCTCGTTAGCCAGGTTGTCGGCCTGGTCAATGTTGGTTCTGAAGTATTCGGCTTCTTGGGGATCACCGCCGAACAGTGCAAGATGCAGGCGTTTCGCAAGATCTACCCATTCCATGATGACCCCATTGGGATCATCGAAGGTTTTCTTGACTTCATTCCCCGGTTGAACCGAATGAGTTAATAACCCAAAACGGACATGAAGCTCGATGTCCACGGTTTGGGTGTGTGTAATGATCTTATTTTCTGGGTCAATTGCCTGGAAGTCAAGCGGGTTCAGGGTGAAGTTTTGCAGATCGCTCTGCGGAACTCCGCCCCAAAGCTCTCCGAGTTTCGCGTAACCAACACAATACCGGGTTTTGGGAATCAATGTGACACTTCCATTACGAACCTGCTCTACGAGAGGGCTGAAATCATTGTGCTCAGGATAGTGTGCTTGGATGCAGTACAAGCCTAAAGCACCTGTTTCAACAAGACTCGAAACACGCAGGTCCATCCCCATGGACCCATACACACCCATTAATGCTTGGCGTAACATTTCGGTATCACCTAGGTGATACACATCTTGCCACGGTATTTCAGTGACAAGGGTTTGTTCACCAGCAGGACCAGGGGTTGGAGTTAAATCAGCAATCGCGGTTGCGGCTTCTTCAGCCGCCGATGAGGTTGGGATGTCCGCTTTATCAGGTGACTTATCATTGGCTTGGTCGTCTGACCACATGCTAAACGCAATGAAAGCCAGAATTGCAAGAATGATTGCCTGAATAATTGGACTTCCACTCTGTTGATTCTTTTTCATTTTTTTTACCTATAAAAAAAGTAGATCAGCGCCGCACGAATATTCGTGCAGCGCTGATAATTGAAGTTTAAAATTTTATAAGGGACTTTATGGTGCCTGAATCGGTCCAAAACATACCCCCGAGTTTTGATACTCGGCGTAGGATTTTCCTTCCCACAGGTAAGTCGCGCTACATTTGCCAACCCAGAATTCACCACCGAGATCTAACACTGCCGCAACGTCTTGGAGATTTACATAGTCTGTATGTCCCTGATCGCAACTACCAATGGCAATGGTGACCCAGGTGCCGTTCCAGTCACCGCAGCCGAAACCAGACACAAAAAGGTTGGGGTTCCAGACAAGTGTTACGTAGTCTGAGAAGCTCCCATATGACCCAATCGGTGTTGGAGTGGGCAATGGCGGAGGAGTCGGAGTTGGAGTTCCTACCGGATACGTGACCCGGCAGGGGAACATCCATAGCCCGTCTTTGTAGCACTCGTTTCCATTAGAAATGCCATCCCCGGTTCCGAACATAGGCACGGTGCGGACCTGGCTAATGGTCCAGCTCGCAGTGACGCCACCTTCAAGAACCAATGTGTCCGGAAGATCAAGAATCTGCAGGACGCAGGTTATATATTTAAAGGCGTCAGGGCCATTTCCACCAAGCCGATTAGAGTAACCACGCAATCCACCTTCTTCGAACCTGAATTCGATATACTCAACCCCTTTGTCCCAGATGGGCAAGGAATCCAGGCTGAATAGCGATGTAGCTGGTTGAAACGACAAGCACATGGCTTGCCAACTCTCAACAACTTTCGTTGCCACTACAGGATTCTTTGCTTCGGTCGGCACTACCGGTGCGTTTGGCATCGGTGTGGCGGGCACCATAGTAGGAATGTCCGCGATTTGGGGTGTCGGTTGAGGAGTTTCTGTTGGCGCAGGGCTTGGAGTAGGCGTGCGAGTTTGAGGAGCGGGAGTAGGAATAACACTCCAGTTGGTGTTTCCAGGTTGATTCTTGTTCGGGAATGGCGTTGGGGTTACCAATGTGCCATATCCAGGGAGTTCAATCCATCCCACTTCAGGCATGTTTTTCGAAACTTTGATGTCTTGGAGATTCTCCTTGATAAGAGTCAACAGTCCTGGCCAGTTTGGATAGGCTACGGTCTCTGTAAGCCAATCGAGCCCAGAGATTTTTCGCTCCGGTTTGTCTTCAGTAGCCTCGATAGTGCCTTCCAACTTTAGGAATTTTTGGTACTGGACAATGTTGAAACAATACCTCGAAGATTGTTGTTGCAGCTTCGGGTATGGTTCCAACATAACGCCAAGGGCATCAAATTCGATGCGGCCAATTCCTTCAGGACATTCAAAACCCGCGCCATCATTTTTCGATTCGTCATTGTCGGCTTGGTCTTCAACACCAAAGAAACTGGTAATTTTGTTCCACTCATATTGTCCCCTTGGGGTTTGGAAGAAACCCATAACCAACATTAACAAAACCAGAACAACAATAGTCCAAGCCAAAGTTTTAGCATTAGGATCGGTTTTGATAAAGTTCCCAAGATCCTTTGCTTCCGATTTTAGTTCTTGACCACTCCGTCTCCGGGCGTTTACCCGGCGAGTGCCAGCAGGGATACTGCTGGGCGTCATGTTTCTTTCTCCGCCCCCTTTTGATTCAGTTGTGTTTGGCAGAGTTGTTTTCATTTGATTCACCATTTTTTATTTGGAGCCGAATTGTTCTTGAAACATCAACCAGCTTTCCATCAACGCTCTGGATATAAAATATCCAGCGTCTCCCATCCCTCGGTAGTTGTTCCACATTAAATTGTTGAACAACCCCTTGTACTGACACTTGTTGATGTCAGGAGGATCACATGGGCTGCCGGCATACCTATGTGCATAGGTTGCTTGATCGGTGTTATGACTCATCACACCTTGACTAACCGCCCAGTTTGAATGGGCAAGCATTGCGTCAAGATAGATTTGCATATCACCGCCAGGAAATGCACTGAAGGTATTAAAGAACCACTGTTTTTCTTGCAGTGGTCCCATTGCTAGTGCCGAGCTGGTTGTAAATGGTCCATTACCGTTTCCAGTCTCCTGGAGTTTTTGAGTGAGGTTGTCCCATATGGGAGCTCCCCCAAGCTGATGAACGGTTAAGGCCGCCAATACCGCCTCATACGGCGGGGATGCAGTATAAGTATAATTAGCCTTCTTTCCACATGCTTCTTTGGAGATGCCCAATGTTTTGCAGTCGTGCCAGTACCAAAGGGTTTCGTATTGAAGGTTACCTTGCTGCAGCCACTCGAACCAAGCTTGTGTGCCTGGATCAAGTCCAGCCAAAAGGGCTGGTCTCGTTTGGAAATTTAACACCTGAGGAGTGTATGAGAGTTGAATCACCTCAGATGGGATTATGGAGGAGTAGCCATAGGCATTTGCCATTGGCTCAGGAGGTCTTGGGAAGATTATTTCTACTTCCTCTTCTGGTTTTGGTGGGCTTTCGAATGGCTCATTTTCGGTGACATAAGTAGTTGTATTTGAGTCAGGCTCACTGGCTTTCACCGGTGATCTTGACCAAACGTAAGCTACTATGACACCAGTTAGCAAAACCGCCCACATCGGCCACCAGGATCGTGTTCCCTTGTTTCCCCACAATAGAATTAGAAGTGCTCCTACTAAGAAAAACCACCCATTTTTAGTTTCTACGAGTTTTGCTCGTAGAGGATGGTCCGCTTGGATATAGGTTTTTTCCCAGTACTCTGTGACTGCTTCTTGCAGTGGAACGTCATTGTTGGGATTGGAGTCTTGGGTTTCTTCAGTATTCTCAATTTCGGCTATACCGGAACGATCCAAGGTGTCCCACGCTACCTCACCAGGAGGTTGTGGGTTTGGTGAACCGTCATCACGGAGGTACTCTGGGATGGTGTCGATACTAACTTGTCCTAGTACATCACCAGGGAAGTCAGTATAGGTAACTGTACCATAGTACACTGTTCCTGGTTCAACAAATTTTCCGGTTAACTTATCATAGAGTGTTAGATGGGTGTGTTCGCCGAAAGAGTTCCCAAGATTCGCTTCCGTTCCAACTCTCTGTCCAGCTTGGACGTATTGTCCCACCGACACATTATAGACACCATGAAGGTATATAACCTTCCACCGGCTATTTTCAATTATGAGATACGGATTTCCGTATCCTTCAGTTGAATTACCGGTGATGGTGCCATTTATGCTTGAGAACAATGGCCCTCCATTGATACTGCTGTTGTAGTCGTAGGCGCACCACGATGGGTTTCCAGCCCACCCCCAACCGTCTTTATGACAGTAGTACGGCTCTGCAGCCGTACCATAGTTAAACACAAAGAAGTTTGGGTACGGTGGAACAAACACATTATCTTCATCAGAAGTTTGACGCGGCGAAGCCGCTGTGACTGCTAGCGCCAGGAGTATGAAACCTAACGCCCAAAGCAAACGATATTTTGAGAATTGACGCATGGTATTCACCTGGCGTTTTTTGTGTTACTCCAAAGTACGTTATGGAGTTTGTTCCCTTATATATCACTGCAAAAAGGGAGCCAGATAAAGGCACCAACCGTTGTACATTTTTTCCAACTATTGCTACCCATGTTTGGCCCACTTGAAGCAGTGATACTTTTTTCCGTATTCACTTGTTAAAGTACATTTTTTGTATGCAAAAACCGCCCAGCGAACTGGACGTATGCAACAAAAAATTTGACTGGCTTACTTATTTCTTTTCAGCCGGTATGTTCAAAGAAAATCGGTAACCAAGTATTCTCTTGCAATAAGAGATACTTAGCCCATATCTTTGACAAAGTGGATTATACTATGGGACTATTATCTTGGCAAGAATCATTGAAAAACATACAAACAACATCATCAGTATAATTTCAATGTTATAAAAACTTGCATCAAGTTTCCGGGGTACTGTATACTATTGAATATATATGTCTAGATTTAGCCGTACACAAAACAGGAGAAGAACTATAGATTCAGTTACAGAATATTCTGGCGTTTCCTCGAGAAAAGTTCGTAGAGAAAAAAAGAAGGTCATGTCTCAATCAGTAATGATGATTGGTGTTGCTGTCGTTCTATTTTTTACCTTTATTTTTGTCATTATTCCCAATTTTTTCAATTTTATTACTAACTTTCTTGACTCTTCTACACCGTTTCAAGAAACAGATGATATTCCACCGCAAATTCCAATTATTTCTGCACCGGTAAGTGCTACAAATAGTGCCGAATTAAAAATTACTGGGTTTGGTGAGCCTGAAAGTTTTGTTGTTTTTGTTTTAAACGGCGCAAAAGAAGACAAAGTTACAATTACTCAAGATGGTTCTTTTGAAGTGCCGCTTACTTTATCAGAAGGTGAAAATAAAATCAGTGCATATAGTGTTGACAAGGCAGACAATGAATCAGCTGTCACAAAAGAATATATCACTGTATTTGACGCAAAACCACCAAGTATAGAGGTAACAGAGCCTGCGGATGGCTCAAGTTTTGAGACGAGAGCTAACCAGTCTATAACAATTAAGGGCAAAACTGATGCAGATGATCCTGGAATCAAAATTTACATTTCTGGCAGGCTTGTTTTTCCAAAAGATGATGGTAGTTTTAGCTATGTGTACCGGTTGAATGAAGGTGAAAATAAATTAGAGATTATCGCCCAAGACAAAGCTGGGAATTCAAACAAGACTGAAGTGACCTATGCTTTTAGGTTATAGTTTTACTTTTTTTCTAGAGTTGCTAGGCCTCCAAGAAATATCAGTAATACGAATGGTTGCAGTAGTGAGTTGCTAAATTGACTATGCACTAGGAGTGCAATAAACCCAGCAAAAATATAGATGTTTTTCTTCTTTAGTATCAGTGCAAAGTCAAAAAGTATCAATAGAAATAGAAAGAATCCGAAAATTCCAGACGAAAGAAAGATATTCACAAAGATATTATCTGGAATTCTTGAATGGCTTGGTATTAGTTCAAGAGTATTTTTTTGATAATTCAGACTATTTTTTTCTGAAAATAATCCGTTTCCAAGAAATATTGTTTGTGCATTAAGATTTTTCAGTTGCTGAGCTATTGCTTGAGTTCTGGCAGTAATTGTTGAAGTTCTCAGCAGGTCTACGCCTTCACCAAAGGGTTTTGGTGCCAGAATAACAAAACCAATAAATAATAATAGTCCAAAAGTCATTTTTTTAATTTGTAATTTAGAAAGCAGTATAATGCACACCGCTGCAACTAATGCGAGATAGCTTGCTCGAGAAAAAGTAAGTACAATTCCCCACGAGAAGGCAAATAGAATTAGTAACTTTACAAGCCGGTGCCGCATAAATATACTTGAAATCCCAAGTAACAGTGTCAGTAAAAAGATAATGCCAGTGAACCCTGGATCAAAATAGGTACTGATGAGTCTTGCGTAATGATCATCCCAGCCGAGAATTGATAGAAACCGTGTGTCTTTTATAAAAATATATTGTAAGAATCCTAAAAAAAGGCTGATTACCCCAACTGAAAAGAACTGAAACTGCAAATAGTCTGCACTAATTTCTTTTGTTTTAATGAGAAGTCCAAGAGTTACTCCAAAAATAATATACCAAAAAAACCTTAAAAAATATAATAAAGAGATACTATCTTTATTAAAAAATATATTTAGTACCAGAGGAAATAATAGAAAAAAAATAAATATCTTTATTTTTTTATTTTTATTAAGTATTTCTTTACAATAATTATATAAAGTTATAGGATTCGTGAAAATAACGTGAAAAATAAAAATTGAGATGACAACATCGTGTAGGTAGAAAGCAAGGTTAGGGAAAAATTCAAGTCTCTGTAATTGCCCAAGACTTAATAGGCCAACAAGTGACCAAAGAATTATTTTTCTAAAGATTTTCATAGTAGAAAACTCTTACAAAAAAAGAATGTAAACTCATAGTGATAGCATATATCAATCCCCTATAGCCATCTAGAAACCCAAGTTTAAAAACATAATTAACAATGAATTTGCCAATAGGAAATACTACCATTTGAAGTATAGTTTCATTTTTATTTAGAGATTTATTTTTGCTTTCAAGCCGGGCATATGCTGTTACTTTCTCTAAAAATGCTTGTATTGAGTTATGTGAGTAGTGAGAAATTATGAAATTGGCAGATCCCAAATGTCCTGAATAGTCAACTACTTCGTGAACATTTCTTACAAAACTACCCTTCTGTGTTTTAAACAAACGAATTAAACTAATATTTCCAGTCTCACCATACAGTAATGGTTTACCCAAAAAATAGTCGACCCGATTAATTGCAACGGCATCATATAAGTTTTGTTGAATTATTGTATTTATTTCGTCATCTGCATTGTCTGGGAGAATTTCATCACTGTCTAAAAATAAAACCCAAGGTGTTTTTACCTTTTTAAGTGCTTCATTGCGAACTCTTGAAAAATCTAAAATTGTTTCTGGGTATTGAGTGACTGTAAAATGATACTTTTCCTTTAGTTCTTTCCAGTTGTTTGTACTTGCATTATCAATAATAAAAATAGAATCTGCAAATTGTGCAGATTTGAGAGCTTTCTCAAAAAGAGTATCACTCCTGTTTGTAAGAATAACAATGCTCAGTTGTTCTATCTTCATTTTTTGCTTCTTTCAGAAAGAGTTGTATATGCTCTAAAGAATAAGACGGGCATTGCAATAAATCGACTGATAACTAAAGCTATTCCTGCCCCCAAAATACCGAGTTGTTTTGGTAAGATGAGCAATAAAATGATAAGTGTCACAACGGTCAAGACAAGGTGAAAGTTTATGGTTGAGTAATTCTTTTTTGCAAAAAACAATGAATAAAAAATTGCAGAGATACTCTGTAAAATTCCTGCAAGGACAAATAGATATAAGTATGGTGTGACACTTAACCATTGTGCTCCTAAAATCAAGTTGACAATGAATTCTGGTGCGATAAGTAATGGCATAGAGAGTCCGACTACTATTATTGTAGTTACAACGATTGATTTTAAAAATGCTTTTTTAAGTCTAGTCCTTTCTTCGGCAATCTTTGTGAATACAGGCAAAATACTATGATGTGCTGATTTGGCAAAGTCATAATTAACTTTATGACCAAGACTATATGCATTGTGATATAAACCAAGTGAATGTGTGCCAATTATTTTTCCAAGCAAAAAATCATCAATATTTTCATTAATATAAGAAAGTGCAGCAGAAATAGTTAGTCCCTTTGCATTTGAGAGAATTACTTTAGCTCTGTTGGGGATATAGACAAAACTTGGTTTGTCTTTGAAAACCATGAAACTTAAAAATACCTCAAACAGACCGCCAACTAGAAGACCAAAGACCAATGCCACTACTGATTTGAACGCAAAGGCTAAGAGAACAGTGGCAGTTGTCTCAAACAAAATAACGGTAAATCTAAATGCGCTATCTTTAAAAAATTGTAAGTTTTTATGAAACAAAACGATACTTGGGTTAATAAATCCTTTAATCACTGGTACGAGAGCCGCAATTGCAATAAGGATTTTTAACGAACTTTCATTGTAAAACTTGCTCATGAGTACGCCCATGAGTACCATGATGATTCCAATTATAAATCCTCTGACAATTGCAATAACCCAAGCAGAATCAATAAAATATTTAATTGACTGTTTTGACTGAATAATGGTTAAGTTAACGCCAGTTTCTGTAGTTGCTTCTGCTATGCCTAAAGTAATAGCAATTAAGGCAAAAAGACCAAAATCGTTGGGTGTTAAAATACGGGCTATAAACATGGTCTTCACTAAGATTGTGATAATAGTTGCAAAGCGCAAAACTGTTTGCCAACTAAAGCCAGAAATAGTATTTTTCATGTAGCCCATGTTTCTATTATCCACGTTTAGGGCTTGAAACTCCAGCCCTGAAACATCATAATCCTTGGTATGATACGAATCCTGAAATCTTTTAGCAGTTTATTTCTTGATATTGCAGAAACGGTAACTATTGGTGCTTCTTTTTTCTTGATAGTTTACTTATTTTTTATGCAACCTCATCAGGTCAATGGTCGTTCTATGTTTCCGACTTTTAATTCTGGAGATTACTTGTTAACAAACAAAGTTAGTTACAGAGTTGGAGAACCAAAGCGTGGTGACGTGGTTGTCTTTCACGCACCAGAAGAGGCAAGTTGTCCAACCGGAACAGGATGTGATTTTATTAAACGTATTCTTGCTGTTCCTGGCGATACAATTGCCCTTCATGACAACGCATACTTTGTAAATGGTGAAAAGTTGAACGAATCTTACATTCCAGCAGAATTCAAAACATTGCCTGGAAAATTTATTGAAGGACGAACTGTTACCATGGGACCAGACGAATATTTTGTTTCTGGTGATAATAGAGAGTACTCAAGTGATTCTCGTGTGTGGGGTCCAATTAGCAAGTCTGATATTGTTGGAAAAGCGTTTGTACGGTACTGGCCAGTTAAAGATTGGGGTTGGGTTGAAGACGTTACTTATTAGTCTTTGCTAGAAAAGCACTAATGTTCTGAGCCGCTTTTTACAGCTTCAATAAAACGCATTATTTTTTCCAAGCCCTCTTGGGTTGCCTCTGGGTCACCTTTGAGAATAAAACTCACCTGGGTTGATTGGTTAGTTCGTTTTAACTTTAATTTTGAGCGGGCGCCAAGGTAGTTTTTAACTTTTTGTTCCCAATCTTTGACTTGTTCGTCATCAATCTGATATACGACTGATTTTGGTTTAAAAATTCTAGTTTGACCAGTCCTTGTTTTAGCAATTCTTGCCAGTTCTTCTGCTCTTCTAACGGAAGCATTCTCTTTGAGAATTTGTTTGTAAACCTCAATCATTGTTTTGATATCTTCAATACCAGAAATAGCGCGAGCATGGCCTTCAGAGATCTGTTTTCCAAGCAGTCCATCTTTAATTGCATCAGGCAATTCAAGCAGCTTAAGTGAGTTACTAATAAAGGAAACTGATTTTCCAACTCTTTCTGCAACTTCACCAACTCCTAAGTTAAACTCTTGCTGTAATTTGAAGAATGCTTGTGCTCTTTCTATTGGTGTTAAGTTAACTCTTTGCAAGTTTTCAATGATTGCCATCTCCAACATACCTTTTGGGGTTGTTTCTTTAATGATGGCGGGAACTTCGGTAAGACCAGCAATTTTTGCTGCCCTCCACCTGCGTTCCCCTGCAATAATTTGGTACCCAGCTGGGGTGTGGGCAATAACAAGTGGCTCTAAAATGCCATGGATTTTGATTGATTTCACCAGATCTTCAAGTTCATCATTATTTATTTTTTCTCTGGGCTGAAATGGGTTTGCTTGGAGAATTTTAATATCAATGTTTTGAACGGTTTGGTTTTGCATACTCAAAGTATAACAGACTTTTTTGTGAAAAAAGTGTGAAACGTGATGTGGTTTTAACTAATAAAAAAGCCTCCTTGCGGAGGCTTTGGAATTCAATTGTGAAATTACTCTTTAATAACGTTCGCAACAGTTTTGCCGAATTTTTTAGAAAAAGCGACAACGCCTTCAATCATTGCAAAAATTGTGTGGTCACTACCCATTCCAACACCTTTGCCAGCTTTATATTTTTCACCTCTTTGTCTCAAAATAATATTTCCAGTGATAACTTTTTCACCAGCATATTTTTTAAGGCCGAGTCTTTTACCATGGCGTTTGCCTTGTTTGTGTTGTGCTACCTTACCACCTGCTTTAACGTGTGACATGTTTCTTATTCCTTATGTTGTTTATTGAACCTAAATCTGTAAATTTGTCTTTGTACCACAGCTTGTGGACGACTATATAATACCGGTTTAGACAATGTAGTGTACCCAAAACTTGCTAATTTGTCAATTAACAAGTCGAGAGAATAGACTGTTTCTTTACCTCTTTCATTGGTAATTGTGACAGTTGGGAAGACAATTGTTACACTGGCTCCATCAGCCAATAAGTTGGTCCAATGTTTGAAGGCACCCAAATACATTTTTTCTAAGCCTTTGAAGATAAATGGTAATTTAGCTGGGTTTGGTTTTGGTTTTCCCAAGAATGGCTCAGTTACTATGTATTGAATTTTATCTTTTTGAGGTGGAATTTTGGTAGCATCTGATGCAAAAACAGTATATTCATGGGTAAACGGATAATACTCTTTTAACCATTCTAGGTTACGTTTGGTTCCAGCAACTGCTGCTTCATCAAGGTCAGTACCAATAACATCAAGATTGGTTAATAAACCTTCAATGATGACGGTTCCTGTACCACAGAACGGGTCAAGTAATATGTTTTTTCTGTTTTCTTGAACAGGATTATCGCCAATAGCAATGTTTACCATCATGAGTGCAACTTTTGGAGGCAACATACCTTTTTTACGGTCAAAGTATGGTTTGTTTCTGTCCTTATGGGTCCAGTCATCAATATCTTGAACACCAATTGTTTCTCCCAGGTAAGCACCATCATTTGTTGAGAGTAAATATACTTCTCTGACTTTTTTCTTGTGTAACAATATTGAAGCTGAAAGTCCATATCGAGAACCTTCGACATATCTTGAGTTAACACCTTTGTTTTGGAGCAAAGATTTTAATTCAAAACCTTCAATTTTTTCTAAGTGGTCTCTGCCAAGTTCACTAAACCCAAAATGGATTTTGTTTCCATCAGCTAAAAGCATAAGATGATCAACGACGATCTCTTTGAGCTCTTCAATATCTGTAGTTTCTACTTTCTTGATTTCTTTAATGACTTTAACAGTTCCACCAAGAAGATCAACGAGCTCTTTGGCTCTTTGATCAGAATTTAGAGAGACTCTAGCTAATTGAGGGCTGACTTGTTCAACAAATTCAGCTCCAATGACTGCATTGAGCTCGACTAAAGACAATTCTGGTGTATTTCCCAGCTGGAAAAAATACTGTTGCATAATGATAGTATACAGTTTTTAGGCTTTGATTTTAACAACCTTCAAATAAGTTTGAAGTTGTCTGTGCCCTTGAGTTTTTCTGTACTTTGATTTGGCTTTGTACTTGAAAACTCTAATTTTTTCACCTTTTGCGTGCTCGACAACTTCTAGAGTTACCTCTGCACCAGCAACGGTTGGAGTTCCAACAGTACTTGCTTTTTCATCTGCGATTAATAGCACATCGCTTACTTTAATTTTGTCGCCGACTTCTTTATCAGCAATTCTATCGGTTGTGATGGTATCACCTTCACTAACCTTAAATTGTTTACCAGAAATTTGAATAACTGCGTATGACATATTTCCTTTCAAGATTGAACAGCTATTATACCATGAAACTATTCCAAGTGGAGTGTCACTTTTGGCTTTTGATTAATTCGGATACTTTGGATAATGCCGAACATAGCAAGCAGAGTCAAAATTGAGCTTCCACCATATGACAATAATGGTAATGTAATACCAGTGATTGGTAAAAGCCCAATGTTCATGCCAATGTTCACGCCAGTTTGAAGTGTTGTCATTACTGCAGTTACATAGCAGAATAATTGTTCAGAAAAATTGGCATGCTGGGCAGTGTTTAGTATGGTCACAATTAACACAGTGTATAAAGTTAAGACAAGCAGTGCTCCAATGAAGCCAAATTCTTCTGCAAATGAAGCAAACACAAAGTCTGTTTGTCGTTCTGGTAAGAATCGTAAATGAGATTGGATGCCTTGTCCTAATCCTCTGCCAGTGATTTGGCCAGAGCCAACAGCAATTAGTGACTGTCTAGCATTGTATCCGGCTCCTTGAGTATCATCTGGAGAAATAAATGAAGTAATACGAGCTTTCTGGTATGGCTGTAGCACAAAAAGCCAAGCTATCAATACAGTAACAAAGCCTCCGGCTATAAATGGAATCATATGCAGTGGTCTTGTTTTAGAAAAAAAGAGAATTGTGAGTACTGAAAGAAGATACACAATTGTGGTACCCAAGTCTGGCTCAATTAAAATGAGGATTCCTGGGATTGCAACAAGTGTAAGGAAAACAAACAAATTTTTGAGGTTTGTGAGTGGTTTTTTCTTAAAAAAGGTTATGAGAAACAATGATGCAGTAGGAATAGCGAGTTGTGAACCTTGGATTGCAAATATTCCTCCTACATCAATCCAGCGGTGACTTCCTTTTGTTGCTTCACCTATTATCAGAGTTAAAATCAAGAGGAATATGACACCAATATACCCCAAGAGGCTCAACTCTTGAAATCGTTTAAAGGAAATCTTTGAGAATCCAACAAAAATGGCAAACCCAATCATAAAAAAAATGAGTTGTTTAGGGGCTAGCGCGGGGAAAATACTCGAAAGGGTTAAGATGCTCAAAAGACCTAAAATTAAAATAATAGCTGGCAGAATCCATAACCTCATGATTTAGAGTATACATGTTTACTGTTTGTGGGCAAGGCTACGCGTGCTCAAGTTCTTTTTGTGGCATTTTAATTTTATGAGGGACAACAAACAATAAAGTTACTGCAATTACGGCCAACGTTACACCTAAAATTGAAAATGATGCTTTATATCCTGTTTGGCTGGCTAAAAATGTAGCAATAATTGGACCAATTACATAGGCCAAGCTCGTTGAAGATCCCTGTAATCCTATCATTTCGTTACTCTTATCTTTGAGTCTACTCACATAATCTTCAAATGTTGCTTTTAACTCTGGTATGGCTGCACCCATAAAAAGTGATGTCATTGCAGTTAAGAATAATAGTACTGGAATTGATTCAATAAAATGAAATCCACTTAAGAATAGCCCGGCTATTGCACTACTAATCAGTGCTATTTTTTTCTTTCCGGTGTCTAAGTTGAGTTTTCCTAAAGCAAAACCAACTAAGATGGCTGGAGCTATATACGCTGTGATAAATAAGCTGCCAAGTTTACTGGTTTCACTGAGTTCTTGTGAAAGTAACGTGCCGATTGTCCAAAACCCAGCATCTATTGTTGTTAGTGCTACTTCTAGAAGAAGTAATGGCCAGACCTTTGGTAATAATAACTTCCAAATTCTAAACTCTGTAGTCCATGATTTCTTTATGGGGACTTGTGTGTCAGCATTAAATCTATTTTTGACAAACTTTTTTTTGAAAATGAGTGAAAGTACAATAGCAACAGCGAGAAGTAAACAGACCAAAATAAAATTGATTGAGTAGCCAAAGCTGAGCAATTGCACAACAATGATGGGTGCGAGTGCATACGCAGAGGATTGGAATGCTTGGATTAATCCCCATGTTTTTGAGTGCTCATGAAGTCGAGCATATGAATGAACAAAATGGAATGATGAAAAAAGGTTGAGTTCATAGTAAATACCCCAAATTCCCATGGCAATTAGAAAAGTAATTATATGGTTTGGAAATAACAAATAAGTTAGAGGAAGCATAACAGCTGCTAAGAGTGTTGCCTTCAAAAAAAAGTAGTGTGGCTGGTTTGTAAATAATTTTGGAAATAGTACGTCACAAATGATTCCAATAACTGATGAGAATGAGAAAATTAATCCCATCAAAAATGCATCGTTAACTTGTGATTCGATAAAGATGGGACTGACGTACGACATGATCGCATCAGCAAATGATATAAAGAAAATAATTGGAATAAAAAGAAACAGTGATCGATTCTTCACTTTTCTATTATGACACAACTACGGAACAATTTGTAAGTCATCACCTTTAATCAAAGTAGTATTGGTTTTCTTTTCTATTTCAGTTTTCCAATTTTTTGGCCAATCAGGAGCCTGAACAGTCGCTGGATCACCAACTTGTAGTCCGGCTTTCTTACGCAATTTTTGAATGTTTCGCATCAACTCTCTTGCATCACCCTCTTCGCGAAGCATATCAGTTACTTTGGTATCTAAGAGCACCCGCATGGTTTCGGTTGACTGCTTCCAATCGATTTCTTTGACGTTTACTTCATCTGCCAAAACATCCAAGAGTTTTTTTTCAGGAGCCTTAATGGTAACAAAACAGGTAACTTTAGCGAGTGGTTGTCTTACCTTTATACTTGCCTCACTTCGCAGGGCATGAGTCTTTTCAACAACTTTCCTGACTTCTTCCATCTGTGCTTCGAGTTCAGTGTCAATAAGTTTTGTATCAAATTCTGGCCAATCAGAGTGATGTATGCTTGTTGTATCGCTGACCATGTTGTGCCACATCAATTCGCTAAAGAATGGAGTAAATGGTGCAAACAGCTGTGCCAGTTTGACTAAGACATATCCAAACACATCAGCTGAGGCACTTTCTTCACGAATCCTGTCACGACTTCTTCGCAAATACCAGGTTGAAAGTTCATCAACAAAATCCATTAGCCCTCTGCTGGCTCTGACCAAATCATAATTATCCATGTACTGTGTGGTCTCTTTGATCAGAGTATGCAACCTACTTAATATCCACTGATCCATAACATCATTAGATTTTGGGGTTTTCTCTAAATCAATTGTATGATTTTTTGGTGCGTACATTTTATAGAATGCAAACATGTTCCACCAGATTAAGAAGACTTTTTTACGGATCTCTGAAACTTCATTTTCACTGAAGTTAAGATTCTCAGATTTCATCACCGTTGAGCTCATAAGGTATAGTCGTAAGCTATCTACGCCATATTCATTAATGAGCAAGAGTGGGTCAGGATAATTTTTCTTTGATTTGCTCATTTTACTGCCATCTTCAGCAAGAATTGTGCCCGTGGTCAGTGTGTTATCAACTGCATGCTTTCCAAAAATTCCTACAGAAATAACGTGCATGGTGTAAAACCAGGCTCTGGTTTGCGCGATATATTCGCTGACAAATTGAGCAGGATATGTTTCTTCAAATTCTTGCTTATTTTCAAACGGATAATGACGTGAGGCGTACGGCATAGAACCAGACTCTACCCAACAGTCAAAAACTTCTGGAATTCTGGTACCTTGTATTGTTTTTGCATCATCAACCCAAACTGCTATATCATCTAAAAACTCTCTGTGAATATCTGTAAGTTTTTCAGTTTGTTTTGGATTGACTGCCCATTGTTGTAATTCTTTAATAGAACCAACAACTCTCAAGTGTTTTTTGTCAGCACTAACCCACACTGGCATAGGAGTGCCCCAGTATCTAGATCTAGAAATATTCCAATCCGGTGCGGTTTCCAGGCCTTTACCAAAACGACCATATTTCAAGTGCTCAGGATACCAATTCATGTGTTCGTTTTGTTCGATCAAATCCTTTTTTAGTTTTTGAACGTCAATAAACCATGCTGGTACAGCATTGTAGTACAAAGGAGTAGCGCAACGATAACAGAATGGATATGAGTGAGTAATTTTTTCTTCTCTGAACATGAGGTTTCGCGCAGCTAGATCTGCATTGATGATTTTTTCGGCACTTTTATAAAACTTCCCTGCAACTATCTCAACAAATGGTAAAAATTTCCCTTCATCACTGAGAGTTGGAACAAGTGGAAGATCTTCTTTGAGTGCGAGTGCATAGTCATCTTCACCAAAAATCGCGGCAGTGTGTACGATTCCAGTACCATCTTCCATACTGACAAAATTACCTGCTAGAACTGACCAACCGTTTGGCTTGTCTGAGGTTACATAGGGGAACAGAGGCTCGTAGTGTTTGCCCACGAGTTTTTTTCCCTTTACTGTCTGTTTGATTACATATTTTTTGTTAGCAAAAACCTTTTCAACCAGTTCTTTTGCAACCCAAAGGAGTTCTGTTCCGTTTTCACTTTCTTTGCTCTCAACTTGTACATATTGAGCATCAGGATCAACAGCCAAGCCGACATTTCCTGGAAGCGTCCAAGGAGTTGTAGTCCAAGCAACAAAATATTCGTTTTCGTTTTTGGTTGTTCTGTCTTTTGAAACGAGTTTGAATTTAATATATACGGAAAAATCTTCAACGTCTTCATATGAGTTGTCCATTGCAATCTCAAAATTAGAAAGTGGTGTAGCACATCTTGGACAGTACATGACGATTTTTCTGCCCTCATATACTAATCCCTTATCAAAAAGTTGTTTAAATCCCCACCAGACTGATTCCATATAGGTGGTGTCCATAGTTTTGTAGTTATTTTTGAAGTCAACCCAACGGCCTAATCGAGCGATGATTTTTTCCCACTCAGTATCTAGTCTTAACACTTCTGTTTTACATGCTTGATTAAACTTGTCGATGCCAAGATCTTCGATTCCTTTTTTACCACCTTTGATATCAAGTTGTTTTTCAATCATGTTTTCAATTGGTAGACCATGACAGTCCCAACCCCAAACACGTTCTACACGATAGCCTTTCATTGTCCAGTACCTTGGAACCACGTCTTTACTGGTTGAGCCAAGTAAATGGCCATAATGAGGTAAACCAGTGGCAAATGGAGGACCGTCGTAAAATACATACGACTTTTTTTTGTCTCGCATTTCGACTGATTTTTCAAACGATTTGTTTTGTTGCCAATATGTAAGCACTGACTCTTCAAGTTCAGCCAGGTTTGGTCTTTGTGGTAGTTGGTTTAGTTTTAACATAGTGTTTTTTTCTATTTGTTTTTATTTGCTTTGTTTTTTTTGTATGCAGCCTTTATTCTATCAACTAAATGCCCGGGAAGCATGGGGATTTCCAATTTATCAACATCGCGGTCGGTTAACTCAAACATTTGTAAGGCTCTGTAGGTATCTCTTACATCAATCCAAGCCGCAATTACTTCGTCAACACCAGCCTCATTTCTTAATCGGTGTTGTCTGTCAAGAAAAAATCTTGCACATTCTTTGCTTTCTAATCTTTCTACATACCAAGGTTTAGCCTCGGCTTTTTCTTCCTGTTCATACCATGCTTTTCGTCTAAGACTAGCACTTGCCCCTTTTTTTGCAACTGCAACTGGAACTGGAACTGGCACACGTTCCTCTTGCTCTTGTCTTAGAATCTTTTTCATATATGTTCCTATTTTTTTACTTAGTACATACAAAAAGCCCTCTTGTAATTAGTGTTTTTTCGCGCGAAACGCACTTTTTTCACTAATCACAAGAGGGCCTTCAAGTATACAAACTAAACGGCGGTACCACCTCTTTTTCTGGAGTAAACGGGTTAGAATTTTCTAACCGATTTCTGATAACCAGAATCTTAATTTCCTGCGATTACGGGCTTACCCGGAAAGATCTAGTTGCTTGTGCATGGTCTTGCCAGTGCGCAAACGTTCTTCTTTCACCTCGTCCTGTGATACTCAGCCAAGGGCTGACAGAACTTGTATCGGTTTTTTAATTTTTGAATTTCGGGTATTGTAACATATACCTTTTTTATCGTCGATAGTGATTATTTTTTTTTGGGATTGGTGGTTCTGGAATTCCACTTCTTTCTTCTAAAGTCATTCTGTGCCAGAGTTGGTATAGAGTCCAGTCATTTTCACCCTTTGAAAGATTGTTTCTTCTTCGATGTAAGTGGTCAAAATAGTGGCAACGAATACAATACAGCCGCACATTATCTAACCGATTAAATCGTTTATTATCTCCGTGCTGTATATGCGCAACTTCAAGACTTCGTACATTTGGACATCTGTTCATGCGTTCTCTACCATTTGCATCTCTTGTCCTACTTTCACAACGACCTCCTGCTCTCTCATATAGGGATTGTTCAGTTTTTCTATCAATAGCACTGTTGAGGACTAAATAAAGGACTGAGGAAATAAAGGCAAACTCTAGACTTTTTGTAAAAATTTCTTTGCGATTCATGTATGTTAGTTTGGTATTCTATCATGGGAATAAAGCAATGATACAATTGTGATATGACACAAGAAAATTTCATCGATTTTATCTCAACTACTTTGCAAGGTGCGGCAAAAATTGCAGACAAAAATTTTGGAAAAGTTTCATCAATTTCAACTAAAACTGGTGACAACAACCAAGTTTTGACAGAGACTGACTTGGAGGTTGGTTACTTTATCATTAACGAAATTCAAAGGGTTTTCCCAGAACATAGTATTATTGATGAAGAAGCTGGAGTGATTGATAAAAAATCACAATATACTTGGGTGGTTGATCCAATTGATGGCACAAGCAATTTTGCAAATGGTCTGAAGACTTACGGTATTATGATGGGGCTTTTGAAGAATGATATCGCAATAGCTGGGGGTATCGTATTGCCAGGATTTAATGAATTATATGTTGCACAAAAAGATATGGGTGCATTTTGTAATGATGTTAAAGTATTTGTTTCATCCGAAACCAATCTGCTTAAATCTTTAATTTCGTATGGAATTGATGGACATCAGGAAAATCCAGAAGTTACCTATGATGAAACAAAAATCCTTGCGAATATTATTTTAGGTATTAGAAACTTGCGAACAACAAATAGTGCTTATGATATGGCACAAGTAATTTGCGGTAGATATGGTGCCTTCTTGAATAGAACAACAAAAATTTGGGACAATGTTGCTTTACAGCCAATTGTTGAAGAAGCTGGTGGAATTGTCACTGATTTTTGGGGTAAACCAATGGATTACACAAATGCTTTGCAAAGGTCAAATGAAAACTTTACTATTTGTGCGGCTGCTCCGCAATTGCATAAACAATTACAAGAAATTATTCATAATCAGGAGAAATAATGCAGGAAGAATTTGTTGATATCGTTACTCAAGCAGACGAAGTAATTGGAAGCTGTTCAAAAGTTGAAGCTCATCAAAAAGGTTTGTTGCACAGAACCGTTATTGCAGAAATTATTAGACCAAATGGTGATTGGGTTTTGGTACAGCAAGCAAGTGATAGACAGGATGCCGGTCAATTTGTGTCTCCTGTTGGTGGTCATGTTAGTTCTGGAGAGAGTGAAGATAACGCTCTTAAACGAGAAGCATTTGAAGAGTGTGGATTAGATGGAGATGTTACTTTCAAACTGATTGGAAAGAAGATTTTCAATCGTGAAGTAAATGGAAAAAAAGAAAACCATTATTTTATTTTGTATGAAATTTATACTGACGCTGAATTAGTTATCAATCATGAGTCCGTTGGTTTTGAAACGTTTTCTAAAGCAGAACTCAAAAAGCAATTACAAGAAGATCCAAAAAAATTTGGAGATGCATTCTTGTTTGTAGTCAGAGAATTCTACCGAGATTTACTCTCGGTATAAAATTTTATCCCTTATATACTTTTTTTAGTTTTGCAAGGTCAAATTTTTTCATTTTTAAAAACTCTTGCGTAACACGGGCAATTTGTTCTTGAGTACCTTCAGCCATCATTTTATCTAAATCGCTTGGTACTACTTGCCAAGAAACGCCAAATGTATCTTTGAGCCAGCCACACTGTTCAGCCTCTGGAACTGCTGAAAGTTTATCCCAGTAGTAATCTATTTCTTCTTGATTTTTACAATTAACAACAAAAGAAATAGCTTCATTAAAAGCAAATTTATGTTCATAGCCGCTATCCATTGCAGCAAACCAAGTATCAAGTAGTTTAAAATCTGCAAACATAACGGCTCCTTCTTTGTCGAATTCTTGCCCTGGGCCATATTTAGCAATCGTACCCATCTGAGAATTTTTAAATACTGAGCGATAAAAATTGATAGCTTCCTCTGCTTTGTTGTAGACTTCGCCAACAAATAGCAGCGAAGGCACAATTTTTGGTCTCTCCTCTCCTTTTGGATCTGACAATATTAATTGCCAAGAGAGTCCATACTTATCTTGAATCCAACCGTAGCGTTTACTGAACGGATACTCTTGTAGGGGCATGAGTGCCGTGCCGCCCTCTGAAAGTTTTTCCCACATGCTGTCAAGATTTTTACGAGCATTTTTTTCTTTTGACGGATCAAAATTTACAAAAAAAGATATCGATGGATTGAATTTAAAAAGTGGGCCAGCCGAAATAAGAGTAAAGTCATGATTTTCTATGGTCAATGAAACAATATCTACAGAGCCTGAAGGGGTGTCATGCAAAGTCGAGGTGTTGTTTATTTTAGAATTTTTGAAAACATCTGTATAAAATTCTGCGGCTTCTTTTGCCTGTGTATCAAACCAAAGATGAGATCCAATTTTATGCATTACATGCTTTCTTATGCTAATTTTTACAGGTAGCTTTCTTGGATTAGTATAACAACTTAGTTAGTATTAAAACAACTTTAATTTGATGAAACAGACTATTCTCACATGGTCTAGTCAATGCAGTATATTACTGATATAGTTTGCTCTCGATGATATTTTTTGAACTATATCGACCACATGGTATTGATTTTCCTCAATTTTTTGAAGCAGCAAAGATGTGGTGGCGGGGGGATAATCCATACCTTACCCTTTTGACTTCACCTGGACCATTTAATTATCCGCCCTCTTCATTTTATTTTTTATGGTGGTTAGATTTATTGCCATTTTTTTGGTCTGCAGTTGTTTGGAATTATTTGTCATTGTTTGCATTTTTGTTGAGTCTATTTTTGTTAACTAAATTGATTTGGGTGAGTAAATGGAAATTACACTATTTTTTGTATGCTGCTGTGTTTTTTACAGTGCCTTTTTTCCCAGAAAAATTCAACATGGGTAATGGTCAAATGAATAATTTTATTTTTTTGTTTGTGGTTTTGAGTTGGTGGTGGCGTTCTCAAAAAAAGACATGGTTAAGTGCTGGAGCCCTAGCATATGCAATCAGTATTAAGCTGACTCCAGCCGCATTTTTGTTACCACTGTTTGTTGAAAAAGATTGGAAGCAAATTCTAAGAACAGTAGGCGTAACCATACTTCTACTCATTTCTCCTGTGCTTCTTTTTGGTTGGAAAGATATACAACCTTATACTACCTCTGTTTTTTTTGAAGGATTTGGCATGAATGGCAAGGATATTTACTACAATCAATCTTTGCTGGCTTTTTTGCTGAGAACTTTTTCCGATTCAAGTGCGACTATTTTGTTTAAAATAAGTTGGGTTCTTTTCCCCTTACTTTCTTGGGTTGCACTTGCTAAAAGTCAGCTCAAAAAAAACGGCGAAATATTTGCAATAAGCATGGCGATTGCCACTTCTCTGTATTTAATGCTTCACCCTCTTGCATGGCAACATCATTTTGTGTTTGCGGTGATACCATTGCTTGTTGTCTGGAAATTTGTTTCAAAGTGGCTGGTGGCGATTTGTTTTGTGTTACTTGCAAGCAATATTCGTCAGCCTGATTTGGTACCAGCATGGGCATCAGTGATACTGTCACATCAATTTCTAGGCGTGTTTTTGTTGTGGGTGGGGTTGCTTAGTAAAAACTAAAAAATAGTTCTGAAATAAAAGAGTAAAAAAACAGCAATATGTAATGGTGCAGTACTTTCGGAGCGGGATACGGGAATCGGACCCGCTTCTCATCCTTGGGAAGGATGCATACTACCAGTGTACTAATCCCGCACTGATATCTTTTATGTTTATTGCAAGCCATTGAAGTTACATACCAAAAACAACAATCTACCTCAATTTTGCCAACTCTGTAAAGAAGTGTACCACAATTTTTGATAAACGATTCTTGACTTCAGCCGAATTCAAGATTTCTTGAACTTCTTCATGGTTTGTGGCATTTACTCCTTCTTTAGTAATAGTGTTGGTGATACAAGAAAATCCCACTACTTTCATATTACGATTCTTTGCCACAATGACTTCCGCCGTAGTAGACATACCAACTGCATCAGCGCCAAAACCATCTCTAAAAGCTAAACACTCCCCTTCGGTCTCATAGGTTGGTCCTGTCACAGACAAGTATGTGCCACTGTGAATATTAGCTGCAAATTCTTCACCAGCTTTGAGCAATAGCTCTTGGTATTGTTTGTTATATGCCCCGTTCATAGGCTGAAATTGCCAAACCTGAGAATTATCACCTACTCTGCTAAACGAGCGACTCGGGCCAAGCAGTACATTTGGCAATAAGTTAATATGAGATTTCAAAACCATCAAGTCTCCTACCGTATAGTTTGTGTTTAAGCCGCCGGCTGCGTTGGTGACAAAATAATTCGCAATTCCTAATTCAGCCATGACGTGCACTGCAAAAACTGATTTCAAAATACCGTTATTGAATGGTTCGTGGGCAACTTCGTAAAAATGTTTTCTGCCTTTCAAACCAATGATTGGTACTCCTGCTAGTTTTCCGAGTATCAAAGTTCCTTCATGCCCTGGAACTGTAGTTGTAGGAAAATTTGGAATCTCGCTATATGGAATTGTAATAGTGTCGGAAATTTGGTGCGCAAGTTCACCTAAGCCCGAGCCCAATGTAATAGCAAACACCGGTTGTTCACAATTATTTTTTTTAATAACGGCTTGGATATATGCTGCTGCTTGCGCAACAAGTTGTTCGTAATTTTGAAAGTACTCGAAATACTGTTGCAATGAATTATCTATCATACTGCTATTTTACAGCATGGACTTCAATAACATGATCGACAATATCTGAAATTTGTGCTCTCATAAAGTCTGAGTATAGTTGTTCTTTATATGCTTCTCTATGGTTTATTCTGAACCCAGCTTGTTTTAAGTGATCAGTAATTGATTGTACTGTGTGGAAGTATCTTTTTTCGGTGAAAACTAATTTTCCATTTGAATCTTTATGCGGAATAGAAGTAATTTTGGTTATGGGATCAAAAGTTATGTCGTTTTTATCAGGTATATTCTTTGTTGACCTTACAACTACAAAAAGTCTACCTCCAGGCTTTAGTATTCTAAAAAAATCATTAAGAACATTCGTCAAATCTTCAAGTGGAAGATAGTGAAGTACTAAACGTGCATAGATGAAATTAAAAAAATTATTAGGGTAAATACCTACTTTTCGTAGGTCTTCTAGTCTGGCATCTATTTGGTTATCTAGTCCGATTTCTGCGATGATTTTTTGAGCAAATAATAAACCTTCTTGATCAATGGTTGTGGCAATTATTTTTCTTCTTTGGTTACTTTGAGCCATCCTTATTTCAGCAAATCCAGCAGTACTAATACCAGGGCTGAATATATTTAGATCTCTAGGTTTAAGTAGTGCAAGTCCATGCTCTTCGCTTATTGAAGGTTTTGCTCCCAATTCTTGTAAAATTTCAATGGCACTCAGCTCTTTTAAATGTTTTTTCATCAATCAGAGGTTTTTTTTCTTCTCAAAAAGGCAGGAATTTCAAACTCATCTTCAAAAGCACCAAGTAATGATTTCTTCTTTGGTACTTCTTCTGGTTGCTGTTCGTCTTCAGACATCTTAGAGGTGAATGAATTATTTTCTTGTGTGTCCGGTTCTGGTCGTAGTGGGTTGATCGCTTTAAACCCGCTTCGGACAGTATCTCCAAAAGCCTGTGATTTTACAAATGGTTGAGATGCATCAGTTTTGGTAGCGGTCATCTGCTGTGTTGTTAACGGTTGAGTAAAACCAGTTGGAGTTCTATCAAACTTTGGAGTTTGTGGTTCAGCTGGTTGAGCTGGCTCCTGTTGTAATCGTTGTCTGGAATCTCGGCCATATGCACCGAACAATGGTCTATTGGTTGGCATGGAAACGCCACCATTATCAAATCCAGTGGCAATGACACTGATTTTAATTCTGTTGCCCATGTTTTCATCAATGGTTGCCCCAAAAATGATGTTTGCATCTGGGTCAGCAGCGTTTGAAATAATGGTAGAGGCATCTGAAACTTCACTCATGGACATATCTGGTCCACCAATGATGTTGTATAAAATTCCCTTTGCTCCATCAATAGAAACTTCTAAAAGTGGAGAAGCAATTGCCATTCGAGCTGCAGTTACCGCACGATTTTCACCAGAAGCCTCACCAATGCCCATCAGTGCAGAACCAGATTCAGACATAATGGTTTTAACGTCAGCAAAGTCAACGTTAATCATACCGGGAATGGTAATAAGGTCAGAAATTCCCTGTACACCCTGACCAAGCACATTATCCGCAAGTCTAAATGCATCCAAGAAAGTCATTTTTTTGTCTACTACATCCATTAATCTTTGATTTGGAATCACAATTAAGGTATCAACAGCATCTTTTAAGTTAGCGATACCTTCTTCAGCAGTGAGCATTCTCTTTTTACCTTCAAAGGCAAATGGTTTAGTAACAACAGCTACAGTCAAGGCACCAGCTTCACGGGCAATTTCAGCAATTACTGGAGAAGCACCGGTTCCGGTACCACCACCCATACCTGCAGTAATGAATACCATATCGGTGTCAAAGAGCAATTCTTTAAGTTTCTCATACGACTCTTCTGCAGCGGTTCTTCCAACATCGGGATCAGCACCCGAACCCAGCCCTTTTGTGAAATTTGCTCCAATTTGCAATTTTGTATCGGCTTTTGAAGTGAGCAGTGCTTGCGCGTCGGTATTGACCGCAATAAACTCAACGCCGTTGATTTGTTTGGAATCAATCATTGAGTTAACAGCGTTGCCACCACCGCCACCAGCTCCGATAACTTTTATCTTTGCGAACGTTGTATTGTTTGGTTTTACGAGTGCCATATGTTACCTTTTGGAACAAAGTGTATCACTAAATGAATAGAAACAGCAAGGGCAAAATTACGGCATGAGCGATTTAAAAAGCTCACCAATTTTGCTTGGTAGAGAACCTAAGGAAAAACCCTTAAATATTGATCCAAAACTGAAGTTGCTTATTGTGCCAGCACCTTTTTGTTTTTTGCCTAAATGTAAAAGACCAATGCTTGTAGCGTACTCAGGTTTGGTAATGTCATTAGTTAAGCCCTGCAGTTCAAGAGGTTTTCCGACTCGAGCAGAAAGGTTAAGTTCTCGTTTGGCAATTTCTGCAATCTTGGTGGTTTGGGCACCACCCCCGGTTATAACAACGCCAGCCGGGATTAATGGAAACAAATTCTCAGCTTTGAGACGTTCACCAACTAGAGAAAAAATTTCTTGCACTCTTGGGAGCATAATTTTTTCAACGATGTCTTTTTTTGAGAAACTTTCTGAGTTTTCGTTGACACTCTCAAAGTCAGATAACTTCAATTTATCTGCTTTTTCTTTGCGTTTGTTAAAATCTTGTTTTGATTCCCCTGCTAATGGCATTATCGGGGCAAAAGCTTCTTTGGACAAGGCAATTTTGATTTTTTCGGCGCTATCTAGACTAACTTTACAACCTAAAGCAATATCTTGTGTGATGTGTCGAGCACCAACTGGTAGTGAAGCTGAGTATTCAAGTGAACCGTCAACATAGACACACAATGAGGTAGACCCAGCCCCAATATCAACAACTGCTACCCCAAGTTCTTTTTCTGTTTCTGATAGCACTACAGAGGCAGATGCCAATCCAGAAAAAATAAAGCCATCTACTTGTAAGCCAAGATCAAGCACACATTTTTTCATATTTTTTAGAACAGCAGAAAGGCCAGTAATGATATGCGCTTCTGATTCAAGCCTGACGCCCGTCATACCGATTGGATCTTTAATGCCTTCTTGTGAATCAACTTTAAAATCTTTGGGAATGACATGAATGATCTCTCTTTCAGAGGAAAGTGAAATGGCTCGAGCTGCTTCAATAACACGCTCTACATCAAGTGCGTTGATTTCTTTGTTAGGTGAAGCAACAGCAACCACGCCTTTTGAATTTTGAGATGAAACATGTGTACCCGAAATAGACACAAAAGCACTTTTTACCTCAACGCCTGCCATTCTTTCAGCACCATCTAAACTTTCAGTGATTGTCTCTAGCACTTGTTCTAAATCAATAATTTGGCTGCGTTTCATACCTCTCGAGTGAACGGCAGCTACTCCCATTACTCGAAGGGAATCATTTGGCTCCTCAACCGAGGCTATTAGGGTAACACATTTATCAGTTCCAACATCGATTGCTGTAATAATTCTATTTCTTGTCATAATTTTGTATATATAGAATAGCAAATTTATTGACGTGTGCGAAGTACAGGTAAATCAAATCGCATATCGATTTCTAAAATTGGTTCCTCGATTTCGTCTATTTCTCTTGCAGTTATAATTGTATCAACTTTTTTGATTTGCGTCTGTATGCTTTGTTTGTCAAAGATAAAGAGAGGTTGACCTTCAAGTTCTAAGAGTATTTCTGTGTCTGAATTCCAGATTAGTCTGTGATGTTCAACTACAGATTTTGAAAGAGTCTCTGCAACAGGAAGAAATATCTTGTGGTATTCAGTTATCACTGCGTTATCTGCTAAAACCACCGCATCATGTTTCCACTCAATTATTACGATTTTTGTTTCATTTGACTGTGCTGGCAAAGTAATTCCTGTGTCTCCCACTTCTTTTTTTTCTCCTGCAACAAGCAGCGCATATTTGACTTGTTCTTGTTTAAAGGTAAGTTGTATTGTTCCAGGAAACTTTTTTGAAACAGATTCTAGAATATAGACAAGCCCAGTTGGTTGCTGTTTTAAAAGTTCCTTCTCAAAATTACTAAAAAAGAACGATTTATTTTTAAGACTGTCTGCTGTATTTTGTAAGTCTTGAGGGCATGCAGTGGAGTCAACACTACACTCAACCGCTGAGATTGGGGTAAAAGCTAAGAATAAGATTGTAGTTGTGAGTGCTAATGGTACAACAACTGAATGTAATTTCATTTTTCTTGAATGAGCGATTCTGCCAATTCGTATAGTTTCTTTTCTGAGTGTTTAATTTTAGAAAACAGTTGTAAATTTCTTGAAAATTTTCGATGATATTTTTGAATTAAGTCAGTTGCTTCTAAAAGTACTTCAGGAGTTAAGTTTTTCTGTTCAAGCAGAATGGCTTGTTTATTGTTGCTGAGTGCTTGCGCATTTTTTAGTTGTTCATCATTGTGTGAAAACGGCAAAGGTATTAATACTGCTGGTATCTTATTGAGTGCTATTTCCTCTGTAGTGTTTGCTCCAGATCTTGAAATCACACCTTCAGCATTTGAGTAAATCCAAGCAAGCTCATCTTTTGTTATCCATTCGCGGATATAATAATTCTCCTGGTTTGCTTGAGAAAGTTGATTTTTGGCAGCTGTAAGTTCTTTGAGATAACTCGTGGTTCCTGATGGTTTTCCACACTGATGAATCACAACCCAGTTTTTGAGTAGTGGTTTGAGTATCTGGGAAACAGTTCTATTGATAATTTCTGACCCTTGGCTGCCCCCTGTGATGTATAACAACGGTTTTGTTGGCTTTTTTTGCATCCACTCTGGTAACACCTTACTTGTCTGGAGTACAGCCTGTCTGATTAGGTTGCCTGTTAGTACAGTTCTTGATTTTGGGAAATACGTTTCACTTTCTTTGTAAGAAATAGCTATCTTGTTAGCAAACTTAGAAATAATGGTATTAGCTATGCCAGCTGTTCTTGTTTGTTCATGCGTAACGACCGGCACTCTCATAATCCAACAAGCAATTGCTACAGGGATTGCTAGATACCCACCAAAACTTACAAAAATGTCAGGTTTTTCTTTTGCAATGAGAGTTGTTGTTTTTACTGCCTTTAATAACAACGAAGGAATACTAATAATCTTAGCTAGTAATGTGTTTTGGGTTAGTTTTACTGAAGTGAAAGGTATAAACCGAACACCGAGTTTTTCAATCTCTGTTTTTTCTTGCGAGATCTGTTGCTTATTTTTTTTGCTGTACAATCTACCAATAAAAATAATTTCATCTGAAGGATGTTCTTTTTGAATGTATTCGATGAATGCAAGAGCTGGTGTGAGGTGACCTCCAGAAATCAGTAATTTCATGCTTTTTTTCCTATTCGTATCAGTATGCCTGTAGCAAATAGTACCATAACTAATGAAGATCTTCCGTACGAGATGAATGGTAGTGGCACACCTGTAAGAGGGACTAACCCCACAACTGCGCTTAAATTTAAGATGATTTGTAGTCCAATCCACAAAATTATACCAATTCCCAGTAGCTGTATTGTTGTAGGTTGTTCAGAGTCTGATACTAACTTGAATGCCGCAAATAAAAACACTGAATACAACGCAAATATGAGAAGTGAACCAATAAAGCCAATTTCCTCAGCTATGATAGCAAAGATTGAGTCAGTACTTGCTTCAGGAATGTATGAAAATTTTTGTTGAGATTCACCGATTCCTTGACCAGTAAGTCCTCCTCTTCCTAGTGCTAAAGTAATTTGCCTGATATGAAAACTGGCTCCCAATGGATCTGATTCTGGATTAAGAAATGTGGTGACTCTATTGAGTCTGTATGGAGAGGAAACTATGGCAATAACTAATAGTGGTAGTCCGATAGCTGCTAGGATGAGCAGATTTTTTATTTTTCCTCCAGCAACAAAGTATAAAGCACAGGCTATGGCAGTTACTACAAGTAATGATCCCAGATCTGGTTGCAAAATAACGAGTACAGCCGGGATCGCTGTTAAAAATAAAAAAGGTCCAAAACGCTGGTGTTTACTCAACCAATGTGCGTAGAAAGCAATCATGGCAAACTTAAAAAACTCAATTGATTGAAATCCAATTCCAGCTATTGAAATCCATCTTCTAGCTCCATTTAATGAAAGTCCAATGCCCGGGATAAAAACCAATATAAGTAATAGTATGCCGATACAGTACAAAATAGGTGATACTTTTACCCAAATTTTTGGTGACATAAACAGGCCAATGAAAAAAGCAACTACTGCAAAGGCAAGCCCTATTATGTGTTGGATTAAGTAATGGTATTGATTGCCAAAGGTTACAAAGCTTTCTGCAGTAGAAGATTCAAAAACAAATACAACTCCAATTATGGTTAGCAAAACAGCTGTCAAAAAAACAACAAATCGATGATTCTTCATGCTCTATAAAACCGCAAGCCAAACACCAAAAAGTGTTAGCATTATTTGTACAAGCCAGGCCCTTTGTACAATTTTTGGTTCCTCCCACCCATATCTTTGTAATGAAAGATGAAATGGAGCAGCAGGGAATAGTTTCTTTTTGAAAAATTTCTTTGAAATCAGTTGCACTAAAGAGGTAAAGATCTCAAATACAAAGATGAATCCAATCACTACAAGGGCAATAGTTTTCCCCAAAAGTAGTCCAATGACTGCTAGAGTAGCTCCAAATGCAAGTGATCCTACATCTCCCATAAATAAACGAGCTGGAAAGACGTTGAAGTATAAAAATGAGATCAAAGAACCGATAAGCAGTGCTAAGAAGATTGCCAATGGAACATCAAGTATTTTTGAAGATAAAAACCATAATCCAAATAGAGAAATCATCAGAGTTCCTGATGCAAGCCCGTCAAGTCCGTCAGTGATATTAACAGCATTGGCGAATGCGACAATGGTAAAGGTTGCAAATGGTACATATAAAACTCCAAGCTCAAAAGTGCCAATGAATGGAATATGCAAAATAGAGATACCTAGGTTGTTATAGAGCATCCAACTGATGATTGAGCCTAAAAGAATCTCTAAGATTAGTTTATGTTTCATTCTCAAACCAAAAAAACCAGAAGATTTGAATTTAAAAAATTTCTTAATATCGTCGTATAATCCCAAAACACCAAAAGATAAAAATGTAAAAAATAGAATATTTATTTCACTTTGGACATCACTGTAATTAGTGGTAACAACAATGCCAAATTTTTGGATAAGTGGAATAAGTAAAGCAAATAAAGTTGAGACTATTCCTATCACCAATAAACCACCACCAACTGGAACGCCAGCTTTTTTTTCGTGAAATTTATTGAAAATTGGAGTAAGAACACCAAATGCATCTCTGGTGTCTTGTTGGGCTCTGAGGAACTTTAATTTATACAGGAGATCAATGAACGGGACAATAGCAATACTTGTAAGAATAAATGACAAAATAAGAACACTTAATAGTAAAGCAAGTGAGTTCATATAATAGCTATTCTATTACTTTCTGAGTATCTTTGCACCCATAGATTTGAGTCGTTCATCAAGATCTTCATAGCCACGATCAACGTGTTCAATCCCTTTAACGATTGAAGTTCCTTCAGCGGTCATTGCTGCAAGAATAATTGTTGCTCCGTGCCTCAGGTCTTTGACTGTAAATTCACCAGCTCTGAGTTTTGTTGATCCAGTGATTTTAATTGCATGCATATTACTTGGCTCGTCATCTTTAAGATCAAAGTTATACACTTCCTCAGGGTGATCAATTTTTGGGTTAAATTTTTCAATATTTGCTCCCATTTTATTGAGTTCGTCAACGTATTGAAACCGATTTGGCATAATCGTTTCGTGCAGAATACTTGTACCTTCACACTGTGTCAGTACTGTAGCTATCAGAGGTTGCCAGTCAGTCATAAATCCAGGTTCGATCTCGGTTGTGATGTCGCAAGCTCGTAACGGCCCTTTGTAAAAAAATCTGATGCCATAATTACCAACTTCAAATCCTGCCCCAATTTCTTCTAATTTTTTTAGGAATGCATTCATATGTTCATGTCTAGCATTTTCTATGATAACGTCACCCTTTGTGGCGATGGCTGCACATGCATAACTAACCGCCTCGTTTCTATCGGGAATGATTTTATGAATTGCGCCATGCAATGTTTCTACACCTTCGATTTCAATAACACGATATGCTCTTCTTCTGATCCTGGCTCCCATTTCATTGAGGTACTCAATGAGGTCATCAATCTCTGGTTCCAGCGCAGCATTTTCAAGGATAGTGATACCTTTAGCCTTGACTGCAGCCATGATCAAAGTTTCTGTTCCGGTATGTGAATTTTTACTAAATCGATATGTTGTTCCAGTGAGCTGTTTAGCTTTTGCCACGTACATTCCATTTTCGAAGGTTACCTTGGCTCCTAGAGCTTTGAGGCCATCAAAGTGCCTGTCTAACGGGCGCTTACCAATTTTATCTCCACCTGGAGCTGGGACTCTGGCTTCTCCAAATCTTGCTAAAAGTGGGGGAATAAACATAGTCGAAAATCTGCCCTGTTCTCCATGGGCAGGGTCTATTTCAAAACTGTTCAGGCCTGTTGGATCTATAAAGATTGCGCGTTCACCTGCTCTTTTTGTTTTTCCGCCCAAATAGTCGATAATTTTTGCAACCAACTCAACATCGCTTATTCTTGAAAAATTAAGCAATCGTGATTCCGAATCAGCCAGTAAAGAAGCAATCATTAACTTATATGAAGCATTTTTTGCTCCACCAATTCTGACTGAACCATGTAGTGGTATTCCACCGGTGACATGAAATTCTGGCATATGACCTACTTTCTAAAAGGTTTGTTTTACACAATACCTGCTAATTCTGACTTTTTAAATCCTAAAAAAAATATCTCTGGTTTGAGTTTAACACCAGTTTTTCGTTCTGTCTGTGAGATCACAGTGCGGATAACCTCAAGGTATTCTTTTGCAGTAGCATTACCAACATTTTCAATAAAAGCACCATGTTTTTCTGAAATTTTAGCATCTCCAATTTGGAAACCCTTTTTGTTAAGAACATGTTCTACTATGTAGCCAACGCTAGTTGTCGGGTATCCTAATTTATCTTTTACCTCATTACTAATGTTTTGAAAAACGCATCCAAGGGATCGTTGTGGTTGAATTGCTTTTCTCACTGCCCATTCTCGGGCTACATATGCAGCCTTTTGGGTATCTCCTTTGTATAATGAAAACACAGCTGAGACAATGGTTTCATCAGTTTCGTGGAATCTTGAAACGTCATATCCTGCTTTAAGTTCTGATTTATCTAATACTCGACTCTTGCCTTGCTCATCAATAACAGCAATTGACTTAATGACTTCTGAAATAAAATGAGTACCACCATGAATATTGTTATAAATCGCACCACCAACAGTGGCAGGAATTCTTGAGTACCATTGCAACCCTGTAATTCCCTGTTGAATCAAAATATTGATTGCGTACGGAAGGGAAACCCCAGAGTCAAGCTCAACAAGCACGCGTTCCGCTTCTGATTCATCATAATCAAGGTCGGAAAATTCATAGGTAAATGTTCCTTTTTGTGAGTCAGATTGCCAACGAGCGGCAATACGTTCTTGTTCTTGTTGGTTGAATGTACGAGTGGTATGACCTTCAGAATCAAGAATAGTAATAGTTTGTGACGTATTTCTGACAACCAATCCAGTAATTCCACTATCAGAAATCAGTGTATTTGCACCCCAACCAAGCAAAGTGAGTGGTAAGTTATTTTTGCGCATGAATGATACCAGGGCAATAAAATCCTGGCTATTTTTGGTTTCGCAGTATAGTTCAGCAGGACCCCCAATTTTCACGGTCGTATGTTGCGCCAATGGATATTGTTCTTTGAATTCAAGTTGTGGAAACTGTGATTGTAATTTGGCTAATAATTCAGACATACTATTGTATTGTATCGTGTACTTTATAAATGTCGCCAGCGCCGAGCGTCAAGACAATCTCACCAGGCTGAGTATTTTTTTGTAAAAATTGTGAAAGAGTCTCTATATCATGCAGATTTTCTGTCAGAACATGTGGATACTTTTGTTTTATCCCAGCTACGATAGTATCACTAGAGATTGAAGAATCAAATGACTCTCTGGCTGAAGCAAAAATATCTAAAAAGTACACTTCCTGTGCCCTACCAAATGCATGAATGAATTCGTGCAGTAACTGTTTGGTTCTGGAATACGTGTGGGGCTGAAAAACAATAATCTTTTTTTGGTCTTTGTACCAAGCATTTAAAGCAGCAATAACGGATTTTATTTCGTCTGGATGGTGAGCATAATCGTCATAGTATATTACACCATTTTTTGTACCCACATGCTCGAATCTTCGCTGTGTTGAAGCAAAAGTCTGTAATGCAGTAATGCTGTCGGCAATTGGAATACCAGCTGATTTACAGGCAGCTATGGCTGCCAGTGCATTCTGCACGTTATATTCACCTGGGACCAGTAATGTAAGGGAATACTCATTTGAATCATGAATCACTGTGGCAATTGTTTTTCCTGGAATTTGTTGTGCAGGAGAAAAAGAATAAGTAAAATCAGCTTGTGAGTCTTTACCGAAAGTAGTAATTTTTTGAGCTGAAGAGGTCGGATTATGAACCATATCAGCGTAATTCAGTATGAGTGTCCCTTCTTTATTAATTTGATTGAAGAATTCAAAAAAAACAGATTTAGTGTGCTCAAAGTCTTCATACACATCAGGGTGATCAAACTTAATGTTGGTACACACTGTAATAAATGGATGTAAAAAAGAAAATCTTGGGGTAATAACTTCGCCTCTTTTCGGAGCGCTTGGGTCAGTGACATATTCGTCTGCTTCAGCAATGAAATATTCAGAATTAACATTCCATTGTGCAGTTTTTTCAAGTCCTGGAATGTTACCTACTCCAACTGCGAACGATGGATCTTTTCCAGTTTTTTGAAAAATCCAAGAAATCATTGCACTAACGGTAGATTTTCCACCAACTCCACACACTGCAATACCTTTTTTTTGGTTAAACAGATCAGCTTGTGCCTGTGCATGTGAAAACACTGGAATTTTTTTTGATTCAGCTTGGACAACAATAGGATTAAATTTTCCAGAGTGAGCTGCGGTATAAATAACACACTCAACATCTGGTGTAAACTCATGCGTAAATCCAATATCAATTTTTATTTGTAACGTATCTAGAATTTTTTTGGTTACAAACTCTTCTGCAAAGTCACACCCAGAAACTTGTTTGCCGGCATCTATTAACAGCTGTGCCATAGTTGTCATGGCGACACCTTTAATGCCGACTAAGTAAAAAGTATTGTAATCTAACAAAGCCATACTATTCCTTTTTCATTATCTCCTGGAACGTGTTCTTTAACTTGCTATAATCGTGGCGAAGTAATGATCTGTGTGAAGTGTCATGCTCTTTTTTCTGAATCAGTTGGTCGTATAGTAGTTTTGCTCTAACAGCACGAGTATCATTTTTAAGGTCATCAACAACCGGAAATTCGTTTGATTGCGCATATGTTTCTAACACAGCTTGAGGAATTTCTTGGTCATTTACCACAATATAATCAACCTCTTTGCCTAGAGCTGCCTCAATTTTTTGCACATGTTGTTGGGCGGACATTTCGTGGGTTTGGGTGAGTCTAGTCATGAGGTTTAAAACATAAATGATTTTTCCGGTGATTTGTGAAAAAATTTCTTTACCGTCGTCAACCGCTAGTGTTGCAAGTAAACTAGCATATAAATCTCCAGGCCCAATAATAATATAGTCTGCATGTAATAAAGCTTCTTTAGCTGGAGGATTGATTACACAGTTTGGAACCAACGATACTTTTTTAATTTTCTTTGGTTCTGGTGATTCATCATCTAAAATATGTTCTCCAATTGCTGTAGTACCATCTGAATAATGAATTTTGAGGTTTACATTACTAGCTGTTACGGGTATGACTGAACCATCAAGATTAAAAATTTGCTCTGCAATTTCGAGCGACTGCGTAGTGTTTCCAGTCATATCTTGCAGTGCTGTTAAAATGAGGTTTCCCAAGTTGTGGCCTTGTAATCCATTGCCTTTTGAAAATCGGTACAATAATAATTTTTGAATCCATTCTTGACTATCTAAATCGGCAAGAGCAGCCAGTGATTGGCGCAAATCACCCACCGGTTGGAATCCAAATTCGTCTCTAATTCTTCCAGTAGATCCACCAGAATCTGAAACTGACACAATCGCAGAAATATCAAAATCCAGTTTTTTAAGTGCGGTTACAACTGGAAAAGTTCCGGTTCCCCCACCCATAGTAACAACTTTGATTTTGTGCATGCTCTCTTTCTATTTTACTCTCGGGTGTTCCCCTGCAAGAATTTTGTTAATCGCGTCCACATCATTCCAAGGATATTCTACTCCAAAATATGCCATGCTCTGTTCGTGCCCTTTTCCAAGTACTACTACTGTGTCACCTGGTTTAGCTAACGAGTTAATGGCAAATTCAATTGCTTCGCCCCGTTCGGCAATAGAAACAACCTTATTGTGGTTTGTTGTCAATTTTTCTTTCATCTGTCTGATAATTGACCAGACATCTTCATCTCTTGGGTCTTCAGCTGTGAAAACTGCTATATCAGCCAATTCTGTTGCAATCTTACCCATTTCAGGCCGCTTTGAGGCATCTCTTTGGCCAGCACAGCCAAACACAGCTATCAATTTTCCTGGATCTTTATTTTTGTGTATTTGTTCTTTTAGCGACCGCAAGGCAGAACGTAAACCTTGTGGTGTGTGTGCAAAGTCGACAACTAAGGTAAGGCGCTTTCTGTTTGGAATAAATTGCATTCTACCGGGAACACCTTCAAAACTGTCGACAGCTTTACAATAGTCGGTATCATCAATATGCAAGAGCTTACTGAGTGCATATACCAATTTAGCATTCATTTGGTTATAGCTTTCAGGGAAGCGTTTTTCAATGCTCTTTTGTACTTTTTTAGGGAGCTCACTTTCTTTTGAGTAAGTAACTAATTTAGTTGTTAGAAGTTTCTTTTTGAGGAATTGATAGGAATAATCATCTGCATTTACAACTGCTGTTGGTGCCTTCTGTAGGATGTTTGCTTTCGCAGCTAAATATTCTTGGTAGTTCAGGTGATAATCGAGGTGTTCATTTGCAATGTTAGTGACACCAGATAAAACTGGTTTTACACCCCAATCTCTATATTGATAACTACCGTGTGAAGTTACTTCAAGTACTAAATACTCGTAGTTTTGATTGACCATCTCCTTCATAAATTTCTGCAGGTCAGATGGCTGTGGTGAAGTGACATGAAAACCGGTATCAATTGACTTATTTCCTAAATAAGCTGCAACGGTTGAAAGCAATCCTACCTTTTTCCCGGCTGTTTTAAGTACATGATATAACAATGTTGATGAAGTTGTTTTGCCATCTGTACCTGTAATTGTGATTATTTTAAGCTTGTTTGAAGGGAATCCATTTTGAATCTCTGCTTTTAGTCCATCTAATATGCCTGTCTTAATAAAATGATATGGACGCTTCAGTTTATAGAGTATTTGTTTGTACATAGATCCTATTATAACCATTGTTTATCAGAAAGAAATATGTTTACTCTTGACAAAGATCACATTTGATCCTATAATATATGATATAGTTCATATTGTAAGAAAACAAAGCGTTTTTAAAGTAGTATGAACTATAACATTCTTGCACATTAATATTCTTATTTTACTGTTTTTCAATAGATTTCTTTTTGTAGGCAGTAGTCTATGCATTTTTTTTGCATAGACTACTGCCTACTGTGGGCTGTCGAAGTGATGTTTTTTAAAAAATTTTAGGTGGAAAAATGCGACTAAAAATAAAAGCGATTAGTGTAGAAATTAAGTCCTCTAAAAAGAACTTTGCTAAAACAAAATCTTTTTGGGAATCTATGCTTGGCATCAGATTTAAAAAGGAAGGAAAATTTGGTTGGACATATTTTGAGTTTCCAGTCAGATTTCAAATGTTTGATGATGATTCCCAACAAGACTCCGTGGAAGTAATACATCTATGGGTGACAGGCCTTCCTACTGAAGATCAAATAGAAAAGTGGGGCGGCGACTTTATTAGGGGTGATAGATGGCGAGTCAGCTTCTTTGACCCCAATGGAACCCATGTATATTTGTATAAAGTATGATGAAATAAGAAAAAAAGCAAGAATCGCGCCCCCTTTATGGGGGCGCTTTTCGTATCCTTTAAACTTAAACAAGAGTTATAAATTCAAACGAAAAATCATTCATCCTCGGGCATCGTTGGACTTTGGATTGGTGCTATATTAAACAGTAAATAGAGCTTCCTTGCAATTTTGTGCCAAAGTGGGGCGGCGGTTTCCGCCGCCCAAGGTGACAACGTTGGTTCTACCAATTTTGTAATCATAATAAATTTTGGATTTTCTGGCGGAGCATAACCAACAAAACTTGCTATTGTTTTTTCATCATCATACCCTTTTTCAGTAACTACTTGAGAAGTTCCAGTTTTTCCAGCAACGGGATATTGTTGTGAAGCAATCCACTGTGCTTCTCCATGTTGGGCTGCATTGACTAACATCTTTGTAACAGTACTAGCGGTTTCTTTAGAAATGATTCTTCCTTCACTAACCGGCTCATGGAGTATTTCTTCTCCAGTAGTTGTGTTTTTAACCGACTCAACTATCATTGGTCGCATCATTTCACCTTCATTAGCAATAGCGTTTACAGCACGAAGTACTTGCATACTATTTGCAACAATACCCTGACCAAATGAGGTTGTGGCAAGCTTTACGTCTCCCCAATCACTTGGAAAAGGGGTATTACGATCTTCTTGTAAATCTATTTTGATTGCATCACCAATTTTAAATTTGCGTAAATATTCCTGAAATTTGTCTATACCAAGCTTCTCTGCAATAAAAATCATTGCAGTGTTGTCTGATTTTGCTAAACCTTCCTCCATGGTTATATTGGGCGTGTATTCATTATTCCAAGTTCTAATTGTATATTTACCATAAACTCTTGGGCCGCTACAAATGTCACAGTGTGTTTCTGGTGTTATTACTCCTTCTTCAATGCCAGCAGATACAGTGAGTGTTTTTAAGGTTGAACCGGGCTCATACAAGTCACTCAAGGTTGGATTTTTATGTGTTGTTGGATCAAATTTATAGAATTCTCTGGGAGCATAATTAGGATAAGCAGCTAAAGCCAATATTTTTCCTGTGCTTGGTTCCATAACAATCACTTCACCAGATTTAGCACCGTACAGTTCTACCGCTTTTTGTAGTTCTGATTCGACTAAATTTTGAACATCTCTTCTTATAGTTACAGTGATGCTCCTGCCATCAATTAATTGCTCTGTTGTGGAATTTTTTCCTGATAATTGTAATCCGAAAGCATCAGTTAAAATAGTGTTTTTTGCTGTTCTCGCCTTTAGTTCATTTTCAAGTGCGCCTTCTACTCCAAAGTAACCAATGTCTTGTCCTTGCTGATCCTTTCCGACAAACCCTGTCACATGTGCAGCCATTGAAGCTTCTGGATAATATCGACGTAAGTGTGTGTCAAAACCCAAACCATCTATTTTTAGTTCTTCAATAACTTGTTTTGTATGCTCTGAGATGTTAGCTTTTATGCTTACCCATCGAGCATCTTTGGTTAGTTTTTGAAGAATTTGATCTTTGTATGTTTTTGCAAGTTCTTCCTTAATAGCACTTTGAGAAGCATCAACGTAATCGTCTAATTCGTTAAGAAGTAGTGGTAAGAGTTTATTGGTAACTGATTCGGGGGGTTCGGTTAGAATATGTGGTTGAGCAAACAGCGTGTATACTTGCTCATTTGAGACAAGTGTGTACCCGTCTGAGGTATAGATTGAGCCACGGTTGCCAGTGAGTGTTACAGATCTAGTATATTGGTCTTCTGCTTTTTGAGATAGATCGTCGTTCTTAAGAATCTGCCAATAGAATAATCTTGCTGTAACTGCTGCAAAGAGCAAATACAGAAAAAAAAGACTTATTTTTCCTCTTACAATGATGTTTGATTCATGCTGATGGGTTACTTTTCTTGGGACAATCATCAAGAATAACTATACCACTAAGAGGATTAGTTCGAAGCAACCGTTGTTGCTGATCCTAAAACCAGTGGTTTTGTAATAGGTATGTATTCAGAAAGATCGTATTCGCCACTTATTTGAGCAAGTGAGGCTTTGTGTGAGAATTCACTACTTAATTTTAATTGCTGCTGTAATAAATTATTTTTTTGAACTTGTAATTGTGCAAGTTTTTTACCGTGATGCACTGAGAGTCCATTACTAAAAATAGTCGCAACAATTTTAACTCCAAGAACGAGTAATAGAATGGTGTAATAGAGTTTAATTGTTTTTGTGTTATTCATGTGTCCCTTTTATAAAGACTCTCATTTTTGCGCTTCGGGCGCGGATATTTGTACTAATTTCAGCTTCAGAAGGAACCTCAGGCTTTTTTGTCTCATTCTTGCCCAAATTTCTAGATTCCCAAGACTTAAATGTATGTTTTACAATTTTGTCTTCTCCTTCATGGAATGCGATCGTGACTATTTTTCCTCCGTAATGTAGGACATTGAGTGCTTGTGGCAGCATGTCTGTAATGTTGTCAAGTTCTGTGTTTACGGCAATTCTGAGTGCTTGAAAGACCTTAGTTGCAGGATGTAACTTACCTTTTTGTCTTCCTTTGACTTTACTTACCAAGTCAGCAAGTTGTTTAGTTGTGGCGATTGGTGTTTTAGAGGACTTAATTGCTTTTGCAATTCGTTTTGCTTCTTGTTCACCTCCCATAACCCTAAATAATTCAGTAAGTTGATTTTCTGGAATGACGGCTAATAAATCTTTTGCCATAACTCCGAGTCTTTGGTCCATTCTCATGTCCAGTGGTCCTTCACCTTCAAAACTAAATCCTCTTTCTTGAGAAGTTAGTTGCTGTGTGCTAGTACCAAAATCGAACAAAATACCATTGATTTGTCCTACTTGATTATTTTTTTGTAAGCTTACGATTGTATCTGCAAGATGAGCAAAATTTTCTCTAACAAGAATGAGGTCGCCGGCAATAATTTCAGACTTAAATGTCTGCTGACCGTATATGATTGCTTCTTGATCGAAATCAAATGCAATCACTTTTCCACCTTGTTCTAAGATTTTTCTTGTGTGTCCACCTCTGCCAAAAGTGCCGTCAATATACCAAGCACCTTGCTTAACTCCAAGAGCTTCGACAGCATCATTTAGCATGACGGTAATATGATTATTCATGATCCTCCAACTGTTCAGCAATTTTTTCAGCGTTTGATTCTATTGAATCGATATAGGCGTGATAGATGTCTCTGTCCCAAATTTCGATTTTTTCAAGACTTCCAACTAATACCACAGCTTTTTCTAATTTTGCGAAAGAAATCAAGTACTCGGGCAGTTGTACTCGACCATTTTTGTCTGGAGTGACTACTTTAGCTTCATTTGTCATCAATCTTACAAAGTCACGATGTATTTTTTTTGTAAATGTGCGCGACATGAGATTCTGCAGTTGGGCTTGGAAGTCAGATTCTTTATAAAGAAACAATCCTCCGTCTAAACCTCTGGTAACAACCCATGAGTTGTTCTCTTGTCTAAATTCTTTTGGTAAAGATATCCTGCCTTTTTCTTCTAAACTGTAGTAATATTTTCCAATAAACATTTATTTTACAGGCTCTTTTACCATTTTTTACCACTATCAAGTGAAAGTATAATCTAAGTCTGGTTTAATGCAAACACCCAAATTACCCGAAAAGAGCTTAAAATTAGACCTATAAATAATTAGTTAATTGACGTTCACAAAGATCTCCCTTAGTATCAAGGTATATGGGTATAAGAATTAATAGCGTTGAGGATGAACGCGTTCACCTTCCTGACAATTTGAACGCTGTGAAATTTGGGTCTGTTTTTACTCGAAGAATGTATTTACAACAGTACATGGCTGAAAAGGGTTGGCACGCAGCAGTTATTGGTTTATGGGCCGATGTCTGGCCCCAGTTAGGACCAGAAGCTTCAGTGTTTCACTATGGGCAAGAGATTTTTGAGGGTTTAAAAGCATATCGTAGACCAGATGGAAATCTTAATCTTTTTCGACATTATGATAACGTGAGACGCTTTAATCGTTCTGCTGAGAGAATGGCTATGCAGGAAGTAAATGAACAGGACCATGCTGAAGCAATTGAGACACTTGTAAAGTTAGAACATGAATGGGTACCCAATCAGCCTGGTACGGCACTGTACATTAGGCCTACTCAAATTGCAACAGAAACTGCAATTGGGGTAGTTGAAAGTAGTTCCTATTTACACTATGTTATTTTATCTCCAGTTGGACCATACTTTCCAAGTGGTTTTAAGCCGATGGGAATTTTGGTGGAACCAAAATATCGAAGAGCTGTGGTAGGTGGAACTGGAGAAGCTAAAACTGGTGGAAACTACGCTGCAAGTATGATTGCTGGTAGAGAAGCAAAAAAAAAGGGGTTCTTTCAAGTACTTTGGCTAGATGGCCAAGAAGGAAAATATGTTGAAGAGGCCGGTGCTATGAACGTTTGTTTTGTATATGGCAAAACAATTGTTACGCCTGCCCTTTCAGGAAGCATCTTGCATGGAATTACTAGAGACTCAATATTAAAACTAGCTCCGCAACTTGGTTACGAGGTTGAGGAAAGCAAAATTCCTCTAGAAAGAATGCTTGTAGATGTTGAGAATGGAACGATAGCAGAAAGTTTTGCTTGCGGTACCGCAGCCACAATTGCACCAATAGGAAAATTCGGCTATAAAGACAAAGAATATGTCGTCAACAATGGTACTATTGGGCCTGTGACTCACAGGTTATATACTACTTTAACAAATATCCAGTATGGTCTTGAGCAACCACCTTTTCCTGACTGGATAAAAGTGTTAGAAGTTGAAAAATCAAATAGAAAGAAGTAGTAATTATGAAAATACGAAAAGCGCTGATTACTTGTGCAGGTTTTGGAACAAGATTTTTACCTATCACAAAGACCATACAAAAAGAAATGTTACCGATCCTTACTAGACCAATGGTCGATTACGTGGTTACCGATTGTTTGGCAGCTGGAATTGATGAAATTATCTTTGTTGTCAAAGAAAATGAAAACCGCTTGGTGGAACATTTTTATTCTGAATCAAGGTCTCTTAAACAACACATGGAGAAGCTTGGTAAAGCAGATAGATATAGTAAGGCAGAAGTTAGGTTCCCTGAACATGTAAAGTTCAGGTTTGTAACTCAGACCATTGCTGATCGCTATGGCACAGCAATACCGGTGGAGCTTGCAAGAAAGTACTTGGAGGGTGAAGATGCATTTTTAGTGTTTATGGGTGATGACTTTATCTACAATCCGAATACGATTGAGGCTGCTGAAATGATTCGACTATTTGAGATGTCTGGCGCACAAGGGCTTGTGACTTGTATTACTAAACCAGAAGAGGAACTCTATCGTTATGGAGTTGCCCAAACAAGAAAAGATAATGGCTTTACATTTTTGACGAATTTAGTAGAAAAACCTGTGACAGGTACGGCACCTTCTAACTTGATCAACATAAGTAAATACATTTTCACTCCAAAGATTTTTGAGATACTTGAGAAACAAGGGCCAGATGCTCAAAGTGGGGAGTATTACGTCACAGATACCGCAACTGCATTAGCTCAGCAAAATCTAGTCGTAATCTATACCCCTGAAGGTAGATACCTTGATGGGGGGAACGTTTTGAATTGGCTCAAAGCTAATATTGTTATTGCCAAAGATGATCCAGAGCTAAACTCCGAATTGCGAAAATTTATTAGTGAGGAATTTTAATTAGATTCCGCCAAAATAATAGAAACTCACGTACACGAATGTTGTAATTGAAGCAACAAGAATAATAATTTTTTTCGAAAAAAGATACAGACTTGGTCTAGATTTACCCTTTTTGGTAATTCCAAGAATTTGATTTATATCTTGGTTTGTGAATTGTGTTTCGTTTGAGTGTTCACTATCTGACGTAGCAGGCGAAGGATCCGGTTCCATAAGTTCAAGTATTATAGCAGAAGCACTTTTATTTCACAACTACGTACGCCTGCAACAGGTCAACTTTGGCGGTGATTGATTTTCCATCGACAGTACCTTTAAACTCTTTCCAAGCTTTTCCATCCCATCCCATGATTTTGAGATCACCTTCTTCATTTGCTCTCATGGTAAGCTCTGCTGTACCTGTGACTGCTGGTATTGTAGATAAAAAGTAAGGAGCTGAAACTACTGTTCCTTTTACATCATCAGGAAGACCTGAAGCGTCACCTATAATAGCAATACTTATTTTTGAAAGATCTGATCCGCTCATTTGAAACTTTGCGTCTGTGGAACCAAGCTGCGTAGCTTTCTCTTTGTTTTCAATGTACCTCCACTCTGCTTTGAGTGCATAATTTTCTTTACCAATAAATCTAGTAGTCAAGCTACCACCAGTTACATCCTCATGATATGAACATTTTCCACCAGCACTACAGCTGCCCATGAGTTGTTTTGTAGATGCAGGTAAGGAAGCAAGTGAAAGTGAACCAAACACTCCCTGTTGTAATGAGCCTGATTTATATTCAAGCTCATATTCTGCCTCTGTTGCATCCTTTTTAAGGCTATCAACCTCGATAGTTAAATTACGACCGTCAGAATTTGGTTTTACAAGGATATATGGTCTCTCTGAGATATCTATAACATTAACAGGTTCAGAAATTTTTCGTTTTTTAAGTGTCTTTTCTTCTTGTGGTGCTTCAGTCTTATTTCCTTTGGTAAATAAGAATATGCCACCAACTATGACCAATAACACGACGCCAATTATAGGAAGTAATTTTTTATTCATAATTTTTCTATACTAACATGGAAGTAATATGGCTTTCAAGTTCAGAGATTGGGATACGCACTTGTTCGGCAGTATCTCTACTCCTGAGTGTAACAGTATTATTTTCAAGACTTTCAAAGTCAACTGTAATACAGAATGGTGTTCCAATTTCGTCTTGATATAGATAGCGTTTTCCAATATTGCCTCTGTCATCCCAGAGGGTCTCAAACTTTTCTGATACTAAGCTAAAAACGCTCTGTGCTTTTTCAACTAATTCCGGCTTGTTTTTTAGCAGTGGGAATACAGCCACTTTATATGGTGCTAAACTTGGTTTTAGTTTTAGAACTACCCTATTTCTTTCTGTGTCATTCCAGTATGCGTCAGTGAGTACCATCAAAAATGCTCGGGCAATACCAAGTGCAGGCTCAATCACGTGAGGAACAAAAACTTCGTTTGTGTGGGGATCACGGTACTCAAGTTTTTCACCTGAATGCTTTATATGTTGTTTGAGATCGTAATCAGTTCTGTACGCTATGCCCCACAATTCTTTCCAGCCAAAAGAAAAGTTGTAGTCAAGATCATATGTATCTTTACTATAAAAACTTCGTTCACTATCTGAATGGCGGCGCCATTTAAGGTTTTTTTCTTGAATTCCTAATGTTTGTGTAATAAATTGATGCATGGCTTGCTTCCAGGAATCCATGAGATCTTCCCATTTGGTTTGATTTGGATTAAAGAAATATTCAATTTCAGCTTGCTCAAATTCAAAAGTTCTAAAAACAAACTGGCCGGTAGTAATCTCATTTCTAAAGCTCTTACCCATTTGTCCGACACCGAATGGTAGCTGAACTCTGCTAGAATCCAAGATTTGTTTGAAGTTAGAAAAAATTCCTTGGGCAGTTTCGCCTCTAAGATATACTTTTGCTTTGTCTCCGGCTACTGTTCCGATTGCAGTTTCAAAAAGGAGATTAAATGCTTTTGGTTCACTGATTGGATTGCCATCAGGACTCAAAATGTTGTGTTCTGTAATAAATTCAGCCATTTGTTCAATCGAAAGATCCTCAACGACGAATGAATCAAATTGTGTATTTCCTTTTTCCTGTTGTTTTTTAATCCAAGTCTCAATCAAATGGTCAGCTCGGTATCTTTTTTTGCTCACCAGATCATCAACTAATGGATCAGAGAAAGAACCGACGTGTCCAGATGCAACCCAAGTCTCTGGGTGTAACAGAATTTGGGAATCAAGACCAACCATGTCAGTTCTTCTATTAATAAAGGTTTTCCACCATGCATCTTTAATATTTTTGAGTAATTGACTGCCGAGTGGGCCATAGTCATATGAATTTGCAAGGCCACCATAAATTGCAGATGTTGGATAGACAAATCCCCTTCTCTTACAGAGGCTTACAATTTCATCTAAAGTTGGTTGTTGCGTTTGCTGCGACATATATTCCTTTTATGTTCAGATACTATACTACCAGTATTTTGTGTTTTGGGGAATTTTTCTTGAAGATAAAAATAAAAAAAGTCCCAAAACACTATTAGTTAGTGTTAGGGACCCTACCGGGCGGTTCCACCCTAGTTCACTCACAAATGCTATATTTTTGTCTGTATTTGTAAGTGCGCTTTATTATTTCGTTTTACTTGCTTGTAGAATGTACAAGCAACCTTTTCCAAAGGGGGACGAAATGATCTTAACTTGTAAAAGAATTATAACACAGAATGCTCTTACTTACTCATATCTGAGTGCATTAAGCGCAGATATCTTTGTAGCTCTGTATGAAGGATATAATCCTGTGGCAATGCCGATTATGAATGAAAGAGTGATGATGCTGATCGATAATATTAGTGGAATATCAACAAAGTTAATGAGACCAAGTCCTTTGGTCACAGAGATTATTGAAAATAATAAGCTGAGTACTTGGCCGGTAACATACCCTAGTATTAGTCCAAAGAATCCACCTGTCAGACCCATAATTATTGACTCAGCTAAAAAGAGTCTTTGAATTTCGTTAGATTTCATACCAATTGCTTTCATTAAACCAACCTCTCTAGTTTTTTCGAGTAATGAAACAGTAAGTGTATTGAACATACCAAGGGCAGCTACCCCAAGAGCAACAAAACCGAGTAACGATAAGACAAACCTAACTGTACTAAAAAGTGAATTTATTTTCCCTACAGTGTCAACAACAGATGTTGTTTTGTATCCAAGTGATTCTATTGTTTGTCTTACTACCTTCAAATCATTTTGATTGAAGACAACAACTTTAACTTGTGAATAATTTTTGATACCAAGTGCTTTAATATCGTTAAATGGGACATAATAAGCTGGAGTTTTATTATCAGGTATTATTCCAATTATTTTGTATTCGACTGGTTCTGATTCAGCCTGGTATCCAGGTTCGTCAAAAAATTCTTCGTCTAATGTGAAGGTAGTTGTAAATTTTTGTCCAAGAGCATCAGCTTCGTTAATAGTAAAGACGCTCAGAAGTGCACTGTTCACAATTGCTACTCTTTGTGCACCTGAAGAAAATGGAATAATATCTCTCTTTTGAGTTGTCAGCCCAGCTGATCCTGAGGAAATCGATACCCAGTCTATTGTTCCATCTGCTAACAGCGTAGACTGCAAAACACTGCCATCTGCTGTTATTATAGGCTCTGGTTCAGTTTCTTCCTCAGCAATGAGAGCACTCCCAGAGGCTATCTGAGCACTATCCGATGCGATACCCAAAACAGAGCCCGTCTGTTTTTGATGCAGTGGCGGTAGTGGGAGGTTTTCAATACGAGCTTTACTTGCTTTAATGTATGAGATTGCCTCAACTTGTTTTTCATTTTGGTCAACTTCTTTTAGATATAAATTTACACAATCTTGGCAATCAAGTTTCCTCCAGAGGGGTAGTTTCGCTCGTATCCAGTATCCCAATTCCTTGCCATTTGGGTTTTTTCCAGCGTTACCCCAACCACTTGGGTCATAGTATGATTCACCAAATATGAGTTCACCAGTAAAAATGGTAGTTTCTTTTTCTTGATTAGTGAATATGGTTGTTAGTTCGGCATTTTTAAATGAATCAGAATAAATTTGTTCATAAACATTTTTTGGGAGTGTAAATTCTACACTAGCAACTGCAGCACCCTCTTCAATTTTTTGTGGCTCATCAGAGAGAATTCTATATCTTGAGAGTGAAAGATCGGTTTGTTTAATATAGCCAGTCTCAATTGATTGGTTGTTTGATGTTCGCATTACAACATAGGTATCATCAACACAATCATAGTTTTGTTGTGTGCAAGTTTCTCTTCTCCAGAGAGGGAATGTATCTTTTATCCAAGGTGAATAAGAGTTATTAAAAACGTCATACCCCTCAGGAATGTCTGGAGCGTCATACTCTTGTCCCCACACTTCTACGGCGTCCTGTTCGCCAACAACTCTGGTTGTATACCCAATGATTTCTGAATCTGAGCTTGGTTCAGAGTAAACAGGTTTCCATGTTTGAGGATACAAAGAATATTTTATTTGAGAAATTTGTTTATTCATTTTTGCGCCATCATAGCGTTCAGTTTGCACACCTGCAACTGTTCCTGGTACTTTTTGATTTATACTAGATGTTGTGATGTCTTTATCATCAAATAGTTCGCCTTTTGTTGGCTGAATTGCGGATTCCTCCAAAAACTTTTTGGTTACAGCATATGCAATTGCATCAGAGATAGAATTATTGTAGTTAATTTTTGAAACAACTGATGCAACAGGAAGAACTGATTCCACATTTTCTATTTTTGCAAATTCTTCAATGGTTTGATCATTCATTCTTAATGACGAAGCTTGACCAACAGTAACAATTATTTGTTTCATCTCACCTAGTCTTGCGACTCTAGAAATTACTAATTTTTGTGTTCCGTATCCGAGTGAAAGTAAAAATATAACTGAGCCAAATCCAACAGACATTCCACCTATGGTTATCATGGTCCTAGTTTTTTTTGCTGATAAGTGTCGAGTTGCCAAAGTAATTAAATCTAGAGATGAGATTTCACCCTCAACTTTTGTATTAAAAAAATATAGGGTTTTAGTTCTTACCTTTGAGACAAATTTTCGAAGAGGTTGTGCCCAAAAGAAAAGAAGTTTCTTATTCCCTAAAAACTTGAGTACCTGGAAGATTAAAAATACAACAACTAGGAGAAAAAATTTAGAGAAAAAAAGTATTTCTTTACCAATCTTTATGTAGTTTACGGACCGAATGAATGAGAGTACTGATGCTATCTTTTTCATAGTTTTTGGTTGACTGATAGTTTTCCACGTTTAGAAACGATCAAGGGTTTTAGACGAGCATCATTAGCTTTATATTCTCCAATAACGACACCATCAGCCATATTTATTGATTTGGTTGCTGCAGACAAATACTCAAGGTCATGTGTGACCATTATGACAGTTTTACCTTTTTTATTGAACTCTTTGAATAGATTCATGATTTCAACACTAGCTTTTGAATCCAAGTTACCGGTTGGCTCGTCTGCAACAATGAGTGCAGGATCAGAGATTAGCGCGCGTGCAAGTGAAATTCTTTGCTGTTGTCCAGAAGAAAGTTCTGTTGGGGTCTGGTATGCTCCTTGTTTCATATCTACCATTTCAAGCATTTCCCAAGCCATCTTTTCTCTCAGTTCAAGTGGCATTCCTCTGAGTGTGAGTGGAAAGTATACATTTTCTATTACATTTAAAGATTTAACCCAATTAGATTGTTGGTATACCATACCAACTTGTTGTTTTCTCATTTGTGCTCTGCCATCTTCATCATGTTCATATATTGATTTGCCTAAGAACCTAACTTCTCCTTTAGTTGGCTCTTCAAGACCGAGTAGTATATTTAAAACAGTGCTCTTACCACAGCCTGATGGCCCAAACAGAATGACAAAATCACCTTCGTTGACGCTAAAGCTGACACCTTTTATAATTTCAACTTGTTGCGTGCCCAAAGTAAACGATTTAAAAATATTTGATAGCTCTAGGATTGTGTTAGGCATAATTACTCTATTGTGCTCGGATCAAATGTTATAAAAAGTGGTTTTTTCCATAAAAATCGACTATCTGATTCATTATGAAGTGTTATGTAAATGCCTTCAAGTGGAACACCGTCAACAACTACGGTGTGAATTTCACCAGGAGTACTACTTGTCTGTTCAATTCTATTTGTAACATTACTTTTTTTTGTGCCAGTTTTAATATACCCGATTGTATCGTGGTCAGTTTTCCAAAAAATTAATGCTTGATGTGGCTGAATAAAGGTAATTTCTAGAAAGTTATTTTTTTTATTTTCTGTGTAGTTAAAAATAAGAATTGAGAGCAACAATCCAATTAGTAATGAAATAATAATAATGATTCGAAGTTGTCTTGGTTTCAGTTGGTGTTGTTTCATTTTGCTAAAAATCCAAATATTGCAGACATGTTTGTCATTACGAGGTCGAGTGCATTTTCTGTTGCTTTTGGAGTGATCACAACCTTATCAATTGATTCAGCTTTATTATTAAACTCATCTTTTGAAATTGCTCTTAAATGATAGACCTTGCCAGGTGTTAATCCTGAAATTACGACTAAATGGTGGTTGGTGAGTGTTCCATCCTCTTGAGTTTTTTGAGAATATGTTGAACCACTTCCTTCACCAAACTCAATCTGAGCTGTAGCAGCTTCATCGGTGTTAAATGAAACTAATAGTTGAGCGCTAGCTACCTCATCTGTGCCTACTATTTCTCCTTCAACTTTTAGATCTGTGATTTGAGGAGGTCTTGTATCTGCTGAAGTGGTAACCTGTTGAATTTCTCCTGCTGCTTCGTTACCTGCGATATCCTTACCTTTTAGAATAACAGCATAAGTAGTTTGAGGTTCGAGGTTTGATAGGATCATTTGATGTTTTCCCTTTTTAAGTGCAATATTCACTTCATCTCTTGCTGAGGCTGGAGAAGATATTGGGTAGTAGGTTACAATTGAAGATACAGAAGTGTTTGATTCCCAGCTAACCAATAAAGTTGACTGGGCGGTTCCTTTTACCTGATTGATTTTTATATTTGATATCTTGGGTCTTGGTAAGGTTTCAAATGAATGAATTTCACCTTCATATTCTTCTCCTTCACTATCAAATGAGTTGATTTTGTAGTAATATTTGATGCCATCTGTGAGGTTGGTTAACTGTACGGTATGTGTTCCCTTACCTGTTCCTGTAACAATGTCAGTAATACCACCAAATGCCGAGGACTCACCGTAGTACACACGAATTCTTGCAGCATTTTGTGAGGTAAATTCCAGCAGCGCAAAATCAAGTCCAACACTTTTTACAGTCGCTTCTTCGGTTGTTGGTGGTGGTTCCGTGGAAAAGCTTAACTCACTAGACGATCCTGTGTTTCCGTCTTCGTCTGTCCACTTAGCTATGTAGTAGTATGTTGTTCCAGGAGCTAAATTAGAGAGAGTGAGTGAGTGACTGGTAACTTGTTCAGAATTGGCAACTTCTTCATCAAAATACTCCCCTGAGCTTGTTCCGAATGCAATTTTTGAGTCAGCTGTTCTAGCAGTTGTCCAACTAACAACTGCTTTCTTTGTGGTAATACTACTAACTACAGGATCAGAGACAAGATCTGCTGGCACAATAAATTTACCATCAGGGTAAAGTGACACAATTTCTGAAAATGCTCCACAGTTATTTGTACTGTCACAGGCTTTTACTTTGTAGTAGTAGGTTTGTTGGGTTAAACCAGTATCAACGAATGAAATTCCACCACTTGTGGCTCTGTTGGTAAAGTTTACCCCATCCGTTGACCTATAGATTGAGTATGTACTTACTCCACTTCCAGTGTCAGATGGTGCTTCCCATGAAAGTGCTATTTTCCAAGAGCTGGTGCTTTTAACCGAAACGTCAGCAATATCTATGTTTAAAGGAATTCCGGGAGCACTCGTGTTTGCGGTAAATGTTGTTTGTGCATAGTTAGAATAGTTAATATTCCCTGCTTCATCTTTTGATACTATGTAAAAAACATTTTCACCCGGAACAGTTGCGTATGCTCCAGCAATTAAATTTCTAACGCTGGTTGCAGTTGTAGTTGAAGCCGAAGGAAGTGCATTGATACTGTAGTAATACGATAAGTTTGCGGCAGAGCCAAAATATGTTCCAGTTGCAGGTGGATCCCATGAGAATGCAAATGAGTTGGCAGTATTGCTTGAGGGGGTAACAGTGAGGTTTACTGGCGGAGCTGGTGCATTGTCACTATTTACATAAAAATATGTAACAGTGCTATAACTGCTGTAATTACCTGCAGCATCTTTAGTTCGAACAGAAAAGGTATTAACCCCAACTCTGTGTGATGGAATGTTATTTATTTCTGTTTCGCTAATACACTGGTCAGTTGCATACTCACCAGATTGAGCTCCTGTTTTATAACAGTAACTAGAGACAGGTGCGCCACTAGTAGTTGCCGTGTCCCAGGAAAAGTCAAAACTATCTATTGCACTATATCCTGATGGATCAGAAACCAAATTTGCTGGAGCTGATGGTGCTTCTCCATCATATTTGTAAATGAATGGATTCCAACTTTCGGCAGCAATATTCCCAGCATCATCAGTTGTTTTAATCAGTAAGTAATAATTTGACCCGCTGACCAAACCACTTGCTGTGTAGTCTGATTCAGTTTGAAGCTCTCCATCTTCAAATGGGTCAGCAGCTGCATTTGTTCCGAAATAGACATAGTAACCACTCACTCCCGAACCTGAACTCGTGTCTGAAGCACCATTAGTTATTTCTGCATCAGGCCAATCAAAGTAAGGAGCTGTGTGGCTATACCAAGTATTGGTAACAATGGTTGATCCTGGTTCGTTGTTACTGTAGGCACTAAATCCTGGAGTAAGTGGATTACTTGGAGCAGTAGTGTCACTAAAATAATTAATAGCATAACTATCTATAACTCCAGAATAGATGCCATCAGATGAGGTCAAAGTAAATTTAACTTCAATGTATCGAGCTGAAGGTGATTTAATTTGGTAAGTATAGGTTGTACCAAGTTGCTTTGTTGCTGCAACTGCAGTCCAGGATGACCAATTAGTTGCATCTGAAGAGCTTCTTGTCTGAATTGAGAGGTTAGTGTTACTTGCCGATTCATATTCTACAACTAGGTTGGCCCATTTATATACGCTTGATAAATCATGTGTTTGAGAGGTGTACGTTCCTTCCTCTTCAAATGCACTAGTTGGTGTACTTTGAATGTAAGTATAAATACTATCTTGGAAACTATTTGTTCCACCTCCAGTCAGCATAAAAATTTTATTGGTTCCATTACTTTCTGCAGAACCACCAGCAGAAATTCGTGCAGGTGAGTTGGGAAGTGTAGTCCAAGTATTTTCTATGATTGAATATTTAAAGAAATCAAAGAAATTTCCTCCTCTAGCAGCATACAGATAGCCATCACCACCATTGGTTAAAAATCCGTCGTTGTATACTGTAGTAGTCAGATCTGCAACAGCAGGATCACTCCAAGCATTTGCAGTAATATCATATCTATAAAATGGATTGTTAGCTACATTTTGACCTCGCAGCGTATAGAGGTAATTACCGTCTCGTGCTAATTCAGCACCATATCCCAATCCAGCTGGACTTGCCGTGAGAGCACTCCATTTCGTGCCACTACTACCTTGTGTGTCAAAGCGATAAAACTGTGTGCCTGTACCACCTCTATTCATATAAATATATCGTGAGCCATCATATACCATTGAAGTACCATAGTCTGTGTTTATGGGTGGTGGATCGCTAGTTTCCTCACTCCAAACGTTTGTTGCAATGTCATATACATAAAATTTCTGTACGTAAATTCCTCCTGTTAGGTAAATTTTGTTGGCAGTGCTGTCATATACGAGTGATGAACCTGTGTAAGTGCCAACAGGAGCAGTTGCTAATGGTGTGCTTGTTCCAGTAGCAGAGTTCCATTTGATAAATTCATCGGAGAAATTTCCCCGTAAAATATAAAAATTGTCTTCATCACCTTTGAGAATATCTGCACCATAGTTTGCGTTTAGGTAACTGGTGCCTAAATATTCTCTGCTAAATAGCCCTCGATTTGGAATCATCCAGCTATCTTTATTAAGATTATATTTATAAACACTTGTTGAGTTGTTTCCGATAAATCCAAACAAATATTCACCAACAAGCTTTAATGAACCCCCATAGTAAAATCCATAAGGAGAGGAAGCAACCTGTGTCCATGCTTGTGCACCTACGTCATATTTGAACATTTTGTCGATTGAATAACCAGGCATATAGTACACAGTGTTTGTTTCAGGAACGTACTCAATAGATGAGCCTAAATATGGGAGTGAAGGCAAGTCTGGTAAAACTGTCCATGCGTTAGTGTTCATATTATAGACTGAGAAACCATCAAGAAGATTGCCCTGCGTTGCATAAATTAACTCGTTGGTTGTGTCTATTGTCAGATCTGCACTAATATACGAAAGGTTTGAAATTGCTTCGTTTGTAGCACCAAAATCAGTATTGGACAAATTTTCCCATGTGTCATCAGCCGTGTTATAGCGCCAAAATGCATCATCATTGTTTCCTCTCATCACATAAATGAATTGTTGCCCATCATATACCATAGCAGTGCCATAATAAGCTGTTAGCGGAGCGTCTGCTGCAGATTCGTCACTCCAGGTATTATCTTCAATGCTATATCTCCAGAATGAAGTTGTGTTATTTCCTCTCATGGCATACAAGTAGCCCTCTGGTCCTTCAACAACTCCTCCACCAATGTGAACAGTTGCTGGGGCGCTGGTGAGTGTTGTCCATGTATCTGTAGCTATGTCATAACTGTAAAAAGTAGTGTTGTTTGCACCTTGGAACAAGTAAAGTTTTCCTGATGATTCAACGTAGGCTACGTTTTTTGCACCATACTGTAATCCTGCAGGAGCATTTGTGAGTGTTTCTTCAACCCAAAAACCAGAACTCCTACTCGCTAATTTAATTTGGTCATTTGCAACAGAAGTATTTGTCGTTGAACCGGTAAATTCAGCAGTAGTCCCAACCAGTAAACTTTGTGCAGGGGAAATTCCTGTGTAATTGTAAATGAATGTAGTTGTGGCATCACTGATATTTCCTGCACTATCTTTTGTTTTAATCCTTAAATAGTATGTTCCTGTGGAAAATGGTTTGGTTACCAAGTATGTGGAAGCTGTTTGGTACTCTCCGACAATTTCGGGATCAGCAAGATTATTTGTGCCAAAGTAAACATAATAGCCGGCAACACTTGTCTGTTCGTCTGCAGCTCCACTCCAACTAAAATATGGATTGACGTGTGTATAACTTTCGCCTGAAGTAAGCGCTGTTCCTCCGACCTCCTGAGAGCTACCAACTGTGGTATTAGGATTTGATGGGTCTATCGTATCGCCTACATATGAAATTGAAATGGAACTTAAAACAGGAGTGTTATTTGATCCTGAAGCAGCTAAGAGTATGGCTTTTACTTGAATGTATGTTTGTGCTGGCGAAATGATAGTCCCACCAGTAACTGTTTCCCAATCACTCCAGTTTGAACCATCAGTGCTTGTCCTAGTTTGAAAAGAAATGCTACTATCTGATGGTGTAGTCTGTTCACTAGAAAGTGACGTCCAGCTAGCGACAAACCCTAAATTTCGTGGTTCAGATATCCAGGTACCAGAGCTAACAAAATTTTCAGCAGAAGGTGTGTAATTAAGGATACTTGTAAGTGAGTTTCCACGAAAAATATAAAATGATCCATTATCATCATATTCTATTGAAGCACCTGCCCATGGACCAACATTTTGTGCTAAATAACCCGGGAGTGGCTCGAGTTTTCTCCAGGAGTCTGAAGCAATTGTGTATTCCCAGACATCAGTTTTATACCACCCAGCAAGTGCGATAACTTTCCCATTATGAAAAGCGATGTCAGTGCCATAGTATGGAGCAAATGGTGAACGGGCAAGTTCACTCCAAGTATTATCAGCAACAGAATATTTGAACCAGCGACTAATTCCAGTGCCAGCTAAGTAATAAACATCTGTTCCGTCGCTGACCATACGTGAGCCATATGATGCTTCTGCATCAGTTGGCATATCAGTAACAGCAACATCATCCCAGCTATTACTTGAAATACTATAACGCCAGAATGAGAGGGTAGTAGCTCCTCTAGTGCCGTATATGTAATCACCACTTCCCGGATAGGCTAAAGAGGCACCAAACCTCACTGCAGCAGGGGTAGTAGCCATTGTTGTCCAGCTATTTTCTGCAGGGTCATACCTATAAAAATTTGAAGTATTACTTCCTTGAAAAAAATAAATATATGATCCGGCAACAATACCTTTAGTATCATCGTTAAAATTCGCAGGTGCGGTAGAAAGGGTTGACCAGGTGTTACTTGCAGTAGTGTATTTATAAAAAGTTGTAGTGTTTGCTCCTCTGGTGACATATAAATCACCATTGTAATAGATACTATCACTACCAGTACTTAGGGTTGCCGGAGCATCTTGAGTCCCCAAGTATGTATCGTTGGTTGTATTGTATTTCCAAAAGTTATATGTTCCATTTCCTTGAAATATATACACATATGCATCACCACTATGATAGATTGCTCCGCCATATCTTGATAATCCAGGAAGTGCGGTTTTTGTTGACCAAGTACCAGTTGCAATAGTATAAGTATAGAAAGTATTGGTGTTGCCTTGTCTTGTTACAAAAAGGTCTGTGCCATCTGTGGTTATGTCGACCATTTCTGTCATAGTTGCAGGTACATTAGTCAGTGCTGACCATGAATTAGCACTAATACTATACCTATAAAATGTCGCTGTGCTAATACCTCTTGGGGTGTAAATATAATCACCAACACGAACTAAGTCAGCTCCAGCGCCAATTGTTGCTGGAGGAGCAGCAAGTGATGCCCATGAGTTTGATGAAGCTGTATATTTGTAGAAGTCTTGAGTATTGTTGCCTCTAACTGCATATAGATCTGTACCGTCAGTTGTTAGACTACCACCAGAATATACAAGATCAGGAATGTTGGCTAGGGTTTCCCAGGTATTTGCACTTATTGAGTATCGAGCAAATGTTTTTTGATAGCCACCAGCTAGTAGATAGACATATTCTCCTACTATTTCTAAGTCACCACCGGCATAAACACCTCTTGGGGTGCTTGCTAATTCATGCCATGTATCTGTAGCGGGAGTGTATTTCCAAAACGTTGTATCACCAACGCCTCGAGCAACGTAAATATTCGTACCATCTGATACAAAGGTGCTTCCAACATTAATTGCTAGATCTGGTGTTCTCCAATTACGAGCTCCCCACGAACCAGAGGCTTGTAATTGCATATCACCTTCTGAAATAGCTGTAGTTGTATTCGTTTTCGTACCTGCATTCCAATCAGCTCCTGAAGTAAAAGATGTTTCAGCTGCAAAAGAAACAGGCAACTTAAAAAATAATGCCAATAAAAAAAATAATAAAAATAAACAAACAACCCTCTTAAAAAAGTTGGTTTGTTTTACTGCGTAATTCATGTGTAGTAATCCTCATCAATCATAGAGGTTTTTTGAGGGAAAAGCCATAATATCTTTTTAGTACATTATGGCTTTATTTGTAAATATTCAAAGCTTTTCATCTTGCTGTCAGATAATGCTGAGATGTAATCAGAAATGGTATTATATTTTGATTCATCAGGATGTTGAAATCCTAACTGAACGATGATTTTTCCAAGAATCTCACGGACAAATGAAGCAGGAGCCTTGCCGGCTACCACTTGTCTTCGCAATAGGATTGCATAATGAAAAATTACTGGTTCAAGCTCAACTTCAACAAATAGTTTTTCAAAAATCTCTAGTAGTTGGGTAAGGGAGCGATAAGCACTTAAATTTTGTTGTAGCACTGAGCAATCTTCAATTAACGTTGCTTGGGTTAGTAAAGGCAGTGATTTTGTTTCCACACAAAACGCCTTAACAATGTTTCCTGGCTCTAGATACGCTCGTTTAGTAGAGGACATTTTTCGAACACCTTTGGCCACAACAGCAATTTTTCCAAATTCCTGAGTAAGTAAGTTGACGATTCTGTCGGTCTCACCAACATTAACTCGTTTTAAAACAATACCGGTAACCGAAAAAGTTTTGTGCCTCACATTGTAACTATAATTGTTTTTACCTGTTTCGTATAGACGAATTGATATGTTTGTATTATTATGCTACATAAATGTATATATAGTTATAGAAAAGGACTAGATATATGAAAAAAATTATTGAAAGTGGAGCAAAAGAAGCAAGACAAGTGCCTCCAGAACAGACAAGAGTGATTCTCGATCGTACTACAAGAAAAGACCGAAGATCTGGGGAAGAGTATCAAAAACAGATAGCAACTGATAAAGGACTACAACAGCTCTTGAGACAAAATAGACAGCCATTAGTTTTGTTTTACCCAGACGATGCTGTTGGAACTGCTCATATTGTCTTTCCACCTTCCTCGTATGTTTCTAGAAGAAATTATCAACAAAGAATTACAGACATAAGTTATGCTTGGGAGACTGATAAAAAGTATATATTTCATAGTAATCAACTCAGAGGGCCAAAAACAGAGTGTAGTTTTGCTAGAACCACGATAAGAGAAGGTATTGCTTTAGTTAAGAGAATGATTGAACTATATAGGAAATCAGGAAAGCAGGCTGAAGCTGCTGATCTTCAATCGTATATTGACTCGTTATCAGTGCTTTAGCTGATCCTTTAAAAGAATGTCTCGTAGGTTGTGTCTTTTTTAACCTCGATGATTTCTTGACCACCAGTGATATCCATCAGGTTTTGGACAGATTCAATACCACCTTGTTTCCAAATGTTCACCTTGTAGTCAGTCTGGTTTTCGTAAGGCACTGTATAGGTGAATGAGAGTTTGGCAGACCCAAGTGGTTCAAGTGTAAAAAAGCCATCAATTACAGTGAAGCCATTCTCATCATACGTTTTTGCTTCTTCCAAGAATCCTTGTGCTTCGACAAGTTGCGAACCCTGAGGCACATATAATCTGGTCCAATCTTTTAAGGTAGAATTTAAGCACAATAAACCTGCCTCAAGGTTACAGTTATCAGCTTTGTGATTATTTTTGTAGGTAATTTCGACAGTTTTAGTAATCATTCCATCAACTGGAACTTCAGTTACTGTTTGTTTGACTTCATAGGTAATAAAAAGATTTGATTTTGCACCAGCTAGGTTTGCATTCACAATCCCAAGAAAATCTTCACCATTTTTTGGTGGAGTCATTCTGCCGGCAACATTGGCAAGTTCAGCTGCATTTTGTGCATCTTGATCAATAAAGTAGAACTGTGCATGTCTATTTTGAATGCTCTCAAATCCAGTCTTAAACAATTCTGGCCAGGTTTGCTTTGGTGCAGTATAAGCCTTGGTTAACAATGAGCGCATTAGAGGCCCTAAAATACCTTTTCTATCTTCTCTCAAGTATGGTGTTGGTCTAGTAATGATTTCAGATAAGATATAGATAATCTGTGGGCAGTCACAACGAGTATCGTTTTCCGCAGTAAATGTACCGTACCCGGGAACCTCGACTGGACCTAACACTTTCATTAGATTGGTCAAAAAATGGGTATCAACAGAAATGATCCCGTCAATATCCTGTGGTTCACCTTTCACAGTTTTGTAGTTCTCAAAAAAGAGATCCATTGCTATCTTAAAGTCTGGAGAGATGTTCATATCTCTAAGATTAAAATATCTTTCGGTTGTTAAATAACGGCCGAGCTCTTCGGGGATAGCAATATTTTTGGTGAACTTTTGATCTAACTCATAAATATCGTCAGATTTTTCTGCTTCTACTTTACCGTCAGTGACGTTAATGATTGCATAAGCAGTTAAAAAGCCTCCTGTTGGGCGCAATTCATTATCATTTTGGAAAAGAATAAGATACTTCTTTTTTTGCCCACCAGAGCCAGCTACTTTTGGTAGTTGTTCAATCACTGGACGATACTCAACTAATCCATCGGCAGCTCCTGCACTCATCTCTTGGGCCATAAGGATGTACTCTCTCACTGGAATTCCTTTGAGTGTCTCTGGGTATCTTTTAGCATTGATGCTACCAAGTTCTGATTTAACTGTATTTAAATCAGTGCCAATGTCATCAAGGATGGGTGATACTTTTTCAAGTGTACCGAGAATGACCTTTAGGCGGTCTTCAGTTGTACCACCGGTGAATTCTGCACCAGCAAAACCTAAAACATCTGCATACGGGGTCACAGCGGTAACAGATTTTTTAGCAGCACTCAGTCCCGCCTCAGCAGCATTAAGACCATGTAATCCATCTTTATAATAGCCACTGGCAATAGGAACTATAGAATAAAAACCTAGCTTTTGATATGTATTTTTGACAGTCTGAAACTCTGTCTCAAGTTCATTGAGCGTTTTTTCAGCTTCCGGCAAATTTTGGGCTTTAAATAGATCATAGGTAGTTTGGGCTTTAGCTTTGAGTGGTATAACCTGAGCTTGGAGTTCTCGAGCTACTGCGTAAGTATACACACCCATGATAGTGAGTACGAATGTGAGTACGAGCACTACAACGATTCCACCCATGAGAACAGGTTTTTGTTTCAATTTCTGAACTAGCGTTCCACGACGAGATCTACTCTCACTTGTAACTGAGTTTTCGTTTATTTGGTACTCAAACGAATCTACAGAGGTAGTAACAGAAGTATCTTTAAGTTCGGTTTCTTTTTCTAGCATACTCAACAGTATATCAAAAATATGGTAGTAATTACCACTTGGAAATCATTGCTTGCGGTGTTTTGAATAAAATTGTGATGTCCGTAACTATTGATCTTTTTTTAGCGTAATCAGCATCCATTTTTGCTCTGACATTAAACGGCACTTCATTTCTACCAGAAGTTTGCCAAGGTCCAGTGATTCCTGGTTTGACAGACAAAATTAAGTCTTTGTACTTTTTAGTTTCTGGATATTTTTGTGTTTGTTCATCAAGCTCTTTTTTTACATATGCTCGTGGGCCAACCATGCTCATTTCACCACGAATAACATTATATAACTGTGGAAATTCATCAATTGTGAGAGATCGTAGTGCTTTTCCTAGCTTGGTAATTCTTGGGTCATTCTCAATTTTCCAATCACCTTGTTTAAATTTTTTAAGTAAAGACTTATTGTGTTTATGCAAAATTTCATCAGCATTTGGAATCATTGAACGAAACTTAAAGAGCTCAAACTCTTTGCCATTTAAGCCAACTCGTTTATGTTTGAATAAAATAGGTGAACCGGAATCAAGATAGATCATGAGTGGAACTATTATCCACACGGGAAGAAATATGATCATCAATATGAGGGCAACAGTAATATCAAGAATTCGTTTTTGTTGTGTGTAATTCATATCTACAAATATTCTTTCTTATCTTCTTCTTTGAGTCGCTCAACAAATTTTTTGACGTCTTGACTCTGAGATTTTGGTATTATCATCAAAATCTCACCTGTGTCAATAACAATCATGTCATTAACCCCAAGTATGGCCACTAATTTTCCATCGGCATGAATAAGATTGTTCTGCGAACCGATAGCAAGCACTTTTCTTGTGGCGTCATCACCAATGACTACGTTTCCGGCAAGATCTTTCTTTTCAAGATCATATACAACTTTCCAATCTCCAACGTCATCCCAGCCGAAATCACCAGGGATTAAAACTAGGTTGGTTGCTTTTTCTGAAATTGCATAGTCAACAGAGATTGATTCAGCTTTATCATAAATTGCAGGTAGTGCTTCATGGAACTTCTGTCCTTTGAGGTCTTCTAGTCCTGCTGTAAGCTCATACATAGTATGCATATGCGTTTGAAAAGCTCTTTGTAGCACGCCACTTGACCAGACATACATATTTGCATTCCAAAAGTATTTTCCAGTAGAGATAAATGCTTTTGCAGTTGCTTCGTTAGGCTTTTCAGTGAAACTTGCTACCTTGAATAAAGAGAGACCTTGTCCTAGCTTCATTAAATCATCACCAATCTTAATATAACCAAACCCTGTTGCAGGTCTATTTGGTGCAATACCGACTGTAACTAAAAAATCATTTTCTGCAGCAGTTTGTGCTGCATGTTTCATAACTCTGATAAATTCTTGTTGATCAGTTACAATATGATCAGAAGCAAGATTGATACAGACAGCTTCTGGATCAATTGATTTAGCATAGAGTGCACCAGTAAGCATTGCTAAGGCAGTATCTCTTTTTAGTGGTTCGGCAATAATGTTAAGTAGTGGAACCTCTGGGAGCTGTTTGTGAACTTCATCCTTGTATAGATTGTTGGTAACAACAATAATTCTTTCCCAAGGAATAATTTTTGTAATCCTTGAAACTGCGATTTGCATCATGGTTTCATTACCAATCAGCTTTAGAAACTGTTTTGGTGTTTTATTTCTAGATTTTGGCCAAAGCCTGGTTCCACCACCTCCAGCCAAAATAACTGCAAATGTGTGATCAAGATACGACATACTATCCTTTCAGTTCTTTCTCTACTCTCGCTTTAAACTCTCGTTTGAATTTTTCTACTGAGTATTGCATAGCATGAGCGCGCAGCTGCTGTGCATCAAAACTCAATGAATCTAGCTTTCCAAGAGCATATATCATTTCAGATACTGTTTCTTTTTTTATATGTATAGCGTGTACACTGTCTTGCAATAATTCAGCAACACCGCTTGTATAAAATAGTATCACAGGTTTGCCAAAAATTCCTGCTTCAAGTCCGGTGATACCAAAATCTTCTTGTCCTGGCATTAATACAGCCTCGCAGTTTTTGAAGAGTGTATACGTTTCTTTTTGTGATAATTTCCCGGTAAATAGGATTGTTTTGTTTTCTTTTGTAGCTCTTTGCATAAATTGTTCAATTGATTCGGAATCCTCTTTAATACATTTTTCGCCTCCGGCAAGACTGTGTAGTTTTTGTTTGGATTCACCTTCTCCTACAATGACAAGGGGCTTTTTAAGTTTTAGGCAGGCACTGATACTCAAATCAATTCGTTTGTATTCTACAAGTCTGGAAATGCTTAAGTAAAATTTTTTGACTCCGTGTAATACTGGAAGATCATTTATTTCTTTTTCAGACAAGAGAACTGAAACTGGCGGATAGATGACTGGTGCAGTTTTTCTGTTATAAAAGGTTTTTACCCGTTGTGCAACAAGTTTTGAAATAGGAACAATAACATCAGGTCTAGTGCTAGCAGACAAATCCCATTTTTTAATATGGTTTAGAATTTTTTCTACTAATTGCTTCATAATTGGTAGTTGCAAATACCATTTACTGCTCAAATAGGTTTCATGGTGTGAGTATAAGTAGCGGGTCGGAGTAAGCATATAGCAGATATGTTTCTGATTTGGTTTGGTTAATACTCCTTTTGCTTCAGCACTGGTAACTGAAATCACAATGTCATATGCGGATAAGTCAAAAGATTCAAATGCAAGCGGCATCAGTGGCAGCAATACTTGATGTTTATCGTTGAAGAATGGGATTTTTTGTAGGAATGATGGAATTATTGTAATATTTTTTGCCCATTGAGCCTTTTGAGAATGATAGACTGAGGTAAAAATCGGAGCTTGTGGAAAAAGCTCATGAATAGCAGTTAATACTACTTCTGCACCCCCATATGACGTGTTTACTCGATCATACACAAGAGCTACAGAAGGTGTGTGTTTTTGTTCTTGGTTCATGAAACTATTTTTTTTTCACGATATCTTGATACACTTCTAGGGTTTGTGCAGCCATTTTTTCCCAGGAGTAGTTTTTCACGAGTGCTTTTCCTTCAAAGTTTGTTTTGTCGGAACTTTGTTCTAATGCATGAACTGCTTGGATAAATGAAGCGGATGAGTGAGGACTAAAGTAGAAGGCAGCATTTTGATAAATTTCCTTGAAAATAGGAATATCTGAAGCCAATACTGAAGTTCCAAATGACATGGCTTCGATTCCCGTTAGGCCAAACCCTTCAGAGAAGGATGGTTGTACTAACGCAGTAACTTGCTGATAGAGCTGTGCTAATTTTTCATCAGGAACATATCCTAAAAATTCTACTTGTTCCTCAACACCTTTTTGTTTCACATATGCTTTAACTCTATCCTGGAAGACACTTCTGGCGCCTGCAATTAGTAATCTATATTTTGGTAAGGATCCAAGAGATTGTAAAATGAGATTTAAATTTTTGTGTGGATACAATGATCCAACATACAACAAAGTATTTTTTAGTTTTGGTTGGTGTGTTATTTTTTTGGGATCAGCAATTTCTGCTCCTTCTTTTGTAACTACAATTTTTAATTTCGTCTTTGGATAAAATTTAATGACTGTATTTTTAATCGTTTCAGCTGGCACAAGTATTTTTTCAGCTTTATGAACAGCAATTCTAGTGACAAGTCTATAAAAAAGATATTTCATTACATATTTGATTGGACTGAGTGTCGTAACAGAACTACCTTTATATTCATGCCACAACAGATCATGAATAGTGATAATCAGCTTACCTTTGTAAAAAATTGGAATATTAAAGTGAGGAACGTGTAGTAAATCCAGATTTTCTGCTGCAAATTGTTTTGGAAGCTCAATTTGTTCTGCTAGGGTGTAATGTCTAATTGGGGTGTAAACAACTAAAAGATTTTTATTATTTCTATAGGGACCTAGAACAGCTGTTGCTTGCTCTTCATTATAGAAAAAGCATACAAAGATATCTCTTTTATTTTGTTTAAGCGCTTCTCTAAGAAGATTTTGTGTGTATCTACCGATACCTGCGTGTTGAGCGCCAGATAGTCGAGCATCGATTCCAATTCTCATATCATTTATTATACTCTATATACGAAATCGCAGGGAGTTATTCCCTGCGATATTCTATTTTTAATTTAAGCTGCAATTTTTATTTTTTAGCTGTTTTTTTCTTTGCTGGTGCTTTTTTAGAAGCAGCTTTTTCAGCCTTTTTTGGTTTTAATGCTTCGTCAACGATTTTTTCTAGTTCTTTTAGTTCTGCTTCGCTGATTTCTTCATCATCACCGTGTGTGTGATCGCCATCTGAGCAACAGCCATCACCACAATCTCCACAACAGCCACCGGTTAAAACAAATTCTTTTTCAAGGTTATCTGCTTTTCTGCATCTTACAAAGTTAGAAACCATTGCATATAAGAAATATGCTAATGCGAGTGAATAGGTTACTAATGGGAAGTAGGTGAAAATTGCTGGTGCTTCTAGTAATGCAGAAGTATCAGTGTATACATACTTCAACAGCAGTTGTGGGACCAACATGTTGGCAACGACAGCTCCAATTACTACTGCAATTGACTCAACTGCTGCAGTCATATTTTTTGTACGAAGTTGCTGAATTTTGAATTCAGTAAGGTAGTTCATAGTGCTCCTTTTTTTACTACTAAAATGTACTTAATAATGCTTCTAACAAACCTTGGGTAATTCTCCAAGTAGTGTTTGTCATAGTATTGTAACATGGTGTCATAAAAATGCTTGCGTGTTTTTCTGGCTATACTTTGCGATGTGTTTTTAATTCCTGATTTATATTTATGGTGAATAACTGTTACTTCGGGGTTATATACTACCATATAGCCCGCCTCTCGAAATCGTCTACACCAGTCAAGGTCTTCTGCATACATAAAAAAACGTTCATCTAACAAACCAACTTTTTCTAAGAGTTCACCTCTTACTACCATAGCTGCTCCTGAGCAGGCATCTATTGTGTGAATGTTACGCAAATTTTTATATGTCTGATGATATTCAGAAAAAAGTTTGCTAGTTGGAAAAAGATTTTCTAGGCCACTCATATAGGTAAATGAGGCCCAAATTGTTGGTTCACCTCTGTGACAAGCTGGGTCTACCTCACCATCAGTGAATTCGATTCGAGGGGTAATAATACCGACTTTTGGTTTGTCATCCATAAACTTAAGTAAGACATCTAGGTTTGACTTTTCAGTAAATTCAACATCAGAATTAAGTAACATCACATACCTTGCTTTTGTTTCACGAAGTGCTGCATTATTGGCAACGGCAAATCCAAAATTTTCTTTGAGCTTAATAGTGTTTACCCAGCGAAACTCACGACTCACCATTTTCATTGAGTCATCTGTTGAAGCATTATCAACCACGGTTACTATTACAGTCCTCTTTGTTTTATCAAGATAATACTCTTTGAGTGTAGACAATGTTTTTTTAAGCCAAAACTGACTATTATAGTTGACAATAATAATTTCTAAATCAATTTTTGCAGTCTTTGTCATTATTTGCTCCCAATTCTTTGGTAAATCATATCAAGCTTATGAGAAATAAGCGACCAGTCATAGTTCTCTTTAACAAATTTCTTTCCATTCTTAGCCATATTTTTTCGTTCTTCTTGGTTGTTGAGTAATTCTACAGCTAGTTGCGCCATTCCCTCAGGGGTATCACTTGTCATTACGTGTTCACCATTTACTACAGCTAAACCTTCTACAGCAGTTGTTGTAGCTACAATAGGTGTTCCTGATGCCATGGCTTCAAGAACCTTATATCGTGTTCCTTTTCCGCTAAAAACCGGGGCCATCAAAATATCTGAAGTTGCAAAAGCATCTCTAATGTCAGGAATTCTGCCGATTACTTTTATTGATGAGTCTGCTTTTTCATATGCATAAACATCTTCAGTTGGTGCATTGCCAACAATTTTTAACTGAGCAGTTGGCAATTGTTTTTTAATTAATGGCCACACCCTTGTAACTAAATATTTTACAGCTTCTACATTTGGAAGCCATTTGAACGTACCAACCGATAAAACTGTAGGCACGGGTGTAACCTTTTTCTTAACTTCATCAAACCACTGAGTGTCAACTCCATTGGCAACGACTTCAATTTTTTTTGATTCACCAATTTCGTTCACGATATATTTTTTGTCTTCTTCGCTCATGACGATCAAGGTATCACATGCTTTCCAATAAAATTGCTCCCAACGTCTAATTTTATCTATATCAATATTTAATATTGGTCGCAAAAAAAATGGAGTTTTTTTTGCATAACTTTCGTACCCGAGATACTCAATTGTTTGTTCAACAAGAATTGTTGGGATATTTATTTCTGGAATATGGGGCATCATATAGAATGTTTCTGCATGAATCAAATCGTATTGGTTAGATTGTAGCTCTTCTTCAACCGCCTTAATGATTTGAGGCGCATGGTTTCGAATCACTAAGAAAGGATATGAGGAAAAAGCGGTTTTTAAGATATTTTTAAAAGTAAATGGTTTTTCTGAACGTTTAAAAACTGCTACCTTAGAACAGTATTTTTTTAATTCGGGAATGTATTTTTTTTCATCTTCACTTTTGATGAGAGAAAATAAAGTTACTTCATGTTTGTTTGCTAGTTTTTTAAGCAAATTATATGTTCTGATTTGTCCTCCAGAGAGTAATGGATACGGAAGGTATGGAGTAAGCATTAAAATTTTCATAGATAGAAGTTACTCTCTGGGACGAGTCAAATCAATAATACTATAATCGCTCGTTTTTTCTATAATTGTGTATTTTTTTTCAAGTTCTTTTGCTTCCTCATCAAAGGAGGTTGTTACATAATGAGTAGCACCCATTTTGATTTTTTCATCTATATAGTGGCCAATTGGCCAGCCAGTACGGTTTATTTGGAATAGATAAGCTGTGTCTCCTCCATATTGTGGTGCTATCACTTTTGCATCTTTTGGCAATACTTCATCAGCAGCTTTGCCCGCTTTGGAATATTCCGGGTGGTTAACATTGTAGTAGCCTTTAACCTGATTATATGAAAATAGTAACATGGCAACTACTAAGAAAGCCGAGATACCCATAGAGACAAGTGCATTAAATTTTTTGTTAAGAAATGTATCTAGAACTAAAATTGCGTGAGCCAGTGTCAATGAAATAACAGGAGTGGTTATAGCTTGATAGTAGTCATGTTGGACATTCCCGGTTGCTACCACTACAAAATAAAGCCCTATTCCAAACCACCATGCTGGAAGAAAAAACTTTTTGTTTTTTAGCTGTTGAAATAAGCTGATTGGAAGAAAAATAACACCTACATATCCAAGAATTAGTTTAGTGATTCTTTCATAGCCCAACCACCTAAACCAAGCTGGTCGCAAACGGATGCCGTTGCCATTAAAGAGCCAATCTGAAGCAGGAATTCCCTCTGGAAAATTCGTAATCCAATTTCTCCATAATAAAAAGGGAATGATGGCCAAGATTGCATATGCATACAATCTGAAATCAGTGATTATTTTTTTTAGTGTTCTCTCTTCAAAAAGCATGACAGCATATACAGGAAGCAGAAAAGCCACGAATGGTTTTAGAAGTAAAGCAGCAGCCAACGAAATGAGAGAAACCCAATACAAATATGGTTTTGGTTTTTTTACATAAAATCGAAACATTGTAATTGAAAGAGTTGAGAAGAACACCATAATTGGTTCTGGTAGGATTACTCGGGAGTAGAAAACTGAATATGGTAGTACTGCAAAAAAGAATGCTGCAAAATAACCAGCCTTTTTCCCAAAGTAGCTTCGCGCCAAAAAAAACAAACAAAAGAGAGTTCCAATCGAGAATAGTGAAGATACTACACGACTGGTAGGAACCAGAGGAAGTGAGGGAGCAGCTTTAAGTAAGGCAGCAGTTATGACATTGTAAAGTGGAAATTCAACCATTCTATATCCATTAGGGTTATCAAGTCCTGAAGGGATATTTGAAAGATCATGATATGTTGGGTACAAAGGATTCAGTGTTTTCTTAGTAAACTCTCTGGTTACCGATGCTGTATCTGCTTGTCGCCAGCTGTGCCAATCTAGTAAATCTGTATTAACCTTATAGAGTCTCAAAATCAGTGCAATGGCTGCAATAATAAACAATAACGGATATTTTTTGAGGATGCTTTTCATGTGTTGCTGAATTTATTTTTATTTGTACGAATTCTTTTTTTTGGTTTAACTTTAATAGTTTTTTCAATTGGTTTTAATTTGGCATATGCTAGCAAAACACCGGTCATTGCCCAGTAAGTGTATGCAACTTTTGAGGCCGCAAAGACATCAATGAAAGCTGCGTTAATGAGCAACCCAATTGTTGCACCGATAAATCCAACCGCAAACAGTTTTTTAAACGAGTCAGTTTCAAGTCTATTCTTTATAATGTTTTTGCACGTTGCTAATGCTATGAATACACAGCCATAAAACGAGAGAAAGCCCAGTAAACCAGTTTCTCCTAGAGTTCTTAAGAAATTATTATCAGTTGAGTCAGCTTCTGTAAATTCTTCCACAACTGATTTGGTAAGTGTCGCGTAGCCGGTGCCAAGAGCTGGATTTTTGTAAAAACCGTTTAAGGCTTGTGGCCATAAAGTATCTAATCGAATTGCCATAGATAAGCCGTGTTTTAAAGCATTTTCTGAGTAGGTTCGTGGCACTTCTAATGTCACGAATGTTTTTTGGCCTGTTGCAGAAACAGTAGCAACTTGAATTTTATCTGGGACATCAACATATACATCACTTGGTTTTATTGGTGATGGTCGGGTGTCTGACGCAACTAATACTTCGGCTTGTTCTGTAGACAATCCATTTTCTGGTTTCTTAACAGTTTCAGCAATGTATTCCTGGACTTTAAATTGACTCAAAATCATGTTTGAGGTGTTTTTAATTCCGGTCAACACAGTTGTGATCTCAGGGCGATTTTCAATAACTTGATATAAACGGTCAGCCATATTGCTGCCAAAAAACACGAATAGAATCACAAAAATCAATCCGCTCACAAAAGATTGTTGAAAAAAGAATTGAACTTTAGAAATAAGTCTCTCTTTGAGGAGACTTGCAATTAAAATAGTTAAAAATAATCCAAGTACTAACCCAGCTAATGAAGTGCGTGAAGCACTCAACATCATCATCAGAAGTCCTAAAATATAAGTTGTCCACAGAACCATTCTTGGAAACAAGTTAATTTTTTTCTGAAACAGCATTACTAAAATAATTGGTAGAACAATAACTAAATATGCTGCCATGTCATAGTGGCCAGCAAAGGTTGATTGTACCCGAGCATGTTCGGTTAGGTATAGGACTATTCCTTTGCTAAACTCTCTGTTCATGGTTGAGTATACCGGCCAATAAAAGTATTTTTGTCCTAAACCGTATATCCCTACTGCTAGAAGCGTAAACACCACAGAGACGAGAATGATTTGTACGTCTCTTTTTGATTTGATTGAAGCATATAGCAAAAAGAAGAGTGAAAAGTATTCAATATATCTGCCAAAGTGCAAGAAGCTTTTAAGCAAATGAACTTGTGTGGTTGGAATTGTCTGAGTAATAAATATTCCCGAAATGGTTGATAAAAAGCCAACAACTATATAGGCAAATATGATTTTAGTGAGTGGTGTATCAAGTGATATTTTTTTACGAAGTAACTGTACTCCATAAATTAAAATACAAAATGCAATTAAAAAATCCTCTAGGCGGACACGAACAATATACCCTTCTATCAAATCAAAGAGAGGTAACTTTGGGTACAAAGGAATAAATATCAGTAGAAATGTGCTCAAAATAAGCAAGATATTATCATCAAAAAATTTCAGCCAGTTATGTGGTTTTGCCTTTTTTTCCATTTGAAACTGTATACAAGTATACCCTATTTCCATTAATAATGCTTATGAAAGGTCAGTGAGTATCTTTCTATAAATGAGGGCTTTATTTTTGTTAGGTGCTATGACGCTAAAGACGAAAATTCTGATTAATGCTCCATATTGTAAAAGAATTTTTGCAAGAACTGCTTGCATAGATGATTTGTGTTTTGAAAAAATATATTGGAGTCCTCTGAATTCTCCCCTTAGTGCGTTTTCCTGGTTTGAACTGGCATTTTGCAAGTGAATTATGGAAGCGGTTGGATCAAGAGCAACTACAAAGTTATGATTTTTTGCCCTCATACAAATTTCGGTATCTTCGCCATACATAAAAATATTTTGGTCAAAAGGGCCAAAAGTATCTATAGCTTGTTTGGAAATCATCATAGCTGTCCCGCCAATCCAGTCAACAGGAATAAGATCTGTATAGTGTTCTAATTGTGACAGAGTAAGTCTGTTTGCTTTTCCTGTATGTTGTGTTGACGGCAGCAGTTTCCCTATCACAGGCAAATCATCAAGCATGCTCATATGAAAAAAGAGTGAAGTCAGAGTGGGAAATGAACCACCTTGAGGTTGGTATGTGAGGTCAATATTTAGTAAAACTGGAGTGAGAATACCAAGGTTCAGTTTTTCATCTGAAAGAAACCGCTGTACCATACGTTCTAATGCATTTTCCTGAACAATTGTGTCTGAGTTTAAAAATAAATAGTATTTTCCACTTGCCTTTTTTATTCCAAGATTATTTGCATTACCAAAGCCAACGTTCTTTGTACTCTCAATAATAATAATTGGTACATCTGTCTCTTTTTTAAATTGTTTGAGGGCTTTGACCGAATCATCTTGAGAATCATTATCGACAACAATAATTTCTAAATTATTTTTTAATAGTTGAGACGATTTTGTTGAGTTGACAACAGAGCGCACTGTTTCTAGTGTTAGATTCCTAGTGTTGTACGAAACGATAATGACAGAAAGTAACATGATAGTTTACTGGAATAGGCGCGCGCGGCCTAATTTATACTGTGGGTTTTTATTTTTTCTCTCCCCGATTGGTTTAGCTGGAATACCAGCAACGATAGAAAATGGTTCAACGTTTTTGGTCACTACTGCTCCAGCTCCAACAATTGCTCCATCTCCGATTGTAACTCCTGGCAAAAGTATCGCTCGTGGGCCAATAAACACGTAATCGCCAATGGTTACTTTTTCTTCTATCGCTTTAAAATGGGGATCATGCACATCATGTTGACTGGTCCAAATCATAACTTCACTAGCTATATCTGTATGGTTGCCAATTTCAAGACCACCACTTGAGTTTGGTAATTGTTTACGGCCATCTAAGGTAGCTCTTTCACCCACGAGAGTATCTTCACCAATACTGATGTATCTGGGGTCATATATTCTAGCCATCATGTGAATGGTAGAACCAGTACCAATACGCATGCCAAATGCTCTGTAAAAAAATCTCCTTATGTGATGAGAGGGTACAATACCAATTCCCCACCAGAGAAAACCAGTAACTGCTTCTAAGTACCAAGCTGTTAAGCGACCAGCAACTTTTTGCGAAAAGGTTCTGCCTTGAATTGGTTGCGCTTCATGTGAATTTTCTTGCATGAGCTTAGTATACAACTAAAAGCTCAAGAGATCGAGAAGTCTTCCAAGTACCGTTTTATTTTCTTCGTTAGTTTCGATTTCAACGGGGATTACTAGGAGAAGACGCTCAATTTTAGTTGATTTTTTTGACGCAGCAGTTGTAGGAGTAACCTGCTGCATTTTTTCTGTGGCAGTTTTGGCGTCATCTACAGTCACTTTTTGTTCGACTTCTAATGTTTCGATTTCATTATCAATTTCAAACTCCATAGATTTGTCAAGTTCGGCAAAACTGGCATCAAGTTCTGCTTCTAAATCATCGAGTGAATCTTCCATTGTATCGTTTTTACCTAAGATACCTCCAGTTTTTGTAATTGCGTTTCCAAAGGCAAATCTATATGAAAACGTTATTGCAACAAGCACTGCAGCTACCAAGAAAAGTTTGTTTGATTGTTTCATAAAACTATTTTGACACAGATTTTGTAGGCTGTACAAGCGGAACTGGGTTTTATTCAGTACATTTTTCACCTAGATGCTCATAGGCGATTTTACTAACTACTCTACCTTTAGGAGTGCGTTGAATCATACCTACCTGGATTAAATATGGTTCGAGGACTTCTTCTATAGTAAGTTGATCTTCATTGAGGGTAGCAGCAATTGTTGATAATCCAACTGGACCACCTTTATGTTTTTGGATGATCTGGCGCAAGAAACGGCGATCAGAATCATCTAGACCCAATGTGTCTATTGCAAACATGTCAAGGGCTTCGTGAACTGCTTTATTGGTGATCGTTTTGAGTTTATGAACTTGCACATAGTCACGAACGCGCTTAAGGAGTTTGAGGGCTATTCTGGGAGTACCTCGAGCACGTCTACCTATCTCAAGCGCAGACGATTCATCTATGGTTACACCGAGCTTTTCTGCCGCTGCACTAATAATAGTGGAGAGAGCTTGCGGAGTATAAAATTGTAAGCGTTGAATGATGCCAAATCTATCACGAAATGGACCAGCTAGCAGGCCGAACCGAGTGGTGGCACCAACCAAAGTAAATTTTGGTAAATCGAGTCGAATGGTGCGTGCAGAGGGACCTTTGCCAATAACAATATCCAGGGCATAATCTTCCATAGCTGGGTACAATGTTTCTTCGATAACTTTTGGGAGTCGGTGAATTTCGTCAACAAATAAAATATCACTGGGCTCAAGATTTGTTAAGATGGCGGCAAGGTCGCCTGTTTTACTTAGTGCTGTGCCTGAGGTAATCTTGATGTTTACCCCCAGCTCTTTAGCTATTAAATGTGACAATGTGGTTTTTCCTAAGCCTGGAGGACCATAGAGGAGCGTGTGGTCAAGGGCCTCACTTCTACCTTTAGCTGCAGTGATAGCAATTTGTAAGGATTTTTTTGTATCATCTTGACCAAAAAAAGCATCCCAGCTGTTGGCACGCAGTGAAGTAAGTAATTCTTCTTCTCCCGGGGTTGTGTCTAGTGGGTCAGTAGGACTGTTTATAGGAGGAGTCTTTTTTCGTGGTTGTACTAAGTTATCTTCAAAGTTCATAGTTGTAGTCTATTTGTGTTTACCTAGTTCTTTTATTGTCATCTGAATTGCTTTCTCTAGTGGTAGGTCAGTAATATCAATAGTTTTAAGTGCTTGTGAAATATGTGTTTCATCAAAGCCCATGCTTAACAATGCTTCCAGGATATCGGATTGTAGCTGGCTAAGAGGGGTGAGATCAACATCTTTAATGCCGCCAAGTTTAGATTTGAGATCAATAATAATTTTTTGACCAGCTTTCTTACCAACTCGTTTGACACTCGTAAAAAATGCAACATCAGCATTTTGAATGGCAGTAACAATTTGCCCAGAGCCTTTGTTAAGTATTGCAAGTGCCGTAGTTGGCCCTACCCCAGAAACGCTGATGAGGAGTTTAAACAGTTCTTTATCATTGAGGGTGCTAAAACCATACAGTTCAAGGGCATCTTCTTTCACATGGGTATATATATGAAGTGAAATTTCTTTTGTATTTGCAGCTTGCGAAAGAACTTGATTGGTGGCTTTAACTCCATAGCCGACGCCACCAGTCATGATGATGAGTTCATTTAATATAAGAAGTGGTGTTCCAGTTAGATATGCGATCATGAATCTCAGTATAACATTTGGGTAAGTTTTGGGAAGAGAGATTCTTACACTAAGCTTACTGCACAGGTCATCGCAATCGCTACCGCGTCAAGTGCATCATCAATAAATGTGTTTACTGATCCATTTACTTGTAGTCTCACCATTTTTTCCACGGCTTCCTTATCTGCTCTTCCATTCCCAGTTACTGCTAATTTTATTTCAACAGGATCGTATTCTAGAACTTCTAATCCTGCATCTAAACAGGTTCCAATAATCACTCCACGCGCTTCACTGACTCGCATTGCAGTTTTCTTATTTTTAGCAAAATAAACTGTTTCAATCGCTAGTTGAGTTGGTTCAAAATGCGCAATAATTTCTTTTAAATCACTCTGAATTTTTTTAAATCTTACAAAAATAGTTTCGTTTTTGTCTGTCTGAATGCAGCCAAGAGCAACACACTCGAATTTGCCTGATGCAGTTTTTGTGCCACGCTTTCCAATTGCCCACCCCACCCTGTCATATCCAGGATCAATTCCTAAAATCACATTCGAGTTTGACCTGAGTATTTGGTTTCTATTCTTTTCCTGCATCTGCACCTTTTTTATTTTGAAGTTCCTGGGCAGTGGTGATCAAAGTTGTTAAAATTGTTTCGGCAGACAGCTTCCAACTGAATTTTTTAATTTGTTCACGGGCTAATCGTCTAAAACTACGGCGTTCAACAGTACTCAGGTTTTGTGCCTTCCACATTTGATCGGCAATTTCTTGTGGATTAGTAGGGTTTGCATATAACCCAGCTTCACCAACTACTTCTGGTAAACTGGTAGTATTAGAGACAATCGGCACAGTATTAAAATACAATGATTCTAGTGGTGGAATGCCAAAGCCCTCATATAAACCCACCAAACAGCTTGCAGTCGCGTGTTGGTACAGGATTTGTTTTTCAATATCACTGATAAATCCTGTGGTAATGATTCTATTCTTTATGTTTGAATCAGCAATCCGCTTTACAATGGGTTCAGCAAGCCAACCAACTTTGCCAGCAATGACTAACTTAGGTTTTTGATTAGTCCTGTTTGATTTGGCATTCTTTTTTTGCAGAGATCTGCCCGCATCCATTCTGTAATAAATTTCGAAAGCCTCAATTAGTCGTTCAAGATTTTTTCTAGGTTGCATGGTACCTACAAACAAAAAGTAGGGTTCAGTAATAGTATGCTTCCTAAAAAAAGTATTCACTTGACTTGGCTCATAGTGCAATTTTTGTATAGCGGCAGAAGGGTATGCTACTACTATGTCATCAGGATTTTTGCCATAGTGTGTAACTATTTCATCTTTGGTAAATTTACTAATGGCAATAACTTTTTTGGCATGTTTGACGCTGTACTGTGTCCATTTTGTTAACTTGATAGTGTCTGATTTTTTAAATTGTTCTGGATATGCCAGATATGCAGTATCCATGACTGAGCTTATATACGGAATTGGGCAAAGTCTTGGTGCATAATGTCCTGGTGTATAAAACACATCATATTTTTTTTGATTTTTGTATAAGTGAATTGGTAAAGCCCACTGTGTCCAGAATTTTTCTGGCTTTATGACCTTATAGTCCCAGCCTTTTCTTTCATCAGGCAGATCAGTAATTTTGGGAGAAGCGAGCAATACAGTCACAGTAATGTCTTCATTTCTTCTTACTAGCTGTTCAAGTTGCACTAAAATTTCAAATGCATAGACATTACTGCCAACTCTGTTGAGAACATTTGCTTCGTTGCCGTCAATTGCTATGTGTAGTTTCATTTAAAATCCTGAATTGCTTGTTTGTATACTGCTACAGTCTCACGCGCAGTTGTTTCCCAGTTAAACATTTGTTGTCGAATAATCATACGTTGCAAACGTTTTTTTTGTTCCTCAGTCGTTTCATTCAGAATTTTTTGTAAGCCAAGCGTGATGCTTTCTACAGATTCTGGATTCACAAACTCAGCAGCATTGCCAGCTACTTCAATCATGCCAGAATTATTTGAAGTTACAACCGGAGTGCCATGATGAAAACTTTCTAAAATTGGTAGTCCAAAGCCTTCATATAATGAGGGAAAGGCAAACACCTCGGCATTGGCATATAAAACAGAAAGAGCTTTATCGGTAATTCTACCCAAAAATCTAGGTTGGTATTTATATTGTTTTGCAGCTAAATCTGATTCATCCCAGCCGCTCTCACCAGCTATCAGTAAATCATATTCGCTGGCAAGTGGTTGCCAAGCTTGAATGAGTCGAGTTAAATTTTTGCGGGGTTCACGAGTACCAACAAAGAAAATATATGGTCTATTTAAAACCAACTTTTCCTTAATCAACAACTCCTGCTCTTCTGTGACACTATCTGCAGCTTTCAGGAATTCTTCTGGAACTGCTTCATGAACAACATGAACCATATACGCTGGATATCCAAGTAACTTCACAATGTCAGTTTTTGTTGTTTGGCTGACAGCTATAATGTGGGATCTATGTTCTTTGAGCATCTTCCATGATCTCTCGTGAGCTTTTAGAATTGCTGGATGAGCAGTTTTTGGAAATTTAAGAATTGCTAGATCATGGATAGTAGATACAATTGGAATATTTTTGTCCGGGGGCTGCACCCAGTCCCAGCTATGAAACACATCTAAGTTGGGGATATAGCCTGAAACAGGCTTGAGTCCAAATTGCCATAATTTCTCAATTGCAGAAGTCGGCAGTCGTAAAAACTGGGTAGCAACTCCAGGAATTTTTTCAGCTTGTGTTTCTAAGACATCTTTTTGTCGAAGTGAATAGCCAAATAATGTTAATTGTATTTCCGGGAGTTGCGCTAAACTACGTGATAAATTTTGAGTATAGCGTGAGACCCCTCGACCATAAATAACTGATGTAAAGTCAATTCCAACATGCATATTATTTCATTCCAATCACGTTTAGTGGTTGCATAAACACTCTAACAAAACCGATATTCGGATAGTCTAGCACACCTACTTGTCTAAATCCTAGCTCAAGAAGCACTGATTCAATTTTGTTATTTGGATCAGTAAGATCGCGCAAATAGTCAAAAACCAAAATAGTTTTATAGCTAGCTGCAACTTTAAGATCATTTGTAAGATTTGGAACGTTTTCAATGTACAACGTTTTTGTTGAGAAAGTTGGGAAAGTGTTGAGATTTTTTTTGGCCTGTTGCATCTCATACCACCGCATTGGTGCAAATTCTTCTGGGAACGAATAGACCAGCAATGTCTCACTTGGAACAAATTCACGGTGCATTTGAGTTACTAATTCTCGCCAATTTTCACGCTGTAAATTTGGAGTTGCGTAATATGCAGTTGTTCCCAGCAGATTAATAGTAAGAAAAGTGCTCACAAAGAATATTGCGACTTTTCTTGATTTAGAGTTCATAAGTATGTCAGCAATATGGGCAATTAGAATATAGATTCCCGGTAGTAAAAAGAGCAGTCGTTTTGGTTGAATTACAGGGACTACAAATGAGATTAACCACGCTGTAATAAGAGGAACGATAATCCAAAAAAATAGTAATTTGAAGTTATATTTTTTGAGGTTTTTTAAAATATGTGGAACTATCAGCAGTAAGGCAGCTGTGAGAGCAACTGCTAAAACAATAACAAGAACAGATGCATCAAGTGGCAGAACTCCGAATAATAATTTTCCAAACACTAGCGGAATAGCTTTGAGTTGTATTACGCTGACTACTTGTTCCCATCCTGGTAGTTGTTTTCTTACTACTCCACCCTCTGCAAGTTGTTGTAAGAAAATTGGTAGGAATGGAAAAAATGTAGCAATAGTTACACCAAAAGAAATAAAAAGTTTTTTAGTTTTTTTGATTTTTAGAGCTAAAAATGTATACGCAATTTGGGCAAGCAGAAAAAAAGGATACAAGTATGAGGCATACAAACCCAATGTATTAAAAATTGTCAAAAAGACAATGCTATCTTTCGAATTTTTTTGTTCTAAGGATTTAATAAAATAGTACATGCTCAATACTGCTAAAGCAGTTGGCAATGAATATGGTCGCAGTTCTTGTGAATAGAAAATATGAAACGAAGATGTTGCCAATAATAAGGTACTCAAAAAGGCAACTTGCTTAGAAAATAACGTAACAGCAATTTTATAGGTAAAAATAATGGTGATAATTCCAGGGATAACAGCCCCAATAGTTCTTAAAAACCACTCGCTTCGTGAGAAATATTGGGCAAAGTGCAAAATAAAATGTAGCAATGGTGGTTGAAAATCAGAGATGATATCAAGTTGTTGGTTGAATGGTCGAATAATTTCGAGCGCTTGTGCAGCTTCATCTAGCCAAAATGATCCATTCAATAATGGTAGACGTAGTATGATTGTCAAGACGAGTATGCAGGCGAGTGGGTATTTCAATATCAGTTTTTTCATGCAATAATCCTAACTACATTGTACTCATAAAGTGAGGATTCTGAAAGCTATGTTTGAATTTTTACAGGGAAAAACAGTATTGGTAACGGGTGCAGCTGGATTTATTGGCTCAAACTTGGTTGCAAAATTAATTCCCTTAGGTGCCCACATAATCGGCGTTGATAACTTATTAACTGGAAGAATTGAAAATCTTGCAGGTTTTTTGGATGACGCCAGAATTTCTAGAGTTTCTAACTTTGAATTTATTACTGCAGATGTTACTCAACCTGTTGCGTCGTACCTACCTGAAGGCAAAAAAATTGATGTTGTCTTGCATTTTGCTTCACCTGCTTCTCCACCCAGATATCAAAAATACCCAGTTGAAACCTATTTAGTTAATTCTCTTGCCACACATTATTTAGCAGAGTATTTACACAAAACTAACCCTGAGGGAAGGTTTGTGTTTGCGGGAACTTCAGAGGCATATGGTGATCCTCAGGTGCATCCACAGCCAGAAACGTATTGGGGTAATGTCAACCCAAATGGCAAGCGATCTTGCTATGACGAATCAAAACGGTTAGGTGAAACTATTTGTGGAGTGTTCTATCGTGATTTTGGTTTAGATACTAGAATAGTGAGGATTTTTAATACCTATGGACCAAACATGGATCCAACTGATGGTAGAGTAATTCCAAATTTTGTGATGCAAGCACTCAAGGGAGGACCGCTTACAGTGTATGGTGATGGCAGTTACACCCGTTCGTATTGTTATATAGACGACTTAGTTGAGTACATTTTGCGAATGACCTGTAAAGAGGGGCTTGCTGGTGAGACTGTAAATATAGGTAATCCCCAAGAATTCACTATATTACAAACTGCTCAGCTGATACATGAAGCAATCAATCCTGGAGCTGAGTTCAAAGCAGACTTTAAACCACTGCCCTCTGATGACCCGACTAAACGCAAACCAGACATTACCAAGGCCAAACAATTGTTGGGATTTGAACCACAAGTTCAATTTGCAGAAGGTTTACAAAAAACGATTGAGTATTTTAGGCCCATTTATGCGGCGGTTTCTTAACTTTTGATGGTCTTCGTAAATATTCTTCTATTGTTCTGACTAGGTCTGCTCTCATTTGAGCAGTAAATCCGGGGGTCGTTTTAAGGCGGCTGATTCTTGTTTTAATTTCTTCAACCGATCTTTTATCGTCTAAATCATCAAGTCTGTAAGAAATAGAAAACATAAGTGAATTTTCCCAGGTACGCTTTGCTTCTTGTTCAAAAATAATGGTGAAGAGTTCGATTAAGTCACTATCAGTTAACTGTGTTAGTTTAAACTCGTCAAAATGCCTCAGTCTATAGGCATAGTAGTTTCCAAGGATTGTTTCAATAGCATCTTTAGCTCTTTTTTGTTGATCAGGGGTAAATGTTTTTATTTGTTTGGCAATGAGGGTGATTTGTGCCTCACTATGTACAGAGAGTGCTCTTACTAGCTGGTCAGTTGTTTCTTTTCCTCGTTTTTCCCTTTCATTTCCCTCAGCATCATAGGCTTTTTCATTCCTAGCTCGCTCTAGAGCAACTATCTTTTGGCACAATGTTTCGTTATCAAAACCAATAAGTCCAAATGTTAGTAACTCTCTTTTTTTGTAGGCTTCATATTTTCTCTCCTCTGCTATTTTAGTTTTTTCTTCTTGCCTTTTTTTTCTTAAAAACTCTTGGCGATATTTACTCCATGCGTGGCGTTCATTTGCAGTTAATCTCTTTACTCCTAGAAGCCTAGCTATCTCAACAGGAGTCATGGAGTGGTAACTATCATCTTTGGCAACCTTTGCTATTTCGTAAAGCAATCGTTGGATAGTGGGCTGTGGTGTAGTTTTGTTTTCTTGTTCATGATTATTGGCTATAATTTTTTTTAGCATTCACCACTTTCTGTTTATTAATAAATTGAATTACTATAACAGTATCCAATTAGTTAAAAAAACCTTGTGGTTTATCACAAATTTCTTTATAATGATTTTTTTCAAACAAAATTAGAAATTTTCTCCTTTAACGCGATACATGACGTCAACAGAATTGTCAGTGTTGACTGTAAATTCAAAAAACGAATCATTTTTCCAGTCACGTACGAATGATGAGAGATAGTGCATATTTGTATCAGGATCAGTTATATGCTTTGTTGAAAGCTCACCTTGTAGTTTTTCTGCGTCATTTGAATCAGAATGGTGACTGGTAATAATATATTTTTGCAGATTTGGATACTGTGAGAGTTTTCTTTCTAGTTCAAAAATAAAATTATTTGGTTGAGTGCGATCTTCCCAATTTAGATTATGAGAAATAATAAACAGGTTTTTAATTGTAGGTAGCTTTTCAATTTGGAGTAATGCGTTATACAAAAAAAGCTGTTGGGCTTGGGAAATTTGTGAGTCTTCATTTACATTAAGCAACACAAAAAATTCTGATTCTGTATAGAAATAGCTATCTTTGGCTTGATGAAATTTAGAATCATTCAGATCAATGTTGCCAATTGTGTATAAAATAGGTATTTTATTAAAAACTGTGTTGAAGATAGTATCTGATTTCAGGCTATTGTCATGATAAATATCACCAGTTATGACAGCAAAACTATTGCTAGCAGAAAGAGATGCTTTTAATACAGAAGCAAATTGCGCAGTAGAATATTCTTGCAGCAAGCCAGTATCAATTTGAGTTTTTGGTTCATATCTATTTGAGATTACTGCAAAAGAATATGATTGATCTAAGTTTTTCAGTGAGATTTTTTGTTTATTAACAATGGGTACTTCTGGAGATGATTTCTGCGCAATCGGAGAAACTTTGAACAAACTACAACTGTCATTGCAACCGATAGCTACATACATCAGATCAAAGTTGTTTTTAAGGTTTTGAAAGGCGGAGCTTAAGGTTTCGTTGGATTGTGTTTGAAAATCAGTTGCGTATAAGTTGGTGTCTATCACGAGTGAATTGTATTGGTCAATAAGGGGTCTTTCAGAGCTTATAACACCATAAACAGATATTGCTGTATCGAAATATGGTTGAGATTCTGATAAAGGTAACGGGTTATAGTTGCCATTAGAAAAGAGATCTACATAATACGGGTTCATAGAAGTAATAACAAAATAGTCTTTTTCTCGATTAAGAAAAGAATGAGTATCGATATGAACATTTGCTAGATTTAAAGCAGTGCGTTTGTCGGAAAGTACATCATTTCTAAATTGGTTAGTAAATGTAGTTTTAAAGTCTTGGTTTGCTAAAAATAACGTAACAATCAGTACTGCACAAATTTGAGTAAAATACGCTAGTTGATACCGAATGGTATGAATCAGAACCGTAAAAATGATGATGAGGATAGGAAGTAGGATAAAAAACAATACCATGTCTTGGGAAGAAAGAGGTTTATTACTGAATTCCAGTGCGGTTGCGATAAGTGTATATAAAAGCAATGAGCCGAAAATCAGTATTTGTTTTGCTGATGAAGTGTCAAATTTTTTGAGTAACATCTCAGTAGCTTTGTATATTCCAAATAAAATGATAATCCCTATCGCCATGTTAAGAAAATAAAACATGGTAGGGGTATTATTGATCATGAGGAATGGCACTAACAGTATTGAGTATACGTCTACATTTTTTCTTAAAATCATACCGTTATTGCTACAAACGGTAAAAGAGCCAGTTTCTAGGAAACATTTTGCTGAGGTTAGGGATTCAATTTGCGGATCAGAAATAGATAGATCTCTGATAAGTGCATACTCATGGAGTGGATTTTTATGTAAAAGGAAAAGTGCTAAGAAAATAGTGAAATACAACGGCCAGTGCTTGAGGAAATTCTTAACTACAAACTGAATTGAATGTAAAGTATTTGGTTTTACGGCCGCAATTGTAATACCAGCAAACGCCCAAAAAGTGTAGGCAACTTTTGAAGCAGCAAAGACATCTATATATGTCGCATTGATGAGTATCCCTAGAATTGAGCCAAGAAATCCAATTCTGAGAGCTTGAATGATTGGTGCAGTTTCTGTTTTTTGTTTGAAGATTTCTAAAGCAATAATACAGATGAAACCGTAAAAAGTTAAAAATCCCAAAATCCCTGTCTCCCCTATTGTTCTCAAGAAGTTATTGTCAGTTGATTCAGCAGTGCTATATTCTCCTGGATTACTAATGCTCACAAGAGTGGCATAGCCATTTCCAAAGAGTGGATTGTTGATAAATCCCTTCAGCGCATTTGGCCAGAGTGTGTCAAGACGAATTCCCATAGAGAGACCATATTTCAGCGCGTTTTGTGACCAAGTGCTTTTTTCTTCAATCCATTCCTTTCTTTCTGTTCCATCGTCATTTTGAATAGTTATTTGTTTAAAGACTACTCCGTCTCCTACTAAGTCATCAGGGGTAGCATCAGGATTGGCCGGAATGTCAGAACCATTGAATGCTGTTTTGATTAGTGAAATAAATTTGTCACGAGTCGTTAGAGCAAAGAAATTGAGAAAAATGGTAAGAGCGATTGTAACCAAAACTACTGCTATACTTCCCCATTTGAGCTGTTGTTTAATATTTCCTAATTTTTGTAAATGAAGCAACAACACAACGAATATTCCTACCACATACGCCAAAAGAGCCGTTTTTGAGCCACTTGTGACGAGCATCCAGGCACCAAGAATATGTACTATATGTAGAAATATGCTCGTGTAGGTAGATTTTTGTTTTATAGTTTTTTGTAACCGTTTTAGATCAATCTGCAACGTGTTTAATGCCAATGAAAAAATAATTGGTAGGACGATAACTAAGTATGCTGCTAGATCGTAGTGACCAGCAAAAGTGGATTGCGGTCTGGCTCCCTCTTGTAAATACAGTGTTGTTCCCTTTGAGTACTCACGATTCATGGTTGAGTATAATGGAAAATGCAAATATTCTTGACCAAAACCATACAAGACTACTCCAAGAATCGTAAATGCTAATAATACCAAAACTATTTTGAGCTGTTTTTGAGTTTTAATACTTGAGTAAGTAAAAAAGAATAATGCGAAGTATTCTAGATAGCGAAAGAGATGAAGGCTACTTTTTCCAATGTGTAAGAGTTGTGCTGGAATGCTTTTAATTAGGAGTGTACCCAACAAAATTGAAATAAGCCCAGAAATTGTGTATAAAACAACCATCCAGAAATAGGTTGACTTAACTTTAAATCGTTTTTTGTAGGCATCTTTAAGCCAAATTAGAGCGGTAATAAAAATGAGGATATCTTCAGGTCTGGCCCTAACGATATATCCAGGAAGCACATCAAAGATTGGGATTTTGGGAAACAATGGTATAAATACTATAAGAAAAGCACTGAATACGAAAAGTCCATGAATATCTAACCAGGCTAAGATGTGTTTAAGTTTGTTCATGTAAATCTTATTTTACACGAGAATTGGGGTCTTGGGATTGTGGACTCTTTATTTTCTCAAACCCAACAGGGAATTCATAATCCTGCGCTGCAGGAGTGTTAGCAACTATTCCGACTGGAATACAGTAATCTCGTGGCACAAGCTTCATCACTCTGCTACGGTAATCAACATCGGTTGTTTGGTAAAAGTCATTTAGTGTCGCATATATTTTTCCCCAATCCCTAACTTTGACAGGGTTAATACAGATTACTTCTATCTTTGATTCAAAGAATTTCTTTTCTTGAGTTATATTCTCAATCTGAGCGATTCTCCAGCGGCCATGTTCATGTTCCCATAGTATTTTTTTCTGATTATTTTTTCGCCAAATGGGCTTTTCAAGGTTAAAATAATTATTTGTTCTGTAGTTTTAAGGGTTTGGGTTTCAGATTCAATAATTGTCTCTATAGAGCTGGGGTGTAGATCTTCATATTCTAATATACTTTTTGCGGTGAACTCCTCTCTAGAAATCTCACTTTTAAAATGTTGAGAGAAGTAATTATAAAGTTCTTCATATGCTCCTGAGTTGACAAAAGCCAAGTAGTCAGTCGGAGGCATGTATGATTGAAGAACTAATTTAGAGGTAGTAATAAGTGGAAATACAAGCAAAAGTAGTAGCACTCTTTTTTCTTTTATCGTATTGAGCACAAACAACCAAAAAAATGGTATAAAAAATATCAAATATCTTGGCCAAAATGGGATTTTAAGTAATAGTAAAAAAATAAGGGAGAGAGAAACAAGGATAGCTCCTAACTCAGAATTTTTTGGTGCTTTTGATTTAAACCAATCTTTTATTGTAATTAGTAATGCAATGATTCCAAGTCCCCATTCACCATTCCAAGTAAAAATAGTCTGCCAGTTTGTGTCAACCCAGCCCCGATTAAGACCAGTAAATGAGGTTATGATCAACATGCCGATAGGGGCTATGACATCAGAGCTGAGGTAAAAGTTTAGTGTCCATTTTTGAGCTTGAAGGAAGGAAATAAGCCCATCTGATACTAAAACTGGTAGGTAAGGTAATAAGTATCCGGTTATACTAGAAATCAGCAGTAATGGAGTTAGTTTGAGTTGTTTGTTTTTAAAAAGGTACCAAACATCGGCCAAAATAATAAATGGAGTATACAATCCAAATTTTGTAGCGGTCATAAAGCCAAGAAACATTCCTGCAATAGCTAGGTTCTTGAACGTATTTTTGTTATTCCGAGCGCTTTTGAACAGAAAAACTAGATGCCAAGCAAATAAGGCTACCTGAGGCAAATCTAGTAATGTTAGTTTTACTTGTTCCTGTATTTCTGCGGAGCAAAAAATAAATAATGCGAGAAAAATTCTTTTTGTTGTATCAAACTTAAAGTAGCTTTTGGCTAAATTATCCATTGCTAATAGCAGCAACAACAAAAATAGTGGTGAAGCTAAATGTTGATTTCCAAATAAAAATGCGGAATATCCAAAAAAGAGTTTTGCAAATACTGGTGTTTCGGGGTTTACAGAAAATGGTTTGAACTCTTGAGTAAGACTGTATCCCGAATATGTAAAGAGATCTGCATCCCCCATGATTCTTGAACTGAGAGGAACTGCCCATTGAGACATTGAATAGTGGTCATGTGCATACTTGGGATCAAAAGTATCAAAGAAAATATGGCGTTGAAACCACGTTACTACTATTAAAAGCAGCACTGCAATCAACCTAGCTATCTTATTCATAGTTCATTGGTATCTCTGACTCATAAGTTGTGTTTTGCTCCTGTGTAGGAAGTACTGTTGGTTCTGGCTCTACTGGAATTTCCTCTACTGTTTCAGGAAGTAATTCCATATTTGTAGCTTCACTAATAAACAAAGTATTCGTTTCTTGATTATATTCACCTGTTGCAAATATTCTTCTACCTATCAATTTTTCCAAATCTACGTTTTCCAAAACAGTAATATTAATGGCTTCAGCTGAGCTTGTGAGTAAATAGAATTTTGCTGTTTTTTTTGAAAATTGAAGTGTGCCAGTAAAAGCTGTTTCTCTTAAAGGGCTAATAGATGGCAAAGGAGTTTGTTTTACTGTAGGTTGATAGTGAATAAACGGCTTTTGTTTCGAAATAGTAAATTGTCCTACTCCAAAACCCAGCGTTGCAACAACTGCAGTGATTGCAATTGCAGTGAGTGGATGAATTTTAAAGTGAAAATCGACCCCTTCTTTACTCATAACCTTTTTCCACCAGTTTTTGAGATAAGTAATAGGGTTCGCTATCTGTAGGTTAATAAAAGGTGGTTCTTTTTTTCTGAAGTCGGGTTTGACTTCACTCACTTCAACAAACGAATTTTTCTCTTTATTCATATTGCTCATTTAACCATAACCACCAGATATTCGCTACTATCTAATAGTATCTTATAAGCACCAGTTGTAAATAGTTTAGTGACTCGGTTGATTGAATCTTCAAGCATCATAGTTTTGTTGAATTTAATGTAGGTAATGTTTTTATTTTTTATCATATTCTCGATAGTTTTTGTGTCCGAGTTTTCAACTGAAATTCGAAAGAAATGGACAAAATCATCAATATGTTTTGGTTGAAAGCCACTGTAGCCATTTACCAACTGACAATCATAATGCATTAAGTTCAATATCATTTTTACCCAATAATTTAAGGTAATCAAAACATGAGTGTTTGGTTGCTCTGGTGCAAATGGGTACTCTAGAACCACTTGATCTTTTTGACAGTTAGCGATGATTTGGTCGTAGCTTGAGCTTCTATAGGTATCTACTGTTGTTCTTTGTTTGATAGGGATAATTTCGATGACATAAAGTGTAAGTACAAAAAAAATAAGTATCCATGCTTTTTTTATTGAGTATTTATTGAAAACATATTGCAGTGCGAAGCCGACAAAATAGAGTAGTCCTATCTCGACAACAAAAAACCATCTTGAAATTACGCGCAAGGCATCGAAAAATGGAGTTAATTTAAGCGGGAATATATATGGTAATGGGATCGCTAAATACTTACCGTTAATACTCAGTCGTGGTCCCAAAATAGCAATCATTCCCCAAATGAACATCAGCCACATAAAGCCATTAATAAATTTATCACGCTGTGTAAGCTTAGTCTTGTTAAGTGCAAATACACCAAAAAAAATTAGAGCCATAAATACAAAACCTGTTCCGAAAGTTTCTCCACCCAACCTATGGTTATTCACGTTAACGTACTTATATATTGTTTCAGTCCACAAGCTTGGAAGGGGGTTAAAGAGAAAGTCAGTGATTTGCATTGAGTGGTTTACGTACTCTTCTGCGGATCTCTTTATGTTATATGCTTTTTGTACTAAAGAAAACTTTAGTGCAAAATATCCAGCTACTACTACAAAACCCAGTAAAAAACATATACTAAATTGTAATGTTTTAGTTAATTTCTTTTTAGAGTACATTTGCCAAATAAAAAATATTCCAGAAATCGTGATCGAGTATATTCCGATATACACTGCAGCAAGAAACTGTAACCCACTTAAGATACCAGAAATAAAATAGTCTGATGCTTTTTTCGCTTCAAGTAATTTTCCTAAGGAAAAAAAGAAAAACCAGTAAGAAATCATCTGATAATGCGAGTACATACTTAAGGTATAGGGGGAAAAAGTGAATAACAATGTAAGCAGAAAGATTATTTTTTTGTCTGAAAATACTTTAGTCCAGAAATATTGCAATGAAATTATATTCACAAGACCCACTATAAAAAAAACAATGTTATGTGTAGTTATATAGTTTTGTGTAAGGGGAAAAATAAACAATCCAAGAATACTTTGCGGTAATAATAGGTCTGTAAAATACATACCTCCAGGGGAGTTATAGTACATAGATATGTTATCGTGGTTTACAAAATCTAGCGCAGAAATATGCGATATGTTCTGTTGCATGATATAGACCATTAGCGGATAGTCATACCAATCACTTAGTGCAGTAGAAATATTTAGTAAAAGTTTCTGGTTGTATAAGAGGAACAACAGAAAGGTGATAAAAACCGAAATGAAATGAGTTCTGTTGATCTTAAAAAAGTTATTTATCATGCAGTTCTAATTTGTAAATATTACAAAGGTTATAACAACCAGAATGGACTTGCTTTAACTGAAACTTTTCAGAAATTGTTTTATAAGATTTCTGAAAAGAGTCAGAAGCATTTATTCTATAGTTTGTGACATATAAGTTATCACCATTAGTAATTTTTGTTTTGTAGAGTTCCAATAAATTTATGTAGTTGTTACTCCCCCAGACTTCTTTCATATTCCCGTTAAAGTCTTGTTTCTCATTTAATGGCAATGTTGTATACGTATTATTTGAATAATTGTCCGTAAAAAATGGTGCATCTAGTGTGACTAGTATAGGTTTGGTGTCTGTTTCTTTTAAATTGTCAAAATAACTATTAAGTTCATTTTGGGCAAGGTAGTTCCATGGAGTTTCATTATATTTCAGGTTTACCATGATTACTGATTTCAATCTAGTAAAATTTGTTACTGCGTATATTAAAAGTAAAGTAGATAGGAATGAGAAAAATAGTATTTTATCTTTAAATAAGGTAGCATAGAGGTGTTGTAGAAAAAAACCAAAGCCGAGTAACAAAATTGGCAAAAGGTGGTACAAATAGCGAATATCAACTACGTAGAAGGTGGACATAAAGAGCAGTTGAACTATCACTGCTATAATAAGCCATACTTTTGCATAGATAAATTGCTTTTTTCTTAAATTAATAAGTAGTCCAAAGATTCCTGGAAGAGCTATCCACCTTTCAGTAAGGGGTGTATTGTCCCATAAAAATCTTTGAGATTTTCCAACAAGCGCATGTGAGTATTCTCCAATATTTTTGGTAAAATAATTGATTGAAAAGTAACTATTTCCAGAAGTAACAGTGGTAGAGCTGTTTTTATCTAACGATCCATTTGAAACCTCATTTAGTACACCTATGAGCTCCACAACACCAACTAGTTTACCAAGTATAAGTGCTCCGGGTATAGCTGCAGAAAGTATCAGGCGAGATCTTTCTTTTAAAGATTTGTTTTCATTCCAGACCTTGAGTATATAGAGTATTGGGAAAGTCACCGTGAGTGGTGCGTAGGCATATTTTGTCGCGTAGAAACCTGCCGCTAAAACACCTGCAAACACACTTGTTGTTATGGAGAGTTTTTTTTGTTGTAAGATCAGGATACTCAACAAAAATAATGGAACAAGTAGATTCTCTGCCATTGCGAGGGTTGGGTACCAGTAAGAGAAGTAGTTTGTTACGTATAAGAAAAGAATAAATGTAGTAATATACTTATTTTTGAAAAAATTTTGACTAATTTTATACAAAAGTAAGAGTGAAAATAGTGCTAACAGTATGTTTATAAAATAAAACGTTCTAACGTCATTATTAATGAGGTAACCTATTGCTAATGTGAAAGGATATGCTGGTGGGACTTCAGCTTTTATTCCTTCAATACTTTGATCGCTTAATCTACACATTCTCCATTCACCATTTTTTAGAAAGCACCTTGGTATGGTTGTGTAATAAAGAGCGTCTGGAAATGGCTCTAAATTCGGGATTAATGTGCGAGTTGAGTACGGGTTTCTGAAAAGTAAAACACAAAAGATACAAAACACTGTAGCAATTAAAAAGTGAGATTTTAAAAGTTGTAAAATTTTTTTCTTCATTAGTTTTTAATTATTTGTATGAATTTTTCCTTAAAGTTTTCCTTGCTAAAAAATCTGCTTCTGTTGATGGCTGCAAGCTTCATTTTTACCATTGTGTCATCATTTTGAATAAGTTTTATCGTATACTCAATGAGCTCATTTCTGGTATTCCATCTAAAGCCAGATTCATTAGTTACTATCTCTTTTTGTCCACCCATGTTTATTACGACTGGCACACATCCTGAAGCCATGGCTTCAACAGTGGTAATTCCAAAGTGTTCTAGTGCAACTGGATTTTTATCCTCGTTTTCATCTAGACCTGTGGCATGCCAATATATTTTACTTTCTGCAAACAGCTCTTTAAGTTCATTAAATGAAATGTCTTGATGAAAGAATACAGGAAAATCTTTAGCTTCATTTTTAACTTTATTAAAATACTTTTCATGAGTTTCACCATTTTCAACGCTGCCAACAAAATGTAACTCCCACCCATTAATTCCGTGTTTACTGACTATTTGTTTAAATATCTTAACTAGTTCCAATTGTTTTTTTGAGTGACCTGTAATGAAAAATCTTCCCACATGGAGAATAATATTCCTTTTTGTCTTTGCAGAATGAAAATTCTTAACATTAACTGGAGGGTACAGAACTTCACTTTTTATTCCCCAGTATCTATAAATCCATTTTTGACAAAACTTTGAGATGGTAATAATTTTGTTGTAGGATGAGAGGTCAGATCGTTTCGTGACACCTGGCCCTCCATGTAATCTCATTTCCCAAACTGGGAATAGTGATTTAAAAATATTGTAAAGCATGTAGCGAATATTAGGGATAGTTAGACTAACTAATGCAACTTCATCAGAATACTCATTTTCAGGCAACACTATTGTAAACTTTTTGTTTTTTGTATCTAATCCTTTAAAGTTAAAAATAACAGTATTTTTCTTTTCGTAAAAAACTTTATTTGAAGGTCTAATCTCTTTGTTATCGAGAAAGAATTTGATTTGGTCTATTACAGAGAAAGTAAAATATTTAAAGAACAAGGCAATTTTAAAATCAAAAATTGAGTCTTTAAACACGATGCTAGACTTATGAGAAAGCCACTTATAAATCTTTCTCCCTATATGCTGATCAAATTTGAAGTTCTCGTATCTAGAAGGGTAAATAAACAACTTCCTAAATGAAGGAATAAAAAGTGCTCTTTTAAGGTATTCAAAAACTGATAAATGCAGCATTGCTGGGAAAAAGACAGAAAGATACCCCTGTTTACTCCTGTTTGGAAAGTATTCTAGGTGAGATGTGTTAATAAAAATATCATACTCTTCAGAAACAGCCGAAAGGTTATCAGTCATTGATTCGTGTAGATATCTGATATTTATATTTTTTAAGGAAAGACCCATTTTTTTCTCTGCTTGTTGTACATCAACTTTTTTAAATGTAACTAAATCAACACTATAGCCTACTTCGAAAAGTGCCTGAGCATAAGCAAATGCGACCTGTTCTCCACCCCCCAATGTAGAAAGCCACCTGTCATATACGGCTGCTTTTTTTTGTTTCATATAGATTCTTTAGTATAATTTTCCATAAATTTGACCCATATCTTTTTTTTGATTTTTTTGAAGATTTTTTCTAACCTGATACATTCTCCATAAATTTGTCCTGATTTTAGATAGTGCTGAACTATAAGCCTCAGCTTTAATTAGAGATACTCTGTATATTTGACCATAGTAGTTAGTTTTTTTAAAGACCAGAACCATGCATTTTGTATAAAGATACTTTAAACAAAAAAGAGCAAATTTTATTAAAAAACTGTGTAGAGGAAAATGGCTCAACAATAAAAACAAATGATTTTTTTCTATGTTAGCTAAGAAAAATGAAGTAGGCTGCTGGTCTGTTGTAGCACGATGCTTATGATATACAACTGACTTTGGTTGGTATAGTATGGTGTATCCTTTTCTCCATACTTTCAACGACAAGTCTACATCTTCATAATACATAAAGTATGCGGGGTCAAAAATTTGTTCGCCAATTACTTCTCTTTTGATAAGACAACTTGCCCCACAAGCTGCTAATACTTCTTCTTCATGGTTGTAGTACGATGAGTCAAAGTCATAAAATTCTTTGACACCATTTTTTGCTCTTAAGATTACACTACCTCTGTCTCTTCCTAATCCTTTCTTAAAAACTACACTACCGGCATTTTGTACAAGATATATTAGGTCATCCTTAATATCTTCTCTCTTTACTGTGATATTTAATTGCTTAACTTCTCTAGAAGGAAGAAAGTCAGAGACTATTATTTTTCCAAATGTACTGATTTGAAATTTAGTCTTAATATTCGAGACATGAGGGTAGCCATGTAAAGAAATGTTGTATGTTTCGCTCTCTTTTCCTTTGAAAGGTAACAGCACTACTCCATGGCCGTCAGTCCATCTGCTTGAATAGTTTCCCTTTGTTTTTTTATAAAATCCTTTTTTGTACCATATCTGTTGACTTTTTTCTTTTGTGGAGCAACTAATGTTATCAACAATTAGCCCTAGTGGTTTGTAGCTATTACTGTTGGGATAAATGTTTACTTTTATTTCTGTGTCAGAAATTATATCTAGTTCTATAAAGGGAGTACTAAAAAGTAATTTGGAGGTTACAATTCCAACGTTTTTATTTTTTTTGGCTGTTGAGACTAAGGATCTTAACCAGTTCCTATCAACTACAGTATCATTGTTGAGAAGTACGATGTATTCTCCGACAGCCTTACTATAGGCGAGATTGTTACCTTCAGCAAAACCAAGATTTGCTTTGCTTTCAACTAGCTTCACCCACGGAAAATCTTTTTTTACACAACTTACTGAATCGTCTTGTGAGTCATTATCTACCAATATAACTTCATACTCATTTCTCGGGAAATTAACATTATCAATAGAAGTAAGACAATCTTTTAAGAATTTTTTGCCATTATAGTTAATAATGAGAATTGAAACTAATGGTTTTTTTTTCATTGTTTATTTATTTGTATCACAATATGTGTATTCTGTATCTTATAAAACGGTGCTTTGTGAAGTAGTGATGAGTCCCAAATGCTAAAAAAAGCAAGCTAGTCAATCTGAATTTCTAATTTACATGAGTAATAATCTAGTATACAACATACAACAAGTGATGAAAAAATTTCTTTTTAGCTATTTTTGTTTTTGTTTTTGTTTTTTTACTTTTTTTGCTTCGGGATTTGTAGATTCTCAAGATGGGTTCCTATATTTAACTATCGCAAGAAGGATGTATTATGACAAAACGTTTGAAATGCCAGTTGAATCTTTCCCAGAAGAAAATATCCACATGAGTACGATGAAGGCAAAAGATGGAAAAATATATAGTCCAACAGGACTAGGCTATTCTCTCTCACTTTTACCAGCAGTTTTATTGGAAGATGTATTTTTACGTTTAAGTGATACAGAACCTATTTCAGCATTTCCACTAAGAAATGACTGGCCAGTATTATTATTTGCTAGCATGACCAATTCTTTTTGGGCTGCTCTTTTAGTGGTTACTTTTTATCTTTTTCTTAGAGAACTTTCGGTAGAACATAAGCCTGCAATTTTTCTTAGTTTTATTTTGACTGTAGCAACTAATTTATTTGTATACGCAAAACATTCTTTTGCTCACATGATGTTTACAAGTGTGTTATTTTTAACTTTTTTATGTATCAAAAAATCTAGTAAGTCAAAGCACGTATATTTTATGTTGCTTGCGGGATTTGCATATAGTATTGTAGTAATTTCTTATAATCCAACATACCTTTTTCCAATCCCAGCAATTGGAATTTACTATCTTTTTACTCATAAAATTAACTTTTCTCTTTTTAAAGTAAAGGAGTTATTGAATAATTTATTCTTTGCTCTTGTTGGGGCTCTACCAATTATAACTTTATATGCATGGTTCAATAGTATTAGATTTGGTGATGCCATAAGTACTGGTTACGGGACAAGCGGTATAGAAATTCCACAGTTTCCCCCAATATACGTTATTATTGAAGGTTTTTGGGGACTACTTGTAAGTCCAGGAAAAAGTATATTTTTATTTTCACCAATCCTATTAATTATAATTTTATTTTGGTTTCACTTGAAGAAAAAGATTTATCCTGAATTACTGGCTGGGTTAGCACTTTTTTTTGTATACCTTTGGTATATAGGGACTCTACTTGGTGGAGTCGATTTTTTGCTTTGGCATGGTGACTCTAGCTGGGGTCCAAGGTATATGTTACCAACCTTACCATTACTACTTCTACTTGTTGGATATATTTTTACGAAACTAACTAAAAGACAAAAAATCTTAGTTTTTTTTCCGCTGCTACTGTTTGGATTATATGTTAACCTCTTGGGTATTTTATTACCATATCAGATTAGATTTGCTGGTTTACAAACCAATGTTCATCTTAATGGTAGAGAATTTAATATGCATGAATATGGAAACGAAATTCCTAGATATTCCCCAATATTCAAGCAATCAAAAACGCTATTCCAGAGATTAGGAAAGTTAGACCAGTTGTTTGATCACGGGACATATAATTTACGACTTGTTGACGGTTTTGATTATCCGTTTGATATCGGATGGTCAGTTTGGAGAGGAATGCAGCCGTCTTCAGTTTTTTTATTCAACTCAAAAAAGGATCAAGGACCAAGGAAGCTTAGCTTAAAGCTAAAAAATCACCAAATTGATCCTGTAAGTACCAAGTCAGCAACACTAAAATTTATCATAAATGGTCAAGAGGTCAAGAACGGTCAAAATTTTCTTATACCTACTGAACAAGAAAAAGAGTTTAATTTTGATCTTTCAGAGTATAAGTTGCTGGAAAAAAATAATGAGATGCTGATCCATTTGAGTTTTGAAAGTACGGCAGCAGCCTACTTAAAAGGAAAACAAGTACTATTTTTACAGTCACTCAGTTTCGATGATATTCACCAAAATATTCGAACAATTGATTATCCATATGTATCTGAAGTCTCGAAAAATCTTTTTGATGCTGAATATACTTTTTGGGGGAAGATACAAACTAACCCTTGGGAAATTTGGCACATGCACTCAGGGGTTTATGAACAGACGTTTGATTTGTGGTGGTTGCGACCATTCCACTACTGGGATTACCCTAAAAACTTTTTCATTAGCTTATTTATTCTAGACTTTTCTGCTATCATATATTTTGGGTATCGAACGCTATGTTACAAACATTAATGCTACCACTGGTTTCACACAAGTACCTTTTGTTACAGCTCATACAAAGGGAGATTAAGGCAAGGTACAAACAATCAATCATTGGTTATTTTTGGGTTATTTTGAATCCTTTGTCTCAAATGTTAGTGTATACATTTGTTTTTAGTATTGTTTTTAAGTTTCCAACAAGTGTTCCATACCCGTTATTCTTGTTTGCAGCCTTGCTTCCTTGGACGCTATTGCAAGGAACTATAACAACAGCTACAAATAGTCTGGTCTATAATGATATTTTGCTTAAAAAGGTAGCTTTCCCAAGAGAAATTATTCCATACTCTGTGATAGCTGCAAAAACGATTGATTTTGTTTTCTCGTCACTCATTTTTGTTTTTTTGATGTTTTTATATAAAGTTCCTTTTTTACCTACAACACTTCTATTTTTCCCATTGTTTTTTGTACAAATAATTTTGATTGCGGGTATTTCATTATGTTTATCCGCATTTAACTTATTTTATAGAGACATTCAGTATCTTACGAACTTAGTGTTGATGATTTGGATGTATATAACACCAGTAGTATATCCTCTGGCATTAGTTCCGAAAGAATTTTTACAGTTATATAAATTGAATCCAATGGTTGGAATCATTGAAGGGTATCGAGCGGTTTTGTTCGGTGAGAGGTTTGACCTTGACTCATTTCTTTGGTCTGCTATTGTCTCAGTTATACTCTTTGTTGTTGGTTTTTTGATTTTTAAAAGATTAGAAAAAACTTTTGCAGATATTGTATAAAAAAAGCTATGAGCAACCTACCACACATTTTACTATCAAATGTAACTAAGAAGTTTATGTTACAAGGTGACAGAACTTTTAAAGAACTTCTTCCTAGTTTGATTAAAGGAAACTCTTGGGCTCAAGAACTGCAAGCGCTTAAGAAAGTTAATTTAGAAATTCAGTCTGGTGAGACTGTCGGAATTGTTGGGCATAATGGAGCTGGTAAGTCAACCCTTATGAAACTAATTGCAGGAGTTACATACCCAACAACTGGTGAAATTTCAGTTCAGGGAAGAGTTGCCCCGTTGATTGAGCTTGGAGCAGGGTTTCATTATGAGTTGAATGGGTACGAAAATATTTATTTAAATGGTGCAATACTAGGCATGCACAAAGAGAAGATTGAGTCAGAAAAAGAAAACATAATAAAGTTTAGTGGTATTAAAAAATTCTTACATGAGCCTTTGAAGCGTTTTTCTACTGGTATGGTTATGCGTTTAGCTTTCTCCATAGCAGTACATGCCCATGCGCAGATTTACCTTATTGATGAGGTTCTGGCTGTGGGAGACTCTGAGTTTCAGCAGCAATGTTTAGAGAAGTTAAATGAGATAAAAAGAGAAAAAGATAAAATTGTTGTTTTTATTAGTCATGATGAACAAGCAGTTCAGCATTTTTGTGAAAGAGTTGTTGTTTTAGATACTGGCAAAGTGATATACGATGGAGGTGTCAAAAACGCTTTCGATGTATACCATCGAAAATAATTTTTTTACTTTTCGTCCCAAATGTTATCTTTTTCCCATTCACGTTTGGAATTCAGTCTCCAGACTCTTGGGTCACGAAAACTGTTAGCTACTTGCCAAAATTCTTTTTCTTTCATACCAACGTAGTCTAGCCAATACTTCAGGTCACTTGGGACTACGTGGTCGTATTTTTTGACCATTTCGATCCCCTTTTCTCTAGTCATTAATCCACTGCGGATATCTTTTGAAGCATGATCAGAACCCCTTCCGTAACCGAATTTTATATATTTGAGGTAATCATGTAATCCGTTTTCATATCTATCATCTAAGTTGGACATTTTACGATAGGTTCTTTCGAATGGTTGAACAGCTTCTTTCCAACCGTATTTCTTTTGGACAAGTTTTGTATGTTTATATGGTTCCCATTTGAAAAAGTTTCCGATGTACAATCCTCTTACCCCAACTTTCAGAATTTCTTCGTCGGTAGGATATTTTGTCCATAGAAGGTCTTTTTCTGTTAAAGGTTCTTTTTCATCATTAATCAAGTTGTACCATTCATAACCCCTCAAGCCATGTTCATGACGTACACGAGCACTGAATTCAACATAGTCTTCTGGCTCAAACATTCCTGATATGTCCCATACTATTTCACCCCATATAATAAGGGGAATATTAAATTTAACTGCAATTTGAACCGGATAAGTAAAAATTCCGCAGTGACCATGCCAGTTCATATCGCCCATTTTTCTGAAACAGAGCCTATTGAGTTTTTTAAGCACCTCAACACTTGGTCCAAATACAATATGATCTGCGTCAAAATTATGTCTCATTCTGTCTCGATTGTAATCGCCTTCTGGTAGGTAATTGTTTCCATGATAGGTAACTAGGAGAGGTTTGAGACCATACTCTTTTGCCATGATATGAGCTTGATAGTAGCTGTCCTTTCCACCACTAACAGGTATGATACAGTCATAGTTTGAAGTGTTGTTTCTTAATGTTTCTTCAATAATTCTTTCAAATCTCTTTTTTCTTTTATCCCAGAATTCCGGAGTAAGTTTATCCATTTTTTCTGCAACTCTACAACTAGAACATATGCCGTCTTTATCAATTCCAAGATTAACTGCAACTTCTGGATATACACAACGTTTACAATATTTCATAATGTTTCATCAATTCCTAACAAATTTGGTGGACGAACCTTATAATTATTATCATATAAATACTTTTTTGCAAGATAAACACTTTGGTCAATATGATGGAAGACATTGGCAGCTGCAACAGCATCTACTGCACTTTCATCAAATGCTTCAGCAAAGTCAAACCATTCTCCAGCTCCACCACAAGCAATTACAGGTATTTTTACTGCCTGAGAAACTTCCTGTAATAATGGTATCTCATATCCATTTTTCTTACCATCTCTATCAACTGAGTTCAAGAGTATTTCTCCTGCCCCACATTCTTCGGCAATCTTTGCCCACTCTTTTGCTCCATATTTTGTAATTTCACTGCCTGAATTTTTCATTACGATGTATGAATCATCGATTTTTTTAACATCAATGGAAACAACTACGCATTGTGAACCAAACTGTTTAGCTGCTTGTGTAATGAACTTTTTATCTTCAAGTGGTTTAGTATTAATAGAAATTTTGTCAGCACCTCTTGAGAGTCGATCTTCTATATCTTTCAAAGTTCTAATTTTTCCTCCAATTGTAATAGGCATAAATGTTCTTTTTGACACATCATCAAGAATCTCAAAAATCGTATGACGGTTTGGATTATGTAAGTCTTCTCTTCTCATGTCATAGTTTTCATCTGTAGATATATCCAAGTAAATCAACTCATCAGATGCCCATTGACTCAATCTCTTTACGGCAGTGATTGGGTTTCCAAGGTTTTGGTACTCTGAAAATCCTTTGCTTTGCACGAGCCAGCCATTTCTCAGTAGAAGTACGGGGATGAGACGTTTCTTTTTCATATCCTCAAAAAGTTTTCAAGTAATATTTTTCCTGTTTGTTGGCTTTTCTCTGGGTGGAATTGCACACCATAAATATTATCTTTTTGGAGTATTGAGCAAAAATCAGTTCCATAGTTTGTATGTGCAACTACTACCTCCTCATTTTTTGGTTCAAAACAAAAGCTGTGGACAAAATAAAAGTCGGAATTTTGAGGTAAATGCTTTGTTAATACTGATTCTTTTACAACTTCAATATTATTCCATCCAACATGTGGGAGGGGTAGTGAATCAACTGAAAGAACTTTGACTACTCCTGGTATCCATCCCAAACCTTTGTGTATACCGAATTCATGTCCTGTATCTGCTAAAACTTGCATGCCAACGCAAATACCAAGAAATGGTTTTTTTTGATTAAAGACTGCTGTCTTTAAAAGTTCTAGAGGAATATTTTTTTGTATTTTTTTCATTGAAGAACCAAATGCCCCAACCCCTGGAAGTATGAGGTGCGTTGCGTCGATAATATCTTTTGGTTCGTTGGATATCACAACTTGTTTTTCAATGAGGGAGACAATATTGAAAACAGATCTTACATTACCTGATCCATAATCTAGTATGCAGATTTTTTTCATATTTCTTTGATTATAGCATTGGCCATAGTATCAATTAATAGATTTCTTGGTTGGGGTGATAATGCTGCTAACTCTGGTGATGTAGCTGTGTTGATAAATTTTTTCTTATAGTACAAAAGGTATCTTAAGACTTCTTCAAGCACTGTTGTTTTTTTTATATTGCTTATCATTTTTAAAGCTTCTTTACATTCATTTTGAGAGGTCACAATGTAACAGGCATTACAAGGACTATACCAAGCTGAAGCACTAAAGGTAAGCACTGGTTTACCCATAATAAGCGACTCCCAGCCACTACTACCAGTTAATGTAACAGTACACTGAGAATGTTTGATGAGATCCTGAGAGCTAGTATCTAGTGAAACTAATCTAATATTTTTATATTGATTGATTTTTTCGTAAAATTCTTTAGTTCTAAAGTTCATCTTTCTAGTATCAGTCCTTGAGAACTGGTTTGGATGTTCTTTCACATACAACAACCAACCAGTGGGAAGAGATTTTGAAAGTATATCTATTGCTAATAGCTGATTCTCAAAAATGTCACCTTCTGGCATGCTAGTTCTTTCTGGCTGAAAGTGTAGTGCAAAGTAGACAAATTTTTTGTTAACTTGCACTTGCTTTGCTGTTTTATTATAAAAATTAAATAATGCTTTGTTTTTGAAATAGTATTGGAATATCATTAAATAGTATCCAAACCAGTTTGTTGGTTTTTCCATGTATGTAGGACTAAAATAAACTCTTTCGAATGGATTATGAATGAGAGAAAACAGTGCTTTGATGGTTGGAATATCGATAATTGCTTTAAAAAAACTGGAATTATTTTGTTTTGTAGCTGTCTTATTATCTTGAATGTTAATTTTCATTAAGATGCTTTGCTGAAAGATCTGCGAAAACTGTCTTTCTCCAAGCTTCATTTTTAATTCTTTAAAGTTGTTGTCAGAGAGGTATGTTGAAGGAATTTTTTTAAAGTTATTGTAATCATTAGTGATAAGGGCTGTATCATCAAGCAAAGTTTCTCTCACGATAATACATTTAATATTGAGCTGTTTTGCTAAAGCAAGCACAATATTTCCGTATCCAAGGTGTGGAACTCTTGGAAAAATAATCCTTTTTATTTTCTCTTTTTCTAGAAAGTGCTTCCAAAATAAGAGGAGTTCATAGTATTGCTGTTTTCTGAATTGAACTGTTTTTGGATAAAAACAAGTTCTATCTGTAATGCTTAAGTATAAGCTTTCGAGCTCAAAGTTCTGGTAAATGGTCTTTTTTGATAAGCTTTTTGGGTTATTCTTATTGATTCCATTTATTTTATCTGCAAAGTGAAATTGTTTTTCATCTATGATTTTTATGTTTGAAAATTCTTTTTTATTTCTATAAAGATCAGGAAAAGTTGTAACAATGTGGGTGATTGGGCAGTCTTTTTTTACAAGCGCTTCTACCACATCCCTGTAATAGTTATCGTTAAATTCAAGGAGCAATATGCTCATAGTAGCTTTCTAAAAAATTTGGTAGGTGGATACTGTGAGCTCACTATTTGTTTACACAATTATAGTAAGATTCGTTTTCTAACTCTCCAAAATCACCATTTTTAATTGCTATATTTATTTCTGAGATTGCGTCAGATATTGTATGCTTTGCAGTAAACCCTAATTCTTTCTCAATTTTATCAAAAGATACTTGGTATGTTCGTTTATCAGTCACAGAGCTATTCTCTGCTTTGTGCAATTCTACTTTGGTGTTTGGTAGTACCTTTTTTACAACATCACCTATTTGTTTAATAGTAAAGTTTTGTTGGTTTGTTCCAACATTAAAAATAGTATTATCTATATTTTCAAATGACTTTTCTAAAACAGAAACATATGCTTGTGCTGCGTCAGCAACATGTAATAGTGGTCTCCATTGATCTCCACCAAAAATACTTATTTGTTTTTTTGTGGTTGCCATTTTGGCAAAAATATTAACAACTAAATCAAATCTCATTCTAGGAGAGTAACCATATAAAGTGCTCATTCTCATAATGATTGGTTTAAAGTTTTCATCAGCAAGACTGAGAATAGCCTTTTCTGACTCAATTTTTGTTCGAGCATATAGAGAAACTGGGTTGAGATCAGAGCTTTCATCGAGTCTCTTTGAACCAACTCCGTATACGCTACAAGTTGAAGCAAAAATAAATTTATTGATTTGATAGTATTTACATGCTAACGCCAAAGTCATAGTTGCTAAGTAGTTAGTTGCAATAGTTTCTTGTGGGTATTTTGTACTGGCTGGATCTCCAACTATTGCAGCCAAATGAATAACAGAATCAACATTTTCAAGTGATTCATGCATTGTTTGTATATTACGGACGTCGCCTTTGATAAGCTCAAAATTAGGATCATTATATAAGTCAGAAATACTTGTGTCACCAAACTTAAGAACATCTAGAACTCGCACAATGTAGCCTTTTTTTAAAAGTAGCCTAGATATTATTGAGCCTAAGTAACCTGCACCTCCAATGATCAAGACACGTCTAATTCCGGAATCTACGTTTGGAGTTTCTGGCTGAAAATTTAAAGAAATGTTATTTTTTGTCTGTGAATAACTCAAGATGTCGACAATTTGTTTTTTTTCGTTAATTACTGGGATTTGTAGATAAAGAATTTGTTCGCTGATTTTTTCTTCATGTTCTTCAATATATTTAAGAACATTCTGGGTGATCTTTATTTTGCTCTGACCTTTTTTTACAGTAAGAGGACTCTTATTCATGATCTCAGCAACAGGAGCATTAATGTCAAATCCATTATTTAGAGCTCTTCTAATATCCCCTGGAGTAACAACACCTTTAAGAACATTGTTGTTATCTACTACAAAGACAATTCCCCAACCATTCGTATCAATTTTTTTCATGATACTTTTAGCAGCAGCATTTTTTCGGATAAAGAGTTGTTCTATGTTTTTCATAATGTAGCCTTGATACTACATCAGACTATATAAATTTTGCAATACATATTTCAAGTATAGCTTGTTGTAGGTGACTGTTAATCAAGTTAGCTGAGTGGTAGAATGGTGAAACGAATGAATAAACTTCTTAAAAACAGTATTTACCTTTCACTATTCACTGTTATTTCTCTACCTGCTTCTTATGTAATTAGACTTATTTTATCTCAGCATCTTTCACTATCTGATTTTGGACTATTATATGCACTTATTGGTTTTTTTAGTATGGTTCAATCTTTTAATGACCTAGGATTTTCCGAAACTCAAGCATACTTTATCCCAAAATATATTGAGCAAAAGAGAGAGGACAAGATAAAAGCTGTAGTTAAGACTCAATTATTTAATCAGTTATTCACAACATTCCTGATTGGTTTAGTTTTGGCTATATTTGCGGAATGGTTTGTTACGACAATTTTTCACTCTCCAAACGCAACTAACCTTTTTAGATTATTTATCTTAGCTTTTATTGGAAAAGATTTTTTACAAAATACAAAGATGCTTTTCTTCGCCTATCAGGAAGGAAAATTTCATGGCTCTCAAGAACCACTTCGAATCTTTTTAACACTTTTTTTACTCATCATTGGGGTAGCACTTTTTAAGGTAGATATTTTATTTGTTGTTTGGACATGGGTAATTGTGTATGGAGTTTTAGCACTTCTTTATTTTATTTTGTTTGTGATTCGCTATAAAAAGATTTTACAAGCAAAGCATTATCCTATGAAAGAAATATATAAGGAATTTTTTCCTTTTTTGGTACCAACTTTATTAGCAAATAATGCTGGAGTCATGTTTTCTGCAGGAACAGAAATCTTCTTAGCTTATTTTAAAGGAACTGCAGATGTTGGACTATATAATATTGCTAAGCCAATTTCTAATCTAGCTTTGGCAATAACTACTCCGATAGCAAATTTGCTTAAACCACACGTTTCTCAGATAGATGAACAAAAAAATTACGAATCAGTGGAAAAACTTATTAGTATTACAATAAATGCTGGAGTATTTTTATTACTACCATTTTCTATAACTTTAGCGTTTTACGCTAAAGAAAGTATTGTTTTTCTATTCGGAAGTAAATATGTTGCTGCTACTCAAGCACTTCAATTTATCTCTTTTGAGATCGTTCTAAATATATTAAGTCTTTTTATATTTGGCATTATTTTTGGTTTGGGTTTACAAAAAAGTAGAGCAAAAATAATCTACCTTTCTTCTGCTATAAGCTTGGTTTTTTCTCTTATTTTAATTCCCAGATTTGCATCTGTTGGTGTAGCATTAGCAAACCTTGGATATGCGTTAACAGCAGTTATTGGTGGACTATATATCATTAGGCAGAAAATTCCTTTTTCTTTTCCTCTCTCAAACTATCTTAAGATGCTAATTCTTTCTATGATTCTTATCTTTAGTCAGGTCTTGCTTAAATTTATTTCACCTTTGGAACTTTCACAACAGTTGTTGCTTTTTATACTTAAGGCAGCAGTTGGTCTTTCACTTTATTATGGAATCGGTATTTTTATATTTAAAATTGTTGATATTCGTTTTGTAACTAAATTGATTTTTCCTTCGATCCCTGCTAGAGTACAAATATTAATTGCAGCCCTGAAAGGCAAACAACAGGTGTTTTGATGTCAAAAACAATAGCACTGATTCCTGCTAGAGGTGGTTCACAGTCTATTCCGCGAAAAAACATTAAGTTATTGGGTAATAAACCTCTTGTTGCTTGGCCAATCGAGCTTGCTTTAAGTATCCCTCAAATTGATAGAGTTATAGTTAGTAGTGATGATGATGAAATCATGACAATTGCTCAGAAGTATGGTGCTGAAGTTTTATTTAAACGACCTCAAGATTTATCAGGCAGTGATGTTCCAACTTTACCGGTTTTACAACATGCGGTGAACTATTTACGTAAATCGGAGGGTTATTTTGCAGAGAACGTATTATTGCTCTATCCTACAACACCTTTTTTGAAAAAAGAAAGAATTTTAGAAGGTATTGATTTGTTGAATGATGGAGCTGATAGTGTTATAGGAGTTAGAAAGATACGAGGCTATATATGGAAGAAAACTAAAAATAATGAAAACAAACTCATACCTTTTTATCCTCCAAAAAGAGTGAATAGACAAAAATTTGAGCACCTGTTAGAAGAAGTTGGTAATATTTACTTCATGAAAAGCTCAGTTTTAATAGAGCAAAATAGAATTGTTTCAGAGGAAAACTGCCAATTTATATTCGTAGGGCAAGATGAGATACTTGACATAGATGAGCCGAGTGATTTTTTAGAAGCAGAAGAAAGATTAAGAAAGAATTAAAATGCAAAAGCAACAATTCATCCCTTTTTGTAGAGTTGAGTTAACCCAAGCAGAAATAACTGCTGTGACTGAGTGTTTAAGGTCTGGTTGGTTAACTATGGGAAATCAGGTTCAAAAATTTGAGCAACAGTTTGCTGAGTATGTTGGAGTCAAGTATGCCATCAGTGTTAATTCTTGTACAGCAGCTCTAGATCTTGCTTTATTAGCTCACAATATTGGTAAGGGTGATGAGGTTTTAGTTCCTTCTTTCACGTTTGTTGCTACTGCAAACGTGGTGATTCATGCAGGAGCAAAACCAGTTTTTGTTGACATTGACAAAAACACGTTAAATATCGATCTTGAAGATATAGTCAAAAAAATAACAAAAAAAACAAAGGCAATCATTGTAGTTCACTATGCCGGATTACCGGTTGAGCTCACAAAAATTAAAAAGATTGCTAAAGAACATAATTTAATTATTATTGAAGACGCTGCTCATGCTGTTGGAAGTAAATATAAAGGCAAATACGTTGGTGCACACGGAAATACAACATGTTTTAGTTTCTATGCTACAAAAACCATGACTACCGGTGAAGGTGGTATGCTTACCACAAATAATAAAAAGATTGCTGATTTTGTTGCACGAAACAGGTTGCATGGGATTTCCAGGGATGCATGGAAACGATACCGTAAAGATGGTAGTTGGAAATATGATGTGCTCTATGCTGGCTTCAAATACAATATGACTGATGTTCAGGCCTCGCTCGGTATTCACCAGCTATCTCGTTTAGAAAAATTCATAGAACAAAGAACAAAAATAGTTGGTCTTTATAAAAAAGGATTTTCTAAGAATAAACATATCCAGATGCTTTCTACTCCAAATACCGTTAGACATTCATATCACCTCTGTCCTATTTTAGTGACGGGAGTAAAAAGAGACGAGCTTATTAAAAAGTTGACAGAAATGGAAATTGGTACGAGTGTACATTTTATTCCAATTCACCAGTTTAGTTATTATAAAAAATTTTATCCCGTCAAGAAAAATGATTTGCAAGTAACTGATTCTGTTTTTAAGCACATTTTGTCTTTACCTTTATTTCCGACTCTTAAACAAGAAGAGATTAATAGGGTTATTAATGCTGTAAATGCCTTGACTTTAGATAGTAAATAGAAAAGAGGTTCTATGAAAACTAAACATAGTGTTCCTAATTTTAAGTTAGGAAAGAAAAATGTTGGTAAAAATAGTCCAGTCTTCATTATTGGAGAGATTGGTATTAATTATGATGGAGAAAGAAAGAAAGCTTTAAAACTTATCTCAGTTGCTGCAAAAGCAGGTGTTGATGCTGTCAAATTTCAAATATTTAAGTCAAAACGTATGTACAGTGAAAATGCCGGAAGTTTAATAGTTGCCTCAGGTGATAAGGTTGATATTCATGATCTCATTAAAAAAATGGAGCTGCCATATGAGTGGCTCAAAGAATTAAAGTCATATGCAGAAGATAGGGGTGTAGAGTTTTTTGCATCAGTGTGTGATGAAATAAGTGCTGATGCATTGTTTGAAACAAAGCCCTGTGCATTCAAAATTGCTTCTTATGAGATAACACATTTACCGTTACTGGAATACGTAACAAAAAAGAAGCTACCTATTGTTCTCTCATGTGGTGGTGCGACCATGCTTGAGGTTTCTGAAGCTATACAAACAATTAAGGAGGCAGGAGGAAAAGATATTGTTTTAATGCATTGTATTTCTCAATATGATGTTCCTCTTACAAAACTGAATCTCAATGTTCTAAAGACTCTGCAGTTACAATTTCCAGATTTAGTCATTGGTTATTCTGATCATTCCGCTCACCCAACACTTGCTCCTGTTACCGCAGTAGCACTTGGAGCAAAGGTAATTGAAAAGCACATCACACTGGACAAATCTAGTGAGGGACCTGATCACTCATTTGCTTTAGAGCCAGATGAACTTGCAGAAATGGTTCAAGCTATCAGAGAAGCAGAACAAAAATTGAAAGATGGAGAGACTGTTGCAGTTTCCCAGAAGACGTTGGGTAGCTCTGAGCGCATGACATTTAAAAACGAAGTATATGTGCGAAAGTTTGCTTATCGACTGTTATATGCAACACAGCCGATTAAAGTTGGTGACCTTATAACCACCAACAATATAGCTGTTCTTCGCTCTGGTGAGAATTATAAAAAGTATTTGAAGATTGGCTTGCACCCTAGATACTACAAATTAATTGTTGAACCTGGTGTATATAGAGCTCAACGAAATATTAAAGTTGGTCAAGCAATTTCATGGAATGATATACTGGCACGGTGAAAACAATTACTGTTTCAATAATTATCAGAACTCACAATAATCGTGATACAGTACGAAAAGCTGTTGAAAGCGCTCTGAATCAAGTGGTTGAAAGTTTGAATGTTGAAGTTGTTTTGATCGATGATGCTTCAAGAGATGAGTCGTTTGAAGAAATTGCCGATTACCTTGATCAAGTTTCTTATATTAAGACAAATGGTTTGGGTGCAGTAGCAGCACTAAACCTCGGAATTGTGAGAGCTACTGGGCAGTATTTTACTATTTTAGATGCGGATGATTTTCTTCCCTCAAATGCGGTAAGAAGTTTAATAAATCCATTTTTGAAAGAAGAAAACATTGCTGCAGTATATGGTGATTACTATGAAATTGCTGTTGGCTCAAAAAGTAAAAAGCTAAAAAAAACTTCCCAAAATATTTTTAATACTGTTGCTGGTGGAATTTTGTTCAAAAAAAAATTAGTTGCTAGTAGTGGCTTATATGATACTTCCCTTTTTTTTCCAGAATACGACCTCTTGATTAAGTTAGAGAGAAAATATAAACTGGTTCATGTTAATAAGGTAGTTTACAACTATGTGAGAAGCGGACAAAGCCTTACAGCTTCTGCCCAAAAAGTGATAGAAGGTGTGAAACAACTAGAAAAAAAATATGGCAAAAAACTACCAATTAGAGAATATTAAAATTGTCGAAATGTTAGAAAGTGACTTGGAGTTATTGCTTTCTTGGAGATCTCATCCTGATGCATATATTTTTTTTAAAAGTCAGAAAGGACCACTTAGGTGGTCAGAACACTTCAATTTTTGGCATAATCGTAAGAACAGGGTTGATTTCATCATTTTTTTTAAGGAAAGTAAAAGATGGAGAAAAGTTGGTAGTATCAACCTCAGTAGATTAGAAACTGAATTACCAGAAATTGGTATTATAATTGGAGAAATGACTTTACATGGAAATGGGATAGGAACAAAAGCTCTTTCTTTAGGTCTTGAGTGGCTAAAAGATGCTGGCTATAAGAAAGCATTAGCTGTGATTAACACTAAAAACGAAGCAAGTAAAAAAATATTTTCAAAAAATGGTTTTGAAAAGAAACACAAAATAGATGTTTGGGAAGAATATACAAAAAACTTATGAGTAGCATAAAAGATCTAATTGCAGAGTCTTATTTGTTGCGTCGAAGTTATGTTGCGGCAGACCTCGTTGAAGCAATTAATAACTTGGCAAAGCATACAAAAGTTGCATACAAAGACTACACATTCAAGTCTGGTTTAGAGCATAATGGTTGGGTTGTTCCAAGTGATTGGTCAGTTTCGGAAGCAAAAATTTATAAGGATAATACACTTATCTATGATGGGATGTTACATCCACTTTCAGTGATTACTCAGTCAGCTTCTTTTACTGGCAAAATCACTCTGCAAGAACTCAAAAAGCATTTATATTTTGCTCCTCGAAAACCACATGCTATTCCTTTTCACTTTAGACTTTCGTATCGGCCCTGGCAAAAAGAGTGGGGATTTTGTTTGCCAAAAAATGTATTTGATTCTTTGGCTCCTGGTGAGTATGATGTGAAACTAAATACAACAGAGAAACCAGGAGAGATGGTTGTAAGAGAGTTTACGATACCTGGAAAGTCTAAAGAAACCATTGTTTTTGCTGCACACATAGATCATCCAGGTATGTGCAATGATGATCTTGCTGGTTGTGCGGTCGGGGTTTCTTTGTTAAATGCCATCAAAAAACAATTTAAAAAAACTAAATATACCTACAAATTAATTTTGGTTCAGGAAATTGTTGGTTCAGTCTTTTACCTGAATGCACTCACGACAGAAGAGTTGAAAAACATTAAATATTCATTATTTTTAGAAATGCTTGGAAATGACAACACAATCAACTTGCAGAAGTCTTTTTTAGGGAACACTTACATAGATGCTGTCTGCACAACAGCCCTAAATAGCCTAAAAAACCTCTATAGAGTTTGTTCATTTAGAGAATCAGCCGGTAATGATGAAATAGTTTTTGAAGCTCCTGGCTATGAAATTCCAATGCCATCTATTTCTCGTTGGCCATATGATGAGTATCACACCAGCGATGATAACCTGGAAATTATTCATGAAGATAAACTGCAAGAATCTTTAGAATATTTGCTAAATATTGTATTTATTTTAGAGAACGATGTTTATGTAAAAAGGACATTTACGGGTATAGTCAGTTTAGCAAACCCAAAATATGATTTGTATATTGATCCAGGACAAATATTCACAGGTGGTTTGCATCAAAATAATAACGCCACTCAGTTTCAATATATGATGCCAAGACTTCTTGATGGCACATGCAAGATTTCCGAGCTAGCTCAAAAATTTAATTTAGATTTTAGTTGGTTGTTCAATTATTTGAACAAAATGAAAGAAAAAGGACTTGTACTATTTTTGGAGAAATAACAAGATGAAATTAAAAGTTGGCAAAAAAGTTGATCCAAAAAAATTCAAGCTCGGGCAAATTGAAGATACCAAGAAACTTCATAAAAGAACTGCGAACTTAATAAAAAGTTATGCTTTAAAAGCAGATGTTATTTTGAATAGTTGTTATCTATGTGGAGAGAAGCTTCCTGACGGTTCATTTGTTACAATCTATAATTTTGATTATTCCTTCTGCTCCAGTTGTGGGCACTTATCTGGAAAAAAGAGATTAAGTGATCAAAACCTTCAAAAATACTATCAAGAGAATCTTGATTACTCAAAAACATATACTGATGCAACACAGATTCAATATAGACTGAAAAATATTGCACAACCTAAAGTCAAGTTTGTGATGGAACACATTAAGCAGCCAAAAGAAGGGGTTTGGCTAGATGTTGGTTGTGCCATAGGTGATGTAGTCAAAGTTGTAGAAGAATATGAAAATTGGTCAGCAATAGGATGTGACATCAGTAAACCCTCAATAGAAATGGGCAGAAAGCTATTCAATATAGATTTACGACAGGAAAATATTAGCGATTTTCTAGGAAAGAACCCAAGATTACTTTTTGATGTAGTGTCATTTTTTGGTTATTTCGCTGTAACTTCAAGTCCGCTAAAAGACATGGAGCTTGCTGTCAAGCATTTAAAAAAGCATGGATATATTGTAGTTGGGGATTCAAATGCAGATTCATTTTCTACAATTATTCAGAAAAGCTACCCTGAATTTTCTACTCGCCACATACTACCACCAAACACCACTCATCAGTTTACAAAAAAATCGATTGAATATATTTTTAAAAAATTTGGTATAACTCCAATAGCATACTGGAATTTTGGTTTAGATTTTTTTGAGCTATTGAAGTATTTATCTTTAATGAACAATTCGTTTCAGGATACACCACTTTGCAACTTTTTAATGGAGAACCTCAATGAATTCCAAAAAGTCATAGATAAAAAATGTATGGGCGACTATTTTATAGTAATAGGCCAAAAGACGAAGTAGTTTGTACAAACTATTCTAGCACTACATAGTCTGAGATTGCAGCTTTTGCATCATAGGATTTTAAAAATAAAGCTACTATTCTCCTCGATACTGGAACTCCCAAAGTTTTTTCTAGGAATAGGATTGGGTAAACTAGCCAACTGAATTTTGGTTGATATGTTGTTTGTATTTTGCACTTACTAATATCTTGTTTTAGATAACTTGCAATCCTATCAACAGATTTTCCATCGAGTCTATAGTAATTCTCTCGTAAATATTTTGACTGAAATTCTTTATATTTTTTTTCCCGTTTTTTATCTAAATTTTTTTCTATTATATCTTGCAATTCATCAAGTGTTCTAACGATCGGGTTTCCTGGACTACATTCTGTGAGGAAAGAGTCATACTCTTTGTATGGAGCAAGTTGTATTGTTTTGATTCCTTTAATCCAGCATTCCGATGAAACTGTTGAACTCCAGTGTATAGCCATGTCAACACTTTTAATACAATTATATAAAGAATATTGTTCCAAAAGAATAAAGTTACTAGCAGTAATTTTTTTGTAAGCAAGAGAGCTTTCTAATGGATGAGGTTTTACGATAATATTGTAATGGGGTAGTCGCTCACATAGTTTTTGAATTATTTCTATATATTTTTGTTTTGTTAGTGCAACACAAGTATTACTTTTCATCAGTTGCTTAATCGCCTTACTAAAATAGTTATCCGTTCTTAAATATTCTTCTGAGATTGTTACGAAAGAAGTAAAGAAAAATATGTTTTTTTTCTTCAAATTTGTGTTAACTTTTTTACTAAATTCTTTTCTCGAAAAAAATTGTCCACCTTTATTTCTAACTAAAAAGTCAATCTTGGGAGAACCAGTGATTTTAATTTTTTTTGGGCTAATATCAGTTTTAGCAAGTAGTTTTTCGTATCTTTTGCCTGGTATGAATATTTTTGTGAAGTATGTATTGTATGTAATATCTGGATTAAGTAGGAGATCTTCTATTGCTGGAATTACAGTAATTTCAGCAGGAACTACATATAGTAAAGCTCCAGAATCCAAAACATATTTTGCTAAATCTCTACAACCTTTTTCTAATGTTTGAGGAATAAATACTATGTCTGGTTTTATTTTATATAAGTAGTAGTACATTCTTTGGATTTCCCCTAGCCCACCAACTATGCTGACTTTTGCACTCAGAGTTTTTGCCAAAGTTTTTTGTAATAAGATTAAGTAATCTAGTTCTCTTGCTTTGTAGTTACTAAAAATTAATATTTTCTTCATTTTTTCTTGCCTACTATATAAAGCGTGTACCCATAGTCAAAAGGAAGTTGATGTTCTAACCAAATAAGGGGATTTATAATTCTTCTAACTAATAGCCCGAATGGGCCGATTTTTCCTCTGCTACCCAAAAATATTCTATCGAAAGCATCAAAAAAAATAGAAAAAATGTTAGAAAAAATTGGAGCTATGAATAATCCCTTTTCTACCTGTAGCTTGGGAATTAAGTCAAAATGTTTCATCTTTTTGATAATTCTTTTTCTGTTTATATATTGGTTTGGAGTAAGGAACTGATATATATTAAATATTTTGTATATCAAATGGTCTACTGCGCAACTAAAAATAATTATTCCATTTTTTTTCAATACTTTATTAACCTCTTTAAAAAAATGATTTAATTCTGAATTAGTCATGTATTGGATAACGCCGATAAGAATAATAAGATCAATTGAATTCTTTTTTCCTAAATTTGGTACCATTTTTTTTTCAATCTTTTTAAAATTTATTTTTTTATTTTTATATTTCTTATTAGCTATAACCAAGCAGTCTTTACTTACTTCATACCCGGTATAGCGAATAATATTGTTGATGTTTAAGTAATCTATAAAAAAGCCATTTCCACATCCATAATCCACTACCGTAATTTTTTTATCTCCAAAATATTGGTTAATTAAATTGCTAATGTAGTTGTGTGTATTAGACATACTCAAGTATTTTTTTTACTGCTTTACTTTTTTTTGATACAGCTACCAAATTTACTGTTTTAGGAAAATTGTAATTAGCATTAATCAAAGAAAGTTTTTCATTATTATCAAATTTAAATACAAAAAAATTATTGTTTTTAAGTAGTTCTATTAATTCTTTGGACTTATATCCAAAGTCTGCTATTTTTTTGTTTAACTCAAATAGAATTATACTTATTTTATTTTCACGAAAACAATTTTTGGCTCCTTGAAATACAAACAGTTCAGCCCCTTCAACGTCCACTTTAAGAAAATCAATATAATTAATGCCCTTTTCTTTTACAAAAGTGTCTAGAGTTATGCAATTAACTATTTTTACATTTTTATCTTCGATATTTTCAGATGCTATGTGATTTATTTCAGACTCAGCCTCCAGAACAAACTTGATTTTCCCATTTTTCTTTGATACCGCTTTTTGAATTATCTCAACTCTTTTGCTGAAACCGTTGATTGCTATGTTTTCCTTTAGTAGTGGAATTAAGCTATCGGTCGGTTCAAAAGCAAAAACTTTTACATTTTTTCCTTTTGAAGCAGCTAAAATTGATTCAGAGCCGATATTTGCGCCCACATCAATAACTAAATCACCATTAGTAATCGTTTTGTTTATAAAGTTCATTTCTTCATATTCCGGGAAATTGGCGTATACAACAAAGCTCCCATAAGAACTGTTGGGATAACATATAAGTTTAGCAGACTTAGTGATTTGTATTATTGCGGGGATTTTAAAAAAAACTTGATTCAGTTTCCACCAAATTATTTTTAAGAAAGTCTCTCTCTTTCGATTTCTATTTAGTGGGTGGTTAAGAAGCTTCTTTAGTTGGTTTATCTTTTGCATGTGGAGTCAATGATCTTTTGTTCCGTAAGTAATGCGTCAATAAAAAATTTTGTTGCCCAATTTAGATATGCCAGCCTACAATATCCTTGGTTTTTCAGAATATCACCATATATAGGATCACTACCTGCAATTGCTCCGTTTATAGCTTTGAATGGCGATGCTATTAGTTGCTTAGTTTTGAGATATTTATTCATTTTTGAAGCGGCATATAAGAATTTCTTGTTCTTGGTGATTTTATATAATTCAAGCCACATTAAAGAAATTTGAGCGTCCCCAGTTAAACAGGAATATTTGTCTTGTGATTGCCAATTTGAGTCAAAAGATCCAGGTAGAAAATTGTGTTTTAGATAATAATTCAAGAGTGGGACAGAACCTCTTAAAGCAATTTTTAAAAGTTGAGAGTTACTTAGTATCAGTCCGGACCAAAGAAAACCTTCTACTGCATAAGAAATAGTATGTGTATACGGTAGCTGTATGTTTGGTTGTGGAAGTTCATTTTTTGCAAACCACCCGTTTGGTAGTTGTTGACTTTTGGCCCATTCTAAATTTTTAATTGCAGCTGTTTTAAATTTGTTTTTTCCAGATATTTGATAGACTTTAAGAATTCCCCATGCTACGCGAGTATGATATGTATGTGTTGTATTTCCGTATGTATTTTTTACCCATGATCCATCTTTTTCTTGAATTGAGAGCAAATATTCAGCAGCTGCAATGGCTGATTTTAGGTATTTTTTGTTATTAGTGAGCTCATATATGGCAGATATTCCAATTAGATCTTGTCCCATATTAAATACTACTACTGCATCATCATTCTTTTGTTTTGGTGTATAGAGTTTGTATGCTCCGTTTGGAAGTTGCATTTTTAGTAAAAAATCTGCCATTTTGATGGCACGTGATCTATATTGTGGATCTTTAAAGTATTCGTATGCATCTAGAAATGTATTGATAATGTATCCAGTTGTTTCTATATATGATGGTTGCCAACCATTAAGCAATGAAAACCATGCAGAAACACCGCCGTCACCAGTTTTGTCTTGTGCAAGCATCAACCATGCAAGCGCAGCCTTAATATTCTTTTTGTTATTCATGCTTTTATTCTTTTACTCCAAGTTGATAGAGTTTGATGTTTGTTTTTTTAAAGTCTGAATTCAAAAACAAGTTTCTTGTATCATAAACAAAAATGATGTTTTGGTAGCGAGAAAAATCAATTCTTTTATACAAGTCATGATCAGTCAAAACTATTAGTATATTTGATAATTTCAAAATGCTTTCTAATTCAAGAAAATCTTTGTTTTTAACAAAAGGATCATTTATTTTCACAGAATAATTTTTTGATAGCAACTCGAATATTTTTTTACTTGGAGTTTCTCTTGAATCGTCAATATTTTTCTTGTATGCATAGCCAAGTAACCCTATTTTAGGTTTTTTTACTTTATTTTTTAGAATGAGGGAATCAATTTTTGCTTGTATTATTTGAGACATTTCTTTGTTTATAAGTAAACTTTTTTCTATCAAGCCTTGATTCTTAGATTCAGGGTCTATAAAAAACCAAGGATCGATTGGTATACAATGACCACCTACCCCTGGCCCTGGTTGATGAATTGCAACTCTGGGGTGTTTATTTGAAAGATTGATTGCCTCCCAAACATTAAAATCTAGTTTCTGGGCTATTTGTGAGAACTCGTTTGCTAGTGCGATATTGACTGCTCTATATGTGTTTTCCATTACTTTACAGGCTGCTGCAGTTGTTGGGTCTGTTGAAAACAAATTACCTTTTACAAACTTTGAGTACAGTAAAGTAGTAGCTTCATTACTCAAAGCATCTATGCCACCAACTATTCTATCGTTATGAATCATTTCATATAAAGTATTCCCGGGTATTGCTCGTTCTGGACAGTGTGCAAATAAAAATGGTTTGTTCCATGCCTTTATTTTTGGAATTAAAATATCGACACAGTCTCTGGGTGCAATTGTTGATTCAATAATGATTAAATCATTATCTTGAAAAACTTCTCCTATCGAATCTAATGCAGATAAAACAAATTTTAATTCAGCTGTACCTTTTTTAGCAGGAGTTGGTACTGCTACAATGTATACATCAGAATGTTTTAGGGTTGTTGTTGGAGTAAAGGTTTGTTTTTTTAAAACGTTTTTAAATAATGTATCGAGCCCTTTTTCTTCGAAAAACAATTTTTTATTTTTGAGTTTCTCTATTTTCTCAGAATCAATGTCGTAACCAGTTACAGCAATTCCGGCATTTGCTAAGAGTAACGCAGTTGGCAGACCAATATAACCAAGCCCAAGCATTGTTACTGATTGTTTCATATTTATTTCTCCAAAAGCTTTTCTACAATTATTTTACTTGCCGTTCCATCTCCAAAAGAGTTATTCCAATTTACGGTATTATTTTTAAAAGAATTCCACGCTGCGTTGAACTTGCGTTTACTGGTGTCTATTATAAAATTTGCTGTCAAAGTTTCTGGTCGTTCTGTTGAGTCACGAAGGGTAACGAGTGGTTTTTTAAGAACATATGCCTCTTCCTGGATGCCTCCGGAGTCCGTCATTATTAAACTCGCATTATTCAGCAAGGATAACATATCAATGTATCCTACTGGAGAAATGAGACTAATATTTTTGCTTGTACTTATATTAAACTCCAAGAGTTTACTTTTTGTCCTTGGGTGTATTGGAAATAAAACTTTCTTGTTCAGTCTCATTGAGGCGTGTTCAACTAAGCTAATCAATTTAGATAATGATGCTTTTTTGTCGACATTTTCTGCTCTATGTGCTGTTAACAAAATATAAGTATCAGTATCAATTTTTAGTTTTTTGAGTAGTTTTGATTTTTCTGAGAGTTTAATGTGATCGTAAAGAGCGTCGACTACTGTATTACCGGTAACAGTAATTTGCTTTTTTTGTATTCCTTCATTGAGGAGGTTTTGTTTGGCAGTTTCTGTTGGTGCAAAGAGAAAGTCACTGATCCTATCAACAATAATTCTATTAATTTCTTCTGGCATCCTGTAATCAAAGCTTCTAAGTCCGGCTTCAATATGCCCAACTTTTATATGAAGCTTTTTGGCAGCTAGCGCACCTCCTAAGGTCGTATTTGTATCTCCGTGAACCAGAATAACTGATGGTTTGTGTTTTAAGCACAAAGCTTCAACACCCTCCATAATTTTTCCTGTTTGTGTTGCATGTGTAGCACTTCCAACATTAAGGTTATAGTCAGGTCGTTTTAGCTTTAAGTCCTTTAAGATGATTCTATCCATATCATAAGAATAATGTTGATTAGAGTGAATAAAAATATGAGGAGTTTTACCTTGCTGCAGTCTTCTTAAAATTGGTGCTACTTTAATTAGTTCCGGCCTAGTTCCTACAAGTACTGCTATCATAATAAATACTTTTTGGCTACTTTTTGCCAAGATAGGTTATTTTCTACTAATTCTCTACCATTTTTACCCATTTTTTTTCTTTGGTCAGAGTTTAAATATAGATATTCAATCTTTTTAGATAAATCTATAGAATCCCCTTTTTTATATAGTAAAGCATTGTTGTTACTTAACCGTTCTTTAACACCAGCAGTGTGATTCACGATATATGGAAGCGAGCAAGCCGCTGCATCATTCATCGAAAGAGATTCTTGAAGTGGCCAAACAGCTACATCGCTTGCACTATAATATGCCGGAAGTTTTTTATAATTCTTGAACTCTTCCCAAATAATCTTCATTTTTGTATTTTCTGTGGCAATATTCAAGCATGTTTCTTTATATTCGAGCGGACCACTTCCGACAAGTAGTAAATAAACATTTTTGTATTTTAAACACAGATTTTCAAATGCTTTAATCAGAATATCAATTCCCTTACTTTCAATAATCTTTCCGGTATAAATAATAAGAAAATCTTTTTCATTTATATTGTAGTGTTTTCTCACTTTTGTTCTAAGTAATGGATCAAAGTGAAAAAGTTCTGTATTAGTTCCGTGTGAGGCTAAAACAATTTTTTTATTTAAACCATAGTACTTCTTAATAACACCTTTTGTTCCCTCTTGCACCGCAATAATTTTATCTATCTTTTTGTTAATCAAATTTGAAAATAATAACCTGAAAACGAAGTAGAAAGCTTTTTTTAATACTACTTGTGAAGAAAACAATTCAGAGGGCAAATGACTATCCACACCTACAAATTTAAAGTTACTGTTATTCTTAAATAGTGAAACTTGAATACTAGCAGGTGTAGTCAATCCAAAAACAATAACATAGTTGGGACGAAAAGATTTTATTTTTTGATAAATTCCAAAGAATCCTGACCTTGCAAAAAATTCGAAGTAAACTTTTTGACGAGTAACAAAAATGCCGTTTTCTTTTTTCTTGCTGGTACCAACTAGTCTAGTTCCTAAGACACTCTGTACGGTCTTTTCATAGTTTGGAAATGGAAAGTATCTGTCTCCGGTGATTACTTCAACACTATGACCAAGACTTAAAAGTGCCCGAGCTATCTCAGACTCTGCGTAAGATAGTTTTGGTTGAAAATAGTTGCATACTAAAAGTATTTTCATTTTTTTATAAAAGTGAAGTTGTAATACTCTTTCTTTACTAATTTGTAACCACTGCCAGTTAACTTTTTTACCATGCTATACATCCTTTTTAAGGATGCAGGCTGATCAAATTCAACACATATAATGTTAGGGTAAATCTTATCATTTAGCATTTTTTTCAAAACTGCATACTCTGCTCCCTCTATATCTATCTTTAATAGGTCAATTTTGCTGTGTTTGAGTTTTTGCATTATTAATTTGAGAGTTACACAATTTGCTTCAAAGAACTCATTTGTTTTGTGTAGATTAACTATAGAGTGTGAAACATGGTTCTTATTTGCTGGTGTAAAAAATTTTTTCTTTGTACTATTTTTCCATAGTCCAAATGGAATAAAAATAAAGCGATCATCCTTAACATTCTTGCTGACATATTCTATCGATCTTGGTGTAGGATCAAAAGCAAACACCTTTACATTAAACTTTTTTATTAGCTCGAGATCGAAACTCACATCTTCGCCAACCCCACCTGAGTAACAAATTGAATTCTCATTTAAAATATTCCGAGGAATCCACCAAGATGCGCCAGAATTGCCAAATTTCTGACATACTATTTTTCTATCGGTAATAAAAAAAAAGATACCTTCACTCAAGACCAACTTTGAATAGTATACTAATTTTTTAAAAATGCTTTTCATATAGCTTTTCGTATTTTTTTGCCATTACTTTTGTAGTATAGCTTGTATTTACAAGTCTTTTTGCATCTTCCTTCATTTTATTAAGCAATCCTTTATTTTTTACAACAAGTTTAAATAAATGAGAGAGTTCTTTTTCTAACTTTGAAACCCGAACTATAAATCCGGCATTTTTATTCTCAACTTCGGGAAAATTACATCCGTCACTAATTACAACCGGAACGCCTTCTCGCATTGATTCCAGTATGCTTATTGAAAAGCCTTCAGCATATGAAGGATGAATAAATAAATCTGAAATTTTGTAGAGTTCTTTTTTTTCTTTTTCGCCCACAAAACCTAAAAAATAAACATCTTTTATATCTAAGTTTGCAATGATTGTTTCAAGTTCAGTTTTTCCTCCATCATCAGGTCCAGCTATAATAAATTGTGCGTTGATTCTAGATTTCTTCAGAGCTAGTAATGATTCTTTTAAACCTTTTTGTTGGTGGATTTTTCCGATGTACAGTAATGTTATTTTATCTTTATTTTTTAAAGCTGAAAACTTTTGAGTAGGCTCTACCGATAGTTTCGAAACACCATTATATATGGTAACAATATTATTTAAGCCAAGTTGCTTGAGATCATACGCTTCCTTTTGAGAAACAGCTATTACTTGTGTAGCTTTTTTCAAAAAATATATAGAAACTGGAAGCAGTGCTTTCTTAATAGCTGTTTTTTTCTTCAATCTGAGTGGATCCAAAACTCCGTGAGGAGTCCAAAAAAGTGGTTTTTTGAGAATTATAGAAAGCAATGCTATTAGAAGCTGAGGTATGATAAATACATCATGGATATGAACCACATCATATGTCTTGTTATTCTTTATAAAATCAAATACCATGCCGAATCCGGTAAAAAATCTAATTTTAAAAGCTAATGCGTTGAAAGTATTTCTAAAATATTTCACATGAAAATTATGAGTTGAATTTATTTTTTCTGACTTCAGAATTCTTCTTACTTGATCCCAAACGTCAGTTGTATATATTGTCACTGAATTTCTTGATGATAATTGTTTACTCAAATCATAAACCATTTGAGCTGGACCACCATAAGTAAGAGCTGGATAGAGGTAAGAACAAACTTGCAAAATTCTCATACAATCTTTTCAATGATTATAAAGTAGATATGAAGAATTGGATTGACAACGTATTTGATAAGAGGGTTTGAAAATTTCTCGAATGTTATGGCTGATTCGAATTGTTTAAAAATAGTGGAATCAGCAACTTTCCTCTTACTTTGTATAAATGACCTTTTTTCTACTATATGCTTGTAACTTTTTAGAATACTCATATATGTTCTCAATTTAGTTGTACCCCATCTATCAAAGAAAGCAAATATGAGCATTCCCAACTCCATAAATATAAACATTGGGAGTAACAACAAAAGAGTTTTGATTGAGTAATTTTTTAAGATAGTTACTATTCGATTTCGCTCAATATAAAACAGTTTTTTTTGTAACGGTTGATATGTTTCCTTTGGAATGTATTTATAATCGTGAAATAAAATACTCTTCGGTGCGAAAACCATTTTTTTATCGAGTAAATTGAATTTCCAAGATAAATCACTGTCTTCATAATACATAAAATAGAATTCATCAAATCCACCAGCCTCAAGAAAGTCTTTCTTGTTTAGCAACACTCCAGAACCACTCAGTGAAAACAATTCACTTTTTTTGGGAATTCTAACTTGATTAAAATCACGAAGCCAATCAAACCCTAAATAATGGGTTACTTTTCCAGTTAAATTAATAGTTTTTTTATCAAATAAATACACTAATGGTTGTACAGCAGCAATATTTTTTTCATTTATCTCGTTTACTAATGGAGTTAAGAAATTTTTGTCAACAATTGTGTCAGGATTTATAACAAAAAATAGATCACCACGTGCCATAGCTATTGCTGCATTGTTCGCCTTAGCATATCCTAGATTTTGTGAATTAAAACTTACAACACTTTTATTGGGAAATTTTTTTTGATATTTCAGAATAATTTTTTTTGTATTATCACTTGAATTATTGTCAACAATAATAACCTCGAACTGAGGATAGATATTAGAATAAAGCGACACCAAACAAGCTTCTAAATATTCTTCAGAGTTATAAGTAACCAAAATAATTGAAACTAAAGGGCTTTTCATAGAAAACCGTTTTCTATATACCATTCACCCACAATTTTTGAGCCTTCTTTAAATGACACCTTTGGTTTGTATTCTAATTCTTTTTTTGCTTTAGAAATATTATAGTAATAAGTTGTAGTCATTGTTTTCACTCTAGAGGGAAATAATGGTAGCGTTTTCCCAGTTGCCCTTGTAAGGATCTGAAAAATATATGCTATACATAATGCTAGTGGTTTAGAAATACAGAGCTTGGGCACTGGTTTCCCAATGCTTTGCGCCACGTACTTTACTACATCTTTGAATTGGGTTGGATTAGGTCCTGCAATAATGTACTCTCCCGATGATCTTTTAGAAGCACCAGCTAAATATGTTGCAACTACCAGATCTCTGACAAATACATAATGCATTTTGTTGCTACCATTTCCGATCATTAGAAACTGTCCTGATTTAACAGCCTTATACAGCGCTAGAGTTGGGCCTTTTTCTCTTGGTCCATAGACACTGGCAGGACGGATAATTGCATATGCTAAACCATATTTTTTGTGAGCTGCTCTTACTGCTTTTTCTGCTTCCCATTTTGATCTACCATAAAAATTGGTATATGAAGGTTCATGAGTTTCATCCCAATTAACAATGTCACCGATACCTGCTGGCAGCCCATGAACTCCAATACTACTATAGTTGATAAATTTCTTAAAATTTTTATTTTTTACAGCTTGAGTAAGTAGGTTCTTTGTCCCTTGTACATTTACATCTTCATATTCAGCATACGTTTTGCCATCAAAATCAATTCGGGCAGCAAGATGATACACAGTCGTGACAGTTTCCATTGCTTTTGCAACATCCTTTTTATTTCTGATATCGCCAACTATAATGTCAAAATTCCTTTTGGGTAAATTCTCAAGAGATTCTCCAGTTTTTATGAAAAGACGAAGACTAGATATCGGAATTTTTTTTTCGAGGAGATACTCAACTAAATGAGAGCCAATAAACCCAGCGGCACCAGTAACAAGTATCTTTTCTTTCATGAATCAACTCTCTAAATTATATTTTAGAATTGCCCACACAGCCCTAAACGCATCTTTTAATCCGATTTTTTTACCATCCTCATATGTACGACCATGATAAGATATTCCAACTTCATAAATTCGAGCTTTTAATTTGGAGACTTTTGCTGTAACTTCTGGCTCAATACCAAAAGAGTTCTCTTTTATTTCAATCGACTGAATAATTTCTCTTCTAAAAACTTTGTAACAGGTTTCCATGTCAGTCATATTTAAGTTAGTAAACATATTTGAAAGAAGAGTAAGTAATGTATTTGCTGCATAATGCCAAAAATATACAACTCTATGAGCCTCTGATCCCATAAATCGAGAACCATACACCACATCAGCTCTGCCTTCAAGAATTGGTTGAATAAGTTTTTTGTACTCCTTTGGGTCATACTCCAAATCTGCATCTTGAATGATTACAATGTCACCGGTAGCTCTTGAAATGCCCTCACGAAGTGCTGATCCCTTACCACCGTTTTTATCTTTAAGGACTAAAACATCAATCGTACTTTTTATTTTTTCTAAAAGTTTTCGAGTGCTATCAGTGGATTTGTCATCAACCACAATCAATTCAAGCGATGAAATCCCACTATTTCTTACTTGCTTAATGATCTCAACTATAGTTGCCTCTTCGTTGTACACCGGCATAACCACAGAGAGAAGTGGTTTTATTTTTTTTGTTTTAGTTTGCTTTTTTACGTTCATCAATCGCCTGCTTTCTAACAAATTCCTCTAATTTCTTTTGATTTTCTTTTTGCATGAAATAACTTAAAACCACAAGTACTGTGAGTACCATTAGCGCCAAAACTAATAATAAATCAAAAACTCTTTGAAAACTAAGTCGCTGTGTAATTCCAGTTAGGAGATCTGGGAATAATGCTATTATGACAAATAAACCCCACATAGAATACCAAAAGGACATTTCAATTAAAGACAGTTTTGATTTGTTTTTGTGAATGGACACCACATACATCATGAATAGAGCAAATAACGTCGCACCAATTTGAAATATACTCATAATGATATTCTCCAACTCAATATCTTTGTTATCATACGCACAGTATCCAAAATTGTCATCCCCCGCTCTAAATCATGATATATCGTTTTTATTGGGATCGTACTAAAGGGCATTTTATATTTTGCTGTTCTTGCAGCTATTTCCATTTCAACTGCATAATCTTGAGAATTCCATGCTAATTTTTTGTAGGCATGTTTTGAAATTGCTTTATAGCCACTTGGAATATCAGGAATATACTCACCAAATAAAAAGTAGATTACAGCAGAAGCAAGTCTATTCATCATAATTCTAACTAATGGCATCTTGTCATCAAATGCTCTCACACCAAATACTACGTCTGATGATTCTAGTGCCTTATAAAAGAGCGAGAGTTCTTCTGGATCATGTTGATCATCACTATCCATAAAAATAACTGCATCAGCTTTGAGTGTTTTAAAAGCATATTCGCAGCCAGTTTTAAGTGCAGCTCCTTTTCCAAGGTTAATAGAGTGGCATAACACATGCGGAGTTAGTTTTTGTGCTATTATTGCCATTTTGTCTTGAGACCCATCATCAACAACAATAATATTTTTGGATTGCTTTAGAACCTTTTTTAGAACGGTGGAAATATATTTTTCCTCATTTAATCCTGGAATAATAATCCAGACGTTATCTTTGAGCTGCTTACTCATTAGTCTTTCCAGTAGTTCACAAAGTACTCTACAGTTTCTGTAATACCTTCATTAATACTAACTCGTGCGTGCCAGCCAAGTATATCTCTTGCTTTTTGAGCACTCGCATACAATACCAATGGATCACCAGGTCGCTCTGGCATGTGCACAATATTTGCTTTTTTTCCTAGTACGCGTTCAACTTCATGAGCAATTTCTAAGACGGTAGTTGGTTTTTCTGTACTCAAATTGAAGTAATGATATTGTCTAGGATTTTTAAGAGCAAACTCTAATGACTTCATATGTGCATCAACAATATCTCGTACATGGATGTAATCTCTTTGGTGTTCACCAGAGCCATATACTGTGACCTCTTGATCATTATAAATTTGTTTAATAAATCTTGGCATGGCATGAGATTCTGGTTCATGATGTTCCTCAGGACCATATAAATTAAAGTATCGTAGGGCAACTCCAGTAAAACCATGTGCCTGAACATAACTTGAAATGAGGCCCTCCATAGCTAATTTTGTCATACCATATGGATTAATTGGGATTGTTCTGTCATTCTCTTTAATTGGAATGTGTTGAGGTTCGCCATACACTGCTGCTGAAGAAGAAAATAAGATAGTCTTAATACCATTTTCTCTCATAGCCTCTAAAACTGATACTGTTCCAGAAATATTAACATCTACAAATCTTTGTGGGTGTTTAACTGACTCACCAGCTTCAATTAAGCCTGCAAAATGTAAAACCGCGTCAGCATCTCTAATTTCTTCTCGCATGCGCTTTGTATCTAGGATATCAGCAATTACCGTTTCGACATTTGAATCTTTGCTTGGCTTGATGTCAATATTTTTGATTTGATGACCCGCGATCTGTAGTGCACGAATCATATGTGTGCCCAAAAATCCTGAACCTCCAGTAACAATAATCTTCATATTTTTCCTTTATGCTATCCAGTATCCCTGGACAAACATGACTGTATGTACTATTAGTAAAACTATACTCATTGTAAACCAAGTATACCTAAAAACTTTAGATTTTTCTGCCCAAATTGCCAGGATACTGAATATTGGAAAACAAACTAAAATATATCGGGGCATACTAGAAAATGTGCCAGTAATCGTTGGAACAAAGAAAGCTAGCAATGCAAACAAAGTGCAACTTAATCTAGTTTTTGTCACTGAAAGTACAATTCCAAGTAATCCAAAAATTCCAACCAAGAACTCTAGAATATATGAATAATATTTAAGATCAAATGGTCGAGCAGTTAAAAGTATTTTAATATACCGCCACACCACTTGTGGATATAAAACAACACTTTCTTGTCTGATTCCACCTCCAAATTCTGATTGTACATGAAAAAAATAGAGGGGGTCACCAAATTCTTTATATAAATAGTACATATAAGCAAGTAAGCCAGCAGAACCCAATGCAACTATCCCAACTGGTTGTATTACTTTTCTCCATGCTGTAAGGCTATTTTTGACGTTTTTTTGTAGTTCTTTAAGAGAGATGCCCCATTGAATATTTGGAAAAACAATTTCTATAAGTACTGCTGGCAATAATAAAATTCCGGTTACTCTTGTGGCACTTGCAAGCGCAATACAAAGAGCTGTCAACCAATATCTCTTCTTTTGTACAGACCAAAATGTACCTATGACAAATAGTAGAAAGAGGGACTCTGTGTAAGATGCAGCAAAGAAGAAAGATGTTGGAAACAACAATAAGACTGCAGTTGCCCAATAAGCTACTGTTTGGCTGAAACTATGCTTAATACATTGGTACCAGAAAAAAAGTAACAATAAAAATGAAACATTAGAGACAACTAAACTTGCCAAAAGATAATTATCAACTATGAAGTTAACTATCTTTGATAAATACGGATAAACAGGGAAAAAAGCTTGGATAAGATCGGCTCCACGGTAGCCATTTTTCATAATTGTTAAATAATGAACACCATCAAAATTTGCCCAGGAATACACCCATCTTGGTAAATCAAATGTATCAAGTAGGCCATCGGCGTAAGGAAAGCTTGGATCGTAGGTTAAAACAGAATCAGCTAAAAAACCAATTAAAAAAAGAGCCAGACGCCAAAACAAAAAAATAATAAATAACTTCCAAAAAGTCTTCATTCAGATTTCTCGTGATTTAGTTTCAACACTTTTTTATATACTGTAGCTGTTTCTTGGGCAGTTTTATCCCAGCTGAAGTTTTGTGACCACTTGTATGCTTCCCGAATAAACGTATCTCTCCTTGTTTTAGACCAAGAAAGTACTTCAGCTACCTTAGCGGCAAAATCCTCAGCAGTTGGTTCGCTAAAAACCACATGTTCACCACCAACTTCTAGTAATGATGAATTACGACTACAGACAACTGGAGTGCGACATTGCATAGCTTCTAGAACTGGCAACCCAAATCCTTCATATAAAGAAGGCTGAATATAAAGCTGTGCACCTGTATATATTGCTCCTAATTCGTCAAGTGATTCAGTTAAAACGTTATTGAGAAAAACGACTCTATCTGAAACATCACTCAATGCCAGCTGGGTTTCTATCCATTGCCATTCAGGTATTTCTTGAGGAGTAAAGTTCCGGCCCAAACAGACCAACGTAACTGATTCATCTTCAATAAACTTCATCATTTTTATCAATTGTGGAATGTTTTTATTATAGTTAATATCCCCCACATATAAAATATATTTATCTGGTAGCTTATTTTTATATTTGACTCTTTTAATGATATCCTCGTCTTGAGCTCTCAAACTTGGATTGGCGGCTAAATACACAACATGAATCTTGTGTTCTGGAATTCTTAAGTGTTTGATAATGTCTGCTTTTGATGCCTGGGAATCTGTTATGACTGCAGCAGCACTTCTGAGCGCTAATTTTTGTTTCTTTAAGCGTAACTTCCCCTTGATACCAGCTTTGTAGTACTCAGGAAAGATAAGTGGGATCACATCATGAACAGTTACAACCTTATTCTTAAATGGATTAATTGGTAACGTATCAAAATAAAGGTCAAAAAAAGGATAATGAATTATATCTGGCTTAATGGTGTCAGTTTTGCTCATCGTACTACTTTTATGCACCTCAATCTCGCTGATTCCTTCAAGATGTTCTAAAAGTAAACGAGCATATGTGCCAATTCCGCGTGAAGAATGCTCACCAGCCAAAACACTTGTCTCAAACACTACAGTAATTTTTTTATCTGCTTGCATAATTACCTTCTTTGGCCAGCTTCTTTTTTTCTTTTAGTTCCCAAAGCTGTAAGTATGCAACTGCATGATGCAGTCCACTCATGACAGCAAAAACAAATCCGGGTACCCCGTCAACAAACCCTTTATGTCTGATGAAAATTTGTAAAAAGGTTTTAAGGGGTTTAATACCTATGTACTCGAGTGTAGTTACAGGGTTTATTTGTATACCATCTTTTTCTAACTGGTGTGCTTTAAAGCTAGTATATGTTCCAAACTTTCGTAAATAATCAGCAAATGTAGGATTAGCAAAGTGAATTAAATGACCTTCTGCCCAACCAATTTCACCTTTCACTTGCATCTGTTCATGCACATCTTTTTGAGGCAGTTTTGCGTATCCATTTACGTACAGTCGAATAACAGGATCTGGATATTGACCCCCTTTTTGAAAATATTGACCTAAAAAGTAATTCTTTCGTTTCAGCCACCAGGCTAGTGGGCCACGATACCCTTCTTTCATGATGATTTTATGGGTTCTTTTGATAAATTCCTTTAACTCATCATCAGGCCATTCATCTGCATCAAGTTGCAAAACCAACTCACCTTTAGCTTCATCCATAGCCATTTGCTTATTTATATGAAAGTTTGGTTTGTTAGAAGTAATAATTACTTTTGCCCCAAGCTTCTTAGCTAAATCTGGGGTTTTATCTGTGGAAGAGCCATCTACAACAATGATTTCACCTGCGATTTCTTTGATTGATCGCAAACATTTTTCAATATTTTTTTCTTCATTGTAAGTAGCTAAAACAACAGAAAGCATAGAGTCATTGTATCAAAGTCAAGTCGTAATATCTAATAGGTCTACGGTATAATGGAATCATAAATGTACGTACTTAGTATACTGAAAAAAAATTATATACTCGTTTTCATCTTGCTTTTGGCCTTATTTTTAAGAGTATACACGATTAGTGGAAACAATATTTTTTTCTACTATGATCAAGCCAGAGACGCAGTTGTTAGCTCCAGCATTATTACTGATAAGGACATAAAGATTCAAGGTCCTTCTGTGAGTGGAACAAATGATAGTGTATACCACGGTGTACTATACTATTACGTCATTGCCCCAGCGTATGTACTTGGTGGCGGTAGTCCATTTGTTGTTTCCGCATACTTGGCAGTCATTTCATTATTGGGAATCATCGTTACCTATAAAATAAGTATAGAAGTCTTTAAATCAAAAACTGTTGGGCTTATTGCAGCCTTTTTTCAGTCTGTTTCAGCAGTTAGCATTCACTTAAGTACTTGGCTTTCTAACCCGAATTTATCTGGAATATTTGTTCCACTGACATACTATTATATTTGGAAAATATTTCTTTCTGAAATAAAACAGTCAAAAATAAGTTATATTTTTTTTGGAGCTAGTATTGCGTTATCTATGCAGTCTGCGTTGCAGAATATAACAATATTTGGTAGTATTTTTATTGTTTTTATCTATTCAATTTTCAATAAATTCTATAAATTAGAAGTTCAGAAATTACTTTTTTCTGTTTTTACCTTTTTTGTAGGTATTTCTACAATGATTCTCACTGAAATTCTTATGTATAGACGGGGCATACTTTCACTTGAAAGTTTGAACCTTAACCAACATGAGACAAATTTTTTCGAAATATTGCCTCAAATTGCTTCTAAATATTATTTTATTATTTCTAATATTTTGGTTGCGCAAAAACTATTTGTACTTCCAATATTCATTGTTCTAATTGCGCTTGTGTTTATCGCTAAAATGAACAGAAAACAAGCTATTTTGATGTTGGTCTTTTTGTTGGCTCCGCTTTGGCTTCTTGTTTGGCATTACAGAGATCCAAATCATACATTTATTGGTGTAGAAACTGTTATATTCTTACTGTTATCAGCAGGCATCACACGATTGATAAAGCAAAAGAAGCAAATACTCAATTTATTAGGTTTTGCATTTTTGGGAACGTTTGCAGTTGCAAATTTCATACAAATACTTGATTGGAACAAACAACAACATCATCATTTTGGAGTCATCCAGAATGGTGCTTTTTTAAACCGCCAACTACAAGTTGTTGACAAAACCTATGAAATAGCTAACGGCTCTCAATTTTCCTTTTCTAGCCTTACAAGTCCATATGCAATAAACGCAACATGGGATTATCTGTATAGGTGGCATGGCCAATCCAAATATGGTTACACACCATATTACATTGGTATCGATCAAAAATACTTTATTACAGAAAAAGTATTGGAACAAAAATACCAACCAGAAACATTGCATTTTATTATTTTTGAGCCAGATACAACTTTGAGTGAAGAAATTCAAAATGATTTTATTAAGAATCAATATGACACATTTGGAACATTCACAGTTGATACTAATTACCAATTCGGTTCATTAAAATTAAAACAGCTTGCTCAATAGTTGATTTACTTTTTTTCTAAAAACAATAATTAATCCAATAAAAAATACACTCACTAGAGTTATTGCATTTGCCAATAACACAGTTTTTGTTTGAGTAAATTTGACCTCTACACTATGCTTGCCTGCTGGTAACCAATACGTTATTACACCCCGGTGATTTATATCTTGAAATTCAATTGGGACCTCTACTCCGTCTGAGTATACTTTCCAACCTGGATAATAGAATGTGTAATCAATCATTCGAACCGAGTTTTCTGCAGATATTTCATAGGTTCTCAGTGAATTTTTTACAAATACATTCATTAAATCAGCTTGACCTTCTAATACTGCAACTTTATCGTCTCTATGAACAGGATATTCTGTTGTACGAGTTGTCCAAATGGTATTCATATTTGATGAATGCAAGTTATCGATAGTAAAATAATAGCTGTCTTGGGAAGTTGCAGTGAAATTTTTACCATACACCTGTGCAAATCTATTCCATGACACTACTACAATAATTAACATTCCTAAAATAATCTGTATACTATCTTTTTTGTGCTTATCAATAAAAAATGCTGCAATAAGAGGTGGGATAAAAATAAAAGTTGATAGCATTCTCCAAGGAAATTGAATATTACTTAAAAAATCTATTGAAAGATATATGGGTTCAGCTAATTGAGTGGTTAAGAAAAGTGTGATAATGCCTACAATAACCGATAAGTCAAAAAGATGAAATTTTTGCTTCTTAATTTTTCGTATAACACCATATACTACTCCAGATAACAATAAAATAAATTCTATTGCTCCAGTTTTAATAAAATGTCCTCTAGAAAGAATTTCGTTTCTTTCAGTAATAAAGTAGTACCATTGCGGATCAAGGAAATTGTGTAAACCTAATGTAGAGTTAAAAGTATAATAATTTGTATACAACGCATAATAAAAGTATTGAATGTCTTTTAGGAGGGGTAACAAGTAATAACTACTTAACAAAACACCTATAACCCCAGAAGCTGAAATAAGAATAAGTAACTTTATTTTCTCTTTTTCTTGCAAGATCAAATAGAGAATGTACGGAACAATAAAAAATGCTCCCGTCAAAACATTCATAGGATGGCTTAAGATGAGTCCAGTAACTGAAAATGAAAGCCAAATAAATGACCACCACGTTTTTTTCCTAGACAGTGCAAACAGAAATATTAGAATAGAAATAAAAAATACTGACGAGAAATACTCTGGAATAGCACCGCGAATATAGGTATTTATTATTCTATATGGTGCAAAATTAAATAAAAAAGCGCCAATAAAACTAGGCCACTGCCTAAAATAAAATCGAAGAAAAACATAAAATAACAGCACTGACACCACTGTGGCAATCACATACACCAAATTAAATGAGACAACTACATTATTCGTCAAAAAAGTTAAAAAACCACCAAGATAGGAAGTTACTTGCTGAATAAAGGACCCAACTGGCAAACCATAATTAGCAAACCCATCAGTCCAACGAACAGGAAAATCACCATCCAACAAAGCTGCGTGAAACACAGCCATATTGGTAATATGAGAAGTACCGTCCATATTTGCAGGTTGGTTTTTATAGACAAGGGTATCCAACAAAAACACTAATGATGATAGAATGAGTAATAAGAGAGCTAGTAGATCAGTTTTATTTACTAATTTTGATTTAAACAGCATATTTGTAGGACCATTATAGAATGAATATACTCAAAAAATCTCATGCAAATAGCACAGTATATTTTGTTGTTGGGTTGCTCATTCTTGTGATTGCATTCATTCAGCAGCCAACACTGCGATCTTGGTTGGGAATCGGAAATACAAAGATGTGGAATGATTTGGTTCAAACTGTTAATTCTGGATCTCAATCGGTTGCACAGGATGTATGGATGTTTAGAGAATTCTATTCTCGAGGCAGAATATATCTACAAAAACAGCAACAGTTTCCTATTCCAGAAGAACTGAGTTCTACAGTAAGCTTGCCAGAGTCATTTTCGCCATATTTACTTTTTAGGTCTCCAAAGTTAGTAAGTATTGAAGGAAGTTTTATTCAGACCGACTCACTGTTCTTTTCTGAAAAATATCTTAAATCTCTAGGTTGGGAGATGGTAGCACAATCTAGCTCAACTCAAATTGTTACTTCAAAAGACAAAACAGTTGCACTTATTATTAGTGTTTTTGACATACAAGAAGCAAGCACTGCAAATGGATACTTATATTTTGATTTAAGAGACAATACATTTGCTCAAGCAATGAACCAAAAGAAATGGCTTACCATTAGCCTTGTGTCCTTACAATGATGTATACTCGTATGGCAATGCAATTTCTAAAAAAACACAAATTTGCCTTACTCTTAGCATTTGTACTTATTGTAGCTGTACTCCTTAGATTTCCCTTTTTAAGTGTGTTTCCTCCAAGCATGTTACAAGATGAGGTGGGAATTGGATATGCAGCAATAAGTATTGCTGAAACTGGTATGGATGAATGGGGTGAAAAATTTCCACTCATCTTTAAGTCATTTGGTGATTTTAAAGCTCCTGGGTTCATTTATGTTACGGCAGTACTATATAAACTGATAGGATGGCAAGAGGTCTTACCTAGAATTACTTCTGCTATTGCTGGCGTATTTGTAGTTTTGTTCGGGACGCTGTGGATTAAAAAAATATTTAAATCAGATGAACTTGCATTGGTAGCTGGTCTGCTACTCGCTGCTAATCCTTGGACTATTCACTTAAGCAGAATGGCTCTTGAATCTAACCTTGGCTTAGCTTTTTTTATGGCAGGATTATTGTTTCTCAGCCATGCTCAAAACTCGTATTTTAAAATAATTTTGTCAGCAGTTTTTTTTAGTTTCAGCACATATACGTTTCACAGTTTTCGATATGCAGTGATACTTTTTTTACTGGCAACAATTTTTGTCACACTCATACTTTACTTCAAAGAAATTAAAAAAAAGACACTATATTTAAAGAGTCTCATTTTTATTTTTGTTATTTCTACTATACTTTCTTTACCTGGTTTTTTTGCAAAAGGTGCAACTGGAAGACTGAATCAAACACTTATTATTACTTCAGATGACTATATAAAGCTCTCAGAGCACTACGAAAATAATTGTCATGGAACTTTTATCGAAATAAATCCAAAATTAACCATTCTATGTAAGCTGAAATATAATAAATTTACCAGACAGGCTTTGATAGGAGTTGAGAGCTTGGTTAAGCATTTTTCACCAGATTTTCTATTTATTTCTGGTGATACAGAGGTGTTGCGCAATCCAACACAAAGTGGCCAATTTTATGTATTTTTACTGCCATTCTGGATGATTGGTTCTCTTTTGTTGTTTAAAAACATAAAAGAACAGTATCCTATACTACTTGGGTATTTTGTTGCGCTTGTGCCTTCCACAGTTTCAGGTAACCCACACTCTACGCGCCTTTCAATTCTTATACCATTTGTACTCGTTACTCTTGTACTAGGGTATCAGTTTTTAAAAGACTATTTCAGAAAAGTTACATATTTTTCCTTCACATTTTTGAGCATTCTTCTTGTGTTTCTTGGTCTATTCGTAATTCGGTATTCTGTTGATACATTTGCTACTCATGAAATTACTGCAACATATCTTTCATACGCTAAAAGAGTAGCAATGCTAGAAGGTGAATACCTCAAAAAAGGATATACTGTCTTTGCTGATCATGACCTCTACCCAGAACCACACATGTATTATGCTTACTTCAATAAAATTGATCCAAGGATAACTCAGGAGTCGTTTGCCAAAATCTACGAGGAATCTGCCGGTTTTTCCCGACCAAAGCAATTCGGAGAGTCTCTCTTTTTTGAAAAAGGCGACTTTTTTGCACTCGACTGTGAACTGAATAAAATAAAGCCATCAGTCTTTTTTACTAATGATGCTCTTGAGAAAATTGAACCAATCACTATTATTAAAGACAATACGCATTTATACAGTTTTGTATATGTTTATGAAGGTTCACAAAAATGCTTGGATTAGTCAAAAAAAATACTCATATTGCTATATTGGTAGTAACCTTACTAGCAGCATTCATTTTTAGAACAATACAATTGGCACAAACCCCAAGCGGTTTTCATGCCGATGAAGCTTCATTTTATATAAATGCAGTTTCACTTTCACAAACCGGTATGGATGAAGATGGGAATAAACTACCGCTTTCACTTGCTTCGCTTATTGATCCCAAGCCAGCTTTGTACTCCTATTTACAGATACCTTTCTTATTTATTTTTGACAACCAAGTTTTTGCAGCACGATTTGCCTCAGCCGTGTTATCCATTCTATCGCTTGGATCATTATATTTACTCATAAAAGAAATTGCAGACAAAAAAATTGCCTTACTAATTACAATTGTTCTGTCTATCTCCCCCTGGCATGTAATTGTTAGTAGAGGAACTCAAGAAGTTATCACTTCATTTTTCTTTCTAGTTGCGACTTTTTTATTTTTAGTTCAGTACCTAAAAAATCAAAAAAAATCTATTGTGTTAATTCCTTTTGCAATTAGTGGTTTTTTAAGCATGTACTTGTATCACTCAGCAAAAATAGTATTACCTCTCTTAATTTTGTGCTTTGTTATTTTCTATTTCAAAAAAACAAAAGAGTATCTCAAAAAAAGTGTCACAGTATTACTTATAATTGCCACGGCTACTCTATTCTCTCTTTTTATTCAAGAGAGTGCATCAAGAATATCTGCAGTAAGTATTTTTAATGACCAAGGACCACAACAAAAATTATTTGAGCAAATTTACACCAACAGAACAGAGGTGCCAGTTTCTATAGTAAGAGTTTTTTACAACAAAGTACAAACGTATACCCTTGCAATTTTTCATGAATACACCAACTATTTTTCTCCTGAATTTTTATTTTTTTCCGCTTCTAAGCCAACACGAAACTCAATAACTGATCATGGACTATTGTATTTAATTGAGCTGCCACTAATAGCAATTGGTCTTTACGCTGCCATTAAGAATAAACGAAGAGACTTTTTTTTATTTGTTGCTTTACTCATCATTAGCCCCATTCCTGCAAGTTTAACCACTCAAGAAACCCCTAGTTTATTGCGTTCATTTCCAATGGTCATTTCTTTAGCATATTTTGTTGCAATGGGTATTGATGCATTATTTAAAATTAATTCAAAGCTAATAAAAGCTTTAGTAGTATCTTCTATTTCTGTTATATATCTCTGGCATATGTGCTACTTTGCATTACAGTATCATGTGCAAACCAGGTTTACACAGCCTTGGTTTAGGAATACTCCATATACTAAAATTGCTCAAGAAGTAGCACTGATTTCAGATGGATTTGAAAGGATAGAAGTTACAAATGACTTACGTCCGTTATATGCATATTTTGTAATAGAAAATTTAATTTCTATTGAAGAGCTTCAAGCACATCCATATGCCCGTAACCTTAGTAATTACAATCTTGGAAAGTTCAGTTTTAATAGAGATGTGTGTGATTTTGGTGACATTAAAATGAACGTTTTGTATATTGCAGAGATTGGTTGCCGCGAGAAAAACTCAAAGTTATCTCAAATGGAAGTGATAAAAGTAATTTCATACGACGACAACACCCAAGCATATGAACTTTTACAAGTTACTCAGTAAACACAAAAAAATAATTGTCAGTTTGTTTGTTATTTTTGTTTTAATAATTTTTTCAAATAGGCAATTACTAAGAGATGTAGTGTATGAAAGTGATGATTATAAGTTACACGCTGTGCGAGTTGCTAATTACTATTTGGCTCTCAAGCAAGGGCAGTTCCCAGTGAGATGGGGCCCAAATCTAAACGGCGGATATGGCTATCCTTCTTTTAACTACATGTATCACACTCCTTATTTCATCGGTGCTGTACTGCATTCTACTGGATTTAGTGTACAAGAAAGTCTTAATCTAACGGTGCTTTTATCTCTTCTGCTGGCGAGTGTTAGTTGCTATTTTTTTGTGCGATCATACAGTACATCTGAACCTTGGAATATGTTATTAGCACTTTTTTTTGTTCTTAATCCTTATATCTTATTAAATGTTTATTGGAGAGGTGCAATCGGTGAACTATTCTTTTACGCTACAACCCCCCTTTTCTTTTTGGGTATAAAACACTTACTAGAAGGTAGAAAAAAAGATTTTTACTTTCTACTGACTGCAACTTCAGTTATGATATTGACACTTTCTCACCTGCCTTCACTTATTCCACTTCTCTTACTTTTTATCTTTTTTATTGTAACGAATAAAGAAAAACTCTCAATCAAAAAGGCAATCTTTATTGTTTTTGCTTGTGTGTTAGGATTCCTGTTAAGCGCTTGGTATTGGATTCCTGCCTATTTTGAACAGTGGATGGTTATCTATGAAAATGCTGGGTCATTAGCGAAATATCAAACGCAGTTTGTAAATAGTATTAATTTATTTACTATCTCGAAATCAGGCAACAGTAGCGAGTTTTTTAAAGATGTTTTACAAATTGGAAGCATATCAGTTGTAGCATTTGTTTTTGGAATAGCGTTATTGCGAAAAACAAAAAAAAATACTACATGGCTGCTACTCATCATCATTTGCCTTGTTTTAATTTCAGAAGCTTCTTTACCACTTTGGAACAAATTTACACCTCTACAATATGTGCAGTTTCCTTGGAGATTTTTATGGATAATTATTTTTTCTACAGTAATGATACTAATACATATTGTTACTGAGAAAAAAGTTTCACATTTCATAAAAAAAATCATAGCTACAAGCATTTTTCTTGGATTGATTATATCCACAAGATCGTATGTTATTAACAAAGGAGAAACTAATAGACTAGACTTTGATTGGTATCATCCAACTTTTGAAACCGGTTCAAGCTTCAATGAACACTTGCCAGTTTGGGCCAAGACTTCATACTACTTTCCCGATGAGCTGCTGTATGTCACTGCAACACAAGCTGCGACACTACAAAAGAACAATCTAGTAACGAGCATCCATAAACTTTCAGAATTACAGCCGACAATTCTAAAATTTGATGGAAAGACTATTTCATATTCAATTCATCCTGACCAAGAAATCATCGTATTATTTAAACGCCTGTTTTACCCCGGCTGGGAGGCTTCACTTGAGAAAGAAAAGCAGAAAATAATAATAAATATTCCTGAATATGAAGGGATTATTGCAGTTACAGTACCTAATCAGAAATCAACGGTAACGATCGATTTTACTGGTTTTACACCATTAAGAAAATGTGCTGAAATCATTTCTGTATTTTCCTTCCTGTTTCTAGTCGGACAAATTATTTTTAAACAGTATAAAATGAGGATATGACCAATATGCTAAAAAAAATGACTAAAGCAAGTTTGTTACTTCTCACTCTGATTTTCGGAATTGGAATCTTCACTCGATTTTATGCTATTTCTACTATTCCACCATTTATTCCTCACGATGAGCTTGGTTATTTTATTAATGCCAAAGCGCTACAACTTTCTGGTACAGATATAACTGGCACTTGGAATCCATTTTCTTTAGTTCCAGTAACACCAACCTTAGCTGAATTAACTACACATCTGATTGTCTTATTTAACTGGCTTCCAATTAGCCAAATAGTAGCTGCAAAGTTACCATTCTTACTCATGAGCCTACTTTTACCATTTCTAATTGCAGGAATCTCATATGAATTTACAAAATCAAAACAGGTATCAGTCTTTGCTTGGGTCATTACGCTCTTTAATCCTTGGGTATGGCAAATTGGTAGAATGCCATTTGATGGATATGCAAGCTTCTTTTTTATACCTTTGGTGCCTATGTATTATTAAAATTAAAGGATTGGCAAAAGTTGTGGTCTATTCCAATCTTATTTGTTGGCTTCTATCAGTATCAGGGTCATAAGTTAGTTTTTTTGTTCTGGGTTTTTGCTTTCTTTTTATATTCAATAAAATCGCATTTAGTCATCTCAAAAAATAGTATTAAAACAATTAAAAATTTTCCAGTTAAGCGAATTATTCCTCAGATTATTGTTTTGCTTTTCTCATTTTTATTGTTCACCTTCTACCTTTTCGTGCAGCTGCCAAATCACAAAAGTAAAGATAGATTAAACACTCTATTTACTCCAAGTTCTTCTGAGATTGCTCAACTGGTTAATGAGCAAAGAAGATTGAGTCTGGATTCTCCATTAAATAAGGTATTCATAAATAAGTATAGTATTTGGACTGGTAAGATATTTGAGCGTTTTACAGAGACTTATGGTTTTCACTTTTTATTTCTTGAAGGACAAGTAAGCAATTCTGCATGGAGTGTTTGGAATCATGGTATTTTTTATATTGTTGATGCAGTTCTAATTATATTTGGTTTTATTTACTTGATTATTTCCAAGAGACAGCGACTCCTGTTGTTCTTGCTTTCACTTCTTGCCATTCTTGTTGTTCCAAGCTTGATATCTTCAGACAGATCATATTTCTTTAGATCATCACTCAATATTTCCATTTTAATTTTTGCTGCATCACTTGGTGCTGAATTTATCAGAAAATATTTTCCAAAAATTATTCAATTATTCTTTGTCCTTATCTATGCAATAAGTATCTTTCATTTTGCTTATCTATATTTTGTGCGCTACCCAATTATTGCCTCTGATAGGCAGTTTTTTAGTGATAGAGTTCTGGCCGAATATTTACGAAGAGTTCCTGAAACCCAAAAAGTTGTCCTCTTTAGCCCTGAGCCAGAATTTACTGTTTCTACATATCTATTTTTTAATAATATACTAAACAAAGATACCATCTCTGAAATTCAAAACGCATATAAACTTCAAAACTATCAAATTGGAGCTAAAAAATTTATTGGCGATTGTTTACCAATCGAAATAGTTAATTCAGATGAAGTTGTAATTAGTAGACATGATATTAGAAGGTGTGAACCAAATGAAGACACCACTTTAAACTCAGAACCTGTCACTGACATTCAAACTTTTTACAACTCACTCCAGATTCAAGCAATCAAAGATAGCGGAACGTACTATCACATTTATAATGATCAGCTTTGTTCTGGCTTAGAGATAAATCCATATCTTAGAATTGTGAGCCCTAATCAATTTGATTTTGGAGCAATGTCAGATAAGGAATTTTGCCAAGCTTGGATTTCAAAATTAATTGAAAATTAATTAACTTTCAGATATGTGGCGTTGTACCACAGTTTATCTTTAAGTAACTCTTTTTCTTTGGGGATGTAATCAAACATTCCAACAACCTTCTGCATTTCCTCAATTGACTCAACAAACGCAAATACATACTCTGTGTCAGTAGCTTTAATGAGAACAAAATCATTCCCTTTTGAAACAATTTCACCGGGAAACTCATTTGTTATTTTTTTAAGTGCCTCGTCTGCTGTACTAGAAACAACTGCATCAAGACTTCGTAGATAAGTCGAATCATAATAAAATAGTGGAGTTACAGCATCAGCTACAGAAATAATTCTGAATGTGCCGTAAAAACCAGTAAATTCTTCATCTCGTAAAAAAGTCCCTGGGCTAAACCGTTCTCTGAATTCCCAATATTTTTCTGGATCAAACTCATTTGCTAACAAATCTCTTTTGAGTTTTTCAAATAACCCAATTCGATAATCGGAATTAAATTTTGGCTTGAGATAAGGATGCTGAAAAACCGAGACTACCATAACAAGAACTGCAACTATAATGAAAAAAAGTCGATTCGAAGGCTGAGTAATCATGAATTTATTATAGCACTACAATGAGGTATACTTGATCCATGCAATTTACTTCTAGACTTGTGTTAGGGCTCTTACTCGTTCTTGTTAGTTTTATAAGCTTAGCAGATTTAATTTATAGGCCGGGACATCCGGTAACTTTTGATGGGCATGTGCACATGACCACAATGAACCAATTTGCACAAAGCTTATATGATGGTGAGTTTCCCGTTACTTGGGCAAATAATTTTGCCAATTTTGGTCACCCATTACCAATAATTGCACACCAAGTACCAGCATATTTAGGTGCTACTTTAATATTACTCGGATTTTCCACAGAGCTTGCGTACATCTCATTAATTTCTGTATCTGTTCTTTTTTCTAGCTTTTTGTTTTATGCTTTCTTTAGAAAATTTGCTGATCAAGCACTTTCACTTACAGCAACTGTTTTTTCTGTATTTTTTCCGTATAGAGTATTAAACATTTATACAAGAGGTGGACTCCCTGAATTAATGGCAACAATTTTTCTCCCCATTTTGTTGCTTGCTGTATGGAACGTCCAAAAAAAGAAGTATTTTAAGGCGACTTTACTCTTTTATATAGGTGTACTTGGTACTGCACTGACACACCCCATGATGCTTGTTATTTTTTGTGTTCCTGTACTAGCATACTTTTTTTATGGATTAGATAAAAAACATTTAAAAAAAGAATTGCAAATAGCAGTTGTTGGCGCTAGTTTAGGCATACTCAGTGCGAGCTACTATCTTATCCCTCTTTTAATTGAGATGCGCTATTTTTACCAATCAAGGGTTGAAAAAGCTGTCGGAGCAGACACCTTTTTAACAGTCAAGCAACTTTATGATCCTACTTGGTACTATACACTCACACATCCGGGTCCAAGAGGTAACTATATCAAGTTAGGAACAATTGAGTGTATCATTTTAGCTCTCGCAGTAACAATATTAGTCTCACTATTACTGCTACCAAAACACCAATATATAAAAAAATACTTTAACAAAGATACGGCAAAAAATTTACTTTTTTGGACGAGCCTAAGTGGTTTGTTATTACTACTTATGTTACCTATTAGTAAACTACTGTATTCACTTCCTGTAATATATCAAATTCAATATCCTTGGAGATTTTTAGCGGCATTACAAATTACTATTCCTTTGGTTTTTATTTTTCTCATTCAAACTTTTAAAAAACTGAACAACTTTTATATTTTTATTGTTTGTATTGCGTTAGTTTTGTGGTTTAGAATTCCACAGTTCTACGGCAAGAACTATATTGTCCAACCTGAAAGTGATTATTTTTTTAATCAAGCAAATTTACACAGCACTAACTTCAATACAGTATGGTCTAGTAATACTGAAGACTACGAGAAAAAAACCGTCCAAGCGAAAATAATTGAGGGAGCAGGCGAGCTCACAATACTAGAAGAAAAGAATGCAAGCCGCCTATATAAAACCAAAAGTGATTTCGAATTGAGACTACTAGACTATACTTTTTACTTTCCAGGATGGACTACATATGTTGATGGGTCACCAGTTATTATTGAGTATCAAGATCCAAGCTACAGAGGCTTAATTACTTATAAGGTCCCTTCAGGAGAACATGAGATTAAAGTTGTATACGAATATTCAAAAGTAAGATTAGTCGGGTTATTAGCAACAGTTGTAGGGCTGCTAGCATTTCCAGTAGTTTTATTTATTATTCGAAAAAAATAGCTTGTGCTTTCTTGAAAATAGTATTGCCAGAACAGCTAATAGTAACAAACCTGAACCTATGGAAAATGTTACAGTATGCACAGACGTTGCATCAATATATTTACCAATGTAGTACGCACCAAAAACGTATGGTATATTGGCTAACATACTATACGTTGAAAGCGTAGTGGCTCTATATTTAGAAATAGTTTCAGAATTAATTGTTGCACTTGCGTTGTTTCCAAACAATTCAATCAGACCATTTCTTAGCACAATAACAACAGTACCCAAAATGACCGATGTGTATGGAATGATTACCATACTTACAGAAATAAACACCGCAAATAGCAGGACTGACTTCCAAACTCCAATTCGTCGTGAAATGGGCAATGCCATCTGACCAAAAATTGATGAAACAAAATACATTCCAAAAACAATGAGACCAAGCTGTGAGCTATTCCACCCTTGCTCAACTAATTGAGAATCAATTAAAACATGACCATTAATAACAACGAACATTGTCAAAAGAATTAATAACATATTTTTTATCAGTACCCGCCTTGACTTAAATAATTCCCTAAAGCCATATATATTCTGCTTAATATAGTTACTCCAAGTAAAGACTTCAGAATCAATTGGTGGCTCTTTCAAAAATAGGCTCAAAAAAATGGCTACGAAAATCATTAGAGCTAAACCAAGGAATGGATATCCAGGATTCATTTTATATAAAATGCCGCCAAATATACTTGAAACTGCCAAAGAAGCCATTTTGAAGCTTGAGATATTACTCAATACTTTTTGATATGTTTGCTCGCGTTTTTCTGTAAGTAGTGTGTCATATACTAATGCTTCAACTGTTCCAGATGAAAAAGCAGAGCTAATAGTTGCCATTACGACACCAAGAGCCAAAAAAGAAAATGAATCTGCTGTACCCATGAAAATATAACCTATGAAACCAAACAGATATGATACTGTCAAGGTATATTTCTTTCCCAACATATCAGCGATAGCTCCTGTTGGGATTTCGGCTAATACAGAGGTTATAATCATTATAGATTCTAGTACCCCGATCCCTGAGTAATCTGTATGCAGTAGATAAAAAAGTACCCAGATTGGTGCCCAAAAACGACTATAATTAAGGATTGTAAGAATATATACAAGTTTGATATTCACAACCTACTCCACACTCTGTTTTGTTCTGAAAAATTGGAATCGAACTGATCCATCAGCCCCATAGATAATATGATCAGCTTGTTCTATTGGGAGATCATCCATTCCACTGCCGACAATCAGCGTATTTTTTCGTAAGAAATCTCCCATATTAATTTTGTCAGTAAATTCATATTTAATAAGCGAACCACCCTGATACCAAATTGGGTTGGTCTTTCTAACAAATAATGCATAGATGTATGGTTGACCATAATCTGAAGTAAAAATTATTTTTTCAACAGGTTCAGTTCCTTCACCAGTTTCGTATTTTTGAGCAAGTCGAAATGCCTCAAGGTATCCGTCATTAAAATCATTCGTAGAAGCTTGAGCAAAGTTTGTAAAATAATGCCAAACAAACGATACAGAAAACAAAACATGTATTGCAATCATACTCCCGACAAATGACTTAACAACAATATTTTTTTCCTTATGAGTACCAGAAACTTGGATATTTAGTTTTGACTTCTCAAGTATATTGATTATGTAATCAAGTCCAAAGACAGCCAAAAAAATAAATCCTGGTAATGCGAGTAACGCTCTATTCGCATGTGGTACTTCCATAGCCACACTAGCAGGTAGTAGTCCCGCAAAAATAATACCAAGAGATAATAGTTGGTATTTGAAGCTACTTGATTTCTTGCTCTGTCTTAAAATAGAAATTACTCCAGCTGTTACCAAAAAGAAAGTTGTAATAAATAGTACTCCCAAATATCCCGCTCCATGTCTTAAAGTTGTTGTTTCACCTCTGAGTAAAAATTCCGGTGAAAGATGAACTGCATAACTTTTAATAACGTATGCTAGTTTTTGAATTAAGCCTAAATCTGAAGAAAAAATTGTCACCCCAGCTCTTGTTAATCCCTTACCAAACACCGAGTCCAGAATAAATGGAATCAAACCAACTACAAAAATGGTTAGTGGTAAAACAATTCTTTTTAAATTTGTGATAATTTGTCTAGAAAATAAAACAATAAATATGAATCCAAGAACTGGTAGCGCTATTTTAGCGCTGTGATATGTATAAATTGCCGCGTCAAAAAGCACTGCAGCACCAAATAATAAATGTGGTTTTTTAAAATCTGCTTTGAGTGCTTTAATACAAAAAAGCAATCCCCAGATAATAAAAGCTAACGCAATCCCTGATTCAAATCCAGCCCGAGAAAAATGAATGTGCCAAGGAGATGTTGTTATTAAAACACCAGCAAGAAGTGCAAATAATTTTTTATATCTATGTGTTTCAAATATCTCTTCAGTAAGAATTATTATTCCTAGGATAGCGAGTAATGAGAATACTGCAAAGGGAAGTCTAACTGCAAATAGGTTCATGCCAAATAGGTATGTAGAAATTCCGTTCATATAAATAGCCAACGGGGCCTTATAGTCTCCAAACGACATAAAGCTCACAGGTAAGAAATTGAGCCATTCATCTCTTCTTGTATGTACAACAGCATATCCGTTATATCCTATTGCTGCCTCATCCCAGGTCATTCCATGAGGTACATCAGCTAGCTGATAAAATCTAATGAATACTGCTATCAACAATATCCCCAAAACAGAAAAGAAATACCAATGTTTGTTTAATACAGTACCTATCATAGTTTTACTATTCCTTCATTGGTGTAGCCGTGTACACCACTAGCCTGTCCCCAAATTCTTTTTGAGAAATGATTTGATCATACTTTTGACGCCCCCACCAATTTCCCAATAACTCAGAATCCTGTTTATCAGTCACAATATAGTAAATGACTTTTGGTCTACCTTGCCATCTTTGACCATATCTTGTATCAATTTCATCTAGGAGGTCAACCTTTTCCTTGACATAATTTGGTACTCCTGGTTCATATGCAAATTCAAGAGGCAACACTTCTCCTTGTAAGCCCTGAGCTAAAAATTCATACTGAAATGGAAAATCATAAATATCTGGTTGATAGGTGTATACCGAAAAATCTCTTTCCCCAGCATCCAATCTAATATACTCAATAACCTTTTGTTTTGTTATGTACATTCCTGAGTCAGTTACAAATTTTGGTTTTTCTATCAAAAGAAAATAATGTAATCTACTGAGAGCTGTCAAAACATATAGTGCAATAAAAACGATAACAAATTGCTTATTTAGCTTATGTACCACTGTTCCGACTAAAATCGTTGCCACAGGAATAAGTGGGTACACATACCATAAATTAAAGTGTAAAAATAAAAACCCAAGTGTAGGTATCAAAAAAAATACGCCTGAGATCAAAAAAATTTTTCTTAATTGCAAATCAATTTTCTTATTTTTATATATAAACCAAACAGAAAAAATAATAAAAAATAAAAATAAATAACCTAACCATGGTGCTGTCATATCTGGTCGTGATTCAAAAATAATATTTCTTGTTTCACCAAAAATTGTGTTTATTACGTGCTCGACTTTATTGGTGCTCAGACCATCACCCTCACCACCCCTGGAAAAATATTCAATGATTGCTTTTGCTTGTGGAAAATTATTTTTAAATTCGAACAAGAGTTGCGGAATAAATGGTACCGCAAAAGAAATAACAGCAATCAAAATATTTTTTAGTGATGGCCAAAGTTTATGTAGCAGTAGTACTAACAAAATAATAACCGGATAAAAAATAGCAAAAGCCGAAGAAAAATGAAATCCCAAACTTGCCGTTAGTGCTAAACCTGCTAGTAATTTGTTGTCAATTTTTTTGAGCTGAACCTGCTTAAGTAGCAACACGATAATAATAATTGTGAGTAAAGTCATTGGATATGGGTTCCAAGCACTTTTCGAAATCATTAACCAAAATCCAGAGAAACCTATGATTACTGCTGATTCTAAGTTGAAATATCTATAAACCAAAAACATTTGCAATAGTACTAATATGCTCATTGCAACGGCCGCAGAAGCAGGATTAAGTCCAGAAATAAGATAAAAAGGTGCCAATAAATAATACCAAGCTGGTCCAAAATAGAGTCCTGGAATACTGGTCCAGGGCCCAATAAATTTTAACTCTGGAATTGAAATCATGTGTAAAATTGCAAGAGAATCCTTACCGTGGTCGAATAAAAAAGGAACAACATTATCTTGAATATATGAAAATCTCATTACAGCAGCCAAAAAAAATAATGCTAAAAACCATTTATGTTTTGCTATAATTTTCTTACTATTCTTTGTAATTAATTTCATATTTTTCACATCGTTTTCACGATATATTAAATTATTACTTTATTTTTTTGCATGTGTTTCTTACGTTTATAATTCCAATAGGGAAGCCACAAATAATATTGTAGTAATTGCCAAAAAGTCGCATTTTTTTTCACAAAAGCAACTGCATTCTTCCAACTCATGTCTAGTATTTTTTGTAAACCAAAAACGTCGATGTTAGTTGATTCATGAACATGAAACACAATTGCTTTTTCATCGAACAACACTTTCCAGCCATTTTTACGAGCTTGAAAGGAGAGATCAACATCCTCCCAATAGGCAGGATAAAACGTTTGATCAAAGCCGTTTAGAAAAACCCACTTTTGCTTATCAAACATACCGCTACCTCCACTTACCCAAGCAGTTTGACCAGAAATCATGTCTGTAGCTTTACTATGCATAAACATACCTTTTTCAAACCACAACTTGTTTTTACCTGACCTATCTCCACTTTCATCTCGTTCAAATTCTAAACATCCAACTGCAAATACTAAGGGGTCAGTAAAATGCTGTATCAACTCTGATCTAACATTTTTGGTAGGTTTAACATCGTTATTGAGTAGAAAAATATACTGTTTACTGGAAAACATAACCCCAATATTAGCTGCTGCTGCAAAACGCATATTTTTTTCTAAAGCAACCAAATATATAGTAATTTTATTTTTTCCAATAACTGCAATGTTAGTATATAGTTTGTAAATAAAGTCTGTTGGTTGTGGAAAATATTTTTTAGATACAGCTGTAGGCAATTGAACACGTTTTGTTAATTTTAACTTATAGGTGCGAATTAAATATTTAACACTTTCATCGGAACTATTATCATCGACAATCACAAGCTCATCTCCATTACTCAAACAACGCAACACGTCAGGCAAAAACTTTTTTAAAAGTGTTTGACCGTTGTAGTTTGGAATAACGGCGGATACAATTTGCATTTAGAACATCTCCCAAAGTGTTTTCTCAAATTCTTGTTTACTAAATTTTTTAACTTGATTAAGTGATACTTCTTGAAATTTTTTATATGTATCTGGATTAGTTATTAAGTCCTTGGTAATTTCAACACATTGCTCACCAGTTTCCCAAAGCAAATCATGTAATGGTAAACCTAGAATCTCTTTTTGACCGCCTTTTTTGATAACAATAGGTACACAGCCAGCTGCCATAGCCTCTATTGTACTAATACCAAAATGCTCAACTTTTTCAGGGTTTGAATTTTCATCAACACCAAACCCCGTTGCATGCCAATAGAATGAGGCTGTTTTATACAAAGAAACCAGCTCATCTCTGGAGACAGTAGTTTTTATTTCAATGGGATATGCTCCAACTGAATCTTTTACTTGATTAAAGTAAAGTTCATCTTCAACTGATCCAACTAAAACCAATCTCCACCCCTGCGTTTCATTTTTATATTCATCAACCAGTTTTTTAAACAGCTGAACTAAAACATCTTGGCGTTTACTATGCAGTTGCCTAAAAAAACGACCAACGTTTAGAATTATCTTTTCTTTATTTTTTTTAGGTGAAATTTCATCTAAAGAAACAAGTGGATAATGTACAAAGTTAATTGTTGTATTCCAGCTCTTTTCAATAACACTTTTAGTAAATTGGGAATTAGTATTTTTTACATTCCAACTTGCGAGTTTAATTTTCTGCCATACATTCAGTGAGTTTGTAAAAGGAATTTGCACATGCAAGATATTTTTCTTTGCCATACTCAAAAAGAAGCTGCCATCTGTAACATAATATACTGCGTCATATAAGCTAGTTTCTTGTAATTTTTCATATATTGAACCAGTTTTTAATTTTGAAGAAATAAAAGTTATTTTTTTCAAGCTATAATTTAAAAATTGTTCATATTTATTAGTAATTTCATTTATTTTTTCACGTGAAATAAATTCTTCTGATAGTGCAATAAAAACCTCATGTTTTGTAGCAACAGTAGTTGCAACATCAAAAAAATGTTTTTCACCACCACCAAGGTGGTCTGGAATATACGGAGAATAAAATAATACTCGCATTACTGACTCTTCCACATGTTTTCGATTTCTGCTTCTTTTGCTACATATTTTTCCGAAATCGAAGGCTTTTGCTGTAACTCCCATACCTGAATGTACACTATCACACGGTTTATCCCCTGAATCACTGCTTCAACCAAGCCCGCCATACCGTCTTTATACCCCTGCTTTAAAACCGCACGTCTAAAAAACTCCATAAACCCTTTTCTAAACAAGGTTAGCAACGTTACTTTTGGAACTCCGGCTTTGAATAGCTCTTTTGCTTCAATTGGAGTCCAGGCAGCAGTTTTATGTAGACCGCTGACTGTATCTCTGTGTGTAAAATGAACGAGCTTTGTCTGCAAATCAGCAACTTCTCCTGAATATTTGGGACTTTCGTGAACCTGCCCAAACCAACCCGTTATTGCATTCTTTTCAAAAACTCGCTCTACCCAATCATCCTGCCATCCACCGGCTTTAAATCGCTTCCCAAAGTAAATATTTTCACGCTGAACCCTAAACACTTTTGTATCTGATGTTTCAATCATTACTTTGATTTCTTTGGCTAATGTAGGTGTGACTCGCTCATCAGCATCGATATACAAAACCCAAGCCGATTTAGCTCTCTTTAAAGCTTCTTCTCTGAGGCGAGAGAAGGAATCATGTTTAAATGAAATAACGATTGCACCAAGACTCTCAGCAATTTCACGAGTCTCATCAGTTGAACCATCATCAATTACAATTATTTCATTGCACCACAACACACTTTTAATGCAGTTTGCAATCATTTCTGCTTCATTTTTAGCGATTATCAAAGCACTAATTGACAGTTGTTTACTCATAAGATCATCTTACCTCAAAAGGAGCTTGTGACCAACTGGTACTTTGCAATTATAGGATCGGCTGTTTACCGAATTGCATAGTAAAAAAATGAACAATAGCTTGGCGTTGCGCTGACGAACCAAAAACAAGGATTGAAACAGCTATTCTCATAGCGGTAACAATTTCTTTCCAGGTTCCATGCTTAAATGCAAACAGTAATCTATTTCTTGTTTGGTAGTACTCATGAATAACCGAGCCTGAACCACCACTTGAACCAGCATTTTTATGATATACAACCGATGAAGGACAAAACGCTACTTTATATCCAGCTTTGGTAACTCTTACACTCCAGTCGACATCTTCAAGATACAAGAAAAAACGTTTATCAAACATTCCAACCTTTTCCAAGATCTCACGTTTCACCAAAACACTACAACCCGTCGCAAAATCAGATTCTGTCTGAGTATCAAACTGTCCCCTATCAACCTCATCAACTCCTCTATGAAATGCAGCTAAATGATTCCAATCAATAGAGCCACCAGCATACCACAAAACAGTACCAAGCTCTGATTTCTTGTACGACTCACTGTGAAACTCTCTCCCCTTTGAAAAATAAATTTTTGATCCCACCATACCAATGCGTGGATCAGATTGTGCAGTACGCACCAATTCTTTTAAAAACTCTTCATCTACAGTTGTGTCATTATTGAGGAGTAATACATAATCAGAATTGTATTTCTCAACGCCATAATAAACACCAAGATTATTCCCTCCAGTAAATCCTTTGTTCGTTTCACTTCTAATAACTTCAATGTGATCAGTTTGTAAATCCTTAGGTAATTCAAAAATATCTTTTGAGGCATTATCCACAACAATAATATTACATTTAAAACCTGAGCATTTGATCTTTTCAAGTGAACGCAAACAATCAATGGTGTCTTCTCTTGAGTTATAGGTAATGAGTATGATTGAAACATGAATCATAGAATGCCTATTATACAACTATATATATAACTTTCGACGAATTTTCCAAATAAGTTGTCTAATACCAGAAGTATTCTCAACGTGCCAGTTTGCAATCCAGTATGCAAGCTCCCTATTAAACTGTGCTAATTCGGATACAGTTGCTTCTTCTTGTTGTTTATCAGATTCAGGAAATCCACTCTTTTCCCAAGATTTTATAGCCACTACAGCTTCAGAAAACCCTTGTAGTAACGATAATGCCAGTCCATGAGTACCATCATTTACTCCTCTTTGTGCAAAAAACCGAGATAAAAACTCAGAGTAAAATTTCTTTGTGATACATGAGCCATCAACTTCTGTCTGTTCTTTTTCGAGTTCAGTTACCAATTCCTCAGACTGAATTGAAGTATATCTATTCAACCGGTCAATGTATTGATTAACATGTTGATAGTTATGGTGAATAAGCGCAATACCAGTGACAGCTGGTAATTCCCTTACTTCTCCTTTTGTAATTGGAATTGAATGAATTTCATCAGACCAAGAAACAAACCCTTTCTTGAAAAGTCTCAATACATAATCTGGCCACCAGCCTGTCTTTTCAAAAGCCTTGTTAAAAATATAGTTAAGTCGTGGAATATAATAACAATCAGCAGTTTCTTCACCTGAATCTGAAGATTTCAGAATTCCTTTAATAGCTTTTTCTAGTTCTTGTGGAACTTCTTCATCAGCATCTAAAATTAAAATCCAGTCTCCACTTGCTTTTTTAATCGCAAAATTTCGAGCTGGCTCTACATACCCCACATCTTTATGAGCAAAAATTTTATCGGTATATTTAGTTGCAATTTCTACCGTACTATCGTCGCTTTTCATGTCAACAATGATTATTTCATCGGCAAATGAGACAGATTTTAATGCAGCTTCTATTGTTTTTTCCGCATTCTTTGTATTAATGACGACTGATAGTTTCATGAACGTAAGCTCCTTAACTCCATGAGTACTTTATTTTTTCCAAACAACAGTAGTGTAACAAAATAGGTGAGGGCAGTTAAGAGCATACCAAACAAGAAGTGCTTAAAACTTTGTGACCAAATTTGTATACCCAGGCCTCCAACTACGGCCATCGCTACAGATGCAAGTGTCTGTCGCCATACCTGATCAATAAATGAGAGTGGGACAACTTTCTTGACCATAATGACAGAGAAAATTGAAGTAAAAGAAATAAAGAATGATGCAATTGCCACCCCGTTGTACCCAAACATATAAACACAAATCGGAGTAACTATCCAAGTTAATATAGTCCACATCATCATTAATTTGAGCGTTTTGTTTATCTGACCAATCGCATTAAGTGTATTTGTAAGAGGAGTTGAAACAGCACTCCAAGCAATACTAAGACTAAATAACACTAAACTAAAAACAGCAGGTTCCCATTTCTGCCATTTTGGTATCAGCTGAATAAATGGCCAAATGAAAACACTCATACCAACTAAGATTGGAAATATCGCCAATGTTATAAAGAATATTGATTTTTCTATTGCACGCTTGAGTGCTTGAGTATTTCCTTGTAGTCTTGAAAAAGTTGGGAACGTAATAGCCATTACATTTTGAACTGTTAAATTATAGGGATACATAGAGTAGTTTTTGCCCCAATTGATATAACCAAACTCTGCCAAATTTAAATATAATCCAAGAACTAAATAAAACAATTGATCTTTAATTCTCGCCAAAAAATCATTAATTTGAAATTTAACTCCAAACTTAAACATCTCTGCAAATGCTACTTTACTAAATCCAAATGACAAAGCCCAAGGTTGAATCATAAACATTGAAAGAGCACCAACTATAGACCGCATAAAAATAGCGTACGCATATGCCATTGCACCCACACCCTTAATTGCAAGAAAGATTAAAATGCCATTAAATACCAGTTGCTCTATGATTTGAGGTATCACTAACTTAGAAAATTCCAAACGTCTTTCCAGTATCACAGAGGGTATTGTTTTAAGCGAAGCAAGCGGAAATCCAAGAGCTAATGAAAGTAAAATCCAGACACCTGCTGGACCAGTCTTGGCCTGAATAACACCTGTGGCAAGCACCAAAAGAACAATTCCAACAATAACCCAACTCAATGCTTGCTGAATCGTGAATGCGGTCACATAATCGGCCTTAGTAGGGTCAGATTTTTTTTGAATCAGTGATGCAGCTAATCCTACATCTGAAAAAAAAGTCAACAATCCAACTATCGGAATCACTAATCCATAAATTCCGAAATCCTCTGGAGTAAAATACCAAGAAAGTACTGCAACCGAAGCCAAACCAATTCCTTGCAAAAAAATGGTTCTTATAAAGTAAGAAATTGCTCCACTAACAGTTTTTTTCTTAATGTCACGCAATACTTCTGTTTCAACTTGAGTATCATGGACTTCTTGTTCAGGAAACAAGTCTGTCACTTCCGGTTCAAGCTCCTGAGAAAAGAGTGCTGACTTTTTGCGCTTAACCTCTAAGCTAGCTTGTACTTTATTAATCATTTCTTTTTATGGTACCAGAAGAATATTCCAGATGATACACCAACCCCTACTATTGTTAGCCATAATCCAAATTGTCTTACTGGTGTTTGCTTTAGTTGTATAGAAACCGTATGTTCACCAGCTGGTACACTTACTTGTACAAACCCCTCATCTGATTGAGTAACAGCTGTTTTTACACCGTCAATATCTGCTGACCATCCAGGAAAATCTGCGATTGCAAATACTAGCTGTTGATCAGTATGAGAAGTCACAGCAATTCTTTTTATGTGAACTTTATCATCGAGTATTTTGTAGGAAATCACGCAATTTTCTATTACCTGACAATATAACACATGGCCTCTGAGCGCTGCTGGTTCGATCACTTTTTGTTGAATTTGGATTGGAATGTAGTCGGGAAGCGTATTACTCATTTCTGTTCTCAGCTTGTTTTCATCAGAATAAAAATAATCACTCAGATCAGACCTAAAAATTTCAGGCTGAAAATATTTGCTGTTCATGACAATCATGAGCAGTAGTAAAAAAAGTCCATACCCAAATTTTAACAACTTGTTCTGTAATAAAGCAGGTAGTGACCCAATAGCTAAAGCCAAAAATACAGTTGCAGCTGAAAGGTATCTCCATGGGAATTGTAAAAACTCTAAAGCTGGAAACAACTCCCAAATAAATTCCAACTTCGCCGTAGTCATCAACAATGAGACTGCGAGAATAACAATGAAAAAGAGATAGAAAATTGTGTGTTTTTCAAGTGATAGCGTACCTTTTTTCTGAAGAATTCCGGCAACTGCTTTCAGAACAATATAACCAGAAAGAAACAATCCTAGTAATTGGCCAAATCCCAAATAAAATGAAATGTCATCTAATGGACCATAGGTAGAACCACCATACCCCCAGTTCTCGATAAAAAATTGTCTCAGCGACAAAAAATGCAATTTGTAGTTAAAATAGTCTGCCAAAATGGTTGGTTCAAGTCGGGTAAAATCCTTTTCAAGCAATGCTGGGACTGTATAAAATGAGCTCAAAAGCACTGCTAACCCATATAATGCTGCAAGTTTTAATACAATGTTCCAAAAGTATTTTTTGATTTTCTTGTCAGATTTACTCTCAAGCAGTACATACATTAGACCAAACAGGATTGAAAATGGTAAGAAAACAAGTGCCGTTAAATTATGACTCAGTAATAACACAGTAATTGAGCCAAGTAGGATTAGCCATCCGTTTTTTTCACCCTTAACTGTCTTAATAATTCCTAACAAGATAAATGGCAAACACATGATTCCCCACGCTTCACTTACTGCTCCCCTCACAAATAAATTGACAGCCCTATATGGAGCTAAAGTAAGAGCAGCGCTTACGAGTAGGCCACCTGTTATTCCGAATAAACGTTTTCCAAGTACATATCCACCTATAGTTGTACCCACTGCTGTGAGTAACATAAGCAATTTAATGGAATCTATCAATGAAAAACCAATAATATATAAAAGTGATCCAACATAATAAGGAAGCGGAGCATAAAATTCAAACAGTGGCATGCCGTATCCATAGCCCAAATTTGAGCTCCAAATCACTGGGAAATGACCATCCTTGAGCCCAGCAGTCATCTCAACAATACGAGCGCCTTGAGTGAAATCATGCACTCTAAAAAAATCAGACCTAAATAATGCCCATGAGCTGGCTAAGATTATTGAGAGCAAAATTAGGACAACTAAATATTTTTGAATTATTCTAAACATACTCTACGTTCATTGTATCCTAACTTGAACTAATGATAAAATGACAAAGTATGCAAGAAAAAACTGAAGTCAAAGTACCAACAGCCTCATCAATCTTTTTTAAAGCTACGCTTCTTAGTTTGCTGTTCGTTGGTGTTATGCTTCTTGTCACAGCTCTTGGAGTTGCTCTGTTTGGATACTCTAAACTAAATCAATTTGCCAAACAGGCACACACCACTCCCACTGAGCTGAAAACAGTAGTAACAACTGCACTACAAACCACACCAAAGCAAACTGACGGTTATAAAACTATCTTATTGCTTGGTGTTGACACAGTTACTAACAAACCAAATAGCCCTGAACTTACTGACACACTCCTGCTGCTATCGATTAATATGGACACAGGAAAAATTAGTACCCTTTCACTCCCTAGAGATCTTTGGGCACCAGCATATCAAACAAGAATTAACGCTTTATACGAATATGGAAAAGAAAAATACCCACAGCGTCCAGAACAATTTCCAGAAGAAGTTATTTCTGAACTAACCGGCATTACAATCGACCACACTATCACTTTGTCGCTTGGTACAGTCGCAGAAATCATTGATATTTTGGGTGGAATTGATGTGGACGTTGTTGAGGGCTTTGTTGATACTCAGTTTCCAAGAGAAGACATCGATATTCATACTGCAACTTCGCAAACACAGCTCTATGAAACAATATCTTTTGAAAAAGGACTACAGCATATGGATGGTGCTACCACCTTAAAATATATCAGAAGTAGAAAATCTACAGACCTCTCACAAGGCACTGATGTTGCCCGCTCACAACGTCAGCAACAAGTTATTTCAGCACTTATTTCTCGAATACAAAATTTCTCAATATTCAAAGACGTTGATGCGTTCGCCCAATTGTATGTGTTGTATTCTGACACTTTTGAAAAACAATTCACCAAGGTTGAAGCCATTGCAACACTTAATTATTTACTACCATATCTAGAAACAATTGACTTGAATTCAAATTCATTAACAATTTATCCTGATGATAAGAATGGTGTCATCACTAACCCACCTGTTTCAAAATATAAGGGACAATGGGTGTATGAAATACGTGATTTAGCAAACTTCCAAACAGAAGTTAAAAAATCGTTAAGAGAATAGATATGCTATTTATTTTTGAAAAACACAACAAGCCGATTCAAGATAAATGGATTATTCGATTTCTTATTGTATTGACTCTCATTCTCTCAATAGCTGCTGGTTATTTTCATGCAGTACTTGTCGCGGAGCAAAAAAAATACGCAAAACTTGAAGATCTGTATGTAAGAGTTAGAACAGAGTTGGGAAGAGAAGAAACTCAGCGACTCATTGATTTCTCAAGAGAAAAAGAAATAAGTAATTGATTATTACAGAATCTCAAGGTAAGCTAGGGGCAGATATGCAAGAAACTAGAACTTTACTCGTAACAGGCGGAGCCGGATTTATTGGTTCGAATTTTATCTTATATTGGCTGAAAAAATATCCAGAAAGTAAAATTATTAACCTTGATGCTTTGACCTATGCTGGTAATTTGGCAAACTTACGTTCGATCCAAAACTACCCAAACTATACTTTTGTTGAGGGCAGCATTACAAATAAAGAACTTGTGGATAATATTATGGACGATGTAGATGCTGTAGTTCACTTTGCTGCAGAGTCTCATGTTGACCGATCTATTCTTGATCCTGGTATATTTTTGCAAACCAACGTTATCGGTACACATATCCTCTTAGAGTCAGCGCTTACAAATAATGTGCAACACTTTCATCATATTTCTACAGATGAAGTTTTTGGATCACTACCACTCAACACACCTGAAGCCCAATTTAGTGAGACTACCCCATACGACCCACGCAGTCCTTACTCTGCTAGTAAGGCATCTTCAGATCACTTAGTCAGGGCCTATGGAGAAACCTATGGACTCTCCTACACTATAACTAATTGTTCAAATAACTATGGAGAGTATCAATTCCCAGAAAAATTGATTCCATTGGCCATCACAAATATCATGGATGGTCTCAAAGTTCCTGTGTATGGTGATGGAATGCAAGTGCGCGATTGGCTTTATGTGCAAGATCACTGCACAGCTATTGATTTAGTTTTACATGCAGATAAGTCAAGTAATACATACGTTGTCGGGGGTCTCACTGAAGACGTTCCTAATATAGAAATAGTAAAAATGATTCTCAAGATTATGGGTAAAGGTGAAGATATGATTGAATTTGTGACAGATAGACCTGGTCACGACAAGAGATACAGTGTTAACTGGTCAAAAATAAAAACTGAGCTCGGGTGGAAACCGTCAGTATCTTTTGAAGAAGGTTTAGAAAAGACAATTCATTGGTATCAGGAAAACAGACATTGGTGGGAACCGCTCAAAGCCGCCAATCAAGAATTTTTCAAGAAGAATTACTCAAAGTAAAAGGTAATTATGAAAACTACATTTTCACCTTCTCAAGAAAACAAAATTAGTGAAACAATTCACAAAACTGCAATTGAAGGACTGTATTTTATCCCGCACAAACATTTTCCAGACGAGCGTGGATTTTACAGTGAACTTGCTCGAACCCCAGAGATTGATGCTCTAACTGGTGAGACTTTTGTTGCTAAACAGTTTAATCAGTCACGCTCAATTCAGAATGTTATTCGGGGAATTCACGCTGAAGACTGGAATAAGTTGGTTACCGTAACAAACGGTCTTTGCTTTTGCGCCCTTGTGGACTTGAGAAAGCACTCCCCTACTTTTGGCAAACACGAAACCTTGGCGATTGGTACAGCCCAAGAAGCTCTCAAAGGTTCTTTATATATCTCAAGAGGAATTGGAAACTCTTTTTGTGTTGTTCAAGGGCCAGTTGACTACGTCTATGCCGTCGACTCTCTCTGGTCAGAGCGTGATAAAAGTAAAGATGTCGCTATAAATTTATTTGATCCAGAGCTAAATATTGAGTGGCCAATTCCAAAAGAACAAATGATTATTTCTGACAGAGACACAAATAGTATCTTATTAAAAAACTTGTAAAAGGGACAAAGTACATGAAACAGGCAGTATTGGTTACTGGTGCAAATGGGTTGGTTGGATCAAAATTCACACAGCAGTTCGCGGACACATATGATTTTGTCTCTTTAGACATCTCAAACCCCCTCAATCCTGTCGATATTACACAGTCAGCTTCAGTGCTGAAGGCACTAGAAAATACGCAAGCCAAGCACATTGTTCACTACGCAGCCTACACAGATGTTACTGGAGCATGGAAGCAAAATGGTGATGAATCAGGAATCGCTTATAAGGTGAATGTAGATGGAACAAAAAACATTATTGCTGCCTGTGAAAAAACAAACAAACACCTTATCCATATTTCTACAGCATATGTATTCAATGGTGAAAAAGAAGGGCTATACTCAGAAAGTGATGAACTGAGCCCAATAGAATGGTATGGTCATACCAAAGCAGAAGCGGAACGTGCCGTAACGGAATCAAACATCAAATGGACTATTTTAAGAATTGATCAGCCATTCAGATCTGACACACAGGTTCGACCAGATGTTGTGCGAAGAGTTGCCCAAGGACTTACAGATGGTACTTTGTATCCTCAGTTCACCAATCACTATTTTGGGCCAACATATATAGATGACTTTGCCAGAGTCGTTGATTTTATTATAAAAACAGATACTATTGGATTATTCAATGCCTCATCAGGTGAAAAATGGACAGATTTTGATTTCGCCAAGCTGGTAAATGAAACATTACAACTCAATGGTACAGTTAAGCCTGGAGACTTAGATAATTATCTAAGAACTCTTGATCGGCCATATCAACGAAATACTGCAATGGACGTAAGTAAACTCAAAAGTATCCTTGACTTTGAACTCTTATCAGTAAAAGAAGCCGTTAAGACTGTCGTGATTTAGTTTTGCGCCACTGTGAAATTTTTTCATGATCCCCAGTCAGTAAAATTTCAGGTACCTGCCAGCCCCTATATACTTCTGGCCTAGTATAGGTTGGAAAACCAAGCTTTCCTGGAATTGAATGAGATTCATCTGCGAAACTTTCTTCATTACCTAAAACACCAGGAATTAGACGAGCCACCGCATCTAAAATGACTGCAACAGCTGGTTCACCACCCGTAAGCACATAATCGCCAATTCGTAACTCCTCATCGATAAGATTATCTGCAACTCGTTCATCAACTCCTTCATAATGGCCACAAATCAACACTAACTCTTCTAATTGTGCATACTCTTTTGCGATTATTTGGTCAAACAATTTACCCTTAGCTGAAGTAAGTACAATTTTTTTCTTATCCATTTCTTTGTTCACCCCAATATGTTGCAGTGCCAAATCAATAGGTTCAACCTTCATCACCATTCCCGGACCACCTCCAAACGGGCGATCATCAGTCATTTTGTGTTTATCTAAAGCAAAATCTCGTATATCAATGATTGTAAACTCAACTAATTCTTTTTTTTGAGCTCTTTTGATCATAGAAGTTGCAAGAATTGAATCAAAATATTCTGGAAACAATGTCAAAATTGTTATTTTCATCTTCTATATTATATCTTAGTAGTGCAAGGAAAACAAAAAACTTGCTATCATATACGTATGGCACAAGAACAAGCTGGACCAACACTCACGAGTATCACATACGCCGGACGCCAAACCGTAAAATTCGGTTTAATTTTCCTTGTAATTTTAATGGTTGGAAGAATCACCATTAACGCTTTCGTCGCCTATTGGAAAGCAACACACTCAGAACCACCTCCTCCACCAACGGTTGGGTTTGGCTTACTTCCTCCTATTAAATTTCCAGCTCAAACTGAAGATGATAAACCAATCTCTTATAAGTTAGAAACCGCTACAGGCACAACTCCAGATTTTGGTGATAGAGCTAAAGTGTTTTTTATGCCAAAGGCAACAGCTAGCTTACTTGCAGACCAAAGTGCAAAAGCTACAGCGGCCAAGCTTGATTATGTTTTCGAACCGCAAGCCCTGACAACAGAACTATACCGATGGAATCGGTCTCAACCACTACTGTCCACACTTGAAATGAATATTAGAACTAACAGTTTTAAGATTACAAGCAATTATTTATCTCTTCCAGAGCTCTTGGTCAATAAACAGGTGCCCTCTGGTTTTGAAGCAATTAACAGGGTCAAAACGATGTTGAAACGAGCTGATTTACTTGCTGATGATGTTGCCACTGCCTCAGGAGAAATCGTATACCTCAAATCCTTAGGTGGGGAGTTGGCACCGGCTGTTTCACAATCCGATGCTGACTTTATTCAAGTTGATCTCAATAGATACCCAATTGACGGTGTATTTAGAATGTATACTCCTGAAGGCTATATCGGTTCAATAACTGCAATTCTGACTGGTGCTTTTGAGAGCAGAGATTCAATTGTTGAGCTTTTCTATAATTATCATCAGGTAGACTATGAGCAAGTGCACACTTATCCACTGAGAACCAGTCAGTCTGCATGGCAAATTTTGCAGGCTGGTGAAGGGTATATTGCAGTCAAAGGTTCCGATGATGCTGCTGTTGTTCGGACTGTAAGCTTGGGATATTTTGACTCTTTTGAAGAACAAGAGTACCTGCAACCTGTGTATGTTTTTGAAAATGCCGATAGTGGGTTTGTGGGATACGTTCCGGCCTTAGATCCAAAATATATCCAGAAATAAATCATTCCCTGGGGTATAATACCAGTTATGAAAGTACGCACACGAATGGCCCCAAGTCCGACTGGCGAGATGCATGTTGGAAGTCTCTCTATTTCACTTAAGAATTATGCTTTCGCAAAAAGACATGGTGGACAATTTATTCTTAGAATTGAAGACACAGATAAAACCAGAGAAATCGAAAACGGTGTTGAGTTGATTCAAGATATTCTTAAAAAATATGGCATTACCTGGGATGAAGGCCCTGGGGTTGGTGGTGATCATGGTCCATATATTCAGTCTCAAAGGCTTGATATGTATAAAAAATATGCTGAGCAGCTCGTCTCAGAAAAAAAAGCATATTATTGTTTTTGTACTACTGAAAGGCTTGAAAAACTTCGCGACTCACAAAGAGAGCAAAAGATTCCACCAAAGTACGACAGCCATTGTAAATCACTTTCAGCAGATGAAATCAAACAAAGAATTGAGAGTAACGAACCTCATGTCATTCGTCTGGCTGTACCACAAAACAGAGAAATTACCTTCACAGACTTAATTAGAGGTGACATTAGTTTCAACTCAAGTACTGTTGATGATCAAGTGTTATTGAAATCAGACGGCTACCCAACTTACCACATGGCAGTTGTTGTTGATGACCATTTAATGGATATCACTCATATTATGCGTGGAGAAGAATGGATCAGCTCAACTCCAAAACATATTTTACTCTATCAAGCATTTGGCTGGGAGTTACCACAGTTCGCACACATTCCAGTGTATCTCAACCCCGACGGTCAAGGAAAAATGAGCAAACGAAAAGGGCATGTAAGTGCACAGTCATTTTTAGATCGTGGCTATTTACCAGAAGCCATGCTCAACTTCTTTATGATTCTTGGGTGGGCACGTGAGGATGAAATTGAAATCATGACACTAGATGAATATGTTAAAGCATTTGATCCAAAAGATGTCAGCCAAAAATCTGTTGTTTTTGATATCAAAAAACTAAACTGGATTAATGGTGTGTACATTAGAAAACTCACTGTAGAACAACTTTTAGAAAAAATAACTCCATTTTTACCCAATGATTTTCCAACCCAAAAATTGAGTATCATTCTGCCGTTAATTCATGAACGCCTAGAAACTCTCGCCGATATTGAACAACTAACATCATTCTTCTATCGCGATATTTCTGTTGATACACAGCTGCTTCTTAAAAAATCATCAGTAACTGAAGTAAAACAGCAACTTGAGGCCACTCTGAGTGTTTTACAGGCTATTGAGCCAAAAAATTGGAACGTTGCAACTATTGAAATAGCTGTCCGTGAACTTGCAGAAAAGAATAACTGGAAACCGGGCCAGTACTTTATGATGCTACGTCTTGCCGCAACAGGAAGTAAAGCTACTCCACCACTGTTTGATACTTTGTATGTAGTTGGAAAAGAACTCATGCTGCAAAGGCTTGCAGCTGCCCTCAAACTCATCTAGAATGAGTATGTAATGCCTGCCGTAATTCAGCCACCATCCGAAAAGTTGACAAAACTAAAATTGTTTCTAGAAAAAACAAAAACTGATTTTTATTCTGAAAATTCTGAGCTTGCTGATTGGATGAATGATCGAAAACTTGTTGTAGAACAACTTGGTGTCTCTAAAAAAGATCAAGAATTACAACAAATTGAGATTGATTCCGTTGAGAAAGAGTTAGTCGAAAAATTAGCTCAATCTAAAACAACAGACAAGCCACTTGCCTCAAAAATCACCAAAGAAGAATTCGACTCAATTATGGAAAAAATAGTTGAACTCTTAAAACTTCCTGCCGGAAAGCTTGAAGAAGAATCTGAGCTGTACCTGGAACAACAATTGTCTGATATTCTTGGATTTGATGTTAATGCAAATCTGGACGGTCACACACTTTTGTTTTCAACCGGAGTTATGAAGGCTACATCACACCTTAAACGTTCTCCCACTGACACTCTTGAAAACCATACTAATTATCACGAAGCTGGACTGAGTCTCAATCGAAGTGCGTTTGGGTGGTTTTCTGGTAGTACCGAAATCGACCAAACAGCAATTGACCAAGAAAAATATTATGTTGCTGTCCCTTTGTACTATCATGAGGATTGGAATACTAAGTTTACTGAATTAAAACAGTGGTATAAATTCAGAAAAGTCGTAGTTATCAACCCTGCAGAGCGAATTGCAGTAGTTGGAGTTATTGGTGATATCGGTCCCTCAACCTATACTAGACGTCAATTTGGGGGCTCACCAGAGCTTATTCATGCAGGAAAAATATGGAGCCCAAAAAGCGCAGGGAAAGTATTATTACTTTTTGTAGATGATCCTAAAAATACTGTTCAACTCGGACCAATACTCTTATGAAAACACTTGATTTAATTAACATTGATTCATTTAAACAAAACTATTATAAAGCGTTGCTTCCACTTGAAGAAATTAATGCTTTTTTAGGTCAGTTTGAAGAACGAGAACTTGAAGCTGCAACACAATCACTAATCTCTCTGTTTGACGTTGCTATTACAAAAACGGTTTTACTCAATTTAGACTCTGTTCCCGAAAAACAAGAATTTTTGCGGCTTGCACAAGATGATTATACAAGCCCTGCGGTACTGGATTTTCTTATTGATACGTTTCCAGGTAGCGAAGAACTTATTAAACAAGCGTTAGAACGAACACTTCTTAGTGCAAAAAAGGCGATACTGTAGTATCGTAGGACATGTCATGCTCATTATTAATCTACATATTGGCTCAAGATTTCCCGTCGATAGAAAAAAGCTCAGGGCGGCTGCAAAAAAAGTTCTTGATGAAAACAGTGTTACTCACGCGCAAGTTGATATTTCAGTTGTTGGAAAAAGAAAAATTAAAGAACTAAATGAGTCAAAGCTCAAACATGAAGGCGAAACTGACGTCCTCTCTTTTCCACAGCACGAAAAAAATAATTTGTATGACTTTCCTCTGCCAGAGGGGATTCCTCCACATTTAGGCGATATTGTTATTAGTTTTCCAGAAGCTGTTAAAACAGCCAGAAGATACGGAAAGCTCGTTGACGATCAAATTTGTTTTTACTTACAACACGGAATGATGCACTTACTTGGGTATCACCACGAATAGCTATGTCATGGAATAGAACATACCGACCAACCTCAGTTGCCGACTTGCACTTGGATTTTGTCAGGACCCAAATTCAGCGAATGATGGACGCTGGGAAAATCCCTCAAGCTTTGTTATTTGCTGGACCAAAGGGTACTGGTAAAACTTCAACTTCTAGAATTATTGGTGCTGTCGTTAATGATCCAAAAAATGAGTCCACAGTTACTTCAGTCTATTTTAAAAAAGAAAAACCAAAGAAAAAATTAGTCGAACCTGATCCCAGTAGTGAATTTAATCAAAAAATCTTTGCTGGAACCTCATTTGTAGTACAGGAAATGGATGCTGCCAGTAATCGCGGTATTGATGATATTAGGCAATTGAAAACTCGCGCCTATTTACCACCCCAAGAAGGGAAGATGTCCGTCTTTATTCTTGACGAAGCACACATGCTCACCACTGAAGCATTTAATGCCCTTCTAAAATTGCTTGAAGAGCCTCCAGAACACGTTATTTTTATTCTAGCCACAACTGAGCTCCACAAAATCCCTGACACTATTATTTCTAGATGCCAGTTAGTTGAATTCAGAAAGGCAACCCCAAGAGAAATCACTAATCGACTTAAAAGTATATTGATTTCCGAAAAAATTGAATTTGAGGATGAAGCTCTTGCAGTAATAGCAACCAACGCCGATGGTAGCTTTAGGGATGCCGTTAAGTTACTTGAGTTATCCTCGCAATCAGGTAAAGTTACAATTGCCGAAGTTTCAGCATACACCAGTGCAGCCGTTACCGTTGAAGTAGAGCTACTTTTGAAATACTTATTGAATAAAGATGAAAAGGCAGTTGTAGAACTTTTTGAAACCCTTAGAGAAAAAAATGTCGAACAACAGTACTTCCACAAATCACTCCTTACATTAATTCACACAAGTTTATTGCAGAATCTTAAAATAGCTTCAGGTGAGTCAGTCATTAATAAGACAGTAGCCCAATTTTTACTTCAAGAACTCAGCAGTTCTGAACTGAGCTCTGCATCACCAATCCCACATCTGAGGCTTGAGTTGAAGATCCTTGAATTAATAGATCGATCAAAAAATAAATCAGGTGGAACTGTAAAAAAAAATCCTGAGGTGAGCTCAAAAACAGCACCCGATACTTCTATTACCCATTCAACAAGTAGTCAGTCAACGCCTTCTCAGTACGAACGAGAGTTTTCAGCTCAAGTAAATCGTGAAGATACACTCTCAGATACAGTAAGCGTTCAAAACAGCACTCAATTCTTGGGTGATGCTACTCTATTAAAACAAAAATGGAGTGAATTTGTTGAGACTTTAGCTATCAACAACTCAACCTTAGCCGTGCTGCTGCGATCTGCAAAACTTGTATCTGTTCAAGAGCATTTAGCTGTAATTGGGGTCTACTACAACTTTCATCAGGAACAGTTATCCCAACAAAAAGCGTTATCCATCATTCAAGATTGTATAAAACAAATAATAGGCGACTACATTGAGCTTGAATTCATTTTGCTCAAAACCCCAGACAAGGCAGAACTTATAGAACCACAAAAAACCGATACTTTGGTCAACTCTGCGCTACAAGCACTCCTCTAAAAAAGAACCGCTAGATTCGAATAGATTGTTATAGTAAAATTGGACTATTAGTAAGAAAGGAAATAGTAATATGGCGAATCCACTCAAAGCCCTCGGAGACTTAAACAAACTCAGAAAACAGGCACAACAAATGCAACAGCAATTACAAGCTGAAGAAATCAGAATTGAAGAAGGTGATATTTTAGTCGTTATTTCTGGTGACCAAAAAATCAAACAGTTCTCTGTCCAAGGAGTTTCAAGCCCAGAAGCGATTGAAGTTTTGAACAAAGCAATCAAAAAATCACAAGAACTAGCTGCCAAAAAACTGCAAGCAATGACCGGCGGACTCGGCGGTATGCTTGGTGGAAATTAATTTTTTAAAGCTTAATGCAAATCCTATTTGCTTCACAAAATAAAGGCAAACAAAATGAGGCAAGGGCTTTATTTAAAGACTTACCTGTCGAATTTGTGTTTCCTGATCAATTTCCCGAGTTGGCTGGATTTGATCCAGAGGAAACAGGAACAACATTTGCAGAAAATGCCCTCTTGAAAGCTCGAGCATATGCAGAGGTAGTACAAATCCCTTGCATTGCTGATGATTCTGGGGTTGAGGTTGACGGCATGGATCAGCTTCCTGGAGTTCATTCTAATCGTTGGTTTGAAGGAACTGCTGATGAACGTAACGAAGAAGTGCTCAAAAGACTAACCCCAGACAAACCACGAACGGCTCGGTATATTACTGTGGCCTGTTATTACGACCCAGTATCAGAGGAGTATGCTTTGTATGAAGAGACTCAAGAAGGCTCGATCGCTCATAAAAGTGTACAAGGTGAGGGTTTTGACTATGATCGAATTTTTATTCCAGAGGGTTATGACAAAACCTACTCCCAACTCGGCCAAGAGGTGAAAAATCAAAATTCACAACGAGCTCGAGCGTATAGAAAGCTTCACGAGTTCCTCAAAGAACTGCTTGCCCTTAAACGCTAATCCTGTATAGTATGTGGCATGAACGAATACATTCCCTCTAAAAAAATATTACAAAAATACGCAGATGTACTGGTTAATTTCGCACTTAATGGCGGTAGTGGTATTAAGAAAGGTGAAGTAGTCCAAATTACTGTGCCTGACGTTGCCAAACCACTCGCTAAGGAACTATATATTGCAGCACTCAAAGCTGGTGCACACCCAATGCTTCGACTTGTCCCAACAGGGTTTGATCGTGACTTTTATTCCTATGCATCACAAGATCAACTCACACACTTCCCTGAAAAATTTTTGCGTGCAAAAGCTGACTTGCTAGATCATGTCATCTCAGTTATTGCCGATCCTGACCCAAATGAATTGAAAGGTATCGATTCAAAAAAAATTATGCTCTCCCGAGAGGCTCAATATCCATACAGAGAATGGCTGTTTGATAAAGAACACAAAAAACAATTTAGCTGGACTTTAGGACTTTGGGGAACCCAGGCAAAAGCTGATATTGTTGGTCTTTCACTCAAAAAGTACTGGGATCAAATTATCAGTGCCTGTTTTCTTGATAAGCCAGATCCTGTAGCTGAATGGAAAAAACTTACAAAAATGCAACGAGACATCAAGGACAAACTCAATGCTTTAGAAATCGATACAGTTCGTGTCGTCGGACCCGATGTTGATCTTACCATTAAGCTTGGTGCAAATCGTGCTTGGAAAACTGGTAGTGGCTGTAATATTCCTTCGTTTGAACACTTCACTTCACCAGATTGGAGAGGCACACATGGCTGGATCTCATTCAATCAACCATTATATCGATATGGCAATGTAATTGAAGGTGTAAAACTAGAATTTAAAGACGGTATTGTTACAAAAGCAACAGCTAAAAAGGGAAAAAAGGTTTTATTAGACATGTTGGCTACAAAAAATGCTAATAAGTTGGGTGAATTTTCACTCACTGATACTCGCTTTTCTAGAATTACCCACCCAATGGCTGAAACATTATTTGATGAAAACATTGGTGGACCATTTGGAAATACTCATGTAGCTGTGGGTATGGCTTACAAGGATTGTTATAAAGGTGATGCCGCCACAGTGTCTGAAAATGAATGGGAACAAATGGGATATAACAACTCTTCAGTACACACCGATATTGTTAGCACAACAGATAGGACTGTGACTGCCACATTGGTTTCTGGAGAAAAGTTGGTAATTTATCAAAACGGTCAATTTACCTTGTAAAAGGTAATGAATTATTGACGAACGAGTAAAATATATTTAAAACTTTATCTCTTTAACGCCTTGACCCGGGCATCTTTGGTTAATAACTTTTTGCGAAGTCTTAAAGATATTGGCGTTACTTCAAGCAATTCATCGTCCTCAATAAAGTCTAGGCAACGTTCCAAACTCATTTCAACCGGTGGTGCAATTTTGAGCATCACATCTGCATTTGATCTAAAGTTAGTTAACTGTTTTCCCTTGGCAATATTCATTTCCATATCTTCTTGTTTTCGGTTCAAGCCAATGATTTGACCCTCATATACATTTGCACCAGCAGGAACAAACGTATCACCTCTTTTTTGGATTGCGTCAAGTGCATAGGTGGTTGCAACACCACTCTCAGAAGCAATTAAAACACCATTACGCATTCTTTCAACGGCTTCACCAGCTGGGAAGTATCCTAAAAATCTACTGGCAAACAATCCATTTCCTCTTGTTTTAGTTAAGATTTCACTTCTAAATCCAAGTAAATTTCTGCTTGAAATCTCAAACACCATTCTTGTATTCCCTTTTTCGTTGGTCACAGAATCTTTCATCATTGCTCTTCTCTTTCCAAGTTCTTCAACAATGACACCAGTGTAGCTGCTTTCAATTTCAACAGTTAGCTCTTCTATTGGCTCATGCAATGTTCCGTCGATTTCTTTCAAAATAACTTCAGGTTTTCCGACTTCAAGCTCATATCCTTCACGGCGCATATTCTCAATGAGCACTGCTAAATGAAGCTCACCTCTGCCTGAAACAATAAAACCAGTTCCATTTGGATTTGGATTGATTCTCAAGCCAATATTGGTTTTCTTCTCTTTTAGTAATCTATCTCCGATTTGTCTGACAGTAGAAAATTCACCTTCTTTACCAGAAAAGGGAGAGGTATTAGCAGCAATTTGAATATTTAGAGTAGGCTCGGTGACATAGATCATTGGATATCCTGTTAGATCATTTGGATCAGTCACAGTCTGGCCAATCTTGACATCAGTGATTCCAGTCAAAGAAATAATGTCTCCAGGAATACTTTCTGGAACTTCAATTGTCTCCAAACCTTTACTCGTAAAAACACCTTGAACTTTGTAATTTCCAACCTTATCATTCTCTTCTAAAAGAGCAATTTGTTGGCCTGTTTTTATAACACCTTGTTTTACTTTACCAATAGCACGAACTCCTTTGTAAATATCATATTCAATATTTGAGACCTGCATTTTAAATGGAAGTGTTTCATTTGTGACTGGTGCGGGAACTTCGTTTAGGATAGTTTCAAACAAAGGTTCTAGTGTGGCTGGTTCATCAAATGACTGTGGCATTGAAAGCCATGCTTTTCCTTCTCTGGCAACTGCATATAAAATTGGGAAAATAAGCTGGTCATCACGGTGCGCAAGTTGCAAAAATAAATCTTCAACTTCTTGCTGAACACGAGCCACTTCTGCATCTTTACGATCAATTTTGTTGATTACAACAATCATCTGCAAATTGTTAGCGAGCGCCTTTTCCAAAACAAATCGAGTTTGGGGCAATGGACCTTCAGCTGCATCAACAATTAACAGTGCACCTTCTGCCATACTAATAACGCGTTCAACTTCACCACCAAAATCAGCGTGACCTGGAGTATCAATAATATTGATTTTGATATCATTATAGGCAACAGAAGTTGTTTTAGCTAAAATGGTAATACCACGTTCTCTTTCTTGGTCATTGCTGTCCAGAATAGTGGTTTGCTGCATCTCAGCCTGATTGTCACGAAACGTCTTAGTTTGCTTGAGCATACCATCCACAAGTGTAGTCTTACCGTGGTCAACGTGTGCAATGATTGCGATATTTCTTAATTCCATATGTTCCTTAATTTAGGCGAAACGTATATTATACCCTAAAACAGACAATTTTGGTAGTTATGCGTAATAAAAGAATGTTTTACACTGTGATAATGGAAAACGAAAACACAAATAACCCAGTAGCATATTTTTGCGCCGAATTCGGCTTTGACCCCAAAATTCCGATTTATGCTGGGGGCTTAGGAGTATTGTCAGGAGACACTATTAAAGAAGCCGCAGATCAAAACATCCCTTTCATAGGAATAGGTTTGATGTACAGAGGCTACGGGGTTATCCAAAAAATAGATGCTGATGGCCTACAATTTGAAGAAAATAACCTTTTTGATCCGGCTGTTGTTGGACTTGAACATGTGTATCTAGATGAGATGCCACTGTTTATTAAAGTTCATCTCACAGAACTTGATGTTTGGGTACGAGTTTGGAAAAAAACATTTTCAGAGCAAGTAACGCTATATCTACTTGACACTGAAACCGATCAAAACATGCCAACTGAACGTAGTATCACTTCAACACTATATTCTGGTACTCCAGATACCATGCTTAAACAACAGCTGATTTTGGGTATTGGAGGAGTAAAACTACTCAATACCCTTGGAATTAAGCCAAAGGTGTACCACATGAATGAAGGTAGACCAAACTTTTTGCATTGGGAAGTAATACGAGAACTTATGAGAACACATGAAATTTCTTATAAGCAAGCTAAAGAAATCGCTATTAGTAAAACTGTATATACCAATCACACATTAGTTGCTGCAGGTAATCAAAGCTATCCAAAAGATTTATTAGCTTTATACAGTGAATATTACGCTGAAAAAATGGGAATCGCTGTAAGCGAACTACTTGCTGACGGCATAACTGAAGAAGCACCTGATCAATTTTCAGTGACACAAGCAGCACTTAACACTTCAAGAACGGCAAATGGAGTGAGTGCCTACCATACACAACTATCACAAAAACTTTGGCCATCATACAACTGGGTTAACATCACCAATGGGGTTCATATGCCTACCTGGCAATCAACAACTGTGAAAGATGCTGCTGCTCATCCTGAAGCACTTTGGCAGGCACATGTTCTTGAAAAAAGAAATTTAGCTGAATTTGTTAAACAAAGAACTGGATACTCTTTCAATCCTGAGTATATGGTTATTTCATGGGCTAGAAGACTAGCCGGCTACAAACAGTTCAATATCTTATTCGAAGATCTTGAGCGACTTAAAAAAATTGTTGCAGACTCAAAAAAACCAGTCCAAATTTTGATGTCTGGCAAAGCACATTCTGGTGACACTGCAGGAAAACAAGAGTTGCAAAAAATCATTAAGATTATGGCAAATGAACTTGCAGGTCATGCACTCTTTATTCCAAACTATGACATTTCAATTGCTCAAATGCTAGTTAAAGGGAGTGACCTTTGGTTAAATACACCAAAAATGGGCTATGAAGCAAGTGGTACTTCTGGAATGAAAGCAATTGCTAATGGTGTGATTAATCTCACAGTAATGGATGGGTGGTCAAAAGAAGTTAATTGGAACGGTGTTGGTTTTGTATTAGATGACAAAAATTTGCCACTTGATTTATACGACCAACTAGAAAAAAATTGTATTTCATTATTTTATAACAGATCTGAAAATGGCATTCCAGAACAATGGGTTGCAATGATGCAGAAATCAATTGAGTTATCAAATAAATTCAGCACACAAAGGATGCTTAAAGAATATACAGAAAGACTATACAATGGCCATACAAAAGTATAAAAAATTTTATTCATTAATGGTTGAACAAAACGAAGCATTACTTAATACATTTGACCGGATTCATGCAGAGTATGTCCTCAATCCAAGTAAGAATGAAAAGGAATTTAATAAGGTTGGCTTAGATGTCGTTGATATTGTCAGATTCTGGGAACGCAAATTATGTTCTGGCATGGAACGAGGTAATAACGGCGTGTATTCTGATAAACTAGCCGATAAGTTTTGGAATGAGGTAAGAAATAGGTACTCTCATATTGATATGGTTGGAGTAAAGTCCAAGTAGCACAGTAAGCCTAATAGCTATATACTAAAGCAATGTCCGTTTTCGTTGAAATTAGCATACTGCTGGCACTCACAACTGTTATTACGATTTTCGTGAGACTAATTAAACAGCCTCTTGTGGTGGGATATATTATCTCAGGGATAATTGCAGGTCCAAGTTTTCTCAATGTCTTGCATTCCACCCATGAGCTAGAGCTTTTTTCTAGAGTAGGAATCGTGTTTCTGCTTTTTATTGTTGGGCTACATCTTAACCCAAAAGTTATCAAAGAAGTTGGCAGTGTTTCACTTACCACGGGTATCGGGCAGGTTGTTTTTACCTCGATTGTTGGGTTTGTAATTTCTAAAATACTTGGAATGAGTACAATAGCAGCCATATATGTCGCCATTGCCCTTACATTTAGTAGCACTATTATTATCTTAAAGCTATTATCAGATAAAAGAGATCTTCAAAAGCTATATGCAAAAATTGCTATTGGTTTTTTACTTGTCCAAGATATTGTAGCAACGATAATTTTGATTGGAGTTACTATTTTTTCGCAAGAAAGCTCACTCTCACTTTCCCAAACTATTTTCTTTACCGTTCTAAAAGGCTTAGGAATATTTGTAGCATTACTACTCTTTAGCAAGCTTCTTCTTACGAAGATGATTAACTATGTGGCTCAGTCTGCTGAACTCCTCTTTTTATTTGCGGTTTCGCTTGGAATAGGCTTAGCCTCACTGTTTGCTTTAGCAGGTTTTTCGGTTGAAATAGGTGCACTTATTGCCGGCGTTTTACTTTCAACAACAGCATATGCGGATGAAGTAGCCTCTCGTATGAAGCCATTAAGAGATTTCTTCATTGTCATTTTTTTCATTTTACTCGGCTCACAACTGGTCATTAGTAACCTGTCAACTTTACTCCTGCCCGCATTCGTTCTCTCTGTGTTTGTTCTCATTGGAAACCCAGTAATAGTAGTTCTGATCATGAACTTACTTGGATATAACCGCAGAACTGGTTTTATGGCTGGTTTAACTGTCGCACAAATCAGTGAGTTTTCTTTAATACTAGCAAGTCTTGGTCTCAGGGTTGGACACCTCTCTGAAGAAACCATGTCATTAATAACGATTGTTGGTCTAATAACCATTGCTGGATCAACATATCTCATTCTCTATTCTGATAAGATCTTCCCATATATGAAGCGAGTTCTGCAAGCCCTAGAGCTTGTTAAAAAGAAAAAAACTGATACTGGCAGTGTCGAAGAAGATTACTCAGCTGTCATTTTTGGATATGACAGGGTCGGCAACAACTTTGCTTCAGTATTTCAAAAATATAATGATTCATTTGTAGTCATAGACTTTAATCCAGAATCAATACAAAAATTGCGGGAACAAAATATTCCCTGTTACTATGGAGATGCCAACGATATTGAGTTTTTAGAAGAACTACCACTTAGAAAACCAGAAATCGCAATCTCGACTATTCCTGATTTTGCTACTAATAAGCTTATACTTTCACATCTTTTAACTCGAAATAAAAAAGTCCAGTTTATACCTACTGCTCACTCAGTTGTTGAAGCAAAAGAATTGTATGAGCTTGGAGCTGCTTATGTTGTCATGCCACATCACTTAGGAGCTGAACATGCTGCAAGAATGCTTAACAAGTCAAAGTCAAACCCGGACCTATACAAAGAGGAAAAAGAAAAGCATCTTAAGAACCTTGAATTAAAATACGGTTTGATTTTAGAGTAGATCTCTTTTGTTAAAAACAGCCAATAGGCTAAACGAAATTATCAACGTCACAGCAATTATGAATAAAAAGGCAAGTGGATGAGTTTGGAACGGTAACCCAACATTCATTCCAAAAAAACTTGAAACCATCGTTGGAATAGTCAGGATAACGGTGACAGAAGTTAGTAATTTCATTGTTTTGTTTAAATTATTTGACAAAACACTATAATGTGACTCTCTTAGATTATAAATTCCTTTTTGGTTTACTTTACACAGCAAAATAAGCTGTTCATTATCAACTAAAAGTTCTTCAATTAAGTCTTCGTCTTCTTCGTACAACTTGATAAACTTTCCGTTAGCAAACTTTTTTAAAGCTATACCCATTGGTTCTAGGCCAAACAAGAAATCATTAAATAATGTTTCGAATTTTACAATGGTCATGATTTCTTTATTATCTATTTGATCCAGATCGGAACTGATGTTACGAATATTTCTATTGATTGCATTAACCAATCTCTGATAATCTTTTTGCATTTCCATAAATAACAAAATAAGCAACTTTGTTTTTTGAGTAGTGTAAAACTCTACTTTTTCTTGTAAAAACGTATCTATAAATGGGAGTGCCTTGATCGAGATTGTCATCAAAAAGTCTGCCGATACAACGAGTAACACTGGCGATGTCACGATTTTATCTCCGTTTTTATGTGCAAAACGAGCGAAAATATATGTCACGTTCTCTTCTTTTTCAATTCTAGGAACTTCGTAAGAATCAAGTGCGTCAAGTAAGATGTCTGATTCGAGATTCAGTTTTTCAGCCAGCAGTAAAAGCTCTTGTTCTGTTGGGTTTTCTACAGAAATCCATGAGCCAACCTTGTAATCTTCAAGGAGCTGCAATTTAGTATGCTTGCGATTTTTGTATAAGTACTGAATCATACTGGTATTATAGTATTTATTGCCCAGTAAAGCTACAACTTCAATCACTATCGCGTAATTGATACAATCTGTCTCCTAAAAACCCAGTAACTTCTGGAAAAATTAACTCTTCTTTTGGAGGAATTGCGGCCGGATGAATAGTGAATAGACCATACTTTCTATTCAAGTCATCTAAAGCTTTTTGTACTACTTCTTGCTTCTGCCACTGCGGAAGTAGCTGCTCTTGAATCTGATTTTCTAGTAAAGAGAGTCGTATAGCAAATTTAATTACCGGGAACTTCTTGGTCCATCTGGTATAGAGTTGTTGTATCCATAACAGCAACTCTGACGAATGGTTAATTGGTATTTGTAGCGTTTCATGTGTATCCCAATATTCATTTCTTCCATACAAGCCCAACCACACTTGTCGACCAGCTAAGTTCATATTTCTTACTTTATCGATAACCTCTAAACAAAGATTCTTTAAAATGTTTGTAATCTCAGCATCATCTTCATGTAAACGATATCCAGTGATAGACCTCCCCACACTTTTCATATGAGGTAATTCTCTATCAAGCTGATTTAAAAGGTGTGTTTCTTTCCCATACGCAATTTTTAGTAGTTCTTTTGCCCAAAAAGGACCAACTACAATTGCCAACTCCTCCTGAGGAATAAATCTGATCTGATAAGGATACTGAACGTGAAACCGGGCCAACTTTTTAGCAAGTCTATACCCAACCCCACAGACATCTTTAAATTCTGTAGTTGCCAGTAAAGCATCTTTATTTTCTTCTGTCACCTCTAGTACAGCGCCTTTTGGTGCAACCTCACTTGCCATTTTGGCTAATAACCTATTTTCAGCAATACCAACATTGCAAGTTACCCAACTACCCAATTCTTTTTTTATCAGGTTTTGGATTTCTTTTCCTAATTTTTTAGCATCAGGATATAAGTTCTTCCTGCAGTCAGAAATGTCAATAAAAGCTTCATCAAGAGAATAAATATATATTGAGGGGGCTATGGTTTTAAAAACTTTTTGTAATCGCTTGGTAGCATCTAAACACCGTTCAAAAGAAGCAGGAATGCACAGTAACTGGGGACAAAGTACTACCCCTTCACTTCTTCTCATTCCAGTACTAATCCCAAACTGCTTTGCCTCCTTACTTGTGGCAATTAAACAAGTTCTTCCTCTCCCCTTTGTGACTCCAAGTGGTCTATTTTGAAGCAAAGGATTTTCTTGCTGCAAAACGGTAGCAAAATAGGAGTTTATATCAACATGCAAAATAGTTTTATTCAACCCAAACCTCCAAGATATACCATTTCTCTGACTCACGGTTAAACTCTAATCTATACACATTAGCACCAGAAACGACACTATACAAACGTTTTTTTACACCACCATCACGAACATCACTGTACAGCGTGATCTCTTTAATTGGAAATATTTTTTCTTTCCACTTAAATTTTTTGGGAACAAAGTGCGAGCGAGCGTAAACACCTAATACAGAGATAGTTTCGTTAATTGTTTGGTACATATACACATAATACAATAAAGAAACCCGAAACTGTCAATAGCTGTTATACTTCTTATCTACTAAGTATTTCATCTAATAATTCAGGAAATTTTTCAGACTTTAGATCGTCAATGCAAAAATGACCAAACCCATGAAACTCTTTGAATTCTGCATCAGGAATTTTATTCTTCAATATCTGGATTGTTTTTAGAACACTATTCTCATCATCATCTGAATACCAAATAGTAATCCCCATGGTTCTTTTAATTAGCTCAGAATCGATTTCAAAGTCATCAAAGAAGTCTACCGTTTTTTCATTATCGGGATCTAACCAAGGTGCAATTAGGATTACTCTATCAACCTTCAGCTCTGGATTAATACTGAGATATTTAACAAAGAAGCCGGCACCAGTACTATGACCAATCAATATGGTTTCTGGAGTAACATCATATCTTTCAATTTCTGTGTTCCATACTGCCCAATTTCTATCATACGATTTTGGTACTTCAGGTGTTGCTGTTGGAATATCATTTTTGAGTAGTTGTGCTTGTAACCAAGGAATCCAATGAGCATTACTCATACTCGGCATATTAGGATCATAGTATTCCTGCTTACTTGGGCCCCCATGTAAAATGATTGCGTTTTTCATATTATTTTAGTAGTTTTACTGAATAATCAATAATGTTTTTGGCACCAGCTAGAATTTGATGATTCGTTTCTGGGGAGAATTCGTTATCACCAATGTCCTCACCTTTATGATTCACAGTTATTCCTCCAGCTCCTTTTATCAATGAGTAAATTGCACCAATTTCTTCAGGTCTCATACAAACACCACCTAAACCAGATGCAATATTTGATAAAACATACGACAAATTCCCAACAGTAGAACCAATATTTCGAATAAAAAGTTGCTGTGCTAAAGGCCTGTAGAGTTCATATCCCTCTTTATAGTAAAGGTCTAAAAATAAAGGAGTTGACTTACTTGCTTCCCAATCCGATTTTAAAACTACTCGCTCACCACTGTCATTATATGTCTTACCATTTGAGTAAAACCAAATAAGGTCTTGTGAGTATTCTATTGCACCAGCAGCCACAACATCTTTTAACTTTGGATTAGTACCTTTATAAACGGCAATTAGTAGCCCATATGGGTAGATATTCTTACCAATTTTATAGTTTGTACTACCATCTAAAGGATCAAAAGAAATTAAGTATTTTGGATTCTTATGAAATGTAATTTCACCAATCTCTTCAGAAAAAATATTTGCTGGAATATCGTGTTTTTTAATATACTCAACTAAGGCATCCTCCATCTTAGCATCCATTGCAATGGTTTTATCGCCTTTTGCATTCGTTGTCCCAATATTTTCAGAAAGAATTGGGTTCACAGCAATAATTTTTTTTCCTATGTTGATCATGTTTTTTACGTGCTCTAGTAATGAAATCTGCATATGGTTAAATCCTATTTCACAATCTCTACTTCAACAACATCTGACATTTTTGCATCTGCCAACTCAAACAAAATCCCAGTTCTTGAATCTGATTGATTTATCACTGCATGAGGAAGGTAGGGTGGAACTTCTATTAAAAAAATTTGCCCATTTGGATTCATATGTACTCTAGACTCTTTTCCATTTCCATCTAACCATATAAATTCCAAATCTCCTATCCCTACAAACCATTCTGTCCTTGGATGCTTATGATTGCCTCCAAAACTTTTTGGTGAGAAGTGCACAATCTGTTGATCTTTTATTAAATTTTTATCAACAGGAATATCATTGGTGTTTAAAACCCACAAATCAGTGTCATTTCTTTTATATGAAAAGTTAAGTTTAGTTAGTTTTGGTTTTTGCATCTAATTTATTCTCTAGCTCATCCATGTTTTGATTAAAAGCTTGGGCTAAATCAATATCAAATTTGTCTGCCAAAACTATAATAGACCACAAACAATCAGCTAATTCATGCTTGAGTTTTTCATCAACATTTTCAATTTGTCTTATTCCATTCTTTGCTTGCAGCAGTTTTGATAAATCACCAACGTCACCAACAAATCCACTCATTAGTTCCTGAACATTCCATTCTCTTCCATACTTTTCTTTTTCCAATTGAGAATATTTTTCTCTAACTTCTAGTGCTTTTTGAATTATTTGTTGAAATGTCATATAAAGAAAGTATAACAGGCAAAAACCTATTTTAGATTAGAATTTTCAGGTGTACTATAGTGAGATGCTTGTTTGATCCCGTACGCGGACGCTATTCGAACTTATTCTGTAAATTCTAATCTTCTTATAGCAAAATTTGATTATTTAATTTCACGGAAAATCATTATGCGAACCTTTTTCTGTCCTTAAAAATCTTTTCTGCTTTTTTAGTTGCAAGAAAACCAACTACGCCTTCAGAAGAATTAAATTTTTTTTCAGATTGCACTACCAACTCACCTTTTTCTTCTTCATAGCCAATGTAGTGCTGTCTAACAACTCTAACAATAAACCCATTTTTAACAGGCTCAATTTCTAAGTAATCATCATATTCTGTATAATGGCCAGACTCACCAACACCGTCACAGGAAGACCAATCATGTCTTCGGGAAGATTCAGAATCATAGAATAAAGTAACCTTTAACTTTCTATCAATTCCGGACCAGTCTGACTCAAACTCATCAATAGTGGCCTGTCTACTGACCCACTCTGTTCTTTTACTCCAAATGCTTATCTTTTTTAATTCTGAGATACTTGGATCTATATAAAGATATATCGCTTCAAATATTTCAGGATACTTTCTTCTAAATTCTGTAACCATCTTTTTTATTTGAGCTTTCTCTCTTGCTTTTTCTTTTTCAATTCGCTTTTCTTCAGCTATTCTTTTATGCCTTTCTCCATGTTCAACCTGTTGTTGTCTCAATTGTTCCTGTTTTTCAATATTCTCAAGTCTTCTTAGCTCTTGCTCGAACCTATTTCCAAGTAATCTTTTCATCCATGCTCCTATAAAAATATATTATTGATATATCATAACATGTATTTAGCTGTCAAATAGCTGGCAGTTGTAAATAATACAACTTGGAGAAAGTGAGTTTGAGTCAAAAATATAATTTAAATTAGAATCATTGATCCCGAACTAGGATTCGAACCTAGGATAACAGAGCCAGAATCTGTTGTGATGCCGCTTCACTATTCGGGAATGCAAGGCATGTGTGATTATAAATCAAAAGCCTAGAATTGTTAAGCCATGTAAGGTAATTGTAAGAAACAGTATGCTAAAATAGCACAATTTATGAAACATATTCTAATAGTAGAAAATGACAAATCCCTTGCACAAACCCTTGCCCAGCATCTAGAACACAAAAAATATTTTTGCACTATTTGTGATTCTATACAGCAGTCAATACATGAACTGGAAAATTTTTCTTATGATCTGGTACTTTTAGATCGTATTCTGACAGATGGTGACGGCATTGAAGTTGCAGAATTCATTTCTGATTTTTCATATCAAACAAAAGTCCTCATATTATCAGAATTATCACAGGTTTCGCAACGAATTACTGGCTTAGAAAAAGGTGCTGATGACTATTTAGCCAAACCATTTTCACTTGCTGAACTAACATTAAAAATTGATAAGATGTTGAACACACAAAAAATCAAAAGCCGTGAAGAACTTACCATAGGTAAAATCAAAATCATTCCAGATTCTGGAGAGCTTATCATTAACAACAAAACTAGACAAATCAGAAAAAAAGAAATCCAACTTCTTGCCTGTTTGGTTAGGCATAAAAATCAAGTAGTTAGTAGGGAAAAGATCATTGATATTGTTTGGTCTAACACTTATGATTTACCAACTCAATCTACACTAGATGTATATGTGAGAAGATTGAGAATTTCCTTAGGAAAGTACAAGGATTGTATTAAGACTGTAAGAGGTTTTGGTTATATGGCTCTGGAATAGGAATTGCCACCTGTACATGTGTCCCAACTCCATAACCACTAATAATCTTCATCACCCCCTTAAACTCATTTTCTATCGTTTGCTTCACAAAAGATAATCCCAACCCCAAACCATTCTCTTTGTAACTAATGCCTTTTACCAAAGCCAATTTTTGACCAAGGTGGGTCATGCCCTTTGCAAAATCAACCACACCAAGAAAAACTTGTCCTTTAATAATCCGAGCCGATACACTAATGTGTACCATACTTTTATCTTGATAAGCCTCATAGGCATTATTTAGTAAGCAAATGATTATTTCCTGGAAATACAGTTTGTTTCCATACAATTTAATTTTTTTTGGAAGAAAATTTGAATAATAAACAGAACAGCTTGTCTTCCCTTTAAATAAAAAAATAACTTCATTAATTGCCCTGTTAACCTCAAATTCTTGCTCTTCTTCATCAGGTCTTGTGACTGCAGCTATAAGTTCTGTTAAATGCGTAACTGCCTCTTTAGCCGTAGATACTATGTTACGTTTCCTTTCAACATTTAGATCACTGTTGAGACTATCCAGACTACATGACAAAATGGTTAACGGCGTTGCGCATGCATGCCTAAATATTAAGTTATTTCTTAATCTCAGTTCATTTGTGTGGTTTTTGGTGAAAAATAATTCATTGACCCGTATTACAGAGTCTGTAATTGAAAGCCGATTACAAAACGCAATGATTTTTTCCAGCATATTCCTTATCTATCTATCCTGGACCATCGGCGGTATTTTACATATCGAATATGTATCTGTAAATGGGTAAAATTAAAGGAATTCTGATAGAACAATGTTACCGAACTACCAAATCCTCAAAAACGTCTGTAATATCCCAAACCTGTAAACAGGGAGCTTTAAATGGTCTACAGTACTCTCTTAACAAATATTTTTCATCCAAGTTAAGATTGTTCCTATGGGAATTAACCACCAACCATTTTCTTTCAAACTTACGAGCATTCTGAGCAAACTTTTCTGGAATGCCTCCAACAGGGTATCCTACTCCGTCTATCGAAATATTGCTAACATCTCTTCTATGAAAATAGAGATTTAACCCGTCTGGCAATGATCCAAAATATCCTTCTGTAGCAACAGCAATCGTTTTATTTCTTGATTCAGCTTTCAATAGTTGTGATGTTTCATATAACCCATGACCTGATGACCACTCAGTTAAATATTGCACAGCGTCAGAAGAGACAAACGGAATTTGTCTGTGATTGGTTACTGCTGCAACAATAAAAACCGCTGATGTCGCAATGGTATTAGCCAGCAAAAGCACTAAAAAACTGGAAAAAACAATGTACAGTACTATTTTTTTTGAAAACTGTTTACTCCATACAAATAAATCTTCAATAGCAAACACACTTGCAAGCGTAAATAATAGAACTGCCGGAAATAAGTAGCGGGCATACACCATTCTTCCCATGATGCCCACTGGTAACACATATAATAATCCAGACCAGAAAAAAATATGGACAATAGTCTTATTTTTTTTGCCAAACAGTCCTAACACCATGAATAATATAACTGTTGGGGTCATGTAGGAGAAGAAATATCCCGCATAAACAGGTAAACCTACGATAGTTTCTTTCCACTTACCAGCCAGTACCTCACTGAGTGGAAATAAAAAATCACTACCTCTCCCAAACAATTGAGAGAATGAAGGCACAAAGGAAAGCGCTAAAAACATACCCATTCCGATAGAGAATGAAACAAAAACTTTACTTGCTGCCAGCAACAAAGCGTTTGTAGATTTTTGTCTAACTAAAAAAATTAATAAAAATAAGCTGGGAACAAATAAAATAGCCGGAATTTTTGCATATAATGCCAATCCGAAAAAAATTCCAGCCATAAAAACATTAAAAAATGTTTGCTTTTTTTTGAGAAGTCCAAAAAGAGATGTTATCGACAATTTTTTTATTGAGCTTTGTTGAGTTATTTCACGAATCAAGAAGAATATACTCACAGAAATCATAACTGTTAATAATCCATCTGTAAGCGCCATTCTGTGGTGGAAGAACCAAAATGGCAAAATCATAACCAACAAACCAGCTACATATTGAGTCTTCTTATTTTTTGTTAATAACCCTGTTATTCTCATGATAACAACCATTTGCATTAATCCGGTCAACACCGAGACAATGCGTGCAGCAAATAATTGGTCATCAAACATAAATTGAAATGGGGTAAGCAACCAAAAAAATAATGGTGTTTTCCCATCATTCATAGAAAAAAAGAAATATCGAGCTGGTTCATCAATAATCAACTGAGCCCAACGAATATAGATTGCTTCATCAGCAAATACCGGCAATTCGAGTAATCCATATAAATGTGTTGCTAAATATGCTAAAACAAGTAAAACAAAGGCCATAGTTACATTCTACCCGATATCTGTATCTTCTTGGTGAGATCTTTTATATGAGTAAATACGTACACTATAGGAATTAACCAAGTGATCAGTTTTTGTTGCAGTAAGATTTCATCGGAATATTCAAAACCATTTCGTAGCCAAGGAACATATCGTAGCAATGAACTAAAAGAAAAAACCAAAATCATATTTCTTACTGTCGAATTTTTGATGAATGGTACCCATACCAAAATCCACACTAAATACCAAGGTAAAAATTGCTGTGACCTTGCTGTAAACAATGGAATGAATAAAATCAACGCCAGTACTGTTGGTATATACTTCTCTGCCAAACGAACTAAAAATAGCAGACCCTGTGAAATAAAAGCCGTTGGAATTGGCAATCTGAATCTAGCCTGAATAAGTTGTGCATATTTCTGTAGAAAGAAAATGAGTAGTGCAGCTAATACAAACAATGGCACTAATAAAACTGTAGCCAGTTTTACCGAAACTGATAAACCAAGTAGCAATGAAGCACAGATAAAATATACAACTTTATTTTTAAAACCACCTTGTATTCTATTTTGTAACAAACGTAGTAACATACTCACAGATAATACAGCTGGCGCCATCATCCAAACATCGTTATGATAGTTCGAGACTACCTCAAGAAGCAGCAATGGATTCAAAAAAACTAATGCTAACTCGTATGTATGTAAACCTCTTTTATATAACGTCTGCGATAAATGTTGGAGCGCAAAGTATAAAAATAGTAAGCTTCCTATCATAAATAATCGAAACAATGCCAGTGTAACCAGGAACTTCTCTTGCCCTAAAAAGGAGGGAATCAAAGATAGCACAGTCCAGCCATATCCATACGGTGCGGTGGTGTGAATATTATGCATAAAACGCACCCAAGAATCTATATTAATGAAATCCAGAGCGGTTTTGACGTGGGGGTTATAGCCATATACTAAAATCATCTTTGCATTGAATACGTAATTAAAAATATCGTGTGACAGCGCATTGTATGAAAAAAGCAGGGGTATAAGTAGTAGAACATATCCCCAAAGTTGACGGGATTCTAAAGAAAATGTAAATGGTAATTGCTGCTTTTTTAGCTTTGAGAGCACCCAAGCATAGCAAAGAAAAAGCGTTATGACCAAAAATATATATGAGGCAGTAATAAATGTCGGATTACCATAAAACTGTTTCCACAGGTACAGTTGAAAATTCCAATATATTGGCTGGGAACTTAAGACTAAATTTGGTTCAGTTAAAATATAAGAGAAAACTGAATATAATGATAAAGTAGTAAAAAACAAACCAAACAATAGTAACATCTTTACTTATATTTGCCTCTGAGATCCGCAATTCTAATCGCAGCTATATCTCGAACCATTCTTAACGAATCTTTAATTGGACTTACCCTATCAGATTCATGTGCTCTCCAATGTATAGGAACCTCTTTGAGTTGGTATCCTTTTTTTAGACCCAGATACAACAATTCAACATCAAATGCGCCTGTAAATGCATCCCTTCGTTCTTCCATTTTCCCATAGATATATAATGAATTGTATAAGTCCTTTGTTGCGCGAGCTGAAAACAGTTTAAAACCACATTGAGTGTCTAAAAACCCAGGTATTGCCAAAGCTTGAACCACAATATTAAAAACTCGCCCCATTAAGTGCCTTAAAAATGACTCTTTTGTCCTTCTTGCTCCAACTATTTCTCGAGAACCAATAACTACTTCAAATCCTTCATCTGCATACTTCAGCAGTTTCTCAACGTCAGCTAGCGGAGTTGATTGATCAAAGTCGGTAAATAGCCGCCATTCGCCAGACGCTGCCAACATTCCGGCTTTTACAGTTGGTGCTTTTCCTGCATGTACGTTATGTAGAATCTTAATTCTTTTATCCCGTTTCGCAAATGTATCAAGAGCGTCAGCTGTGCCATCAGTTGAACCATCATCACTCATGATAAGCTCCCAGCCATATGCTTGCTTCTGCAAATACTCAAGAACTTCATCAAGAACCCCACGCTCTATATTTTTCATTTCATTATAAGAAGGAATTACGACTGAAAGGTATGGTTTCATCTGCATAGCTGCATAATACACTAATTACTATTTTTCCTTAAGACGGTAATTTCTGGTCCGTTCGGAATTAGATAAATTTCTGTAGGAATTTTATTTGGAAACGTTACAACCTCATAAACTGGTGAATCAACGTCTCTCTCTATTTTTCTTTCTTCATCAATGATAAATAATGTGTCGACCTCACCAAACTGGTCTTCAGGTACTGGTGGCTTTTCTGAAGCAGTTAAGAAATATCGGTAATTCTGGCCTCTAATATCACCTGTAGAATTGAGTAAGACAATGTTGTATTTTTCACCAACAACTACCCTGTCTTCTATTGTTTTTGCGACCGCCTGAATGTGAGCTATTGTCCACCCTAGTGAGTTTAGAATGACCTGCGCATGACGATAATTAAACCGTGCAAACAAAACAATAAAAGTTAAAATTCCCAAGTACCCTATTATTTTTCTTGTAGATAAAAATTGTAGTACATATCCTAGTACAAAAAATGAAACTGGAAATAAGTACGCAATGTAATGCTCATAAATGTTTTGTTTATATAGAGATGTACCTAAAATTCCTGTGAAAAGAAAACTTGCAATAACTAATTCTCCAGTTACATCTTTTTTTTGCTTCTGTTTTTTATATATTGCATATCCAAAAATAAATAGTATTACTGCAGTAAGAGCAAAATTAATATTGTTTGCATGCTTGCCAATTGCTATTTCAGAAACAATTAGTTCACTTCTGAATCTAATATCAAGTAGAGCTTGATTATATTTATTTGTATCTTCAGCAACTTCTTTGCTAAACGCATCTTCTTTTGTAAGAATTGCTAAAAAGGCATTTCTATTCAATCCATCATGCTTGAGATCAAACAAAAATAGTGGAGTTAAAGAAAATAGAAAGATAAATGCCCCAATTACTGTAGAAACAAGCATTTGTTTTATAGATTGCTTGTTTTTTAGCTTTGTAACTAGCTGGTACATCCATAGCAGACCAAAACCGGCTCCAGACAACAAAGTGAGATAATGTAACTGAATTAATACTGCAAAACAAACCGTGACAGCTATCCAATATTTCACATCTTTTTTTAGAGCTTTATAGGTAAAAAAGAGTAATAACAAAGAAACAAATGGAGCAGGATTAGGATTCCAACTGAACCTAGTATTATGCGCTACTGTGGCTGAAAGACCAAACAAAGCACTTGCCCATAAAGCAACTTTTTCACCTAAAAATTGCTTTCCTATAAAATACATCAGAAACACCGTTACAATTCCAAGCAATGCGACTGCATACACAGGGCCCATTGGACTTGGATATGTCAGCATTAAAAATGGCAGCATGAAATAGTAGTACAACGGCCCTAAATACATATTTCCGACACTTGTGACAGGACCAATAAAAACAGGGTCAAGATTTTTAAAAATGCCAGCTACTAACAAAGCGTCTCTGCCCTGATCTCCAAGAAATTGAACTGTGCTTGGTATATTGTAGAGTCGCAAAAAAGCAGCGGCAAGAAGGATCAGTAACAACAAGTAGTGTTTCAACACAAATTTTTTAGGCAGTCTTACTTTGTTTTCCATATAAACTTGTTGTACGCAAAGAAATTCCAAAACAAACCGATAATAATCCCTGTGGCGGCAAACACTAATCCTGTATCAACAACCATTCCAATGATTGGTACGACGAATAAATCGAATAAACCAATAAATCGTTCACCTAGGAAGTTTACAATCAACTGAATAATAATAGATCCGCTAGAGGTAAGATTAAATTGCAAAAATTTTCCAAGCATCTTTGATTTATCTAGCTTTTTATCAGCAAAGGTCCAAGAATTGTTAAGTAAAAAATTTGATGCAATTGCGATTTCAATACTCAAAAATGTTGCTAAAATAAATTTTGACAAAAATGCTAATTGAAAATCAGGCAAAACACTTCTAAATATTTGTAACGAAGTCAGCTGAATAAGTGTGCCAACTCCTCCAACAACTAGAAATTTAAAAACACGGCTAGTTACTAAATCATTCCAGCGCAATCTAAATAAGTAAAGCAACGTATCTTGCATGTATGAAAGTGGCAGTTTTGACTCTCCAATGGTTCTGTCAACAAATTTGAATGGAATTTCAATAATTTTGAATCGAGAACGATACACCGCATTCAAAAATCCAACTTGAAAAGTGTATCCAAGTATTTCTTTGTCAGTTATTTTATGAACAACCGCTTGGTATACCTTTTTACGTAATGCTCTAAAACCACCAGTCCAATCTTTGATTGAAAAGTTAGTGAGCAAAAGCTGTGCTACCAAATTCCCCACCACACTCATGAATTTTCTGTGGATTCCCCAATTATCAGGAATACCACCGCCAGGAATATATCTAGAGCCAACAACCATGTCAGCACCCTCATCGATTGCTTTCATAAATTCAGGAATTTTTTTTGGATCATGAGATAAATCAGCGTCAAACTGAAGGACTACTTCTGCTCGCAGTTTGTTAAACGCTTCATCCATCCCCTTTAAGTAAGCACCCCCAAGGCCAGCTTTTTGAGGATTAATGAGTAAATGTAACCTCTTATATTTTTTTTGTAACTGCTTTACAGCATCGTACGTTTTGTCAGGAGAAGTATCATCAACTACCAAAATGCCCATATCCCAACCTTTGACTTTTTCGAATTGTTCAAAAAGGAGCGGAACGACTGTTTGAATGTTCTCCTTTTCATTATATGTTGGAATGATAACAATTGCCTTCTGTTGCATGTACACTTTCTATTAACTAATCGCTCATTCTACCTTCTTTTTCAAGTTCAGCTTCAACCATAAGTTTCACTAAGCCCTCAAAATCCACAGAAGGTTTCCAACCCAACTTTTCCCTGGCTTTAGTTGGATCACCAATCAACAAGTCAACTTCTGCTGGTCGATCATATTTTGGATTATGCTTGTAAACTGATTCCCAATCTTCAATTCCAGCAAACTTGCAGCTTAGTTGTAAAAATTCTTTAACAGAATGTGTCTCGCCTGTTGCAACTACGAAGTCATCTGGTTTATCCTGTTGTAACATCAACCACATTGCTTCAACATAATCCTTAGCATATCCCCAGTCTCGTTTCGCATCAAGGTTACCAAGCTCAACATGCTCTTGTTTTCCTAGTTTAACTCTTGCAACACCATTTGCAATCTTTCGTGTCACAAACTCCAAACCTCTTCGAGGTGATTCGTGATTAAATAAGATTCCAGAAACAGCAAACATGTCAAAAGACTCTCTATAGTTAACTGTAATCCAATGACCATACACTTTTGCAACTCCATATGGGGAGCGTGGATAAAATGGAGTTGTTTCTTTTTGTGGAACTTCTTGAACTTTACCGAACATCTCACTTGAACTTGCTTGATAAAATTTAGCATGAGGACATGCAAGACGCATAGCTTCGAGAACTCTGGTAACACCGAGTGCTGTAAATTCACCTGTTAAAACTGGTTGATCCCAACTTGCCTTCACAAATGATTGAGCAGCCAAATTGTATACTTCATCGGGCTGAATATCTTTTAATGCATAGGTTAATGAATGTTGGTCAATTAAGTCACCAGAAACTAATTCCAAATTTTCATCATGAATTATCTGTGCAATGCGAGCAAAATTTTGGGTACTTGTTCTTCTAGTCAGGCCATATACTTTATATCCTTTTTCCAGCAGCAACTCAGCTAAGTATGAACCGTCTTGTCCGGTTATTCCTGTAATAAAAGCTTTCTTCATATGTTCCTTACTATTAATTATTTCTATACCAACTCATAACTCTGCGCAATGTCTCTTCTAATGGAATTGTTGGTTCCCAACCAAGTAATTTCATTTTAGCATTATTGGCGACCATTTTTGGGATATCGTGTGGCCTCAATCTAGATTTATCAGTAACAATCACAATTTCTTTTGTCGCCAATGCGGAAAGCTGTTCCACAATAGCACTCATGAGTACTCCAGTTCCAGAGCCAATATTGTATGCCTCACCACTTTTACCTTTATTCATTACTAAAATGTATGCTCGTACCACATCTTTTACATCTGTAAAATCTCTAACAGTTGATAGGTCTCCAACTTTTAACTCAGTTTGCTCACCACGCTCAATTGCAACAATCTGCTTGGTAAATGCCGGAATAGCAAATTCAGTCGATTGCCGCTCACCGATATGGTTGAATGGTCTGACAGTTACAATATCAAGATCATATGAAACAAAATACGCGTATGAAAGCATGTCTTGTGAAATTTTTGAGACAGCATAGGGGTTAATCGGTCGAAACGGATGAGTCTCAGAAACTGGCAATTCTTCTTCTGAAATACTTACGCCATATTCTTCAGCCGAACCCACAACCAGTAATCGAGCTTTCTTACAATGATCTCTCACAGCAAGCAATACACTTTGTTGTACAGCAATATTATTCATTAACACTCTATCTGCCTCATCAAAACTCTTACCCACAAAGGCAAGTGCCGCAAGATGATACATTTGATCCGGCTGAAGTGACTGTAGTAATTTGGCTGTTGATTCACTGTCTGTAAGATCTAATCTGTGAATATTCTCGCTCCCAATCAATCTCGCGATGAACGAATCTTCACCTGAAAATGAAGTCACATGAATATCAGAGTATCCTTGTTCCAAAAGCGCTTCAACCAAATGAGATCCAGCAAAACCCGTACCGCCAGTGATTAGAATTCTTGGTTGTTCCATATTACCTTCCAACTCCAAAATACTGGTACCCAAGTTTTTCTATCTGTTTTTTTTCAAATTGGTTTCTCGCGTCAATAAAAATTTGTTTTTTATTTTCTCTTACTTTGGCAAAATCAAATGCAACGATTTCTGACCATTCAATCAAAGCAATAATAATATCAGCTCCTTTACAAGCAGCTGTGATGGTTTCATGATAAGAAACGTTTTTGTCATCTGGTATGAAATACTTTACAACTGGAAGTGCTTTTGGATCAAATCCCTGAACTTTTGCCCCTTTAGACAGTAAATAGGGAATAACCTTAACACTTGGGGCTTCCCGCATATCATCGGTATTTGGTTTAAATGATAAGCCTAACACTGCAACTGTTTTTTCTTCAAATCCCCCGATTTCTTGTCCATACTGGTCAAGTAGTTTTGAAATTCTGTATTCGTTCAACTCATGAATTTTATTAAACAAATTACCATCTTCACCAACTGATCTTGAATAGTGTGCAAGCTCTTTAACATCTTTTGGGAAACATGAGCCACCATATCCAAAGCCTGGATACCAATAATGTCCACCTACCCTTTTGTCTTCACTTATTGCGTCAATTACTTCCTGAACGTCAGCACCATTTTTCTCGCACAAGTCTGCAATCTGGTTAATAAATGTGATTCTTGTTGCCAAATACGCGTTTGCAGCATACTTAGCCATCTGAGCAGATTCAGGTGAAATACGGATAATAGGAGCTTGTAGGGGCTTGTGAAGATCTGCTAAAACACTGAATGCATACTCTTTCGTAGCGCCAATCACAATTCGATCTGGATGTAACGTATCATGAACAGCGGTACCTTCTTTTAAGAATTCAGGTACTGATGCAGTCGCAAAATCTACTTTCGTGTACTTTTTTATATGTTCCTCTACTTTTGGTAAAGTTCCTGGAGGAACAGTAGATTTAATAACCACAACAGCTTGTTCCTTTAAATATGGTGCAGCACTCTCACTAGCTGCAAATACAAATCGTAAATCAGCATTACCATCTGCAGCAGAAGGTGTCCCAACTGCAACCACGATCACATCAGAATCAGTGATTGCGTCTTTATAGGAAGTTGTAAATGTAAGCTTGCCTTCTTTTTGAGTATGTACTAATAGTTCCTCTAAATTTGGTTCATAAAAAGGTACTTTTGAGTGACGAAGAGAATCAATCTTCTTCTCATCAATATCAAGACCAACAACCTCATGCCCAAAAGACGCATAAACAGCTGCTGTTACTACCCCCACAAATCCGGTACCAATAACTGTAATTTTCATAATTGTTTCCAAGTATAACACTTTTCAAATACTACTTACTAGATCAAATTTTTGGGATCAATCCACAGATAGGCACTAAAAATCCAGTCAACCAATCGCGTTGTTTCTAAATATCGGTCATCACTACCCATCACAACTACAATGATGTTGTGACCCTCACGACTAAATTGAGTGATCAACACTTGGGCAGCTCCTTGCGTCGTACCTGTTTTGATTCCTACAACGGTTGGGTCAACTCCAAGTAGTTGATGTGTAGAAGTCAAATAATGCTCATATTCTCCAGAAATGTCAGTAATTACTGCTTCTTTTATGGCCACGACAGACGCTAAAAAGTTGTCTTTCATAAAAACCTTGCTAAGGACCACTAAATCATGTGCAGAGCTCCGTTGAGTATCGTCGTCAAAACCAGCCGGATTTTTATATTGTGTGTTTATTAAATGCAACTCCTTTGCTCGCTCGTTCATCCTAGCCACAAATCCATCTAAACCCCTCTCAGAAGAAAGTGCCAATATGTACGCAGCATCATTGCTTGATTGAATTAATGCTGCTTTCAACAAGTTTTCTACTGTAATTTTTTCACCTACTCTAAACTCAAATTTTAAACCTTCAAGTTTTGGTAACTGAGGTACTAAAATAACGTCATTAAGCTGATACTCTTCAAGAGCAATCAATGCCGTCATTAATTTAGTAGTTGAAGCAGGTAAAAGAATTCTCTCACTGTTTCTTTCGAATAAAACAGTTCCTGTATCAAGGTCTTCAACATACACCGATTTAGCAGTAACCGTTTGGGAAAATTCTTCCAAGGTAAGGAAATTCTCTTCACCTAGGACGTTTTCAGTATTAGTTTGTGCTAATTTCTCTTTCAAAACTGGGATTTGTGTCACAGGAACTAAATAGACTTCGCTTTGCTGCTCCTTTTTTACACTGGACGTAACCAATGCATCAACACCACGATACATTGCAAACGTAATACCAACTACTAACAAACTAGCAAACAAATAGTATTTTTTTGTTCTCAGCTGTATCATTTCTCTTTAGGCATCACTACCTTGATATGCAATTCTGTCAATTGTTTTTCAGAAACTTCTGCAGGAGCATCCATAACTGCTGTTTTTCCAGACGCTGTCATAGGAAACGCTATAGCTTCTCTCAGTGAAGTTTCTCCTGCTAATAACATTACAAGACGATCTAGGCCTAATGCAATACCTCCATGTGGAGGGGTTCCAACTTCAAACGCTTCAAGCATATGCCCAATCCCAGACTGAATTTCTTCCTCACTGTACCCCATGATCTTAAACGTTGCTTTCAAAACATCAGCCCTATGAGCGCGAATACTTCCACCTCCAGCTTCATAGCCATTACAGACTAGGTCATATTGAGCAGTAACAATTTTTTCAATAGACTCACCTTTCAAATGCTGTTCAACATGTTCTGGGATCGGAGTAGAAAATGGATTATGAGTAAATGTCCAGCCACTCTTACCATCGGCTACTTCTGCTGCATCAGCAGTGTCGACTTTTTTGAAAAATGGAAAGCTAACAACCCAAGCAAAAGCTAGAACACCAGCTTCTTTTTCTTGTTCTGTTCTCAAATCAAACTTATCGGCACCAAATTTTTTGATTGCTTCCTCATAAGTAAAAACTGGGAATGTTTCGTCTTTTAGTTTGCCACCAACAGCCTTCACAGCAGACTTTGTCATTTCTTCAACAGTTTGCATTACATCCTTTTGTTCAACAAAACTCATTTCAATATCAAGTTGGGTAAATTCAAAACCTCTATCAGCACGTAAGTCTTCATCACGAATACAACGGGCTACTTGAAAATAATTCTCAACCCCAGCAGTCATCAATAATTGTTTATATTGTTGTGGGCTCTGAGGAAGTGCATAAAATTTTCCAGGATTAAATCTAGAAGGCACAATAAAATCACGAGCACCTTCCTTTGTTGCTAAAGTAAGCAGCGGAGTTTCAACCTCAACAAATTCCTGTTTGAACAAATATTCTCGAAATGCTTGAATTAACTTTGAGCGCATTCGCAAAGTTTTTCTCATTCTTTCGCGGCGTAAGTCAAGATAACGATATTTTAGACGAACTTCTTCTTTAATTTCATACCCATCACCGTCCACTTGAATTGGTAACTCTTTTGCCTTGTTCAAAATGGTATATTCCTTGACTTCGATTTCCACTGTGCCAGTTTCTGAGTCTTTGTTAACCATTCTTTCCGGTCTAGCTTTTACCAAACCTGTGATAGAAACAACAGACTCCGGGGTTAGATCACCCATCATTTGAAAACCTACACATTGAACAGATCCAGTGTAATCTCTAACATCTACAAAGGTAATTTTTCCATGATCACGTTTTGTTGCAACCCAACCTTTTAATACAACAGTTTCACCAATTAATTTAGGTGTACTACTAATTACTGTACGTTCCTCTAACATACTTCTCCTTACTTGAAGGCATAAAAAAACACGCCATAGCCTTCTATAATACTAGAAAGGGCTTTTTGACGTGTATCTAAAAGCGGTGCCACCTTTTCTCTATCTTCATTCCTGCTATTACGGGCATACCCGGCTTTTTACAGCTGCGCGGTTATAAACACTTCTCTGTTGTCAGCAGATCTTGGGCGCATTTATATATTTATATTGTATACCAAAGAAGTTAAAAGTATAAGCAGAGATTTTACAACTATTTAGCCTTTATATCTCTAATAATTACTTGCGGAAACTGTTTATTTCTCCATTCATTAATGTCTACTGTCCCTACAATTGTAACTGTATCTCCAACCTTCAACTGAGAATAGTGTCCATTCATTCTCCACCCTAAACAATCAAAAGCTGGCGTCATCTCATCGGTGCTACTACAAACTCTCAGCTTAATATGCTCTTTATCTTTACCAATACTTTTTATCTCCTGAATAGTCAGGTCACTTATTTCAAAAACAGGTTGTGGATTTTTCATACCATATGGAGCAAATACTAAGAGAGCAACAACAGTATCTGCAGAAACTAAAGAAACAGGAATCTGACAGTCAATTGCAAGTGACTTTTCTAAGTGCTCTTTAGATATTGATTCTTTGGCTATCTCAAACAGGCGCATTTTAATCGTGTCCAGGTTTTCTGGCAAAAAACTAAACCCTGCTGCCATTGGGTGTCCACCCACACTAACAAGTTCCTGCTTTATTTCTCTAAGCATATCGACAATATTTACCCCAAAAACCGACCGAGCCGAAGCCTTTGCCAAACCAGCATCTCTGGTAATTGCGATAGCTGGTTTGTGAAATTTTTCTACTAATCCACCCGCAATCAGCCCCAGAATTCCCTCATGAAATTCTTCAGAAAAAACAATAAGTATGTGCTCTTCTGCAAGTTGTTCTGCCTGCAGTTGGGCCAAGTCAAGCATTTGCTTAGTCATATCTTGTCGTGACACGTTTGTATCATTCAACACAGTGGCCAAATCTTCTGCCTGTTTTTTGTTTCTCGTACACAACAATCGCAAAGCATCAAGACCATGCTCAAGTCTCCCCATAGCATTAATTCTTGGTGCAATTACAAACCCAACCGTCCCCTCTGAAATTTCGCTTTGAACAATTCCGGCAGCTTTACAAAGCGCACTGATGCCAACGTTATTACTCACTTGTAAAGCATTGATACCAAACTTCGCAAAGCTTCTGTTGGCACCAAGTAGTGGTACTTGATCAGCAATTGTTGCAATGCCGGCAAGATCTAAAAGTTGTGAGGCTAGTTTTAAATCTAGTGCTCGAGCCAGCATCCACGCTACTGTCGCTCCACATAGTTGTGTTGTATGCACTACACAGTTAGCACTAGGAAAAATTGGTTTTTCTTCAATATATTCTGGTTGATGATGATCTGTTAAAACTACTGCTATGCCTTTTTGTCTTGCATACGCAATTGCTTCATGAGCCACAACACCGTTATCAACTGTGATAATAATTTTTGGGTCATGAGACTCAATAATTTCCTCAATTGCTGTTTGAGAGATACCATATCCATGTTTTTCCCTATGGGGGATAAAAGGAACTGGGTGATTCAGCCCTTCGGGATGCTCAATCTTGTAAAGTTTAAACAAGACTTGCCATAAGATAGCGCTGGCACAAATTCCATCGACATCATAGTCACCAAAAATAACAATCTTTTCATCATCAATAATCGCTTTTTTGATAAAAGCAACAGCAGCCGTAAACTGTTTTGTATCAAAACCGACGGCCTTGTTCTTTAATTTTTCCGGATGCATTGGATTCAAAAACTCCTCTATAGCACTTTTTGGGATTCCTCGATTTTCAAGTATGATTTCTGTAAGCTGCTTCGTATTTTCTGGAATCTTTTCAGATTTCTTATTCCATTTCATATAAGTACTATACCACTAGCTAATAGTTTTGCTGCTATTGATACACCTGCGTCTTCCCTGGTACAATGTGCCCATACTATGCTTGAATCACAAACAATTTCTGTCTCAGTTGAAGCACTCTACATTTTATACGTACTTCAAAAAAATGGCTTTGAAGGCTATATGGTTGGTGGGGCAGTTCGTGACACACTCATTACTGTTTCATCACTTTCAGCAGCTGATTATGACTTTACTACCAATGCAAAACCAGAACAAATTCAAAAGATCTTTCCCGAACATTTTTATGAAAATATCTATGGAACAGTAGGAGTTGCTCGTGAACACTTGCTTGAACAAATGGATAGACAGAATGCATCTCAACTACTTGAATCAGCTAATAGAGAAAAGTCAGTTATTGATTTGGACACAGCAACAAAAATCCATGAATCGTTGCAAAAAAAATCGCTAGAAAGTGAAAACCAACAAACACAACCAAAGGATATTTACGAGATTACCACTTTTAGGTCTGACGGTACCTATGCTGATCATCGTCGTCCCGACCAAGTAACTTGGGGAAATTCTCTTAAAGAAGATCTAGACCGTCGCGACTTTACTATTAATGCGTTAGCAATTCAAGTGAAACTGTCAGTACTAGAAAAAATTAATTATAGTACTGCACCTGATGTAATAACTATAGCACCAAGCGATTATACAGTTATAGATCTTCATGATGGTATTCTTGATCTCACCAATCAGGTCATAAAAACTGTTGGTGACCCAAACAGACGTTTTTCTGAAGATGCCCTAAGGATGCTACGTGCTATTCGTTTCAGCGTACAACTAAACATGAAAATTGAGAAAAGTACGTTTGAGGCTATTGTGACCAATGCACAGTTACTCAAACATGTTAGTTTTGAAAGAATTCGAGATGAATTCTTAAAGATGCTCAAAAGTAACTTCCCCAAAGAAGCAATCCTCATGTTAGACGAAACCGGATTACTCAAATATATTTTGCCTGAACTATTAGATGGTAAAGGAGTAAACCAAGGAGGTCATCATACAACCGATGTATGGACCCACAACCTTGACGCAATCGCCAACTGCCCATCAAAAGATCCTATTGTTCGTCTAGCAACCTTACTGCATGACATTGCCAAACCTCATACGTACAAAGAAACCGATAACAAACCAACCTTTTATAATCATGAAATTATTGGTTCTCGGATAGCAAAACAGATAGCCCAGAGATTAAAACTATCAAAACGTGACATTGAGAGAATATTTTTGTTGGTGCGGTATCACATGTTTTATTACCAACCGGAACACACAGATGCATCTATCCGAAGATTTATGCGAAAAGTGGGTCTAGAAAATATTAATGATATATTGGACTTACGTGAAGCAGATCGTTTGGGCAGTGGTGCTCGAAAAACAAGTTGGAGACTTGAAGAGATGAAAGAACGCATGATTGCACAACTGCATCAGCCGTTTGCTATCACTGACATGGCTATTAATGGCCATGACCTAATGGACAATCTGCAACTAACACCAGGGCCAAAATTGGGAGAAGTTCTTAACAAACTTTTTGAGCTTGTTTTGGAAAATCCAGAATTAAACACAAAAGCAACATTGCTTACTGAAGCAAAAAAACTACTCTCTTAGTGCTTTTTGCAGTTTCACAAGTGCTAGCATATGGTCAAAAGCTACGTTATCTGGTAATGCATTAAGATCAAACCACTTTGATTCAGTAATTTCTTTTCCATCAACCTGCATCTCACCAGAAAAGATTCTTGAAACAAAATACATATCTACCACCTGATTTTTGGCTTTATTATTTGGATTTGAAAAGACAGAAAAAAACTCAAGATGATCAGGATCAACTATAAGACCAGTTTCCTCTAAAAGTTCTCTAGCGGTTCCTTCTTCTAATGTTTCATCCCAACCAATGTATCCACCAGGGATATCCCAAAATCCTTTATCAGGCTCTTCACCTCTTTTTACCAACAATACTGAATTTTCTTTTATTAATAGCGCATTTACAGCCATTGTTCTTGAGTTAAACCTACCACATGTCCTACAGTACTCACCTTTAGGAATTTTCCCTACCGGATTATGTAACCATTCTTCATGTTGTTCTTGAGTTATCATTTTTTTGACTTCTTTTTGGCAACAATATCATCCCACAATAATAGTAAAGGAGCAGCTGTAAATGTAGAAGAGTATGTACCAGTGATCGCACCAATTAACAAAGCCACTGCAAACCAGCGAATTGTCGTGCCACCAAGTAAGGACAATGCAGCAAGCATAACGATAATTGTCACTGAGTTATTGATAGAACGACTCAACGTTTCCACAACCGCCATGTTTACGACCATCTTGAAATCAGTACCACCGTGCTTGCGTTTAAGCTCTCTGATTCTGTCGTAAACAACAATAGTATCGTGAACTGAGAATGAGAGTGTTGTTAGTAGTGCTGTAACGAATAATACATCGACCTGAACACCAAAAAAGTGACCTAACAAACTGAATGAACCAAGTAGCACTAAAGAGTCATGAAACATTGCCAAGATAGCACTCACACCATATTTAAGCTCACTAAACTGTCTCCAAACATACATTGTAATTATGCTCGCCACAAGTAACAAAGCTGTCAATGTTTTGAGTAGTAACTCCTTGCTTAATGTTGGACCAACTGATTCAAATCTCAGCTCCTGTACCTCACCAATATTCTCAGTGAGCTTGCCAAGAGCAATAACCTTTGTTTCATTTGCGATATCAACTCCTTCAACGACAAATCTGTTTTCTTCAGTTTCTTGAACTTGTTGCACCTGATATACTCCAGAAATAATTTCTTGTATTTTTTCTTTTGAAACATCCTGTTTTGCTGTAATTTCTAAAAGAGAACCACCTACAAAATCAATTGAGGGTTTGAATCCAAAAAACAATAATGAAAAAATACAAGGAATGAGTACGAGCAAGGAAATAGCAAAATATACAGTACGGAATCTCATTATGTTCATGATTTGTCACCTTTCAAAAACAGTCGCATGAGCGTTCTCGTCACTAACACCCCAGTAAATAACGATAGTAAAACACCAAGAAGTAAAGTTATTCCAAATCCCCGAACCAACCCTCCGCTACTTAAAAATGAGAACTCCATCGGATTTATCAAAATGAGAGCAGTAATAATAGTTGCCAAATTTGCGTCCTTTATACTATCCCAAGCTCGACCAAATCCAAGCTCGAGTGCAACGTTAAATGGTTTATTTAAGCGCAACTCCTCTTTCATACGCTCGAAAATAAGGATATTGGAATCAACTGCCATACCAACGGAAAGCAGCAATCCGGCAATTCCAGGAAGTGTGAGCGTTACCCCAATAATTTTATACAACGCCACAGTTAAGATTGCATAAATAGTCAGAGCAATACTAGCGATCACTCCTTTAGCCCCATAGTACAAAATCATAAAGAGCATAACTAAACCAATGCCAACAATACCTGCAAACATACTCTTTTGCACTGACTCTTGCCCAAGTGTGGCATTCACATTTCTTTGCTCCAAAACCTTGATTGGGACTGGCAAAGCACCGGCATTTAATTGAATTTTTAAATTTTGAGCTTCTTCAAATGAAAAACTACCAGTAATAGTAGCCTGTCCAGTAACAATTGCATCTTGGATTGTAGGAGCCATAATTGGATATCCATCTATTAATATTGCTAGCTGTTCACCAACATGGTTTGAGGTAATATCGGCAAATAGTTCTCTCCCCTCATCATTGAATTCAATTGCAACGAGTGGCTCACCAGTCTGTGGGTCTGACTGTACAATGGCGCGTTTTAATTGTGCACCAGTCAACCCTGTTGGTATAAGTACCGCTTGTGCTGTTGGAGTTGCTTCTTGATCGACCAAGACCCCATCTTCCGCAATTGGAAAAGTTTCTACCCCAAGCAGTTGAAATTCCAGCTGAGCAGTCTGACCAACTAACAATAGTGCGTCTTCCGGGTTATCAATTCCCGGTAATTCAACAATAATTCTATAGCTTTCATCTTTAACGACTGTTTTGACCGTTGGTTCGGCCAGTCCATACATGTCTACTCTTCGTAAAATAATTTCGCGGGCAGCCGACAGTGCTTCTTGACGATCATCTATGCCAATAGCACTCATGTCAGCTTCAAGTACAATCTGGATACCTCCTTGAATATCAAGGCCTCGTTTTAGTTCAAATTCTTTATAATATTGCTTACCAAAAAGATTAAAATCAATCACCGGGCTTGTAAGTGTATATGAAATTTCTCTATTGAATAGTTTGAAGTTGATTGGTAGTTCTTTTGGAAGGGCAATAATTCCAGCAACTGCCACAATTGCAACAATCAGTAAAAAACGGTTCACATGCTTTCTCATTAGAAATTGACCTTGCTAAGTTCTTACACCCCCGGCAGATTTTTTTCAACAAATTCTTCTTCACTACCAATAACCATAACACGGCTTCCATAGAGGACATCCATGATGAACGGATCTCTGCGGGTTTTCCTAAACTCAAACTCATCATCACTGAAAACCGCATAGTTTATTTCTCTGCCAATTCTGGCTTCTTCTTGTTTCACTAATTGATCTAACTCTGGCAAAACAATGTCTCCTACAACTAACAAATCGACTTCACTTTGCCGTGGAGCTAAACCTTTAATGAAACGAGCTGAAAACATCACAAATGTTACGTTTCCTAGTTTTCGACGTGCTTTGCGAATCTTATCGCCTAAACCTGTATTTTTGGCAACCATTTGTTGCAATTCTTGAAAAAACAAGTACTTTGAGTTAAGGGAATAATACAACCTATTACCACGCTGCTCACTTTTAAGTATGCCCGAAGTTAACATTCGATCGAGCTCACGCCTCACAGCATTTATCTCTTCTTTGATTTCTCTGGTGATTTCACGAACGTAATACATTTCGTTCTGGTGAGTGAAGAACATTTCGATCATCTTAACCCTCACCTTTGAAATCATGAAATCTTGTAAGCTATTCATATTTAATAGGTAACCTCTGTATCTGTATCTAATACTGAAATCCAGGTTAACCCTCTCGCAAATTTAATTGGATCACCTTTTCTGTCACTAAAGACTAGCTCTGATTCTCTTGTTGGCTTTGACCAAGTTGCTTTAACAACTTCACCATTCAAGAAAACTAATGCGTTTCCTGTACCAGTTGTGGTATACAGCATATGTTTAAGCTCGTCAATCGGACCCTTTTCTGTTGTGAGCAGAACAATAACATTAGCTGCCTCAATTTGCTTATCATTATTTAAATCAATATGCGATTCACCAGCCATTTTTCTTTTATAGGTATTTGTTTCGGCAACATACTCCCACTCAACCCCATAATCACTCCAGCCGTTCCAAAATTCATAACTGATAGTTGTGGTAGTTCCTGGCTTTGGAGCTTCCTCTTGGTATGACCAACCCTTATACGTTTCATTCCAATCATCTCCACCCAAGCTTTTTCTTCCAATGGTTCGCTTTGGAGCAATATTTGTCCAATCTCTATCCTCGGCTACTTCCCATAGAGCTTCTGTTGTCGTCTCCATAGTGTGTTCTGTAGCGACATCTTTTCCAGTTCTGCTTGCGTTTCTAACGAAAGTTGGATACCCAATTGAGAATTGATTCAAGTCGTTCTCAAGGTTCCAACCATAGTCTGCAATCTGTCCGAGTGCATTAGCTGGACCTGGAAGGTTCGCTCCTCCAACATGAACATATAATGGATAATTAAATCCTGAAGCCCAGTCAACAAAATAACTCCTTGCTGACCGTACCGGGGCTACTGTAGTGTCATACTTTTGAACTCCACAGTAATACATCGCCATAAAACGAGTAACTCCACCTTCGGCTAACGCCTCAAATACCATATCAGCATCTGAAAGTCCAGATTGTGGTCGAGCATCTGGTGAGTTTTCAATCATAATTGCCAGAGGACGTCTCTTTGCCCATGCTTGTTGCTCAGTTTTAGTATAGAGTTTTCCATTGAGTGGACATTCTTGATCTTTTGGTTCAGAAGGATCAATCTGCAGTAACAATGCTAATTTTGTTTGCTCTTCCTCAACTAAATCTTCGGTAGTTTTTTTAGTTCCGTCAGAAACTAAAATATCTTGAATAAACCCTGTCCCAGAGAGAAATGAAAACGTCGCATATGACAAAACTGACGAAGCAATATATAACCCTAGTGTAAATAATAATATTTGTTTATTCATTATTCCTTTCAAATTCTCCACAGAACCTCAAGTTTACCTCATATATAAAAATATAGAAAGTAACACAACAAACACAACTGCGGTAACTATTAGTGTCTTTCCTAAATCTTTATATAATAAGTTTACCTGAGTTTCTGAAAAAACTGTAGTTTTAGTTTTTTGTTTAGCCATAAAAGATCCTTAAAACATCTTTAATCGTGATTATTATAATCAAACCAAACAAAAGTATATACCCTCCATAATTAAACATGTACTCAATTCTTTGAGTTCTTTTTTTAGTAAGTAGTGATTCTAAAATCACAAAAACGGCTCTCCCTCCATCTAATGGTGGTATTGGAAGTACATTCATCACCGCAAGATTAATAGATAACATACCTGCAAAAGAGAGTACTGAATACCATCCTTCTTGAAAAATACCTGTTGTTTGTGCTTGATGAACAATTCCAATTGGTCCTGCGACATCTTGAGTCAAACGCCCTTTTGTAAACAAATCAGTTAAGATACCGCTGAATGCTTGAACAATCTGCCAACCAAGGCCAATTGCCTGGGTGACACCATATGCTGCACTTCTAAAAGGCATCTCTAGAGCTGAATATCTAACAATAATAAAATTATCAAATGCTATTCCCATTGCCCCTTCATCTTGAGGAGTTTCTTCTTGGGTCCTTACATATATTTCGTATTCGTTCTTTGAATCCTCGCAAATTCTCTGTTCACAATGGCCTGTTGTTACTAATGTCACAGTCTTACCTCTGTATTGATATACCAAATCGATTACCTCATTTGGTCTTGCTACAGCAAATTCTTCAGATTCATACTTTACTGCTGTGATAGTCACATCTTCTGGTAAGCCCGCTTGAGCAGCTGGAGAACCAGCAACGACCAGCCCAACTCTAGCTTCAGTAATTTCTTCAGGAATTCCCATTTTAGTGAAAACAACAGTAAACGCGATAATACCAAAAACAAAATTTACCGTAGCACCAGCTAAAATAATTACGAGCTTTTGATACACTCCAGCCTGATAGAATTGACCAGTTGGCTTCTTTTTAGCTTTACTTTCTGGCTCTGAAGAATCATTTTGGTCATCTTCACCCTGCATCCGTACAAAGCCACCAAATGGAATCCAGTTCAGAGTAAAATCTGTATCTTTCCATCGAAATAGTTTAATTGCTTTTGGAGGATACCCTAAACCAAATTCATCAGTTTTTACCTTGGCCCATTTGGCTGCAAAAAAATGCCCAAGTTCATGAATAATGACCAAAAATGATAAAACCAATATAAAAACTAAAGCGCCCATATACGTATTGTGCTGTTAAATAGTTAGTAAATCTTTTTCTTTTGCTGCAGAAATTGTATCCAATTTTCCCATGTATTCTTTAATCAATTCATCAAGCTTCTGCAAATCAAACTTAATGTCATCTTCACTTACACCCTCAGAACCTTTTCTAGATTCGACCTCTTTTTTAGCGTCAGTTCGAAGGTTTCTAAGCATAACTCTTCCACCCTCAATCTTCTTATGAAGAACCTTGACCATTTCCATTCTTTTTTCTTGGGTAAGAGGTGCGATTTGAATTCTTATTACATCACCACTCACAACTGGATTTAAATTTAAATCAGAAGTAGCAATTGCACGTTCAATATTTGACAAGACAGATTTATCCCAGGGACTAATGACAAGTAACGTTGCATCTGGTGCTTGCACTGATGCTAATTCTGCTATTTTCATTCTAGAACCATACGCTTCTACAACCACGGGGTCGAGCAGTTGTACAGTTGCCTTACCAGTCCGTAGAGATGCTACATCTCTTGAGACATGATCAATAGCTTTATCTAATCTTTGCTTTACATCTGAAAAATCAAATGACATAAACACTTTCTGTTCTATAAAAACTGTGTACCTCAGCTCCTCATTGTAACAAAGTTTGTCTCAAGATGATAGAAGCGATATACTACTAACTAAGAACGTATGATATTACAACCATTTATTTCGGCTGAATACTATAAAAATGCAATTAAAAAATCATTTATTTCTTCTGCTGGAGCTCTGTTTACTGCACTCATCTTGACTGCAATAATTGCAAGCCTTCACTTTTTAACAAAACAATGGCCAAGTATTCAGGATACCTTTAGACAAATTATAAGCGATGTTTCACTGTATTATCCAGAAGAATTGACCTTCGAATGGAAAGAAAACAGGCTACACTCAAATGGTGACGCCATTACTGTACCTTGGCCAAACAGTATTAGTTCTCATATTACTGCATTACCAAATCATTTCTTGTACTTTTCTAATACAGAAAAAAGCCCTCAAGATTTGGAGATTTCTACTACCCAGTATTTGTTATTTATAAATAACATTTCTGTTTCCCATAGAAATGCTGATTTTCCTGAAGAATGGATATCACAACCACTTTCGTCCGTTTTTGTAACAGATGCGCCATTTTTTGTTGATAAACGTACTGTCTCTCAATTTAGTTCAGAGCTGCTTTCACTTATTGATCAGTCTCAATTAAGTATTGTTGCCTTTTTAGCATTTTTCTTCATGTTTGTTGGAAACGCCTTATGGTTTCTAGGTATTGAAACTATTTTGGTAATACTTTTATTTAAACTCTATGCTTTAACACTAACCGTACAACAAACAATCAAACTTTGTATGCACGTCATGATTCCTACAATCACACTTAATACTTTAGCCACCTTATTGTATCCATCGATTACTATTCCACTGCAAACTATTACTTTTTGGATACTTATCGTATTTTTAAGCTACTATTTCAGAAAAAAAATAGAACTGAAAGAAAATTAATCCTCTTTAGGATCAAGCCTCATTTGCATGTCAACAGGTGGGAAAGCCAAATCTTGTTTTGCTGGATCGGCTAGTTCTAATAACTCTTTAGCATCCTGGATTCTTCGCTGTAGCGGTCCTAATTCTTCTGTGATAATTGGTTCATCTTCTTCGACTGGAATGATCCCATTCCCGTTTTTCATGCCAACAGCGATTAAAATCAGTGCAATAACGATTAACAGAACTCCAATAACCGCGATGATAACAAACTTTTTTTTACTTTTTGGTTTTTGAGGCAACTCGACTTCAGGTTTCTTTTCCGCATACACTGCTTGATCTTCAAAGATTGGCTCTTCAAATGAAAACCGAGTTTGGTTGATTGGAATTTGAGTTTCGTTCATAGTTAGTTATAGTGTGATTAACTCCTCCAAGTGATCTAATGATCTGGAAATCTGAGCAAATACTGGAGATAAGTCTTCTAATATATTTTCATAAAAGCCTCTAGAAAATCCTTCTCTTCTTGCAAATAAAAACAGTTCGTTGAGTGTTACAAGTCCTGCTGTAATCTCTTCAAAATTGCGTTCAATTTCTTCGTACGCGCGCTCCCTTTTAGAAGTTCTGGCATCTGAAACCTGTTGAGATTCGTGTTCGGCAATGATATCTGTTTCAATTATTTGGGCTTTATCATGAACCTCCTGAATTTTACCAATCCTAATGAGTGACAAAGCTTTATAGACAGCACTTTGATACGAAACAGAAATCGGCTCAAATTCATCTGCAAGAAATGCCATGGCTTGTCTGTCTTTGGAAATAACTATATTCTCTTGATGGATTTTTATTGCGTTAATTAAACCAAACAGCTCAGTGTGAGACTGATTTTTTAAATCCAGTTCAACACCATTTGTCTCTGTCAAAACAGCGTCAACTAATTCTAGATAAGTAACTAAAACTCTGGACCTATCCATCATCACCGTTTGAGTAGCTTTTACCGCTTCTTCTAATGCAGACAAAGTCTGGACTTGCTGATAGTTAGTCTTAGCAATAGTAAAAGCTTTTTCCGAATTTCGATATACCTCAACTTGGTCTCGATATAGAGTTCTCAATTCACGGATGCGTTCAGTTTCTCTTTCTTTAGTAAAAATTTCAGAGCCAGATTCCGTTGCAACAGAAACTGCCTCCAGGTTTTCAGATTGTGCCAACACGACAGTGCCAAAAAAAGCAAAAAAACTGAAAATTAGTATTGCTAAAAATGCTTTTTTAATCATCATACCTGGCCCGTATTTAGTTGTTTTTATTTTTTGCAAGTTCACGTTCTCGGGCAAAAACTATTGCTTCATGCAAAGACTCAAAAGTACCCGTATCAAGCCATTTTCCCTCAACAAATGCTACATCCAAGGTTCCTTCTTTTAAGTATACATTATTTAAGTCTGTAATTTCTAGTTCACCTCTCGGGCTTGGCTGTAACGACTTAGCCTTTGCAACAACAGTCTTATCATAGATATACATTCCGGTAACTGCATAGTTTGATTTCGCGACCTTTGGTTTCTCTTCTATTGAAATAACTTTATGGTTCTCATCAAATTCAGCAACACCAAATCGTTCTGGATCAGGTACTTCTTTAATAAACACACGGCCACCTGACTGGAATGACTGAATAGCTACACTAAAGTCATCTTCATATAAGTTATCACCAAGAATTAGGGTTACACTGTCATCTCCAACAAAATTTTCGCCAATAATAAATGCCTGCGCTAAGCCCTCTGGTTTATCCTGAATTTCATAGGTAAATTTGCATCCAAATTCTTTTCCACTCCCCAAAAGCTTTAAAAAATCACCAGCATGGTCTGGAGCCACAATGATTAGAATGTCTTTAATTCCTGCTTTGAGCAAGGTCTCAAGAGGATAATAGATCATTGGTTTATTATAAATTGGCAATAATTGTTTACTTGTAACCTGAGTTAATGGACGTAATCGAGTACCTGAACCTCCAGCAAGAATAATACCCTTCATATGAACTCCTTTTTGTTATTATTTTGATCCCTAGTGTACCATTAGTTGAGCAAAAGTAGTAAGAGAGAAACCGCTAAAATTGCAATTGCTAGGTACTCAAAAACAACCTTCGAATTGATATGTTTCATATTTTTGTGAACTATTACACCCCACAAAAAATAGAACATTCCCAAGCAAATAACTAGGATTCTTTGTTGCGCTCTATCTGGCCAAAAGTGCATAAATAAAACTATGAATCCAATCAAAACAAAAGCCAGGACTGCGTACGCGATTTTGTGAGACTTAATTTCTTCTATCATGGTCCAACTACTCCACCCTTAAAGGCAATTATTATATATAGTACGGTGAGAAATAACAAAATATGTGCAACATTTTTTCCAACAAATCTGACAGAGTTTTTGTGTCCTGCCACAAGAGCATCATACACAAGAACAGTAAGTAAAATTATAATTATGCTCAGAAAAAACGCTTTTAGTACATGTTGCGGAGAATAGAGTATCCCATTTGTCAAAGTACCCTGAGGAACTGCAGCCTCTGCAAGAACTTCTGTTGGTTCATCAACTTTTTCTTCAAGCTCAGCCGGAGCTAGCTCTGTTTCGCTTTCAGTTATGGTCTCAATCCCATTGACTGTAGTACTGGTTGCTATTGCTGGAACGGCTATACTTGGTTCTTTGGCTACTGCTTGGGTATCTGGAGTTCCAAACATTTGAACCACTAACGTAGTCTCAACCCCATTCAGCTGACCATCTACAACAGCAATCCCAATTTCCTCGTACCTGGGATTCATAATGTTTGCCCTATGAGTTGGTGAATTCATCCAAGCATCCATCATTGGTATTGTAGTATCAAAGTCACGAGCTAGGTTCTCCCCAGCAATTCTGTATGTGTAACCAGCAGATTTAATAAAATCCCAAGGTTCTTTACCAGAGGGGGAAGTGTGTGCCCAATACCCTTCAGAGAACATGTTTTGGGCCTTTGCGATTGCAGCTTGAGCTAATTTTGTATCGTAAGAAAGTGCTTGTAATCCCGAACCAGCCCTTAGACTATTTGTTGCTTCTACAACCTGAGATACAGTAATATTAGAAGCGTAACCCAAAATACTTCCAGATAGAGGATGAATTTTGGCAGTAAACCATACTAGCTGGGAAAATCCTAGTGCAATAAGTGATAAGAAAAATAACGGTCGAGGATGCAAAAACTTCGGTCTGTGGTTATTTGACCGTTGTGGATGAAACAAATGTTTTATAACTTTTAACAATTGCACGTCAATTCTTTTCATATTCATTATGATAAGAAATTATTTTTGTTACAAGGGGTATTCAAGCGAATGGTTTTGCAAAATATACTCACAGACACCTAACATTGTGCAGATTTTTATTGACACATAACTTTGGCCACTGGGAATATTCTCAAATACTAAGTTAGTCTGAATTACCGCACTTGAAGCTTGCACTGGAACATTGGCTTGCACGTATTGATGCTGTTGTTTTTCTTGTAGTTGTTGAGCTTGATCCCAATGTAACTGAGTATTGATTGGGTTTTGTGAAATTCTTGCATCAAAGTATTTTACGGAGTCAGTATCGTTTTGATATTGAATTTGAGTTGAAAGTTCATGGTCAGTTTCGATAAATGCTTGCACAAAAAATTGTGATGCCCCCAATTCCAATTGTTGTGATACATGCAAAAACTGCGTTGTTTCAATATTATTAAACAAATCTACTGACCAAAAAGCAACTTGTGTACCTAAAAAATCTGGAGGTAAAGTGTATGTAAACTCTTGACCACTAGAATCAATAGTTTCCAACTCTACCTGAATTGTTTCTTCTTGGTTGTTTCTAAAAACTCTGTGAGAAACAAACAGTGACTGAACAGGTTTATCTGCAATAAACTGTATGAAATCATAGGGGGTTGCAAATAACTTAGTTGTGGTAACCTCTCTTAACTCAAGACTTGGCAGATGGAGTTCATCAAACGTATTCTGAACTGTAAATAACAGATCATATTCTCCAGATGTAAGAGCAAACTGAGATACATCTACAAATGCAGTATGCCATTCAGTATTGTAATTAGTTCTTACAATTTGTAAAACAGAAACTTGCCCAATTGAAACTATGACTGCTGGCTCATCAAACAATCTTGCTGTCTCTTCGCTTTGTAATTTATACTGAAATGATAAAAACTGGGGATGATTTGTATCAATGCTAATTTGAAAGTGTTCACCACTCTCATCACTATATGAACTCACTGCCTCTTGGTTTGAATATGTGAGATCGCCCTGTAGTAAATATGCTTGGGTCTGGGCTGGGACCCATTCACCGATCTTGAATGTGTTTTCAGGCCCAGTAAATGAACCATTGAAAAATGCCGATGAAATATACGACCCTGAGACAACCACTATTGCAAAAATAATTAACAACGTAATTAAGATTTTATTTTTCATATGATTTTTTCATTACAGAAGTAAGCTTCTGTGTAGTTTTATGTGTCAAATATGCTATGAGCAAAAAAACAAAACACATTCTCATGTATCTTGATTGAACGAATAAAACAAAATAGCCAATTTTTGGAATGATTCCAATGATTTTTCCAATTATGTTTTCTTTAGTGATAACTCGTAAATCTGCTACCGCATTAGCATCACCCTGTGTTTCAAACCCAACTCCATTTTTTATTGCAACTATTCTATGTGTGGCAATGAATGTATCTGCTTTAAAACTAACAATATCTTGCAGAGCATAGTGCTCCTGGCCCTTGGCCAGGAGCACATCGCCAACCCCAAAAGTAGGTTGCATTGAGTTGGAGGTAACAACTAAAAGCTGAATCTGAAACAGATATGCTAAAAGCACACTCATCACAAAAATACTCAACAGTATCAAAAGTGTCATTTGTGCTTTCATACTCTAACCTTCCACACAAGTTCTCTAATAGGTTGCTGGCCAACTGGAACTACCTGTTATTTGTCTTCCTGCTATATGCAAACTTGTTACAAATGTTTGGTTCTGATACTCGTCTGGAGCAGTCTCACTCAATTGGACTGTTAATCGAAACGCTGCTACTTCTTGAGGTTCTAATGCTAATAACGAGTTTTCAGTTCCGTCTGCGCTCAAATAAAATTCTTGTCCTATTACCCCACCATTTTGAGTTACTTGAATCCAATTTTCTCCTTCTTTCCTTTCAATTGCGATTATTTCAACAATTTCTGGATCTAAATTGGGTTCACTCCATGCTCCGTGCAAATATCCTTTTATCTCAACTGGCATTGAGCCAGTATTTTCAACGGCAAATTCCAAAACCTGTTGTTCTCCTGGTCTCCAATCACTTACTGAAAGTACTGAATCCTGATTTACAGCTACTGAAACAGTTCCAGAGGTCAAGACATTCTCCGGAGAACTATTTACATCGGTAAAAAACGCTTTTGTTACTACAAACGCAAAAACTGATACTAGAGCGATAATCAACAGCGGTGTATTGATTTTCGAAATTTTTGAGAGTTTTGTAAATCTCATATTTTTCTTTCTTCTTATTGATACTGCTGCCAATCATACGTACACAATCTTACATTTAGCTGTCATAATGAACACAACATGCAATACAATCAACTTACCCAACAAGAAAAAGAAGTAATAGAAAACAACGGCACAGAACGCCCCTTTACTGGAGAATACGATAATTTTTATCTTCCCGGTACTTTTATTTGTCGAAAATGTAATGCCCCACTTTTTTCATCAAAAGCTAAATTTGACGCCCACTGCGGCTGGCCAGCATTCGATGCAAATTTTCCTAATGCTGTGCAAAGGTTGACTGATGCAGACGGAACTAGAACTGAAATTCGATGTGCCAACTGTGATGGTCACCTTGGCCATGTGTTTGAGGGTGAAGAATTTACAAAAACAAATACTCGCCATTGTGTGAACTCACTCTCAATCAAATTCATAAAAGAAGGTGAAAAACTACCAACCGTTATAAAGAAAAATCAAAATGACTGAAACTGCAACATTCGCAAATGGCTGTTTTTGGTGCACTGAGGCACTATTTCAACAACTCAAAGGAGTAACTTCGGTAATTCCTGGCTACACTGGTGGAAAAAGAAAAAATCCAACCTACGAACAAGTATCAACTGGGGTAAGTGGTCATGCTGAGGCAATCCAAATTACTTTTGACCCAACTATCATCTCTTACGAAACGCTTCTCGATGTATTTTGGCACACACATAACCCAACTACCCTTAACAAACAAGGATTTGATGTTGGTACACAATATAGATCGGCTATTTTTTATCATGATGAAAAACAAAAAGAAATTGCTGAAAAATCATTACAAGCAATTAAAAAAGAGGGAGTCTACGCTGACCCAATAGTAACCGAAATTACTCAATTTGATGTTTTTTATCCTGCAGAAAATTATCACAAAGACTATTACAAAAAGCATCCTGACGCACCATACTGCACAATTGTCATTAAACCGAAGCTTGAAAAGTTCTGGAAAAGATACAAACACCTGATATAATAGTACTTCAATTTAATTTTGCAACTAGGCCCCATCGTCTATCGGTTAGGACGACAGGTTCTCATCCTGTAAAGCGCAGTTCGATTCTGCGTGGGGTCACAAAAACACTCATTCAAAACTTATTTTAATATTTTAACTGTGTACTGAATTTCCTCATTGTCATAGTAACCTTTTAAAACAGCTCTCAAGCCGCTGAGTTCTATTAAGCCACTAAAAGGACCTTCTTCACCAGGATCTGCATTTTGATGATATCCATCACGAATGTATTTTTTTTCTTTGTCGATCTTGAACCAAGGAACTACATCACTGTTATCACCTACACTATCGCTGAAATTTATTGAATATTGTTGTGTTGCTTCTCTTTGCAACTCTGCACTAAAGACACCATTATTTGATCTAACTTCTAATACGATTCGTTCACTTTCTTGATCAAAGTGAACTATGCTCAGTGTATAAGTTACTTCATGATTTTTATCTTGCCATGAGTAAGAAACTCGAGTTCTAAAAACACTTCCATGAATGTCTGTTACATTAGAATTTCTTACATGACCAAATACCGCGATGATTGCTGCTGTTTCTGCTTTCATACTTCTCCTAACTGATTGAGCTATTAAATATTAGTTATCAACACAAAAGCACTACAATACTCAAAAAAATGCTGCTTCAACCTATCATACCGGATAAATTTAAATTCGTAACACACAGTTAACAAAAAAAACAGGATTTTGCTTTTTTTCACCTTGAATAAACTCAATACCAGTTCATAATATATGAATATGAATTCATATAAATGCTGTGAGGATGCAAGCGATGAAAATAAACACATTCTTTCTCAACTCTCACTAATAAAACTCCTTTCAGATAAAAATAGGTTACAGATACTGTGCATATTGAACTCACAAAGTCATCCAGTGAACGAGTTGGTTACGCATCTACAAACCTCTCAAAGTTTAGTTTCCCACCACTTAATTGCACTCAAGAAACTTTCTTTAGTGAAACATGAAAAATCTGGGAGACAAGTGATATATTCCCTGTCAAAAAAAGGAAAAGAGGTTATTAAATTACTGAAACTACTAAGTAGTAAGGAGCAAAGATGAAAGTGCAAGTGTTGGGATCGGGTTGTCCTACCTGTAAAAAACTCTACGAAATTACTCGAGAAGTAATCTCAGAATTACCTGAAACAGTTGAGCTTGAATATCTTACCGGAATTAAAGGTACCAGTAAAATAATTGAGCTGGGAGCAATAAGCAGCCCAGTGTTGGCAGTCGATAATAAAATCGCTATGGTTGGTTTTTCACCCGACAAAAAAAAGATCAAAGCAGCTATTGTTAAAACTAGATAAAGAGAAAATATGGACATCTTTTCGCCACTCCAATCATTTGCAAACACAGTTACATACAATTGGTTTGGAATTACAAAACAAAGCTATACAGCAGGGGTAGTAAACTTCTGGATTTATGACATTCTTAAGATTAGTATTTTACTTGTTATTATCAATTATTTTATGGCAATTACTCGTTATTATTTTCCTATGGAAAAAGTAAGAGAGTTATTAACAAATAAAAACTGGTTTGGAACACAATATTTGCTTGCAGCAATTTTGGGAGTGGTAACCCCTTTTTGTTCATGTTCATCAATTCCATTATTTATGGGTTTTTTATCTGCAGGGATACCACTTGGAATTACCTTCACTTTTTTGATTAGCTCTCCACTGATCAATGAATCTTCATTGTTCTTGTTTCCAAGTGTTTTTGGAATAGAAGTTACTCTGTTATATAACTTACTTGGTATTGTCATCGCAATTACTGGTGGATACTTTATTCAAAGAATGAAACTTGAAAAATATATCCAACCCGACATTCTTGCATTTACAAATAAAAGCCGACTTGTTCAAAAGTATGAAGGTCAAAATATTCCGTTCAAGGAGAAAGTAAAACTTTGGACACAAGAGATGTTGAACATAACGAAAAAAATCTATCCATACGTATTGCTGGGAGTGACACTTGGAGCACTCATCCACGGTCTGGTACCAGATTCACTGGTTAATAGTGTCCTTTCGAAGTCATCAGGGTGGAGTGCCCCGACTGCAGTTTTACTTGGAATTCCGCTTTATGCTAATTCCGTAAGCGTTGTTCCAATTATTGAGGCTCTTGTAAATAAAGGAGTACCACTGGGCACAGCTCTAGCTTTTATGACAGCAACTGTCACACTCTCAATACCAGAAGCTTTGATGCTTAAAACTGTATTAAAATGGCAATTACTTGCTATTTTTTTTGGCATAACTACTATTGGCATTGTTTTGATGGGATATTTATTTAATGCGTTATAACTCACTGAAGAAGCAATTAAAACAACTGCATTTAAAATTTCTCAGAAATACATAGGTGCTTGGCCACACTGTGAAAAAGAAGTAGCTCAAAAAACAGACTACAGTGAGACTCTAGTAATAATCTTGAACGACTCTTACTCTGCCCAAGCAGAAGAAATTGCCAAAAAACTTGGGGCAATAGTTGAATCGCTACCAGAGGGAGAAACGAAACCTTCAAGCGATATTTTAGTCATTGTTGGAAGTGACTTTTAACCTCAGTAATAAGTCCTATAGTAATTGAATTATCCAAAAAAGATGGTATAATATAGGTTGTGGAAGTGAACTTTTGACTTCGCGTCTGCTTAGTAGCTTCCGCAATTGCAACTTAAAACCTCAAATCTTTTTCCCAATAGGTAACCTAATGAGCCACAAAAAAATTCTTCTTATCTTTCTCCTTCTGTCGTTGTTAACTATGTTGGTCACGGCCTGCATTCCGAAGGTTGGTGAAATCTGGTACATTCACCAGACCAAACTGGTGAATCCGGCGGACTATTCAACAGTCCGCGAATGGTATCAAACTCGAACTGACAACTGCCATCTGCAACCAGGTGCAGTTGAAATTCTGGAAGGGCCAAAAAATGGCCTTTATCTCCTCGAGTCTGGCAGTTGCCAGGGCTGGGGACCAGGTGAGTGGCTATATACTACTCCAAAAAAAGAATAGAGGTTTTATCCTGGGCCGCCCGACGGGCGGCCCAAACCTCATTACATTTATAGAAAAAATTTACTAAACAAATTACACTAACTCAAATTTCTTAACTGTAATTTTGCACGCATCCATATGTTCTGAATCGCCTTTTATTTGCTCAATATAGTAAGTATCTGTCATCATCTTTTTATAGTCACTAACTTTTTCAAGAAACTCAATACCAACCATATGATCGTACTCATGTTGGATTACTCTCCCTAAAATCCCATCTGCAGTAAATCTAAATTTTTTACCATTCCTATCATAAGCTTCAACAGTAATCTGTCTTGGACGTTCGACTGGACCAAACAACCTTCCATTCAAAACACTGCCACAACCCTCATAAATAATAACCGTTTTTTTTGACAGCTCTACAATCTTGGGATTTATAAATATTCTTAGTTCATCTGCCTGATCTTTAGGTCTCGTATTTGTTTCCCTTGGCTCGGTAATAAAAACTTGATAATTTTCACCAATTTGTGGTGCCGCCATACCAATTAACCCAGCTGCATTCATAGAATCTTTCAAATCCTGAATCACTTGTTGCAACTTTGGATCGTTGAAGTCTGTGACTTTCTTATTTTTTGCTTTTAGTACTGGATTACCAATTTGAATTGTTTCTCTAACGGCCATATTCTCTCCTTTTGTACTTATAAATAACCCAATTTCTTCAAATTATTCACACACCACGTGTAAGTTCTTGGGTCATATGATTTTGAATTGATAAACAACAATGAATAATAGGCCAGATAGATATCAACCATTTTAAAATCATCTGGGTAATTTTGTTTTGCTTTTTCCAGCAAATACTTTTTTACATTCTCTCCAATTCCTTCAGTAACACATGCAAAATATACTAATCCAGTCACATCCATGATGTGGTCACCAATAACAGTCAATGAGCTAAAATCAAGTAAACCAGTTATGGATCCTTTATCATCAGCCAGTATGTTCTCAAAAAAGATATCACCATGTACTAAATTTTTCTGAGGATTTTTGGATAATTTTGGCAAAGCTGAATTAAAGAAGTAATCAAAAACTTTACCAATATCGGCAATATCGTGATCTGGTTTTGTGATCACTTCCTGCTTTGTGATAGCCAGTTTCATTCCGAGAAATTCCGTCCAGGTATTTGCTTGCAACTTCCCCATAGAACTAGATAAAATTTGTCCATACTTACCAGATATAGTAATTTTTTTAAGTTCCTCCAGCAAAGCAAAATAGTTGTTTAACAATGCGATTTTCACTTCCTCAGATGCAGTTAGATATACAACATGCCCAGCTTTCCCAAACAATTTCTTTTCAACTGTGTACGTTTTACTGTCTACTGTACCGATTTCATAGATCTCTGGTATATATATTTGCATTTGGTCTGCAAGCATTTCATACAGTTGTTGGCGCTCCTGCAGCTGGTTTATTTTTGCGTGCTTATCGCGCCAAATCTTGATTACTTTGTCATCAAAATAATCATATACATACCCTTCCATACCACTGCCAAGCAATTGAGGACTCTGAATATTGAGTGTTTCAAGGAGTATTTTATGATCTGGAAGCATGGGTCTTATTCTATCATGTGTATAATCTACTAAAAAGAGCCCCATAAGGGGCTCTTTCTATTTCAATAGCAACTAATAGATTAATATCTATTTGGTCTACCGCCACCGAAGTTACTTCGGCCGCCACCACGTCTATCACCACCACGATCTTCTCTTGGTGCTTTTGGACGAGCAACGTTGACGATGATTTGTCTTCCATCGAGTTCAGTGCCATTTAGAGCTTCAATAGCTGCTTGAGCACTTTCTTCGGTTGTGAAAGTCACAAATGCAATTCCCTTTGATCTACCAGACATTCTGTCTGTGATCAATACTGCGTCTTCGATTTCGCCGTATTGGGAAAAGGTACTTACTATCATGTCCTTTGTGGTTCCCCACGAAAGGTTCCCAACGAAAAGTTTTCTTGGGTTTTCTACTTGTGGTGCGTCTTGCATTCCACTCCTTCATGTCCATCATTTGATGAACAAATACGCTCAGCATAAACTGAGCTTTACTACTCAGCTTAGAACAAAGAAAATCTAGTGGAAAATAAGATGGACTTAAGTCCAAGACACCTACTGTTCAAAACTGTATTCATTATAGCACAGCTTCACTAAAAGTACATACTGTGTTTTAATTAAAGCATGAAAGATCCGCTCATTTACCCCAAACAAGTGTTGAAAAATTTTCAGGCTTCAGTCACAAAAATCAGCGATATAGCTGAAAATGAAGGTGGAATTGTAGCTATCAACGGCAAAAACTATGCCGTTTTTAAGAAATCGGCCACTGAACTAATTATTCTAGCCTCAATCTGTACACACATGAGATGCCAAATTAAATGGAACTCTACTCAAAAAACCTGGGATTGCCCTTGCCACGGTTCAAGGTTTAGCGTAGAAGGGGTTGTTATCCAAGGTCCAGCTACAAAGCCGTTGCAAAGAATAACGCTACCAACTTCCCCCACCCCCTCCACCTCCTCCTCCGCCTGATGAGCCACCAGAAAATCCAGATCCACCACTTGAACTAGAAGAATTGGGATTGTATGCCAGACTGTTTCCGACCTCAGTACTAAAGCCACTGACAAAATCTGCAACAGTCCAGGTTGCTAAATGCGCTGTAGAAATATACTCAGGGGGTTTGATCTGTAATTCTTCCATATCTTTTGCCAACTGTTTCACCACCCCTAACGACACGGCAAATGGCAAGACTTCTTCAATAAACAAGTGCTTTTCTTTTATTTTTTCTCTCCAGGCACCACGGTTAATCGTGGCTCGTAGCCCCCTTGCTTGCAAACAAAGATTGGTTCCAACTGCTGTTTTTTGTGGTAAGTTGTATCCAAGTAGCATTCCGACAGGAAATTGTAGAACTAAGAGAAAAACTGGCCATACTATTCCCAGTGGCAAGACTGTAACGCTCAACACCCAAAAAACTCCAGCTAACAAAATAATAAAGATAACTAACCCCAATGCTCTCACCTTCATGGGTTTGTCAGTATAGGCTTTTTTTTCAACTAACGCCGACTCAAGCTTTCCTTTTGCTGCATCTATAGTCAGGTAAAAAGTACCTTTTAACTTTGAAAGCTGGACCACATCACCTGTTTTGAAGAGTTCTGTGAATAAATATGCCTGCACATTACTTAAACCTGCCATATTTTCTGAGAGTTTTGTGAACTCATAATCCCTGGTGATAGAAAATAAAACCTTTTTTTCTGTAACTGAAATTTTTAACTTTTTTTTCCGTGCCAATTCTAAGATTTCAGCTACAATGTCTTGTATATCAACTCGTTCATCTAGTAGTGCACCGGATTCTCCAGGTGTAATATCTTTTAAAGGTTCGTACACCATTGGTTCCCGGGCATTAAACTGCACAGGTCGTAAACGGGCTGGTTTACTCGCGTCCATATCAAAAACATTTTGAGAAATAAATTCAAAATCTCGACCCTTTTTATACCACCACAGAAACATTACCAAAACAGGGACAGGCAAAAGCACAATTGGCCAATTATGTTTGAGCCAAAGGAAAAACAGTTCTGTTTGCGTAGGAAACTGTAGTTGACTTTCTTTTGGCAACCGTACCACGATTGTCATATTGTCACCGTAGGATATTTGATCAAGGTACGTGAAAGTGGCTTGGTTTTTTCCAAGTTCGAAATTACATTGACCATCGTCACTACCAATTGGACCACTATAACAAGCTAGTTCTTGTAGCTCAGCAAACTGCGAAATGACTGTCGCTGAACTTTTTTGAATTGGGATTTGCCACCCTTCGCCTGTAATATCCCAAAATAATTCGTTATGATTTTCGAACTGGTTAATACCACGCTCAACCGTATAAGTAATCACGTAGTTCTTTTCTCCAGAAAAGGTTGTGTCAGGGTCTCCAATCTTCAATGTTAAAAACCTACCGTCTGAAGACCTTGTAAATGGAATTGGGTTTCCTTGATCATCTGAAACTGCGACATCGTAAATGGGGAGTCTTTCAACTTGTCCACCCTTGTTGTAAGTTGTGGGAATGTATCTATAGATTCCATGCCTATTGTCAGTAGTTGTGTACTGGATTTGCTCAGTGATAGTGAGTGAGGTGTCTTGATTGATCTCAATTATGGAATAAAAAGAATTGATGGTTTCTGAGGCAAAAATAGGCGAAGTTTGAAAAAATAAAAAACCAGCAAGTCCAAAAAGCAAACTCTTAAGAAGCTTTTTCATATGTCTTAGTATGAACCAAGATACTTTAAAAAAAAAGCAATGCTTTATTTGTCCACTTTGGCAAGTAAGATTTTGTCCGACTTAATGTGGGGAGACTGTCTATTTGTAACCAAGGCAGACTCAGCCTGAAAAACCTCAGAATCAATTGCAATCTCTTGATGTGGTGTAGTAACACTCAAAGTAAAATCATCAAGAAGCTGCCTATGAACTACTATTTCCCTTGGAATTTTTAGCCCAAGTTTTAACGCAATAAGTTCTAGTAAAAACTTTGCTATGAAACTACTCGGCTCTGATTGTAATCTGTCTTGACCCTCTATTGTATGTAAAATTGCGGTTTGCTGTTCTTTTACCGGGAGTTTGAATTTACTCGTCCAATACGGCAGTGCTGCACTAATGATTCCAAAATCTATGACACTTTTGTTTTTTAAACCTGAACCAGAAATATACACTGGTTCAAATTCTCTTAGTTGCAATAACTTTCTAATAGTACCTGCATATCTTCTTTTAAAATCGCTTGCACCAATTGATCTAAGCAACTCAATCTCAGATAAAACAGCAGCTGAAAAACCTGCGTGAATACTCCAAAGAAAAGGATGTTCAGTGTTTTGAAGTTCAGTTCTTAATGTAGTAGTTAGTGGACGTACTGTCTTTACTTGATACTCTCCCATTAGAACTTGACCTACAGTTGCGACAGACCTTCCGTATGATCCAACGCTCTTTGCAAGGACATTTTCACCGCCTAACCCAAGTGGAGTAATGACAATTCCGCTTTGCAAATCACTTGTGAGTAATAGGTTTAGTAAACTAAATGAGCTTCCATCACCGCCAAGCACAAAAATATGCGAAAGAGACTCAAACAACTTGTTTAATTGGTCACTTTGTAAGGCAAAAAAATCTTTGATATCTAAAGTATCGAGTTCATGAATTGAGTTAATTTCGTCGGCAAGTTTAGTAGCATGACCGTTTCCAGCACGTTTGTTGACGAGTAAAAGTGATTTTTTTGCTAAGCGTTCGGATATCATGTGGAAATTATAAATTATATGTAGGGTTATGCCCTGCTGGTTTATGGCCAGCAGGGCATGACAACCCGTTTGTATTTCATTAAGGTGTAGCCACCGGGGGGGTGGCAATGGCCGGGGCGGCCGTGAGGGTGGGGGTAATGGAGGGGGTAGGAGAAATTGTGGGGGGGGCCGGGTTCATTACCGCCTCGGGAGAGACGGAAACGGAAGTGGCCATTGGGGTGCTGACACTCGTGCTGGCAGGCGCAGTCTGCGCCACTGGCACCTCTTGGGGCGCCGGGCCAGTTACATCGGAGTCACCACCACCACCGCAAGCGGCCAGAGTCAACAATAAAACCAACAAACTAATCAAGATTTTCGTTTTCATGAGTTTCACCATTCTGCCAGCTGCACATTGGGCAAGCTGGCCATAAATTTCAAAAAATCACCCACACTCACCAGGAAAGTGTAGGTGCGATCAGTATCAAAAACCAAAGTAACAAAAAAGTCACAGTCCATTTCCAATACTGATCGCATCACAGCAATCTTGGCAATCAAAGCCTTAAATAAATACAATAAACGAGTTGTTAAAGATCATATTCTCTAGTACGTTTCAGCGCAAAGCCAGAGGCACTACAAAAATACACTATAAGTGTAGCATCCAGACGATAAAATGTCAATTATTATAGGTTATTTACGCCTGACAGTCAGCTTCTTTGGTTCAGCCATTGCCGACTTATGAAACTTAACAGTCAAAACCCCATCTTCAAGCTCTACCTCTGGTTCTCTGTTTTGGTCAAGCATGCCAGGCACACTGACCTTGTATGAGTAGTCCCAGGAAGACTTACTAAAATATTTGTTCTGCTTATCTTCATCCTTTTCAGTTCTCTGGGCTTGAATCCATAGAACTCCTTTTTCAAAGGTAACGTCAATGTCATCAGAAGTTACACCTGCAACATTAGCTTTCACTACAACTTCCGTATCTGTTTCAAATAAATCAAGGTTGTTAGCAAAAGCGTTGGTAAGCATTGAAAAGTCATCATCATCCCAAATGCTTGGCCATCTTGGAGAATTAGTTAATAATGATCGAAATGGTACTAGATGTTTCATAGCACGAGTCCTTTCATATATTAAATTATACCTATATGGCGATACTTATTGATCTGCCATTAGCAATAATATAATACAACTGCTAATTATTTGTCAAGAATTATCTTCCATGAAATTTATTGTTTTGGCTGAGTCTTACGTTTCTCAATTTTTTGTAGAGAATAAGTGAGCAATTCATCAAGGTCGATTTTTTTAACCCGAGCAAATCTGATAATAGTTAACAATAGATCACCTAATTCTTGTCTGTACGTCTCGTCATTTTGTGCTGCTAAATTAGTAGCCTTTCTGCCATGCTCTGCCAGGTAAGCTCTGGCCATTTCGCCGACTTCCTCTACAAGGCGCAAAATCATGATTGAGCCAAACTCTTGAGTATATCGCTTTTTACCGTCAACACGATCAAGCGCTTTAAAATACTTACCAAACGGAGTCTGAAATTTTTGCATATACGGGCATTATAGTATAAAAAAGCCCATTTTAATTCCCTAAATAGGCTTTTCTTATGATTTATTTTTAGTCGAGTTATTTCTCTTCAACAGTTATCGACCCGAGCCTTCTTAGCACGAATGCTAGTAAAAGAGAGATTAATGCAAACCACTTTGCTACAGACTGCAATAAACCTGTTGAATCCCCATAACAACCTGGATCTCTGAGGAGGTAAAACGAGCCAATTAGTAATCCACTTATTGCAAATGCAAATAGTAATTTTCCAAGACCTGGCTGTTTGATTGCAAATTCTAGTGAAATAGCCAATAAGATCTGTGTGAATAACAAAATGAGTGGCAAGTAGTACTTCCAAGTAGCGCAAGTAGCAGTACTCTCACCTAGCACCGAACCAGACTCTTCTTTTTCAAAAGTAGTTGCTTTTTCATCGGTTTCATCGGAACTTTCAGATCCAGTTGTCTCTTCTGATAAAGTAACTACTGTATTAGTTCCTGTCTGGTTCGACAGACCATTTTCTGTATCTACACCCAAAACCGTACCACTTGCAGGTTCCGGACCTACTCTGAACTCTGTGGAAGCATCTTTTGAGTGCCCAGCGGCATCTAAAGCTAGGACTCTAAACTCCCACAATCCATCAAATAAGTTGGTCAGTTTGTGTTCAAAAGTCTCTGAAGAAACAGTGTCACTATATTCTGTACCAGTTACTTTATGTTTCCAAGAAAGTTTATACTCGTGGACCTGCTCATCACCATTTGGCTTGCTCCACTTTCCGGTTGCGGTTGTTGAACCAATGTTCTCAACCCGTACGTTGAGCGGTCCATTCACTGGAGCAGTTTTGTCGTACTTAACTTCTTTAATACCAAGTCCTGACACATTACCTACTGTATCAACTGCTCGATAATAGAGAATATTTTGTCCTTCTCCTGGAGGAGTAAGTGGAGCTGAATAAACTGTCCAACTACCTGCTGTACTGTTCCACTGGTACTCAATATGATCAACTGAGTAGTTATCATTTGCAGTCAAAGTTATAGTTGGTTGGGTTTTATACCAACCATTATTTGCATCTGGCAACGTTGGATTTATTGTCAAAGTTACCTCTGGAATTGTCTTATCATATACAATTTTGATCGTATATGTATCTTCAACATTTCCTGCTTTATCTACTGCGTGAGAGGTTACAGTGTAGAAACCTTCTGGGGTATCTGGAAGTTGATACTCCCATGTTTGAGCTTCATCATCCCAGATTGCTCTGAATAAAGAAGATTCGTCAACCCATGTTCCGGCTTCATCATCCCAATATTGAGTGTTTTCTTCGTCTTCACCAAAACCAAGGTGCGAAATACTCAGTAATACGTAATCAACACCAGAAGCAATATCTGTTGGCAAATCGGTTGCTGACCCTTCAATTAAACCATCAAAGGTCGAGGTCTGAACTTCTTCACCATCTTCTAAGTTATATGTTGTAATGGTACTAATTGGATCAGTGGTATCCACAATGAGCTCAACTTCTGTAGCTGTACCTTGGTTACCAGCTCTGTCAATTGCTCTCACTAAAAAGGTGTATGCACCATCTACAAGGCTACCTAGATTTGTAACAAAATTTTCAGTGATATCGCTGAATGTTCCATCACTTGCAGTAGCATTTTGCCAGTCAAAAACTGTAGTAGCATCATTTGTGTTCTCAACTCTATAACTCACGTTAGCAATTCCTGCTAAATAAACATCAGTTGCCACACCAGTCAAAACTGGGGTTGTAGAGAAATATGCTGAGGCTAAACTATCCCAGACTGTTGTTGGAGCAGAATTATCAATAATTAATTCTCTTGATTCACTCCAGTTGCTCCAATTACTAGCACTATCTTTAGCGCGAACTCTCCACCAAAAATGACTATTTGGTTGACCCGCACCAACTGATTTAGTAGTGTTATTCACCCCATTGAATGTTTGCGTAAACTTAACACTTGAACATGCTCCACTTGTATCGCCTGGGTCATTGTTACAACTTTGGTATTCGTATGAAACGGCATCTGCCACTGAAAACCACTTTTGAGTAAATGAAACTCCTTTAGTTCTGTATCCGTCAACAGGAGTGTTAAGTCCAGGAGTTGCTGGTACTGTTGTGTCGTAAGTTACTCCATATACATAAGCACTATGTTCAACATTACCAACGCTGTCTGTCCCTGCTGCCATAATGTCATAAGTACCTTGCGCACTAGGAGTCCATGCGTATGAAAATACGAATGGTTGAGTATCACTACCGTTTAAAATAGTTGTTATTTCTTGCCAATCATTTTGACCTGCAACACTATAAGAAAGCTTGACCGACTCAACAGTGTTTACATCAGATGAAGAACCTGCAATTGTTATTGCTCTGTTTGTTGCACCTGAGACTGGCGAAGTAAGGGTGGTAACTGGGGAAATATTGTCAAAAACAAATTTTGCTTTCCCTTGTTGTGGGTTACTATGTGAATTTGCTAGATCTTCTGCGACTGCAAAGAAACAGTACTCACCATTCAATGCTGCTGTATTAAAAGTTGCATGGTATTTTCCGTCTAATTCTGGAGATAAAACAGTCTGCTGATCAATTTTACTCATGTTAGGATCACATTGACCGTCAAATCTCTTCTCTGTGTAATATACGTCAACACTTGCCAAACCAATATCATCTGTTGCATCAACAACCGCCGTAAATGTATTTGCAAAAATACTTTGTGGAACAGCAGATTGAATTGAGTGAACAACAGGAGCTTGCGCATCAATAGTAAAAGTCACAGATCGACTATTCCCATGTCCATATCGAACTCCACCTCCTGCAAAATCCTGAGTCTGGAGTTTTAAATAGTAATCGCCACCGCTCAAGACTGGAAGCGAACCAGAATAATCTCTCATTAAATCACAAATCAGATAGTTTCCTTCTGATCGAAGATCACACTCTGCTCTATTTACTGTGAAATTACCAACTAGAGAGTTGGTGACTGTGTACAATGCAAATGTTACACTTCTGACTTGATTGAATTCATCATCAATTCTAATTCTTGCAAAACCATCTGTTGGTCTGTAAAAAATCCCAGATTGTGGATGCTGATATTGGAACCAAGGAATATCAAGCGAGTATACAGTTGCAGTTGGAGCAACATCGTACCAAATTCCGCCGATTTTAACCTGAGCTGTAATAGTATGTTCTCCTGCACTCAAAGGAGTCTTTAATCTGTACCACTCTGATCCGGCGGGTGCACCAGCTGTTACTGTTGTTACATTGATTGGACTTCCAGTATTTCCATCTACGATAAAGTTTACTTCTGTTGTCGCACTGGGTACTTGGATTTGTGCTGCTAAATCTGTTCCGTTGTTTTCACGAACATACTTTGGAGAACCTATGAAAGTAACACCAGATAAATCTGGATCTGGTGCAAGATTTGAATCATACACTACTACAAATACAGTAAAATGTTCTAATCCACTGGCAATAACTGCATCATCAGTAACTACTTCATTCTCCACAGCAGATGCACTTGACAGCTCTGCAACAGATTCTGCATATTTTATCTGAGCAGAATCTGGGGCACCTTCGGGTAAAGGTAACTTCAACTCATACTCAAAACTACCGTCTTCCATACTAGAGGTAATATCATATGCAATGTTGCTATATGCACCCAAAGCTGCAACTTGCTCAGTACTTAACTCAAGTTCTGTAATAGTAAGACTTCCTGCTACTTCCGGTAATCGAGTGAAAGTGATTTGAACTTTGTCATTTTGTGGGGCCGAATATGTAACTCCTAGTTCTACTAGAGCTAGTGTTGCAGTACTCCCATCAATCTTCCAAACATTTTCTTCTTGTGTTTCATCAACTACTGTCATGGGAACAGGACCTGCAGTTGGTTCTACTATCTCTTCAATCACAACTTCTTTTGTTGTTTCAGTTACTTCAAGAACTTCTGTTTCAGGCTCTGCAACTACTTCAACTTGGGCACTCTGTGTAGCAATTTCTTCTTGTGCATGTGCCTGCGTCGGTAAAAATGCAAAAATTCCAGGCATAAAGCTCTGAAAGAGTAATAAAAACATATTAATAAGTGAAAATATTGAACGAACGTGTTGCTTAAACATAACCAACTTTCTAATCAGAACCAAAATGATTTCGGCTGCTAATTGCATCGTACACCCGCTTGCAATTTTTGTAAAGCAACTACACTAGAGGTACTTTTTGGGTTAAATATGGATATGCTAAAACAACAGATCTAATGAGTATGCCCCTTGTGTTCCATAGGCTCAATACTACCCATCACTTCAACTTCATCTTTTTTTAATTTCATAGCAAATGTTGTTGCTATTAGAGTAGTAAGCGGCACAGCCAACACAAGTCCCATAGAACCCGTTAGTGTTCGAATTACCTCTTCAACAATTACTTCACTATTAAGAGTGACCCAAGTGGGTACTGACTCATTTATCGTGAATAGTAAAAACAATGGCATATTTGCGCCTGCATATGCTAAAACAAGCGTATTTACTAAACTTGCAACGTGATCTCTGCCGACTTCTAAAGCGCGATTATACAATTCTTGAAATTTAATCGTTTTTTTTGCTGCACGCAGCTGAAACACAATGGAAACTTGTGAAACTGTTACGTCATCAAGCACACCCAAAGCTCCAAGCATAATGCCTCCTAATAGCAGGCCTTGTAAATTAATGTTTGCAGTATTGCCAACTTGTAGAAAGGCTGCCTCTTCGCTGCCGAGACCAAACATACTTGCTGAGACTACTGCCAGATATGAAATCACAGATACAAATGCTAATGAGGTCATCATAGAAAATAATGCAATATGGGATTTTAAATTATATCCGTGCGATAAATAAACTGTTGCCGAACCAATCAATAAACTTCCAAACAAACTAATCAAAATTGGGTTAGCCCCCAACAAAATTTGAGGAATAATAAATTTCAGCAAAACCAACAAACTTGCAATCATACCCAAAATCGATAAAACACCTTTTCTCTTCCCAACCCCAATCACAATTACCACAAACAAAATACTCAGCCATATAATAGTAGGCATTCTATACAAATCAGCAATAACTGTAGATATTTCACCCGGTTGTGATTCAGATGAATACAAAATAACTTGATCGCCTACCTCTCGAAGTTGTCTTTGTGTGATTGGTTGATACTCGTCCCCAAGAGTTACGGTATACTCATTATTATCATCAGACCTCACCAACAATGACTGAATAAAAAGAGTTTCGTCTGTTGAAAGTCGGGCTTCTTCTAAGATTTTTTGAATAGTTCCTACTGAGTAACTTTGCTGCATACTTTGATTATACAGACAAAAAAGTTATTTGACTGTATACCCCAACTTTTCGATTGTATCTTTGATTTTTTGTGTATCAATTCTATTAGGATCGTATTCAACCACACTCTTTTGTTTCGCATAAGAAGTTGTTGAACTGAAAACCCCCTCTAATTCCTCTAGCTCGCTATCAACATTCATAGTACAGCTTGTGCAGTGCATGCCATCAATTGCAAACTCTGCTACCGTTCCTTTTTGTTTGTTTTTAAAAAGATTAAACATTACAGTACCTCCATTACACCTGTATACATTCCCATAGAACAAGAATACGTGAATTTACCTTTTTTAGTTGGAGTAAACGTGAACGACTGTGAATCAGTTGATTCCAAGAACGTAGAAATTCCGAATTCTTTAAACACAAATGCAGCCGCGCATGAGTAAACATCATTTGTTGTAATTGTTAGCTGGACTGGAACCCCAACCTTTACAGAAAAGTATCGGGGTGAGTACCCGCTATTCATAGCCTTTATGGTGACTTTTTGCACACCATTTTGGACAGGCACTTGCTCCTGTTGAGCTTTTGAAAACCGATCATCTGAGAAAAAATATGTAACTGGGCTTGTAATACTTTGCAAAGTAATTGGAGAATTCACTACCAATAAAACCCCATTTATGCTGTAAACAGCCATACCAATTAATAAATAACTAGCAATCTTGGTAAACTTTGTATGCCATCCTTCAGAAAGTTTAGCTGTAGCAACTCCTATAATTGCAAAGAGTGGTGACGTGCCTAAAACAAATGCTGACATAATTAGAGCACCTTGGATTGGATTAGCAGTATTAATTGCCAAAACTTCCATAGCTTGTGTGACTCCACATGGAACAAAAATAGTTAAGAATCCTAAAAACGCTGGAGCAAACAAAGCCTTACTTTTACTGGAGCCCTTAACCATTCTTTGCACAAACCTTGGTGGCTGAATCATCACAAATCGAAAGATCGGGTGAACATTTAACAAGTTCATAGCTGTAGCAAACATGAACAAAGCGGTGAACATTTGAAATGTCAAACGAACTCCGAGACTCAATGAGAGCCGCTCACCCAAGAATCCTAAGAAAAACCCTAGGATTGCATGCGAGACTAATTTTGCCAACAAAAACATTGTCACCGGCATCCAATCAAGCTGATCGAACGTTTTAAGGCTCGAGCCTTTTTGTATCTTTGCTAAATATGTAGCTCGTTTCTGTGTTTTTAGTGTTTCTTTGTCTGCCTCAATATCATCAATCTCTTGTTCTTTTTGATTCGCAATGACACTGGTTAATAGCCCACCCTGAACTGCTAAACAAGCCAAGCCTCCTGTTGTGAGCCCAGTTAAAAATATTAGCCATAAGTTCATAATTCGTTACTTTCTATACTACACAGTGTAATACTAAACAAGTTTCACGCAACATGCAATAACCTGTTACAATTTCACTTTCTTTAACCGTAATGAGTTTGCAACGACCGATACGCTAGACAATGCCATTGCTGCACTGGCTAAAATAGGATTTAATTGAATACCCCAAAGTGGATATAACACACCCATCGCCACGGGAATTAACACCACATTGTAGCCAAATGCCCATACTAAGTTTTGTCGTATGTTTTTCATTGTCTCTTTTGACAATCTGATTGATGCAGGAACCAAGGATACATCACTTCTCAGCAAAGTAATTCCTGCAGACTCAATAGCTACATCAGTTCCTCCACCCATTGCAATACCAACATCTGCTGCCGCAAGTGCTGGGGCATCATTGATACCATCACCAACAAAGGCGACCACCTCTTTTTGTTGACGAAGCTGTGCTACTCTTTTTTCTTTTTCTTCAGGCAGTACCTGTGCAAATACTTTTTCTATTCCGGCTTGGGAAGCAATACTCTGGGCTGTCTTTTGATTATCACCAGTGACCATGATGGAGGTAATGCCCATTTTCTTAAGTCCTGCCACAACTTCCTTTGCACTCTCTTTGATTGAGTCAGCAATGGCAATATAGGAAACAACTTCACCCCCATACGCTACATATGAAACTGTCTGACCTTTTTGTTGCAATTGGGAAACTTGCTCATTTACTGCTTGAGTAATTGTAATATTGTGAAGTTTTAGGAAAGCTTCAGTACCAATGAGTAATTCTTTTTTCTTAACAATGGCCTTGACTCCCTTTCCTGAAACATCTTCGAATTTTTCTATCTCTATTTTAGAACTTGTGCGATTTTGTACATCAAAATAGTTAACAACAGCTCCAGCTAGTGGGTGATGTGAAAGTTTTTCGACTTCATATATCACTGATTCCAAATGAGTCTGATCTTCTTTTGAAATCTTTCCGACAAAAGTGATAGACTGAACCTCAGGCTTTCCTTTTGTAATCGTTCCTGTCTTATCAAACAACACTGTAGTAACCTTGTTAGCAACTTCCAGAGCCTCAGCATTCTTAATTAGAATACCATTCTGCGCACCCTTACCAACTCCCACCATAAGCGATGTTGGTGTTGCAAGTCCAAGCGCACAAGGGCAAGCAATAATTAATACTGAAATCATACTCACTAGAGATCGAACTAAAACTGGTTCTGGACCAAGAAAGTACCAAATCACAAATGTTAGGATAGAAAGCAAGATAACAGCTGGTACAAACACACTAGATACTTGGTCAACTAATTTTTGAATTGGAGGACGAGATCCTTGAGCTTGTTTAACCAATTCAATGATATTCGAGAGCATTGTTTCACTGCCAACCTTTTTTGCTTTCATTTGAAAACTTCCAGTTGCATTAATAGTTGCCCCAATAACAGTGTCGCCAACTTTTTTGGCTACTGGCAAACTCTCGCCAGTCACCATACTCTCATCAACTGAACTTTCACCTGAGACGATTTGCCCATCAACGGGAACTTTTTCTCCCGGTTTAACTTGTAACACATCACCCACTTGCACTTTTTCAATAGCTACTTCAACAATTTTTCCTGAACTTTCTACCAAGTGTGCGGTTTTAGCTTGCAAACCGATGAGCTTTTTGAGAGCTTGAGAAGTTTGGCCTTTTGCACGAATCTCTAGATATTTTCCTAGCAGGATTAACGTGATAATAGTTGAAGCAACTTCAAAATAAACATGGTCCTCAACACCAAATTTCATGAAATATTCAGGTCCAAAAACATATTGAATAACTACAACGGCTAGTGAATAAAAATAAGCAACTGAAGTGCCAAGTGCGATCAACGTATCCATGTTTGTTGTTTTATTGATCAACGCGGACCATGCACTTTGGTAATATCGTTTGCCAACCCAAAATTGAACTGGTGTTGCTAAAATCAGCATCACTAAACTGCTCATTAGTATTTCTGGTGCAAATGGAACCATAGCACCAATTAGTAATAGCGTTGTTAAAATACCACTCACAATGAGTTTTGTTTTCAAGCTCTTTAATTCCTGTTCACGCTCCTTCTCAGACAGATCTGAGTGGTCATGCATACCAATATGGGCAGTATATCCTAAATCTTTCACTGCGCTTGCAGCCGCTTGAGCGTCAAACATTTGTTCATCAATTTCAACGGTAGCTTGCTCATTAGCATAATTAACCTGAGCATTTACAACACCTTTTGATTTACTCAACTTTCGCTGCACGTTGGTAGCGCAACTCGCACAATGCATTCCTGAGATATGAAACGAAATAATTTTGTCGCTTGCTTTTTTTGCGCTTGCTGACATTTCATCATGTGAGTGGTCCATTTTAGAGTGATCCATATTCTTGCCCCTTCAATAGCTATTCTTCTACAGTATATTTTTCAGGTTCTTTTTTAAATTTTTCCAAACATCCCGAAGCACAAAAATAAAACCGCTCACCATTATGGTCATGAACAAACCCTGCTGTCTTTGGTGAAAGTCTCATTTCACATACTGGATCATGAGTGAGAGGTACTAAATCGGTCAAGTCTACTTGCAAATCATCAGCGTAATTAGAATTGATGTGTTGGTCTACTAACAACGCCCGCACCATATCTGCAATTTCCAAATATTCTGATCGAGCTATTCTGTATGTAATTTGCTTTCCGACTTTGTTTGCATCAACGATATTTTGTTCTCGCAAGATTTGTAAATGCTGACTCACATTTGCTTGGGGCAAATCAAGCATTTGATAAATTTCACTAACAGTCAATTCTTGGTCACGAAGTAAATGAATGATCTCTAAACGTCTTGAATGTGCTAAGGCTTTAAAAACTTCTTCCTGTAATTTGAATAGTTGATTATACATAATTGCTAATATATTCTAAATTTCGAATATGTGCAATAACCAAAATGAAGGCATGTAATTATTGAATTAATTCTGAATGTAATTCTGTAGCTGCATCTGTCTCTTCAATTCTTTCAATGCCTCGCTTCTCAACAACATCACCCACTGGGATTGTAAACCAAAACGTTGTTCCTTTTCCTTCAACACTCTCAAACCAAATTTTTCCATTTGAAGATTCGATAATAATTTTTGTCATGTATAATCCCAAACCGTTTCCGTCTGTTTCTGTTTGGAACACATTTGAACCACGGTGAAACTTTTCAAAAATTGCATTTTGGTCTTTTACGGGGATTCCCAAACCAGTATCACTAATCTCAGAAAGAATATATCCTTCTGACTGTCTAATTTTTATGGTCACAACTCCCCCGTTTGGAGAATATTTAACTGCGTTTGTTAGGATATTTCTGTACACTTCACGAATGAGCTGTTGATCTATAGAAACATCTGCAATTGCATCGGAAAAATCGGTGATAATTTTTACTTTCTGCTTTTCTGCTGCCAACTTGATCTCATCTATAACGCCCAAGACTAATGAAATGACGTTAGTGGGTTTGGGATTAATAATAATTCGCCCAGACTCAATTCGAGAAACATTTAATAAATTATTGACGAGGGTTATCATCCGCTGAATTGATTGGTACAGACTTTTGAGTAGATTTGTTTGTTCAGGTTGCAATTGTCCGACATCACCTTTTAATAACATTTCCATGTTCCACTTCATTGAAGATAACGGTGTTCGTAGTTGGTGTGAAGCTAAAGAAATAAATTGTGTTTTAATCTCGTCAACTTTTTTCTCCCCTGAAGTATCACGTTCTGAAGCAACAAAAAATTCAACAACTCCGTCTTTTCCCAAGATTGGAGAAATTCTGATTTCTGCTTGGTATACTTCTCCATTCTTTCGTTTGTTTGTTAGCTCACTCACATAGGATTGTTTATTCGTTTTAATAACCTGCCACATTTTTTCATAAAAACTCATTGGCATTAGTCCACCCCAAAGCTTTCCAGCTTTTGTTCCCAATATTTCATCTGTTCTGTACCCAGTGATTTTTTCTGTAGCTGGATTTGCATATATCACCATACCATCTGAATCAGTTATCACAATTTGTTCAGAGATACCATGTACTGCTAGTTGGTATTTTCGTAAATCTTTTGTCAAATCTTCTGCCATCGCTTCAGCTTGGTTGCTCAATTTAGAAAAGTTATACAGTGAAAAACTCACCAGTCCTGACACGACTACCCCTAGAGTGAAAATCAATCCTGGTAAGTATGAAACAAAATCGCTCAATACATGTTCATGTATTGATGTAAACGTAAAAAGCCATGTGCGAGTACCAATATTCTTTCGAGCCACTTTTTCATGAATATGTGGCGTTTGTAATTCATCTGGTTGTGTTGTATAAAACTGAGGCAAAAATGATTTTGGCTGAGAAGTGACATCATCAATCTGAATGGTATCTGTATAAACCAATGTGCTGCTCCCAGCTATTCTTTCAGCAAAATCATCCGCTGTTGAAGCTAAGAGAATAAATCCTTCCAAGTTTTCTCTCCTTTGTTCTAGAGTATTACTCTCTACTCCAGCTCTATATACAGGCAAAAACATCAAAAATGATTTGTGATCTTGTTCTTCTTTAAGTAATACAATAGGTTCTGTCATTACTACAGAATTCGTATCTCGAGCGAGTTCCATCGTTGAAAATCGTATTGACTCAGAGGTGAAGTCAAACCCAAGTAAGTCTTGTGCCCCTTCAAGCGGCTCAACAAAATGTGCAATAAAAAGCTCATCTCTTTCAGAGGGAGGAAAAATTTGAAAATTTGGAAACCCCTCTGGCACCACAGAAGTATCTGTCCGCACTGAGTTCACATAGCTTGTTTTATCTGTAGCTTTAACTTTCTTAATATATGCAAGTCGAGTCACAGATGGATAGTTTTTTTCAATTTCTAGTGATGAAATGAAATCCTCCCACTCTTTTCTGGTTACTACTTGGCTTGATATAAATAATCCTCTAGCCGCTGTAAGTATCTTGGAATATTCTGAAAACAATTGCTCTGAAAATGAGACTAATTCTTGTGTTTCTATTGAAAAAACAGTATCAAGTTCTTTCTCATTGTTTTTATTTGCTTCATTACGAAAAAAAAGGGCAGATGCTGCAAAAATAATTACTAAGATGATAAATATAATAATTGGTTCTATTGATAGTTTTTTCATTAGGTTATTCCAAAAACTTCACAGTAAAAACTTTTTCTATCTGGACATCATTTCCAATGAGTCCTCTTTCTAACATGCTCTTATATAATGCCTCCCACTTTGCCTTTGTCATTGCTCCAATGACGGTGTTTGAATCTGGCTTAAGTAACGGGATACTCTGCTGTAAAATATAGAGCTGATAATCATAGTTTTTATATGACTCGTTCGTAACATGTTTCAGCGTATCGTTAACCGCTTGTTCCTGATTTGCAATTGCAAATTCCCACGATTCAATTAGTGCTGACATAAAATGTTTTACCAAATCAGACCTTTCAGAGATACTGTCGTCTCTTGTAACAATAACATCATTAAACGCATTAATACCAAACTGTTCCGGATAAATTATGTTATATTCAACACCAGTTATGTCAAAAAAATAAAGCTGATCAGTTCGGTATAAATCGACAACATCAACGTCATTTTGAGCTAAATCATCATATTCAGTGCTCTCAAAACCTAATTCAACAATCTGAGCATCTTCATTTCCTAACCCGACGCTCTTTAGTAACACTTTATAGATCAACTCTTCTTCTAGTTTCCCTGCCTTGCTGCCTAGAATTTTTCCCTTAAAGTCAGCGGGACTCTTAATATTTTTTTCAGCCAAAGATACCACAGCATACGGAGAAACTTGATAAATTGCCCCAATTGCAGTGATCTTTTTTCCTTCATCTATATAGGTTAAGAACTCTTCAGCACTCATAATTGCAAAATCAGTTCGTCCTGCCAATAAATCGTCAATCTGGCTTATGCCAGGAGAAAATTCTTTAACTGTAACTTCGATACCGTGTTTTCTAAAGATTCCTTCTTCTATTCCAGTAAAAATTCCTGCAAACTGAGCTTGGTTAACCCATTTTGGACCGACTGTAACTTTTATTGGAAACAAAAGAAATCTATATCCATTTTGCGAAAATAGATAGCTAAATCCACTTATTATCAAAATGACAACCAAAAGAAACAACGCCAGATACCGCCTCATATGTTTAGTATATCGAACTTTTTTTGCTGAAACACTATATATAAGTATATGTAATTGATTGCAATTTACTCAAAAATTCCCTATAGTAGTGATATGTCTGATGAAACACTACCACAAGCTGATATTCATGCAACTTTGACTTGCCCAATGTGTGGCACAAAACAAAAGGTACTTATGCCCCCCGAAGGATTTCAGCATTACTACAAATGTACTAATGAAGAATGCCTGGCTGATCTGGCCCCACTTGAAGGAAAAGACTGTGTATTTTGCTCATATGCAGATAAACCATGTCCCCAAAGGCAACTTCATCCAGATTTATCTGAGCATCATTTACAATCATTGTTATAATCAAGCTCATGAATCTTGAAGTGTATCACCCAACCGTGCAAGCAATTGTTGCTTTGCTTGAAAAAAACAATATCAGGTTTGAAACATTTGAACACGAACCAGTCAGAACCAGTGAAGAAGCAGCTCAGGTTAGAACTGGCTATAGTTTGCAGCAAGGAGCAAAAGCTCTCATTTTACGCATAAAAATGCCAGGAAACCAAAATCACTTTGCACAATTTGTAGTTCCTGGTGACAAAAAAGTTAACTCAAAAGTAGTTACTCAATTACTTGGTGCCAAGAATATCCGTTTTGCACATCCAGAAGAAATTGCTGAAATTACACAGGGAATTGAAATCGGCGGGATTCCTCCATTTGGTAATTTATTTGGATTATCTGTTTATGTTGATACTTCATTGCTCAAGCAAGAAAAAATTATTTTTAATGCTGGAGATAGAAGCTTTTCAATAGGGATGAAACTTAAAGACTACTTAGATGTTGTCAAACCAATTGTAATAACTCTTACTTAATTGGCTTTGCGATCACCATAAACAATTGTGTTCTTAGAAAGTTCTTTGCTTTATAGATGATAACTGAATCTGAATTTGCACCAATCACATTAGGTAAGTATTCTGCTTTCATGTCTCTAATTTCAGTCACAGCGTATTTATAATCCGCAGCGTTTGAGCCACGAACTATTACCGTATCCCCAATTTGCACGTTATCTAGATTACTCAAAATATTCTGTAACCCCACCTCAGCTATTACTACAGGATAATTACCACCTAGTTCTGATGATCTCTCATCATGGATTAATAAACCTGATCCTGGACTTTTGAATATATCTTGCACACTTCCAGAAACTACAAAACTTGATAAATCGATGCTTGATATCACTATTTGTTGTGCCACGATTGGTGTATTTGAGTCACCTACAATGGTCGGAAATGCCTGTAAAGTGTCTGGGTGCTGCGTAACTAACACACTTAGCCCAAGGCCGATTCCAAGACCAGCTCCACTAATCACAAGCTTCTTTTTAGTTGCCAAAAAATCAAAAAAAGCGAAAATAGGCAAGAAAATTTTAAGAAAACTAGAGAGAATTATCTTTATAACAGCAACAAAAGTTATATTCTGAGGATTAAACTCTAAAACTACATCTCCCTGAGTATTTTTATGAACACTCAAAACTTTGTTCTCCTTTGACATATTCTTATTATATCAAATAATATCTTAATGACTAATAAAAAGATAATTGCCTCTGAATTTTTTAAAAAAAACTGGTATTGTATGCCAAGACCATGAAAATAAGAATTTCACCAAAAAATATATTTAAAACTGCTCTATTTGTTCTCTTTGGTGGCTTCTTCTTTGGCTGCGGTTATTACGTTAACACATACTATACTAATGTTTACAATGCTGTTGAGTTACTCAATCCCTTTGTTGAATCTGGAGAACTTATAAGTAAACCATTGCTTACATATAGCATTGCAAACCTGCAAAAAAGATTATACGAGCCAAGCGAAATTGTCCTGGAAAAAATCATCGCTGAAGAAGAAACATACACCACATTACTTTTTTCATATACGACTTTAGGTAAAAAAATGACGGGACAAATCAACATTCCCGATAATATCACCGCAAATCCAGAACAAGAAAAAAAAGTTATCGTCTTGCTGCGAGGCTATGTTCCAGAAGACATATATGAAACTGGAACGGGAACAAAAAATGCTGCCGCTGCATTTGCACAGGAAGGGTATATTACGCTTGCGCCTGATTTCTTTGGATTTGGAGGTTCTGATCCTGAACCAGAAGACACTTGGGCAGCCCGGTTTGAAAAGCCAATCACAGTTATCGAACTTCTGGAATCAATCAAAAAAAACGGAATACCATTAAATCTGGCTTCAGAACGTACTAGCAACACTCTTGACTTAGATGTAGTTACGATATCTGATATTGGAGTGTGGGCACACAGTAACGGCGGTCAAATTGCTCTAACCGTGCTTGAAATACTTCAAAAGCCAATACCAACAACTCTCTGGGCACCCGTTACCGCACCGTTCCCTTATTCAATTCTGTATTTTTCTGACGAGCAAGAAGATGAAGGAAAAGAACAACGAAAATGGATTTCACTGTTTGAGGAAAAATATGATGTATTTGAGTTTAGCTTAACACAGCATTTAGAAAGCCTTACAGGACCAGTTCAGATTCAACATGGAAACGCTGATGATGCCGCGCTGATTTTCTGGAGCCAAGAATTTGTTGCAAAAGTTGAAGCAGAAAATCAGCGTCGCGAAAACATCATCAAACAACAAAAAGAATTGGTAGCTACCTCAAGCGCCCTTCAGGCCACTGTAAGTGCCGAACAAAAATCAGAAACAGAACCAGTTTTGAACCCAATTGAAATCACCTTAATCACATATCCCAACACTAACCACAACATGGTTCCAAGTTGGAATAAGGCGATACAAAAAGATTTACAATTTTTTAACAAGTATCTAGAATAAATTTCTATTCAACCGTTTTCTGATAGATTCTAGATTTTCTTTGTATAAAACTACAAACGGCATACCTGTAGCATTTAATAAAACAAGTTGTCTACCTTTTCTTTTCCTAGTCTTATGACTTGGTTGTCTGTCTCCTGGATTATAGACTTGCTGTATTAATGTCACCTCAACGAGTTTACCTTTTTTTGATCTGGGATTATAAACGTAGAAATCAGCAGTTGATCCATTAGTTCCTATTGGTACTTCCCTATACACAAGCAGACCTTTTTCTATAAAAAGTTGTGCTACTCCACGCTCATACTCATTCATCGTATTGTAGGCAGGCTCATATAGGCTGGGAGCCTGTGAATACTTTGCAATACTTGCTTTGGTCAATGGTTTCATCTGAGATATATACCTCAATATTTCTTCACTTGTATATACTTGCTCAGCAACATTGTCTGAAACAATGACTCCACCTGCCTCAATTTTCTTTTTCACTCTCTTTTGCTCCAATTAAATTACCAGAACTATAACTTTGCACTTTGCCGATTTTCTTTTCCATAACCCGAACTCTAGTCCCAGTTATTTCCTCATAGTCTTTTTGCAACGTATCTAATGTTCTCCCATATTTTTCAAAACTACCCCTGAATTTTCCCCATTCAGAGACAAAATCATCAATGTATTTAACAACTTCCTTCAATTTGTCTCCAATCATAAAGTTACGATAGCTTTCCATCACAGTTCTGGCCACAATCAAAAAGGTAAACGGTGAAACTAACAGCACCCTTTTGCTTAAAGCCATATCTACAATACCAGGCATATTTTGATTAATGTAAGAAAATACTGCTTCGTTTGGAACAAACATGATTGCATAGTCAAGCGTATCTAGTCCAACATCTATATATTGGGAAACCTTTTCAACTTTTGCTTTTAGATCCTGCTCAAATTGTTTGAAATGAATTTTTTGTTCTGCTTTTGATTCTGCGATACCCATTTTTTGCATTGCGGCATATGGGAATTTCACATCAACTGGAACAACTCTGTCATTAGGTAATAACAACGTAATATCTGGTCGCATCTCTGAAGTTCCCAACTTCTTCTGTTTCTCATAGTGAACTCCTTCTACTAATCCATTTGAAACCATCAGATCTTCAATAATCCTCTCTCCCCATTCACCTCTATTTTGATTGTTAGAAAGAACTCTCGACAAAATATCTGTAGAGGTTTTCAGTTCACTGGTAAGTGTTTTATGTTGTTCTAAAGACTCAACAATCGCAGAAAACTCTTTAATCCTGTCAGTTTCAGCTTTTCGAATCTCTCTTTGGTGAACATCCATTTCCTCCTTTAACTGTGACACTAATTTTTCCATTACCATTTGTTTGTTTTTTAGGTCAATGTGAATAGCTTCCTTGTCTGAGCGCAGTATTTCTCTAGATTGTAGAGCAACTTTTTGAGCGCTCATACCAAACACCTTATCCACCACGGCTTCGATTTGTTCATTTTTTTGTGTCGTAATCATAGAGCGTAACGCAAAAAAAAGTGCAATGAACCCACCAACAATAAAAAACAAAACCATTACTTGAAATAGCATATTGATAAGTATACCCTATTACTAATGTTTTCTCGATCTAGACTTAAAAGTAAACAAGTTCGGAATTCGCAGTACAGCAAGCATGTACCACTTTTGGTCATAGCAGTCGTATGTTTTTTTTGGGTTCTCTGGGTACTCATTTCTCAGTTTCCAGCTACAATTGCAAATTTTTTGGTCTACCAATCGTACTTACCATTACTTTTTCCATTTTTTTTCTTCGTATTGTTTTTATCAGGGTATACACTGCTTAATATGAAACAGGGAGTTATTATCTCTATCTTTATAACACTGGCTCTCTTATTTAGACTGCAAAGAATCCAAGTTTCTATTGCATGGATTTTCTTTTTCATGTTTGTTTTTTGGATACTATTTCTGCTAGTAAAAAAACCAAAAACTAATTCAGTTGAGTAAGCTAAATGATACTGTTGCAATATCATATGTATAACTCTAAAATGATGTTTTGTTATGAACCAATCTAACTATTCATCGTTCAAACCTTCTCAACTTATTTTACGTGATCACTTGGCTTTAGAACGAACTGCGATGGCAAATGAAAGAACGCTTTTGGCATACGTAAGAACTATGATTGGGCTTATTGCAGTTGGTGGCACGTTTATAAAGCTTTTTTCAGGATTATTACCGCTTATATCTGGATGGTTGTTAATCTTTTTGGGTATATCTACACTTGTCTTTGGCTTTTTAAGATACGTACACATCCATACAACTATCTATAAGGTAACTAATCCTTCAAGTGAATTTGGGACCTCAGACCCAATGCATAAAACTGTATTGCAATTTTTGAAAATCACAAGTATTTATAAATAGCGCATTTGGCAAGCAGTTCCAGATATACTATAATATTCCAAAGATGTCAGAAACTTTTTACATCACCACTACTCTTCCGTATGTGAACGCAGAACCACACATTGGGTTTGCATTAGAAATAGTAGCTGCCGATGTAATTGCCCGATACCAAACTGTAATGGGAAAAACGGTTATCTTTAACACTGGTACTGATGAACATGGGCAAAAGATTTTTCAGAAAGCTCAAGAAAACAATCAAGACCCACAAGAATATGTTGATTTCTGGGCATCTAAGTTTGCAGATTTAAAAGAGATTTTAGGAGTTAACTACACACATTTTATTCGAACTACCGACCCTCGCCACAAAAAAGCAGCTCAGGAATTCTGGAAACGTTGTGCGGATGCCGGTGATATTTACAAAAAACTGTACAAAACTTCATACTGTGTTGGCTGTGAGTTAGAGAAACAAGCAAGCGAATTGGTTGATGGCCGTTGTCCACTACATCCAGATAAAGAAATAGAAATTCGAGAAGAAGAAAATTATTTTTTTAAATTTGCTAAGTATCAACAGGATCTACTCAACCTCTACGAAACAAATAAAAACTTTGTTAAACCAGACAGTAAGTTAAAAGAAATTGTTGCTTTTGTTTCTGGTGGGCTTCAGGATTTTAGTATTTCTCGTCTGAAATCAAAAATGTCGTGGGGCGTACCTGTGCCAGGAGATGATGAACATGTAATGTATGTTTGGTTCGATGCGCTCGTCAACTACATTTCCACACTTGGCTGGCCGCAAGACACCGAAAACTTTGAAAACTATTGGCCTGTAATTCAGTTAGCTGGAAAAGATAATCTCAGACAACAGTCTGCAATGTGGCAGGCCATGCTTATGTCTGCAGGTATAACAAATAGCAAACAAATTTTAATTAATGGATTTATTAGTGTTGACGGGCAAAAGATGAGCAAGTCGTTGGGAAATGTGATTTCACCCAGTGATATGGTTGCAAGATATGGAACCGAAGCAACAAGATTTTTGCTAATGAGACTTGGTCCTTTTGGATCAGATATGGATGTCAGTTGGGAAAAGTTTGATACTATATATGAAGCATTGCTATCAAATAATCTAGGTAATACTTTGTCTAGAATTGCTAAAATGTGCGAAAAATCCCAAACAGGTTATTCGGAAAATGCCCCTGAATGGGATATTATGATATCAGAAAAAGAAAATGCTCAAAAAATACCAGCACTTGATAACGCAAAAATTAACATGGAAAAATTTGAGCTAAGAGGTGCACTAACTGATATACATATTTATTCCGACATGATTGAAAAAAAGTTGAGCCAAACTGAACCATGGAAAAAGTCAGGTGCAGAACAAAAAGAAATATTGCAATCTGCAATTAAGAGTCTAATTGCACTATCTGATTCTCTTACCCCGTTCATGCCTGAAACTGCTAAAAAAATCCAAAAACATTTCTCAGCAGAAAAAATTGCAGCACTTGAGCCACTGTTTCCGAGGTTATCAAAATAACTAGCTTATACATGATTATTGACACACACTGCCATTACAATAGTGAACCACTACTCTCAGAAATTGAAACTCACTGGAAAAATTCCCTTAGTCATGGCGTGGTTGGTGGCATATGTATTGGCACTGATATTAATAATAGCAACATTGCTCTTCAACTTGCTCAAAAATTTTCAAATATGTTTGCCACAATTGCTATTCACCCAGAAGAATATACAGAACAAATTAACTCCATTTTGGTTGGTGATTCTTTTACAGAAGAAACTGTTCAAAATATACTCAATACCCATACAAAAGAATTTGAAGGTTTACTTAATTTTGCCTTGGCCCAAGATAATAAAAAAATTGTTGGTATTGGTGAGATTGGACTTGACTACTATCGTCTCAAGGTAAAAGGCATTAAGCGAAATCTGGTAGAACATGCCCAAAAGCAAATATTTCAAAACCAACTAGAATTAGCATTTCAACATACCTTACCAGTAATTTTACATGTTCGAGATCAAGCTGACCGAACTGAATCAAATGCGTATTATGATACTTTTAATATCGTTTCGAAAATAACATCTCAGTATCAAAAAGAGCAAAGGCCAATACCTGCAATTATCTTACATTGTGCTTCTGGTCCAAAAGATTACATACAAAATTTTATTGATCTTGGCGCTTATATTGGTTTTGCTGGGAATGTAACTTACGCTAATGCTCCCGAACTGAGGCAGATCTTTGAAATGACACCAAAGGAAAAGATTTTGCTTGAAACCGATGCTCCATATTTAGCACCGAATGAAAAAAAAGGACAAGTCTGCGAGCCCTACTTTATTACTGAGACTGCGAAATTTTTACAGGACAAATTCCAGATTAACCTTGATATAATACTTGCAAATACACTCAAAGTGTTTCCTGAATTTCAAAAAGTAGTACAATGAAAAAAGCATCATGGGAAATCAATTAAGAAGATACGTCCAAAGACATCCTGTTAAAACTCAACGTGCACTAGAAATCTTACCAGGAGTTTTTTCTTGGGGATTAATACTGTTTCCAATTTGGGGCTCATTGGTAATCCCAGAAGTAGTAGCCTACTATATTATCGCATTTACCATTTATTGGCTTTATAAATCATTACTGTTATCAGTTTTAGCTGTTGTTTCTCATTTTAAAATCAAAGCCGCCAGCAGATTTGACTGGATTGCAGACTTAAAAAACAGATTTCCACAAAAATGGAATACTATACACCATATTGTTATTGTTCCCACATATAAAGAACCACTCGCTACACTCCAAAGAACAGTAACGGCTCTCAAAGAACAAAAGTACCCAATCAAAAATATTCATGTGATGATTTCTTTTGAGGAACGAGAAGGACAGGATGGTAAGGAAAAATCTAGTGCATTAAAAAATGAATTTGGTTCAACCTTTGGCAGTTTCTGGACAACTTTTCACCCTGACATCCTTGGAGAAGTAAAAGGAAAATCATCAAATACCTGCTGGGGAGCAAAAGAAGCAAAAAAATTGTTAGTTGATGACAAAGAAGTTCCAATCGAAACTGTGACGATTACAAGTGAAGATGCGGACGCTCTCTTTCATCCAAATTATTTTGCTGCAGTAACTTATGATTTTTTAAGTGTTGATAAACCTTTCAACAAAATTTGGCAGGGAGCAGTTGTTTTTTACAACAATATTTGGAAGGTTCCCGCTCCTGTTAGAGTTTTGTCCGCTATGTTCTCTGTTATCCAAATGCATATTTTGATGCGCTCAGATCGATTAATTAACTTCTCAACATACACTACCTCATTAAAACACGTTCATGATATTGGATACTGGGATACCGATGTGATTCCCGAAGATTACCGATTATTTTTTAAATCTTACTTTGCCAAAAAGGGAGATTTTGATGCACGACCAATCTTTTTACCAGTCCTTTCTGATGCCGCAGAATCACATTCTGCTTGGTCTACATATAGCAACTTGTATCAACAGCTAACTCGCTGGGCATGGGGTGTAAGTGATGATGCCTATATCATTAAACAATACATTATGGCTACTGAAATCCCGTTTTGGGACAAAACAATCAGAGTTTCAAAAACTATCCAAGATCATTTTTTATGGCCTGTTAATTGGTTTGCTGTCACTATTTCTGCATTTTTCCCTCCACTTTTAAACCCTGAATTTAACAGAACAGTACTTGGGAAAACGTTACCTCAAGTAACTTCAACACTCCTAACTCTGTCTCTGATTTCTATGATTGTTGTGTTTGTAATTGATGCAGTCAACCGCCCAGCACGACCAAACAAAAGAAACCCTCTGTCGTATATCATGCAGCCACTGGAATTTTTGCTGTTACCAATAATTGGGTTTTTCTTTTCTGCTCTTCCTGGAATAGACGCACATACTAGACTAATGTTGGGTAAGTACATTGAGTATAAAGTGACTGAAAAAGTTTAATTTCTACTCCAAAGTCTGAGACGTAAACCGCCTGCAAACTCTTGTTCAGTGGTGACTTCAAACTGGTTCTCTCTCAACAGAGCATTAAAAGATTCGTCCTCCCAATAGTATGGATTCCATAACTGAGTTATTTCACCAGGAAATTCTGCATCATAGTAATTTGAGTCATTAAAAGCAGCTAATCCTTCAAAGTGAGGGTTGGTCCTTGTTGGGTCATACAATTTACCCGAATCAATCCCCATCTTTGGTCCATAATAAGTAAAACTATGTAGTGTATACCCATGTCTATGTATAATTGGTATTTTTGGTCCATTTGAAACGATATAAGAGATAGCACCCGTATAATTACCCTTCAGGTTAACATCCTGATAAATATTTCCATAAAATAAATATAAATTACAGACGATAAAAAAGGCAATGATAACTTTAGAAATTTTGTTTGAAATAATATTTCTTAGAGAATATATTGCTTCTAAAACAATTATCATCAATATTGGAACTAAGAAAGCTATATATCTAATATAAAAAATTGGATTTTTGAAAGAAGCAATCCAAACTAAACCTAATGTAAATGTAATTAATAATCCTAAATAGTGTTTTTGATTTCTGCGAAAACTTCCAATAAACAAAAATACTGGACCAAAAATAGAAACAAAATATTTAGCAATTGGAGAAAAAAAGTGTAACTCTGAATTACTATTTGGTGTTGCGAAAAACAACTGAAAACTATTCACTAAGTCTGGAATTGGACGGAATTGTAGCCAGAAGCCCTGGGTATTTACTTGAAGTATTTGTTTTACTAACTGAGTGACCCAAGGAATAAAAATCAATGCAACTGTTGTATAAACTACAGCATATTTTTTGACATATGAAATCAGTTCAGATTGTGCAACCTCCTTTGACTGTACGCGCGTAAGTAATAAAACTACATGCCAAATAAACAGAGCGAAGAGCGAAAACAAAAAGATAACATGCGAGTACAATCCAAGTGACGCAAAGAAAATAAATCCAATATCAAACTTTGTAATTTTTTTACTTTCAAGTGATTTGATAAGTGTGTAAATTGCACCAATTTCTGCCAACATTAGCATGCTGTATGCCCTCGCTTCTAAAGCTTGCAGTAGAAAAAATGGGGAAGAAAGTATAAAGACAGCTGCTAATGTACTATACAACTTTGCGTCCTTTTTATCTGTGAAAATTTCCTTAGAAAGCAGATATCCAAAAAATGGTATCGCCATTGCTATCAATAAAGACAGAAACCTTACTGAAAAAACAGAATCAGAAAAATAGTACATCCAATAATGCAAAAGGTACAAATGTAAAGGTGGGTGCACATCTCTGGCTACAGTACTCCCGATATCAGATATTGATTGTTTAGCTACATTTATACTGAAGCTTTCGTCTCTCCAAACATCATACTTATCTATCAAAAGAACATTGGCTGCAAAAATAGTTGCAAAAAAAAGTAAAGTAAAAACTGTTACATTCAGATATTTTTTCATAAGATGAGAATACCATTTTGCGGATATATTTGCTATTATTGAATCAACGGTGATATGAGCAAAATTACAACAAGAATTAAAAAATTTGACAAATACTTGGATAGTATCACACCCTTTTTTTTAATTTTGCTTTTTTCTGTCCTTTTGTTCGTTCCCAGGTTAACGGAACCACTTTGGAATCCTATAGAAGTTGAGTATTTACTTTCACAATCTGTAACTGAATCATTCAAGTCTTTTTTCTACATTCCATTTCCGCTTTTTTTCATGAAAATACCGCTATCAGTAATATCAATTCGTGTACTCATGATTGTTCAAATATTGCTTATAGAGAGCTTGCTTTTTATTCTCATCGTAAAAGCTACAAAAAATAATGTGATTGCTTACTGTTTCCTACTTTTCTTTTTGGTTTTCTTGATACGACTCATCGCAGGAAATCAATCTGTGATTACTTATTACAGTAATTGGAAACAATACGTAACAGGAACTCTTACCAAGCAAGACTACCTGTTTAGCTTTTCTACTTCTCCTGAGAATACATACAAAATACTAAAGGTGTTATACAATCAAAAGAAAATATAGAAATGCAAACAACGAATAATACACAAAAGGAGCAAACCACAGCAATACCAAAAAGTGTACGAACACCAATCACTGTTTCTTGGGTACTTTTTTTAGTATTTCTGCTTGTAAGCATAATTTACTACTTCTTAGCTCAAGATGAGCTTCCTCTCTTTTATACAGTCGCTACAAAACAAGACCAACTTGCTCCTAAACTGTTTCTGTTCATTTTTCCGTTAGTCTCACTACTAATGAACATTGTGCATTTTTTTATCTTTAAATCATTGCATAAGTTTTCAGCGATCCTACTGAGACTCTTCATCGGTACTACAATAGCTCTACAAATTCTATTAGGTTTTGCTTTATTTAGGATTATTTTTATAACAATGTAATTATGTTAGCTTTTATTTGTACGTTTTTAGCTGCTGCACTCCTTTCGCCTATTGTCATTACTATCTATAAAAGACACGGCTGGGTTGATGATCCAAAAACTAGCAAACATGCAAAAAAGACACATACTACCGTCGTCCCCCGAGGTGGTGGGCTAGTTATTTTTTTAAGTATTTGCATAGGAGTTTTACTATTTTTGCAATTTGATAAACATCTTATTGCAATCATGACTGGCGCATTAATTCTTACTATAGCTGGTGTAGCTGATGATATATATGATATTCATCCAATAATCAGGTTGGGAACTGGTCTACTTGCTACACTAATAGTTGTTGGTTCTGGAATTGGCATTGCTTATGTCAGCAATCCTTTTGGAGCAGGAGTCATCCATTTAAATCAACCACAAATCGTTTTCTCGTTTCTTGGTGAACAGCACACAATTTGGGTGCTGGCAGATATTTTTGCTGTTCTTTTTATTATGTGGAATATGAACATTGTTAATTGGTCAAAAGGAGTTGATGGTCAAATGCCCGGGTTTGTCAGTATTGCCCTTATTTTTGTTGGTATTCTTTCAACCCGATTTATTGATGATCCAACTGTGTTCAACACCGCTATCCTGTCATTTATAGCTGCAGGTGCATTTGCAGGTTTGCTTATTTGGAATTGGTATCCACAAAAAATACTTCCAGGGTATGGTGCCGGTTCACTGGCTGGATACTTTCTGGCGGTACTAGCAATTCTTTCTGGAGCCAAAGTAGCTACTGTACTGATGGTCTTGGGAATTCCAACAGCTGATGCTCTTTTTACAATACTACGAAGAATCAAGGCTGGAAAATCTCCTCTCTGGGGAGACCGCGGCCATTTGCACCATAAATTACTTGATGTACTTAAATGGGGACGAAGGAAAATTGCAATTTTCTACTGGTCAACCAGTTTTTTACTTGGACTCTCATCATTGTATTTGAATACAACAGGTAAATTGATTACAATGGGAGTAGTGTTTGTTTTAGTATTTAGTTTCCTTATATGGGCAAAAATACAAACAAAAAAAGTTACCAATGCTAACAAAATTTAAAAACACCACTCTATATTATGCACTAAAAACTGCTCGCCCAAGGCAATGGATCAAAAACATTGCTCTCTACGCAGCATTGGTTTTTTCTGGATTTTTCTTTTATGATCCTGTTGATGCTCCTTCGTATTTCACTACAGTCACATATGCATTTTTGATTTTTTGTATTCTAACGTCTAGCATTTATTTTATTAATGATATTGTTGACTATGAAGCTGATAAACAACATCCATTTAAAAAGAAGCGTCCAATTGCCTCTGGAAAATTGTCAATCAAATTTGCTACGTGGATTGCTGTACTCGGACTCATCATAGTTGCGATTTTCTCGTATCAGCTCTCGTTGTTTTTCCAAATTTTGACATTTGCGTATCTAGCTTTACAAATTTTGTACTCAAAGAAATTGAAACATATTCCAATACTAGACGTTGCATCTATAGCAACTGGCTTTCTTATCAGAATCTATGCCGGTGCAGTTGTCGTTAATCTTCACATGAGTGTTTGGTTTTTACTTACTGTTATTTCTGCTTCACTCTTCTTGGCAGTTGGAAAACGTCAAAGTGAACGCACGTTATTACTAGGTAAGAGTGGCGCAAGTAGTCATGATTTTGAGCTTGCGACCAGTCAAACAATTGGAGCTACCAGAATAACTCTTAAACGATATAGCCAAAGGTTACTAGATCAATATACCAGTATGTTCGCTAATGCAACTTGGCTCACGTATGCAATTTTTGCATTTCAAAATGAAATTGACGCCCCAAGATCAAAAGTAGCTTCTTTATATACTTTTTTGCCCAAGGCACTGCATACCCAAAAATTACTAATGATAACTACTCCACTTGTTATCTTTGGTGTGATGAGATATTTGCAATTGGTCTACGAAAGTAATCAAGGAGAATCGCCAGAAAAAGTATTGCTCAAGGATAAACCTTTATTGTTTACTGTGTTTTTGTTCGGTGCCTTAGTTATGATTATTACGTACGTCCTGACATAACCCATGAACAAATCCATGTTTGTAACATACTATCCTCAATTCTTGTTGTTAATTATAGCGTTTACTTTCTTCACCAGAATGTACCGATTACACATACCAGAAAATTATGTATTTGACGAAGTCTACCATGCAGTGACTGCTAAACTTATGGTCGATGGTGATATAAGAGCCTATGAGTGGAATAATCCTCCTCCTGAACCCAATACTGCAGTAGATTGGCTACATCCACCTTATGCAAAATTAACCCAAGCGGCTTCAATGGCAATTTTTGGAAAAAACTCTTTTGGATGGAGATTTAGTTCTGTTATTTTTGGTTGTTTAGTAGTTTGGGTAACCTCCAAAATTGCAGAAGAACTATTTCATAACAAAAACCTTGCACTGCTCTCTGCTTTTTTAGTTTCTCTTGACGGTTTACTATTTGCTATGTCTAGAATTGCAATGAATGATGTTCACGTAACATTTTTTATTCTAGCAAGCATGTGGTTATACATGCGGTTTATTAATACAAATCGATCAAAAAAACGGATCTTAATTTGGAGTGGTATTGTTGCTGGTTTTGCAGTTGGATCAAAATGGTCAGGTGTCTTTGCCATTGGATTTATTGGTTTATCTGAGAGTATTTTTACTATAAAGACACTTCTCAATACAAAAAAAGGGTTCTCAACCCCAAATCTGTTATTTTTACGAAATCAAATCGGACTTTTGATCATTACTTGTTTTGTGATTCCGGCAATTTTATATCTTGGGTCTTACTCTCAAATGTTTTTAATGGGAAAAGATTTCAAACATCTTGTTGAAATGCACAAAAATACCTGGTGGTATCAAACGAACTTAACTGCAACTCATCCTGCTCAATCAAAACCAATTCAATGGTTTTTGAACACTAAACCAGTATGGATTTCTGTAGAATATGCAGGAAGAGGTATGAGAGGTGACATCTATGCTATTGGCAACCCGGCCTTATTTTGGATCGGAGACATTGCACTTTTTGCGAGTGTAATCACTTTAATTTCACTCAAACTCAAAAAGAAAAAGCAAACATCAAACTTCAAAATGCTTGGATTACTTCTGTTTATGTACGGAATTGTCTGGCTACCTTGGCAGTTATCTCCAAGAATTATGTTTTTCTACCATTATCTTCCAGCAGTACCGCTCCTCACAATCAATCTTGCATATTGGATCTTAAAGCTATGGAATACTCAAAGATATAGAGTTATTTCTGCTGCCACAGTCGCACTCATTTTTTTGTGTTTTGTAGTTTTATACCCACACCTGACACTCATCCCACTGCCGGTTGAATTCAAAGAAGAGGTATATTTCTATTTTGACTTTTGGAGACAGGCTTAATCTCTATGCAAACAACCCAATGACTATACCCATAGCAAGCATTGCTGCTAATTGATATCCAGTATTGATAAAATATAAACTCCATTTTTTACCACCAAATAACACTTCGGTCATCTGTACCGGGGCAACAAACCCAAGCCACATCCAAAGTGCTGATAATAGACCTGCAATTAACATTGGATACGAAAACACTTCAACAGACATTTTTGTAACATGAGTTAATACATACGCCATAACCAAGGAGCCTACAAAGCTGATTGCGTACGTTTTGCTCATCTCTTGTTTAGCCTTTTCTAAACTTTTTTGAGTGTACCCCATTAATTTCATCCACTGCTTTCCGAAAATTGGACCGTACCATAAAAAGCCAACAACCATACTAGCAACTGCTGCCAAAACAACGACTAAAAAATTAACTTGTATATCCATATATCCCCCTTTTTTGTACTAAGGATACTATACCGCAATCTCTAAATAAGTTTCAACAGCTGAAGTACAGTAAGTATGTAATTGAGGGCAACAACTGTGCCCAAAAGTCTACGAAAACTACTATCTCCAAAGGAAATCTCAAGATATGCCCAATAGAGAATAACCGGAATTACCGCCCACTGGGAAAATAGTTGCAGTTCAGAGACTGGCACTAGACCAATGAGCCAAAGAATTACTGCAGTCCATAATGGCGTATTAGGCCATTGAGCAACAGCTAACTCCCCTTTTTTGTTAGTAAAGAAATTTTTAATAGGGTTCTTAGCGGGCATGTAACAAGTATAGCAGTCTTCTGAGAAGCAAAAAGCCGCCAGTTGTTACTGACGGCTTTCTTTTATGCTCGATCTATCCCTTGATCGGTTTTTGCCAGCAATTGGCTGAACCAATCGAGGTTTCGATAAAAAAACAGTTAACCTATTTGATTATTGACCGCACGCAAGCGTGCTAGCCGTTACGGTGTTGGAGGGTGCGCTTTCAAACCGCTCGTTGCCCTCATAGTTTACAGCGTACACATACATGCTGTACGCTGTCCCGCAGGTCAGAGTCAGAGTGTACTGCGTGATGTTGGCGCTTTCATACGCCGTATCACAGCTCTGATTCCAGCAGAAACGAATCTCAAACTGATCTTCGTTGGTGCTGTTGTCCTGCCAGGACACGGAAATCGTAGTCTGGCCTGTGCCGGTCACAATGAAATTGGAAGGCGCATTTGGAACATTGGGGTTTTGCGGCACCCCTAAGTCCCGGACGATAAGAGGCAGGTAAACGAATTGATCATACTCCGGGCAGGTCGGGGTTGCACTGACAAAATTCGATTCGGAGAAGTAGACATTACCGTCTTCGATGTTAACGGCGCGCACAACGTAGTTGTGCACCACGCCACACTGTTGCCCATTCAACGTGGCCGTGGTCGTATTGGGGGCTTCGTTCGTATGGTCCCAGGCTTGCCCATCCACTTGATACCACACTTCGTAAGATTCTTCAATTGAGCTGTTGTCAACCCAACTGAAGCTAACACTCTCAGCGGTGGTGCTAGTCACCTGTAAATCTGTTGGGGCATTCGGGATCGGCCCCTCGTTTGGATTGGCTGAAACCCTTGTTGTCGCAAGCAACAGGGCCAAAAGACCAAGCAAAACGATAATTGTGATGATCCATCTCTTCGTAATCGGGTTCATTCTTTTCACCTATTTTTTTTTGTTAACTGTTTTTAACGAGCATACTTTACATCGCTGCAAAGTCCTATAATTATACACTAAATCAAGTAATTAAGCTAGAGAACTATCTGCTCCCAAGAGAATTTTTGCCTTCCGAAATGACCATAGCTAGCTGTATCTAAATAAACAGGCTTTCGTAAATCAAGACCCCTAATAATTCCTAAAACAGAACAATCAAGCAACTGAGAAACATAACTCTCAATTTCCTTCATTGATCTATTTTCAGTACCAAACGTATTAATCGACTTCATCACGGGCTGTGCTTTTCCAATACAATAAGCTAGTCCAACCTCAACTCTTTCAGCGAATCTGTTTGCAACAATATTTTTTGCCAAAAACCGTGCTGCATAAGCAGCAGAACGATCAACTTTGGTAGGATCTTTGCCGCTAAATGCTCCGCCACCAACCCGAGCGAATCCTCCATATCCATCAACCACGATTTTTCGACCGGTCACACCGGTATCAGAAGCTGGACCACCAATGTACCAAGCACCTGTGCCATTTACTATTACTCTACTTACTGGAATTATAAAGCCAAATTCTTTTAGAACCGGATTAATAACAAATTCATATATGTCTTTTTTAACTTGACTGAGCTTAATTGCAGGATCATGGGGTACTGCAATTACAACTTTTTCAATACTCACTGGCTTCCCATCCTCATATCGCACTGTCGTTTGAGTCTTTCCGTCAGGTCGCAAGTATGATACCTTTTTTGTTTCCCGCAGTTCATCAATTTTTCGTGCCAATGTGTGACTCATCATAATTGGTAAAGGCATATACTCAGCCGTATCAGTACAGGCAAATCCAAACATCATCCCTTGATCTCCAGCACCAGCTTCATCTACACCAAGCGCAATCTCAGGAGATTGCTTATGAATGAGTACTGTAACATTTGATGTATCGGAAAATCCAAATTCAGGATTTGTATATCCCATCGTTGCGATTTGTTTTCTAGCAATGTCTTCAAAATTAATCATTGTACTTGTCGTAACTTCACCAGCCAATACAACGTTGTTGGCTGTTACCAATGTTTCTACCGCTACTCTTCCAAAAGGGTCCCTCTCCAGTACAGCATCCAAAATTGCATCAGAAATTTGGTCACAAATTTTATCAGGGTGTCCAGCACACACTGATTCTGACGTAAAAAAACTCACCTGAGACATAAAAAGCCTCTCTAGGTATTGAGAGGCTATACCAACTTTTATACATCTTTCCCCTCAGGCCGAATGGAGCACCTTGTTATCAGGTTGCTGTGCAGTTGTAGCGAGTCGGATCTCATCCTGCATCTCTTGATGTCTGAGAGTATTAAAACATATCACAGGGTAAGTGGCAATGACGAGCAGTTTTTAATTCAAACGCCAAAACTCAAAATTGACATACGTTGCAAAACTTACCCAAACTAAATAAGGAATTAGTAAGTATGAGGCCAACTTATTAATCCTTGAAAAAAGAATCATGAGTAAAACAATTAAAAGCCAAATGGTAATAATTACTAGAAGGGCTAAACTAATATCTAACCAATCAAAAAAAACAAATGACCACAATGAGTTAAGCGCTAAGTGAACAAAAAATAATAGTATTGCGGGACGTTTGATTTTTGATTTTGAGTCACTTGACCACACCAAATACAGTGAAATTCCCATAAGAAAATAGAGTGTTGTCCAAACTGGAGCAAACAACCAATTTGGTGGATTGAGTTCTGGTTTATTGAGTGATTCATACCAACCTGGAAGTGATGGGTTCGTCACAAATGAACCAACTGCCTGAACAAAAAATGGCAAAGTTATAGAAAAAAAAAGTTTAATTGGAGATTTAAATGGGGACTCAAGCTTCACAAAATGATGTTTGGGCATACAACCAGTATATCATTTTACTTAGTTAAATCTGCCCTACTTGTGCATAGTTCAATGCAAGCTGAACAAAGCAATAGTATACAATAACCTCATGCAAAAATATTTTGACATCGTTGACACACACGACAACAGTATCGGGGTAAAGACCGCACAGGAGTGCCACGCTAACCCAGATTTAATTCATAGAGTCGTACACTTCACACTTTTTGATTCAAAAACTAAATCATACTTAATTACCCAACGCTCATTTGCCGTGAAGTTTGATTCAGGAAAATGGTGTTTTATGGGTGAACACGTGCTTTCTGGGGAATCATATGGAACTGCAATAAAAAAAGGTGTTGCTGATGAATTGGGGATCACTGGCACAGTCTCATTCAAAGAACTTGCTCATCATATCTTTACCTATGATACTCAAACCGAATTTATTCGTTTTTTTCTGATCGATTGGAATGGTGAAAACATACAAATCAATACAAGTGAGATCATTGATTACAAGTGGGTATCTTTGGAGCAACTCAAGGAAAATCAAAATAATTACTCAGAGATGACAAAGTATTGGATACGTACCATTAGCTCCAATACTCTGGGTACTGCTTCATAAATTCTTCTCGCACTGCCCCCTTCATATGAGGAATAAATGGCCTAAAAGTCGCAAGACTATCAGGATTTTTTCTGAATGCTGATAACACTTTTGCAACATAATGTTGCAGATCTTCAACCATTGAAACATTTTCAATGTAGAAATATTTTTTATTAATCCTCCCAGTATCGTCAGTTGCTACTCCAGAACTTGAAGCGCTTGAACGTGCAGTGAAAGTACCTAATTTTAGAATCGCTTGAATAAATCCTTTGTCATACGAACCAGTATCAACAATCATTTCTAAAGGAAGAGAAAGAGTATGTCTATTAAATGGTGTTGTGTAAATAATCTTGGTCAAACGCTTATTTGTTACAAATGCTAAACTTTTCTTCCACAGATTATTTACCCACCAATAGCCAACAAACAGTACCAAGGCCGAGAGCCCAGTTATAAACAAATTTATGCCTGCAGCTGGGAAACTTGTAAGCATACTACCAACTGCCCCTGTGATTGTATAGCCAACTACAACTAATATAATAGAAATTAATAACACCACAGCTAAGCGGACATATAGCATCACTTTGTGTTCTCTGGTCACGTACAAGATAACTTCATCACTATTTTGGCCAGGAAATTTATAGAGGTACGGAAACTCTAATTGGTCTACAGAAAATACACTTGTTGTCGATTTATTCATTCTTTCCCTTTTGTAACTTGCAGTAATTATATCCTAAAAATCCGATTGGTACACCAAAAATCCATAAATAAGTACCAAGAGACCAAAATACATTACCAAACCCAAATCGATGAGAGAACCATAGCAAAGGATATGCCATAAGTGAAGTGAGGGTAAAAAGTAAGATTGTTCTTTCCCAAAGTGCATTCTTTATTTGCGACAGCACCACAAATATCCACAGCACGTACCAGTTCCAGTAAGCACCAGTAAAAAAGGAAAAGTAAATCAGAAATGCCAGTGAAGCAGTAAAAATAGGATTCCAATTTTTTTTGAGTTGCAGAAACACTAGAGCCAATCCTGACAAAGCAAAAACAACCGTATATGGAATGTCTAATCCTGGAGAGAGCCGCTCAACCAAAGCTGGCAATGATTGCCAGTAGCTAGTAGTATTGTAAAAAACTCTTGAAAGAAAAGTAAGCGGACTTACCTGCATAAGCATAAATGAAAAAGCTGTAATTATTGAGAATGATCCAAAAAACTGAAAAAATCCCTTGAGATTTTTGTTTTGCAACACATGCAAACAAAGAAAACCAACATAAATAATTGGTAACAGTTTCACTTGCACTGAGCAAGCTAATAAAATTCCGGCTAATAACCAGTTCTTTTTTTGCCAAAAAAGTAAACCGCTCAACAAGAAAAATATCATTAGTGCATCATTATGGCCCGAACCCAAATACTCCAGCAAAAAGAGTGGATTCCAAAATAGAAGTCTCAAATAAAAACTTTTCTCTCTTTCAGTACGATCCGCGACTATGTGTAAAAAAATAAAAATACTCGCAATTGCAAATGCTGCGGCAGTTAATTTGTAGAGAAGGACTGTAGTAAAAACGTCATCTCCACCCAAAGTTACTGCTGGCAAATAGGTAAGATGGTGAACATATCCATATGCATTGGTTTGGTCTTTCCAGTCAGCAAAATTGTAAAAAGGATCTTGGGTAAATTTTAATGGGGCAACCGTCCATGTATTTTGTCCATACTCGCTCTTAACTCTGTCAGAAAAAATATAGGAAAAAATGTCAGTGGATAAAACTGGATATGAAACAAAAACAATTGTTTGAAAAACTACAGACCAAATGACTACTTTTCTAACAGCAATCTCTTTTTTTAAAAGTAATATATATGATCCAAAACCAACCAACGCAAAAAATGTAAATAAGATAGTTGGAATAACATTCAACGAGTATTGTAGTAATAGATGACGGGTGTTAAAAAGAGAGCCATTCAAAAAAGGATATACTACTTCAAAGCCTTTTACTGCTCTCTCATCACGAAATAAAAGCCACCAGGACAAAATTACAAAACCTACTAAGCTGATAGTTAGTGCCGCAAACAGGATTTTTGTTGAAAAATATTTCGCTAATTTCATCTAGTAATAACTATTGTATACTAATTCTATGTTTGGTCTACTTAGTCCTGAGTTATATTTGCATTTTTTTCTTTTTCTGATTGCAACTTTTTTCTCTTGGTTTGTTCCAGGCTGGGTTGCTCTCTCTGTTGTGAAATTTAAAACTGTCAGTTTGCGATTTTTACTGGCACTCCCAACAGGTTTAGCTCTCTGGGGAATTCAAGGATATCTGTTGGGATATGCTCATGTAAGATTTTTAACTCTCATCTATATAATAGTGTTTACAGTTCTATTTTGGCGTGAACAAAAATCAAAAAGATTTGATGATTTTAAAAAGATTTGGGTTGAGATTAAAAAGCAGCCATGGTGGCTTTTTGTTTTAGTTGCAGTTAGTTCTTTCTTGCAAATCTTTAGTCATGTTGGCTCTGGTCTCATGACGGCCACTGGCCTTCCATTTTATTTTGTAAACTCAGTGGATGGCGTCATGCATCTTTCATATATTCAAGAATTGGTGAAGAACTTCCCACCACAAGAACCAGGAGCTGTGGGTCTTCCTTTAATTAATTATCATTACTGGTCAGATCTGGTTCAAGCAGAATTGATTAGAGTTTGGCAGCTCCCTACAATCCATGTATTTTTCCAATATGCACCAATTGTGATTTCTACTTGGACAACTGTCTTATTTTTGCGGCTGATCTCTTACTTGGGCGGTTCAAGAAAAACTCAGTTAGTTGCACTATTATTACTAACTTTTGGCGCAGATGCAGCGTATCTTATCACTCAAGTTTTACATGGGCACTGGGGACCAAATGTTTCGTCATTAGATAGTGGGGTAACTTTTTATTTTAATATCCCACAAGTCTATGCGCGGTTTGTATTTTTAGCTAGTATATTTTTGCTCACGAAATGGTGGAAAGAGCGTTCGTTCAAAACTGGAGTTTTAGTAACACTGCTTATTGCCAGTCTATTTGGTTTCAAAGTTTATTATGCACTTTATGCAGTTTTTGGATTTTGTTTTGTGGTTGGTTTAGAAATTATTTTGCATTTTATTTCCAATCTCAAAAAGAAATCAGTAGTCACAGCACTTATTACGACAATGCAGAATTCGAAATTTTCTTTGTTATTGGTTGGAATTCTAGCAGCTATTTCTTTAGCTATTTACTTGCCCGTAAATAAAGCTGCTGGTGGACTTACCTATTCATTTTTTGAATGGCCACATTTACTGCTGAGTGCTGTAAACATTGACTATATTGATTGGTTTTTGAGGATGCAAGTATATAAAGCATATGACAATACTCGTAACATTATTATCTTTAATTTGTGGGCAGCTTTCTTAACATTTGTTGCTGTATACGGAACTAGAATGTTTGGAATGTTACCTTTATTCAAGACAAAAAATGAGCACATGAAAAAATTGTTTTTATTTTTTATTCCTACGAATATATTGTTTGTTTTACTTGGATTATTAACACTACAAACTTCTGGTGGACTAAACATTTTTAACTTCTTAATTGTGCCAATTTTGGCATTTAATATTTTTGTAGCGTTTAACCTATCACAATTAAAAACAAAAATTTTTGTACCATTCATTGTTGTTTTTGCATTGCTCACTATTCCAAGAAGCTTAATTCAGCTTAACTTATTTTATGAAAGATATAGCACCTCTCAAGCTGATGCTGTTATCAGCCCTAATGAATTAGAAGCGTTTACCTATTTAAGAAATCAAGAAGCCGCAACAGTGCAAACTTCCATGGAAAATTACTACAACTACCAAACACCATACATTTCTTTTATGAGTGGCCAACCAACGTATATTGGTGGGGTTTCTATGCTTGAGAGCCACAATCAACCTACAAAAGAACGTGTAGCGGAAATTAAGGAGGCCTTGACACAAAGTGACTCTAACTTAAAAGCTGACTTGTTGCGAAGTCTTGGCATTACTTATTTTATTGTTCCAACCTCTGAGTACCAAAAACCAAATACTTGGTTAGTAGAAAAAGTGTTTGAGAATGAAACCATCACCATTGTGAAGCTACAATAAAGTATATCTCTCTGATATATCTTTTTGCGTATAAAAAAATATATCCCTCCTTCCATTTACAACTATTGGCCTTTTTCTTTTATCTAAGTTTAAAACCAAATATGAACCTGCAGGAGCTTGCTCAGGCACTTCACTATCAATTCCCAAAAATTGGTAGGGATGATCAATTTTTACAGCTCTGATAAAAGATTCTTTTATATAATGTCCCCTCTTTTTTTTGTCACGCTTATATGTTGCTAAAAATGCATCACGTTTTATGCCACTTTTTTTAAGTTCTCCATTGGAACTTGGTTTTAAAATAATCCAATCACCCTTTTTCATTTCCTGAACTCCCCAAGACCTCACGATAGTCTCATCTTGCTGTAATTCATAGGCTTGATATGAAATTGGTTTTGATTTGTACAGTGGTGCTCTTGAAAAGTTATAATTAGTAAGATCGATGACTTGATTATTAACTTGTTCAGTTTTTTTCATAAATTCACTGTGTTTTCAAGTACTCAGACAAAACTGAAAATGCTTTTTCAAGTGAACTCAGATCAACGTACTCATCTTTTTGATGTGACTTTTTGTTGGGACCTGGACCAAAAATAACAACCGGGCAATTCCAGACTGATTGCAACATTTGAACTTCATAGAATCCAGCTTTGTTCGGATTAAGAAAACTAACTGGCAATCTATTTTTTTTGAATGCATCAACAAATTCTTTCAAACCCTCATTTTTTTCCAGCATAGGACCAAACCATAACTCATTTCTAAAACTAGACAATTTTAGCTTAACCTTTTTAGCAACAGACTCAACAATCTCCTTAATTTTACTTTTCGTTAATTCTGCGGCACCGATACGAATCTCTATCACAACCTGTGCAAAATCAGGCACAACATTAGGACGAACCTTCACTTGTCCATTAACTGAAATTCCTCCGTTTAAAGCTGCCAAATTGACAGAAGTCTTCATTTTGCCGTTATCATATTTCTGCAACTCACTTTCCAAAAGAGAAGTAAATTTAATAGAATGCTCTATCGCATTAATACCAAGCTTTTTTCTTCCCGCATGTACAGAAACACCTTCAAACTCTAAATAGAGCTCAGTAAATCCTCTGCACTGTGTCAAAATTTTTAAATCACTCGGTTCCGGATTAATCAAAATTTTTGGTTTCCATTTATTTTTTTCAATGAATTTTTTTGCACCCAAAAATTCATATTCTTCATCAACTGTAAAAATAAAGGCTACATCCTTTTTGACGCCTTGTTTTGCTAACAACAACATCATGGCTAAACCAGATTTCATATCCACCGCCCCACGACCATACAATCTGCCGTCCTTTACGACTGAGGTCAATTGTTCTTCGCTAGTAACAGGTACTGTATCCTGATGTCCAACAAAAACAATTTGTGGATCTTCTGAATTTGTAACGATCAGATTGCTTCTTTGTTTAGTTACCTTTTGCTCTATAACTTTCCAACTTGACAAATCTTTGAAAAAATTCGCAATGTACTTCGTTACTGAAGATTCATCATTAGCAGTATCAACGTCTGACCTTAACTTTATTAAGTCAACTAAAATATTTGTAAGTTCTTGCATAAATTACTATCTTTTACTCACAAAAATAACTCTTTCTTCATTTTCAGTATCTGTATTACCAGATTTCAAACCAACCACAGGTTTCATACCAGCGTGTTCTGCTATATATCGCATTGATGAATTTTCATTCGTTCTTAAGACAATTGTTCCCTGTGATTTTTTACCATGATCCATTAATCTGTGTGTTAATTGTTTGCCAATTCCATGACCTTGAGAAGACTCAATAACCCCGACTTCTGAAACGTAGTAAAAGGTTCCTGCATTAACTAATAAATCAGTAACCAACTGTTGCATTTCTGCTAGTTTGTATTTCTCTCCTGCAAATTGTCTACCATCCATAGCATATCCCCACCCAAAACCAATCAGTTTTGACAGTTGCATTTGAACCGCTAATAATCCTACAGCATCCATTCTGCTGAGTTCTTTTGTAACATATTGCTGGGTTTCGCGTTCAGGATATGCCGGTAAAGAAAGTCTCCCTTTTGCACAGTGTGTACATCTCTTTTTTTCTGAAGGTTGTGAAGACCCAAACTCACCACAACTATTACATTTTGAAACTTCGCGCCAAGGTTCACCAGCAAAAACCTCTGCATATACTTTTGCAGTATCTGGTATGTCTTGCCTTGTGATATTTTTAACTTCAACTGTATTTAAACTTTTTTTCATATTTTCCTTTTTTATAATTTACCTTGATCAATCAAATTTACTACTTTCTTAACATATGGATAATATACCTCATCTTTACTGAAATATGGCACTAATTTCCTTATTTCTTTATACAGTTTTTCTGTTTCCTTCCCCAAAGTGAAACCAGCCTTTTTTCTAAAATCTATAGCCTGACAGGCTACTATCATTTCAATTGCTAAAACTTGCTTCACATTTTCTAGAATCTCATTTGCTTTTCTTGCGGCAATTGTGCCCATTGATACTAAATCTTCTACATTTGCTGACGTTGGGATTGAGTCAACAGAAGCTGGATGAGCCAAGATTTTATTCTCAGAAACTAGGGCTGCTGTAGTGTATTGTAGTATCATAAACCCAGAATTCAAACCACCTTTTTCAACTAAAAATGCCGGTAAACCATTATTAGTTGCTGGGTCTAAAATAGAAGCTATTCTTCTGTCAGAAATATTGGCCAATTCACAAACTGCAATACCTAATGAATCCATAGCTATTGCAACTGGCTCACCATGAAAGTTGCCACCAGAAATGACTTTGATCTTCCCATTCTTTTCAAAAATGAGTGGATTATCTGTAACAGAATTTAATTCAGTATTAACAACGCTTTCTACATATCTAAAGCATTCTCTAACAGCACCGTGAATTTGTGGCATGCATCTTAAAGAATATTGATCTTGGGTCTTTGAGTTATCAATCATCTTACTACCTCGCAAAAGGCTTCTGAGGTGTTTTGCGACTTCGATTTGTCCTTGATGAGGTTTGATTCTGTGAATATCGGCATCAAAAGCCTTTGTTGTAGCTCTGAGAGCTTCAGCTGATAGTGAACCAGCTTTGTCAGCAAGATCAATCAATTTTTGAGCTTCACTGAGTGCCAAAACAGCATTTGCTGTCATTGTTGCAGTGTTATTAATCAATGCCAACCCTTCCTTTGCTTCAAGAACAACAGGTTTTATCCCTGCTTTTTTCATTGCCTCTGCGCCAGACATTTGTCTACCTTGGTATTCAGCTTCACCCTCTCCCATAAGCACAAGAATGACATGAGCTGATGGAGCTAAATCTCCACTAGATCCCACTGAACCTTTTTCTGGCACTAATGGGTATACACCTTTATTAATCATTGCTAGAAGCGTTTCAACAACAATAGGTCTGACACCCGAATGCCCCTTTGATAGATAGTTTGCTATTAAGAACAGTATTCCAGTGACAACTTTGGAATCAAAATAATCTCCCACACCAACAGCATGAGAAACAATCAAGTTCCTTTGTAACTCTGCTACCTGACTACTATCGATCACTACTGTTTTGAAAGCACCAAAGCCAGTCGTGACTCCATAAATAACCTCTTTGTTTTTTACAGCTTTTTCTATTATGTCTCTAGTTTTTTGAACTAACTTTTTTGACTCAGTAGAAAGAGTAAGCTTTTCGTTTTCAAATATTATTTTAGAAACATCTTTATAGGTAATGTGTTTTGGATTAATACTATGCATATATAAAAAAAGCACCCCTAGAGGTGCCTGCCTTTCTTCTAGGATAAGTGATGACTGTAATGATGAACTCTTACTGCTGTATGGTTTGACATATACAAACATTCTATTTATATTTTCTCTTCTGTCAATGCATAAATACACTATTTCTCAATCAAAAATTGCAACCCTCTAATTTCCCGCATCACTTCTACAATTAAGTGTTTTAAATCTGCAACTGCTTCATCAGAAATTGTAAAGCTTCTCAATATGTGTTTATCTTTCTGTACGCCCCCCGGTTCAATAAAATCAAACTCAACCTGCTGTACCGTATACCCAAATGTTTTGTCTAACTCCGCTAGCAATTTGTAAAACACCATTTGGCGTTGTAACCGTCCACGGATTGTTTCAGGAAGTGCCAACTCACGCTGCGAGTATTCACTGATCCCACTCTGACCTAATATCACGTTTTCAGATTTCGGACTACCAGTTTTGTAGTCGACCACTCGCACTGTTTTTTGTACCTCATCTAACAAATCAACTCTATCCATTCTTCCTGATAATCGTATTTCTTGAGCACCATCAAACAACACAGTTTGATTTAGTTTTCCCCCAAAAAACTTTTCAACAAACAGTGGTTTACTCAGAGTTTCTTTTTGCTGAGCTAACACTTCATTAAAATAAAATTCCAGGACTTCTATCCCATGTTGCAGTCTGTCTGTAAAATCTGATTCAGATAAAAACTCCCGTTTCAGAGCTAATTCAAATTGCTGCTGCACTTCTTGCTTGGAAAGCATAATACCTGCTTGCTGTTTGGTATAAAATTTTTCAAGTGCAAAATGAACAGCAGTTCCAAAAGATAAAATAGGGGTTTTGGCTCTGGGAATTCTTAGTAATGAATTAACTAAAAATTCATGTGGATCTTTGAGATAATTATTGAGTGCAGTAACCGATAGTTTAAATTCTCCAACTAACTGAGCAAAAAATTCTTTTTCTTGCTGTGAGTATTTTCTTTGAGTCAGGGGTTGTGTCACTAACATCTGTTCCAGCAATTTTTCACTCTTTATTGCTAATTGAGAGCTTTTTTCTTCAGCAAACTGCACATGATTTTCAAGTTCAGTAACAAACATCGAGTGCAGCAAGTTCTTTCCATCAGTTCTTGTCTTTGACCATGAAACATACGCTCTTTTACTTGCACGGGTGAGTGCTACATAGAATAACCTGCGATCATCCTCGTTTTTTTCTTTCTTGCTAATGTCAACATTAGTCAGAATACTGTCCGGCAGTGCCAACAACTCTCTGTTTACGCCATTACCCCATTTTTTATCAGCACACCCAATAATAAAAACATACTGCCATTCTTTCCCTTTCGCACTATGTACTGTAGAAAGTGAGACTCTGTTTTTTGTTACATTGAAATCTTGTATTTTAATATTTAAATTGTGTTCTTGCATCGTGGCTACTCTGTGCAAAAAATCATCGAGATCAAATCCCCGTTGTTCACTCACAAACTGCTTTACCACTCCAAACAAAGAATTGATCGCAAACAAATGATCAGTCTTGACTGGTTGAGCCAATACAAATTCCATAAATCCGAAGCCATTTGGTTTTGATTGCTCACCAGATTTTGTTAACTGTGAATTATCTGCAGAAAGCAACAAGCTAAACCATTCATGGAAAAGCATGTTTTTGCTTTTGTTGTACCAGTCAATCACCTTGAGTTTAAATTCTACCAACGCAGTAAAATCGGCTTCTTGTAAACCATAGTTCTCCGAAATATCCCCATATTCTAATTCCAAAACTTCACCAACACTCTTGGATACTTTCCCAGCAATTCTTGCTAATTTGTACACAGATACTCGCTCTAACCCTATCCATGAATATTGCATTACCTCGAATAATAATTCTGTGTCAATTCCTAGTGCTAACTCTCGCAAGCAGTGCAAAAAAGTAAGCAGCTGTTGAATAAGCAAGTCGTCTAACACATTTCCACCAATGGAAAGTTCATATTCAATATCCCATTTTTCCAAAAATTCTTGTAGATTTTTTGCTTCAGCGTTATTGCGATATAAAACTGCAATTTCTTCCAGTAGCACACCCTGTTTTTGCAAACGCTTGATCTCTTCAACAACAAATAAAAGCTCCATAGTTTCGCTATCAGCTTCAAAAGTTGTGATGTGACTATTGTCACCTTTTGCTGATTCTAATTTTTTTGTCAGTGCTTTATTAAGTTGTTCTTGGGCTTTGTCCCCACCAATTCCAAAATCTAGAATATTATTGCTGATCAGTGTGTGTGCAGCGTCATATACTTCTTGAAAACAGCGATAGCCAGTTTTGAGTGTAATTACCTCTGCCATCGGGTATGTCGACACAAATTGCAACATGTTTTCAGTAGATGCTCCTTGAAATCTATAAATCGACTGATGCGGGTCTCCTACCACAAAAATATTTGGACCATTGGGAGCATCAGCCCAATATGAGCCAAGCAGCTCCACAATTTTATTTTGGGCTGCATTGGTATCTTGATACTCATCAACCAAAATATATTGAAATCGTTCTTGATAATCAAGCAATAATTCTTCGTCAGTTTCAAACGCAGCAACTACAAAAGTAATCATGTCATCAAAGTCATAGCGCTTACGTTTTCTTAGCTCTACTTTGTACTTTGTGTACAGCGTCAAGAGTTCTTTTTGTTTTTCAAAATCTTTTTTTTGTTTGAGCAACTCAGTGCTTAGTTTTGTCCTAGCTTTTTTTCCTTTTGCTTCTTGTTCTGCTTGGATTGCCCAAAATTCAGTTTCTGCGTTTTGAATTTCTGTTGCCTCTGATTGCAAAATGACTTCAAACCGTTCAGGGGTAATATATTCACGCTTCAACTCTGAAATTCGCTTGATTACCTCTTTTATATAGTGCAACTGACTATTGAGTGGTTTTAGAACTTTTAGGTCAGAATGTAAAATCAGATCCTCAAAAATCTCAAATCGTTCAAAGTCTGAGAGCGGCTCACTTCCTCTTTCTATAGGAAATTTTTCTGGATAGTTATTAATCACTTCGCCCGCAAAACCATGAAATGTCATGATGTTAACGTAAAATCCGTCTGCCCCAATCAAAGAAACAATACGTTCACGCATGTTTTGTGCAGCAGCGTCAGTGAAAGTGAGAGCTAAAATATTTTGTGGTTTTTGGTCTTGTTCCTGAAGAATTTTAGCAACCCTGGTTGCAAGCACCTGAGTTTTGCCAGTTCCCGGACCAGCCATTACCATCACCGCACCTTCAATAGTATCAACTGCCCTTTTTTGTTCTGGGTTGAGTTTGTTGTAAATAGTAGTAAAGTTTTTGTTTTCCTGCATCACTCTGTTTTATGATATCTTAAGTTTTCGTGCCACAATCTGGATAACGCTACTTGCGACTGAATCAATATTTTCTCCAGCGTCTATCATTTGTAAAACTTCCGAGATTGGAACGAAGCGTTTTTCTTCTACAAATTCATCAGTATCTGAAACATCTTCATTTGGTAACTCAACAGAATCAACCCTAGCTAAATAAATGGACTCTTTTTCTGTTGAGCCACTACTTAATGGATAAACTTCTAATAATTTTTCGAGATAAATAACTGTAACTCCAGTTTCTTCTTCAAGCTCACGAATTGCTGATTCTTCTGGGTCTGTCCCATCTATTGCTCCCCCCGGGATACTCCACTGCGTTTTGCCAATTGGGTATCGATATTGCTTAATAAGTAAAACTTCATTGCTAGCATTTACCACTACGATTCCTGAGCCATCACTTCGTCGCATGTACCCATAGATACCTTTTTGACCATTTGGAAATTCTATCTCATCTTCAAAGACTTCTGTCCATTTGTTTTTATACACACTTCTAGAACTGAGCTTTTTAAACATATGCTTTATTCTAGCATTCAAAACAAAAATTTAGGTTGAAAAAGACAAAAAAAGAGGCCGGGCTGTAAAGCCCGGCCCATAATAAGACCAATAGAAATTATTATTTTTTATTTTTATCTACAATCTTTGGAAACTCAGATCTATTAAAAAATCGTGCTAATGCCCAAGGTAATCCCATTATTGCAACAACGTATTTCCAGGCAGATACATGCTCTTCAGAAGCAAAGTTTGCCTTTCCGTCTGTACTTATGTGAACACCATAATCACGCATCAAGCTCGTTGGCACTATTGGAGTACCTGACTCTAAACGCTGTATTCTTTTTTGCATAAAAAAACCTCCAAATAATTTTTACTTCTCTTCCTCTGCTAATTTTTCCAAATCTTCCAATCCATCATCAAGTTCTAAATACTCAATTCCCGGTAAACTGCCACCAATGATTCCTTGTAAGTCGCCATACATTGTTGAAGTGCTTGCAATTACTTTTTCAATTTCTTTGTCTCTTTTGGCCCAAATCCTTGAGAACGATCGTTTCTCGGTTTCTAAATCTTCTTTCATACTTACAAAAGCCATTACAATATTTTCAACCCTATTTCTAAATTGTGGACCAGACAAATATTTGTACAACACATCCATTTTTTCATCTCGACCAACCAAAGATTGTTTTACCTTTGAAATTTCAACTAATTGGATTCTCAAAGCATTAACCAATGGCAAAACATGGGCGTATGAAACTACCCAAACACCGTTGAGCAACCCAAAACTAGTAATACTGGAAGGCAAATTTTGAGTAACCAGAATTGCGATATCAGCTTTGACCAAACCCTGATCACTTTTTAATTTAGATATCCACCCCTCACTGAACGACTTGGTGTTTTTCGACTCCCAAATAATAGTTCCTGTGTGATTGCCAGTCTTTGCGTTCACTTTTTGGACTAAATCAGCACCCTTAGCACCCGTTGGGACATCACTAATTTCATCTGTGACAAATGATGAAGCTAGTAACTCTCGCAAATCGTCTTCCTGAACCTCGCCTTGAATCTGCATCGAACCTTGTTCGGCCTTACGTTTTAAATCATCTACCTGTGAGCGCATCATTTCAATCAGTTTGTCTTTTTCCTGCATTTTCAGACGCTGCGCTTCAGCTTCTTGTTTCTTGGTCTGCGTAACAATTTTATTTCTCTCCTCATCTAATTTTCGAGCCATTTCTAACTCAATTTTTTGTTCTTTTTCTTCTAATTCTCGAGCTTTTTTACGCAGTTCTAACTCATGTTTTTCAGACTCTTCTAATTTTTTTGTATTCTCTTGCAATTGCTCTTGTAACTCTTTTAATTCTTTTTGCTGTTTTTCCTGAGCTTTTTGTTGTGCCACAACCCACAGTTTTTTCTTTTCAACTTCTAATTTTTCACTAATCGATTTAGCCTGTTTTTCAAGCTCTGCTTCATACTCTCTTTTCTGTTTTTCTAGCTGGTGCTGTAACTTGTGCTCAACTTCTTCAGCCAGAGCTTGGGTAAGTGGAATTTGGTGTCCACATTTGGGACAAGTAATTGTTTGATCTGCCATAGGTGCTTTCTAAAATATGCGAAGTACCATTATAGTACAATAGAAACCTAAAATATGCTGACCCGTGTTAGAAATATGGACACATTAAAGCAAGGCTCCATTTTGCAGTTATTGTGCCAATCTCACTTATTACAGCTTAATTTTCTTTGGCCGATCTGAAGATACCTTCCAATTATCACACATGCCATTCCAAGTTTGGGCATCCATGAGCCAGCCGTCATTCGCTTTGCCAACCTCTTCAAGTAATGCGTGCGTTACTTCCATAGCCCGCCTTGGATTCCTTTGTGCATACTCAAGTATCCTTGGCACTAAATTCATTTTTTCTGATTGGAATGTTTCCAGCCTCATCCATGTATTACAACTCCTCATTTTCTCGTTTATCATTTGAACAATTAGCTCATCATTCCATGCAAATACCCCATCTAAAACCTTTATTCCTGTGTTTTTAGTTTTCACCCTTGCCGGAGAAAAAACCTTTAGATAGACACCAACTTCTTGCAAACGAGCAATTAGCTTGTGGTCAGTGAGTGCATCAAGTGTTCTTTTTGCCTCTCTATTGTTTTGTATATCTGCTACTAAATATATATTTTGTGCATAATCACCAAGTAAATTATGCACAACTTTCACCATTTCTGGTACAGTTTGTATTGCTTTTGCTCTTTTTACAGTACGGTCTACATTTCTTATAAACTGTTTCCTGTCCCTAAGAGATGGAATCGCACCTTCCTTTCTTGAGACCAGACTTCGAAGTGTCATAAGAATACCTTGCAAAAAAGTTTCTTTTGCTTGTGATCCTACATATCTAGATTGTATTCTTTGCGCAATTGGAAATAGTGCTTCTAAACCCTCAGGGTCATCATCTTTCCGTCTATGGTTTACAACTGCTCGTAGCAAATTTTGCATAGGTTTACCACCAGTCTTCACAACCCTGGCATAATCAACCACAAATTGTGAATGTGCACCTGACATGCTTTTACGATCATAGATAAGGTGAAACCTTTCTATAAGTTCAACTAATCTACCCATGCTTTGACAAATCATTTGATCTATAGAACCACTCTTTAATAAACTTAAATCAAGAGGAATTACTAAATTGCCCCCCGACACCAACCTTTCATACATCTCAAACACCATTCCTGAATGTGTTGCCCCTTCTCCTGACTGATAAGGAATAACAGCATGTTCATGTTTTTTTAAGAGTGAAAATAAATCAGTTCTGTATTTAGAATTTTCTACTACTTCGGTATGGGCCGGACTACCCCCATGATTTTCTTGAAGATACATAAGCAGTTCTTCTGTCGTAAAATTTCCCAGCATCTCCCTAATTCTGACTTCATCAGGTTTTTCATAGTACCTAACACGCTTATTCTCAGCTTTTACACCAGCTTCATCAGGGTTTTTTCTGGAGGTTTCTATCCTCTGTGTAAATCTTTGCATAGCATCTTTCTGCCTATTACAGGCCTTTTTTGCGATTATATTCTGCATATTTACTATGTACTTGACAACCTATTGTTACTTTAGTGTCAGAATAATGTCAGATATTTGACATATTGTTATATAATATGATCCATAATGAAACAAGGACCAAGCATCCACCCTGAAACAATTGCAAAAATTAGTTCAAGGTGGATCCAAGCAATCAAAGCCCAAGAAAACATACTCTCTGTCTTTCCAAGAGGTGTGGCTGGGTATCGCCGACTTGAAAGCCTAATTTCAGATCAAGAACTTCTCAAGAACAACTCAATAAATGTAGAAAAATTTGCTTTCTATTACTACCGAGTTGAACCAACATCTCCAGATTTTATTACAACGTTACAAAACCTATTTCAGATTAAAAAGAAAATAGAAAATATTGATCAATGCATCCAAGAAATCAATAAAAAGTACACACAAAATCAACAACACATCTTTCTTATTGCTTTTATTGATAGTTGGCTAAACAAGGAAACTACAATTTTACATTTGCTCAGCTTAGTATCAGATAGCTGTCCTCAAATCCAATTTTTATTGCTCACTGAAGAAAATATACATGACACCGAAAAAATAATTCTGCTTGGAAAATACCATCAGCTCTTTCAAAATATTAGTTACATTCCGCTCTACTCAAATGAAACGCTCCAATACTTTGTTACTGATTACAGCACCATACTTGAAAAGCCAATCTCAAAAGACCAAGCGCTGAAACTGCTTCAAGTTACAGGGAAACACATTGCACTGGTAAAAGAGGCTGTGCGATTACACTGTTTGTATGATGTTCCTTTTCAAGAAATTACTCAACAACTGAGCTATAAAATTAAATTGAGCCAAATATGGAGTTCTTTTTCAAGAAAGGAACAAACGGTTTTCAACAAAATTTGGAACAACCAAGTACTAGAAACCCAAACTCTAAAAGAAACATATATACATTTAAGAGACTTACAATGGTTTGAAGAAACTCCTGAAAAAATACTCTGCTCTGTACCAGGCTTTGAATACTTTATCACTCAAAAAACACCTGTAAAGCTACTACTACAACTCGGTCATCTCTATATCGGTGATACTATTGCGGATGATAAATTTACACAAAATGAAGCTAAACTTTTAACACTGTTCCTTTCTGGAACAAAAAATTTATACACAAAAGAGGAACTTTTTGAACAACTGTGGGACAACCCAGAAGAATATTCTGATTGGGCACTTGATAAATCACTCCATCGCCTGAGAACAAAACTCAATGAATTACAAGTAACTTCCCAAATAGTAACACTCAGGGGTAGGGGGTACTCGTGGCAAGCATAGAAAAAAGAACTACACTCTCTGAATTGTGGAATGCCGCTGATCTCTTACACAGACCAGAGCCACCACAACTTTTGACAAGTCTGTTACTTTCATTCAGAAAAAAAGGACTCATAGACGAAGCAACGCAATTATTTTTGTTTGATTCGTTGCCCTTGTACTATCTTTTAAAGTCAGATACTGAGTGTCTTAGTTTTTTTGGTGACACTCCAATGATTCCTTTATTGGTACAGGCAGGTTTAGCAAGCCATTTTTTTAACACCCCAGAAAATTTGCCAGAAAAACAACAGAAACGTATTGACCAAATAGAATCCTACTTCACCGTTGGACCAAATGATATTGATCTAAAAATACCTGGTTTAAACAGCTCTAACTGGGAGGCCACGGTAGAATGGTTAACTAATAATTCTCAAAGTATTCAAAAAACTGAAGCAAAAGAAGAATACCTATGCACTGGCATAGCTATTTGGGATCAAGCACAACAAGTTGAATTTACTGATCGTAAAGTATATGAAAGAAATAACTTACTTGAACAATCACCTGAAAAAACAAATGCAGTTCGCGCCACAGTGGTCAAAAATATCGACGGCAATCATGAAACACTTATAGTTATTATTTTAGAACTTGGATTTTGTGAACAGAATGCTGTCACTTTAAAAACTTTCAAACCAGTTGCAACAATACATATTTCAAATATTCCGCAACATGACACTCGATTACAAAAGAATCCAAACTCCACATTGGCTCAAATAACCCCCAAACTGAGTGTACCTGAAACAACTGAAGCAGACTGTACTATAGAATATCCAGAAAACTTTGAAACTTTACTATTTGAAGAGTTACAATTACTCCTTGATCCGCAAAAACCACTAGAAAGTTTTGTTGCAGCAATTAGTTTTTTTAGAAAAATAAATGTTAAGTTTTCTTTAGCAAATAAACATATTGAGAGAAGAAGACAAAAATTAGACATCACTGATGCGGAATATGACCTAGTAGTCATAAATCCATTTATTTCTTTTTATTCACTTTTTAATACCTTTTTGAATGACCTATCAGAACCAATAAAATTAACCCAAGAATATGATATTGCCCGCTTCTCAAGCGATTTAGCTCTTATTGCAGTTGCTGTTGGACCAAAAGAATTTAGTAAAGTCCTAATTTCAACAGGATTAGTAAACTATATTGAAAGAAATATTGCAGGCTTTCTAAAACAAGGGATTGAAACAAACCCTTTTTGTAAAGGTCTTTTATTTGAAAAGACTCACATAGCCATCAAAAAAAACGAAAATAAAATAAAAGCAAGCTTATTTCCATTCCCAGAGCCAAATAATTTTGGCAAACAAGAAACACACCCTCTTCCTTGGGATGGTCTGACTGCTCTCATTCAGTTACTCAAGGAGAAAACAGAAATTGAACTTTCACAATACCCACTGCTTTGTTTTATCAACCTCTTTTGCGCCCCTTTTTTTGAAGATACTCAAGACCAACAAAACGTTTACTAACTTTTAAGATTCGTCCTTCAGCTTCCTAATTTTTGCATCGAGCTGATACCCCTTGTGTTGGTATATTTTATCAAGAGGATCTGGGCTGGCAAACTCTTTCTTTAGAAGAGTTTTACGCTCATTCATGGCTTTACTCAGCGATTGATTCATTTGTTGAGCTCGTTTTTCCCCGAATGAGGTTGGTTTTGGTGTTACTGACTTTCGTGTAGCTGAACCTAAACTCAACAATGGTTTTAAAAATTTCACTCTGCTCCTTTCGTATCAGAAATTATTACATCAGCATCAGTAAGCGCCACAAACACGACCTTATTATTTAAATAGTAGTCAACCACAACATTAATTTTTTGAGACTCAGGATGATCAGATCTAAAATGAGGCGCTACACTATAATGAATTATCCCCAAACCTTCTTCTAACCTCTGTTTTTTATATCCTTCAGGATCGATCTGTGGATCATCAACGAACTGCAATCCGTCCAAGCTCGGGCTAAGAACACACATTCCAGCACTATACCCCGCATACACAAAATCGTCTTGCTTTGCTAGATCAAAGATAATTTTGTCAAAACCACTCTCTTGGAATGCACGTCGTAACACAAACACATTACCACCACGTACATAGACAGCGTTAAACTCTGCGAGTTTTTTTTTGAGGGCATCAGTCTTACCAAAGTATTCGCGCAAATCAACTTGTTCAACCTCTAACCCGAGTCCTTCAATATCGCGTTTATCCCTTTGTACTGATTTGGTGAGTTCAAAATAATTATTGGTAAAGTCAAGTGCGTTGGTAATGAGAGCAACTTTTTTATTTTTAGTCACCGATAACAACAAATCTTTAAACTTTTCTGGATATTCTCCCAAGCGGTATGAAGCTAAATATAGTTGCACACTTTTTATCCCTGTAGTACTTCAATCATTACACCAGCCATACTGACCGGAATATAGAACCTAACTCCTGTAGCATCAGTGACAATAACTTGCTCATCTTCACCATTCAAACCATTTGTTCCTTGAATCGTTCCTCTCTCTTTATGTGGAGAAATCACTACTGGGTTTTTAAAATTACACGCAGTTCCAACCAAAGCAGACCAGTTCACAGCTTCTTTTCTCAACAAAGTTTTTTTCATAGCAAAAATCCTCTGAGACGCAATCTTTTACTTATCATAAGCATACCACAGTGCTACGGTTTATGTAAGAAAAAACCAGTAGGATATATTCAGTAAGTACAAAATTGCATATGGTTATTTTTCAGAAAGTTTGCTTTACTTACTGATGCATAAAAACCCAAAGCAAGTTTTGTAACAAAGTATTAGTATGTGTAACAAAAGGTAAGGAAAGTATGACAAAAAAATCTAAAATGCAGGATGCCCCCGAAGAAATCTCAGAAAAATCAGCAAAACAGCAAGCTATCTCTATAGCTATGCAACAAATTGAAAAAGAATTTGGCAAGGGTTCGGTCATGAAAATGGGTGATTCTTTGCGTAATATGGCAACCATTCCGGTTATTTCAACTGGTTCTTTAGCATTAAACTTGGCACTTGGTATCGGTGGATTTCCAAAAGGCAGAATCATTGAAATTTATGGACCAGAGGCTTCTGGTAAAACAACGCTTTGTCTACATGCGATTGCAAATGTACAAAAACAGGGTGGAGTTGCTGCCTTTATTGACGTTGAGCACGCCCTTGACCCACAAAGAGCCGAGAAAATTGGTGTCAATTTAGATGAACTGCTTATTTCTCAACCAGATTATGGTGAACAAGCACTTGAAATCGCAGAAAAACTTATTCGTTCTGGTGGTGTTGATGTCTTAATTATCGACTCTGTGGCAGCGTTAGTTCCAAAATCTGAAATTGAGGGTGAAATGGGTGACCACCAAATGGGCACTCAAGCTCGCTTAATGTCACAAGCTATGAGAAAACTTACCGGAGCAATTAGTAAAACTAAAACGCTCGTAATTTTCACCAACCAGATTCGCTTTAAGATTGGTGTCATGTTTGGCTCTCCAGAGACTACTACAGGAGGAAACGCACTTAAGTTTTATGCTTCACTCAGACTTGATATTAGAAAAGTCGGCAATATTCAAGAAGGTGAACAAATTGTTGGTAGTCGCCATAGAGTTAAGGTCAAGAAAAACAAACTTGCTCCTCCATTTCAAGAAGCAGAATTTGACATGGATGAAAATGGTATTTCTATGACAGGTGATGTTGTGGACCTAGGGGTCAGAGAAAATATTATTCAAAAAGCAGGCAGTTTCTATAAGTATGGTGGTGAGGTAATTGCACAAGGAAGAGAAGCTACAAAAACCTATCTCGCTGAAAATCCAAGTGTCATGAAAAAAATGCAAAAAGAAATTTGGGATACAATTAAAAAAGAAAACAAAATTGAGGAACCAAAAGAAGAATAAATTTAACGCTGAAACTACTTAGCACCTCGAGTATACTCGGGGTGCTTTTCTCTTACTGGCATTGACTTAGAACCTATCTACGAGTACAATGTGTACTGTGCTGAAGTCTTTAAAGAAAGAATTAAGCAAAATAACTTAGGTATATTGGAAATTATTACAAAAATAAATAATGAGTGATACAAAAAACACAGCGAGCGGCTCTTCACCACAGTAAATACTATCTGTGGTAGATAACCGTACCTCACAAAATAGCACTCTCATTCTTCCGCCTACACAAAGTTATTTTCTTAAAGCTTGATTTTAGCCAATTTATTAGTTAGTAAATTTGGAAAAATAGTAAGGAATATATGTCATTTTTTGGAAATTTATCAACGTTGTTTGGACCTACACAGCAAGGCAAAAGACAACAAACAGTAGGAGGACAACCTGCACAGCAAGGAGCTGCAAAACCAAAGTTTCAAAAACATAAACGAAACAAAAAACAGCACCAACAAGATGTCAGACCTCAACAAGTACAAGTAGTTACCCCAGTAATTCCTGAGAATATTCAGCAGATCAGAAGAGATGCCGAAGCAAAAGCTCGCGAAATCATTGTTGAGGCAAAGTCAGAAGCATTACAATTAAGAAGTAAAGCTGAGCAAGAACAGCGAGAGCTTGGCAAACAGCTTGAACAACAACAAAGAATCCTACAAGCAAAACTAGATCGTATTGATGAGCGACTAGAAGTCATTAGTACTAAAGAAGAACAGCTTGAAAAAAAACGCTTTGAAATTGTTGAACTCAAACAAGACGTAGAAAAAGAAAAAGAAAAAGTTCTCAAAGAACTTGAAAAAGTTTCAACGTTCACTCGCGATGAAGCAAAAGAAGAACTCCTGCAACGACTTGAGAAAAAATTGAGCAAGGAAACCGCTCTCTTTATTCGACAAAAAGAAGAAGAAGCTCACACTGAAGCAGATGAGAAAGTCAAAGAAATCTTAATTGATGCCATGAAACATGGTGCTACAGAATATGTACCTGAATACACTATTTCAGTTGTTACTCTTCCATCAGAAGATGCTAAAGGTAAAATCATCGGTAAATCAGGGAGAAACATTAATGCCTTCGAAAGAAGAACTGGTGTTGATGTTGACCTTGATATGTCACCAACCGAAGTTCGTCTTTCTTGTTTTGACCCAGTCAGAAGAGAAATCGCTAGAATTTCTTTGGAACGATTAGTTAAAGATGGCCGTATCCAACCAACCAGAATTGAAGAAGTTGTCGACAAAGTTGAAAAAGAAATGGCGAAAACCACCCTCGAAGCTGGTAAAAAACTCTGTCACGACGTTGGTGTTTTTAACTTGCCAATCGACTTAATGAAAATGCTTGGAAAATTTAAATTTAGATTTTCTTATGGTCAAAACTTGATTGCTCACACTTTAGAAGAGACTAAAATTGGTATCAAGATTGCTCACGAACTTGGTCTTGATGTCAACACAGTTAAACTAGGGTGTTTACTTCATGACATTGGTAAAGTTTCCGAAGAAACTGAAGGATCTCACGTTGAGCTCGGTATTAAAATTGCCAAACGCTATAACATGCCACAACCAGTCATTGACTGTATTGCCCAACATCACGAGGATGAACCATTCTCTGGACCAGAACAGATGGCTGTCTACATTGCCGATGCAATTTCAGGAGCTCGACCAGGTGCTCGATATGAAAACTATGACGAATACGTTAAAAGATTGCAACAACTTGAAGAAATTGCAATGCAGTACAAAGAAGTTAAACAAGCATATGCTATTCAAGCTGGACGTGAAGTTCGTGTTCTATTAGAACCTGAACAATCCAAAGACGACGACGTAAAATCATTAAGTCTTAAAATCAGAGACGAAATCAAGGAAAAAGTTACCTATCCAGGAACTGTTACCGTTACTGTTATTAGAGAAACACGTGGATCTGAAATAGCAAAATAGTGTACACTTGAAAGAGAATATATATGAATAACCTATGGTTAATCGTTCAAGCGATTGTATCAGTACTTATTATCACTGCAGTTTTGCTGCAAACACAAGGTGGCGGAATTGGCCCAGCTTTTGGCGGTGGCGGTGAGAGTTATCATACTAGAAGAGGTATAGAAAAAGTGCTGTTCAATGCAACAATAGTACTTGTTGCCTTATTTGCCGTTGCTTCTATTGCTTCGCTTGTAACTAAATAACGAACACAAAGGTTTACATGAGAAAACTGTATTGGTATTTAACAACATATGCCAAAAAACATGGAGCAATCCTAATTACTTCTGTTGTTATAGCCATAGCAGTTTTCTCGTTCATAGTTCCATCACTCATTTCGGTCATTGAAAATAAAAAAACACAGTATGTTGGTCTTATCGGTGATTTCAATATCGACACCTTGCCCATAGAAGTTACTGGAAAACTGAGTGCCGGCTTAACGAAAATCAATCCGGACGGTACTGTTGAGCCATTACTCGCACAACGCTGGAGTACAGAACAAGAAGGAAAAACATATCGATTCATCTTGAAAGAAGGTATTTTCTTTCGAGACGGGCGCGAACTAACAACACAAGATATTACTTATTACTTCCCAAATGTTGAAACGATTGTTACTCCTAACGATATTGTTTTTAAATTACCTGACTCGTTTGCTCCATTTCCTGTTGCTGTTTCACAACCAATTCTGCGAAAAGAGAACCAAACACATAAGGTGTTATTAACAAGACCAACACTTATTGGGATTGGTCCATATTCACTCACTGATTATGAAAAAATCGGTAACAGAATTTCAGAAGTTCGCCTTGAGGGTAGAGATGACAAATACATATATAGATTCTATCTAACTGAAAAAGATGCAGTTACCGCATTTAAACATGGTGAAGTAGATTTATTACCTGGACTCTCACAGGCATTTGACATTGTTGATTGGAAATCAGCTAAAGTTACAAAAGAAACAGATTTTAGCAAATATCTTGCGGTCTTTTTTAACATGCGTGAGCAAAAGTTCACAAAAAACATACGACAAGCTCTCTCATATGCTATTGATAAACCAACAGATGAATCTAGAGCTTTAGGTCCAATAAGTCCTGAATCATGGGCATATTTACCTGCTTTAAAAACTTATGACAAAGATATTGAAAGAGGCATTGAAAGAATTCTAGACGAACCTCCTCAGGAAAAGCTTGAGTTCAACCTAACTACCACTTCAACATATCAACCTATAGCTGAAGAAATTATTAAGCAATGGGAAGAGTTTGGTCAAAAAGCATTTGAATCATGCCAGGCTTCTAGCACGATTAAAGAAAAATCAGTTTGTGAGAATATGAAAATCAAAACTAGCTTAAAAATCACAAACTTCCCTGATACAAGTAACTTTGAGCTGTTGCTCATTGGCCAAGAGTCGCCACCAGATCCTGACCAGTATCAACTCTGGCACTCAGGAGAAAGCACCAACTTTACCGGATACAAAAATACTCGTATTGATAATTTGCTTGAAAAAGGCCGACAGACTACTAATTTTCAGGAACGCAAAGAAATTTATCAAGAATTTCAACAGTTCTTTTTGGAAGATGCACCTGCCATTTTTATTAAACACTTAGATTCGTATACAATTTCACGGTAAAAAAGTTAATTTTCTTCAGGAATTACCAACCAAAGTAAAACGTATGGAATTATTCCTGGTAGACCACCTGGCATGAGAAGCAACACCCAGAGCACCCTAACTAGGGTGACATCTATATCAAAATAGTTTGCCAGTGCTTGGGCAACTCCACCAATTTTTTTACCTTTTTTTGGTAAGAGTAATCGTTTGTTTTTTAGATTTTTCATATGCTGCTATTATAACCTACGCATCTTCTTACGCAAAAGTTCAAATGCAGCAGTCACTGTATATTTTGCTGAAAGCGGAACATCCTGAGCATGCAAGTATTCAACTGGAGTACCACCAAATCCAGTCTTAAACATTGTTACTCCCGCAAAGCGGTGGTTTACTGCACCTTCAGGAGCTATGCCCCAGAAATTATACCGTAAACAGCCTCTAGCTTTCGCTTCTAAAATCGCTGCCCACTGACATGCATAGCTGCCAGGGAGTTTTGCATTCTCATCAGTTGAAATTCCGTAGTGATATACTGCTTCTTTATTGTAGAAAATAACAAACGCCGAAGCTAATAGCTTTCCTTCATAATATGAGTGAAATAACACTACTTGATCGTCTTGTGCAAATGCTTTGAATTGCTCATGTAAAAACTCATATGAAAACGGTACAAATCCATGGTGCTTAGCGAGTGCAACTTGGTTATCATAAAAAGCCTTGATTTCTTCAGGATTACTGGTCTTTTCAACAATAATTCCCAGACTTTGCGCTTTACGAATTGAAGATCGGTGATTTTTTCTCATTTGAGCAAGTAATGCATCATTAGACAAAGATAAATCCAACTGTAACGTTAAATCTGCTGTTAGATGCATTGGTGAAAGGCGCGCCCCTACAACAGAAATAACCTTCTCCTGCAATTCTGGGGTATTCATTTCCTGGGGGCGAAACCGAATAAAATCTACCTTTTGCTCTTGGGCAGTAATTTTGATTTGCGTAAAAACGTATTCAAATAATTCTTGATTGCTCCAATCCATAATTGGACCACCAGCAATCGTAACATAGTTTCCGCGCTTGGCTTTTTCAACAACAAGTTGTGCTAAAGCAACTGGTTTTTCTTGTTCTAAAAACAACAGCCGTACTACTGTCTTTCCTAAATTATGATGAAATACACCCCAGTTCCATGACTGTAAAAAGTTAGCCTCTGCAAAATGAGCAACAGCATTTTCCCACTGTTCTTTGGTCGCGTCAGTGATGATAGTTATATTCATACATTCTCCAGTAGTATGGTACAAATTTTCTTGGCAATAGCTGGCGTTATTTCTCTGTGAGTTGGGAGATTTAACACCTGAGTTGCTAAAAGCTCAGCATGAGGGCAACTTTTATTTTGATACATTGTCTTACACTGATAACTACCACAATCAACCGACCAACGATACCAACGATCAGAAACATAGATTCTATTTTTCTTTAAAGCAGCAACTAATTTTTTCACCTGAGTGTCATCTGTACAACGAACACTAAACCGTAAATTACTTGACCGTTCTAACTCTTCTTTCGTAAACAAAAGTTGAAGTCCACCTTGTTTCAGGCTGCTCTGGCTTAACTGCTCAAAATATATCTGTGCAATCTTTTTTCGATGCTCTATTTGTTGTTCCAAACCTTTAAACTGCAGTACTGCTAGTTTCGCATACGCTTGATGCATCCAGGTCATTGTGTCTGTTTTACTCTTAATTGGAGAGCCTAATAACCCGAGTTTTTTTGCCAAAACAAATACCACTTTCCCAAAACCAAAATGGTGTGTTTTACGAATAAAGGAAGTTAGATCTGGGTATAGTAAATCTTCATATACAATAGAAAATGGCAATTTTCCAACCATTTTCTTCACATCTATCAACCGTTCATTTCGCTCATCATCCATCACTTTGAAAACTACAGCTCCACCAGAAATTGCATCAATAATCTTGTCTTTACCAAACGAAAAAATTACTGCATCTGCTAGTTCTCCCAGCATCTTACCAGTACTATCAATACCCCCAATACCCTGGGCTATATCTTCTATCATTAGTAGACCGTGCGTATTACACCACTTTCTGATAGCAACACTATCTGCAGGAATTCCCAGACTATGCTGAATTAAAACTGCTTTTGCTTGTGGATACTTTTTGTACGTCTCAGCAATACTCTCAACTGTCAAATTGGTTGAATCTCTTGAGATATCTGCATAGACTGCCTTCATTCCAGCTCGCAACATTCCCTCTTCAACTGCATAACAACTAAAAGCTTGTGTAATAATCTCACTACCAGGTTTTAACAAAACTCTACAACAGGCTTCTATAGCATCCCTGCCTTTGTACAAGCTGAGAACTTCACCACCATATGTTTGCGCTAAGTGTCTTTCTAGTTTTTTAACGTCAGATTTTCTTGAAAAGAAAATACTCCACAGACTTGTTGAAACGAATTTTAGAGAGTAATTAGAGCCTAAACTATTAAATATTGATTTCATATTATTCAAAGTATTGCTTTGCCCAAGCCGGCATTCTTCCCTCAATAACTATCAAGTCTTCCTTATCTAAAGTTGAAATTATTTCTTGCAATTGTTCCTTTGTAGTCAACAGCTCAGCACCAAAATAGCTTTGAAACTCTTCTTTTCCAGGCTCACCGACAAAAACGACGACATCAAAAACTTTTTTTGCATCTCTAGCTAATTCTAGATGAATTTCCCTTGAATCTTTACCAAGATCAACAATACCTGGGGTCACCAATACCTTTTTATTTGCTTTCAGTGATCTTGCTAGAGTAATCATGGCTGAGAAACCCTTCGGATTACTGGTATCGCCATCATCAATGATTTTCACACCACTGGCAAGAGCGTAGGTTAAAACAAACTTATCATCAGGAGAGAAAGACTCAAGTGCATCAAGTATTGCAGCAGTACCCAGTTTAAAGTGCATCGCTGTTGTAATTACGAGATGAACTAATTCTTTATACTGAACCCCAACAAGTTGTGTTCTAACAGTTTGTCCATTCCAAGAAAACTGTAATTTTCCTTCTTGATTGACCCGAGCGTTTTCAATTTGGACAGCATTAAATTCTGGGCCGACAGCAATCAATTTTGCGTCATTTTTAGTATTACCAGTATCAACTATTTGTCTAGTCTGCTCGTCATAAACATTACAAATAACAGTAGCTTTTTGCGGCAGGCTAGCAACAAGTTCTGCCTTAGCCTTGATAATTTCCTGAAGACTACCAAACAACCCAACATGCTGTTTTGCCAAACCAGTGATAATTGCCATATCAGGTTTAACCCACTTAGCTAATTCTTTGATTTCACCTTTTTTGTAAGCTGCATATTCAATAATGGCAATTTCTTCACCGTTATATCCTGATACTACACTCTGAGCTACTGAATATTTAGTATTGTATGATTTTGGTGTCACAAACACTGAGTATTTTTTGCCAAGCACATGTGCTAACAGTAGCTTTGTAGAGGTCTTTCCGTAGCTACCAGTGATTCCAATAACCGTAGGTTTCTTCGTATCTAACAGAGCTTTTGCTTGCAATAATTTTTTATATGTTTGCACATATGCCAATACTACAGTAGGCACAGCGCTCAACATAACTAAGAACGGAATAGTTACTAAATATAATACTAAAAGTAACAAATATGCCGTATATCGATACCACAACGGGTATGGATACCATTGCAATAGGAACTGTGTAATAAATTCCATTCCACCCCGAAGAAATAAAAAGGACAACAATGCAAATATAGCCGAAAGCAACAGTGATCTGTGGGTCATTTTTGGTCGTTTTAAACCTGTTTTAGAAAAATCAGATTTTTTTGGCAAAATTCGCAACAACTCGCGGATGCCCTCACCTGAAAGTAAAAATAATGCAACTCGATCAAATCGATATTCCTTTTGCTGTAAAACACCAATCCAACGAAGTGCTCGTACAAAAAAAGAGGCTAATAAAAAAAGTAGTACTAGAGTAGTTTTCATTTCAAAAATGCTCCAATAACTGCAGCTGTTTCTGCTTGATGTGTAAACTGTGGAGAGTGTCGAGCTCCTTTAACAATATATAGTGTACTGTTTTGTAGTAAAGATTTAAATTGTTTTGCAAATTTTACAGGGGTAGTCATGTCATGTTCACCCCAAACGATAAGGGTAGGACACAGAATTTGCGGCAAATAATCTAATATTTCAGTGTTGATGACATTTGCCATAGTCTGACGTTGTGTTTCGTTTGCTTTAAGGTAGTCTTGTTCGCGTGCCAATTTATATAACACGTTCCTAAAAAATTCATGCTTAAAAACTGGTTTTCCAAGCACAGCTGCTGTTTTAAAAATTGAGCGTTTGAGTACTTTTTTAAATGATCTATCAATCATTCCTGCACTATCTATCAGAATAAGTTTAGTCATTCGTTCTGGATTTTGAGCCGCGAATTGGCAAGAGATCTGCCCCCCAAAGGAATGACCAAGCAAAATGACAGACTCATTTTTGGGCAACTGACTTTCCAACCAAGAAACATAAGAATCAAGTGTCCACACTTCATCTAGTTTTGTAGTTAAACCAGGAATTGGTAAAAATTTGCTTGCTATGCCCTGCTCTTGTAGTAACTCACGAAATGCTTGCCACTTTTTTTCGTTGGCTTCATCAATCGCCCAGCCATGCAAAATATATACCGTTTGTTTCATACGCTCGCTCTAGTATCTCAAGAGTACCCGAAAGATTCAAGGCTTAAGTTCAATAGTTGAAACTTTTTTTGATCTGCCTATACTAAGCTAGTATGAAATCACTACACAAACGACTACTCTTTTCAGCTGTTATAATATCAACATCAGTACTCTTGTCTGGATGTACTGATCCAGCAAAAAAGGGCTCTCAGGACATCAATTTATCAGATATCAGTGTCTCAAACACAACAAATACTAATACAGAAAGGCCAACTACCATGCCAGAAGTTACATATAAGAACCTTGCAGATTTTAAAGAAATTCAAGCCACTCAAGCAGTTTTTGAAACAACCAAAGGCACACTTGTCATGGACTTATACCGTGATAAAGTACCGCTTACAACTGCAAACTTCCTTAATTTAATTGATGAAGGCTTTTACGATAATATTGTGTTCCACAGAGTAATTCCTGGATTTATGGCACAAGTCGGTGATCCATTCACCAAAGATCCAAGTAAACCCGAGTCACAATGGGGCATGGGTGGGCCAACCTACAGAATTATGGATGAGTTTGATCCAACCTTAAAACATGATGCTGCTGGTATTCTTTCTATGGCAAATGCCGGACCAAATACTGGAGGAAGTCAAATTTTTATTACATACGGCCCACAGCCACATCTTGATGGAAAACATGCTGTCTTTGGCAAATTAGTTGAAGGCATGGATGTTCTGGAATCGATAACTGTTGGTGACAAGATCATCAAAGCCTCGTACAGATAGACAATGAAAAAAACCATTCTCAGTTTAGTCTGCCTGCTTCTTGTTGGCGTGGTTTTGTTGGGGCTGGTACTTGTAAAAAATATCTCTGGTATTAAAGCTTTTTCAAACCAGCTTCGATCACTCACCAAGCAACCACAATCTGATCAAGTTATTTTTGATCTTCGCACACTGCTTGAACTTAATGTTGTCGTCTCAAAACTCTCAGAAAATAAATTACTGTCTGTATTCCTAAAAAAAGACCAAAAGGAATTATTGGCCCGTTTGCAAACCATATCATCAGATGTAGGAAGTGTTTTGTCAGAACTAAGCGACCAAGAACAACGCTGGTTATTTATATTTCAAAACAGTAATGAACTGAGAGCAACCGGTGGGTTTATGGGTTCATATGCTATTGTTGAAATTAATGAAGGAAAAATTATTTCTATCAACACTGAAGATATTTACGACGCTGATGGCCAATTTAACGGATATTTCGAAGCACCATCTGGGGTAAAAGAATATTTAAGTAGTGGTAAAGGTTTACGGCTCCCAGACGCTAACTGGCATATTGATACTGCCAAAAGTGCTGAGCAAATTTTACCGTTTTTCGCATGGGGAAATAAACAAAATGTGAAAGGCATTGTCTTTGTGAATCTTGAGTTTGCAAAAAAATTGTTAGAGTTTTTGGGACCAATTGAACTTACTGATTATAATACCATTGTGACTCAAGATAACCTTGATGAGGTTTTGCGTTCAAGAAGAGATGATTTCTTTCCTGGCAGCACACAAAAAAAACATATGCTCTCTCAACTTTTAACGCAAGTAAGACTAAAAACAACTTCACTGAATCCTGAACAGCTCATTTTACTATTAGATTTTATTCAAAATGAAATCTCTCAAAACAACTTGCAATTTTATTCAAATAATCAGACTATTGATGCAGTTTTTGAAAAAAATAAGATGCGACAAATTGTAAATATTCCGGATAATTCTGAGTTTCTTTATCTTGTAGAATCAAATGTTGGTATCAACAAGGCGAATAAAGCAGTTTCAAGACAGGTATCTATAACAAAAACTCCAAACCAGAGGACCGTTACAATCGACTTTACCAATAACAATAAAAGGCCAACAATTTCTAAACTTACACAGATAACTGAGCTAGAAACAACTTCACCGGCAACTCAAGAAGCAAAAATAAATAATCACCTTGCATATGTGAATTACCAAAGAGTTGTTGTGCCAAAAAATTGGGAACTTACTTCCGTCTTATTCCAAAACACCACTGTTGAGCCTATAGATCAAGAACTGTTGATTATTGATGGTGTCGAATTTAAACAAATCGGCTTTTTAGTTGTCATCCCTGAAGAAAAAAATGCTACTGCACAAATTTTATTCAATGTTCCAGAGAGCCTAGAGCAAATCTATATTCAAAAACAACCAGGACTTCCTGCAACAAACTATGTTCTAGAGTATAATCAGAACCAAGAAACCCACACAATAACAAACAACCTACTATTGAAATATCCATAATATGGTACTAGAAAAAGATGAGCAAATAATTTTAGATCAAGCCCAAGAATATCTTGATTCTGTTGCTATCAGTCAAATTGAAACCGATCTCAAAACAAAAGAGGCAGTCACGTTTGAAGCCAGTTTTTGGCAATCAAATTCAGCGCAAAAAACAATGAAAGAAATTGCGCTAATTAAAGAAAAGATTGCAGAATATGAGTCGGTGAAGCAACTGGTGAATGATATTGAAGCCTATCAAGAGTTGTTAGAAGAAATTGAGGAAAACCAAAAAGAAGAATTAACCCAAGAACTACAAAAATCAATCAAAAGACTGGGCAGACTGGTGAACGAACTCAAACTGAAACAGTACTTAAGCGGAAAGTATGACAGTTACCCAGCCATACTCTCAATCCATTCTGGACAAGGTGGTACTGAAGCCATGGATTGGGCCGAAATCCTCAAACGCATGTATTCTAGATATTTTGAACGAAAAGGCTGGAAAGCATCACTCATCAGCGAATCCAGAGGTGAAGAAGCCGGAATAAAATCGTGTGAGTTTGAAGTAGAAGCACACTATGCATATGGATTTTTAAAACATGAACAAGGCACGCATAGGCTAGTAAGGCAAAGTCCATTTAACGCCGACAATCTACGACAAACATCCTTTGCTCTCGTAGAAGTTTTACCATTAATTGATGAAAATGACGATGAAATTCAAATCCCAGATTCAGAACTAGAGTGGAATTTTTCTAGGGCTGGTGGTGCAGGCGGGCAAAATGTTAATAAGGTTAATACTGCAGTTGAGCTCACTCATATCCCAACTGGAATTACAGTTCGCTGTCGCGAAGAACGAAGTCAAGTTCAAAATAAAGAAAAAGCGCTAAAAAAGCTTAAAAGTAAACTTGCTCAAATTGAAGCTCAAGAACTTTCAGCAGAATTACAGCAAGAAAAAGGAGAATTTGTCCAGGCAAGTTGGGGTAATCAAATAAGAAATTATGTTCTACACCCATATAAATTGGTTAAAGATACTAGGACTGAAGTAGAAACCACAAACACAGACCAAGTTTTAGATGGTGATATAGAAATATTTGTTCAAGCAGAAATTAAACTGTAAAAATAATTGGTAATTAGTTACCGAATCGGGTATACTAAAGCAGCATATGAGAAAAATTTCATTAGAGCCAACTGGCTCATCAAATAAACCGACTGTTGACGATGAACTGCTCCTAGAGCATAATCAGGATTCGTCCAATACAAACAGTACAATCACAAGAGATACAGGGAAAGAATCACTTATGCGAGCTCCGTCTAAATTATTGATTACCTTAACAATCGTCGCAGTTCTTGCGGGAGTTGGTACGGGTTTTGGTACATTTAGGCTTCGAAACAAAAACACTGAGCAGCTAGCAGCTGTCCCAACAACTGAAAGTGGTGTGGCAGCGGGCGATGAATTTGGTAGCAAAGACGAAGTTTTTGATTCACACGCCGTTGGATATATTGAGGAAGGTGGACTTGACGGTGAGGGCTCACATAAACTGCTGCGAGCAGGTGGTGATTCTCAGACTGTCTTCTTGACTTCATCAGTAACCGATCTTGATGTTTTTGTTGGTATGGAAGTCGAAATTTGGGGTGAAACATTCAAAGGTCAAAAAGCAGGATGGTTCATGGATGTTGGTAGAGTAAAGGTTGTAAATCCTGATGGCCAGCCACCAACTGAAGAATAGGCTTTTAGCCCTATTTTCATCTTGCAAAGATATAGTATTTCAGTCTACACTTAAAGATACATTATGATTGTATTTTCTTCTGTTAGCAAACAATTTCTTCCAGATTCATATGCTCTAGAGAATGTTTCTTTTGATATAGACCCAGGTGAACTTGTATTGTTAACCGGCCCCTCTGGGTCTGGCAAAACTACAGTGATGAAACTCTTAACCAAAGAGTATCAACCAACATCAGGTGAAATTCTGTTTCATACAGTTAATTTGAATGATATTAAAAATTCACTCGTGCATGAGCACAGAAGAAAAATTGGGGTTGTATTTCAAGACTATAAATTGATTCCAGAGCTTAATGTTTGGGAGAACATTGCGCTTCCTCTTTCTATCATCGGTAAAAGCGAGGCAGAAACAGAAGAACGCGTGACAGATTTGCTAGAACTTGTAGGACTTGCTGACAAAGCCATGTATTTCCCAAAGCAACTTTCAGGTGGTGAGGCTCAAAGAATTAGTATTGCTCGCGCCCTTTCTACTGCTCCTTCCGTTATTTTTGCTGATGAACCAACTGGTAATCTAGATAAAGATAACTCATTACAAATTGCAAAACTACTTACAAAAATCAATGAACTAGGCACAACCATACTCTTTGCAACTCACGACCATGATGTTTTGGATATCCTTGGTGACCATAGGCATATTGTCTTAGAAAACGGTAAATTGGTGAGTGATACAGCCGGTAAATCGAAAAAAGTAAAAAAAGAAGAAACAAAAAAAACTGATACAAAAACAGAGGAGAAAGCTCCTGAAGTTGTGGAAACCGTTACTATAGTAGCAACAAATGAACCAAAACGAGTTGGTTTCCTCTCCTCGTTGTTCGGAAAAAAAGAGTCAAATAAAAAAATCAGCCTCAAAAAAGAGGACGAAAAAACAAAAGAGAAAGTGACCGAAACTAAAAGTGAATCAGAACCTGACGACAAGGACTCAGAGCATAAAAAAACTGAGAAAAAAGAAGAAAAATCTGAAAAAAAACCAGTAAAAGCAAAGAAAAAATCATGAACGCATTTACAACTGCCCTCACTACCATTAGAAGATCTCCATATCAAGCGTTAACTTCTATTCTTATGGTTGCAGTAACTTTTTTTGTAGCGTACGCATTTTCAATATTCATGGTAGGTTCAAAGGTGGTCCTAGAACATTTTGAAACTCAACCACAAGTTTTGGCATTTTTTGAATTAGAAACCAAACCTGAGATTATTGAAACTGTTGCTAAAACTATGGAAGAGAAACCCTATGTTTCATCGGTTAAAATTATTTCACAGGAAGAAGCATTAAAACTGTATCAAAAAGATAATAGCGACGACCCATTGTTACTTGAATTAGTCACTGCAGATATTCTGCCAGCGAGTGTCGAGGTCTCTGGTACAGATATTGACTCGCTTGCGCTCATCAAAAAAGACTTAGAAGTCTTTACTCAAGTTGAAGACATTGAATACCAAGAAGACGTCATTACCACACTTTCAAATTGGATTACTACTATTGAACTGACTGGATTGATAACAACAATAGTACTTGGCACAATCTCATTCCTTATTATCATGGTTATCATAGCAATGAAGGCAAACGCTCAAAAAAAGAAAATCCAAATCATGCGTATGCTTGGAGCCACCAAATGGTACATCAAAGCACCATATATGCACGAAGGTATTATTTATGGGTTTGTAGGTGCACTCGTAGGCTGGTTTGTGATGTTTGCTACCCTTCTATATCTCACGCCTTCCATAAACTACATCCTTGGAGATATCACACTGCTTCCTGCCCCACTTGAATTTTATGTAATTCATGCTTTAGGCGGAATTATTCTTGGGATGTTTTTAGGAGCATTCGCAAGTATTGTTGCAGTTCAACGATTCATTAAGAATTAAGTTACAATGAAAACAATCATGCAAACAATTAAATTGGCACTGGTGGCTCTGGTATTATCTTCGCTTCTTTTTGCTAGAAATGCATATGCTCAAGAAAATTGTGACCAAGAGTGTAGTGAAGCAGACTCAAATTATGAGCAATGTCTAAAAGACAAGATTGCTTGCTTGGAAAATAATTTGGAAGAAACTAAAGCAAAAAAGACGACACTTGAGAATGCAATCAGCATTATCAATGGCAATATAAACATTCAACAAGTAAAAATCTCTCAAACTAAAAATGAAATCTCGGTTCTTGAAAAAGAAATTGCCGATCTAGATAACAGAATATCTGGTCTTAGTATTTCACTTGATAGACTTTCTACGTTGCTAGTTGAAAGAATTCGCACCCAATATAAGAGAGAACAAGTTGACCCGATCACTTTTGTTGCATCATCAAAGTCACTCGCCGATTTTATGTCACAATTCCGGTATTTGAGATTGGCTGGTCAACAAACAGCCCAGGCCATGCAAAAAGCGGAAAGTCAACGATCTGCGTACGATGAACAAAAAATACTGAAAGAAGAAAAGCAGGCAGAAGTTGAAAAGAAAAGACAGCAACTACAAGGTGAACAAAACATTCTAGTTGGTCAACGCCAGGAACAACAAAACTTGTTAACTGTTACAAAAAATGACGAGCAAAAATTTCAACAGTTGTTAAAAGAAGCACAAGAACAAATCAATGCCATTAGAAGATATACCGCCAGTAAAGGTGGCGCATCTATACTCTCTGGCACTACAAAATGTGATGACTGGGGTTGCTACTATAATCAAAGAGATAGTGAATGGGGCAACCAACTGATTGGTAGGAGCAATGAAACTGTTGCTGAAGTTGGTTGTTTGATTGCATCGGTGGCAATGATTACCTCACACTATGGCAAAACCCTGACACCTGCCCAAATAGCCGGTAGCTCGAACCCTTTTTTCTATAATACTGCCGATATGCTTTGGACTTGGTCTGGCCCAGTCAATGGCGTTATGGCCACTAGAACAAGAGTTGGATACAATTCATCTGCTTTGGATGCTGAACTTAACGCTGGGAGGCCTGCAATTGTGAGAATATCTGTTGCCAATAGCGTTGGGACCCACTTTGTTGTCATAACAAAAAAACAGGATGGAAAATATATGATGAAAGATCCGTACGAAGCTGACGGTAATGACATCCCATTCACCGACAAACATTCTCTTTCTCAAATTACCGCGGTTGATAGACTTACCGTTCAATAACTTTTCTACGTCACACTTTATGTAAGGTTCACTACATATACTTGTACTCGTGAAAATATTCATTTTCGCAACCCTATTCTTTTTTTGGTTTGCCACCCCTGCCCGTGCACAAGTGGTGATCTCTGAAGTGTATCCTGCCCCCACTTCAGAAGAAAAAGAATGGATAGAGTTATACAACACCAGTGAGAGTTCTGTAGACATTTCTGGCTGGAAACTATTTGAACATTTTTCAAGTAAAAGTGAATTGGTTACCTTCATTAATGCTCAAATTGAACCGCATGGCTTTTTTGTGCTTGAATTAACCTCCAACAAACTTAACAACACCGAAGAAAAGATAAGTTTAGAAAACACACAGTTAGAAGAACAAAATGTGTTACATTTCACTAACAGCGAAACCCAAATGAGCTTTAGTTTTCTCTTTTCTGATGAGACTACAATAAGCGATACATTGGAAATTACTCAACCAACAAAAGGCATCAAAAACCCTGCCCTGGCCATACAAACTCCTACTCCTCTGCCAACACCAAGTACTGTACCTCAACCGACAACAACTGTAACCCCTACCCCCAATCCTCCCAAACAATCCTTGCAAGAAAACAGCAAATCTGAAGCAACCAAAGAGCTAACTGAGATCGATTCAAATGTAGACCCAAAACCTACACAAATAGAATCATATAGAAAAATATCACAGCTACTAAAACTTCCAAGTTATCTGCGTGTTGAAAAAGTAGGACTAGAGAAAAGAGTACCGCAACTCTCCTATCTAATTCAAAAAAAAGTTTCAAAACAGGGTGTCATAAATGCTATAATTGGAGGAACACTATTAGTATGTACAGGACTCCTGTTGTGAATTTTTTTGTAAAAAAACTGACGATCAAAGATTTTTTGTCTGCATTCGTGCCTCCTACTTTATGGGCAATTATTATTTTCTTATTCTCCTCACAAACTACACTACCGGGTTTTGAGGAATCAGCTTACGACTTTATTTTCAAAAAACTTGCGCATATTACTGTGTATTTAGTCTTATACTTATTAGTTTTTCGTGCAGTTAAGCTAACCAGTAATGAAAAAAATAAAAACACTCTTTTGCTAGTTCCAATCACTATTTGCTTACTGTACGCAATTAGTGATGAGTTCCACCAGTCACTTGTCCCTGGGAGATATGCAACACTGCGAGATATTGGGTATGATATGCTTGGTGTCAGCATTGCTTTTCTCAAAAAATATGGGTATATATAGCCAAAAATGAGTGTTGACATCATTTTAAAATAGTTGATAATAGTTAATCTATGGCACTTTTAAAAATGCTATAAAGATGTCAATAATTAGTATTAAGTAGCCATTTGTGCACATTTAGAAAGGTTCCTACATGACCAAGTCACAATTAATTGCAATCGTTGCAAAGAAGGCACACCTAACCAAGAAAGCTTCAAACGATGCTGTTGAAAGCCTCTTTGAAGAAATCATTAGAGCTGTCAAAAAAGGTGAAAAAGTCGTGATCTCTGGTTTTGGTACATTCTACATTAGCAAAGTTGGAGACAAACAAGTTGTCCCATTTGGTAATGAAGAGAAACGCCAAACAATCAAAGGCCACAAGGTTGTCAACTTTAGAGTTGGTAAACCTCTCAAAAAAGAAGTTTGGTAACCAATTTTCTTAAAAGAGTAATGAAAGCCTCATCAGCCCAATGCTAGTGAGGCTTTTTAGTTTCCAGATGCTAGAATAGATACGTGTTCAAAAAATACTATTCAATCTTTCGCTATATGTTTATTAGGACACTGCAATTTCGGGCAGAGGTTGTTATTTATAGTTTTTTGGACGTTTTACCTTACTTCGTTTTATTTTTTGTTTGGAAAGCAATTTTCAAGCAAGTTGATACTCTTAATAGCTTCACCTTAAGTGAAATTGTTAACTACTACCTTCTTGTCATTGTAATCGAACGTCTGAGTGCCACGCACTTTGAAAGTTGGCGCACAGAAGAAATTAGAATGGGCAAAATTGATTATTTCTTAACCCGACCTTTTTCTTATTTAAGCGAAATTTACTCAAAAGAAGTCAGCTCAAAACTTATTAGCATTCTGTTTTCCATACCTGTTATTTCAATCTTTTTCATCGCAAATGTTATCATTTATAATATTGACCAATCCAACATAACACTACAAAGCTTGTTGATTTTCCTATTGATGATGCTTGCTGCTCATACCATTCAATTTTTTATTGCACTTTGGATAGTCCTGTTAGGGTTCTGGATGGAAGGGTCAAGTGGTTTAGAGCACTTTAAATGGATTGTTTTGACGCTCTTTAGTGGAGCAATGATACCAATAGAGTTTATGCCAAATTGGCTGAAAACTATCACAAATGTACTCCCCTTCAAGTATGTCTTTTCTGTTCCAATTACTGTTCTACAAAACAAATATGCCTTAGGTCTCTATGATTATGTGTATGTAGCTTTTATTCTTTTTGGGATGGCATACATCTCAAAGGTGCTCTGGGAAAAAGCAAAGTTTAAATATTGTTCAGCAGGTGGATAAATAATGAAAAAATATTGGTTGTTGTTTTTAGCATTTCGAAAAATTCAAATCATGAAATTCTTTGAGTATCGTGGTGACTTCTTTTTTTGGATGTTCGTTTCTCTCATGTGGACCGCATTTAATTATTTCTATTTTGGACTGATATTCTCACAGGGAAAAGGTATTGAGGGATGGAACTATGATCAAATCATGCTACTTATTTCTTTCTACACAATGATAGATGCATTCACATGGTCAATCTTTTGGCCAAACATGAGTGAGTACACTCGACAAGTTTTTAACGGTGAATTAAGTAAATATTTGCTTATGCCAGTAAACACCGTGTACCTACTCTTGACTCAACATGCCACATATCACAACATTTCCCGATTTTTTATCGGTTTATATATTCTTATTCATTCAATACAGAGACTCGCCATCAGTGTTTCTTTGTGGCAAATTTTTTTGGCAACCATAGTGTTTTGTTTTGGGATATTATTAATTTATAGCTGTTGGTTTCTACTGGCAACAGTTTCTTTCTGGGTTGAGAGACTAGAAAATATTAATGAAATAATGCCACAGTTTCGATCAGTCTACCAAGTGCCGGTCAAAGTTTTTACAGGAGTTCCTGGATTTGTTTTTAGTTTTTTGTTACCACTTGGGTTAGTCACAACACTTCCAAGCGAAATCATTTTGGGGACAGGTAGTGTAGTTTTTGTTTTGTATCTAATTGTAAGTAGCATATTGTTTTTCGCCCTATCAGTCTTGTTTTTCAAATTATCAATAAAAAAATATTCAAGTGTGGGAGGATAGGATACAATATTTATATGAAACAAAGCGTAATATCAGTCAAAAATGTATCAAAGCATTTTAAGGTGTACAAAAAAGAACCAGGACTCATGGGATCTTTTAAGTCATTATTTATCAGAAAATATGAAACTGTCAAAGCCGTGAATGACGTTTCATTCGAAATCAATGAAGGAGAAATCATCGGATTCATAGGACAAAATGGGGCTGGTAAAACAACCACACTGAAGATTCTATCAGGCCTACTCTATCCAACTTCTGGAGAGGTTAGTGTTTTGGGTTTTAACCCATGGGATAGAAAACAGGAATTTCAAAAACAATTTGCCCTAATTATGGGGCAAAAAAACCAACTTTGGTGGGATCTCCCAGCAATAGAGTCGTTCTTGCTTAACAAAGCCATTTACGAAATTCCAGACAAACAGTTTACCGAGACTTTAGAAAAACTAAGCACTCTTTTAGATGTTAAAGATATATTACAAATCCAAGTTAGAAAGCTCTCACTTGGTCAAAGAATGAAATGTGAATTGATTGCTGCTTTACTTCATAATCCAAAAGTACTCTTTCTGGACGAACCTACTATTGGTTTAGATGTGGTGATGCAGAAGACACTCAGAGACTTCATCAAAGAATACAATAAGGAATTTGGCGCCACAATCATTTTAACCAGTCACTATATGGATGACGTTAAAGAATTGTGTGAGCGCGTCATAATTATTGATCATGGTACCAAGATATATGATGGTGAGCTTGATAAAATCATCAAGACATATGCTCGAAACAAAACACTTACCATTACGTTTGCTGATGAAGTTTCACATAAAGAGCTTGAGCAATTTGGAACAGTAAAATCAATTTCAGAAAATCAGGCAACTTTGTTGGTAAAAAGAAGTGACGCCACACAGATTGCATCAAAAATCTTAAATAAATTCAAGGTTACTGACTTAAATATTGAAGAGGCACCAATTGAAGCGATTATTAGAGAAATCTTTTCGACCAAACGCGAATAATGCAAAAATATGTGACATTATTGAAATTAAGTTGGCAAAATGGCTTGGTATATAGGACCAGTGTCATTATGTGGCGTGTGAGGCAATTCTTAGGTACACTCATGGCATTAACTGTATGGCTTGTCATTTTTCAAGGAAACCCAACAGCATTTCAATATACAAAAGATAGCATGATTACGTATATTTTCTTGGTCTCTTTCCTGCAAAGCCTAATTATTTCTACCGCTCTGAATGGTTTAGCCGATCGGGTATATTCTGGTGAAATCAGTAATCATTTACTCAAACCCCTCAATTTGTTTGGATACTTTGCAATTGAAGAAATCGCTGATAAAGCAAAAAATATTTTTTTTCTCATACTTGAAACCATCATCCTTTTTTTAATTTTTAAACCAATGATTGTTTTTCCAACCACTGGTGTTTTTTTATTATTTTTTGTATGGTCGTGTTTTGGAGTAATCATCAACTTTTTCATTACTTTGTTGTTTGGAGCTTTTGGTTTTTGGAGCCCAGATACTTGGGGGCCAAGGTTTTTATTTTTTATGATTCTCAACTTTACAGCCGGAAAATTGTTCCCTCTTGATATTCTACCTACAGCACTACAAAAAGTTCTCTATGCTACTCCATTTCCATATCTTTCTTTTGTACAAATCCAGTTATTCTTAGGGAGATTGAACTTGGAAGAGATAGTAAGTCATTTCTTGCTCATGTTATTTTGGATTGGTTTACTAGGAAGTTTCGTCACTTGGTTATGGAAAAAGGGGTTAAAAAATTACGAATCGACAGGAAGATAAATGGTACAAAGATTAAAAACATACTTCACAATTTGGAGCATTTTTGGCAAAAATGCTCTACAAGAAACCTTTGTTAATCGGGGATCAAACGCATTATTTATGCTTGGAAAAATCATTCGTCTGGCCATGTCTTTATTGTTCTTGTTTTTAATTCGGCAAAATGTACAAACATTCGCCGATTATACAAGTGATCAGCTAGTTGTATTTTTTCTAACCTATCAAATTATTGATTTAGTTGCCCAAGTTGTGTACCGAGGAGTTTATGTTTTCGGCAATATGGTAAGAAGTGGAGAATTTGACTTTTTACTGGTTAAGCCAATTAATCCATTATTCCGTGCCCTCACAGGAAAACCAGACATTAATGATTTTTTGTTTTTGTTCCCAAATCTAGCAATAGCTGGATATCTCTTGAGTTTGCTTGATTTGCATATCACTGTTTGGTCATCAGTTTGGTTTATTATTTTACTTGTAAATGCATTTTTAGTTGTAACAGCGCTTCATATCCTTGTTTTGGTCACAGGAATTTTAACAACTGAAGTTGATGGAGTAATATGGATATACCGGGATTTAAGCTATATGGGTCGCTTTCCGATTAGTATTTATATGGAACCACTGCGATTTGCGTTGTTTTTTCTAGTTCCAATCGGGATAATGATAACAATACCAACAGAAGTGTTTTTGGGATTACAGCCAAGTTATAGCCTATTCTGGGTGTTCTTTGTTGGAATTGGCAGTTTATTTTTCAGCTTGAAAGCCTGGAACTGGGCACTGAAAAAGTATACAAGTACGGGGAGTTAACAATCATACCCAACAAAAACCCCCGATTTCTCGAGGGCTTTTCCAATTTCGAATGTATTTGCAATCTGCAAAACAATCCAACAAACTTTAACGTTTTGGAGATTGTCTGCTTCTTCTTGCTTTACCACCCATACCAATTTTTCTGGTTTCTTTCATTCTGTCATCTCGGGTTAATAAACCAGCTGGTTTAAGTAATGCTAATAAACTTGCATCATACTTAACCAATGCTCTTGCAATACCATGAATCATTGCTTCAAGTTGTGCAACTTGACCAGATCCACCAACTTTGACGCTAACGGTAAATTTACCTTTTGTACCAGTTAATTCAAATGGAACGTTGTATCGAGCAGAAACGTTTGGAATTGTGTTGAAATATTGACCAACAACTTTACCATTAACAACAAAATCACCATCAGACTCGTATAATCTTACTCGAGCGGTTGCTACTTTTCTTCTGCCCACAGCTTCAACATATTTTCCGGTTGGCATTGTAACAACACCAGCAGGAGCCTGAACTCTAGGTGCAACTTTCTTGACTTTTACTGTTTTTTTAACAACTTTTTGAGCGGTTGTCTTCTTTTTTGATAATTTTAATGCCATATTATTTACTTGCTCCTAATTGACTCTCGTGTTTGTGTTCACTACCTGCATATACTTTTAATCGGGTCATTCTTTGATCTTGCAGTTTGTTTTTTGGAAGCATGTTTCGCACAGCGTTCTCAATAATGACTTCTGGGTTTAAAAGTCTTGCTTTTGCCAAGTTTTGACTCTTTAATCCACCTGGGAAGTTTGAGTGTCTGTAGTACATTTTGTCTTGCTCTTTTGTACCAGTAACTGCAACTTCTTTAGCATTGATAACAACAACAAAGTCACCACTATCAATATGAGGAGTATATTCCTTTTTGTTTTTACCAATTAATTTGGTTGCAATGTCTGTAGCGACTCTTCCAAGAACTTTGTCTTTAGCATCAACTAAATGCCATGTTCTTTTCACTTCGCTTGCTTTTTGTGTGTATGTTTTTTGCATGATTATTTAGTCTCCTTTTTGACAGCTTTTTTAGCTGGAGCCTTCTTTGCAGGTGCCTTTTTAACTGTTTCAGTCTTCACTGCCTCAGCTTTTTTAGCTTGAGCTTTTGCCACATTTTTGAGTGTGCCTACAGTTTCTGGAGCATTTACTAATGAAAGTTCTGCCATAGGAACATTATCGCCACGTCTGACTCCGACTTTGGTGATTCTGATAAAACCAGAGTTTCTATCCGAAAATTGTGGTGCTATTCTATCAACCATTGTGTTGACAACGTCTCTCACACCAAAAAATCTGTGTAAAACTCTTCTGGTTGCTGTTGAATCATTTTTTGCTTTACCAATGAGCTTATCAGCAATTCTTTTTGCTTCTTTGGCTTTTGCTTCTGTTGTAACAATTTTTCCTTGCTCAACCAATGCACGAACCAAACTCTTGAAAAGTGCTTTTCTGCTTTTAGTATCTCTACTGAATTTTGTAATACTACTTCTATGTCTCATGACCGGTTATCAGACTTTGGGAAATTACTCACCCAAAGATACGCCTTTCTTTTGAAGAGCCGCATCGATTAATACGACACTCTTACCGCCCAAGTTTTTAACTTTTGCGATAACATCTCTTGGTGCACCACTTAAGTCTCCAACTGTCTTGAATCCACCTTTTCTCAAAGCGTTTGCAATTCTGGTTGGGAGATCAAGTTCTTCAACAGTGAGTCTTAAAACTTCTGCCTCTTCTGGTGATAATGTCTCTTCTACTTCTTCTACTTCTTCAACGACTGGATCAAATACCTGTGTGAATTGTTTAGCTAAGATACGTGCAGCTTGCTTCACAGCTTCAAGAGGTGAAACTGAACCGTCGGTTTCAATTTCCATTACTAATTTATCAAAGTCAGTTCTTCTTCCCACACGAGTTTGTTCAACTGTGTATGAGACTTTAACAACTGGTGAATATAGCGCGTCTAAGACGATTTCACCAACTGAGGTGACATTTCTTTCATCAGCTAAAATATAGCCAACTCCAGATTCAACTGTCATTTCAGCGACCAATTTTTTACCTTTAGCAACTGATGCAATTGGTTGGTTGGTGTTGATAATTTCAAAGCCAGCTTCACATTCAATGTCAGCAGCAGTAACTTCTGCAGGACCAGTAACTGAAATTCTCAGTGTACCTTTGTCTTGTGTAGAAGCTTTTACTCTCACTTGTTTAACATTTAAAGCAATTTCCAAGACATCTTCAGTTAAGCCTTCAACTGTTGAAAATTGGTGATCTGCACCATCAATTCTTAAACTGGTGATTGCTGTACCTGGTAGTGAACTGAGCAACACTCTTCTCAAAGCGTTACCAAGGGTGTGGCCATAACCATTTTCTAATGGTTCGATGACGATTGTTGCTTTTGTAGCACTAGCGTTAACTTCCTCTGTTTGGAAGGTTGGGTTCATACTGGTGATTGAGTTTACATTAAGACTCATATGTTTTTTCCTTTGTTTCTCCTCCTCTGCTTGAGCAGAGAATCCGTATCTGGTGTATACTTTTTACTTTAATACCTTTTTACTTCCTTATCTTGAGTAGTACTCGACGACTAACTGTTCTTCGACAACTTCTGTAATATCAGATCTCTCTGGAAATCTGGTAACTTTGGCAGCACCACCTTTTTGCTCTAACCAAGAAACATTAGAAGCACCTTCTTTTACTGCTTGTGATGCATAAGGCACTTTAGTGCCACTGGTTGAAAGTGTGATCACATCATTTACTTTTACTGTATATGAAGGAACATTCATCTTCTTGCCATTAACCATAATATGGTCATGAGCAACCAGTTGTCTTGCCTGTGCACGAGTTCCAGCCCAACCGAGTCTATATACAGCGTTATCTAATCTTCGTTCGAGCAAACTTAAAAGAGCTGCACCTGTTGCAGTTGGATTTTTAGATGCTTCAGTGTACAGTTTTCTTAGTTGTTTTTCCAAAATACCATAAATATATTTAATTTTTTGTTTTTCTTTGAGCTGAGTACCGAAATCTGAGAGTTTTCTCTTAGATTTAGCACCATGCATACCTGGTTTAATTGTTAGGCGACGAGCAACCTTCAAAGCGTTGGTTTTGAGTCCCAAGTCTTCTCCGATTTTTCTGCTAAGCTTATTTTTTGGTCCTGTGTATCTTGCCATATTTATCAATCCTTATTTATTGTGCTTTGCTTTTCTTGGTCTTGTACCATTATGTGGATCAGGGGTCATATCAGCAATTAAACCGATTCTGATACCTTGAGCCTTAAGAACTCTCAAAGCCACGTCTCTTCCCGGGCCTGGGCCTTTAATGAATAAATCCATGGCTCCCATTCCGAATGCCTTTGCTTTGTTTACTGCATTTTCGACAGTAATTGTAGCTGCGTACGGGGTTGATTTTCTTGAACCAGTGAATCCTGCTTCACCTGCTGTTGACCAACAGACAACATTTCCTTGTTCATCGGTAATACTAGCTAAGGTACTGTTAAATGTTGCAGTAACATAGAGTCTCCCTTTTGGAACAACGCGAGCGTTAGCTTTTTTTACAGTTTTGGTTGATTTAGTTGCTTGTGCCATAATTCAAATCTTTATTATTTTGTAGACTTTGCTGCTTCTAATTTTGCTGCCATTTCTTTAGTCATAGCACCAACTGTTCTTCTCTTAGCACCACCACGGGCGTTACGAGAATTAGTTTTGGTTCTTTGGCCTCTTACTGGCAACTTCATAATATGTCTAATACCTCTATAAGCTTTGATTCTTTTAAGTCGATCAATATTATCATTAACGTGACGTCTTAAATCACCTTCAAGTTCATATTTATCTAATACTCTTTGAATTCTTCCTAATTCATCGTTGTTCAAGTCTTTCGCTCTCTTGTCTGGATCAACTTGAGCTTCTCTGAGAACTACTTCTGCAATCTTGGGACCAACCCCATATAAAGCTTGCAGTGCATAAAATATTTTCTTGTTTTCTGGTACATCGACACCTAAAATACGAGGCATATTGTTTTATTCCTTTTTATCCTTGTTTTCCTCTATGTTTTGGCTCTTTGCAGATTCTTCTTAAAACGCCCTTGCGTTTAATAAGCTTGCAATGAAGACAAATTGTTTTTAAAGATGATTTAACTTTCATACTATTATCTCTATTATTATTTTTTGACAGGCTTGAATTTTACATCATATCTGGCAAACTGAATAGGATCAAATTTGCTGCGAAGCATTTTGTGTTGATCTATACGTTATTTTACACTTTTTGAGGTCATATTTACTGACATAACCTTTGATTATATCACCAGGCATAACTCGAATTCTGTAGAGTCTCATTTTACCTACCAAAGTACCAAGCAATTCTTGACCAATCATTGGAGTGACTGCCGAATTAGTGACTTTCACTCGAAACATTGTGTTTGGTAAACACGCCTCAACCACTCCTTCTATTTCAAAGCGGTCTGTATCCTGAGATTTTTGTGTAGTTGTATCGACCTGGCGTCTAGCTTTAGCCGCGCGTTTATGATCTTGAACTTTACCCATAGTTTTATCTACCTTTTCTTTTCTTGAGGTAATTTTCGCTGACAAACCTAGTATAGGCTTCGTAGTTTCTACATGCAAAAAGACCTCAGAACAGATTATTATACCAGATTATGGTGATTTTGTCAGTACCTGTGGACCATCTTTAGTTACAAGCACTGTCTCTTCAAACATTCCAGACAAAGAACCGTCAACAGCAACATAGGTCCAGCCATCTTCGGACTCTTCTAACACAGGACTACCCATGGTATACATATTCTCAATCGCAAGCGTTTGCCCTTCATACAGTTTAATCTTCTTATCAGATTTACTTGGAGAACAAGGAATTGCAGGCTCCATATGCAGGGCTTCACCTACACCATGACCAGTGAGTTGAAATACAACACCATACCCTTTTCTTTTAAGAGGTTTCTCCATCGCAAAGCTAATATCATAAACTGAGTTGCCTACTTTTGCCTGTGCAATAGCGTTTTCGAGAGATTTTTTTCCTATTTCTAAAAATTCTCTGGTTTCTTCCAAGACAGTTCCAACCGGAAATGTAATTGTTGTATCAAGATGATAGCCTTTGTTAATTAATCCGATATCAATTGTAATAATATCACCGTCTTGTACTCGTTTGCCTTTAGGAATCCCGTGACACACTTCATCGTTCTTCATGACACAGGTAGCCCAATGATATCCTGGAACTGTAGAAAAAGAAGGCTCCATACCGGCTTTTTTAATCAAACTTTGTGCTTTATCTTCTATTGCTTCAAAAGTTGTGCCAATTTTTACGAAGTCCTGAAGATCAGCCTTAATTTTGCCCAAGGCTGCACCACCTTCACGCATTGCTAGAATTTTTTTATCTGATCTTGTCAAGCTCTTTTTTTATGTCTTTGAACACATCATCAATATTTTGTTCACCATCAACAGCAACTAATTTGTCTTGCTGACGGTAATATTCAACCACTGGTTTGGTGTATTCGTGAAATGAATCAATTCTTTTTCTAATTGCATGCACAGTCTCGTCAGCTCTGTCTGAAACTCTTCCTGCAATTCTCCAGAGTGCTTCTTTGTCTGAAACATCTAAGAAAACAACTTTATCAACACCGCCATTGAAAGCCTCAGCCTGAACGACCGTTCTTGGAAAACCATCAAGAATATAGCCATTGGCATACTCTGGTTTCTCTAAATAAGTAAGAATGATTTCAAGTGTTTTGTCATCTGGGACTAATGCTCCAGAGTTGATTGTTTCTTTGAGCCACCTGCCCATTTGAGTCTTTTCTTTTGCCATTTCTCTAAAAATATGGCCAGATGATAAGTATGGAATGTTATATTCTTCAGAAAGAAAATTTCCCTGGGTTGATTTCCCTGCTCCCTGAATTCCAATTAAAACGAGTTTCATGATCGCTTTCTTCCACTTAGAGTGGATACCTTTATAAGAATCGGTCGTAATTTTGTTCGACCAGCATACTTTCTACTTGTTTATAGGTCTCAAGAATAACCGAGACCACAATTAAAATACTTGTACCACTAATAGCCAGCTGTCCTATTCCCACAAAGATTTGTGCAAATGAAGGCAAGAGTGCAATAATTCCTAAAAATAATGCACCAGCTAAAGTTATACGTGATACAACAAATTCAAGATATTTTTTGGTGGCTGCTCCCGGTCTAACACCAGGAACAAATGCCCCACTTTTCTTTAACTCATCAGAGATGTCCCCTGCATTAAAAAAGATGAGAGCACTAAAGAATGTAAAAAAGAAAACAATGAGAAAGTACAGTGTCATATATACTGGGGAAGTATCTGTAAACAGTACAGTTATAGTATTTCCCAGATCGATAAAGTTTGGTTTGCCAGAAGCAACCAATAATCTTGCAACAAACGATGGAGCAAGCATAATTGAAACAGCAAAAATGATTGGCATGACTCCAGCCACATTAACCTTTACTGGTAAGTGAGAAGTCTGACCTCCAACAATTTTGCTTCCTCTGGTTCTTTTGGCATATTGGATTGTAATTTTTCTTACAGCTTCATTCATGAATACAACTAACCCAACAATAGCAAGAAAAACTGCAAAAAATGAAATGAGCACGAATGATTGGTCAGAACTGGAATTAATAATATCAAGAAATGACTTTGGTAATTGACTCATGATACCTGCAAATAAAATCATTGAGATACCATTTCCGATACCTTTTTCAGTTACAAGTTCACCCAACCAAGTTACAATCATGGCTCCAGCAACAAGACTTAGGATCATAGCTATCAATGTGATTGGTGTAGTTACACCAATTAATCCTGAAGACTTCAGTAAAGCAAGAACAGAAATACTCTGTCCAACTGCTAAAGGCAATGACAAGTATCTAGTATATTGATTCAACTTCTCCCTGCCAGCTTCACCCTCTTTTTGCATTTCTTTTATTTTTGGAAACACCATGCCAGACAATTGCATCACAATTGAGGCTGTAATATATGGGTTAATACCAACAGCCAGGACTGAGAAATTTGATAAGGTACCGCCAGAAAAAACGTTAAGCAAACTTAAAAACTGATTTGATGCAAATAAAGTCCTTAATTGAGTAACATCAACTGTTGGAACAGGAATGTGGGCAAAGAATCTAAATATGAGAAGTATAGCTGCGGTAAAAAGGAGCTTGTTTCTTAACTCTGTATTTGAATTAATTCTTTTCAAAAAGGCAGTTATTTTTTGCACAGCCTATTTTTCTCCCCGTATTACCTTAAACAGCAAAGCACCCGTCAACGATACCAGATTTTATGCAATTACGCAACCGTACCACCAGCAGCAACAATAGCTTCTGCTGCGGTCTTGGTAACCTTGACACCTTGAACAGTAACTTTTCTACTTAACTTGCCAGAAGCAACAATTTTTGCTTTAGCAAATTTTGAACCGATTACTTTTTCTAATTTGAGTGTATCTAGTGTGATTGTATCAGCTTTCATTGCTTCTACTTCAGAGAGTGTAACCTCTGCAGTTGGTCGAACAACATTGAGTCTGTGCTTACCACGAAGCATAGGAAGACGTTTAATCAACGGCAGTTGACCACCTTCAAACCACAATGGAATTTTGGCACCTTGTCTAGCTTTTTGACCTTTTTGACCTCTAGTAGAAGTGTGACCACCTTTACCTGAGCCAATACCTCTGCCAAGTCTCTTTGCTGATTTAGTAGTAGTGCTAGTAAGTTTGTTAAGTAATGACATGATTATTTTTTCTCTTCAGTTTTCTTTTTTGCTGGAGCTTTCTTAACTGGTGCCTTTTTAACTGGAGCACCTGTTACTGCTTTTGCTTTTTCTTGCAATTCTTTGAGTTTTGCAGCTTCTTCTGCTTCTACTTCAGCAATAGACTTTAATTTAATACCCTTGAGTTCTACAATTTTTTGAATTTGTGTCAGTGCCTCAAATGTAGCATATACACTTGATGCTTGGTTTTCCGAACCTAAAATCTTACTAGAAACGTCTCTGATACCTGCTGCTTCAACAACAGCTCTAACTGGTCCTCCGGCTATAACACCAGAACCTTTTGGAGCTGGCTTAAGCAAAACTCTTCCTGCACCCTTTTTAACTTCAATTGAAAAAGGAACAGTTGTACCATCGAGTGGCACGGTGATCATACGTTTTTTGGCTTTTTTAATACCTTTTTTGATCGCACCCAGAACATCTGTTGCCTTACCAAGTCCAACACCAACCTTACCTTTTTTGTCACCAACAACCATTAAAACTGAGAAACCAACTTTGTTTCCACCTTTAGTTTTCTTTGAAACACGAGAGATTTGAATAACTTTCTCTTCGAATTCTTTTGGCTCATTTGTATGATTCATGTTCATGTGTGTTATACCTCTATTCCACCATCGCGCAATACTTGTGCGACAGCTCTTACTCTACCGTGATATTTATATTGTCCTCTATCAAATACTACAGCTGTAACTTTTGCCTTTTTGAGTGACTCAAGTAGTAATTCTGTAGCTTTAATAGCTGCTGCAGTTTTTGTTACAGCATCACCTTTTTTTACAGCTTTTCTAACTTTGACGTCATTAGCGCTTGCAACTGTGATCCCTGTATCATCATTAATTGCCTGTAGGTACACATATTTGTTTGATTTGTGTACGGTTAAACGAGGACGAGCAGCAGTTCCATGTAATTTTGCACGAACTCTGCGTTTGCGCTTTTCTGCGACTGATAAGTTGTGATTAATGTTTGTCATTACGCAGCAGCCTTTCCTTGTTTTCTTCTAACCTCTTCATCTTCATAGCGAATCCCTTTACCCTTGTAAGGCTCTGGTGGTCTGATTTTCCTGATATTAGCAGCAACTTGACCAACTGCTTGTCTATCAATACCTTCAATATGAATTGTGTCAGTACCTTCAACTTTCAAAGTAACTCCAGGGAGTGGAGCAAAATCAACGGGGTGTGAATATCCAACTGCGAGTTGAATTCCAGCTCCTTGTGCTTTTGCTCTATATCCAGTTCCAATCAACTTCAAAGTTTTTTTGAAACCAGTTGAAACACCAGCAACAGCATTATTGATTAAACTTCTCACCAATCCATGATATGCCTTGGTCTGTTTTTCATCATTAGATCTAGTAACAGAAACTAAACCTTCAGCAACTGTAACAGTGATTCCTGGTAATGTTTCTACAGTTAATTGGCCTTTTGGACCGTTAACTGCAACAGTAGAACCACTCACTGTGATCGTAACGCCTTGTGGAACACTAATTGCTTTTAATCCGATTCTTGACATACTCTATATACCTTTACCAAATTTGGCAGAGAAGTTCTCCCCCAATGTTTTCTTTTCTAGCTTTTTTATCAGTCATAACTCCCTTACTGGTTGAAATGATAGTAATACCATATCCACCTAACGCTCTTGGAAGTTGTTTTGCAGGTGCGTATAATCTTCTACCTGGCTTTGACAAACGTTTTACTTCATTAATAGCTGGCAGTCTACCAATATATTTTAAGGTTAAGACCAAAGTATTGAATGGAGTACCTTCTTTAACAACAGCAGCAGAAATGTATCCCTCCTCTACTAAAATGTCTGCGAGAGATTTCTTAATTTTTGAAAAAGGAACTTCTACAGTGGCATGTCTTGCCATGTGTGCGTTCTTTATTCTGATGATGATGTCTGCGATTGGATCTGTAGTCATATCTATTTTTTTAACCTTATTATTTGCTGGATTTCACTACGCCTGGTAGTTCACCCTTTAACGCTAATTCTCTAAATGTCAGTCTGCTTAAACCAAAAAATCTCATATAACTTCTTGGACGACCAGTTATTTTACAACGATTTACTCCTCTAGTCGAGAACTTATTCACTTTCTTTTCTCCAGAAAGTTCATATGCTGATCTCTTTGCGAGTAACCTTAAGTCTTTAGCGATTTTTGATTTTTTAGCCATGGATTATTTTTCCTCTTTTTCAAACGGCATACCAAGTAATTCTAACAATTTATAAGCATGCTCGTCTTTTTTTGCTGTAGTTACAAATACTGCTTGTAAACTTCTAATACTCTCGATTTTATCGTAGTTAATTTCAGGGAAGATAATCTGCTCTTCAATTCCCATTGAGTAGTTACCTCTTCCGTCAAATGCAACTCTAGAAACACCTCTGAAATCCTTCACACGAGGGAGCGCGACTGCAATTAGTTTCTCTAAAAATCCCCACATGCGTTTACCTCTTAAAGTTACCTTCACGCCAAGTGGATCACCAGCTCTTAGTTTAAACCCTGCAATTGACTTTCTTGCCGTTGTAACCATTGGTTTTTGACCAGAGATCGCCTCAAACTGTTCAACGATGTTCATAATAACTTGTTTTCTCTGTCTTGGATCTTGAGGATCGGCAACACCAATGTTTAGAATAATTTTTTGTAGTTTTGGAACTTCAAAAACATTATCAAGTTTTAATTCATCTTTGAGTTGCTGAGCAACTGTCTTGTTGTAGTAGTCTCTTAATTGCATGTCTTTTATTTCTTACTCTCTTTTTTCTCTGTAATAACAGTTCCAGTTTTCTTAAAAACTCTAACTTTTGAACCATCTTTGGCGACTTGGTACCCAATTCTATCTGGTTGATTTTTCTCGTTTAAAATTGCAACTTTAGCAGTTGCCAAATATCTTTCAACGAGGACTTTATCTCCAGCTCTTCCTGCAACTGGTTTAATGTGTTTTACATACTTGTTAACACCTTCAACCACTACACGCTCTAATTTAGGATCAACTTTAACGACTGTACCGGTCTTACCTTTATCTTTGCCTGTTGTTACGAGTACTTTGTCTCCTACTTTTAATTTCATATCTTCCTTATAAAACCTCTGGTGCTAAACTTGCAATTTTGTTAAACAATTTATTTTTAACTTCTCTTGCAACTGGACCAAACACACGTGTTCCCACAGGGTTTGCGTCTTTTCTTGATGTAATAATAACTGCTGCGTTATCATCAAATCTGATGTATTCACCAGAAGCTCTTCTGACTTCTTTTTTGGTTCTAACAATAACTGCTTTAACTTTTTCACCTTTTTTAACTGTACCAGCGGTGTCTGCTTGAATCACAGAAGCTGCAACAATATCACCAACGGTACCAAATTTCTTAAATGAACCACCATGGACTTGAATGACTCTGAGTTTCTTTGCTCCTGAGTTGTCAGCAACGTTCAGGACTGTACGTAATTGGATCATTATTTGGTTTCCTCTACTTTGCTCACTACTCTAAATTTCTTGGTTTTACTGATTGGAGTTGTTTCTACAATCATGACTTCATCACCAACCTGCAATTCAATACCCTCTACATGACATGCATAGTTTTTTGTTCTTTTTACAGATTTTTTATAAACTGGGTGTTGCCACAAACGAGCAACACTTACTTTTGCTGTCTTATCAGTTTTAAGTGAGATAACTGTTCCTTGAATTGCTTTCATAGTTTCGTTCTTTTATTCAGCTTTTTCAGCTTTTTTCTTCATGCTTAGTACTGTCTTAACTCGAGCAACGTCATCTGATAGTAAAGCAGTGTGGGTATTTTTTAGTTTACCAGCAGCTTTTTTCATTCTTGCTTGAGCCAACTCAACTAACAAATCTTTGAGTTGCTTTTCCAACTCTACGATTGTTTTGTTGTGTAATGCTGTAATATCGTTCTTTTTCATACTTATTTCTTAATCAATGTCGTCTTAACTGATAATTTGTGACCTGCTTTTACAAAAGCTGTTTTTGCCACATCTTCGGTAACACCACCAAGCTCGAATAATACTTGTCCTGGTCTCACCACTGCCACATATTCTTCTATAGCACCTTTACCAGAACCCATTTTGACACCAACTGGCTTTTTAGTAACTGGTTTGTGTGGAAACACTTTGATCCAGTACTTACCAGCTCTTTTAGTCATAAAGGTAATTTTTTTACGAGCAGCTTCAATTTGTCGAGCAGAGACAAATCCTCTAGTAACTGCCTGCAAACCATACTCACCAAAAGTAACTGTGTTACCTCTTTGTGCGGTTCCACGCATCTTTCCTCTAAATGCTTTGCGGTATTTTGACTTCTTAGGTTGCAACATATTAGATTATTTCGCCTTTATAAATCCATACTTTAATGCCAACATATCCTGATCTGGTGTTTGCTGGAACTTGATGGTAGTCAATGTTTGCTCTCAAAGTTTGTGTTGGGACACTTCCTTCAAAATATTTCTCACTTCTACCAATTTCAGCACCACCAATTCTTCCGGTAAGTTGAATTTTAATCCCTTTTGCACCAGCCTGCATTGTTTTCTCAAGAGCTTGAGTAACTGCACGTCTGTGTGGAAATCTTTTGATCAGTTGACCAACGATTTTTTCTGCGACTAATTTTGCACTCAAATCTGGTTTTTTTACTTCTTCAACTCTTAAATCAATCTTTACTTTATCTTTCTTTGCTTTTGAAATATTGAGAATTCTCTCTATTTCACCTTTGACAACTTCTAAGTTAGTTCCGCCTTTGCCGATAACAACACCTGGTCTAGAAACATAGAGAATCACTTTGATTGCGGTTAAAGATCTCTCAATGTCAACTTTAACCAACCCAGCACTAGCAAGCTTATCTGATAAGAATTTTCTGACTTTATAGTCCTCAAGAACTAAATCGGAATAATTGCTTGGATCAGAATACCATCGGGAACCCCACGTAAAGGTGGTGCCGATTCTGTAGCCAGTTGGATTAACTTTTTGTCCCATATTTCTTTTCTGTATTTTTTAACACAAGATGTGTATTATACTACTTTCTTTACTTATTTTCTTGACCAAATTTATTTTTCACCTGTTCTTCTGACCCCTCTTGTGACTGATTTTTGAGCCACTGCTTTTGTAGGAGCAACTTTTTTCACTTTTGGAGCAACAACTTTTGGTTTTTCTGTAACTGTTGTTGGTTCAACTTCTTTTACTTCAGTAGCTACTTTCGTTTCTTTCTTCACAGCCTTTGGAGCGCTGCCAGCTTCAAGTTCTACCATAATGTGGCAGGTTCTCTTAAAAATTGTGTGTGCTCTTCCTCTACTCACAGCTCTAAACCTCTTATATGTAGGGCCTGGAGTAACTGTAATATTTTTAAGTGTGAGCTCATTCATGCTGTAGCCATGATTGTGCATAGCATTTGCAATAGCTTGTCTAACAACTTTCAAAACGGTCAAACTAGCTCTTTTTTGCATCACCCCAAGCTGCTTGATTGCATCAACCAGAGGAAGTTTCCTAACTTGGTTAGCAACGAGTCTCACTTTAAGTGCTGTTTGTCTAGTATTTTTTTGTGTTGCAGTAATTATCATTTTAATTTTCTTTCAATTGCCTTTAGGTCTTAGCCAAGACACGTTTCACAACTTTACCGTGGCCTCTAAAGGTTCGGGTTGGAGCAAATTCACCAAGTTTGTGACCTACCATAGCCTCATTTACAAAAACTTCAACAAAGTTCTTGCCCTGATGCACTAAGAAGGTATGACCAACAAAGTCTGGAGAGACAACGCACTCTCTGCTCCATGTTTTAATTCCAGCTTTATCTCCACTATTCTTCTGAGCCAATACTTTTTTGAGAAGTTTTGGATCAATGAATGGTCCTTTTTTACTTGATCTTGACATACTGTATTCCTCTTATTTAACTCTTCTATCTCTAACAATCCATTTATTAGTTCTGTGGCGTTTAACTCTAGTCTTTGTACCAAGAGCATGTTTACCCCATGGTGTTTTTGGATATTTCATACCAACACCAGATCTGCCTTCACCACCACCATGTGGATGTGAATCTGGATGCTGAGCAGTACCACGGTTTGTTGGTCGTACACCCATTAATCGTTTTGTACCAGCTTTACCAATTTTTCTATTTTTCCATTCTGAATTACCGACTTGACCAATTGTTGCAAAACAATCAGCATTAATGAGTCTTAATTCTTTTGAAGGCAGTTGAATTGTAACGTACTTACCCTCTTTTGCTTGAATCATAGCTCCAACACCAGCACTTTTAACTAATTGGGCACCTTTGCCAGCTCTTAGTTCAATATTATGAATAAATAATCCGACTGGAATATTCTTGAGTGGCAGAGCGTTACCTGGTTTAGCTTCAATTGATTCTCCAGCTAAAACTTTTTCTCCAACTTCCAAACCTTGTGGAGCAAGAATGTATGCTTTTTCACCATCAGCGTATTGTAAGAGCGCAAGATTAGCACTTCTCATTGGATCATACTCAAATCGAACTACTGTTGCTGGAATATCACGTTTGGTTCTCTTCCAATCAATAACACGCATTCTCTTCTTTACACCACCACCTCTGTGTCTTACAGTGACACGACCCATGAAACCACGGCCTTGTCTCTTTTTGTGACCAGAAACTAAAAGTGACTTTTCAGGCTCACCCTTGTGTAGATCAGAACGATCAATTGTAACTAAGTGTCTTCTTCCGTTGGTAGTTGGTTTATGTGTTCTTAACATGGTCTTCTCTAACTCTTTCGTTATTGTTGTTCTGAGATATCAAACAAATCAATTGCGTGACCCTCTTTTAAGGTGACAAAAGCTTTTTTTGTCTTACCTGTTGTAACTGCTAATCTTCTTTTACCAGTTTTTTTGTTTCCTTTTTGATTGACAACTGTCCTGATAGATGCGACTTCAACAGAAAAAAGATTTTCAATAGCTTCTTTTACTTGTCTCTTGTTTGCAGTCATTTGAACGGCAAAAGTATAGGTGTTGTCACCATTGGCAAGTCTTAAAGACTTTTCTGTAATAACTGGTTTTATAACAATGTAAGGATTCATAACTATTTTATTCTGCTTCTTTTGCTACTTCTGCCTTCGCAACAACGTCTTTTTGATTTTTCACAGCTAGTCTTGCTTCAATATTCTTTAATGCTGCTTTAGTCATAATGATTGATTCTACACTTGCAACATCTAATGCATTTACTAATGAATCTTGCATAACTATGACCTCTGGAATGTTATTAAATGCTCTCAAAATATCTTTTGAGCCTTCATCTAAAACGAGCAATACTTTCTTTCCTGTAACATTAATTGTATTTAATAACTTAGCTGCATTTTTGGTCTTACCTTCAATCTCAGAGAGGTTGTCAGTAACAACAATGTTCTCTGCTTGTGCACTCAAGGCTGAGATAAGGGCTTTTCTTTTCATCACTTTTGAAAGTGAAAGGTCCCAATTTTCGATACCTTTTGGACCATGTGCAACACCACCTCCAACAAAAATTGGAGCAGATTTTGCACCGTGACGTGCATTACCAGTTCCCTTCTGTTTCCAGATTTTTCTTCTTGAGCCAGTGACTTCACTACGAGTTTTCACTCTGCTTGTACCTTGTCTCAAATTTGAGAGGTACACTCTGATTGCTTGACTTAACAATTCTTTGTTAATAGCTGCACCAAAGACTTCATCACTGACTGTGACTGTAGAAAATTTGTTGCTTGCGGTAATACTTGTAACTTTCATGTCTTATTCTGCACTTTCTTGTGTAGCTTCTTCTGCTTTCTCTTGAACGGCAGGAAGGTTTGAAGCAGTAAGGTCTAATTCAATATTCTTTTTTTTACCTGTCTTTGAAATCTTGACTTCACTCATTATTGATCCTGGAATTGGTCCTGAGAGCCAAATTTCCTTTTTTGTTGTATCAATATGTAAAACAACTAGGCCTGAAACTGATTTGGTCACATCTCCAAAATGTCCTGGCATTTTTTTGCCGAGCCATACTCTACCTGGGGTTGTACGTTGACCAATAGAACCAACAGCTCTAGATCTGTCTGATTGACCGTGGGTAGCTGGACCACCGTGAAAACCATGGCGTTTCATTGCACCTGCAAATCCATGACCTTTGGTTACACCCTGTACCTGAACAACATCTCCAACACTCAAAATTGAATCTGATGCAATAACATCACCAACTTTATAGTCAGTTTCTGTTGCTGGATTTGCTTTGTCGTCAACTACTCTCACACCTTCAATTATTTGATATCCAAAAGAAAAACCACCTTTTTCTAATTTAGATCGAAGTGGTTTTTTCATGTTTTTCAACTTTTTTGTTCCATGTCCGACTTCTAAAATGGTGCATGGAAGGGTTTGTTTGAGTTGAGAATTCTTATCAAGAACTGAAACTTCTTGCTTACCAACAACTGCCATCTCATCTAATGAGACACGAGTTACAGCCAAGCGTTGACCTTTTTTTGTCCAAGCTTGTGTCATTCCTAATTTGGTCGCAAATGTATCTAATATCATACCAATAATATCTATAATTCAATTTTTTTACTATTTCTTTAGTCAGGTTGCCCGTATAAGTTGTGTGCAACAGTAACCTCTTTTGTATCTATCTACTACTAACAAACCATTACATCTTTATCTGGATTGAAACACCTGCTGGTAATTCCAAATGCATCAAAGAATCGATGGTTTTACTGGTTGGATTGACAATGTCAATCAAACGCTTGTGAGTCTTAATATGATAATGTTCTTGTGCGTTCTTATCCACGTGTGGTGAAACCAACACAGTGAATTCTCTTTTGTGGGTAGGCAGTGGAACTGGTCCAACAACCTTTGCACCGGTAGAGAGCGCAGTCTCCAAAATCTTTTGGCTAGCAGCATCTATGACTCTGTGATCATAAGATTTTAATCTTACACGAATCTTATTTGCCGCATTGTTTTTTAGATTTTGTTTTGCCATTTTTTTTACTTCTTTCCACATTTAAAACGTAGGACGCAATTATACACAATATTCCTCAAGTTGTAAAGCATATGATGCTTTCCTGTGTTTTTTGGTAAAAAACTAGATTGAATATTGTTAGTGCAATCTACTTGTTTGCCAAAAAAGTTTGGTGTTTCAAACTTTGCGCCCCGCGTAAAGCGGGGCGCAAGTTGAATTCTAATTCAAATTATTTGACGATCTTGGTAATAGCACCAGCACCAATTGTGTGTCCGCCTTCACGAATAGCGAAGCGAAGACCTTCATGAGCTGCGACTGGAACGATCAACTTCACAGTCATTTTAGCGTTATCACCTGGCATGACCATTTCAACACCACTTGGAAGTTGAATTTCACCGGTAACGTCTGTAGTTCTGATGTAGAACTGTGGTCTGTATCCTGTAAAGAATGGTTTGTGTCTTCCACCTTCTTCTTTAGTTAAGATGTAAACCTCAGCTTCAAATTCAGTATGAACAGAAGTTGAACCTGGTTTAGCCAAGACTTGACCTCTTTCAACAGCTTCCTTATCAATACCTCTCAATAAGATACCGACGTTGTCACCTGCTTCACCTTGGTCAAGCATTTTACGGAACATTTCAACACCAGTAACTGTTGATTTTTGGGTTGGTCTGATACCAGTAATTTCAATTTCGTCACCAACTTTGACAATACCAGTTTCAATACGACCAGTAACAACAGTTCCTCTTCCTTTGATAGAGAAAACGTCTTCAACTGGCATCAAGAATGGCTTGTCTAATTGTCTGACTGGATCTGGAATATAGGTATCCACTGAGTTCATTAATTCCATGATTGCATCTTGTGCTGCCTTATCACCTTCAAGAGCTTTCAAAGCTGAAACTCTGTGAACTGGAACATTGTCACCGTCAAAACCATATTTGGTTAAGAGCTCTCTGACTTCCATTTCGACCAAGTCGAGTAGTTCAGAGTCATCAACCATATCTGATTTGTTCAAAGCAACGACCAATCTTGGAACGTTAACTTGGTTAGCCAAGAGAATATGCTCACGGGTTTGTGGCATAGGACCATCAGTAGCTGCAACAACTAAAATTGCACCGTCCATTTGAGCTGCACCAGTAATCATGTTCTTGATGTAGTCAGCGTGACCTGGAGCGTCAATATGAGCGTAGTGTCTTTTCTCTGTTTCGTACTCGATGTGAGAAATGTTGATTGTAACACCACGAGCTGCTTCTTCTGGAGCATTGTCAATATCTAAATATGCTTTAGCTGCATTCACGCCGCCTGGAATTCTTGCTGCCAAAGTGGTAGCAATAGCTGCTGTAAGGGTGGTTTTACCGTGGTCAACGTGACCAATGGTACCGATGTTAACGTGCTTCTTATCACGTTTAAATTTATTATCTGCCATATAAGGGCCTCCTTAATACATTTACTTACTTTTTACTTACGCACTCGAGTCTAATATTGTACTTGTTTCTGACCTTGCTGTCGAGAAGCAGTTACTGTATCAAACATTTATGAATTTTGATGTGATTTATGTTCTGCAACAATTTTTTCTGTTATATTGTTTGGAACAAAATCATAGTGACTTGGAAGCATCACACTTGAAGCTCTACCCTTGGTCATACTTCGTAGTTGTGTCACATATCCTTGCATTTCAGCTAAAGGTGCAAGCGCTGTGATAATCACAACACTACCTCTAGTTGTAGTACCTTGGATCTGGGCTCTTCTTGAACCTAAATCACCAATGACATCACCCATGTATTCTTCTGGGGTTGAGACTTCTACTTTCATGATTGGTTCTAGCAACATCATACCTGCTTTTGCAGTAGCGCTTCTCATTGCTAATGAGCCAGCCATCTTAAATGCAATTTCACTTGAGTCAACATCGTGGTATGAACCATCATAGAGAGTTACTTTAACGTCACTCATTGGGTACCCAGCTAAGAAACCTCTCTCTAGAGATTCTTGCACACCTTTATCTGTTGGTTTAATAAATTCTTTTGGAACTACACCACCAGTTATAGCATTCACAAATTCATATCCGGTACCGCGATCTTTTGGCTCGATTCGCAGCCAAACATGACCATACTGACCACGACCACCAGATTGTTTGATATATTTACCTTCAGCTTCTGCTACTTGAGTAATAGTTTCGCGATAGGCAACTTGTGGAGTACCAACATTAGCGTCAACCTTGAATTCTCTCTTCATACGGTCAACGAGAATTTCAAGATGTAACTCACCCATACCACCAATGATTGTTTGTCCAGTTTCTGGATTAGATTTAATAGCAAAGGTTGGATCTTCTTCACTTAATTTAGCCAGTGCCATACCCATTTTTTCTTGGTCTGATTTGGTTCTTGGCTCAATTGCTAAAGAAATAACAGGATCTGCAAAAGTTATACCTTCCAGAACAATTGGGTTGGTATCATCGCATAAAGTGTCACCAGTTTTAGTGTTTTTCAAACCAACAATAGCAACGATTTCACCAGCTTGTGCTTTTGCAATTTCTTCTCTTTCATTTGCATGCATGAGTAACAAACGCCCAACTCTTTCTTTGGTGTCAGTGCTTGAATTATAAATGTATGTACCAGATTCTAATGTTCCAGAATATACGCGTGTGTATGTAATTCTTCCAACGTGTGGATCTGTTTGAATTTTAAACGCAAGCGCACAAAACTTTTCTTCTGGGATTAATTTTCTTGTTTCTTCTTCTTTTGTTTTTGGATTGGTACCGGTAATGTGATCAATATCAACCGGAGATGGGAGGTACTCAACAACTGCGTCCAGTACTGGCTGAACACCAGTGTTCTTCAATGAAGAACCAGCATAAACTGGAACTAATTGGTAGTTAATAACAGCTTTTCTTAGAGCAGCCTTCAATTCATTTAGTTCTAGTTCTTCACCAGCAAAATACTTCTCAAGTAATGCATCATCAGTCTCTGCTATCTGTTCAACTAACTGGGCGCGAAGTTCTTCAACTCTTGCTTTGTATTCTTCTGGTATCTCTTTGACATCCGGCTCTGTAGCCTCTGATTTATCTTCCCAAAATAATGCTTTTCTCTCTAAAAGTTGAATCACACCATCAAAGTTATTTTCAGCACCCATTGGGAGTACCATAATGGCTGGGGTCACCCCAAATTTTTCTCTAATATCTTGAACAGTCGCAAAAAAATCTGCACCCAATTTATCCATTTTATTTATGAAACAAATTCTTGGCACATTATATTTATCAGCTTGTCTCCAAACAGTTTCTGATTGTGATTGCACACCCTCTGAAGCATCAAGCACGGTGATACCACCGTCTAAGACACGCAGTGAGCGCTCAACCTCTGCAGTGAAGTCAACGTGCCCTGGAGTATCAATGATGTTGAATCTATATGGAGCTTTTTCCAAATGGACCTCAAAATGAGGTTCCCAAAAACAGGTTGTAGCTGCAGAAACGATAGTTATACCACGTTCTTGCTCTTGTTCCATCCAGTCCATGGTTGCAGCGCCCTCATGAACTTCACCGATTTTGTAGGTTCTACCAGTAAAGAATAAAATTCTCTCTGTCGTTGTAGTTTTACCTGCATCAATGTGAGCGATAATTCCGATGTTTCTAATTCTTTGTAATGGAACGTTTTTAGGTTTGCCTGCCATATATATTTTGCCTTATAAATTAGTTTACCATCTGAAATGAGCGAATGCTTTGTTAGCATCAGCCATTCTGTGAGAAGTGTTTCTCTTGTTAATTGCACCACCTTGTCCCTGCAAAGAGTCGAGCATTTCTGCCACAAGCTTTTCAGCAAAAGTATGATGTAATTTACTTGGGCGTTTTGCAGCTTCACTGATGAGCCATCTAAGTGCTAAAGCAAATGCTCTTTTTGCACGAACAGGCATAGGAACTTGATAAGAAGCACCACCAACGCGACGAGAACGAACTTCCATCTGTGGAGAAATCGCCTTAACAACTTCTTCAAATGCTTCAACTGGTTTTTTGCCAGTTTTTTTTGCTAACTCTTCAAGAGCCGCATACACTTGTTTTTGAGCCACGGTTTTTTTGCCGTCTTTCATCACAGCATTGATAAATTTAGTGACTCTGGTAGAGCCATATCTGCCATCAGGCAAAACTGTTCTTATTGGAGCTTTTTTAGTTCTCATGATATTTTCTTCTCCGCCACTTTGTGACGAATACTTTCATTGACTATATATTACTTTTTTACTTACTATTTTGATTAGCTTTTCTTCACACCGTATTTACTACGAGAAGTTTTTCTGCCACTTACACCTGCAGCATCATATTTGCCTCTAATGATGTGATATTTCACACCAGGCAAGTCTTTCACTCTGCCACCTCTGACCAACACGATACTGTGTTCTGCCAATGAGTGACCTTCACCCATAATGTATGCTGTAACTTCCATTTTATTAGAAAGACGAACACGAGCAACCTTACGAAGTGCTGAGTTTGGTTTCTTAGGAGTCATAGTTTTGACTACAGTACAGACACCACGTTTCTGTGGGTTGTTAGTCATAACTTGTTTACCAGTATTAGAATTAAAACTTCGGCGTAGTGCTTGAGCTTTAATTTTTTTAGGTTTACTTTTACGTCCACCTTTTCTAATTAACTGATTAATTGTTGGCATAATTGCTGCTTTCTTACTTTTTCGTTATATATATCTATTTAATGTTTGCTATTTTTGAAGTCACACTTACCACAAAAATAACGCGAGAACTGATTATATCATGAAGCGCTTATTTGTGCAGAACTAAAATGAGGTTTTTACTTACCAGCACTAATTGTTTTTATTCTAGTAAGATCAACAGGTTTTTCTGAGAGGAACGACCATAAAAAACGCTCAACAAGTAATCCATTAACCCATAGGGAGATTGTGTTTTCAGAAATTCGCAGTTTTTCAATAATAGCCCTTACTTGTTGTGGATAATCTTGCAATCTCAATCCAGAAGCAGAACCGCCAACATAGAAGCCATTTTGGGAATCACCTTTAATTGCGGTTTGTCCTTCTCTATCTTGAACTATGCCAATATTTAACCCAGATAATCTTGATAACATATTTTCGATATTGAACCGTTCAAGTCCTGTTGCAGGAATCACATAGTCATACTGTTGCGTTCTTACCGATCTTTTCTTTCCAGCTGGGGCGTCACTGACAACTATAGCTGTTGTTTTTCTATCTGCATCTTTCACTTCAGCCCATCGTGTAACTCTATTTGCAATTGTAGTAATTACACCTTTATTTTTCTCTGAAAACACTCTCTTATATCTAGGTCTTACAGCCTCTGCAAACTCTTGTGGAGTCTGTTCGGGAATGTTGTAGTGGGTCACTTTTGGAATTACCTTTCTACTTAATTCGAATGGATATGAAAGCAACGGTCCATCAAAATTGAATAACTCAGACAAAGTATATGCCGTATCAGCACCACCAATAATAGCGACACTTTTTGGCTGACCGGTTTGAGGATCAATTTGAAAAACTTCATTCAAAGGGAAATATTTCGGATCTGGATTTGCTTGTAACTCCTCGTACCAAAATCCATACAGCTTTTCTATAGAAGTTAAGGTAAGTATTTTTGGTAAATCCCAAACAACTTTATTTAATCTTCCAGATCTTACATATGCGCGGTTAGTTTCTATTTGTTTATCAATCGATTTTGCCGCTCGCTCATATGATGCTCTTGTAGTTCTGTCCTCAATTTTACAAACTTCTCTTCCAGGACCAGTTAAACAAATAACTGCAGCCGCATCTATTTTTCTTCTTTTACCTCTTGAATCAACCAAAGTTAATTCTTTGGTCCCATCTGCATTAACTTTTGTCTGGCTTAAGTCAACCTCTTGCCCAACAATATAGTCTGTCGCCCCTAAAGCAATATTTGTAGCTATCGCAGCTCCAAGTTTTTGTCCGGCAATATATTCTCGAGTTACACCATCGTCACAAACTACGCGTAAATCACCAGCATCTATAAGGTTTGAAAGACGAACAGCACCAAGCTGACCACTCACTGTAATTGGAGTTGTGCCACTATTTTGTAGTGGTAAACGTTTTCCATTAGCTGATTCATTTACTGTACTGTTAATATAGAGAGGACGATTCCTCCATGGTTTACCGATGGTTGTTTCCTTTGTAATAACGGTAACGTTGTAAAATGGACCTAGTAACTGGACTGCCAGAGAGGTTAATGGACCCCCTCCAATAATTACTATATCCTTTTTTATTTTTTTTCTTCTAGAGCGATCAATCTCAGTTATATTTCTTCTAGAAGAATCTTGAACTGCAGTATCTATCTCTCTTAGCCATACTGCTCTCAATTTTGGTTCATTTAAAATAACTTCAAGTTGAAAATCCAAAACATCCTCTGGAACACTGAAAAAAGTATCAATCCCTTGTGGAGCCTTTTCTCGGAAAGTTGAGAAAAACAGACCTCTTTTTTCTGCATATGCCAGTTGAAAATTAAATTGGTTAACGAGGTCATATTGAGATCTTTTTGTTGCAAAAGTCCTATCAATGAAAGCCTTCAAGGGCCCTAGATTCTTTCTTCTACTCTTGAGGATATAGTATGATAACTCTGGAGCAGTGAGCTTAATTCCAACTATTGCTAACTCTCTTTGTAACTTATTTAAAAAGCTTTTTTTTAAGCTTGAAAGGTCAGCTACATCTGAGTTTGCTCTCACAAAATCGACTGCTTCAGTTATTGGTGGTAAATTTTCTCTTTTTTCTTGCCTTAAAGTTTTTCTTAGCATTTTGTTTAATTGACTTTACTTTGTAAAAAAAGGCATTATAACGTGTAATAGTGGATACGTCAAGCAATTACAAAGCAGCCTCACAAAAAGTGAGGCTGCTTACAAAATCATTCTTATTTCAAGATTATACTGTGATCTCGGCTCTCTCTTTGCTTGTTGGGATCAAACGTCCGATAATAACGTTTTCTTTCAACCCTTCGAGGTAATCAATATCACCTGCTGAAGCTGCATCTGTTAACACATTTTTGGTGTGTTGGAATGAAGCAGCAGACAACCATGAAGCTGTAAAAAGCGATGATCTGGTAATACCCAAGAATAACACTTTAGCAGTGGCTGGTTCACCACCAGCTGCCATTGCTTCATCATTGGCTTCAATGAATTTAGCTCTTTCAATTACTTCACCAGTCAAGAAATCAGTATCTCCAGTAGATTCAATCATGACTTTATCAGACATTTTTCTGATAATCACTTCAAAGTGCTTATCATGAATAGGAATACCTTGTGATTCGTATACTGCTTGTACCTGACCAATTGTGTATTGTTGTGCTTGAGTCAAACCAGTCACGATCATTAACTCTTTTACATTGATCGCACCAGAAGTTAATTGTTGCCCAGCATACACTAGGTCTCCATCTGATACAACTATATCTGTAGAAAGAGGTACTGTGTATTGTACTTCTTCTGATGGAGCTGCTGTGGTTTTAATAGTAATGATCATCTCTTTTTCAGTCTCTTCAAGAGAAACTTTACCGGTGACTTCACTAATTAAAGATTGATTCTTTGGTGAACGTGCTTCAAGCAATTCTTCCACACGAGGCAAGCCTTGAGTCACGTCAGCACCAACGATACCACCTTTGTGCTTAGTTCTCATGGTTAACTGAGTACCTGGCTCACCAATTGATTGTGCGGCCAAAATACCAACTGGAACACCGATCTCAATCATCTTTGAAGTTGAGAAGTCGATGCCATAGCATTGGGCACACAAACCCTTTGGAGAATCACAAGTGAGTGGTGATCTCACCTCTGCTGAAGGTAACCCTGCTGCTACTAATTCTTCTGCAAGTTCGATTGTGAGTAGTGTACCTTTTTGTGCTACCACTTTACCCTTAATTAAAGCGTCTTTTGCCAAGATTCTGCCTGAGATTCTGGTTGCAAAGACATCAGTTCTATCTTCATTGGTAATTGTGATGTAATTTTGAGTACCACAGTCCTCAAGTCTAATAATTGCGTCATGAGCAACGTCACACAAACGTCTGGTAAGGTATCCTGCATCTGCTGTTTTGATAGCAGAGTCAGTTAAACCTTTACGAGAACCTCTTGCAGATGTCACGTACTCGAAAATTGTCAAACCTTCTCTAAAGTTAGATTTTGTAGGCATTTCGACAATGTTTCCAAGTGGGTCAACAACAAGTCCACGCATAGCAGCGAGTTGTTTCACCTGATCTTTTGAAGCACGAGTACCACCTGATTCAATAATAACTTTGACTGCATTATCAGCTGAGTAAGTTTCCCATGTCTTTTCTGCAATTTCTTCTGTTGTATCAATCCAAACATCAAATGAAAGTCTCTTTCTCTCTTCGAGAGCGATCATACCTTCATTATACTGTTCTTGAATCTCTTCAACTTTCTTGTTTGCACTGGCAATGATCTCATTTTTCTCTGGGATCATCTCACAGTCAGACACAGAAACTGAAATTCCAGAAACTGTTGCTGCAGCAAAACCCAGATCTTTGATACTGTCAATTAATCTTGTGACAACATCTCTATCCAAGGTTTTGATTGCTGTAGTAACCAACTGTTTGATTTTCTTTGCTGGAATTGCTTCGTTAATGAACCCAAATTCTTCTGGCAACACATCATTAAATTGGAGTCTACCAACCGTTGTTTCAACAACTTTGTTCAGACCATTTACTTGTATTCTTACCTTTGCAAGTTGTCTCAAACCTAATTTGCCAACCTGATATGCATGGTATGCTTCATCTTTTGAAGCAAAAATACTTGCAAATCTTGGCAATTTTGTATCAACTGCTGTGTGATAGTACACACCCATAGCCATTTCTTTGTTAGGAATGGTTATTGGTTCACCGTTAGCAGGTTTGAGCAAGTTGTGAGTTGCCATCATTAACTCTTGAGCTTCTTCTTGAGCTTTTTTGGTTAGTGGAACATGCACAGCCATTTGGTCACCGTCAAAGTCAGCGTTATACCCTGAACAAACACAAGGGTGCAATCGAATAGCGTTTCCTTCAATCAAAATTGGGAAGAAGGCTTGCATACCAAGTTTATGCAAAGTTGGAGCACGGTTTAAAATCACTGGGTGATTTTTGGTAACCTGTTCAAGAATGTCATAGACTTCTGGCTCGTGTCTTTCAATTAAGTGTTTTGCACTCTTCACGTTTGGAGCTATACCATTAACAATCAGTTCACGTAAAACGTATGGTTTGAACATTTCAAGTGCCATATCTTTTGGTAATCCACACTCATTGAGTTTGAGTTCTGGACCCACAACGATAACTGAACGACCTGAGTAGTCAACACGTTTACCAAGCAAGTTCTGTCTGAAACGACCTTGTTTACCTTTCAACATCTCTGAGAGAGATTTGAGTGGCCTTCTGGTTTGTCTTCTTCTGGTTTGTCGTGCACTTGAACCATCAATTAATGAATCAACTGCTTCTTGAAGCATACGTTTTTCATTTCTTAAAATGATCTCTGGAGCACCAAGCTCGATCAAATGTTTCAAACGGTTGTTACGATTGATAACTCTTCTGTACAAATCGTTCAAATCTGAAGTTGCAAATCTTCCGCCTGAAAGTTGTACCATAGGACGTAAGTCTGGTGGTATAACTGGTAAGATTGTCATGAACATCCAAGATGGCTTGATTCTTGCTTTTCGCAAACCCTCAACGACTCTCAAGCGTTTGGTAGCTTTGAGACGTTTTGCACCTTTTGATTCGACAACTTCGTCTCTTAGTTTGATCACAAGATCGTCTAAATCTACTTGTGAAACTAACTCAAGAATACTCTCTGCACCCATACCAACTCGCAAGTGGCTTGAAGCATTGTAATCATCAAGCTTGAGGTATTCGTCTTCTGAAAGGATAGTTCCTTTAGAAATTTTCTTGACCATTTGCTTGACGGTTTTGTATATCTCTTCAGTCTGTTCAAGTTGCACTTCTAGTTGCTTTTTGAGCGCTGCCAATTTGTTTTTAGCTTTGAGTTCAATTTCGGTCAACTTAAGTTGTAAAGTTTCCTTATTGGTGACTTTTTCTTTTAAGTGTTTTTGATCCTCAACCAAAGTGTTAGTAACAACTTCCATTTCTTTCTTAACGTTTTCTTTGAGCTCGTCTTGTGCCGCAACCAAATCAACGTCTAAGTTTTCAACAACTGCTGTTCTTTCTTCTACATCTACATCTAATACAACGTATTTTGAGAAATACACAATTGAACTCAAGTTTCTTGGACTAATGTCTAGGAGTAAAGAAAGTTTTGATGGAGCACCCTTGAAAAACCAGATATGAGCAACTGGAGCGGCCAATGAAATATGACCCATTCTCTCACGTCTCACTTTTGATTGTGTTACCTCAACACCACATTTATCACAGACAATACCTTTGTAACGAATTCTTTTGTATTTACCACAATAACACTCATAGTCTTTGATAGGTCCAAAGATTTTTTCATCAAATAAACCATCTTTTTCTGCTTTCAAAGATCTGTAGTTAATTGTTTCTGGTTTTTTAACCTCACCGTATGACCAAGATTTAATTGTATCTGGGTCTGCGATTCTGATTTCTAAGGCTGAAAAGTTAATTATATTCTTCATATGTGTTTCCTTATTCTTCATCCTCCGCTACTTCATCACTGAGTTCTGACTCATCTGGTTCTGTAAAATCCATGTCTTCTACATCTTCAAGTTCAGCATCATCATCTACTGCAACTTCTTCCTCTGAGCTATTATCGAATTCATCTGCTGCCATTTCTTCTGGGGCGAGTTCGATTTTTTCTTCTGTTACAACTTCTTCTTCTTCTTCAATTTCATGAGGAACAACGTCGATACCAAGTGAATTCAACTCTCTCATTAAGACTCTAAATGATTCTGGAACTGTTGGTTCTGGAATATCAAGACCTTTAACAATAGATTCAAAAGCCTTTGCTCTACCCATCACATCGTCAGATTTAATGGTAAGCATTTCTTGCAAGGTATGAGCTGCCTTATGTGCCTCAAGTGCCCAGACTTCCATTTCTCCAAGTCTTTGACCACCCATTTGTGCTTTACCACCAAGAGGTTGTTGTGTGACTAAAGAATATGGACCAGTTGAACGAGCATGCATTTTGTCTTCCACCATGTGTGAAAGTTTCAAAATATACCCAATACCAACTGTGGTTGTTTCAGCAAATTTTTCACCAGTTCTACCGTCAATTAATTGAGCTTTACCAGTGACTGGTAATCCTGCTCTTTCAAGTTCTTGCCAGATTTTAGCTTCTTCAAATTGCTCAAATGCTGGGATAGCAATCTTGTAACCAAGTTTTTGTGCTGCCCATCCTGCATGTGCTTCCAAAAGCTGTCCAAGGTTCATACGAGCCAAGACAGAAAGTGGTGAAATAATAATGTCAACAGGAGTACCATCTTCTAAGTGTGGCATGTCAGCGGTTGGAATTATCTTTGAAATAACACCTTTATTACCATGACGTCCTGCTAACTTATCACCAACAGTGATTTTTCTAACTTGTGCAACTTTCACAGTTACTTCTTTAAGAGTACCTGGATCAAGTTCATCTCCTAGGTCAGTGTCTAAAACTTGCACTTCTATAACAGTACCAGCTTGACCATGAGGTAGTCTCAAGGATGTATCACGAACCTCTCTGGATTTTTCACCAAAGATAGCACGCAACAATCTTTCTTCTGGAGAAAGTTCTGTTTCACCTTTTGGAGCAATCTTACCAACTAAAATATCACCTGAAGTAACAACACTTCCAACTCTAATAATACCGTCTGGAGTCAAGTTTGAAAGATACACTTCTGAAACGTTAGGAATATCGTTGGTGAGTTCTTCTGCACCCAATTTGGTGTCCATCACTTTTGCTTTGTATTCGTTAATCTGAACAGAAGTCAATGTATCATCTCGCACCAGTCTCTCTGAGATAACGATAGCGTCTTCATACCCAAGACCTTCAAAAGATGCGTACGCAATTGTTAAGTTTGCACCAAGTGCTAACTCACCCTGATCAGCTGCAGGACCATCAATGATGACATCACCTGCAACAACTTTATCACCAGCTTTTACAATTGGTCGCTGTGAGTATGAGGTTGATTGTGAAGTTCTTACAAATTTTGTGATTGTGTATGTGTCAACACCATCTGCATAGTGATATACCTCATCATTAAGCTCTTCTGCTTCAGCTTCAGCTTTTTTGATTGCTGGTTTTGCAAGTTCGACAACTACTTTGGTAGCGTCAACATAGCTTACTGTACCATCATGAAGCGCTGTAACTGTTCTATCCATTGCTGTTGCGATCGCTGCTTCCATACCAGTTCCAACGATTGGAGCCTGTGGTCGAACTAAAGGCACTGCTTGACATTGCATGTGAGTACCCATCAAAGCACGGTTCGCTTCGTCATTAGCAATAAATGGAATCAATGATGCTGAAGTACCAATCACTTGGTGAGGAACAACATCTATATATTGAACCTCTTGGACTGGACCTTCAGTAAAGTTATTCATATAACGAATAGCAACCCACTCGTCTTGAATAACACCTGAATCATCTATCTTAACACTTGCATGAGTGATTCTGTAATCTTCTTCTTCGTCAGCTGAAAGGTAAGAAATTTCGTCAGAAACCACCATTTTGCCGTTTTTGTTCTCGACTTTTCTGTATGGAGCTTCTAAAAATCCGAATGCATTAACTCGAGCGTATAGAGTTAAGTAGGTAACCAAACCAATATTTGGACCTTCTGGAGATCTCACCGGGTCAATTCTTGAGTATTGTGATGCATTAATGTCACGCATAGAAAATGATGCGCGCTCTCTGGTAACACCACCAGTACCCATGACTGACAAACGTCGTAAATTGTCAATTTCTGAAAGCGGGTTGGTTTGATCTAAGATTGTTGAAAGTCTGTTTCTTCTGAAGAATTCAGAAATTGTAGCGATTAATGGTCTTGCATTAACCAAAGCTGCTGGAGTTAATACATCCTCAGTTTTAGTAAGGGACATTTTTTCACGAATTGATTTTTCAAGTCTAATTAATCCAATCCTGAATGCCGATTCTCGAACCAATTCACCAATTTGTCTGACTCTTCGGTTACTTAAGTGGTCAATATCATCAACCTTTCCTTGACCATTTTGTAGTTTGAGCAAGTATTTTACGGTTGCAACGATATCTTCTTTAGTAAGGATAGTTGTTTCTTGATCGACAGAGAGACTAAGTCTTCTGTTTAGTTTATATCTTCCGACTCTACCCAGATCATATCTTCTTGGATCAAAGAATAATTGCTTAAAATACTCTCTTGAAGTTTCCAAAACTGCTGGTTCTCCTGGTCTCATCTTTTCATAGATTTCGATCAGAGCCTCTTCTTGTGTTTTGGTTGCATCTTTTTCAATTGTGTTTGCTACCAAATTATATTCGTCTAAGGCAATTTCTTCCTTGAGCAAGTCCAAAATTTCTTCATCACTTGCATACCCCAATGCTCTTAACAAAACACTTACTGGAATTTTTCTTCTTCTGTCAATTTTAACTGTGATGACATCACGTTTTCCAACAGTAACTTCAATCCATGAACCTCTTTTTGGTCTAAGTTCTGCAGTATATAAACTGCGTCCAAGAGTATTTTCCATAGCACCGCTAAAGAAAACTCCTGGTGATCGCACTAATTGGGTAACAACAGCACGTTCAATACCGTTAATAATAAATGTACCAATTTTAGTCATTTTAGGAATATCACCTAAAAAGACTTCCTGAGTTTTTTCTTCGCCGGTTCGTTTGTTGATCAAGGTAGCCTCGACATACAAAGGCATATCATAAGTAACACCTTTATTTTTGGCTTGAGTAACAGTGTATTTTGATTTTCCAAATCGAAAGTCACCAAAAGAGAGTGACCAGTTTTTACCAGTGTAATCTTCGATACCTTTTTCACCATTGACTTCTTGCAAAGCTCTTTTGATCCCGTTGTCCAAAAAATCTCTGTAAGAATCCAATTGTAATTTAATTAAGTCTAGTTCTGGAAGGATTGTATGTGACTGTCCCCAATTGAGACGAAGTTTGTTCTGCATGGTAATGCTTTCGTTTCTACTTAGTATCTCGAGGTGATTATTTCTTGACCACTAAAAAATGGAGAGACCAATTCCAAGGATTTAGTTCTCTCCTTTATCTTATTTAGCTAGACTAAAAGTCATAGACTTTACTGTACTCAAGAAATTACCCCACTATTTTTTTGTACACTGAACTGCCGATTATAACAAAAGTTGCCCGTTAGCGCAAGTATTTATTTATATTTGCGTTATGCTGTTCAAGTGTTGCCGCCGTATAGATGTTCCCATCATCTGCATGAATGTAATAGAAGTCGCTACTTTTTAAAGGTAACAGCGTAGCTTTTATCGCATCATAACTTGGATTTGCAATCGGTTTTGGCGGAAGCCCAGGATGCAAATACGTGTTAAACAGTGAATTAAGCTGTTTTTGGTCAGCGGTTGGAGGTGCCCACCACGTTTTTTGTAAATTGTTATAGCCAGCAGCATACTGTAGCGTAGCATCAACTTGCAACGCCATACCTAAATCAATTCTATTCCACAAAATCCCTGCAACTTTTCTCATCTGCTCATAGTTTCTAGCTTCACGCTCCACTAAAGAAGCCATAATAAGCACGTCTTCAAAATCTCTATCAGACTGTGAAATTTCTTCAGCCAGTCCTTGCACTATCTTTCTTTCAAATGTATTGATCAACATACTGTGGATATTCTCTGTTGACATCTCTCTAGGGATTAAATATGTATCGGGAAATAACATACCTTCTGATTCTTGGGCCAAAGCGATGAACTCCTCTTTATCAAATGCATCTAAATCTTGAGAATCTAAACTTTCAGCAATTTCCTCCATGCGCCAACCTTCGAGAATAGTAATCCAAACGTCTTGAGTACCCATCGTTAATTGTTGTGCAATCTCAATAACACTTGAAGAAGCGGAAAGATCAAAGGACCCTGCCTGTATTTTCTGCTCTAAGTTGTTCAACCTAACCGCAATCCGAAAAATTAAAGCATTCTTTATCAGACCAGCTTCCGCGAGCCTCTGTCCTATTACACTGACTGCTTGCCCCTTAGGTACAACAAAACGAATAGTTTCCTCTTGTGTAGATTTTGCTGGTTTAAATTGAGAATAGACCAGTACAACAGCCAAAAAAACAGCAACAGCCCCAATAGTCAAACTAACTACTATCTTATTTTTCTTCGTCAATTTCATGTTAATACTTTTCATCCAACCAATTCTGCAAAAATTCAGCAGCAGCGTAATGATCAATATCACCAGATCGCTTAGATTTTTTGGCTGTGGCTAATTTATGATGGACTGAATAAGAACTCAATGTTTCATCTGTAAATGATATTGGCAACTGTATATGTTTTTTAAGTTCTTCCACAAATTTTTTTGTCTGCTGTGCCATATCATTTTCTGACAAACCAACTACTATCTGCTCTACACCATGTTCATTGCAGATTTTACGTAAACCCTCAAATATTGTCGCATCGTTCGGGAGAATTTCCAACGGATCTGCAAGCGTATGCATTGAAATAGCAGTCCCAACTCGAACTGTTCCATAATCAATTGCTAGCACTTTTGGAATATGCATAGCATCAATTGTACACTACTCAACTAACTGAGCAGTCACAATGCCTCTTCTCAGATATGTCCCCTCTGGGGTACAAGTCACTAATTTGAGCTGTTTTGCATCATATTTTTGTGTCAAAATATACACGTCCTCAGGTTTTACTTCTGTCTTGTTATTGACAATGTAAGTATAACGAACCCCATCGGCAGTCACAAAAATTTCATCCCCATTTTTCAAGGTCATAATAGTACTAAATATTGAGTTGTATCTTCTTGGGTTTTTCACACTAGGATTATAAAACTGCCGCAGTACAGAATGACCAAAAATAACTGGTGCTCCAGGCTGACCGGGAAGAGCCGTACCACTAAAATGCAATAAGCTTTTGTTTAGATCTGTACCTCCAACTTTAACGACTGCATTTTCTATCTCCAACTTTGGAATATCTAAAATATATTCAGTAATTTCTACATTTTGTAACTCAGATTGTAGTTGCGGTAATGCCCCTCCAGCAAACCAATTAGTTAAATTGGTATAATCAAGTTCTTCATCAACAATCTCAACTTCTGTTGAATTACTTCCCAACACACCTGATTGTTTCGAAATGACAAGTGGAGTTACATCCATTACTTGGTCTTGTGGTATTGGGGCAGCCAACTGAGCTACTTGGAGTTCTTCTTGATTAAAATAGGAACTGACAATAGGCACTACAGCACTACCAACTAAATATAAACCAATCACTAAAAATAGTACTGGCAAAATAAAAGCGCCAATCCTTATTACCTTAGGTATCTTCCTTTTGGCAACAGTTTCTCTAATTTTATCTTCCTTTTCTTCAATATACTCACTAACACGCAACCTTTTTAAATGATGATTAATCCTTTTTTCAATTTCTTCAACCGAAGTACCTTGTCTGAGTGCCTTGCGATATAACTCAATCAAGTCACTTTGCATGATTTTTGGTTGCTTTTTTGAAGTGTTAAACATGAGTATTCTATTTAATAAACTGTATCAGTATTCTGTCTGCCGATGATGCAACTTTCTTCACAAATGCACTTAATAACCCTGGTACAGTTTTGAATGAAACAGAGCTAATTTCTTCTTTTGCATTCAAAATTTCTGTTGCTTCTGAAAACGACTTACCAGCAATCTCACTTTTAAGAGAGTCTTCTGATAACTTTGGAATAGCGTATGCACTTATATTGGCTTCGATAGAAACCACTGCTTCAGACTCGAGTTTATCTAAATCTGTTTGACTTGGAGAAGACAGAATTTGAGGATCTGCATCTTCAAGTTCATAGTTCTCTGGCAATTCTTTTGAAAGGATCTCTTGTGCAACTGGCTTTAGGTCACCGCCACTATAAGTAACGGCCTCAACTTCAATTTCCAATTCAAGCGATAGTGACTCTGCTTCTTTTTCTAGTTCACTGTTATATTTAGCTTTTTCGTTGATGATTGATTTCGAAGGCAAAATATAGGTGCCATTACCAGATTCTGCAGCAAATTCATCATTAATCTTTTTCAAGAGTTCTTCTTTTAAATCCTTGAGTAATTCGTCTAAATCTTTTTGGGCCACAACTCGAACTTCTCTGCTAGAACCACCCGCAAGATCTTCGTCTATAACAAATGCATTGTATGAGCTGGTGTCATATGAGGCTATGGTAAGCTCAGTGTCCTTCTTCAAATTACCTTCTGCACCTATTTGAGAAGCTGTAATTGTTGTTTCCTGTTTCCCATAATCTTTGCCACCTGGTTTGTCACTAGCTGAGGCAACAGTAATTTGTTCATCCAGTACAAAAATCAAGTCGTTGTATTTTAGTTGAGTCCCCTTATCAAATGTCTTTACTTCTGTAGTTTTGTTGTAAACTGCTACTTTTCCTTTCGCATTCTCTCCAACAATTTTGATGCCGGTTGTTTGCATTGTGCTTGTATCAGATGCTTTTTTGGTAACAGTTTCTGCAGCTATGAGCAACTTTTCAACATCAGTTTGTGAAGCTTTCGTATCAAGTGTGAGTTCAATATCTTTGGAAACTAATTTCTTATTTAGGGTTACATCAACAGCCGTTTTTGCAACAAATGACGAACCAAGAGCAAGTATTCCGTAAAGAACCAATAAACCCAGAATAACACCCAAAATAGCAAACCATTTGACATTCTTTTTATGTCCCCAATCACGTTTTGGCTTTTCTTTCTTATCCAGAACTATTTCCTTTACACCTTCACGCATGAAGTTTTCATCAACAGCAGTTACGTTTTCATCGCTTTCACGCTCTATTGCTAGTTCTGGTTGCGAACTTTTAATTGGAATACCAAAAGAAGTCGGAGGTGATTCTTCTAACGGGTCAGAAAATCCAAACTCTGAAGAATCAAGAGTATCAACACTACTTTCTTTAACACTCCCAACAGAGGCAGCTAACGCAAAATCAGTAAGACCTTTATGCACTGCGGCGTTCTTTCCAGCTTCTTTTGAGAGATCAACGAGCAACCGATCTTGAGTCACTGTTTCAACAGTTGGAGTTTGGAGAAAAACTTTATTCGCTTCCCAGTCCTGATTATAAACTGCCTGTTGTTTTTCGTGGAGTTCGACATCTGATAGCTCGAACGATGCTAACACTAATTTAGGAGGTATATAGTTCCCTTGCTTCTCAATAATTTTTTGAATTCTTCCTACTCCTTCTGTAAAATCACTTTGAAAATCAGCCGAGGATCCAACGATTTCAGTTTTTTTGATTTTTCCTTGATAAACTAAGGTAAAAAGCAGTTCTGATTTTGTTATTAGCACAATGATTCCTGAAAAAAGCGAATTCTCTGCAATTTTTTGCTGAGCAATAGACTCATTAACATCAATGAAGCCTAGTGGATTAAGATTTAATTCATCAGTCAATTTTTTAATAATTGGTTTCTTTTCATCCACAACTTCACCATTATTCACCCAGGAACTATTTACAGCAAAAATAATTTCACTGACTTTATCTGACTTTTTGTCCAGCTGCTGAAGAGCTAAATCTGTCTGTAAAACACACTTTTCTAAACCTTCATAGTCAAACACTTTTGATTTACTAACAATCTGAACCCCACCACTTGATAGTTCAAGAAGTGAAACTTGTAATTTTGAATCAGAAATTATCAGAAACAAAACCAGTTCCTCTGTCGTTGTTTTTGCACTACTTGAGAATAAATTTGGCAGGTCCATATGCTCTTTGTTTTAATACAAATACGTACCTTGTTTTTTAAGGGCTTACTCCATTAAAGCAAATTTATCGGCCAAATTAAAGAGGATCTTGATTACAGTTCAATTTCACAAACTAATGGTAGGTGATCGGAAACATCAACTTGAGGAACAGATGCACTAAGAACTTTTATATCTGGTGAAACAAATAGCATATCTACCACTGAAGTAGCATAACCTGGGTCCTGTACCAAATCTTTTCTTTTGAGATTAAAAGACGTGACCAATTGATTCTTAAAAACATTAGTCAACTTTTTTTCAATGCGCTTGACTGTTTCTGTTTTTTCATTCACATTCAGGTCTCCGGCAAAGATAAGTGGTGCAGAATTACCACTTTCCTTAAGGATGTGGTCACTCATATGTAGTCGTCGTTCATTGTCATCCCCATTTGTACCCCAGATACCCTGCGTATTCAAAACGTGAAGTTTAATTCCGTTTAGATCGGCTACTATATGTTGCAAATTTCTTGGTGTTATATGAAATGTAGTGTTATCATTCGCATCTCGCTTACCAAAACCTACATCATAAAATGTAACACTGACTTCTGTTAGCGGAAGTTTGCTCAAAATAGCATTCCCCTGGACAACTTCTTTTCCTTCAGCATCTTCTAAAAATGCTGGGGCAAAGTGTGCATACTGATATCCCAATAGGGTTTGTAGTTCACTCAGGGTTCTATATTGCTTTTTTGTGAATGAAGCATCACCGTTATAAACTTCTTGAAGCAATACAATGTCAGCATTTTGCTCTCGCAAAAATGCAACTATTTCATCAAACAAGATGCCACCGATCCAAACGTTGAGGCAAACAATTTTGAGCTTCATATCTACAAAACCTTTACACTAAATACACGCGCCTAATCCCTGCTGCTGCGGCTTTTTCTTTCTCAATTTTGATTGTACCAATTTCACCGGTATGTTTTACGTGAGGTCCACCACAGAATTCTTTAGAAATCCAGTTCGTTTCTGGATCATTTCCGATTGTGTACACAGTTACTTGATCTGGGTATTTCTCTACAAAAAAAGCAATTGCTCCTGATTCTAGCGCACTCTTCTTTTCCATGGTCTGAACAGTAACTGGTAAATCAGCCTGAATCCACTCATTAATTTGCGCTTCAACAGCATTTTTTTCTGTATCAGTCAGTGCAGTTGGATGAGAGAAGTCAAAACGTAATCGCTCTGCGGTGATATTTGATCCCTTTTGTTGCACATGACTTCCAAGAATCTTTCTTAGTGCCGCGTGTAGCAAATGGGTTGCAGTATGATACTTGGTCGTCTGCTCACTACTATCTTGTAAACCACCTTTAAACTTCCCAGCAGATGCTGTCCTTGATTGGTCTGCATGAGCCTGCTTAGCAGAATCAAACTCTTCTTGAGATAAGTCGTAGCCTTTTTCTTTAGCAATTTCTTGACTTAATTCAAATGGAAAACCGTATGTTTCGTATAATTTGAATGCTACTTCGCCCGTCAACTTTTCAACTTTTTCTACCTCTCGTAAACCTTTTTGCAACGTGTTTGCAAATTTTTTCTCCTCAATTGCTAAACCTTGTGATACTGTTTCAATGTTCTGAGCAACATCTGGATAAGCATGGGAATAGAGGTTCGCTACTACTTTTGAGAGTTCTGCTACAAATGGCTGCTCAATACCAATCATTTTTGCATATCGAATCGCTCTTCTTACCAATCTTCTTGCAAAATATCCTTGTTCTTTACTTGAGGGGTACACTCCGTCCGCTGCGAGCATAGTTGCTGCACGCATATGATCTGCAATAACTCGAAACGATTGTTTTACTTTTTCATCAGAGTACTGCTTTCCAGAAACTGTTTCCAAAAAAGTAATAATCGGTTCAAAAATTGGAGTTAAAAATACGTCATCAGTGTCTTGTTTAACAGCCAGGATACGCTCAAATCCGCCACCAAAATCAACATTTTTTTGGGCTAACTCTTTGAAACTACCATCAGCTTGTTTTTGATACTGCATAAAAACGGAGTTACCAATTTCTAAGAATCTACCACAGTCACAGTTCACATGGCAGGGTTCATCTTTGAACACAGAATTTTCATGCAGTTTTTTTTCAACACCAAAATCATAAAAGACTTCACTGTCTGGACCACCTGGCTCTCCTTCTGGCATATTGGCAGGTACTCCTGCTCTAGACCACCAGTTTTTCTTTTCGTCAAAGTAAAAAATTCGACCACCTTGCATACCGTCTCGTTCTGAAAAATCTACATCTGTAGCTGTAATACCCACACCCGCAAAGAGTTCTTTCCAGATTGCTACTGATTCTGCGTCTTTGCCAATTCCCAAACTATCGTTTCCTCTAAAGACTGTGACAAACAATTTATTTGGGTCAAGCCCAACCTCTTTGGTTAAAAATTCAAAAAACCATGTCAGTTGTTCCTTTTTGAAGTAGTCTCCTAAAGACCAGTTTCCCAACATTTCAAAGAAGGTAGTGTGACGATTGTCACCCACCTCTTCAATATCTTGAGATCTAAAACATTTCTGACTATCTGCGATACGAGTACCTTTTGGGTGTTTTGCTCCTAACAAATACTCGATCATTGGTTGCATTCCCGATCCGGTAAAAAGTGTGGTTGGATCATTCTCTGGAACTAATGCCGATGAGGGAATAATTGAATGACCTCTATTTTTAAAAAATTCTAAATATTTTGATCGTAAGTGATCTGCTTGCATTATACATTTCCTATTTGGAGTATTTCGTAGCAGCTAAATTTTGTTCTAAAATTCAGGCTCCGCAAAGAGCTTTGCATATTTCGTACCTGCGACTTTTCTTTGAAAAGGTCGGGTCCGAAAGCGTTTTACATATTTCGTACCTACGACTTTTCTTTGAAAAGGTCGGGTCCGAAAGAAAAAAACCCACTCCAAAGTTACCTATTACTAAGTACAAGGACGTGAGTATACGTGGTACCACCTTGCTTTTTTATAGACATTGCTGTCTATAAACTTGCTTGCTTTTGACTAAAAGCAATCACTTTTTACGGTTGAGTTCCGGAGCTGTTCATCACAGTCTGCTCACCCGACGGCCAGAACAGTTTTCTATATCTTGCTCACACCAACCGCAAGTTCTCTTTGCTAGAAATACTGCTCCTCTTTCAGGATCAAAGCATTTATTTTTTTTAATGTAGACGTATTTTACTGTACTACCAGTCTAACTGTCAAACTTACTCTACCAAAATTGCCCTGTTTTACAGTACAATGGATGTGTAATGCCAAACCAAGATGATTTACAAAGTGAAGTGAACACACTACTTGCACCCAATGATGGTAGTACTGGCGAACCACAAAACCAGCCACAAACTATTCCTATTCAACCAATCTCTGTTATCTCTCCAGAACAGCAGCTACCTCAAACACCTACTTTACCTGAATTTCGACCTGCGGTAGAAGTTCCACAGGTATCTCCAATTGTTCCCCCGATCCAAAGTCATCCTCAAACCGAGGTATTCCAAGAAAAAGTTAGTCCCACAAAGTCAGTTAACCTACCTTTAATTGCTACCCTCATTGTTATAGTGGTTGGAATTTCATTTCTCTACTCATTCAGAAAAAACATTTTTGGACCTCTCACGTTTTCAGATTGTACAGAAATAGAAGGAAGTACCAAAGTATTACTTGAACCAAAGTATTGTGTTACCCCAGAAGGAGAAATCTTTTTTGAAAATAGAAAAGAAGCTCCTCCAAAAAATTTAGATACATTACCACAAGGAAACTTGGGAACACCGTCTGAAACAATCCTCCCTGAAGCTTTGTAAACAGAAACTAGATACCTTTGAAGAGTTTCTTTTTTCTTTTTATCACTTTTTTCTTAGCATCCCTTTTTTGTGTTTCAGAGCTTTGATCGAGCTCACCTAAAAATTCACTGATTTTACTCTTAGCCGCTCTTACATAATCTGTAAACTCTGATTCAGTTTCTGACAGTTTTCCTTCAGAAATCAAAGAGTCACGTAACTCTTGCCACTGGTTAGCAAATTTCTCTCGCATTTCCTTACCTTCTTTTGTTTGAGTAAGGAAGTACCCAACAGCCCCCGCCAAAAAACCCACTATCAATCCTGAAGGGAATGAACCCTGTTCTTGTTTTTCGTTTGGTTCGATCATGGTCTTTTACTTTTTTGGTTTATCTTTACTCAAATATGAAGTGAAAGCTTCAAACATATGCATACCAGTTTTAAGTCCTGAAAGCGCTCCACCCAAGTTTTGGAAAGGACTCACAATGGCCTGAACTTTTTCTTCAACCACCTCTAGTGTGTCGTTTACTCTTCGAAGCGTTCTTCTTACTTCCATAAGAACAAGAATCATTTGAATTCCAACAACACTTAAAACTATCGTCAAAATTACTAACACCACTGAGAAAACTATTGGGACTATATCCATAAAAATCCTTTTGTACTTTCCTTATTCTATAATACCGTATTAGAACTGGACTGTCACACTTCTTTCTATGGTGCTGACTTTTCCTCGGCGGTCTTTGGCTTGGATCACAAATAGTGAGATACCTTCATTGGGGACAATAACTTCAGTCCTAAAACTACCGTCCTGTTGTAATGCAACTGGCTGTTCATTGACAGTCACAATTGCGTCTGGCAAGGTTTCACCTTCAACAATCACTTTTGATGACACAATTGCCTGCTCTTCTGGCTGAAGAACTTGTAATTTGGGCGGCTTGGTTAGGTTATACCATTGAAATCCAACATAACCAAACAGACTCAAAAAAATTGCTATCAAGACGGCTAGCAAAATAGTAATAGAACTTTTCCTTGCCCTTTTCTTCAAAACTGGTTTAATAAATTCTCTGGGGATCAGTCTGCCTTTAGCACTTTCCTTATAATCTCTACGCAGTAAAGCCAGTAATGGTTTGTGATCGAAACCAAAGACATGAGCATATGTTTTTATGTATCCCTTCACAAATGTTGTAGCTGGCAACTCATCAAAGCGATTTTCTTCTAGAGCTTCAAGATACATAACTCTAATCCGAGTTTTTTTTGACAGATCCTCTAAACGCAATCTGTGTTTCATCCGTTCATCTTTGAGTGTTTCACCTATTGTTTTTGTTCGCATAGAAGTATGTCAAAACCTATCTTAGGCTATACTATAGCAGATCTTAAAAGTATGTATATAATTTGTAAAATTACTGCAGTTTTGATCGAACTAAAGCAGAAACTCTGTTACCGTCAGCTTTACCGGCGACCTCTTTCATAACCGCACCAATGAGTTTGCCCATGTTTTTGTCTTCAGCAGCTGCGACAACTCTCGTAACGATTGTTTCAAGCTCCTCATCTGACAATTGCTGTGGAAGGTATGCTTCCATAATTACCAGCTTAGCTTCTTCGTCTGCAACAATGTCGTCTCTTCCGGCGTTTTTAAATTCAACAAGCGCATCTTTCATCTTTTTAACCTGAGATGCAATAACTTTTTGCACACCAGCATCATCTTGAGGGCCATTATCAATTTCAAAGTTTTTGATTTCTGAGCGAAGCAATCTGATAACACCAAGCTTCAGCATATTCTTGTCACGCATTGCTTGCTTCATATCTTCCATTAATTGTTCTTGTAAGTTCATAGGTTCCTCTCTCTTTTACAAACCTGATTATAGCATTAATTTGAGGCAATTTTCTAAATAAACGCAAATCCCCCGTCAGCTTTTAGCGGACGAGGGATTTAAAATTTCAAACATGATTCACAACTGGTTTAGTCAGCTGCAAACAATCTGTCTGTGTAGTCCCAAAATGCGTCGTTTCCTTTCAATTTGAAAACACATTCTGCAGCTTCTGCAGCTTTTTGTGCATTTGGGTGGAAAGAAAGTGGGTAGTGTCTGAAGACCCAACCAACTTTATCACCATATTCTTCCATAACCTGAGTCATGGTTGGGTGGAATCTCTCACAGAATGGACACTCATAATCTGAGTATTCAACTAAGACAATTCTGGCACCTTTTTTGCCTCTATAGTTATCTTGGTCAGTAACTGCTGGTGCGTTTGCAACATCAGCTGACAAGGTAGGATCAATCGCGCCGCCATTGACGTATTTATCAATCGTTGCCTTAACGTCAGCGTATGGAAATGCACCACCAATGAGTTCAGCTGGTTTTCCGTCAACAAAAACGATTGTTCCTGGAGTACCAGTAACACCACCAGTTTGGCCACCTGCCATTTGATCGGCAACCTTTTGTGCCATTTCACCGGAGTCGATACATTTTTGAATGTCTGCTTCTTTTACTTTTGCTGCATCAACAGCTTTTCCAACTAATGCTGGAATTGTTAAGTCACGAGCAGCCGGAGCAGCTCCTGTGCCGGCATCAGCGGTTGGAGCAACAGCACCTGTGCCACCTCCACCATATCCACCGCCACCACCTTTTAATAGTTTGTTTTCAGTCCATAAAGAACCTACAAAGAAACCGCCTAAGAAAAACGCAACCATTAACACAATGAGTACGAAATTTTCTTGGACGAAATTTTTGAAGCTTTGGAATGAATATGGATTTTCTGCCATATTTTGAGCTTTCGCCATGTTATTTCCTTTCATGATTTACTACGCAGTCATAATCTTCGTATACTTTCCAAAAAAAAACAAGTACTATTTATTGTAGTAATTTAGGAATATACTCCAAATTATGACAAAACCAGATCCAAGAATTCTATCTCCATACGAAAAAAATCATCTAAGGAAATACGATATATCAGAAGAAACTGCACTGCAAACTGAAAAACCAGTTGAATATCTCACTCATCATGTTGATTTCTGTGGACTAGATTTTTATGTTGATGAGTCTGTACTTATTCCCAGAATTGAAACAGAAGAATTGGTCGTACTTGCGGTTCAAACTGCACAAAAGATTTTTGACAAAACAAAACGAAAATTAGAGATCATTGATGTAGGAACTGGCAGTGGGGCAATCACTTCTTGCGTATCAAAAAAATTGCTTGAATTACAAGTTCCATTCAGAATCACTGCAACTGAGATTTCTCCAGAAGCTTTGCAAGTAGCCAAAAAAAATGTAAAAAAACTTGTTCCAAAGGCTGAAGTCCAGTTTGTTGAATCAAACCTGTTAGAAGGCATTACTCAAAAATTTGACCTCATTATTGCAAACTTACCATACATTCCAACCGAAAGAATTGCCTTTCTTGATAAAAGTGTGAAAGACTTTGAACCGCGTGTCGCTTTGGACGGCGGAAAAAGTGGCTTAACGTTAATTCATACAATGATTGACCAAGCAAAAAATGTAGTATATCCACACTCCAAGATTTTACTTGAGGTCGACTATACCCATGGGTATGATGAGTTTAATCCTGTACGAGCTGATTGGAATATAGTTGTCACCCCAGATTCTAATGTAGGAGTACATTTTGTGGAGTTGCAGAAAAAATAGTCTTCTTATAACAATATGATATAATATAGGATGTAAATAATACGCAAATTACAAATGCTGTTTTTTGTTGTGTTATGTATGCACATTAATATACTAAATTAGTTCGTTTCTTTACCTTAATACACACAGTGGGTGGTAATTATTGTTTTTTAATATAGAAAATAATAATTGCCACCTTCGGGTGAGACTATATTCGGAAAAAAAAGGTGAAAAATGAAAAATACTGCTTCAAAAAAACTGAAAAATGCCTTAATAGGCGCATTAGTTGGTTTGCTTATAATGGCAATTTTCATGATAGGACCGTACCCGGAAGGTACAACTATCACTCAAATCGTAAAAGCACACCAACTTTTTTTGATTGGTAGTGCCATCTTAGGTGCCATTGTGGCACTATTAAAAGATGGCAACTCTGACTAATTTAGTGGGTACACCTCCGCCCTTAAAGGAGGTTTTTTTTGTTCCAAAAACTTAAAACTGTGTCGGGGAGACAGGACTCGAACCTGCGACCTCGTCGTCCCGAACGACGCGCGCTAGCCATCTGCGCTACTCCCCGGCTTCAGGAACCTTATTTTATCAAAAAAAAGAAATTGTTTGAGCGGCAACAAAGCACATTCACTTTATTCCGGCCAGTCTAGCACCGCTCTCATATTCAGAGTATTGTCAGAATTAGCAGTATTCAGCCGATACATTCCAACTAAGTTCCAAATCTGTACCTGATCATCGGCCACACCATGCTGTGTATAATAACCTAAATATTTTTTGCGAAACGTTTCATTCATTTGTTTTACCGATTCAGCGCTTAAGAAAGTCTCAATAGTGCAAGAAATCCCGAGCTTATCTTGAATAAATGAAACAAATTCATTATATGCGTTGTTGACAACCAACTCTGAACTAGCAGAACCCTCAAAAAAGTGTCCATCAATGTAGTAGTTATATGAATTTCTCCCCAAGTTTGTATCCGCCAAATATTTTTGTTGTGAAAATAATTCGAGAAAAGCACGCAAATTTCCTGTAGAAATTGCTGCATTAACTTCCTCTGGAGAATCAATCCCAGCAACACTCAAATAGCCATTATTATAAAGCTTGGCCACTACTGCTTCATACTGATGTGCTTGGAAAAACTCTTCTTGAATAAGTTGGTTTAAAGCACCGGGCCTAGTTTCTCTATAATCAGGCGCAATCAAGAATTGTCGCAGTGAAATTGTCCTAAAATGAACTGTATTATCTTCAGATACTACCATCACAGTCGTTCCCCAGCTGCCTTTTCTGACTGTATCCAAATAGTAATCAACATCATCACCAACCAACATTTGATACTTTTCTAGGTATGCTTCGGATTCAACTTGAGAAAATTCCGGATGGAATAACTTTAGAATCTGTAATAATGCTTGTTTTGATTCCTCTGTGTACTGTAACTTGATGTACCGATTTTTTTCTCCGTCTACAACAATTCCAGCTCCTTCAGCTCCGGTTTCGTTAACAAAAAATTGCCCTACAATGGTATCCGGCAAATCGGTCACTAATTCTTGTGTTTTTACTCCCAAGACTTCTGAAGCTTCTTCATCTTCTTCAATTGCATGATCCTTACCATTTTGGTTTGCGGTTGCTTGTGGAGCCTTATTCCCAAGTTTTATAGGCAGAACTATTAAACCACCAAGTGCAAGTAATTTGAGAATTTTTTTAAAAAAATCCGGCATTATCAATTAGTATACCGTATTTACTTGCTAAAAAAGTCGGGAAGACTGGACTCGAACCAGCGACCTCACGCACCCCATACGCGCGCTCTAAGCCATCTGAGCTACTTCCCGTACATCAGCTATGATACTATAAAGTGTGCAATTTATGACCAACAAAATTCCTACTACAGTAGTTTCAGGGTTCCTAGGTTCAGGAAAAACTACTATCATCTCAAACCTAATTGATACCCTACAAAAACAAGGTGAACAAGTCGTCTACATCAAAAATGAAATTGGAGATGCAGATATCGACTCTAAAATCCTTGAAGGCAAAGGTATTAAAACAAGAGAGTTACTCAATGGCTGCATTTGTTGCACTATAGTTGGACCATTTATTTCTTCTATCAATGAAATTGTCGAAAAATTTAGCCCGGACCGAATTATTATTGAAGCTTCTGGGGCTGCTGACCCAAGCGCTCTTGCACTCATGATTTCTTCACATCCGCTTCTTGAAAGAGACGGAGTCATTGGCATTATTGATGTAGTAAATTTTAATGGATATAAAGATCTAAGTGTTACTGCCCAAAATCAAACAAAATTTACCGACCTAATTATCTTTAATAAAATTGAGTTAGCAGATCTGCAGCAAAAAAGAGCCGTGGTTGGATATGTCAGGGAACTCAATACACATTCACCAATTATTGAAGCACCAAATGGTAAAGTCGATCCAACAGTTGTCTTTGGTCTTAACACAAGCGAACTCAACAAGCTACTTTCCCATACCCCTAAGACACATACAAACCATATCCATAAAGATGAAATTCAAGCATTTACTCTGACGATACAAAAACCAACTACTCTTTCCAGAGTAGAAAATTTTTTACAAACACTCCCAAAAAATATTTTTAGAGCCAAAGGATTTGTAACCGTCAACCAAGGTGAAATATATATTTTTAACACAGTGGGTAATAGGACTACTTTTGCACAAGCGCCAAACGGTTTTCAAAACGAAAATAAACAAGGAATGCTCATTTTTATCGGCTACCATGCTAATGAACTTGAAGCTGATATTACAAAAACACTCAAAAGATTACTTCAATAAATACTCTTCTAATTCCTTGAATTTTACTGGATCTTGCTTGAGTCGCAATACCTTTAATGCAACCTCTTCGTCTCTAAATTCTTCTGATTGAATGATTTCTAAAAATTCACTCCAATCAACAAGTTTTACAGAAATCTTTTCACCAGCATCTAAGTTAACTGGTGCAACAATTTCACAGTTACGAGCCACAAACATATAGATTGGCCATTCAACCTTTGTAACCGGTTGCACACTATACCAAAAATCCATATTAGTCGCAGTAGCACCGACCTCTTCCATAAGTTCCCTGTGCGCACAATCAACAATGTCTTCTTCTGGATCAACAACACCACCAACCAAACTCACAAATCTGTCTATGCCGGGCTGTTCTTGCACTGTTAAGATAATTTTTTTATCTTTTGTAACAGGAAAAATCCCTACCGAAGACCGCCTACTGACTTTCTCAAACGTTTGAGTTGAACCATCAAACATTTTCTGCTCCCATTGCCACACACTAAACAACACCCCTTCAAACACTTTCTTGGCATGTTGAGGTAATGGTTGCGAAGATTTCGGATACTCCATAGAAATTATTTATTGACTTTTTTCTCAAGTACTTTTTGTGGCATTGAAGGCGTATTTCTTTCTTTCAGATATTCATACACCATTGGTATAACAGAAATACCTATTATTCCAAAAATAGCGATTGCAAAGTTCTCTTTTACAATTGGCACGTTTCCAAAGAAATATCCTAATCCCATAAACAACGCTACCCAAACAAAACCACCTACTACATTAAAAAAGAAAAATTTTTGATAGTCCATTTTGCCAACACCGGCCACAAATGGAGCAAACGTACGAACAATCGGTACAAAACGAGCTAAAATAATTGTTTTACCACCGTACTTTCTGTAAAATTCTTCGGTCTTATCAATATGTTCTTGGTTGATAAACGTAATTTTAGGATTGTCAACAAGCTTTTGACCAAACACATTTCCTATCCAGTAATTGACTGAATCACCCAATACAGCAGCCGCCCAAAGTAAAAAGAATAAAGCTAAGAAATGCAACGATCCAAGCGCTGTAAATGTACCAGCTGCAAACAGTAAAGAATCACCTGGTAAGAATGGAAAAATGACCAAGCCTGTTTCTGCGAACACAATGCCAAAGAAAATCAGATATGTAAGTGGCCCATATGCTGCAATTATTTCTGCGATGTGCTTATCTAAATGAATAATAAAACTTAGTAGGTATGTAACTGTTTCCATATATATTCCTCTCAGGCAACTGTTTCTACATCTTAAAATAGTATCATAGAACAAATGTTAAAACTAGACATACCTGAGTTTTTATCCCACAATACTATATATATGAAAATAAAAAATATACTATTTATCACTATTATTTTAATCTCTAGCCTTACTTTGGGTGGCTGTTTTCACAACCAACAACAGCAACTAACTCCTGATGAGTCAACACAGACTACTCAAAGTGGAAAATCCAGTGGAAGTCAAAACGAAACAATACAACCTGCAGTCAACATACTCCAAAACTACGTGGAATACACTCCAACAATCGTAGTGGAATCAGCTGGCCAAGGTAAAAAAGTTGTGTTATTTTTTCACGCCCCATGGTGTCCATACTGCAAAGCTGCAGAAGCTGACATTCTCAATAGAATTGATGAAATTCCTGAAAACATTATCATCGTTAAGACTGACTATGATACTTATTCAGATTTGAAAAAGAAGTATGGTATTACATACCAACATACTTTTGTCCAGGTTGATGCACAAGGAAATCAAATTATTATTTGGAACGGTGGAGATTTAGACGAAATTATCAAAAACGTACAGTAACTTTTGGAGCTTTTTCAAAAAATTACTCTGGTGCAAACTCCACATCATCCTCTGGGATCCTACGAACCCAACTTCCACTCTTCTGCTCTTCAACAATATGTGCGATGCTACCTGCAACCCGTGCCACCCCAAACATAGCATTTCCAGCAATTGGATCTATACCCAAAGTGAGCAATAACGCTGCTATTGCACCATCAATATTAAGTACTAATTTTTTATTCAGCTTTTGCTCAAGACTGTGCTCTAGTTGTTTTGCTAAATTCATATACTCAATGTCAAGCTCATCCTTTCGAGCCATTTCAAATAAAACCTTAGCTCTTGGATCAACAGTTCTATATTTCGGATGACCAAATCCAGGTATACGCCTTTTTTCGAGGCGGTAGGAATCAATCATCCGCTCACAAGCTTGCTCTTTATCATCACCATCAGCAGCAATTTCTTTGAGAACATTCATTGCGTTAGTAATTGCACCACCGTGATACGGACCAAGTGCTAATAAAGCACTTGCCATGCATGTTAGAATATCATTTCCTGAAGAAGCAACAACTCTAGGAACAAAGCCACTTGCAGGGTTGATTCCATGATCGATAGATGCAACTAAAATTGCATTCAGGATTTTCTTTTCATTTTTTTTTGGCTTTTTTCCGGTTAAAGACAGAAAGAGTGTACTCACAAAATCAGCCTCAGAAATTAAATCCAACAATGGTTGATTGCGGAGTAACAATCCTTTTGTAGTGTGCCCGCTAATTGCAGTGACAAATTTTAAATTTTGGGACATATTTAGACTTGTTGTAGTAACTCTACTATATCTTCTGGGTTGTCAGCAATCAAGGCTCCAGCACCTTTGAGAGCTGTGACTTTGCCTGCACGAGTTCCAAATGTCTTGCTCACAATTGCACCAGCATGACCAAAAGCCACGCCTGTTGGTAAATTTTCTGCAAATTTCCCAGAAATAAAGGCTACAACTGGCTTCTTGAAATTTTTATCCTTGATCATTTGTGCAAAATCCTCTTCATAGCTACCCCCAATTTCACCGATCAAAACCACAGCCCAGGTTTCATCATCTTGTGCTAGTGAATCAAGAAGGTCAGCATAGGTAGTGCAAGAGATTTTATCCCCACCTAAACCAACAACTGTACTAAGCGCTACTCCAGCTTGTGAAAGCATATTGGCAACCGTCAGTGACATTCCACCACTTTTAGTAAGCACAGCAACTCCACCCTTTTTTTTACCAATCTTAACACCATCAGTAAATGGAGCCAATAATAACTCATCTCTACCACCTCCAAAAGAACCCATCACAGACTTTCCTGGACTCATAACACCAACCGAACTTGGACCAATCACTCTATATTGTTTTCCTCCTAATTCGTTTTTTACTGCAACGAACTCTAGAATTTCCACGGTATCTCTGGTTGGCACGTTTTCAGCAATAATATGAATAAGAGGAATTCCAGCTGTAAGTGCCTCCTTAGCTGCATTCAAAACAAATCGGGGAGGTGCATAAATAGAAGTTGCATTAATTTCTGGATGGTTTTTGAGTGCCTCAATAACAGTCTCATAGACAGGAATTGGAGCTTCTTCTCTGCCGTCTTTACCGACTAATCCTGCAACAGTCTGACCACCCTTTCCTGGAGTAACCCCAGCTACCACCAAAGCACCAAGTGCAACCATCCCAGTAGCTGCGCGTAATCCTTCTTTTCCTGTTATACCTTGAATTAAATATCTAGTGTTTTCGTTAATAAGAATCGCCATATCACTCTTGATCTTCCTGGAACATTTTTTTGAGTTCTCGTGCAGTTTTAACAATTGAAAAGTCAGGACCAAATAATTTTAGTTGAATTTTCCTTCCCGATTGTTGTCTTTTCTGCTCAATTCTTTCGGTAACCATATCAAACGCTTCTTGCCAGCGTGGGCCACCACGTCTAATCAAGATCTTAAAACCGTCTGGTAGATCTGCTTGTACCAAACCATCAACAACTCCTGACAATGTGTCATAAATATCAGTAAAATTTGCATTGCTCCCCACTACATACAAAGCCTCCAAACGAGGTAGAGATAAAACCAACTTGGTCAATGCGTGTACTTTTTCTTTTGTAGGATTGCCTGAGTATTCAGTATAGTTAGCGGGCCGCAAACCCTCTGCAAGAAGCGCATCCATGGCAAGGGTAGATGCACCTCCACCCGAAGCCATGACCCCAATATTTCCATCTGGGAACTCAAAAAAACTTTCACCAGCCACACCTTTTGTGTCTGATCTGCTTATTTCCTTTGCCTTTCTTTCAACAGCAGTTGGCGGTTTTGCAATCTGAGATCGCTCGCCATACTGTTCCCATTCTGGATGTCGAAACGATGCTATATCTTCAAGTTCAATTTTAGCATCAAGACATACAAATCCAGCTTGCGTTCTTACTAATGGATTAATTTCAACCAAGCTTGCATCATTTTTCAGAAAAATCTCAAATAACTGTTTAAGTTCTGGCACTAGCTCTGGATATTCTGGGAACTCTACAATACCCTTGGAAATAGAAATTGGAAGCACACTCATTTTGTCACCACGCTCATCCATGCCAACACCACCTTGTTTACTGAATTGAATAACTGGAGTTCTTGTTGTAGTGCTGTATGAAATACTTACGTAGAGTATCTGAGTAAATTGCGCCATCTCCTCTACTAAAACATGCGAAATAGTTTGACCGAATCTATCTTTTTTAGAAAATAATGCCTTCACTACAGAACTCAAATCATCAAAAGCATTAGCTTTCAAAACCAAACCTTCAAGTTTTCTGTTTCCGTGAAACACTTGAGCTTTAACAAAAACCGGAAATTGAAGACTTTGAGCCGCTAGTACATCAGCATCTGCTGTTTGTATTGCTACCAAAACACTCTTTGGTACTTGCAACCCAACTTGTGTAAGAAGCTGTTTTCCTTCAAACTCTTTTAAAATCATGATAGGGGTCTATTCTACTATCAAGCTCACAGATAGGGCAACTTTAATCTTCTAAGACTTCAACCTCTTCAGGCTCAGTGGCAAAGTATTGATACTGAACGGGAGAAACAAGATAATTCTTTGATTCTTCAACAAAATACTGACTAGATTCTTTCATATTGAAAGATACTATAATTACTGTTGGCATTCAATGCAAAGCGTAATAAATACACATTATTGTGGTTGAGTAAACCGTCTAATAACTTCCTCAATAGCCTGTGAACTCAAAATATTGTTGAGGACCGGTACATAATCAATAGACCTCACTATTTGGAATAAAATAGCTAACACCAAACCAAATACTGCAGTTGCTCCAAGCGCACTCCCAAACCCTCTTACTACCGCAATATAAAAGTTACGCCTAGTTGAGTTTTGAATTTGAATTTGTTTAGTAAGTTGTTCGATTTTATTTTCGAGGTTTTCGTTTGTCATATACCTAGTATACAACTAAAGCCTTCGTTTGAGACCACCGGTGCTAGATGTGCTAGGCACACTACTACCAGAAGTTGCAAGTACGGGACTGACAGCCCGTGCATTACTCACCCGATTTCTCAACCCTGACCTCAAACCGCTAGGCCAAGTTGTAGCAGCTTGTTTGTTATTTCTAGAGTTGTGGTTGCTTAATGCCGGCGAATAAAATTTATCAAATAAGATTTTGTAAGATTCATCACTATTCCTCGCCTTATCAAATGCTTTGATTAAAGCTTTAGATTCTGCAGCTGGCAATAAATTAAGGTAATTACTAATCATACCTGCCATGTCATCCCTATTTTCAAAGTGTTGAATTGCCGGAACATAAATTTTGTAATAAAAAACGATTCTAGACTCACTTCCTGGCAATTTCATCTCCCTAAAAATGTCATTAAGATCTCGTTTTGACAAACCTAAAACATATTTCTCTATTGAAAGTGCTACTAAATTGTCCCAAGCGTACATACCTCTGTTTTCTGCCTTAACATTCCCCCCCAACATTCGCAGTGGAAACCTCCATCCTCTTCTGATAGCAGTTATTGTTGAATTGATAGCTGCTACTTGCAAAAAAGGATCATTTTCAGCGTTCCAATAGATTTTGTGTTGATCAAGTTGATTAGATCTCCATGTCCTCATGACACCAGAGTACATATCGTCAAAAGACATTCCTTTTGCGAGTTTGTCATCTCTAACTTTTTTATAATAATCATACAAACCTGGAAAATCCTTATTTACTTTTTCTATTAGCCATCTCGGTAATAGGTCGAACTTACCCACAAGAATCAAATGAACAAAATAGGTATCTGGATGAACTGGATCAAATGCAAGCCCTACTTGGTGTTCCCTTCCGTCTTTTGGATACCCCACATGGTGTTCCTCGCATAAACAAACCGCATTAAATGGGGTGTCAGGGCGCATATTCTTAACCCGAAACGCATAGCCTTGCGGAATCACATGATGCACCTCTACTTTATATTTTGTTCTATTCTTGCATCCAGGATATTGGCAGCGACTTCTATCTCGATTCCGAATTGACTCGACTTGTGCAGCATTAAATGAAAAAAGAGAAATGTAATAGAGGAGTGCTAATACTCCAGTAAGGGTTGCAGCTTCCTTAACAGGAAGCCCATGCTTTTTTTCAATACCCATGTTTATTTTTTTCGTTTTTACTAAAAAATTCGGGCAGATATTTCTACCAAACTATACTCAATGCGTATGGGTGTCAAGCGACAATTTTGGGGGATTTTTACAAGATTTCACTATCAGTTTCTAAATCAGTTGAATCATCAGACAAAATATAAATATCTCTGTTATAACTTCCTATTCCAACGTGCTCAGCACTTCCTTGAACTACTTGTTCCAGAGGTCTACAGGCAAAACAACCGCTTTCACCATTTGGGCATTTGAATACACCAAGCTTTTTAGCAGTCTTCATTTTTTTAGCAATCGTTAAAATAGTTTGGTGAGCATCCTCTAAGTTTGGTAGTTCTTTTTCAACCAAATCATCACTAAAACGTACATACCAATAACTGGCTTTGTCTACCTGTCTTTTTTGGGTGTTTTTTACTAACAAATGGTAAATAGGTAACTGTAAAGAATTTTTGTCTTCTTCTTGTTTTGAAGTCTTAAAGTCAATCACATGCACACTATCAGTTGCAGGTAAATACTCTAACCAGTCAATTTTGCCACATAAAATAATTTCATCGGCTTCTGACAACCAATACTGAGGTAAGTCACCTTTCAATTTTACTGAAAGGTTTTTGAGTGGCCCCGGATTATTAACGATCCTACGGATCATCTCCCTACCTTGTTGTTTATATTGTTCTTCGTGATCCTTATTTAAAAACCCGCCAATTTTCCCACTATATTTTTTCCATGCTTCTTCAAATTTTTCAAGCAACGGCTGTTTGAATCTGTCCTGGGTAGATATTTCACTAAGCGCTTCAATCACTTCATGAACAGCGGAACCCAATGAAAGAGGCCCAGAAGTTACCTGAATTTTTCTTCCCGTTTCTGGATCCTTGTACAAATTCTTTAAGTAGTAGGCCCGAGGGCACTTTAAAAAATCACTAATTGACGAATGAGAAACCCAAAGGGCAGTAAACTTGTCTGGCATAAAACTTACAATACAATAAAAACCCGAATTTAAAAAGCCCCCAATTCTGAAAAACTACCGAGAAACTTCAACTGTCTCACTATTTTCTGGAGCACATGCCCCAACAGTAACGATGTTGTTATTATTGACCGAAATATAGTATCCAGTTGTAGACTGAGTTCCTCCATCAGGATCTGTCGGCATTGATTTTAAATACCGAGCAAGTGTGCTATTTAGGTTCACACATGCACTTGCACTGGCAGTTGTACAATCAGTAGTACAACCAGAACCAGCCGTACCTATTTGAGTTATGGACATGCTTGTAGTTAAACCTGTGGGAAGTACCCCATCGTTATCAATAATGTATTCATGGACCGCCGTAAGAATGCTGTTTACATCTGTCCAGCGACGAGAATTTCTGGCATCAGCAAATCTTCTTACTGGATCTAATGCTACGAAAACAACTACAGCCAAAATTGCGATGATAGCAATGACAACAAGTAGTTCGATTAGCGTAAAACCTTTTTGGGGAAAATTTTTGTTCATGGGCATACTATAAGTACACCATATTTTTAAATGCAAATCAAGTAACTTGTGCCTTTTAGCTGAGAAACTTAATTAGGAAAAAGCCCCCAATTAATCCTAGAACTGAAACCACTAATAGTAAGAATCCAAATTTGGTTTTAGGCTCAACTTGGGTGCTTGAACTCAATGATTCAATAACAGTCTCCTCAACTGAGGACATATCATTTTTTTCTAGTGCTATGCTAAGCACTTTTTTATCTGCACCGTTGAACAGTTTGAGTTCAACTAAATTAGCCGCAGTATTCAGCTCTGCTTCAATTACTAGCGAGTCTTTGTGCTCTTCCAAAACTGCAGATTTAGAAAGACCAGAAATAACAATTTTTTGTGGGATGAATGCTAAATATTTTTCAGCATACTCAACAGTTTGCTGAAATTTTTTCGCCACTGACTTCATGTCAAAAGTTGTAGCAAACATAACTAAACCATTTTTTACAATACTCATAACTTTCAGAACATCATCGGCATACACGATAACGAATGATTCGTCCTTTTCTTCAAATGAGTTCAGTAGCACGTAGGAAGCTGGTAAAATCACGTCAATAGAAACAAGTAATTTCTCTTGCATCTGAGATAGTTCTTTATTAAATCGCTCATTCACACACACTACCTGCACATACGCATCTTTATCAGCTACTTGTAAAACAGCATAGTCCCATCGAACGATACCTAAATCTTCTAAAAAGACCTCAGATGCCTTTTGTCTAATAAACTCCCTATTTCCAGATTTATCTTTTGGAACTATAAAACCAGAGATATGACACAGCGACTCAGATAATAAAACCCTGATGTGTTTTGTTCCTGGTATCTGAGCTAATAATTCATCAATAGCCTCAGATAAATACCCTGACTTCCAAGAAACAGCTAACCTTAAAACGACTGGATCATCAGCTACCAAATCAATTTGTTCAGCAACGACTTTTGTATCTGTTATGGTTATAACCACGTGGTTACTCATATCCTCAATCATATCAGAAGCTTTTTCTTGGTATCCCTGGTCAAAAATCATGTCAACTGCACGAATAATAGGGGCCTCAACCTTATTCGTATCACCAGTAACACTTTTACTCTCCATATACTGTTGGATCAAAGTGTTAAAAGTAGATGCAAAGTCCTGTGAATATTTTGTAAGTACATCTGCTATGGTTCTTGCTGTTGCAAAATATACTTTTGGCTTCAAGCCAGTCTTTTTTTCTAGTGCTTCAATAATATATACATCATCAGGGTGGTGTGTTGCTAAATACACAAAATTTCCCTCAACTTTAAATGCCACAATCTCATGCTTCTTTGCAATGTTTTCAGGAATAAAAGAAAAGACATTAAAGTCTACCGGTGTTGTGTTAAAGTCAACGTAAGAAATACCATAGATATCAGCCAAAACTTTACCGAGATTTTCATCTGAAATTAAATCTCGATCTAAGAGCACCGAACCAAGAGAAATTGTGTCAGAACAATCCTGATAGGCTCTTTCAAGTTGAGATTGAGAAATAACATCAAGATCTTTAAGTGCCTTGAATAATTGCTCGTTTGTTTTTTTTGACATCAAGCACCTATTACTGCGGTAACCTTTTGTACGATCTCTTCAATCGAGACATTACTTTTGATAATAAAGTCCACAGCACCCAAACTCTTTGCTCGCTCTATGTCCTCTTTCTGACCCAAATTGGAAGCAATAATTACAGGAATTTTTTTGAGCTTTTCATCTGCCTGCATTGCGTCCAGACAAGCAAAACCATCAACATTTGGCATGATTAAATCCAACAAAACCACATCAGGAACTGATTCCCTCATAGCCTGCAATGCTTCAGCCCCGTCAAACGCAATGACAACATCAAAACCAGATTTTGTTAACTTTAATTTGTACGCGTTAGCTAAGAACTGATCATCTTCAACTACTAAAACTTTTTTCATAGGATTATCTTGGTAAATATCTACTACTACTATATAACCATATATCGATAACTTTCTCAAGTCAGAGAACTTGAGAAAAGGAGCAAACTACAGTACCATAGAGTGAAGTGAAAAAAACAATAAGTTCCTCTCCCATTGACTTTATTGAGGTAGGTTTATCTCAGAAACAGGCAACACATAACTTACAAACCTATGGCTATAACCAAGTCATTGGCAAAAAACCACCAAATGACTTGTATTTTCTTCTAAAACAGTTTCGTAACCCCCTCGTCTTTGTTTTGCTTATAGCAATTGTGGTAACGAGTCTCATCGGTGATTTTTCTGACGCCTTCGTCATAGCCTTAGCCGTTCTAGTCAATACTGCTCTTGGTTTTGTTCAAGAAAGAAAAGCCTTTAAATCACTTGAAGCTTTAAAAAAAGTTGTCAACCACAGTGCGTTAGTTATCAGAGATGGGAACAGAGTCCAAATTGATGCTTCGCACATTGTACCAGGAGATATTGTTGTCGTATTTGAAGGAGATAAAATTCCTGCAGATGGTATTGTAGTTGAAAATAATGACCTGATGATTGCGGAAGCAATTCTCACCGGAGAAAGTCTTCCAGTTGAGAAAGCTACTTTTACTTTTCCAGAAACCCTTGATTCGATAAGTGAGATTATAGCTCAGAGAGATACATACGTTCCCAAAATTGGATCGCAATATAAAACATACATGGGAACAGTTGTAACCAGTGGTTCAGCAAAAATATTGGTATCACATACCGGCATGAAGACTCAACTGGGGAGTATTGCGGCAGATATCGAAGAACATCAAGAAGTCATAACACCACTTGAAAAAAAACTTAATGCTTTAGCTCGATTTATTGCTTTTGGCATTATTATTTTGTGTATTCTCATCTTTGCAATTGGAGTAATCACCCAAAGAGATCCTGTCGAAATGTTTACTACAGCTGTTGCAATTGCTGTGGCAGCAATACCCGAAGGACTTGTCATAGGCTTAACCGCTATTCTTGCAATTGGAATGCGAAGAATCCATAAAAGAAAGGGTCTGGTAAGAACACTTGTAGCCGCAGAAACTTTAGGAAGTGTCACTGTAGTTTGTGTTGACAAAACAGGAACGCTCACAGAGGGAAAAATGAGGGTATCTGCGGTCAAAACAAATGATGAAGTACTTCTTTATAAAGCCAGCACGTTAGCTAATGACCGCAAAGATCCGATTGAAGTAGCACGATGGAACTGGGCACAAAAAATTGCCGCACAAAACAAAATAATTGCTCCAGAACAACTAACAATCAAACATAAAAGAACAACTTCGCTGCCATTTTCCGTAGAACGAAGGTTCTTGGCAGTTCAAATTGCCAATGAACTGTTTTTGGCTGGAGCTCCTGAAGAAATGATCGACCGTTCAAACGCCAGCCAACGTGAAAAGAAAGAATACGAAACTACAATCAAAACTTGGGCTTCTGAGGGTAAAAGACTCATTGGCTTTGGCTATGTTAAAACGGAAAATTCAAATGATGCCCAAGGTATCCTTAAATCTCTTAAAAATAATTCTAAAACAACACAGGTGCAATGGGTCGGTCTAATGGCCTTTGACGACCCTGTCAGGCCAAGTGTTATTGAGTCTATTAAAAAGACCCAACAAGCTGGTGTTGCTGTCAAAGTCATTACTGGTGACTATGCCTCAACAGCAATTTCTGTTCTGAAACAAATTGGGATACCCATTTCTGAGACGCAATTTATTGAAGGAAACGAAGTCGAATCACTTTCAGTGCGACAGTTGCAAGAAAAAATGGCCAGCGTTATTCTCTTTGCCCGAACAAAGCCTTCTCATAAACTCAAGATTGTTAATGCACTCAAGAAAAATGGTGAAATTGTCGCAATGATGGGAGACGGAGTAAATGATGCCCCTGCTTTAGCTACCGCTGATATTGGCATCGTTGTTGAAGAAGCAAGCGAAGTTGCTAAAGAATCATCTGAGCTCATCCTACTTGACTCAAACATGAACACAATTATAGCTGCAATTGAAGAGGGTAGAGCTATGTTTGACAATCTTAGAAAGATTATCCTCTATTTGTTAAGTGATTCATTCTCTGAGTTACTTATTGTGCTCATTAGTATTCTTGCGGGCACTCCACTAGCCATAACAGCAGTACAAATCCTTTGGATTAATCTCATTAATGACGGACTTCCTAATCTGGCTCTAACCATCGATCCTAAAAGCCCAGGATTGTTAAAACGAAAGCCATTACCCAAAACAGCAAAGTTGATAAATTCTGAGATGTTATTCTTAATCCTCATTATTTCCGTTACAACTGCATTTGGAAGCTTATTAGCCTTTAGAATCTTTCTTCCTTCTGGAATAGAAGTCGCCCGAACAGTAGTTTTTGCCATCTTAAGTATTGACTCATTGTTATACGTCTTCTCTTGCCGATCGTTAGAAAGAAACATATGGCATGATAACCTTCTTAATAACAAACCATTATTACTATCTGTTGGTTTCGGCTTTATCTTAACTGTACTCTCAGTGTACCTACCTTCACTACAAAAATTGTTGGGCACTCACCCATTATCTATGAATGACTGGATTGTGGTTGGTGTGATAAGCTTAAGTGTGATAGTTGTGATTGAAACATTTAAGTGGATGTGGAACAATCTAAGTAAGAGATAAAGGAACATATGGAAACCCAAAAGAAAAAAATCATTCTAGTAGTCGAGGATGATGAAATCATTAACATAGCTTACAAAAAAGCGCTTGAAGATGCCGGATATGAAACCTTTTTTGCATTGACTGGTGACCAAGGCTGTAACATGGCAAAACAACACAGGCCAAATCTCATATTGCTTGATATCATGTTGCAAGGGCAAAAAAATGGTTTTGATGTACTCCAACTCCTCAAAAGTGATGATGAAACAAAAAGCATCCCTGTTTTTGTGATGACAAACTTAGATTCAACACATGAAAAAGAAGCACTAGACATGGGAGCAACAAAGTTTTTTGTTAAAGCTAGTACTTCGTTAACCCAAATCGTCGAGGCAATTAACGCTTCTATCTAAATGCTTTCAATAAAGTATCAATAGGATATTGTCTTGTTTCCTCAACAAGTTGTGTGTTGAGTTTAGCTCTGTTCTGTTGTCTAGCGCTTTGCGGCACACTGTTTTTATCCTTATATAACACTCCGATTGCTATCTTATTCTCAATATCTTCTGCAATCTCAAACGCACGAGCTCTATTACTTGGATCATAGTCAGAAACTGTACTCACATCAAATACTCGTTGTTGATACCACTCATGTGGAGTTTGCTTGTTATATGTCGGGCAACTTTGAAACACCTCCACAAAACTAAACCCAGGATGTTTGATTGCCTCTACAAAGACTTTTGTCATATGTTTCACATCTCCAGAAAATGTTCTCGCCACAAAAGTAGATTCAAGTGCTAAAACAAATCTAACTGGATGTAGAGCTTCAGAAGTTGGTCCATCAGGAGACGAATCCATCTTCATATTCTTCTTTGTTGTTGGAGAAGCTTGGCCTTTGGTTAATCCGTAATTAAGATTGTTATGCAAAATAAATGTCACATTATAGTTACCTCTGACCCCATGAACCAGATGACCAACACCTTCACCTAGTGTGCCACCATCACCACCAAAAGCTATGACCTTAGTTTCTGTGTTAGCCAGTGCAGCACCACAAGCTGCTGGGATTACCCTCCCATGTAGTCCATGGAAAGTGTATCCACCTATTTTGTCAGCACCATTGCCATTGCAGCCGATATCAAAGCAAGTAATGGTCTCACACGGTTTGATATCAAGTTCCACAAGCGCTCGTCTGACAGCAGCATTAATCCCGTAATTTCCACAGTTTGTACACCAAGTAAAAATATTTGCTGAGGCAAAATCTTTCATTTGGGTGGGTTGGCTTGTTGCTGTTACACAAGTGTTACACGGCATTTGAACTTCCTCCCAAAATAAAGTTTACAATATCTTCAACAAAGAATGGTCGTCCATCACATTTTAAAACTTTTTCCCAAAATGGTATCTCAGTTTTTGCAGTTACTATTTGCCCCAATTGCCCTGTTGCATTGTTTTCAACTAAAACAAGTCTTTTGGCTTTCTTAGCATATTCTTTGAGCACTTTAGTTTTAACAGGGTAGAGGTATTCGTAGTGCAAGTAGGATATCTTTTTATCAGTAAATTCAGACAAACAAGCCATAACATCTAACATTGTATTCTTAACACTTCCCCAACCAACAAAACTAATATCTGCATTGGGATCACCAAAAACAATCGGCTCAGGTAATTCTTCTAATAAAGTCTTTTCTTTTCTGAGTCGTTTGTTATAGGAAGCCCAAGCAGTATCTGCTTCTTCAGTCAGTGTTCCATCGGGAAGATGTTCATCACTGTTTGCCGTATATACAGCCTCTGACTGACCAGGTAACCAACGTGGTGAAATACCAGTTTCAGTTATGGCGAATCTATCTTCACTTTTCATTTTCTTTGCATCATCGTTAGAAAGAATATGACGTTCGATTGGGATTGGGTCAGGCATTCTATTCACTTGAAAGATAGATTCTGCAATCTGTTTTTCGGTAAGTAATATCACTGGAATCTGATATTTCTCCGCCATGTTTAACCCTACTTGTGTGAGAATAAAACAAGACTCAATGTCACTTGCTGCTAACACCAACCGAGTATATTCCCCGTGTCCTGCATAAACTGCAATATTTAAGTCAGATGAAGAGGTCCATGTCGGCAATCCTGTTGCCGGACCTGGACGCTGTGCCAAAATGCACATGAACGGAGTTTCAGTTATACCACTTAATGATACTGTCTCTGTCATCAGGTCAAATCCACCACCAGCTGTTCCAATTAAAGTTCTGGCACCTGCAAACATTGAACCCACTGCCATATTAGCTACACTGATTTCATCTTCAATTTGTTTTACCAGCATCCCCGTTTCATGGGAAATGTCAGCAAGGTAAGAAAGAATAGAGCTACTTGGTGTCATGGGGTAGGCATAGTAAGCACGTACACCACCAGCTACTGCACCTAGTGCGATTGCGTGGTTTCCTGTTAACAAATAATCATCTGTAAAGTTTTCTGTTTTTCTCAAATCTAACTGAGATTTAGAAACTCCCTCAAGTTTAAATGTATATCCAGCCTCCAAACAGTTAATGTTTCCAGGAATAACCTCAGGTTTTTTTGCAAATTGCTCAGTGATCATTGACTTAAGTTCTTCAAGGTCAAGATCAAGTACCTGCCAAATTGCTCCAAGCATGACTGTGTTTTCCATAATCTTATTTCCACCAATTGTAATCGCCATTTCTCTGGCAGGTAGATACACTACAGTCAGTCTTCTATCAGCTATGATTTTTTCTTCTTCAGGGGTAAATCGCACTTGAATTACAGAATGAATGACACTACCACCTTCGCGGACAGTATTAAGATAGGCATGTAACGAAACTCTGCTAAAACTTAATAAGACATCGCATTCACTAGAAGATGCATTTATCTTAGTATCTGAAATATCTAGCTGATAGCAAGAGTAACCACCTTTTATAAGTGAAGGATATTCTCTGTATCCAAACACAAACATTCCAACGTTCTTCAAAGCTTTAGCTAGAACTTCACCAACAGAGTTGATACCCATTCCAGATTCACCAGCCACTTTGACTACAAATCTATGTAAATATGTCATGTTGCTTGTCCTTGCGCTTGTGATTCATATAAAGGGAGAGTTTCATCAGCCCATTTTTTGACCATTTCCTCTATCACAGTTTCAAATGGTTCTCTGCCTATTGTTAAAGCTACACCAACAGATCTTCCTTTACTTTTTTCCCAGATTTCTTTGATTGCAGTCATACCAGAACAAAAATAGTATTTTTCATACCTCCTGTCACCCAATCCAATAAATGAGGCAGTTTTGCCTGAGAAATCAGCAGTTTTCATCTCTTTGAGTAGTGCCAAGAAAAAAGGATTAATTGCACCATGGTCCCACGTAGAAGTTGCAAATAAAAAATACTTATTGTTTGTGATCACCGAAAGTGGGGTTTGCTCTGATCTATGTAATTCAACTGTGACTCCTTGTTCCCGCCAATATTGAGCAACTTGCTCCATGACGTGTTCAGTATTACCCCCAGTTGAAGCATAAATGATATGAATTGGTGCGGTTAAACTAGCCATAGTGGTTAGAGGTAAATACCAAGCATTTGCAAAAAGCCGAGAACTCCGTGAATAATTCCTAAAATAACCGTTATCCAAACAAAGTGTTTATGCACCGAGCTCCACACTAAATGTGTTCCTGACTCATCAAGTGGATCAGGACCAATTTTTGATCCTTTCCACGGGAGTGGAAGTTTTGCCCAAGGAAGTGCAAAGCACGTGGCAAACGTTAGCACAAAGAAGATTCCCAAGAGAATGCCTGTCCAACCCAATAGAGAAAAGCCTGCTATTCTAATTCGCTTCGCATACCAGGCAGATGCATCCTCATCAGATTTTTCTGAAGGCTCTTGAGTAGTTGATACTGACTCCGCATTCGGGTCAGCTTCAGGTTGTTCTGCTTGTTCTACATATCCCTCTAAAGTACCAACTACTGTAAAACCAGCAAAAACTTCTGGACCATGTGGCGCATTTGCCATAGCCTCAGTGAGATCTATTCCCGCCTGCAACCCAAAATGTTCACCCATTGCCCATAATTTACTATCTGTAACATCGTAGACAACACCTTTGTATGAAGTATACGCTTTAGCCCCATCTTTTCCGTTATATTTGCTGAGCTCTTCAACAGTAAAGACTTTGCCCTGTGCGAACACAACTTGCACTGAAAAAATTAAGATTATGAAGCTTAAAAAGAATGTCTGTAATAACTTTTTCATAATTACTCAGTGGCAGCTTGTTCAGGGGCTTCTCCAATGTGCCCAAATGGAACTAAATATACGACAACCTCATTGAGAGGGTCAAGCTCTAGCGCACTAGCTACTGCCTGTTTGTTGAATCCACCCGTTACAACTGTGGCCATCTTAAGTGATTCAATCTGTAGATAAATGTTTTCACCAATATGACCAGCCTCTAAATAAATGTTTGGCATTGGATCATTATCTGGAGCTATGGCTTGCATAATAGCAGGAGCAGCCACAAGAGCAACAACAACCGGTGACTTTTGTGAGTTTTCTTGAACTTTAGCTTCAATCAATCTGTCTCCAGCATTTGCCAAACCTAAACTACCAAGAGAGTTGTCTTTAGGATTGTACAAATACAAGCCAGCTGGAATATCTTCAACATTTCTAATCACTACATAGACAGAAAATGGATATGCACTTCTTGCAGATGGGGCTGCTCTGTGTCCAGCTTCATCGGTTATTCCCTGTGCTGACCACAAAACTTGAGACAGCTCTTGTTTTGTTACTGGCTCTTCAGAAAAATATCTTCTACTTCTTCTGCTCTGGATGGCTTGTTCTACTGACACAGAACTCTTCAACTTTGGTGCAGGAAGTTCAACTACTTCACGAACTGACTTTAGCGTAGGTAGTTCATACTTTGTTATTGCTGCAGTTGCAGAATCTGTCTCTGACATCGGACTTGCAAGCTTTGCCCGTTTTTCGTTGATAAGCAAAACAGCCAAAACGGTAGTTGCACCAATTAATAATAATGTAATAAAGGAAAGTACCTCTTTTTTCATAGGCATTCCACCTTTCATGCAATTACCACAACCGCCGGGCTTATTGCAACAATCTTTGTTTTCTATGTTACTAACTATTGGTAAAGTAGTGTCATTGGGCATACATATCCATTAAAGATCTTTTTAAAACTTAAGTCAAGTTAGAAACGGTATAACATTATGAGGGTCTGCAATAACATATTACTGGAAAAAAATAAGAGCAACACCAAAAAAACTATTACGAATTGTTTTTTTTGCAATTTTTTTAACAAAAAATCAATAAAATAGGCAACTGCGATGCTCAATTGAGGCAAAACACTTACAAACATTCTTGAACCATATGGACCTCCAATAATTTCTGGTCCCCAGCTGGCTACAACGTAAAGCTGTAGTAAAAAAGCAATCAATGAAATAGTTCCTAATATGGTTACTTTTTCCTTCAATTTTCTAATCAAAAAAAGAACTGCAAATCCTAGTACTGGTGCGAAGAAAAACAAACCATTTTCTAGAGTAAATAATACTCTAATAAAATCAGGCTTAAACCAGTTGAGCTGCTCACCTCTCATAAGATACGGACTCCCTAATACACCAAAAAGAGTAACGGTAGTCAAAAACTGAATACCCATAACCACAAATGCACTCCCACTAAAAAGAATCGCCCAATTCAGCTTATGCAACAAACTTTCTTTTTGAACTATAAACAAGGTGATAAATATAGGTAAAACTACAACTAAATCTTGATTCCGTACTAACATCAGAAACCCCGCAGTTACTCCCATGGGAATCACATTTTTCCAAGTAATTCTTGAGTGTAGTACTCTTGAAATTTGGTAGAATAACAACGCTGATAATAGAAATGATATTGAATGGGAATTAACTGGATCAATAGCAGTGTAATAAAATAACTGTGTTGAACAAAATAACAATATGGTCGTAAATATTGTAACCTTTTTACTAAACCACATACTCATAGTTTTAAAAACAAACCATAGCCCCAAGACACTAAAACAGACTGCCGTAACACTTACAGAAAGCTGAGGCAACAAACCATAGCCATCTACTAAAAAAAGGGTTCCTCCAACAACAGTATTACTAGCCAAAGCCACTGTTTGTCCCAACACAAAACCGGGTATCCAGAATAGGGCAGTGCCGGGTGAAAATTTGTTGGTAACCATTCCTGTTCTTGGAGAGATTTCTGGTGCATTGGGAAAACCTAAATTTTTATGAAAGGCCTCATTACTAAAATCAATATCCCGATCCATGACGATCGATCTTGTGTACGCATAATAATAAAGACTATCACCCCAAATAATACTTTTTACCCTAAGCAAAACCAAGATATACAAAAACAGACTTACTATAAAAAGTAAAACAAAAAAATGCTTCTCGGAAATCAGATTCCTTCTTATCACAATACAGGTAGAATACTATAAACTACTTCTGTATCCAATACCGCGCTTCAGCTTCACTTGAGAACCATGCTAATTTTGCTCCCAGATCACCAGTAAAAGTCAAAATAAAGTTGGCAATGGAGACCTGAGCGTCTGATGAACCCAGTACCGCCACTTTAGCAATTCTCTGATCAGAAACAAACTTCATGTATACTTCTCTTGCTTTAGGAGAAATATGGCTTTTACTTCCCATTGGGCGTAAGTCTACAATTACCTTTGCCGGCGTACTAAATCCTTTTTCGGCAATCAGAGCAAAGCACTTCTCAGCACCAGCTTGTGCTTGAATTGCGTTCTTTTCATCATCATATATTGCTTCTAAAAACGAAACAATAAGAATATCATTCTTGTCTGCATTTACCACCACGGTATCTTCAATTTTTAGTTGCATAGTTGTCTTTCTGTAGCAATAACTTTATCGCCCTCTGTACAAAGTATACGATAAATAGGGAAAATTTTTCAAGTTAAGTTTTGAGGTTTCAAGAAACCTACTTATAAAAAAGGAGCCTTGCTCATCGCACAGGCTCCTGAAAAAGTTTTCTAGTAACAAAAATTATGGTCTTCTAAAACGTTTTCCAAATTCCATGAACACTTCAAAGTCTATTCCCTGCTCCTCAGCCCAATTTTGCATTTCATCACGAAGATCTGCTCTCATTTCTCTGAGGTCTTCCTTAGAAAGATCTTGGTCATGTAGTTCTTGCATACGTTCATACATCTCGTCATGTTTTTCAAGAATTGCATTCATTTGAACCTCTGTAAGGTTGCCTGCAGCTACCGCACGCTGTAATCTTTCTTCCATTCTTGATTCCATCTCTTGGTGTCTAGTCTCCATTTCTTGCTGGTGGTATTGCTGGATAGTTTCTTCAACTTGCGCTTGGTCCAAGCCAAACTTTTGAGCTATCACTGCTGCAAATTCACTCTTGCGATTTTCACCGCCAAATGCATTGACTTTGTCAGTCATTGACCAAGCTAAAACTGCAACCAAACCAAGCATTGCGATTGGAATAAAAATATATTTCTTTGAGGTTTGCTCTAATTTTTGTTTCATATGGTTCCTTTCAATAAAACCTACTTTAATACATAGTTAGTAGAAGTATAAAAAATGAAACTGAGAATAAACTTAAAAACGTAAAACTCTATAAAGGTAGAGTAGTGGTAAATGTTGTCCCTTTACCAATTTCACTCTCAACGGTAATGGTACCGTTGTGGTTTGCAACTATTTGTTTTGCAACTGAAAGCCCGAGCCCGAATCCAGGTTTTTGGCTACAAGTCCTACTTGAATCGATTCTATAGAATCGATCAAAAATATGTTGTAAGTATTTTTTATTTATCCCGATTCCGGTATCAGCTATCTTTATTGTTACTGTGCGCTTGCCCGGAATAATCAGTACGTTAATTTTTCCTTTACAGTTGCTATACTTTATTGCGTTGTCTAACAAAATAGTAAAGAGTTGCTGTAGGCCAGTTTCTGAAGCCAGAACTTGCTGGTGCTGCAACTTTGATGTTATTTTTAACTCTTTTTCATCTGCTAATGGTTTTACAATTTTTAGCACTTTACCCATTACTTCATGAACATCGATCAGTTGCTTTATAATTGTTTTATTTTCTTGGCTAGCTAACTGTAAAAGACTGTCAATCAATTCTTTGAGTGCATCTACATCTTCTAAATTACTTTCCAAAACTTTCTTTGCCCTTTGGTCAATTTTCTTGTCTCTGAGTGATACCTCTATTGCGGTTTTCAAACTTGTAAGGGGAGTGCGCAATTCATGTGAAGCATCGGCAATAAACCTCTTTTGATCAGAGAGAACATCTTCTATTGGTTTGAGTGTCCTACCAGCAAGAGCGTAGCTTGCCACACTGCTCGCTAACAAAATAAAAGCATTTGTCATTAAAAGATGAAGTAAGACTTTCTTCTTGGATTCCTGTAATTCCTCCAAAAAGAATTGATGTAGCTCTTGCCTGTTTTCTGCTTCGTTTGAAGCTTGGCGTAACAACTGTTGAGCAAAACCCGGTGCAGTTCGAAGTCTATTTTCTGCCCGTGTGAAGCTTTGTTCAATATTCTGGGACACACCCTTATAGATTGCGTAACTAAACATTGTACTCACCACCATGATTGCGGTTACGTAGAAAACGGTCAGCTTAATTCTTGTAAATGCAAATACATTCATAACTTATTTGTCAGATATTTTGTATCCAAATCCTCGAACAGTTTTAATCAGCATCTTTGATTTTTTAAATGGTTTATCGATTTTATTTCTTAAATATCCAATGTAAACTTCTACAGTATTTGGAAGCACATCAGTATCAAACTCCCAAACTTTGGTAATTATTGTTTTTTTACTTACTGTTCGATGCTTATTTTTGAGCAAAAATTCTAATAGTAGAAATTCTTTCTTTGAAAGCTCAATTGGCATGCCTGCTCGATTAACTTCAAAAGTAGTGGTATTCAAAACTAAATTATCAATCGTAAGCACCTGGGTTTTCTGACTTCTACCTCTTCTTGAAAGAGCTTTTATCCTTGCAAGCAATTCTTCAAAAGCGAATGGCTTAGCTAAATAATCATCTGCCCCTATTGTGAGTCCAGCAACTTTGTCAGAAACTTCTGACTTTGCTGTGAGCATTAGAATGGGGGTCTGATTCTTTTTTTCGCGTAATTGCCTGCATACCGTCATTCCGTCTAACAACGGCAGCATGAGATCTAACACTAAAACGTCATACCCGTCACTGAGAGCCATATCTAAACCAGACTCACCGTTGAACGCTACATCAACAAGAAAACCCTCTTGTTCGAGTCCTTTTTTTATCACAGAAGAAATTCTATGATCATCTTCTACCAACAATATCTTCATGGAGTACTATTATACTGCTTTACCTGAGAAAAAGCTGAAGTTACAATACGACTAACTGTGAATAAAAAAAAATTCTTCATTATTGTCTCTATCACTGCACTCATCGTTGCCTCAGCAACTGCTACATATATCTTTGTTGGAAATAAAAAAGCAACTGTGGGGGAGACTCAATCGCAAGTTTTAGCAGCTGAAGCTATTACTTTCACACCAGATCCTAATTTTGAAAACAAAGACAACCTCTCAATTTTGTTGCTTGGGTATGGTGGGGCTGGGCATGAAGGAGGATTCTTGAGCGATGTAATCCAAGTTGTACACTTTGACTTTGATGCAAAACTTATCTCATTTATTTCAATCCCCAGAGATTTATTTGTAACTTTACCCAATGGCACTAACGGTAAAATAAATACTGCATTCAGTTTGGGTGATAAAAATGACCCTATCCACAGTGGTTCTCAAATAGCTAAAGAAATGGTAACTATGGTGACAGGCATTCCAATCGACACGTTCATTTCTATCGATTTTGTTGGTTTTCAAGTAGCAATTGGTGGCATCTTGGATGGATTAGAAGTTACCGTTAGTGAAACTTTAGATGATAAATGGTATCCGATCGAGGGAAAACAGCTTGAAACTTGCGGAAAAACTCCAGAAGAAGTTGCTGAGTTAACAAATACCCTAACAGGCTTCGAACTCGAACGACAATTCGAATGTCGGTACCAACGTATTTATTATCCAATTGGAATTCATCACATGGAAGGGGGAGACGCACTTGCGTATGTCCGCTCTCGTCACGGATCTGCAGGGGGAGACTTCTCAAGAAGTAAGCGACAACAAGAAGTTTTGTTGGCAGTCAGAGATAAATTATTTACACTTAAAGCACTAGAAAAAATTCCACTATTCTTTAAAACAATGATCGCTCTAACTGATACTGACCTTACAATTGATACAATCTCCACGCTAGCACCAAAGCTAGCAACAGCAAAAGATATGAGAACACAAAGTATCACACTGAGTACCCAAAACGTATTTGAACATTCCAAATCATCGACTGGCGCATATATTGTTGTCCCAAAAACAGGACTTAATAACTGGCAAGAAACGCGAGATTTCGTTAAATCAGAACTCGAAAAATAAATTTATTTTTGCCACTAGCATCAAAAATAAACTACAATGTATAGTAAATTAATATGATTTTACTAATACTTTTTGCCTTCTTAGCTGGATTTGTAACAATTCTATCCCCATGTATTTTACCCATATTACCTATTGTTCTAAGTGGTTCCCTTTCTGGTGGAAAAAGCAGACCTCTTGGTGTTGTTGCTGGTTTCGTAGGTAGTTTTACCTTTTTTACCCTGTTTTTATCGATCATTGTTAGAAATACAGGCATACCTGCTGACTTTATGCGAAACTTAGCAATTGTCTTAATTTTTATATTCGGAATTTTTCTAATCTTCCCTCAAGCACAAGCAATTTTCGAAAAAATCATTAGTAAGTTATCTTCGTTACAACCAAAAACTAACCAAACTAATCAAAATGGATTTTTTGGAGGCATTCTTGTGGGTGCTAGTCTAGGTCTTATTTGGGCACCTTGCGTTGGACCGATTTTGGCCTCTATTATCACCCTTTCAATTACTGCTCAAGTTACACTCAATGCAGTTTTGATCACATTTGCCTATTCTATTGGGACTGCAATTCCTATGCTTATTATTACGTATTCAGGAAGAAAATTGTTTGAAAAAATACCATGGCTACTAGAGCACACCACACAAATCCAGCAGACCTTCGGGGTCCTTATGGTTTTTACCGCTATCGGTTTGTTTATGAATGTTGATATCAAGTTTCAGCAATATATCTTAGAGAAGTTCCCTAATTATGGATCTAATCTAACGAAATTTGAAGACAACTCAGAAATTCAGAAACAACTAAACCTCCTCACTGACCCCCAAAATCCAGTTAGTGAACCAAAAAAAACTGATCAACTTCTGTTCGAGCCAGGAATCAATGCACCTGGTTTTCAAAATGAAACATCTTGGATAAACTCTCAACCTCTTACTTTAGAAACAGACCTAAAAGGAAAAGTTGTGCTGATCGACTTCTGGACATACACCTGTATTAACTGTGTCCGAACATTCCCATACTTAAAGGATTGGTACCAAAAATACCATGACTTGGGTTTTGAAATTGTCGGGGTACACTCACCCGAATTCGAATTCGAAAAAAAATATGATAATGTTGTCATGGCAAGCAAACAATATGAATTGCTATACCCAATCGTTCAGGATAATGATTTCAAAATCTGGAGAGCATACGAAAATAGGTATTGGCCAGCTCATTATTTGATTGATAAGAATGGAGACATTCGTTATACCCACTTTGGTGAAGGCAAATATATTGAAACCGAGAACGCGATACGAACTCTATTAAATGAAGCTCCACTTGACCAACCAGAAATAGAAATAAATGGAAGAAAACTAACTCCTGAGATTTACCTAGGGTATGATCGTGCGGCAAACTACACGAGTGAGAATGCAATCAAGTTAGATACCTCTGTCACCTACCCTGCAGTAGAGAAACTTCCTAATGATGCTGTAGCACTTGAAGGTACCTGGACTGTGGGACCTGAAAGTATTACTGCTGACACAGACGGCGCTAAACTAAAATTAAACTTTTTGGCTGCAAAAGTATTTTTAGTCCTGCACCCACCTGAAAATCAAGTGAGTCCTGTTTCCGTAAATATCAGAATCGATGGACAAGACACAGAAAAATCATTTGTCTTGGAAGAACCAAATAAGTATGATATTGTTTCACTGGAATCAAGTGAATATGGCAGACACTCTGTCGAACTTATATTTCCAAAAGGTGTATCTGCTTTTGCCTTCACTTTTGGAATTTAGTTAATCCTTTTTGGCACCTTAATAGTAACAGTAGTTCCTTTGTTTGGATGCGTATCAATAAAGATCTTCCCGCCTAGAAACTCTGTCACTTTTTTGGCATAAAAAAGGCTTAATCCCGTCCCAAACGGTTCATATTTGAGTATATTGCTTCCTCTAAAATACCTTTCAAATAAGTGTGGTTTCTCTTCTTCCATTACCCCATAACCTGTATCACTAATCACAAAGGTTATATCTTCGTAATCAGCACTTAACTTAAGGTTGATTGCTCCCAAATGTGGTGTGTACTTGATAGAGTTTGATAAAATAACTGAAATAACGTCACCCAAGAACTGAGAGTCACTAACCATAGGACTGATATCAGGCGAGATCTCAGCCATGAGTTTTAAGTGCTTTTGTTGAATCTCTCTATCAAACTTTTTAACAATGAGCGTTAATAAATCTTTTGGATGAAATAGTTTTAAATTTAAACTCAGTGTACCATGCTCAATGTTTAAGATGTTTGTCAAGATAGCGTTTGTCTCGTGAATTTCCTCTTTTCAAAGTTACAGCCTGCCAAAGCTGTGGATTTTCTGTTGCAAGGCTAACTCCAGTAGCCAGTTCTCGGGGACTACCCCAAACCAATTCAAGATTTGGATGCAGAATGTAATAGCCCTCTTCATCAACAACTACAAAACCTATGTTCTTTGATTCAAACAAGACTGGTACTACTATCTTCACAATCGGGTTAAACGGTCGCTCGATTTCAGATTTATCATTTCTTTTTGGTGTTACTCTAAAGATATGTACATCTGTGATGTTCTTGAAAGTTTCAAGTTCATCTTGCGTGATTTCACCCAATTCAGTTTGAGGAATCGCTACGTGGTTTCCATCCCCCTGCTTCACGACAGCTCGTTGCTTTCCATTTGAATCGACAAATGCAATAGTGTCAACCTCTGGGTTAACATCAAGATACCTAGAGAATATCGCCTCAACTTCCACAATGGATTTTTGCTCTACCGATAACTGTAAAAACTCAGGGAGTTTGCTTAAAAATACACTGTTGTTTTTAAACTGTTCAAAAACAAATTGTAATCTATCGGCATAAAACGTATTTTCCAACTCAGTAGTTTTTTGTGCATTAGCTATTAAAATATTTCTTGAATTGTTGTACACGTAGGTGGTTCTTACAGTAAGTGGAATCAATACGAGCAATGAGATAATCAATACTAATTTTTCTTTAAATGAGGTAAGTATTCTGACCCTCTGGTCAAAATAAAGTAAAAATGAGTAAAAATACACAGACACTGATAGTGAAATAAAAATAAGATTAAGTGAAAGAGTACTTGATTCTAACTGAATGTAGATAAGCTCATAAACAATGATAATTGGTAATACGAGTCCAGATAGCAATATTACAAATAATTTTTTAGGAATAAAAAGTCTGTTAATAAAAAACTTATATAAAGTCAATAAAATAAAAAATAGTGAAGGAGATAAAGACACAAAAGCAAAGCTTGCCTGCAGCAATTGGTTATCACCCTCAACAACAGCACCAATATTAGAAGGCAATGAAAAGTAAACAGCCCACAAACTATATGCTAAGACAAAAAAGAACCTTGAAACTGTATGTTCACTTACAAGCAAATATCGGGCGACAAACAAATATTGGAATAACAAAAAATAGTGAAGTAAAAAAACAAGAATTGAAGAAGTATAACTAGACAGAAAAGGTGGTAACAATGCAAGATTATTTGCTAATCCTACCGCAGAGAACAACCAAGTTACCACCAAAAAATTAACGAAGAACAGCAAAATTCTTCCTTGCTTTACCTTCCTGATCGAAAAAATAAAAAGCAATGTCGAAAACGCAAGCGTGAATAAAATTAGTGGAGATATTAGTAACTCTGTCATCCCACTTTTTCATCCTTTTGCTTCTCATTTATCATCTTCTTTAATTTCACCAGTTCTAGTTCTCTATTAACCATAATATTGTTTAAGTCTTCTAATTCTTTAACTTTCTTCTGAGCAACTTGCTGGTTATCATCTACGCTCTTTGCAATTTCCGAAAGATCTCTTTTAATCTTCTGCTGTAAATTATTAATAGAATTAGCCATTGTTTCAAATTCATCTTTGGTATCGACTTGAACATAATTTTGATAGTTGCCACTTGCAATAAAATCAATAGAAGCAGTTATCTCTTTTATTGGGAATAAGAACCAATACACAAAAAGACCAATTATTATCAAAGCTATTAAAGCTGCAACAAGTACTTGCCCGGCACTTGTTTGTGCGAACTGTTGGGTTTGACTTAAAACAACCTCTGGCGTAAATGTAATCAATAGATGAAAGTTAATCTGATCAATCCGTTTCGCAATAAAAAATGAGTCTTTTCCAAAATTTTGTAGATCAGGGGCCTCAAAAGAAAGAACTTCTTCCGAAACTTTTATTTTATCCCACTCAAGCTCTCTATCCAATGAAACTATTTCTTTTCCCAAATATTGAGACTCTTTTTTACCGATTAACTCTCTTAATTCTGGAACTTCTACTAAACTTTTAAGAATGAGACCTTGATTTGTACCGAAAATAACAACACTTGAAGAATCAATCAAATAAATATCCCAACCCTGTTGTGAAAAAAATAACTTTTGAATATTTTCTTCACCAATTTTGATAACTGCAACGCCAAGGAATTCTCCAGTATTCTGCCTTGAATAAATTGGATATGAAAAATAATACCCCATGTTGTTTGAAGTTATACCTAAAGCAGTAGTAATATATACTTTTTCAGACCTAGCTCTAGTAAAGTAATCCCTAAACCCATAGTTATTTCCTTCAAACGTTGGATCTGTTGATGCAAGCGTTAATCCTTCTGAATTGAGCAAATAAATACTTTCGTAATTTTGCGCCGCATTATATGAGTTAAGATGATCTATATATATCTTGGTGAAGTACACCTTGATCACCTTCTAGAAAATTAATTACCTTTTCATCTTGTGAAAGTATTTTTACCAACCGCTGCGAAACAGAAAATTCATAAGCCAGCCTCTCCTCTTGATAATCTGCAATTCTTTTTAATTCATTGGTTTTATCAGTAATTGCTCTATCATTTATCCCCCTGAAAATAACCAGACTGACTCCACTTGCAATGATCGAAATAACTATCAAACACACAAACAAGACTTTATAAATCACAGATACATAAGGCCTTCTTATCTTGGCTAAGACAGTTTGCATGGGCAGTATTTTTTCATTTGTATACCAACAATTTTACTCAATAAATCAGAGGAATGAAAGGGTACAAACTATATTAGTTTACTGGCAACTGAATCGTGCAAATACACCAGTCGATAATTGCCGGTTCGTTTTGGTCTCTTCAATGATTAGTTCTCCGGCTTCTACACTACCGTTGTAGCTCTTCATATTCTCCTGTAATAGTGAGCCTAGAGTCTGTATAGAAATTGGGACTGCATACGCATTACAAAGCACAAATAATGGCTCATCTACCAAAATCTGTGTACATAAATCCAGTAAGAGTGGAAACGACGATTTAAAATTCCAAACTTCACCTTTTGAACCATGGCCGTATGCAGGGGGGTCCATGATGATCCCGTCATACTTCACTCCACGTTTTATCTCTCTAGTCACAAATTTGACCACATCATCCAAAATCCACCGGATAGATCTTTCATCAAGCCCAGAGGCTAATTGGTTTTGCTTTGCCCATCCAATTGATGACCGAGAAGCATCAACGTGTGTAACTTTTGCTCCCATTTTTGCACAAACAACACTTGCCATTCCTGTGTATGCAAAAAGATTTAAAATGTGGGGTTGATGCCCTGGATTTTGTTTCTTGTGTTTTTCTAGTATATCCTGCATCCATTTCCAGTGCGCGCTTTGCTCTGGAAATATTCCTGTGTGTTTGAATGGCGAGAGGTGCACGCTGGCAACTAAGTCCTGCCAGCGTATTGGCCATGACTCAGGCAACTGTTTTTTCATCTGCCAGAATCCTTTGTCACCTTGAGTTTTTCTAAAAGTTGCATCCGCAGTATTCCAAACCTGTTCAGGTTGTGATTTTGGCCAGTTAATTCCAGGGTGTGGACGTCGTAAAATATATGGGCCAAATCGCTCAAGCTTTTCGTCTCGACCACTATCAATGAGTTCATACTCATCCCAGCCAGTTTGTTTTATGGTAGTTAGTTTAAAGGACAAAAGATCGCTCATAGCTCAATAGTTACTTCCTTGCCTTCTTCCCACAGCTCCTCGTTAAAAAATTTGATTTTTTTGGGGATTATTTTATACATCCTGCCGCTTATCAGTTTTTTTGTCATACCCTCATAGCTGTACTCTGTGCTTGTAACTCCCAAAGTTTTTTTCCACAGATTGAGTGCATGCGTAATTTTATGTTTCCCTGAAATCTGTTGCGCTACCCCAAAAATTTGTAACCCTTTTTTGTTGCTTGTTGGATTTTGCGGAGAGTCAGCAATTGCTACTGCTACTTTTTGATTTTCATCTATTTGTTTACAGTGCAGAGTATTTGGGCTACTTAAAAAGTAAAGATTTAGTTCATCATCAAATGAAAAATAGAGTGTGGCAATCCACGGGTATTCGGCTCCACTTGTTGCTAGAACCATTTGGTACTTATCGGTTAAATATTTTTTAATTAGGCCTCTGTGTTTTTCTTCTAACATAGTAGAAATTATACTTTAAAGTTGACTTAATGCATGAACAATCATTCCAGAAGCCCATGCGAAAGGAGATTCTGACTGGTATGCCAAGCGCTTTACCGGTTCGTTCTTTCCATTTGGTTCATAACATTCATGGATTTGCTGATCTACAACTATTTTTGCTGAAATCTTTTGTGCTAACTTTTCCGCTTCTTTTTTTCGCCCCATTTTTTGAAGAGCTGAGAGAAAACTAATAACTGGCTGCCACCAAATAACAGATTGATTTTGATAGTCACCCATACCAATCGCTCTATGCAAGAAGTCTACTCTCCACCATGGATATTTTGGCGTATTGGTTTGAATACCAAACTGTGCCGTTGCCCCACCAACAGAATCCAAAATTGAATGGGATTCTTCTTCATTAGTTAACCCCCATGCAACTGCTAAACAATTTCCATACGGATATAAGTAATCATGTCGTTTTATGTCATTCCAATCAGCAAAATATTTGCCATTCCACAGACGTTTTCGTAATGCCTCAGCAATATGCTGTTTTTTTTGACCAAACTCCAAACTCAACTTTTTGTTAAATCCAAGAGAAAAATGCTCCAAACGGTCATACATATACCAGTAAATCACGTTTGAATATAATAGGTTGCCAAATTTCCAAACACAATCATTCCACTCAGCCATTGGGCCATCCCAAAGTAATCCATTTTTTTCTTTGGTTTTAAGAAATTCTAGCGCACTGATGATCTTTTGTAGATGCTCTTTCCTATTCATCAAAGCTGAAAATAAAACAGTGAGTGTGGTGCCATCTAAAATATTTTGGCCAATACCTCTTAATCTATATGTAGGTTGAGGTGTTTCAAGATACGTCGGCTTGCCACGATATTTTCCCAATGTCATTTTTGATCTCATTAGACGATATGGAAGCATCCCACTAGGTAATTGGAAAGAAAAAAACTGGTCGATCATTCGGTTAACCACTGCGAAATCTTCTTGTCCACCAAGGGTCATAGCCCCAAGCGCTGCAAAGTATCCGTCCCTTCCCCATACATCTGTGAAGTGATGCGGGCCTGCGATAATGCCTTCAGAAACATAACAGGTTCGCAAATCTCTCTGAGCTATTTGCAATGCTTCCTTGATAGGAGTTCTCAACATATTTGGGATTATATCACCTGATTTTTCACGATAAAATTGAGCATGATCTTTGCATGCTAAATATATTGCTGTATCATTCAAATAATGCTAGTATAAAAACATGAAGATACAACCAGAAAAAATATTTAACCATTGGACATTGCTTGTCATAAATATATTGATCGTTATCGCAGCAGAAGCAAGTGGTACTTTTTTTGCTCGATCAGGATTAATTCATCTTCTCGCAATAATTTTTGTTGGGCTAGGATTAGTCAGATTGTGGTTTCATACACACGTCCACGATCAATATTTGGAACCAATAATTCATAGAGGAATACTTGCGTTACTTGTTTTAGCAATTTCACATATTGTTGAATATTTTAGCTTCATGCACCTTAAATTACCCCGACAAGCAATTTATGCAAATGTGATCAACTTTTATCTTGCCGGCTTGTTGATTATTAATTTAGGAGTAGAAGGATTTCTGAGAAAATTACGCAATGATTCCTCAAAGATTATTCCAACTTCTTGGATAGTTATTGCGGGATTCTTTGTGTTGATTGGTATTTTATTTATGAATCCACAATCGGTGAGTCTTAGTCCTGGCAGTTGGCACGTCTTTGGGTATCTTTTAGCTACAACACTCGTTGCTACATTTAGTATTTACAGACTAACACTACTTAAAAATCACGTTGCAATTATGGTCAAATTCATTAGCTATTTTATTGCCGGTATTATTTTAATTTCAGCCTGCGCAGTGATTTCTGCTACTGAAGAATACATTGCCAAATTGGGCGTACCTACTATTCAAATCGCATTTATTAATCATTTCTTGTTTTATGGAGCATTGAGTTTAGTTTTTCTGGCGTATGAGAGATTGCTCCATTTAGGAGGTGTTTATGATGATTTAGAAAAGTTGTATGGTGCTCAGTAAATAAGGTGTTCTGTTTTATTTTATTTTACATTTCTGTTTAATTACCGCCTCAACATTTCTAGGCAAATGATATGTTGTGCCAATTTCTGTAACTGGCACAAAACCACGCCACTCAATATTTTTTTCGGTTGGTTGTGATAATTCACCATCTAATGTTGCGCTGTAAAATAGTTGCAAAGTCTGATGATATTTTTTATTACTAAAATGATAAAACCAATTCGTTTCAGCATGAAGTAATTCACCAATTTTAATTTTCGCACCACCTTCTTCTAAACCTTCCCTTGCCAGTGTTTCTTCAATCGTCTCACCAAATTCAATACCACCACCAACAATATCGTGCAACTTTTCTTTTCGATTTTTGATAATTAAAACCGTGTCATTTTTTGTAATTACTGCGTATGCAGAAACTCTCCAAGTAATTTCAGAACCATCATACATAACTACTTCTTGGTCTGCGTTTAAAAATGTTTTGTTTTGTAATCGACTATTCATTATTTCCTTTTTTCATAACCTTTTAGGTCTTCCTACATACAGTAATACCAAAATCAAAAATAATACAGCTGAATTAAATTGCAAAGCAGCAGTCAAATTAAATTTATCTGCGATGAGTCCTAATACAGGGCCAAATCCAGCATAAATAAATCTTCTAATCAAATTCATAAATGACAAAACTGTTGCTGCACGATTTGAAGGAACCAGTGCCAATACTTTATGGGAAACTAGAGTTTGATTAATGACAAGAAACAAATTAAAAAATAGCCAGAGTGGAAAAATGAATAAACTTGGAAAAGTTCCAAGTAAAAATAATGAAATAATTGCAATTAAACCCATCACAATAAATGGTCTCCTCACAAGCCGCTCCAAGATTTCAATATGTGCTGATCCGAATGCAGTAACAATATTAAAACTCGCAAAAATAATTCCAAAGTAAATAACTGGCACACCAAGATTTTGCAAATAAGGTTGGGAGAACCAACTTGTTGACCAAATGAGTGCATTAAATGATGCAAAAAACAATACCAACCACAATACAGTTTTACTGTTTGTAACGATCTTCAAACTCTCTTTGATTATTTGAACATACTCTGTTTTTTCTTCCCTTGGCAGTTCTTCTTTTGTTTCTGTAAAAGTCAAACTTGTTAAAAATCCAATAAAGGTTGAAACTGCCGTTGCAAGCAACGTGTAACTAAGCGATATTGACCCAAGAACACCACCTAGCAACTTTCCTACCGCTCTAGAAATACTGGTAAGACCTCGAACCTTACCTTCAGTTTTTTTATATTCAGCTCCTCTTCCAAGTGATTTGAGAGTCTCATGAATAAATGCACTATCAGCACCAGAAATAAGAGCTGCCCCCACCGCAATAGTTAATTCGCCAACAATGAAGTGCCAAAACATAGTTCCAATTCCGTAAACAAAAAATCCAAGTGTAAAAAAAAGTGAGCCAAAAACCAAACTAATTCTTTTTCCAAAATAATCAGCTAATGCACCAGTTGGCAACTCAAGAATAATAACTCCGATAGCGTAAATAGATTGCAGCCACATGATTTGGGAAAAATTCAATCCTTTTGACTGCCAAAACAACACTATCACAGGAGCAAAAAATTCAAGACTATTAAAAAACTGAAATGAATAATATTTTTTTATGTTACCGGCTAACACCATAGAGTTTATTATATGCATTTTTTTTGCTTTTACCTTCAGTAATTTAGGATTTATATCTTATAACTTGTTATTATAGTGATATTGTGATATAATCCTTCTATTAAAATAAAACTCAATTGGTTCAAGCTTGTATATTCTTGTCTTTTGCCTTTTGCGTAAAAGAAAAATATATATGTATAACCAAAGGAACTCCCGAGGTGGTTTTAACCATTCACAGGGAAATTATAGATCGTTCAATTCTCAGCAGAATCGTGGTGGTGGTGGAAGAAAGAAAATTTCTTTTGACCCTTCTATGATCGTGCAACAACATGCTGTAGCTGAACCTGAAAAACCAAAGTATCAGGCAAAGCATACTTTTGCTGACTTTCCTATTTGTGAACAGCTCAAAAAAAATATTCTTGCAAAAGGGTATTCTGTACCTACTCCAATTCAAGACCAAGCAATCCCTCATATTCTAGACACAAGAGATATTATTGGACTTGCAAGTACTGGAACTGGTAAAACAGCTGCTTTTTTGATTCCACTAATTAACAACATATACCAAAATTCTGGCAGAGTCTTAATTATGGCTCCAACCAGAGAATTGGCAGTACAGATCAGAGCAGAATTTACTGACTTTGTTCAAGGCATGGATCTTTATTCAGCCCTTTGTATTGGTGGTGTTCCTTTAGATAGACAGATAGCTACCGTTAAAAGAAGACCTCATTTTATTATTGGAACCCCAGGAAGATTGATTGACTTAGAAAAACGTGGAGTTTTAAACTTCAAAGATTTTTCTGCTATCGTTTTGGACGAAGTTGATCGTATGTTTGATATGGGTTTTATCGAAAACATGAAGTATGTTATTGCCCGTTTACCAGAGCAACGACACTCATTATTCTTTTCTGCAACTCTGCCTAATAAATTGACTGATATCGTTCGCAGCTTTTTGAGACACCCTATTACTGTAGAAATTGAAAAACAAACAACTTCCGCAAACGTTAAGCAAGAGGTTATAAAAGTGAATGGAAAATCAAAAGTTGATATTTTGCATGAGTTATTAAAAACTGAAGGATTTACAAAAGTATTGGTCTTTGGCAGAACTAAACATGGACTCAACAAACTTTCAACCGCTCTAGATAAACGCGGTTTCAAAGTTGGTGCCATTCACGGAAATAAATCACAAAACCACAGACAAAAAATATTGCAGCAATTTAAAGATGACCGTTTACAAGTTTTACTAGCTACAGATATTGCATCAAGAGGCTTAGATATTGATAACGTTACTCACGTAATTAACTACGATCTTCCACAAACATACGAAGATTACATTCATCGTATTGGTAGAACTGGTAGAGCTAATAAAACGGGCGCTGCGTTTAGCTTTGTTGATTAACGGTTTGTAGTAATTTTACAGTTACTGGCACAACTGTTAGTAGCGTAAAGATTCCTAAAACTGAAAACATTACTGTTATTCCGAATTGTGAAATAATTGTCCCTGAAATTGAAGTTAACAGAATGTATACAAACCCAATTGCAAAACTCAGAAACGAAATTGCAGTTGCTCTGTATTTACTTGAAAATGCTTTGTTTGTCAGGGGTGCAAGTAAAATCCATCGCGCAGTTGTAACAACCATTGCAGCTTGCACAAATAACACGCCCCAAAAATCTTTTAGTAAGAATCCTGGCAAATATGCGATCAGCATTACAATCGGGAAAAATAAAATTCTTCTTTTAAGATTAAATACTTTGTTATTCTGCAGTACAGATCTAATTGCCAAAATGTTAATCAATCGCATTCCTGCAGTAAGAAACCCTCTCAGACTGTCTGATGTTACAAACTCTGTCATCATAAAACCATTAAAATATAAAGTGCTTGACCACCCAATACCAGCAACTAAAATATAAAAAAGTGAAAGATAGGTAGTGCTTTGGTCTTTGAATGCTTCCTTTGATCCATTTTTTATTTGCAACAAGTAATTTTTAAGCGTAAAAGTTTCTGAGTCGATTCTTGGCTCTTTGTATAAAGAAATCAAAAGAGCTCCAACAGACAAACATACACCATACAATACATACGGTAAAAATACCCATTTTGAATACAGCAATCCACCAAGAGCTGTGGCTATAATCAATCCAACTTGATAAATAAAATCACTATTTCCATACATTTTTTCAAACTCATGCTCTTTGCCTGCCTGCTTGTATGAATCATATAAAAGAGCTTCCTCTGAACCAGAACGAAACGAGTCATTGATGCCAACCATTAGTGCTAGAATTAAAAAATGGGTAAAGTTGGTTGCCAATGGGAACAAGAAAAAACTGACTGCACCAATCACCCAACCCACTAGATTTGTGTTTCTTCTCCCAATCAAATCTGCGAGTGCACCACTTGGCAATTCCAACGCCATCTGAGCAACATACTGGATTGTCACCAAATATGAAATCTCGGCAGTAGAAATTTTTCCTTGGTAATACACAATCCAAATTGGAATAGTAAAAATCAGAGAATGCAGAAACTGTGTGATATAAAAAATCCACATATTCCTTTTATAGATCGGGAGGTTTTTCATAGACTGTGTTTATTTGTCCACATAGTGTACCATGCTTGAGTACCTTGAGCTATAATGCAATGTATGAATATTCAACAGTTTTTAAAAGCCTATTATGAATTTCTTATTGAACATACCAACCCTCAGCGAGCAAAAAAAGAAAAAGCCTATTTATATTCTGATTTCAAACATTATGGAATCGCATTTGGGTTACGGTCTCAGTTCATAAAAAAATATAAAAAAGAATTGGCTCAATTAGAAAAGACTGACGCATTAAATCTCATCGACACACTATGGCACAAAGATTCATTTGAGGAAAAAATGTTGGCATTAGATGTGTTGGGATTACATGCTAAAAAAATCGATCACACAGATATGCCATTTATTGAGCATTTACTAAGAACCTCAAAAGGATGGGCATTGCTTGACAGCTTTATTATCCAGATAATGCCGGGATTGCTGGAACGTGAACCACAAACATACGATATACTCAAAAAATGGATAACTGACTCAGACTTTTGGGTCAGAAGATCTGCGCTGCTTTCCCAATTGTTGTTTTTTCGCAAGAATAATGGTGGAAATAAAAAACTATTTTTTGATTTTGCTGTTTCTCAGTTTGATGAAGGTTGGATTGATTCTTTGTACAAAAATACCCTCGATAAAAAAAGGGCAAAATTTTTTATTAGAAAAGCAATTGGTTGGGCACTCAGAGAAATGTCTGTTAAAGACCCACAGCCAGTATTTAAATTTCTGAAAAGATACAAAAATGAAATGAGCGGTTTAAGTTTTCGTGAAGGTTCAAGAAAGCTACCAGAAGAATTGAAAAAGCTGCTGTGATGTTACCTGTATAATTTTGAGATGAAAGACACTATGCTCAATGAAATTGAGTCACCAAACGAAGAAAAAAAACTATTGCTAAGTCAAGAAATTGAAAAAGCTCAAAATGATCGAATCGATCTGTTAAAAAATATTCTTGTTAAAATCGTAAAAGATGAAAAAATTCAAAGAGTGGCTAATTCACTCGTTAATGCTACAGTTGGCTCTTACATAACTTTATCTTTAGAAGCATGGAGAGGTAAAACAGCGATTGGAAATCAAGAATTAACACCTCTAGGTCGAATTATGGATATAATAATTATCTCAACCGCTGCAACTGCCTATACAACTGTTTTTAATGAAAAACTAAGACCACTTGGGGGTATGTCTTATGCAGTTTCTTGGGCAGGATGGGGTGTAATGCATGGTCCTGATGTTGTGTTACCGATTATTGCAAAAATGGCTGATGCAACCAGAGAATCAAACCCCAAAACCAGCTCCCTCCTTCAGACTCTGAAAAAAGGAATTGAAAAAAGTAAAATGATATGGTTTAAGAAAGACACTAACAATGAATAAAAATGATATGTCGATTGACGAGATAGTCAAACAACTCATAGCTTTGGGAGAAGATGCTGACGAGCTTCAATTTTGGTTAGAATTGTTCCCACATTTAGAAAACAATGACCAAACAAAATTGTATGATAATCTTGCAAATGAGTTAACCAACCTCAAGAAATAGTAATCGCAAGATCAAAATATTTCCTATGTTCTCTAAAATCCCCCTCTTTTCTTGCCAAGTGAATTCCCGCAGCAAGAACTATTGCTTCTTTCATTCTTTGCTGTGAAATTTCTGGATATCTCTTAATTACCTTTTTATCCAATCTTAAAACTTTTTTGAGTAATTCATACATGAGTCTGTATGTCTGAGGAATATGAGCTGGAGCATCTGAAACCATTGCATTAACTGCTGTAAGTGCAATATCTAATGCAGGATCACCAACAAATGCATCCATCCAATCAATTACGACAATTCTCCCTTCATCAGTTTTGATAACATTTCCATGGTGAAAATCACCATGACATAATTTTTTTGCTTTTGATTTTTTTAGCAACCCCATAAGCACTGCCCTTTCTTGTTTGGTCAACCTGTTAGTGCTTTGAATCAATTCTGAAAAACTTTCAAGCTGCGTTGGAACACCAGCCACTTCAAAACTATGAATTTTCCTGGCAATATTTGCTAGTACTTCTGACTGAGTAAAATACAAAACTGGCTTTTCTTGGAATAAATCCATAAATGATTTTCCAGAAATTTTTTCGAAAACAATTCCATGTCTACCATTAACGACTCTCTGTTCAACGGCATGAGGAACTAAGTCACCAACAACTCTTGAAACTGCCTGCACATTCTGAAATTCTCGAGCAATTTTTTCTTTTGGAAACCCAGCTGAGTATAGCTTTAGAATTTTACCTATGCCAATATCAAAAATTTCTGACTCTCTACCAAAAGCAATTGGCATGCCCATATGTTCAGGATTTCTCATCATTTGCATATTCTATCATCTCGAGAATTTCTTCTCACTATATATACGCTTTTTTTACAGGCATTAGTGCTAAAATATAAAAACAATGAAACGAGTATTTATTATTCACGGCTGGACCACAACTAATCAACAAGATTGGATCCCTTGGGCAGTCAAAGAAACTACCAAAAAAGGATATACAGTTATTGCACCATTAATGCCTGATACTAATTATCCAATGATTGAAGCTTGGGTGCAAAAAATGGCAGAAGTTGTTGGAGTTGTCCAACCAACCGATATATTTATTGGCCACTCACTTGGTTGCCAAGCAATACTTAGATATTTAGAAACACAGCCAGAACATACTAAATTTGATAAGCTCATTCTTGTTGCAGGTGCTCAACATTTATCAAGAGAAGCGTTGCCTTTGCCAGAGGATGAAGGCATCTTTGCCCCATGGAGAAATACGCCAATCAATTTTGAAAAAATAAGAAAAATGGCAAAAAAAGTAGTAGCGCTTTTCTCTAACGATGATCCTTGGGTTCTGTTCGAAGACAATGCTCCAATTTATAAAGAAAAACTTGGCGCTGAAATTATCCTACTAAATAATAAGGGTCATTTTATGGAAACAAATGGTGGAGTAACTAAACTACCAGAAATTTTGCAGTATCTATAAAAAGAAAAGTCAAAAAAATTGCCACTACAGCACATCTGAATATTACTGGCGTTGAACCCCCGAACGGATTTCTTCCAACACTAGGCACACTTATAGTGCTTTTGACCGCTGGAACTTTTTTTTATGCAACAGAAGAGGGATGGTCATACTTTGACTCGTTCTATTTCACCTTTGTAACCATTACTACAGTAGGATATGGCGACTTTCATCCGACAACAGTACTATCAAAGACTTTTACAATTTTTTTGATTTTTATGGGAGTTGGACTTGGTCTGTACGTAATTACTTCTTTTTCTGAGAGTTTTAGATCCGGCCGTGGAAAACGAATGAAACGATTAAAGTCTCTTTTAGATGAGTAGGATTCTTTCTGTGTAGAAAATTTGATCAAGCTTTTCTTTTGCCACGTCTACTAAGCACATACTGCACAGAAGCACTGACTGCCTTATCTGTTCTGTGGATACAACCGATCCAGCAACATGGTCTGCGAGCTCCTTCTTTCAGCTGTTTAGGCACTCGTTCAACATGTTCTTTTCTGGTCTCTGGTTTTTTAACTGAGACTGTCCAACAAATCCATTCGTTGCGGGCAAGGGGTGTAAGGCTTTCCCATAATTCGAGAGCTTTTGGATCAGAAGCCAAAACAGCCTGCAAATCAGCTGGCAAATCGTGCACCACACCACTAGAAATAGTTTTTTGAGACATATGGTTTTAGTAAATACCTAGACAGTTGACTAAATAATCCCAGAAAGAAGCAGAACCAAAGCAATTATGACAATCACTGCAAACGCTCCAACCGTCTGAACAAATAAATCCAAAGATTCTTTTTTCTTCCCATTAACCAAAAGCAAAAGAGGTTGATAAAAAAATAGATATGCCATCACTGCAACAGAAAGAGTAAGTAATGATAGAAAAATGATCGGAGCAAAGACAGTATCGGGTTTATTACCTTGAGTTTCTGAAATGAAATTCATAACGCTAGCCACAACAACAATATAAGCTGAGGCACTTAAAGCGTTGACAATAGATTTTTTAGACATACAACAATTTTACCTTTCTTTTTACTCCTGATACTGCTGCATTAGTTGCTCGAGCTGCTCTTGATTCATGGCCGGATTATCCCCCGAACCATTGCTTTGAATATTTTGCATAAAAGCACTCATGTCAGTAAACGTAATATCTGTTGGAGGGGTCAACATACTTTCATCAAATGACTCAGTTGTGCAGGTAACTGTATATCCAAGATTTTCGTATTCATCCCATGCTGATTCTTGAGAAAAATCTGGAGCCTGAGTAGCTTGTGGAGATTCAGGATTTTGATCAGTTGGTGCAGTTACTGGGAATTTGACACCTTCTTTTTTTGTCTCGTTCCAGGTATACACATACTCTGTATCAGTCAAAAATGAGCCACTCGCTTCAGGATTTTGTGGGTCAAGAGAATCAACGCGAACTTTTTTACCTTTCATGTAATACTGACCAGTTTGCTGTGTTTGAGTGTTTCTCATTTCACATTTTACTGATTTTCCAGATTCAATCGCTGCACCAATTTTTTGCCATTCAGAAAGAGATTCTGCAGCTGTTTGCCCGTCTCCAATTGTTGCCGTGGTAGTTTGTGATTTATTCAAACATCCACTCAAAAAAAGAGCACTTCCGACCAATATAACTGCATGAAACTTATTCATATTTGTCCTTAACAGCTTACTAAGTAAATTGAGTATAGCATAAGCTTTACTTCTCAACGACCGCCTCAAACCCACCATATGCCATGCGCCTCATATCAAATGGTACCGACATATCTTTGTATTTGTCTTGATCTTTATTCATCTCTTCCATAACTTTTGCATTAACTTGATCTCTATGTTCTTTGGACTCAAAGACAATAAAAGAAAACCAAACTGTTTCATCGCTGCCTGCTCCAGCCATTTCAACAAAAGAGCGTGTTTTTTGATCGCCCATTTCTTGAGGTTTCAAATCATCTCCCCTGCATTCAAAATATTCTAATGCTCCTAGCCGCATCCACATATCTGCTCCATCTTGAGCCATTTTTTTATATTCTTCAGTTTTATCTTTTGGTACTACCAGAACGAAACCATCTACGTATTTAGACATATCTCCTCCATATTACTTAATTAATAGTATCGAAAATCATTATAGCATCGCTGAAATGTGAAAGAAATGTAAGAAAATGGTAAGTTTGCCGCAGGCCTTATACAGTATAATAGTCTCTTCATGTTACTTGAAGCAAAACAATTATCTAAACAAATCGGAGCCAAGTACCTCTTTGAGGATGTGTCTTTTTCTATTATGCCGGGTGAAAAAGTTGCCTTGATTGGCCGAAACGGTCAAGGGAAAACCACCTTGTTAAAAATCATTAGTGGAGAAGATCATGACTATCTTGGTACTGTAACCACTGCAAAAGGTACACATACTACACTTACTCGACAAGAGCATGAAGGTCTGGAATCACAAACACCTCTTGAATACATAATAAATAGTGTTCCCAATTATTTTACATATAAAAAAATTTTGGAAGAGTATGAAGAGGGTAAACACACTAATCTGACTCGTTATTTAGAAGTACTAGACATCTTTACTGCTAAAAAATTTTTCTATTTACCAGAGGCCATTATAAGCACTCTTGCAGATTTTGGTATTCCTCCTGAATTATCACGACAACCATTTTCTCAGCTTTCTGGTGGGCAAAAGCGCTACGCCGAAATGACTCGCATGATGTTTTCACAGGCAGACTTGCTGCTTATCGATGAACCAACTAACCACTTAGACTATTTGGGAAAAGAGCGTTTTATCTCCTGGATGAAAGGCATTAAAAAAGCAGTCATTGTAGTTACTCATGATCGTGATGTCTTGAAATATGTTGATAAGATTATTGAACTCAAAGATAAACGACTGCACATCTTTAATGGAAACTTTGACCATTACGTCTATCAAAATTCTTCACAAACTATGACCTCTGTTAAGCAGTACCAAGATCAATTAAATCTACTCAAAGAAGCTAAAAAGAAAGTTGATTGGGGTTTACGCATGCGAGCAAAAAGTAAAGCATGGAAAATTCGCTATGATCATTGGCAGAGAGATTATGACCGCATTAAAGCTGCAACAGTGAAACCTTCGTTTTGGATTGATCAAGAAAGTATTGAATCATTGGACCAAAAAACAATTGACTCATATGACAAATTTAAAGAAAAAAACATTAATATCTCTATTACTAGCAAGCGTGAACATGGTATCGAACGGCTTGAAATTCGTAATTTGGCCTTAGGGTACAAAGATCCAGTTTTTGCTGGATTAAGTTTTTCAATACATGATAATGACAGAGTTTTTATTAAAGGTAAAAACGGAGCGGGGAAAAGTACCTTAGTGCGAACTATCTTATCGCTTTCAAAAAATCAGACACCAACAGCTAACCAATTTGAGGGCACAATTAAACTGTCTAATGACCTTCGAATTGGTGAATATCAACAAGAAATAGACTCACGGTTTCTTAACCTTTCACTCTCGGATGCAATTAGCACCTGCTATTTAGAAAAAGGGGTAAATGTTGCTGAACAAACCATTAAAAGCATGCTCGCTCAATACCTTTTTAACCCTACTCTTGATGCACATCAAAAGATAAAGAACCTATCGGGTGGACAAAAAGCCCGTTTCCAAATCATCACAATGTTAATTGATAATCCTAATCTATTAATCCTAGACGAACCAACCAACCACTTAGATTTACCTTCAATTGAAGAACTAGAGAATGCACTGGGCAATTTTCAAGGTGCAATTTTGTACATTTCACATGACACCTATTTTATTAAAAAGATGGGTGGGCAAGTTGTTGAGTTATAACAATATTGGTTTAACTTAGTCAAAAGAATACTGAGCTTTTTGAAACTTTGCTACAAAATCTGTAACTTCTTGCTGAATATTTTCACCTTTAAATGATCTCTCAAGAAAACCAGCAATTACTTGCATTTCAGCTTCTTTCATACCTCTGCGAGTTATTTCTTGAGTTCCTAAACGAATAAAAATACCTTTATCAAATAAGTCATCAAAATTGACTGTGATGTTGTTGCTAAATAACTGACTATATAGTTGTTTGTAATCACCCAATTCAGCAGTAAATACATGAGCTTGGTGATTTTCAGAAAATCTTCCAGTATTTGCTTTTCTTAGACTATAACCTTTATCACTAAGTGCTTGAGCCAATGCATTTGAGTTAGAAATAATTTGCCTTGCATATTCTTGACCAAATTCTTTCATCTCTAAAATTGTTGTGGCGAGTGCAATTAAATGATGAGTAATTGGTGAAGAAAACAAACAGCTATTAATTATTTTGTTTGCGCGTACACCTAACTTTTCATCTTTGAATGCAATCATACCTTTATGAGGACCAGGTAATGTTTTATGAGTGTTTGCACAAATAACGTCAGCCCCTTCTGCAAAAGGATTTTGAAAGGTTTGTCCCATGATTAAACCCATTGTGTGACTCGCATCATAAATAATGATTGCTTTTTCCCCCAGCGCCTGGCGAATTTCCCTCAGGTTATGTGGATTCAAATAATATGAAACATCCATATAGAATGCTTTTGCACCAGATTCTTTAAACTTCTTTGCCAATTTTCCGACATCAAAAGAAAGTGTTTCAAAATCATATTCAGCAAACACATGTTTGCGTCCAACCCTATCAAGAATGCCCTTTGTGGCAAAGTGCCCACCGTGATCATGGTGCACCGTCATGACAACATCACCAGGTTCTGTTGTAGAAAGAATTGCACACATCATTGCGTGCACACCAGACAGACAGTTAAGGTTCACAATGTGCGCACCAAGCATTTCCTTAGCTACATCTTCAGCTGCCTCAATCAGTGATGCTACACCAGGGAAACCTATTGCTGTAAAAGGACCAAGGTCAACTTTAGAATCTTCTTCAGCTCCCATAAAATATCTATCAGCAATTTTTGAGCTCATAAAAGCTCTTGCTGTTTCAGACATTAAAGGTTCATTTGCGGTTAAGTGTAAAAACTCTTCGTTTCTTTTTTCTTCTGCTCTAATTTTGGAATAAAATTGATCAATGTTCATAGAACATGATTATAGCAAAGAAATTTGATAAACCTTTCGTCCTTTTGGACTCATCAGTATGGATACACATCCATAGAGGTTTGCTGTACCTTTCGGTAAATTGTCCGCACGACAATCCAGAATACATTCTGCAGCAACACCATAATCTTACTTTAGGCTGATTTAGTTAGTTGAAATCAATTTCCTTCCGAGAGGTAGGCCGGGGCGAACCCGTCAAATACCTCCAGGTCTGGGAAGCCAACGCGGTCAATGACCCCGATGTCTAGGCCGGGGAGATCAAGAAGCAGTTCTTCAGGAGCCGTCGCAATCAGAAGAGTTGACATATAGTAATGTAAACCATTCCCAGAACCAGGTTTGTAGGGGAAGTAGAGGCCAACTGCTTCAAGGCCGGATTTGCCCAGGCCGTTCAGAAGCGACATTGCGAGAGCAACATTGGCGTGGTCTGGGGTGCCAATGACTGCGTATTTGATGCCGCCACTTGTGCCAACATCAATCGTCCCGGATACGCTTCCGCCCTCTCCGCCGCTGACATTGGCCGAGTAAGGTGCGGTGTCTTTCCGCAGGTCTCCGAGCAAGTGGACCGCTAACAGTACGCCGGGTTGTTGGCCGTTGCGGATTTGGGGGTACAGGCCGACCCAGTTGTCGGACTGTTCTATAGCATCCGCCGTTTCAGGAGAGTCAACCAGAAGCACCAGCGAGCTGGGTTCGGGGCTGACCTGCGGGGTCAGAAAGACCCACGCATAATAACGGCCGTCACTGAAGACGTATTCCAGGCGGGAAAGTGAGCCAGTGCCAATCAGGTTGGTATTGGGGCCACGGCCGAGGGTGTGCCGGTACGTAAGCTGGACGGTACCGATTTCCACACCACTGCGGAAAATATGGAAGCCAGTCTGGCGACCAATAATTTCCTTGATGCTGTCCGTGTCCACGATGAAGAGATCCGGCGTTTCCGCGCCAGTTTGCAACGTGTTACGGATTGAATCGAGGCCGACAGCAACAGTATCAAACGGCGTGCGCGAGGTTTCCCAGAAACCCCATTCATGGAACTCGGGAGCAATAACAGTCATCGGGTTTTCCCAGACTGCCGTTGCGCCCATTGCCAGAATGTTTTCGGCGGAGGTGCCCCAGCGTTCGCCATACTGGATATCGGTCAAGTACAAAGTGCTGGCGCAGGGTTCGGTCACTTCATAGACCAGGGCGACTTCGCCCCGATCAAAGGTCCGAGCAACGCCGCGGAACAGCCACTGCCAGAGAGTTACGTCCTTCACTTCCAGGATGACCATTCCTTGAACGAGGCAATGGTTGGCATCATAGTACTCGACGACTTCAAGTGAGCCGCCCAGGTAGTCTCCCCAGGTAACCTGTTGCATTACACCAACTTTGTCGGTAGGTAAATGCCACAAGCGTTCGCTCGCCACACCGCCTGCTCCGCCCTGAGTTTCTTCGTAATTCAACTCGAAGAAAGGCGAAAGCATTTTTGATGTCTGAGATCCCAGGCCAGCGTGGTAGTTTAAAGTAACCGGGTACTGCCCATTGACGGGCGGAGGGAGAGGGATAAAGTACTGCGCCGGTGGTTTAGGGGCCGGGTCAGGGTTGCTATCGCAAGCGGCTAAAAAAGCGGCAAGCAACAGCAGGATAATAGAGATAACGGTCAATTGTTTCTTATTCATGGTTTTGTTTTTGTTCCAAGTTTTGGGATTAAGGGTTGAGTCAGCCTAGTTAGCGACGTGCGGTCACCAACATAAGCCGACCCCACAATCAAAACCATATAAAAAATCAAAGTAAGATTTTAAGGTGCTCGAAAGTCAAAAAATCACAAATAACATAGCGACTATGCTTTTCTAATATTATCGACTTTACAGAGGGGAATTATACTACTTTTTATCTTTTTTGTCAAAATTATGGGATTCAAAAATCAAATTCGTAAATCTTATCTTCCTCACCACTCAAATCTGAATATCTCACCCACGTTGGAATTATTTTAAAATATGTTTGTTCTGGGTGGTTATGATATCCAGCTGCGCTAGGCACTTTTTTGTGATAGAGCTCAACAAGTTTTTCTCTTTCCTGGCCAAAAATTTCGGTCGCAATTCCCTCATACTGAACTGTGATATATTCTTCATCCCAGCCAATTACTAAGGCAACTTTTGGATTTTCTTGCAGATTTTTATACTTCTTACTCGTTGTAAACGTTCCAAAAACAAGTTCAAAATCATTAGTCTCACCAAAACCAATGAGGGCAGCCTCAGGAGAGTGACTATCTCCACAGGTAGAAATAACTGCGTGTATTTTTGTTCTGATAAAAGCTAGTATGTTTTCTTTTTTCATAAATAACCTTATCTATATAGCGTTACCGTCTCAAATTCATTTAGTACAATAATCGGCATTTGTGAGTTATCTCGTAAAAGGTTTAGTTTCATTTCTTTTTTATCTTCAATGTTCCAATGACAAAGTGTTTGTATTGGTAATAAACCAACTCCTTCATGAACTTCATTTTCCTTTTGATCCGATAAGGACAAAACATAACTAGATGATGCTAAAAAAGCACCCATAGAACTTCCTGCATAGATTTTCCCATCAAGTTTATGTTTTAAATCCCCTAGTTTGGCATACAAATTTTCTATTGGTTCAGCATCACCACCAGCCACATATAAAACATCTGATTTTTCTAATTTAGAAAATAAATCTTTTGGATCTTCCGCAACAAGCATTTTAATTTCTTTGTTAGTATTCATCTTTATTGAATTAGTATCTCTTTCAATTAAAGCATCCCAAGTTGATTTTTCTCTAGAAAAATAACACAGTAAAATTATTACTGTTTCTTTTTCGACTAGCTTAGTAAATTGAGAAAAGAAAAAGTCATTAGCTGGATGAGGCTGTGACGTTTTGCCCCCGTGCAATAGATATGTTGTCATGTTGAAATTATAACAAAGTTTTGCAAGGGTACGAGTTCAACAAGAATCAATAATATTTCTTGAGGAAAAAATGAATGCTTCATGCTATAGACCGAATGAGGAAGTGCTTTTTATAATTCAAATTGCTTGCCAGAAATAAAAAGATCGCAAACTTCTTGGTTCGTTTTTCCAGTTGTATCTAATATAAACCTTATATTTCTCTCATTACTTTGCAATTGGTTAAGTAATACTAATGATCGATCTTGGTACTGCAAACCACCGTCTCTCTTTATAAGTCTTTTTTTGATTTCATCTTCCTTGGCAACTAATACGACATACTTAAACCTAATATTAAAATTTCCAAGCTCGCTAATAAACCAATCCAACTCATCTTCAACAACAAAGTCTATAACTACATCCAAATCGTAACTCAAATAATTCTTTGTCATTTCCAAGATGTTTTTCCAGGTAACCTTCAGTCTTTGACTCCACTCCAAACTCCTAACATTCTCAAGTGGACCAAACATAGCATCACCATCAATCAATGCGTATCCATACTTTTTATTAATCAACCTGCTGAGACTACTTTTTCCTGCACCAAGTGGACCAGAAATTAAATATATTGAATTCATATCTTAAAACCTACTAAACTTGCCACTTTACCCTTTGCATAGTCTCTAAATTTCAAAAGCTCATCTTTGTTCCAGTCGATTCCGCCTTGTCGCCTTTGTTCAAGAGTAATCTTCTTTTCTGACCTATAAACAGATAGTGACTTTTGAACGAGTTCTAAAAATTCTTCAGGCAAGTTACGCAAACCCCATTCACCACCTTCGTCCTTACTAAATATTTCCTGATCTCCTTCAGATAGGGTTCGAATAACTCTACAAATATTTAAAATTGAATAAAAGGGTGTTTCGATTATGTTTTCATCAGAAACTATCCAATCAAAATCGTCTAAGATTGAGTCAATGAAATAATTCCAGGGAATTGGATTAAAAGTATCTTTTATCTCTTTACCGTGCAAAACAACACCTCGTTTAATCACATACATCAAATGTGATGCCAAGTCTGAATCAGTTTTATTTTCGGAAAAGTCGATTTCACCTTTTTTTATCTTTTCATGCCATTCACTACCATAATGAACTTCAAATGGGCAAGGATGTTTGAATTTTTTTGCTGCAAGAGAAGTAATAACACTTGCTTCTAAATTACCAACTGTTGGACAATTTTCTGCAAGTTTAACAAATGTTTCTGCTATTTTCTTCCTTAAGTCGGGTCTTAGCTTAGTATCAATGACTATTATCAAATCAATATCGCTTTTGGGTCTATAATACGAACCCATTGCTAAAGAACCATATAAGTAAATTCCAACTAGGCTTCTACCCAATAAATCAGATATGTTTCTGACAACACTTTGAATATACTGCTTAATATCCTCATCACAATTTATCCAAGATTGGGCTTTGCTACTCATCATGCGGAAATTATATCAAAATTCGAGTGTCCACTATGGGTACAAAAAAACTCTAACCTATCTACTTGAGTAAAGTCAGTTCGAGTCTAACGATGCTCCCTGTTGTAGACCAAATGAGGCAATGCTTCTTGTAAAGACTATCTGTTTTCTAACAATTCCGTAACAGTCACAAACTGATATTCTTTTGCTTGTAATCCATCAATGATTGGTTCAATTGCGTCTCTACTTGGTTTGCATGACTCACAAAGTGGATGAAGTAAAATTATTGATCCCGATTCAGTTTTCTCAATTGTATAGTCTATTGCAAAATCTCTTTTTTCTTCTTCCGACTCTAGCTTTGGCATAAATGTTTCTGCCTCAACATCAACCATAATTGTTTTAATGTCATATCTAAAAAGATACCATGGCAATACGAATAGTTTTTTACCATAGGGTGGTCTAAACGTAATCTCACCTTCATAACCAACTTCTCTAATTAATTGGTTTGTCCTCTCAATCTCTAACTCAACAAAAGAGAGAGGTTTTAAGAGAAAACGCTGATGAGAATAAGAGTGGTTGCCCAATTCGTGACCAGCTTCAACAATATTTCTAGCTTCTTCTGGATATTTTTCGATATTTTGCCCGATTACATAAAAAGTAGCCACAACGCCTTTTTCAGCTAAAATGTCTAACACTTCATCGCTATGTACAGTAGGTGCATCATCAAAAGTTAAAGCTACTATTTTTTTGTCTGTTTCTACCCTTGCAATAATCTCTCCAAAAAATTGGAAAGTTCTAGACTTACTAATACGAAACAGTGAGTAAAAGAAAAGAATGATTATTAACGAACTAAAGAAAGCCACCTTAGTATATTTTTCTGCTTTTTTGGAGAATTTGCTTTTCATCTAGTTTAAGTATAACAAAGGTTCTAGCCTCTATTCTGGGTATTGAGTTATGAGGATATAGCACTTGAGGTGAAATTAAAAGCTCCCCGCTATAGACCAAGTTAGAAACCTACTTTATAATAATTACAATGCAGTTGAAAATAGAATTTAATAATTTTTGGTCAAGAAAATACTTGGTTTTTCACGACAAAAAAGCATTTGCTGAAATTAATCGCTTTGGACTAATACGACAAGGAATAACTGCAAAAAAAGATAATCAAGTTTGGACATATATAGAAAAAGGTTTTATAAACACCAGCATTATTGCGTTCGATGGTATTCATGAAAAACAAATTGGTGAATTTCCTATAAAAAACATTATCCAACTCAGTTCTATTTTGGGGAAAAGGCAAATATCACCTGGTATTTTTTACACCCCAAATGCTAACTATAAACTTGCTATCAACTTCCAAAATAAGAATATATATTCCTGGCTTGATCAAAATAACGAGACGCTAATTACTTATGACATGACTACTCGTATTAAATCACTAATAACTAGCATTAGTTTCAACCGTAAAACAACCTGTGTTGCACAGATTCCGGATAATTATTCTGACATCGACCTCACACTCTTTTTTTTGGGAATATTTATTATAGATTTGAATTTGTCACTAGAATCTATTGGTCATACACCATAGCATAATCTAAAAATAACTTTATTCTCCCTGGTCAACTCATTTTTGTTTGAAATATTAAATCATCACTTACTGATAGGTACCTAATCGGATATGATAAAAATATGAATAAAAATCTAAAATTATTATTTATTTTTTTTGCCTATTTAATTTTAGCTATCGACTTATTCGCAATCATATACTTTATGTATTCTGGTGAAAATATACACAAAGAAATTGATAGCATTGGTGGCATTGTTTTCTATAAAGTTAATGGAAACACTTTACTTAATACATTTATTGTTGATTTTATTGGATTACTAGCCTACAGCATTTTCTTTTATGGTCATTTCAAGATGGCTGGTGTTTTCTCAGAAAAAAATAAGTTGGGATTTTTCGCTATAAGTTCACTGATTATCCTTGCTTTCCTTATATCTTTATTGACTAGAAGATACTTAAATTTAGGGAGTATTTAAAATTAACAATAAACTTTTAATGTCTTCAGAAGGATCTTGAGTTTATTCTAAATGAACGCTCCACGTAGTGGACCAAGTTAGGGAGTGTTTTTTATGATGACCACCTTTTTAATTTAGGGATATCTTTCATAAAAAAATTTATCATGAAATTAGGCATGCCCATTCCACGCATTTTTCCAACAACTAATTCTTGCATTTCATTAGCTGTAATTTTTTTGTTTACAAATTCACCATTCTGATAACATTTACTACAATATTCTGTTGATTTAGAACCATTTTTTTCAGTTCCACCACCTTCTTCATCTTTTTTTAATGGCATACCACAACTTTGACATTGTTTTCCTAAAAGCATTTTTAACATGTTTACCTTTCGAAATAGGATCTTTTGATAACAATAATTATACCAAAGGTTCGAGCGTCCACTGAGGAGTATTTATTTTACTTTAGGAAAAAAATGTGCTCCCCGAGTAGGATTCGAACCTACAACCTGCCGGTTACATATAACCCATCTATTTCTAGACGGTATGGACTATCTCATTACCATATTCACCATTTGGCAAAATTAGGCACTGGGTACTCTAGGGTGTACTCACCTAGTCTCTGAACCTTCTTCGTAATATCTTACAAAGCTCGGCTGCGGATTACCATATTCTTGTAAAAAACAAAAACACAGGCTTCCCGCAATTCACCCAGTTATCATTCCAAAGTTTCCTTTGGAAGCTGCGATTTTGGAATGTTTCACAGCCGGACGCTCTGCCATTGAGCTATCGGGGATCTTCACTTGTTAATCGTTGCCAAGAAAATTCGCTGCAAATAAAATAGCTTTCATCTGCAATACAAAAATACTCAACAACAGAACCATATTGTAACAAACCCACCTCTAAAAATCCACCATAAAGATAGTGTTACAATAATACTCATGTCCCAAAAATTTGCCAACATCTCCGTCGTCTTCCCCGCACTTAACGAAGAAAAAAATATTGCCAATTGTCTGAATGCCCTTTTGAATCAAAAAACCAAACCCAAACAAATTATTTTTGTAAACCACAACTCTACAGATAAAACCCTCGAAATCGCAAACACCTACAAGCCAATTTTCAAACAGCAAAATATAGAATACATCGTCCACACAGAAAAAAAGAAAGGAATTGCCAACGCCCGCAACTCCGGCTTTGCACTTGCCACTCAACCGATTATTGCCTCAACCGATTCTGATTGTATTCCCCAAAAAAATTGGATTGAAAGCATTGCTACATACTTCAAAAAAAAATGATGTCGTTGCCTGTGCAGGAAAAATTGTGCACTACGATGCTGATCCCCTTTGGAAAGAAATGACAAAAAATGGTTCTTATAACGTACTTTATAAATTCCTGTACCTCATCAATGGCTTTCACCCCATGACAACAGCTAACTGCGCGGTTTTAAAATCTGCATTTGAAACAGTCGGCAGATTTGACCACCAAATTATCTCCATTGACGGCCTTGATGATATTGACCTCGCCGCCCGCTTATCTTTTGTTGGCAAAGTTAAATACAATAAAAACATGGTCGTTGAAAGTTCGTTTCGAAGATACAACGGTTTTTCAAAAGCAATTGGCAGTACCTATAGAAGATTTTTAGCACTGCTTCGTGTCAAAAGAAAATTTAGAAAAAAACAACTAGACGTACTATACGAAAATTTGTTTCCCAAAAAAAGTAGCTAGTCAAAGTAGAATTAATCCAAGAAATCCTGCAATTTTTTGCGTCTACTTGGATGCTTTAATTTTCGTAAAGCCTTAGCCTCAATTTGACGAATACGCTCACGGGTCACACCAAATTTTTTGCCGACTTCTTCTAAAGTCATCATTTTATTGTCGTTCAAACCAAATCGCATTCGGAGTACCTTTGCCTCACGGTCAGAAAGTGCACTGAGCACTTCTTCTACATTTTCACGAAGCATCTGTTGACTGGTGGCTTCATATGGAGACAGCTGTTGGTCATCAGAAATAAAATCACCCAACACACTGTCGTCATCACCGTCACCAACTGGGGACTCAAGCGAAGTTGTGTTTTGTGAAATCTTGAGAATTTCGCGGACTTTGTCTGGGTCCATCTCCATTTCAACACCAATTTCTTCTGGTGTTGGCTCTCTGCCCAAATCTTGCATCAGCCTTCGGCTGGTACGCATCAATTTGTTGATGGTTTCAACCATGTGCACTGGAATACGAATAGTTCTGGCTTGGTCTGCAATAGAACGAGTAATTGCTTGGCGAATCCACCATGTCGCGTAAGTAGAAAACTTGAATCCTTTGGTCCAGTCAAATTTTTCGACTGCACGGATCAGACCTTTGTTACCCTCTTGGATCAAATCCAAGAAAGTCATGCCACGACCAATATATTTTTTAGCGATAGAAACAACCAAACGCAAATTAGCGTCTGTTAATTGTTTTTTAGCCTCAATGTCGCCTGCTTCAACTCTTTGAGCCAAACGAATTTCGTCTTCACGATTTAACAGTGGAATTCTGCCAATTTCCTTGAGGTACATGCGCACTGGATCAGCAACGCTGCGATCAGTCAACGTAGATAATGTTTCAAGTTCTTGGGTTAAAGTATCGTCAGAATCTTTTTTCTTTTCGTCAGTTACAGATTCAAAAACATCGATATCATGGGCAATTATTTGGCCGTAAAAATCGTCAAGCTCTTGGATGTAGTCTTCTGGCTCAACAAATGTTGCTAAAATATCATCTTGAGTGATATAACCCTGAGACTTTGCTTTTGCAAACAAATTTTCAATGTCAGTAGAAAGTGCTTTTGGAACTTTGCTAGCAGATACCTGTTCTTCAAATTGAATTTCAGAAGGTGCTTCCTGCTGTGTTCCTTCTGCTACTTCATCGCCTGTCTGCTCAACAATTTCTTGTTGGGCCTCTTCAAGCATATCAAGTTGTGCTTCCGCCTCTTTGATCTCTTCTAATTCTGATTTTTTGACTTTTGGGGTCAGTTTTTTTGGAGCTTTTTTCGCTGTAGGCATAAAAAAATGTTTCTTACTAGCTTGTCAAGACGTGATTCGCCTGGAATAGTGTATAATTATACAACAAAAGTCAAGAATGAAAAGCTACAAATTCCCTTTTGTGAAAGCCTCGACCTCAGCAAGAATAGTAACAGCAGAATCTTCAAATTTTTCTAAGGCCTTTACTGCATTTTGCGCCCTCACAGTCTGCAACCTCAAATCCCTTACTTCGTTTCGTAACGCTGTTATTTTTTCCTCTGGGGTTTGTCTTCCCATTTTTCCTAAAAGTGCGTTTGCAAGTGGAGCTGTTGCGTTTCCCAACACTCCTTTTCTAGCTCTTTCCTTTCGTTCGAGTAGCTTTTCCTTTTCGTCCCATTTTGCTTTCAACTCATCAGCTTTTGCCGCCAACCTTCTAGCTTCCTCCAGTTCCTCAGCGAGTACTTTCGCTGCAGCAGCAAATCTCTCGTCTAGTGGAAGTTCACGAAAATCTGACCCCAGCAGTTCAGTCAAAAAAAGACTCCCATCACGCGCTTTTCGGATATCATGAAGTACTCCATTGACCACCTTAACTACTGCTTCGCCTATTTCAGTTTTTCTATAAGAAAGGTTCTCAGCTATACGCTCCATAATCCCTTGGGCATTCTGTAACTCTGCTAATCTCTTTAGCAACTCATAATTTTGCTGCAACTGTTGCAACCCCTCATGTGCTGCTCTAATTTGTTCCATTGTTGGTCTATAATCACTAACATCTCTAGTACTTTCCGCGACACGTTTTCCTAACTCATCAATATCCGCCGTAAAGTTAGCACCACTTTCATTAAATGCCTCAGCAAGATTTCCAATCTCTTGATATTCAGCTTGCAACTCTGTAACATCCAATTGAGCATCAGGTTGACGCTGTAATTGCATCATCAGCTCTCTAGCTAACCGACTTTGTTCTGGATCATGAATACTTAAAGTCATCGCCTTTCGTATCTGACGCTTCTGATTACGAACATTTTGTAAACCATTTTCTTTTCTATATTGAAACCCAGCCAAAGATTCTTCAAAATTACTCAAAATAGCTTGTCCTCTCTGGGTAATTTCTGCTTTATCTTCTCCGTCAACTTGCAAAAGCATTTCTTGAAACTGTCGTTGGAATTGTGTAATAACTTCGACAGCCTGATCTATATTTCCAGAAATTGCTCGGTCAGGGTTTCCTGTGTGATCCCAGTGGTATAGCAAACCCAACGCATCTTCTAGTGCCTCTACGTCAGGAAGTGCTTCTGCTAACTCGGCAAGGTGTTTCTCTTTTTTATTAATTTCAGCTGCATATGCCTGCTGAGCAGCCACTGATTCCTCTATTCCACTTAAAATCTGTGCTTTATCATCATCGATCGCCATAACAATAGTATGCCTCTTGCAAGAGAGGTTTACAAGTTAAAAAGAGGTAAAAACAACAAAATGAGAGGGAGGCAACTCGCACTAGGTGCATCACTATGGGGTTATACACCTACTGTAGCTTCATGCCTCCCCTCATCTTTCAAATATCTACTCTTCGTTACCTCTTAAAAGCATTGTATCGACAACCTTTTTGACTGCGCTCATATAGGTCGCGACACGCGACGTAACTTTGGTATCATTTTTTAATTGCCACATTCTATCAGTGGCTTCGTCCATCAGACCTTTGAGTCTTTCAAGAACTAATTCTTTTTCCCAATAGTAACCCTGCAAATTTTGTACCCACTCAAAGTAAGAAACCGTTACCCCACCAGCATTTGCCAGAACGTCTGGAATAACAGTAATACCTTTTTTAGCTAAAATTTCGTCAGCCTCCGGAGTGGTTGGACCATTTGCCATTTCAAGCACTAACTGCGCTTTTACTTTTCCTGCATTCTCTTTTGTCAAAACATTCTCAAGGGCCGCTGGCACTAATACGTCAACGTCTAGCTCTAATAATTCAGCATTTGTAATCTGCTTGCCTTTGTATGAGCCAACTGTTCCACCTGCTTCTTTGTGCGCTAATACTTTTTCTGGATCCAAGCCGGCAGCACTATATATTCCGCCCCTTGAGTCTGATAACGCCACAACTTTATACCCTGCCTTATTGGCAAAGTATGCAAACCAGTACCCAACATTGCCAAACCCTTGCACTGCAATCGTTGCGCCTTTTTTAAGTTTCATCTTCTTGGCTAAGTTCTCAAATACATAAAACCCACCTAAGCCAGTCGCTTCAGTTCTGCCTTTAGAGCCACCAAGTAATAATGGTTTTCCAGTAAATGTAGCGATTGGATTTTCAACCAACGTTTTGTATCGCTTTTTGGCTGCGGTTTCATACTCATCAACCATCCAAGCCATAATTTGCCCATCAGTGTTCACGTCTGGAGCTGGAATATCGGTCCAAGGCCCAATGTGAGGTGCAACAAATAGTGCATATGCCCTTGATAAGCGTTGTAACTCTCCCTGTGATAACTTTTTTGGGTCAACAATCACACCACCTTTGCCACCACCATAGGGGATCCCTGTGACACTACACTTCCAGGTCATCCATGTAGAAAGTGCCATAACTTCTTCTTTGGTAACATTCTGATGAAATCGGATTCCACCTTTATAGGGACCAACCGCATTATTATGCTGTGAACGATACGCTTGGAAAGTTTTAACTTTCCCGTCATCCATTCTGATTCTCAGCTTGCCTTCTATAACTCTGTCCGGAGTCTTTAATTGATCAATTGCAGCATCAAAAGATTCTTTGTCTTCATAACTCTGCCGTAATACTGCAGCTACAGTTTCAAGTTGTGTAATTGCATTTTGATGAGGATTACTCATGTATTCTCCTTTACTTGTCTGTATGATGTAAAAATATCATACTTTTTCATACCTTTTCAAGTACCACTTTATGTTCCAAAAATCAGGCCGCCAAATATCATGACGAGATACTAGATTTTCATTCAAACTTGTACGAACTATTACTCTTGCGTTTCAAGCCACCGCTCGGCATCTAGCGCAGCGCTACATCCTTGTCCTGCAGCCGTAATTGCCTGTTTGTAGCGCACATCAACTCCGTCACCAGCTGCAAACACTCCTTCAACCGAGGTCATGGTTGGGAATGATACTAAGCCATCCTCTGAAAGAGCTTTACCTGCCAATTCCACACCTTGAATGGTGCCACTTTGTCTGGTTACCACATACCCTTTAGTATCCATCTCAACTTGATTAGTGAAGATAAGATTCATAGGTCTGTGGCCAATCGCCATAAAAACTCCCTGTGCATCATATTCTTTTTTCTCACCATTCTCGATAACTGAAACTTTTTCTACAGATTTTGTACCCATAATCTGTTCAAGCGTTGTGCTCCAATGGACCGTAATTTTTGGATTATGCAGTACGCGCTCTTGCATAATTTTGCTTGCTTTAAATGAATCGCGTCTGTGCAAAATATGTACTTCAGTAGCAAATTTTGTGAGAGCCATTGAATCTTCCATAGCAGAATCACCACCGCCAACCACAAAGACTTTCTTGTCTTTGAAAAATGCGGCATCACACACAGCACAAGCACTCACGCCTCTTGACCAAAATTCTTGTTCACCAGGAATTCCAAGGGTAATTGGAGATGCGCCTGTAGCAATAATAACTGCTTTGGCCATGAGTGCAGGCTCAGATTGCTTCACTTTTTGTGTAAAATCTGCAATTTCTTCAGGCTTAAGTTTGCCAAATTGTTGTGGATCAAATCCTTCTGGGAAGTTTGTCCAAACCTTAAAAGGACGTTCACTGAAATCAACCGCAGTTATATACTCATCTTTGATCACTGTGCCAAACTTTTCTGCTTGGGCACGCATGCCGATCATAAGATCTGGCCCCATGATACCGTTTGGAAAACCAGCAAAATTTTCAACGTCTGTAGTATTCATGAGTTGCCCACCACTTGCAAAACCACCGTACAAAACGGGGGCTAGTTTTGCTCTCGAATTGTAAATTGCCGCAGAATACCCCGCCGGACCAGAACCAATAATGACTACAGTTGCAGTTTCCATATATTCCTTTATTCTTCCATTGCTCCTTCAAGCATACTTACATATCCTTGTTTGCCTGCAAAACCAATTTTTCTATCAACTTCTTCACCGTTCACAAAGACTATAACTGTTGGAATTGACATCACTCCGTATGTTGCTGCCAATGAGTTTTCTGCGTCAACGTCAACTTTTGCGATCACTGCTTTGTCAGCATATTCACCAGCTAATTCCTCGATCACAGGAGCAGCCATCTTGCATGGACCACACCATTCTGCAAAAAAATCAACTAAAACTGGTTTTTGTCCGGCTGCTTTGAGCGTTTGATCAAAATCAGCTTGGGATAGGTGCAGTGCACCTGGTTTTTGAGCATTGTCTGCCATATATTCTCCTTTTATATTTCCTATTATTACTACTTTTAATTCGCAAATCAAACCAAATGTGTTTTTTTAGGTTTACTAGCTTTCCGTTTTAATATCGAAAAATTTCCTTCAAAATTTCATTCAGTTCATCTGCCTTGCGCTCTTTTGTACATCGAGTTGCTTCACTTGAGAGTAGAGATTTTGCTACGCTGCCCAGTGAACTGCGTGCAGCAATTACCTGGCGAACAATATCCACACAAGTTCGCTCATCTTCATACATACTAATGATTCCGTCAATTTGACCGCGAATCCGTTTTAGTTGGGTTAGGACTGTATCTTTTTTTTCATCATTTTGCATATTGGTTTTTTGTATCAGCGGGATTATATTTTGAGTGGTGTTGATTCCCGCGTTCTGTGTTTTAATATACCCCCAGGGGGTATATTTGTAAAGGGGGAAATTTAGCCAAGTTTCTCTTTTGCATTCAAATCTGCAAGTGCTCTGAGCAACTCATCGTGCTCTGCTTGTTCTGCTTGGGTGAGATGTTGTTTTTCATCTAAGACTGAGATTGCATCAATCAATGTTTTTTTCTCATCTACAATTGTAAGTTTTTTGAGTTTTTTGATGCTCCCAAGCCATTCAGTTTGTAAGTCAATCTCTTCTATACCGGAAATAAATTCTTGGTTGGCATGTATTTCAAATAGAGTTTCTTGAATATCAGCTGGAAGTGACGCAGCAAACTTTTTAAGCTCAAATACACCTTGATGCTCGTCTAGAGCTCTCAGAATTTGTTTTAATCCAGGAGTTACAAACACAATCTCATTGCTATGCAAACTACGCACGTGTTCAAAAATTTGCGTATTTTCAGTTTGAAACAACAAAAACATAACGTACTTTTCTAGCCGTTCTCTAGCTGTTTCTTTCTGCGGAGTTTGAGCAGTTTTTGGCTCGGTTGCGGTCGTATTTGTCGTACTCATTTTAGAACTTGCGTTAACCCCACCAATCCTTTTTTTATTCTTAAATTGTGCAATATCCGCCTTGACACTCTCTAGTTTTACACCCAATTTTTCTGCAATTTCGCGGCTATAATGTTCAAGTTCAACTGCATGTTCAATTTCTGATAGCACAGGCAGCAATTCGCGCATTATTGCTTTCTTGCCCTCTGGTGTTTCATGGTTATGTTGTTGAAACGCCACTTTAATCAAAAATTCATGTGCAGTGACTGATTGTTTTACAGCCTCACGCCATAGTTTTGGATCTGTTTTGATTAATTCATCAGGGTCTTTACCACCTGGAATAATAATGACTCGCAATTCAAGTTCGGTTAATTTGAGCGCATCAATAGCTTTTTTTGTAGCCGCCACACCTGCACTATCAGTGTCAAGCGAAAGTAACACTTTTGTAACCGTTCTTTCTAACAGTTTAGCGTGATCTTGCGTCAGGGCTGAACCTTTAATAGCCACAATCGAATTCATGTGGGCTTGCGTTGAAGAAACCACATCAAATTCACCCTCAACAACGACAACAAATCCTGCCTTGCGAATTTCTTGGTAAAGTTCAGAAAACCCAAAGAGCATTTTGCTTTTGTGATACAACATTGTTTCTGGAGAGTTAATGTACTTAGCATCTTTTTCATCTCCAAGAATTTTTCGACCAGAAAATCCGACCACTCTACCTCTGTGATCTTTGAGAGGAAAAATGATTCGGCCGCGAAACCGGTCATAGTATTTACCGTTTCTGCCTTGAATGATCAAACCTGCTTGTTCTAACAACAGCAAACTGTATTTTTTCTTCTTATGTAAAAAGGTAAGCAAGCCTTCCCATTGGTCAAGAGCATAGCCCATTTGGAACAAGTTGATAGATTCTTTAGTAACTCTTCGCTCTTTGAGATATTCACGGGCTACTTCTCCTGCTTTATGTTCTGTCAATAAATAGTGATAGTACTGCTTTGCTAGGCTTAACACCTCTAGAATCTGCTCACGAACGGTATCGTCTTTTGATTTTGTGAATTTTTGCAGTGTAATTCCAGCCCGATTTGCAAGTTCTTCTAAAGCCTCGCTAAAGCTCATGCCCTCATATTTTTCTAAAAAAGTAATAACATCACCTGACTCACCACAACCAAAACATTTGTAACGCTGGAGTGCGTCGTCGACAAAAAAAGAAGGACTTCTCTCTGAATGAAATGGACAATTGGCTTTAAAATATTTTCCTGATCGCTGCAAACTCACCTTGGCACCGATGACAGAAACAATATCAGTTGCTTCCTTGACCTCTTGTACTTGCGACATAATTACCCTAATTTTAACCAAAACTTTTGAAATTTAGTAGTGGGAGTTGATCTGGCGACATTGTATAGTATAACCGTGACAAAAACGCACTTAAAATTATTTTGGCCGATCATCTTGTTGTTGCTCTACTTTAGCTCTTTTTATTTGGTATACATTAACTTATTCAATTCTGATATTGGCCGGCATATTGCCAATGGACGAGTGATATGGGACAACCTTAAATCTGGTTCATTACATTCTCCTGCGAGTGTTTTAACCACAAACTTTTATTCATTTACACAGACAGACTTTCCAACTATTAACCATCATTGGTTCTTTGGAATTTTTGCTTATTTTCTGCACATAGTTGGAGGGTTTGAATTATTAACATGGTTTAATTGGCTACTAAATACTGCAGCGTTTGCTTTGATTCTGGCCACGGCAATAGCCACTTTGCAACAAAAAAGTAAGGTTGGAATTGTGTTTGTTGCAATAATTGGTTTTTTTCTAATGCCGTTGTTGACACATCGAGATGAAGTAAGACCTGAATCAATCAGTTTACTGTTTTTTTCATTGTATTATTTCTTGTTTAGTAGTGGCCTCATTCTGAAAAAGAAGTGGCTGTTTGCAATCATACTTGGGATTCAAATCATTTGGGTAAATAGTCACTTATTTTTTATTTTGGGACCATTGTTGGCTGGGTATTTTTTATTCGAAAGAGTTTTAACTCTCCTGTTTGGAAACAGTAAAAACAGAGTAAGACTACTTTTTACTGACAAAAAAATACGACTTTGGTTTGCTCTCACTTTTGGATTATTTGCTGTGAGCATTGTCAACCCAAATGGACTTGCCGGTGCACTTGCACCACTACAAATTTTCAACAACTATGCATACAGAGTGGCAGAAAATCAATCAACTTTTTTTATGATCAAGTATGGAGCCAATGTGTTGTTGTATTCATATTTTATAGCAATCAGCTTTATAGCTTTATTGCTGACACTTTGCACTCTAAGAAATAAAGAAGTACCTCTAGGAAAAAGAATTGCACAATTGCTTTTATTGACACCATTTATTTTTCTCGCCAATAAGATAAATAGAATGTCACCCTTTTTTGCAGTTCTTGTAATTCCATTTATCGTGCAGGTTTGCCATAAATTTATCAACCACCTCTATGAAAAACACAAACAAAAATTTCAAGATTCTATTTTTATTATGGGAGGTTCAACTGTAACCTGTATTGTTCTGATACTTGTACTTAAACTTGGATTTTTTGTTCCTCACATTTCAATGATAGGCGCTGGAGTACTTTCTGATACGTACATCCCCGCACATTTTTTTTTAGAAAATAATTTGCATGGTCCAGTTTTTAATAATTATGACATTGGAGGGTACCTTGCATACAATCTTTTTCCAAAAGAAAAATTATTTTTAGATAACCGACCTGAGGCCTATGCAGGTGAATTTTTAACAGACGAATATTTAGCAGCACTCAAAGATGAAGCTGTGTGGAAAAGTCTTGTGCAAAAATATCAACTAAATGTCATTTTTTTCTTGAGGCATGACCAAATTGATGGCGCTCAACAATTTTTGTACAACCGAGTGACTGATCCGGAATGGGTGCCAGTATTTGTTGATGATTTTGTGTTAATTTTAGTCAAAAACTCTGAACAAAATAAATCAGTTATAGATAGATACAAACTTCCCCAAGAATTGTTTGTGATGAGATAGGTTACAGTTTACGTAAGTTTTCAGCGTTATATTTGGTTTTATGATAGTCAAACCAAATGATGTGCTTTCTAAAATAGAAACTGAGAGAAATGGCACGCAAAATATTTCTTGTATCTTTTTTTTAAACGAACAGAAAGAAATTCTCAGTATCCATCGACAAATTTTTTTTGAAACAGCACAATTAAAAGTAAGTGATATTTTTATTCCGGCTTTTTATCTTTCGGCAAAAAACATTGTTCTTGTATATATAAAAAATAAAGAAAAAACTGTGTTACCAACTTTGTATGAAATCAATTTTACAAAAAAAATAATGACTGCAGGAAAATTTTTGAATGTTCAACTACTAGACCATTTAATCGTAACAAAAAATGAGTATTACTCCTTTCATAAAAGTAAGGTTATTTCACCCTTTTGAAGAGTTGATCTAAATACATAACATCCAACTCCACTTCAACTGGCCTACCATGTGGACAAGTATACTTTCCTTCAGTTTGCTGCAATTTTTCTAGCAAACGTTTTCTTTGTTTTGGAGTCAATTTCTCTCCGGATTTGATTGCGGTTCTACATGCAAGGTATGCCAGAGTCCGATGCGTTCCAACATCCAGCTCTTTAGGATTTTTGTTCTCAACACTATCATGTAAAATTTCTTGAATTAATCTTTTGATGTTTCTTGTTTTAAAGACCTTTGGAATTTGTTTCACTAAAAAATTAGTTTGATCTTTTTTTTTCTGACTTATTTCTTCTGTAATAACGAATCCCAATTTACTAAACACGGCAAGTTCCGTTTTTAAAAATTCTGCCTCTGCAACTGGGAGTTCAACTCTAATCGGTTCCGATAAAACAATTGCATCATTTCTTTCTTTTTCAAATTTTTCTAAGAATTCTTGATACAAAATTCTTTCGTGGGCTGCATGTTGATCCACAATTAAAACACCACGCTTTGTTTGTGTTACCAAATACAAATTATGTATTTGTAAAACTTCAGCTCCAGTAGCAAGTTCAACATCTTTAATATTCCATCCATCGCCTGATTCTTTTACCAATTTTGCAATACCAGGATCCATTAAAAACTCATCATAAAATCCATTATTGCCACGCTGTTCGTACGTTAAATTTGCCTGTTCAAGTACAGATCTAATTGCACTGTTTAGTTCTTTTATAATTTCAGTTTCTATCAAAAATTTTATCCTTGTTTTTTGAGGGTCAACATTAATATCTATCAATTCTGGGTTCAAGTGTATGTTAAATAAAAAAGCGGGATAGCTTCTGGGTTCTAGCAAAGTTGAAAAAGTTTCTTTAACAATCTGGGAAATCTCTTTACTCAGCACACTTCTCTTATTTACAAATAAAAACTGCCTCAGCTGTGATTGTGTACCAATTTGTGGCTTGCCCACAAAACCAGATAGAAAAAAATGGTCAGACTGTATGCTAAGTGGTAATAGATTTTCGGCAATATGATCAGAGAGTAGGTGTGCCACTCGCTCCAGGATAGTTTGATCGGACGGAAGTTCCAAAACAATTTTTTTGTTATGACTTACAGTAAAACTAATCTGAGGATTTGCGAGTGCGATCTCAGTAATCACTTGCAAACAATGTGCTAATTCAGTAGTGTCAGATTTTAGAAATTTTTTGCGAGCGGGAATAACTGCAAACAATCCAGAAACTGTAACTCTAGTTCCCGTAGGCATTCCAACCGAACCAGTTTTTGTAATTATCCCACGTTCAACTTCAATATATTTTCCGGCGAGAGATCCTGGGAGTTTAGATTCAATTCTAACCTGTGCAACAGCACACATACTCGAAAGCGCTTCACCTCTAAACCCAAATGTCTGAATTGCGAGTAAGTCAGAAATATCAGAAATTTTACTGGTGGCGTGATGCAAAAAACACAAAGAGAGATCTTCTTGTGACATCCCAATTCCATCATCTACAACCACAATTTTCTTTTTTCCAGCTGATTCAAGCTCAATGCGTATATGTTTTGCACCGGCGTCCAGTGAGTTTTCAATGAGTTCTTTCACCACACTCGCTGGACGCTCAACTACTTGCCCTGCTGCAATTCTCGCAATTAGTTCCTGTGGTAGTTTTTGTATCTGTGCCATATGTTTTTTTATTTTTTTGAAGCAATCTCTTGTAATCTTGCTAGTTCCTGTAATGCTTCAATTGGGGTCATACGTTCAATAACAATCGCTTGTAAATCTGCAACAATTTTTTCACTCAAATCACTTGTATTAATCTTTTTATTTTCGCCCTTAATTTCTTCAGCTTTTTTTTCTAAATTTGATAAAATTTTCACTGCTTTTTTTGTCACAATTTCTGGCACCCCAGCAAGTTTAGCAACAGCCACACCAAAACTATGTGAAGCACCACCAGGAATTACCTTGTGCAAAAAAATTGGCTCACCATTGTCATTCTCAATTGCCACCTGGAAATTCTGAATTTTTTCTGGATATTGTTCTGCCAGTTTTTGCAATTCATGATAGTGAGTTGCAAACAATGTTTTGGCATGAAGGCCACTTGTAACCAAATATTCCGCAACTGCCCATGCAATGCTAATTCCATCATAAGTACTCGTACCTCTACCAATTTCATCCATGATAATTAAACTATTCTGAGTGGCGTGATTCAAAATGTGAGCGGTCTCTACCATCTCAACCATAAATGTTGATAAACCACTCGCAATAATGTCTGAAGCCCCGCTACGAACAAAAATTCTATCAACCAAACTAATTTGTGCTGATTCTGCCGGTACAAAACAACCAATGTGAGCAAGCAAAACAATCAATGCAGTCTGGCGCATATAAACAGACTTACCAGCCATATTTGGGCCAGTTATTAACAAAAGTTGGTAATCAGTTTCATTCAAATAGGTATCATTGGGAACAAACTGGCTCTCATCCAAAACAGTTTCAACTACGGGGTGTCTGCCTTCTCGAATCAGTATCTCGCCAGTAGTAATCAGTTCTGGTTTTGTGTACCTATTTTTTTGAGCCAGCACAGCAAAAGAGGAAAGTACATCTGTGACTGACATAGCATGTGCAGTATTTTGTAAAACTTGTGTATGTTGAACTACTTTTGAAACTGTTTCTAAAAATAACCGATGTTCTAACTCACCAATTTCCTCTTCAGCATTAAGAATCATGTCTTCATATCGCTTTAAGTCATCGGTAATAAACCGCTCTGCATTTACGAGTGTTTGTTTACGATAGTAATCACTTGGAACATGGTCTAAGTTTGCTTTGCTCACTTCAATATAATAACCAAACACTTTGTTATATTTTACTTTTAGTGAAGAAATTCCTGTTCTTTCACGTTCCTTTTGTTCAAGTTCTTTCACCCATGATTTCCCACCACCAGAAATATTTCTTAATTTGTCTAACCTCTCACTAACTCCTTCACGAATAATGCCTCCACTACGAATGTCAATTTTGGGATTATCTAATATCTGTTTTGCAATCCATTCAATTACCACGGTGATTTCTTCGGTAATCTCTTTACTTAATTGGACAGCTAGATTATTTTTTAGTTCCAGCAAAAGTTTCTTAACTTCAAGTGATTTCTGCAAAGAGAGTTTGAGATTGAGCAGATCACCAGGATTTGCTAAACCCACTGAAAGCTTTGCTACAATCCTTTCAATATCATATATTCCACTTAACTCCTCAATAACTTTTGATCTAAGGTTACGGTTAAATACACATTCTTCTACAAAGTCTAACCGCTGCTCAATATTTTTTTTATTTTTTAGTGGATGAATAAGCCAATTTTTTAGTAGACGCCCCCCAGCTGCACTCACTGTTTTATCTATGACTTGTAACAATGAGCCTTGCTTTTCGCCTTCACGAATTGTTTCAAATAGTTCCAAATTAACCACTGTAGAGCGATCTAAAATAACAAACTCATGAGGTTTATACGATTCGATTTTTTTTATATGAGAAACTGTTTGTTGTTGGGTATGGTTTAGATATCCAAGTAGCACGGCGCTAGCAACCTTCGCATATGTTTTTGTTTCTATTCCGAATCCTCGTAAACTAGAAATACCAAAATGATTTTTTAAATAATTGGCCGCATCACTTTCAAATACTTCCCATTGATCAAACGGGAAAATATTGAGCGAGGATACCTTTTTAAGTAGACCAAGAAACTCTCCTTCATTATATAAATTGTTTGGCAAAATACATTCACTGGGTTGAAATCGTAACAACTCAGTTAATAAAAGCTGTTCAAATTCTTGTCTGTTTTGAGCAGTAACCTGTGTTGTGACAAATGATCCTGTAGAAATATCAGCAAATGCAAGTGCAATCACTAACTCACCTTTTTCTTCACCTCTGCTAATACTCACAATGTGATTATTTTCTTTTTGTTGTAATGAGTTTTCATTCAAAACAGTACCAGGAGTTACAATTCTTACCACAGCTCTCTCAACAATTCCTCTTTTATCTGGCTCTGTAATTTGCTCACAAATTGCAACTTTATATCCGGCCTTCACCAATTTTGCAAGGTACTGTTCAGATGCATGATATGGTACCCCTGCCATTGGTACATCGCCGTCTTTACCTCTTGGACGAGCGGTTAGTGTAATGTTTAAAACTTTTGCACCAATTAGTGCATCATCTAAAAATAATTCATAAAAATCACCTAAACGAAAAAATAATAGGCAATCTGGATATTGCCTTTTGATTTCCATATATTGGAGCATCATTGGAGTTGAAAATTCTCTGTCCATAGTCATCATTACTATAACAGCCCGATCACTTTACTCAAAGTCTTGTGTGTTAATCTTCTTCAATTTAAAGTTGATTCTCTTTTTTGCAAGTAATTCCTCAAGCTGACTATTCTTTTGGTAAGAACTTAATAGATATATAGTAGTATCACCATTTTCAGCTTCTTGAGCCTGTTCTCTAATGGCCAGCTGTTTCATTAGTGTCAAAACTCTATTCAAGTTTTTTGTTTTAATGCTTAATACATATGGTTTCGATTTAAGCCCAAAGATGAACTGTAGTTTTGCTATTGGTTCAAGCAATAACACAAACCCTAACATTGCCAGAGAGACTAAGTAGAATCCTGAACCAATTGCAATACCCATAGCAGCAGCAACCCAAATCATGGCTGCAGTTGTGACTCCCAATACTTTTCTATCACTTTTCAAAATCACCCCTCCACCTACGAATCCAATTCCTGTCACGATTTGTGCCATCAGTCTTGCTGGATCAGCATTGGGAGAAACATAAATGTCTTTGAGGTGAATGGAAATTGCAGTTAACAGGGTTGAGCCAACACACAGTAACATTTGAGTCCGAATGCCAGCTGGCTTGCCACTCATTGTCCGGGTATACCCCATGATACCGCCCACAATAAAAGCAAAGATCAGTTTAAAAATTATTTGTAGTTCAAAAGGGTAAACATACTGATAAAATATATCAAAGAAGTCCATAGTAGTAGCACTATACTACTATGATTCGTAAATTTCAAAGACCCTTTTTCATTTGGTGCTGTATACTAAAACCATGCAATATAACCAAAACACCAAGATTGCCGTAGTTGGCGTTTCTGCAAACCCAGATAAGTATGGACACAAAGTGTTCCGTGACTTACTACGATCTGAGTACAACATTGTTGGAATCAATCCAAAAGGTGGAGTTATTTTGAACCAAAAAATCTATCCTTCTCTACTCGACCTTCCAGAAATTCCAGAATTGGTAATCCTGGTTGTTCCACCAGAGGTTGGAATGTCAGTTTTAGAAAGTGCGCTAGACTTGGGTGTAACTAATGTTTGGCTACAGCCTGGTGCCGAATCTGATGAATTAATCAAGTTTGCACAAGACAATAACCTTGATATAACACACCATGCTTGCTTCATGACTACACAGGGAATATGGTAGATGATGAAAACTGTAGCTTTTCTTAAATCAGGTTTTGATGTTGAACGGTTTCGAAAAAAACTTCTGTGCAAAAAAAAATATAAGACTCTGCTAGAAACGTATTTCAATGATTTGCCCGAAATTGAAGATCAAAATTCTCCAAAATTTTGGGATGAAAAATTTGCTACGGAAACTGAAAGTGATTTATTCCCAATGTCCACAGACAGAAATAGAATTGTGGGCTCATTAATTCAGCCAAACACAAAAGTGCTTAATATTGGTGCTGGAATGGGGTACCTAGAAGAAGTTGTTTTTAACACTATTGGTGAACATATTGACTGGACTGGAACAGATATCACCAACCAAACACTAGAAAAATTAAAAACAAATTTTCCAAAATATCATTTTGTGAAATCAAAAATAGAAGAGTTGCCTTTTGAGAGAGACACTTTTGATATTGTTTGTTTACTAGAAGTTCTTGAGCATATTTCACCAAGGCACACATTTGGGGTGCTCAAAAAAATCCATACTGTTTTAAAGCCAGGAGGTACAGCAATTATCAGTGTGCCAGTGAATGAAGGTTTAGAAATGATGCCAAACAATCCAAATTCACACCTACGCGTTTATTCCAAAGAATTGCTTTCTTTTGAAGCCAGAATTTCTGGGTTTAAAATCAAAAGAATAATTGCTCTAACGGCATTCCCAAATTGGTATTTTGTTAAAAAAATAATCAACTCAATCTTCAATCTAAGAAAACCAAACAACTATATTTTTATTTTAGAAAAAAAATAATTATCGTAATACAGCTGGAAACTTCTTCTTTGCCAACTCCCATGCTGCAATCGTCTGACCACACCAAATTTCATTGGCTTCAATTAGTCTATCCATTTCCTCAAAACTCAACTTTACAATCTCAATATCCTCTGTTGAATCAAAATGCTGTTGAGAATTAAACTCACAATCTTTTGCTAAATACACAAACACAATTTCTGTTGCCTTAGTTGAAAAGCCAGAAAGCCTTGCAAACTGCGTTAATTGGCTTAGTTCAACTTTGACACCAGTTTCTTCTTCAAGTTCATGTTGAGCTGTTTCATCCATATTTTTGTGAGTATCTTCGATTCTTCCGGCTGGGAACTGCATAATAACTTCATCGACTCCTGGTTTGTATTGATTCACAATAATGACTTTCTTGTCTTTCGTTATTGGAACAATCATGGCCACATCAGCCAAAGTAGTTACAGTAAAATCATCAACAATTCTTCCGTTTGGCAACTGATAGGTACGCTCTTCAATTGGAAACCATTTACTTGGTGAAACATCTTTTTTCGAAAGTAACTTCCATTTTTTAGGTTGCATTTTTTACCTCTTTTTCTCGTTCTGCTAATAATTCTTTTGCTTTATTCTTACCAATGTCAGTGACAAAATAACTGTCTAAGTCGTTTCGCAAATTTTCTAAGTACTCTATTGGTATAACTCCCTTTCTTATTGTATCTTGCCAAAAGTTGAGGTGGGTAAATGACCAAACATGATCCAAATCGACAAGCAACTGAACCTCTGTTGGCATCTCATTTCCCGCACCAGCAACTGCTTCTGGTTTGTCATGAAATAAAATTGCCTTGCAAATAAGTTCAATTTCAGAATTTGTTAATCCAAGTTCATCTTGTTTTTCTGTTAAAATTCTCCTTGCATTTTGTTCACCTAAAATTGCATGTTTTTCTTTCGGAGCAAGAGCTTTATTAGTTATCCTCAAGCCTAAAACACCTAAACTATATGCAATTTCTTGCTCAGTCATTTGACTCCAACCAGAATCATGTAACATAAGTGCATAAGCTAAAACATTTCTGTTAACATTTTTACCAGTAGATTCTGCTTTTGCAATAAATTCATTTAAATACTGCATACAAACTGCTGTGTGAACATCTGTAGTTCTTGCGGATAATAGTGGTAAAATTTCGGAGTAAAAAGATCGAAAATCTTTCGGAATTAAATCAAGATATTCGTCACTCCACGGCAAAAAAATAAGAAAGTGCTGTTCAGACTCTGGTAGTTGTGAATTATCTGGCAATGTAACCAAGACATCTTTTGGAAAATTCGCTGGCACAGTTACTCGCATAATATTTCCTCCCAGTATGTTACTCTATCATTTCTAATGGCCAAAATATTTTGAAATGCAAAAATTTCATGGGTCACTGGTGAGTATTTCTGTAATGGCAACAATCCATTTTTGCTAACTCTATAAAGAGTATAACCATTCAAAATATCAACGAAATCTTTAAAAAACACCCGTTGGAACACATTCATTTGATTAAACTCAAATTGAATTAACTCTATTTTTTTATTTTCCAGTAATTCAAGCGCCCCACGCAAAACTTCCAACTCAAATCCTTCTACATCTATTTTTAATAATGAAATATTTTTTATTTTCTGTTCTTTTACAAACATATCCAAAGTTACACAGTCAACCATAAATGACTGTGCCTTTTGACCATGTAAATTTTCAATCACAGTTTTATTCAAGCTTGCTAAAGTTGATGTTGGTTGCGTATATTTTAATTCACTATCTTCAGCAAAATCCCACAGTTTAACCTTTTTGTTTTCAGAACCTACTGCTAAATTGTGAGCAGTTATTTTTGTTCCAAACCGATTTTTTTTAGGAGCATTTTTCAAATATTTCTCAAAAATTTTTGGGTGTGGCTCAAATGCAATAATTTCTTTTGCGTGTAAAGAATTGGAACCAAAAACTACTGTATTAGCACCAACATCTAAAATCGTATCAAGTTTCTTTTGTGAGATTTTTTCAATCAACCATCCTTCACCAGTTACCTCATCACTACCAGCATTTAAAACACCCATGCCACGAAGAGAAAGTTTATAGATGGTAACCCATAATTTTTGCAATGATTTTCTTGTTACCACTGAAGTTAATAGTAAGGCTAGGCGGTTTTTCAGGTCTAAGAGTAAAGTATCCATGAGGAAAATTATAACACTAAGGCGGAGGTGGAGGGGTTCGAACCCACGAATCCCGAAGGATCACGCTTTCCAGGCGTGTGCAATTGACCACTATGCGACACCTCCTCAAAAAAAGCTACAAATTAGAGATCTATTATAACACTAAATTCTCGACAGCTTTCACCATATCATCATTACCAAGCAGTGTGTCTTTTTGAGACAATATTTCTTCTCTCGTGTACCATTTTGCATCATAAATTTCTTCGTCTGATGGATTTTTAGTGACATCAATTTTTTGCTCGCCAACCAATGTGCATTGGTAACCGATACAAACAATATGGACACCGCTTTTTTCTGGGCTGTCATGCTCTTTTTCTCCTAAGACAAAATCCCAAGCTCCAATTACTTTACCAACTTTTATGTCTAGCCCCGTTTCCTCTTTTACTTCTCGAATCAGTGCTAGATCTAAACGCTCACCAAACTCTATCCCGCCTCCTGGAAAATCAACAATTTCTACAGGATTTCCGTCGCGATGCACTAATTCATGAATCATCAAAATTTTACCCTCATGAACTATGAGCGCTTTCACCCCGGGACGCATTCTTTGTTTTGGATTTAAGTGATCTGTTGGCATATGGTTTATAATACCAGGCAAATGAAAAAAATTATACATCCTGAAAGTGGTACTGCGACTAATTTATTTGCGTTGCCAGAACTTCCAACTCAGCTTCAAAAAAGTATTGAGTTAGTGCAAAGACAAAATGGAATTCTAACTATTTTAATTCATCCTTTTTTCCAACAACTTGGTTCACAGCAGTTTGATTCTTTTTCAACTCCTCAATTAATGAAATATCTTCTTGAACACGACACAGCTTCAACTAAGGGCCTGAGTGCTCGATCAAGAGGTTCATTACACAGACAAATAATCACAAAAGATGTGACGGAGTTAGGTACAATGGCTTATTTTTTTCGTCTGAAAAATCTGCTTGAAAAATCAAACATGATGATCCTTGCACTTGGAGAATATGGGCCACACGTGGGAGCTTCTATAGCTTTACTCCGTGAGTTTGGATATAAAGGTGACCTGCTGGTATATGAAACAAAAATTGCCGACCCAAAACCTGACCCTCGTGAAGGCACGTGGGATGATTTAGCAAGAGCTATAGCATTACTTGCTCCAAAAAAGCTTGTTGTAGGCGGTCAAATGAATAGATGTCCTGCAGAAAATATGTCTGTTCGTAGAGGTTGTATTCCCGGGTTCGTGACCGATATCAGTGCAAGACTACCCAAAGATAAAAAAACTCAAATTATTATTTCACCAGTTACTTATCCAAATTGGTGGAAAAAGTAGATTGAAACTTGTTTAAAACTTCACAAACCCATTGAATGTCATCGCTCCTCACATGCAACCCCATCGGTAAGTACACAATTTTTTGCTTTTTGCTCCAAGGGCTATCGTTAAGTTCAAACCTCAGTAACAGACCGTTTTCACGAACAAACCGCAAAAAAAATTCAGCATACTGCAACTCTAAGCCTAACGGAAATCCTCGCAGCTGAGAAAAATCTGGTTCAGAAATTGGAATGTAAAAAAAGTATTTTGATTTTTTTGTTTTCTGCAAAATATTTTTGTATAGCTGTGCTTGTTTACGCTTTAGGTCATATATTTTTACAATATTTAGCCTGTTTGACATCCATGCCATTCCAGGAATTCCACATGCAGGTAACTGTTGATCACCAATAACGTCATAACCCTTTTTCATAGCAAACTCAGCACAAATATTTCCGTATTTTTGAATTACCTTACTTTTTGTGTAGTAAGCAATATTGAGGAATAGCTCCATTAGCACCCACCAAAAAAATACTTGCAATCGATACCAAGCTGTTAAAAGATTAGTTTTCATGGGAATTTTTGGAATTGGATGAACCGAATATACCCAACTGCCCTGCACTGGAACCACTTTTCGCAAACTATCTATAACGTAATGGTTTTTCGTAGCAAATTTGATAGCTTGAGGATCAACAACTTTGTGCACACAGTCTTCAATCAAAATAGTTTTTTTTGGCAAAAACTCTAACCATTCCTTTGAATTTTTTAGCAAAGGATTTGTAATTCCAATTGAATGAAAAATAACAACAACCGCTGGATTATTTTTTTGTAACTTGTTAATAAAATCAGATTCGTTTGGCTGCAAATATTTGTCTACATTGTAATGAATGTGCTGCAATCCGTGAGAATTCATGTTATCTGTCACATCACCACAAAAAAATTCAGGAACTAAAACAACTGCATTTTTCTTGATTTTGTGGATTTTGAGCAAATGCCACAAAGCGTCCTCCCAAGAAAGAAAAAAACTCCCACTAATTTTTTTTGTTTGAGAAGACAGTTGACTTGAGCGATTGGTAAAATACGTAGGAATCAATGGTGGCTGAATAGGGAGCATGATTTTTATCTAAAATAGAGGATTTATATGGGTTCATTTTATCATATTTTGATCTGGTTTACCACTTGTAATATAGCATCATTGTGATATACTATTATAGGTTGTTTTGATTTCGTTGCTATGCGCGATGAATAATCAAAAGAGCCACTGTTCTTTAACATACCGCGTGATACTAGATTTTTTGAAATAAGGTTCGCCCTTGTTGATTATATATGGTTCGTATATTTAGATATGGTACTTTGTGTGATCAACTAGGGCGAGCAAAATTCAAAAATTTAATTTAATGCTTGTCCTTTATTCTTTCCCTATAGGTGAAAAACTTATGAAACGTTTGAAAACCATTCTCATCATCGCCAGTTTCTTGATTGGGCTGGCCCTCCTGGTTGGGTGCGCAAGCGCCCCAACCTCCGCGCCGGCGGCTCCGGCAACCACAACATACGTTGTCACAAATGAAGATGCCCGCTCCGTTGACACCCCGGCCATCACGGCCGAAGTCACCTGGGACGGCTCTTCCTGGACCTGCAACGTCCAGAACTGCGCCCAGAACAAGCAGATCAATGGCAATACCATGGAATTCTGGGTTTCCATGGTCAAAATCGCCACGGAAGACGTTGACAACCCCGGCCAACTAATCCCTGAACCCGGCTTTACAGTCTCGGTTAAATAGTTTGAGTAGAACTTAGGCACCCTCAACTTGAGGGTGCCTAAGGTTTCTGCAAATTAAAGCACAGCAACAAAAATCACGCGGTATATAACTTTTAATGAGAACTCAACAAACCAGGATGCTCAGCAGCAATTTTTATAATTTTTTTAAGCGTTGGCAGATTGACTTGTTCTATTTTCTTGAATCGAATGCAGCTTTTACCAACACTGACTTTACCTAGTTCGTTCTTATATTTTTCAGCTACATACTCATTATCAACTACGCTACAAATATATACACTCACATAGTTTTTTTGATTAGCTAAAGCAATCACAGGCCATTCACCTTTTTCTTTTTTGTAATTGGTGTAAGGAAAAGAACCATACCCAATCATATTTGAAGCAAAATGAGGTTTTAGTGTTGGGGCATTTTCTTGGATAAAAGCGTGAAGAAAATTGATTATTTCTTGACGATCTTCAGGGACTGCATCTATATAAGATTTAATTGATGCAGCTTTGATGGATTTAAACATGTTCATTTGTAACTATTGTAACAAATAACTGTTATTGGCGGAGCACCCGGGTCTGGAACCCGTGCGGCCTTATAACCGCTCACTCCACTATGGGTAATTATACTCAAAATGAGACAAATGGGACACTATAAAAAAGGAGCGTCTTGTTTTTATGAAACAAAACTATTGACAACAAATTAGCAGTCTGATAATATGATTGCTAATAAGGTGCAAAGGATGTACACATACGCTTTGAGCAGCGAAGTGGTCCTAAATAAGACATCTTGTATTGTGATACATCAGTTTCACCTTTTGATAGTTAGTAAGTATTAATTAAAAGAAAGGAAAAGACTATGTCACTCGATTTAGTTCCAAGAAGATTACTTTCATTCCCATCTATGGTACCTTCAATTTGGGATAATGATGATGATTGGTTTACTGCTCCATCTACCCAAACAGGTTTGTCAATTTCTGAGGATGAGCAGAAAGTGTATGTAGAAGCTGCTCTCCCAGGAATTAATCCAGACAACATTGAAGTTACCTATCAAGACGGTTATGTTTGGATAAAAGGAGAACAGCAAGAAGAAGAAAGTGATAAGAAAAAGAAGTATTATCGAAAAGCCTCAAATGCTTTCTCATACAGAGTTGCTGTTCCTGGTGAAGTTGATTTAAATAAAGAACCAGAAGCAACTTATGAGCATGGAGTGATGAAAGTATCCTTCATGAAATCTGAGGCAAGCAAGCCAAAGAGAATTGCTATTAAGCAGAAAAAGCAGCTTGGTAGTGGGAAATAATCTTGTAGCTTCTGTTTGTTGGGCAGAAACATTTTGTTTCTGCCCAAATAAGAGAGGTTAACCATTAATTTCTCTAATTAATTAAGGTTTTCTGAATGTTTTCGCGATATGAATAAAAAAGTTGGTTTATATAATTATCCAATCAGAAGTAGCACCATTGTTACTGCAATGGGAATAGGTTCTGTAGTGCTTTTTGGTATTTTGTTGAGTCTTGTTAGTTATATACCTTTAATGTTGCTAAAAGAAATCCTTGCTCCTGAAATTTCTATTACTTTTACCTCCATACTTATACAGATAGCTATTCTTGTTCTAGTGAGTTTTGGAATCATTTCACTCCTAATGAAGTGGGTTGGAACTTCTTATGTGATTAAAGACAATGAAATTATTGTTCAAAATGGACTATTTAATATCAAACAAAAAATTTATCCACTTGAGGGTCATGAAGAAGTTAAGATTTATAAATCATTCTTTGGAAAAATTTTTGATTATGGAACGCTATCAATTTATCAGCCCATGCTTCAAAAGTATGTCACACTAGAGAATATCCAAGATCCTGATTTATTTGCAGAAGTAGTTAGACAAACTAAGTCAAAAGAATCACTTAGTTCAGAAAAGGTTATTTTTTCAAGAAAAAAGAGAAAATAAATTTGTTTTACAAATATCAACTTATACTTGGATATCCCTGTAGTTCGAATCCTGGGATGCGGAGCATGTGGGTCTGGAACCAGTGTGTCCCCTAGCACACTATCTAGCCATAGTGAGCAACATCTTGAACTGTTTTGCTGCCTGCAAAGCATGCGGTGTATTGGCAGGTAAAATAAGTACCTGACCTTCGTTAACTTCGTATTTTTTTTCATCAACTGAAATAATTGCTTCACCATCTAGAATTTGCGCAAAAGCAGTAAAAGGAGTTGTATGCTCACTTAAACCTTGTCCTTTAGCAAAAGCAAATGCAGTGATAGTAGTTTTTGTGGTTTTAATAAGTTCCCTGCTCACGATAGAGCCACTTTGGTACTCGACGACATTTTTTAGAACATGCGGCGATATGGTTAGATTATATGTTACTTCTGTCATAATAATATCCTATCATGAAAACCTATTTCAATTGGGTGAGTATACTATCTGCCCATTGTCTACTTTTTTGATATGTAGCCTGGTTTGGGTAGCCATCAATTTGAAGAACTGGTTCAAGAATATTTCCTTGCATTGGCTCAATTTTTTCACTACTTATTTTTCCGCTTGTTGCAAAATGGGGATAACTAGAATCACCAAGTGAGAAAAAAGCAAAATGTGTATTGTTGCAATTATGATTTTGTTGATCAGCTGTTGAAAAAAATAATTCAGTAATTGGGTTTAAGTCTCCATCCCCATACGTAGAGCTACCAAAAAAAACCAACTCATGCTCTTTTAGTTGATCGGGATTGGTATTAATAACATCAAATAACTCTGCTTTGTGACCATTATTATTTAGATAATCAACGAGATCATTAGCTACAAGCGCCGTATTTCCCGATAGAGTAGAAAATGTTACTGCAATTTTCATATGACTTTTATTTTAGTTTCACAAGTCCTCGTCACTGTAGTTCGAATCTTAGGATGCGGAGCACGCGGGTCTGGAACCCGTGCGTCGTTATAACTGTCCCATTCCAGGATCGAGCTTCCAGGGTAATTCTACCAAAAACGGGACAAATGGGACACTATAAAAAGAGAGTGTCTTGTTTTTGAAGCTCGATCATTTTGCTATTTTCACCACAAGCATTCGTTATATTATTTTGCCTATTCATCCAACCTTTGGTTGGAATCAATTAAAGAAATGTTTTACAATTTGTACAGATAACTATTAGAGAGTTTGGAGCTAGCTTCAAAAAGAACTGTTAGGCTTAACACAAGATTTTAGTTATAATGGTTTAGCATATCTTGCAACTCAAGTATTTATTTCGTCATTCTGAGTAAAGAATGGTAATTGAATTTGCCCTATGGTTAACAACCTACTACTACAAACAATAATTTATATCGTATGCTTTTTTTTGGTATGGATTGGAGCTGGCCTAGTTGTTTCTCCGATATCCGATCTCTCCAAATCTTGGAGGCTTCCACGATTTATTATCTCTTTTTTCTTACTAGGTATTCTTACTTCGCTCCCTGAAATCACGATTAGTACCATAGCCATCCTGAACAACGACCCGGTCATAGTCGCTGGTAACTTATTAGGGGGAGTTATTGTTATGTTCTTGGGAGTAATTCCTCTTTTGGGTTTAGTGGGCAATGGAGTAAAAATGCCCACTCAGCTCAACAAGAAACAACTCATCATTACTCTTTTAGTTGTGGTTGCTCCGGCTTTCCTAACTGCTGACCAAAAAATTGGCCAATACGAAGCGATTTTCTTGATTTTGCTTTATCTTAGTTTATTCGTCATGTTTTCTTTCAAGCAATCATTTTTTGAAAAGATCAAAACTGGAATAATCAGCAGGAAAAAGAATAGCATGGGACATCTCTTTAAGATTGTGCTTGGGGTTTTAATTTTAATTGGAGCTAGTAATCAAATTGTTAATTCGACTCTGTTTTTTGCAGATATGTTTAAAATATCTCCATTTTTTGTTAGTTTGATTGTAGTTGCTTTGGGGACCAACATACCTGAAATCTCAATTGTTTTCCGCTCAGTTTTGAGTGGTAAAAAAGACATTGCACTAGCTGATTATCTTGGCTCTGCTAGTGCGAATACATTACTTCTTGGTATTTTCACCCTGATGCATGGAGAAACCATCCAGCTGCCCAACCACTTTTTTCAACGATTTTCTTTCTTAGCAGTAGGACTTATCTTATTTTTCTTCTTTGCTCGATCTAGAAACACGCTGTCTCGAAAAGAAAGTGCCATTTTACTCTCGCTATACCTGGGATTTATCATGTTTGAGATGCTGCTTATAGCACGTTTGAACTAACTTACGCGGCTGTTGAAGCGAAAAATGTTCAAATCAAGGGAATTTAGCAAGCCACATCAACCCATTTAACGCTATTAGACGGGTCTATCAGGGAAAAATCAATATATGCGGAGGCAGTGGGATTTGAACCCACGAACCAGAAACCTGGTACGGGTTAGCAACCCGTTGCAATCGGCCACTATGCGATGCCTCCACTCTCAGATTAGAAATGAATTATAACATTAAACAAACCTCAAAAAAATCTTGATATCTTGTATTCATAACAATCTGTGTGTCATAATTGACTGATATGCCCAAAAAAAATGTTCTTTTAGTTGAAGACGAAATAGTATTAGTTAAGGCTTTAACATCAGCATTCTTAAATACAGATTGCAACTTAACTGTTGCCTATAACGGTGAAGAAGCATCAGAATTGATTAACAAATCTATCCCAGACCTTATTCTTCTTGATTTACTTCTCCCCAAGAAAAATGGTATTGAATTACTTAAGGAGATCAGAGCGTCAGAAAAAACCAAACACATTCCTGTCGTGGTGCTTTCAAATTTCAATGAAGCATCCCAAGTTGAAACACTTGATCAACTGGGAATAAAAGAATTTATCACAAAGGCGGATGCTGACCTATCGCAAATAGTTAAATCAGTCGAGAAATATTTATAAAAATGTTCAAGAATAAACTTTCGATTCGATATATTTTTACAATTCCCTTTATCATATTTATTTTATTTACTTCAAGCTTGACAGCTTTTATTGCGTACCAAAGCAACAGCCAATCAATCCAGTCTCTTTCAGCCGAGCTTTTTTCACATTCAAGTAATCAAATAAAAGACAAAATAACGGCCGTTTTAAGTGCCCCTCAAAATATAAATAAGATTAATAAAGACGCTATAGAAAGTGGTGCTATCTCAATCACAGAAAAAGAGAAAATGGGAAACTTGTTCTTTTCACAATTACTCACCTATGACTCTGTAGGTTCCATAGAATATGAGGATATAGATAGCAACAATGTTGGTGTTATCAGAAACATTTTTAACTTTGACTATGGCATTGGAATGTCTGGCCCAGAAACACAATACACCTTTACTCTCTATGAAAAAAAACTTGATGGATCTGTTGGGGAAATAATTTTTGAACTACCAAATTATAATGAATTCGAGAAAAGCTGGTTTGATCTTGCAATTAAAGCTGATAAACCAATTTGGACCCCAGTATATCTGTGGCCGAATGGTGATGTCGGCTTAGACGCAGTAACAACAGTTAAGAATAAAGAAAAAACTATCGGAGTGCTTGACGCATCACTCACACTCAAGGAGCTTTCTGATTTTTTGATCAATGCTAAAACATTTGATTCAAGTACCATTTTTATTATAGAAAAATCTGGGCTTCTTATTGCAACATCTGATACAAATGAGAATTACAAGAAAAATGGAGAAATGTTGGAACGGCTCCATGCTTCTGAATCAAAAAATGAGACAGTTAGAGCAATATTTGAATTTTTTACTACCCAATATGGCGATATCAATAACATTACTGCTGACATTTCAACTACATTTACAAAGAATACTACTGATTATTTTGTCAATGCGTATCCAGTCACAGATGAATATGGTCTTGATTGGATTTTAGTCCAGGTAACTCCCACAACAACGATTCTGGGTACGATTAATGAAAACACAAGAGTAACTGCAGTACTCATTGCATTCTTTGTTGGCCTCTCAATAATTCTGGCCTTAATACTTTCGAGATATATTACTAAACCTTTAATTGAGCTTTCAAAAACTGCCATCGATTTTTCAAGAGGAAATTTCAAAAAAAGAGCTAAAGTTAGCCATAAGGACGAAATTGGTGAACTTGCCTACAATTTTAACTACATGGCTCAACTATTAGAAAAAAATATTGAATCACTGGAAGAAAAAGAAGCATCTGCTAAAAACGAAAAAGAAAAAGTCGAAGCAATTCTCCATAGTATCAGTGATGGGATTATAGTGGTGAACGTTGATTTAAAAATTCTTCTAGTAAATGATGCAGCTGAAAAAATGACTGGATTCTCTGAACCAAAAATCGTTGGAATGAAATTTGATGAATATTTTAAGTTCTACAAACATCCAACATCGCAAAAAGGGACGATTGATTACATCCTAAAAGCCATATCTTCTGGTAAAGTTCAATATATAAAAAATCACGGAGTCCTTACTACCAAATCTGGCAGATCTATTCCAATTAACGGATCAACTTCACCGCTCACAGATGAATCTGGATCTGTCACTGGCTGTGTGTTCGTTTTCAACGACATTACTGAGGAGTTAGAAATAGAACAGGTTAAGAATGACATTATTTCTATTGTTTCTCATCAACTCAGAACACCATTAACTTCTTTAAGGTGGTTGAGTGAATTACTCATCTCAACAAAATTTGGTAAATTGAATGCAAAACAGAACATCATGATCAAAGACATCAATCACGAAAGTATTTCACTTATCAACCTTGTCAGCACATTCCTCGAAACGTCTAACTTTGAACTAGGAATTTTTGAACCAGAAATTGAAGAGATCAACATTCACGAACTGGTCCATGAAGTTCAAGGTCAAATTAAGTTTGAAGTTCAAGATAAAAAACTAGCAATAAAAAAGAATATTGATAAAAAGTTGACAAAGTATGAGACTGACAAAAATATGCTAAAAACTATTCTGTCTAATCTAATGTTCAATGCAGTGAGATATTCAAATCCTAAGGGGAAAATTACTATTTCCATCCAAAAGGAGAAGGACGGATTATATCTAAGCGTTACTGATACCGGAGTGGGAATACCAAAAGACCAACAAGAAAACGTGTTTCAAAAGTTGTTTAGAGCCCGCAATGCTCCAACAAAATCTCCAAGTGGTATGGGCCTTGGGTTATACCTAACCAAGTTGATTGTTGATCACATGGACGGAAAGATTTGGTTTGAATCTCAAGAGGAGAAAGGCACAACCTTTTATGTACAGCTGCCGGCAAAAATAACCAAGGAAATGGTATAATTCTTTTCGTATGTTTTTTAGTGGAGGGATCGCATAGTGGCCTAGTGCAACAGTTTACTAAACTGTCGTTTCACAAGAAACCGAGGGTTCGAATCCCTCTCCCTCCGCCAAACACCCTTGGTTGCTCCAAGACCCATCACCCATGCTCAAATGGGTTGATGTATCTTCGTTAATTTTCCATAAAAAGCATGAGGATCGCAAAAGAGGCCTGTAAGCTAGAAAATTGCCCAAAAACGTTCATAAGGAAAAGTTGTTGGTTCTAAGGTTTTGGAATTATTACTCTATTGTTTCGATTGAATAAATATCGAGAACAGCCCAATTACCAATTTCAATGCACTTTTTGGCAATACATTGCTGATTAGAATAGACAAAATCACCCGAAACTAATACGGGCTTACCTATTAAGGATTCAAGTTCTCTTGGACTCGTGCCTATCATCACTTCGATATTTCTGTTCACTTCAGTTCGGCAGTTAGTAGTTCCAGACATTTGATCGCAAATATACACAGAATTTTTATCCCCTTTTGAGTCATACACAAGACTATACTTATCATTCCTCTTTGTAATAACGTAAGTTGCTTCTGGATCATCAAATGGAAAGAAATTTGGTGGCTGTTCGTGTGTAAGTGACCAACCAATATAACCAATAAAACAAATCATGCATATAGAGATAGTTATCATTAAACCGTGATAAATTTTCTGACTTATTTTTCTGGTTGAAAAAAGAGTTGTGTTTTTATGTAAAATTTTGACCACTTTTAGTAACACATGGATTGTTGCTCCTAAGGCAACGAGTAACAAAATAGTTAAAGGGAGAGGCCAAATTGGTTGCCATGAAGAAAATCCCCAAGTTAACCTAGAAAGTATTAAAAAACCAATAAAAAAAGTAATAACAATAGCACCGATCAGTAAAAGCAAAAAACTTAAGAAATTGAGAAATCTAGTCATAACTTATTTGCATTTCTATTTTTCTTAATCTTCATATTTGAAACTGAAGGTAGATAAAATTTGTTGAGTAATATTTTTGTTTTCTTCATTTGGAGGTGTAGTTGAAACAGAAAAAAGCTTATCATCCTTCAAGATGATTGTAATGTAACGAGTCTTTGGTCCAGTAATGAATCCCTCAACACCTTTGTAACCGTTTATACTTACTTCTTTGACGGTAGTTGGATCCATTTCAGTTTTGGCTCGTTCGAGATCTGCCTCAGTTGCATCTTTGTAATTCTCATATAAGCCATATAGTTGGTATTCAGGATTTTGCTCTGAGCCTTTGGTTAAGAAAAAGCCTGCAGTACGAATATTTCCAGCGTTGTCTGCTATTTCTTTGCGATATACCAAACCTGCTGGATATTGAAAACTTAATCCAATTTCTTCAATGGTTTCTTGTTGAAGATTTTGTTGATTGGCAATTAATCTGGTGAAACTTTTTCCATCTGGTGTTCTGCACTGTTCAGGATAACTTTCAAGAATTGGATAACCTGCTTGAGCACATTCTTCAAAAGAATTTATTTGTTCAACTGTGCTTTTTTGTTGGTACTTCCAAACTCCTAAACCAACTAACAAAAGAACTATGAAAAAAACCACTAGCTTCCTATTTGGGGACATTATCATGATTCTATTGTAGCAATTAACTAATGAGCTGTAACTGCCGATCTCTTAATTCAAATTTTGATTTAATCCCACCCAATATTTTCAATCTCTCTTCAGGAGTTCCGTACTGAAGAACATGAAGTAAATACTCTCGAATGATGTCTGTTTGCGAGCTAGATACCTTATCAGTATTATCAGCTCCAGTATTATGCTGTGTTAGTTCAAACCTTGGCGTAAATTTATCTATCACAGTAGCTTTTAGATGCTGAAGTCGTTTGACCTCAGTCTCAAATTCTGCCATCAAATATTTTGTGTTGAGCTTGATTGCAGGCAGATGACCAATCAGTTGTTTAATCAACTCTTCTTCTGTAATGTATGGTTCTTTGCAATCATATTTTTTGATGCGATTACAGTGATAGTAAATGTGAGTATTCACTTGGTTTGCTTTTGTTCTTCGATACTTAATCTCAGCTGTCACGCTTCCACCGCATGATCCGCACTTACAAATCTTTTTGAATGGAAATAGTTGCTTGTTCCATTGCTTGGGAGCGACTTGTAGCTGAATCTGCACCTTTTCAAATAATGTCTTGCTAATCAGAGGTTTATGCGTTCCCTTGTACCATTTGTCACCATATTGAAATTCACCATAATAGAATGGATTCTGCAAAGCTACATAGACTTTACTCAGTGGCATCCGACAGCCACTTTTAGTTCGAAAATCAATGTCGTCAAGCCACTTTTTAACCATTCTGCCTGAGTAACCTTGGTACGCAACTTTTTCAAATATTTCTTTGATGATCGGTGCTCGCTGTGGGTCTTGTTCAACTGTTGAGATGCGGTTAGCTTTCAACACATTGGTGTAACCAATTGGAGCAAGTCCTGGTCTGATGCCAAACTCACATTTATTTCTTAATCCTCGTTTTACATTCACTCCTCGATTATCATTCTCTAGCTTTGCCTGACTACATAAAATCATGAGGAGGAATTTTTCGTTAGGATTGTTGGTGAATGATTGCGAATAGGTTTTGATTTGGATGAGCTTTCCTTGATCCATTAAATCAACTATTCTTCCTAGATCTCCAGCATTACGACTCAGACGGTCGGGTGCCCAAGTCAAAATGGCGTTGAATTTTCCTTCGTATAGTTTACTGAGCAGAATGTTGAACTCTGGTCGCTGTCCAGACTCTTTGGCTGAGTGACTTTCAGTAATTGTTTCAACCACATTTATTTTTTCTCGCTTGGCAATTTTGAGCATTTCACTAATTTGCCCATCAATACTCATCGCTTGGCGTTCATCAGATTCACTCGATTTTCTGGCATATAGACAGTAGCGAATATCAGTCATTGTTTTCTCCTTTCTCGTTAAATAATTGGTGTAGTCTTTTTACCGCCCAGCTAAGTTCATCAATGTATTTGTCTTGTCCAGTTTTTTCGTAAAACCTGACGGCAAATATGCATTGATCGAGAATCTTGATGGCTTTTTGAAGTTTGTCGTCTGGTATTTGATCTTTCATCAAGGACACAAGGTACCGCGATTTTCTGGTAAGTCTAGCTGTGGAATCGAGGTTGTTTGACATCATTTGCCGACCTCATTTTTAAGTCGTTTGCTGTGCTGGAAAAATTTATCAATGTATCGCTTATCTCCAGTGATGAGATAGTGATAAAAGTAGTATTCACACCGTTTAATGAGTTTGAGCAGTTTGGTCTTGTCCATACAGCGACAAGGTACCGCGAAGAATTGGAAAGTCTAGCCAGGGAAATGTGAAGATTGGGATAATGCCTCAAATAGCTGAATGAGTTGATCTATACTCACTTCCTTTAAATCCCACTTTGCCACAATGCCATAACCTGTACCAGTTGGTAGGTGTTTAGTTTCAATCCCGAGCACCTCTTGAATAGCAGTAGTTACTTGCCCTAATCTATCTGGGTTATTGCACCAGAAGTCTAGAGTTTTTCCAGCTATGCCACCATTCACGCCAATCGTTACAGTCAGTGCATTTTTCTCTTGGTCAGAGTAGGTGAAGTAAAAGTTAATGTTTTTGGGAGTTTTTCGACTCGATAATCCCTGAATGGATATGCCCCTTGCGGATATGTCAGTACTCAGTTGCATGATACTTTGCACAATCGGTTGCACTGGCTGTTCAAAGGCTTGGATAAATTCTTCGTCAGAAATAACCGTCGAACTCACTCGCTTGCTACCCACATCTTTTTTGACTTGAGCACCATAGATCTTAGGGATCAGGATTTCAAAGCTATCATGTTGGTAATACTCCAACTCCACACCGTAGATATCGAACTTGCTGTTTTGGTTCATGTAGACGATTAAATCTTTGAGCCTGTCTTCCATGCTGTCCATCAGCACTACGAACTTGAAGTTGCCTTCATCTAGGTTAAGCTTCATTTGCTCTAGTACAGTCTGTAATCGCTCATCATCAATGCCAAAGAAGGTTTTAATCTTTTCAGTCGCTGACATACCAAATTTCTTTTGTACATGACCGTTGAGCTGGAGGAGGAAGTCATCAAAGTCGTTGAGGCTTTTCCAAAGTGATGCACCGTAATCTAATACCTGAGCAACCACCGTTCGTTTGTCGGGATTTTTATACAACTTGGTTTCTACCAAATAGAGCTGACCATCGCCATCAATGCCAACTGCATCGATTGGTCCACTCGTTGTCCCAAACTCCCGAGCCAAAATCAGTAAGCGAATATCATCTTTAATGTCATACAAAGGAATGCTTTCTGGGTTATCGTAGATGTAAGCTTGCAATTTGTTCTCTAAACCGAAGCTAATCTTATCTAATTTAGTGGCGTTTCTCCCGTTTTGGGACACAATTATTGGCATATTCCTGACTAAATGATAAGCCAGAGTTAGCATAAAAGCAAGCTCAATACCAGAGGAAATTGCTAACTCTCACTAAGTGGAGTGAAACGCCTTTTCACTAAACAATTAGGGCATGAGAAAAAATGCCAAACTGCCCAAAGTGCTTGGCAAAAAAGTTCAGCAAGCTCGGAAGAAAACTGGTTTATCACAGGAAGCAGTTGCTTTTAAAGTAGGTGTCAGTCGTGCCTACATGGGTTACATAGAGCAAGGACGTAACGTCCCCTCGCTGGAAGTGCTCCAGAAAATTGCTAAGGTACTGAAGGTGAAGCTTAGCGACCTCGTTTAGTAGTAAAACCATGAGGATCATTCTTAAGTGTTCGTAAATTCATTTTTTGAGGAAAAGAGCCACGCTCCCACTGATTACTATTTTTAACTATCACAACCTTGGGCTGATGAGGGTCATACGGAGTACTCTGTTCATGCACCAACCTCTGTACCTGCATTACCAACATGGTATAAGCATCAACTAGGTCGTCATGTTTTTCCCTCCCAAAGCCTGTTAACTGGTTAAGTAATGTCTCTACACCAACTCTTGGAAAGTGGATCTGTCCCTGCTGATGCCACATGACTGTAAGTGAAAGCCGTTCCCTTTTACTCATGCCTTTGACACTGAATGGTGACACGATAATTGTGCCTCTGCTTTGAAGTTCCTGAGAAAAGATCCTCTGAAAGCCAGTGTCTTCTACATATATGAATGGGCGGGGATTTTGCTGGAGGCCAATACTCTCTAAAGTGCTACAGATCTCATGAAACGTCATTCGCTTATTAATGAGATACGGCAGAATGAAAATGTGAAATACATCATTTACCTTATACACGTCAGCCTGTGCAATTGCAGTAAAGTCTGCCGTGTCTTCTTGCGAGATTGCAAGATCAGCCGCCACTAGCCGATACTGAAAATATGGCTTCCAAGCTGGGTTGACCTCGTCATAAAAATGAATGTTTTCAAAGGTGTAGTAGAGGTCGTAGTCCGCCACAATTCTAAGCTCATATTCTCTAAGCCAAATTATTTCGTCGGCAATCAGTGCCTTCAGCCTGTACACGTCGTCAAGCGTTGGAAACTTTTCAGGCCACTGGATTTTTTTATCCTCAGTAACGAGTGGTACGAACAGAGCCTTACCCAGTATCTTTCCTTCGTTAATGTCTGTCTTTAATTTGCTCAGCAAGCCATTGGGATGGAGATAATTACCAACCATCACAATTTGAGTACCAAGATCACCAAGCGGAGCAATTTCACTACTATACAACTCTTGAGTGCGCCTGCGACCTTCTTCTGTCTTAACCGACTGACTGTCCTCAATGTCGTCACAAATAATGAGATCTGGTCGATGTTGTTTGTACCGCAAACCACGAATGCTTTGGTCTATAGAGATAGCCACAATCATTGCTCCCTGCTTGGGTAGTTCAATGGCTTGGGCATTCCACAAATTATCCACTTCCTTGAAAGGTCCGAGATCTTCCTTAAGCAGTTGGTTAGTTGTCAGCTCACTTTTAATGTTTTTTAGATGCGTCCGAGCTAAGTCTGCTGTTTGACTCACGATCACAATGAGCTTTTTTTCAGGTTTGCCAAACAAGGCATACAGCGGATAAATAGTAGTCATAATCGTACTTTTACCAGACCCACGAAACATGATGGCAATAAGCAGTTGTAATTCTCGCTGAGATGTCAGATTGAACAGATCGTAATGAAACTGTGCAAAGTTGTGCGTAAAGTAGTGCGAGAAGTATATAGACGCAAACCACAAAGAGCTTTGTTTAGCTAAACTGACTCTGACATTTTTGTCAGCGATGATCGATTGAATTTCTTCTGGTTTCAGTTTAAGGTTGGCCGTCATCATGCTCCTTTCTATTCGGGTCAATTAAAAGTGATGCATGCTCCAGAGCTTTTTTGATCAATGCTTCCTGCTCTGAAGTGAGTACCTCATCCTGCACCTTGGTAGTGATCTCCAGTTTAGTACTGTAGGCAGAGTGTCTGTGGTTCAACCAGTAAAAAATTGCGGAGATATTACGATCTTTAATAGCAGATAAAAGCTGAGATTCAGTGAGATCATTAATTAGTGCAACTCCCTCCGCTAAGGCTTTATCAGCTTGCTTGGCATACTCTGGGCTTTCATCCCTCCAGCGGTAGTAGGTCGAACGAGCTATGCCTAACTTTTCACAGCACACCTGTACTACTGGTGTCTTTTGGAGTTGTTCCAGCATGAGCTGACGGTTAATAGCCGTGCGGTCTTGTAGGTCTTTATTCATGGGACTCCTTTCTTACCGTAGCTTTTTGCCCGGTTAAACGCTCCCATCGGTCAACTGCAACTTGGCAGTATTCGGGCATGAGCTCGATGCCGATGCATTTGCGAAGTGTCTGTTGACTGGCTAACAAGGTCGTGCCACTGCCCAAGAATGGGTCGTAGACTGTGTCGCCAACCTCAGTACTGTTGAGGATGAGTCGCCGAATGAGGGTGACTGGTTTTTGGGTGGCATGCCATTTACTTTTCTGTGGCTTGGGAGCAAACAACACTGATTTGTCTTTGGCTTTGTGGAATTTATGAGTGCCATACCAGCCATAAAGGCAAAGTTCATGCATGGGTAAGTAATCTAGCCTACCGATAACTGGCTGAGATTTGACCCAGACCAACATCTGCGACACCTTAAACCCAGATTGCAACATGCCCTGTCGCAGAGCAAAGACCATCTTATCTGAGTTCCAGATATAAGCCGAGTTTTTCTTGGCTAAAAATGGCTTGATTGCCTCTAGCCAGTCTTGTGTGAATTTGGCATACTCCTGATCAGATTGCAGGTGATCATTAGCAAGTGACTTGTGCTTGGTTGGATTAAGTGACGAATCAGCAATTGCGATGCCATATGGAGGATCAACTTGAAGGGATGCGATAGTGGTATCGCCAATCACTTTTTTGACAAACTCCTTGTCGGTACTACTTCCACAGGCGAGGACATGCTCGCCGAGTTGTAAAATCATGCCTGGTCTTATTTGCATAAAATTGGTTCCTTTCCGGTTAATTTTGTATAGCGGTCAATAATGACATCGCAGAAGACTGGATCGAGCTCGCAAAGGTAGGCTCGGCGTCTCAGTTGTTCGCAAGCTACAAGTAGCGAGCCACTCCCACCAAAAGTGTCGAGCACGAGGTCTCCTGGCTTTGTGCATCGCCTGAGTGCTTTTTCATGTAGTGACGGTAATTTCTCGGTAGGATGCAAGTAATCTTGCCCAGCCTTACGTTTGACCAACCAAATTTCCATTAGGTCTAGAATGTCATCATGCAACCTATTGCCAGTGCCCACTTCTTTGTTTAAAATCTCATTGAGATTGAGTAACTTGGGGTTACGGTATGGTTTGCCACGGACACCATAGATAACCGGTTCATAGCACTTGTTGAACGAGTTTCCGCTCGTGGGTGAAAAATTATTTTTAATCCACAGGCATACTCGCTCATGCTTGATGCCTAGTTCCATGTAGAGCGTTTGCAGCAACCAAATCCAGTTCTGATCCATGTAGTAGAAGTAGTGAGCATCTGGCTTACTCACTGCAATCGCATTACTAATTGCATCGTGGAGGAATTGGCGGTACTCTTCAGGTGATTTGGAATCGTTAGTTTTGGTCGCTCCATATTTGCCCTGAGTGCTGACTCCTTTGTCATAGTCTAGGCTAATGTTAAATGGGCTATCCGTATAGGTCATGTCAATTCGCTCGTTTTTCACCAGTCGCTGAATGTCAGCAAGCGAAGTGGCATCACCGCAAAGTAGCCTGTGTGGGCCCAATTGATACAGGTCACCTAGTTTGGATCTAGGTTCAGCGTGTAGGATGACAGCCTGCTCAACATCAAAGTCATCGTCTTGAATTTCTAGAGCCTCATCCCAGATTGCTGACAGATCTGAGTCATCAAAACCTGTTTCAAGCAGTACATCGAGCTCGAAATTGCGAAGAAGTTCCACATCAAATTCACCAACGTTTTTGTTTAAGCGAAGATTTAATTTCTGCTCGGCTTCTAGTGGTAAATAAACACTAACTGTTGGAGCAGTTTTGTAACCAAGCTTTCTCATGAGTTTCAGCCTCTGATGACCTCCGACCAGTACAAACTCTCTACCTGGGTAGGTATTAATCACAAGTGGCTCAACCACTCCGTAGATCTCTAAGCTTTTGGTCAAATCTGCCTCTGCCTTTTGTGACAAAAATCTTGGATTATATTTTGCCTCTTTGATTTTTTCGATCGACACTTCAGTGATTTGAAGTTCCTTTACCTTGTACGATTGCTGTATGCTTTTGGGCATATCGCTCCTTTCATTTGCGGAAAAATTGATAAAAAAAAAGACGCATCCCTGAATACAATTCAGTTGCCTAAAAAAAGCAACGAAATAATATCCAAAAATGCGTCATTTAACGTGTCCGCACACGACTCTCACGAGTAAGCTTACTTTAAATCATCTCAAACGGAAATGCAATAGGAAAAATGACAAATTAGATTGATATATCAATGTATATAGACGCATATACGTGCATATAAAAGCATGTACGTTTACATATTCTAAATTCAGCTTGAACAACAAAATGAAATTCTGCTATCATTACTTTGATAGCATTTGAGTGTTATAAAAATGAGTAAAACCCAGTCAATCCTAGCCCAGAAAATCAAAAGTCATCGAAAAGCCAATGATATGACTCAGGAATCTCTTGCAAAAGAGGCGAACATTCCGTACACAACTCTGACTAAAATAGAATCTGGCGTTATTAGAAACCCAACCATTGATACTGTTATGAAAATAGCAGAAGCTTTAAATACCACTTTGGATGAATTAACTAAGGAATAAGTATGGCAAAAAAAGATTATACAAACTGGGATAGAAAAGAACTGATTAAAGAAATTGAGCAACTTCGTAAACGTAAGAAATATGGGCTTGTTTGGGAAGATAAGCCAGAGGATGTGGTTGAGCAGTGCAAAACTGAATTACCAGTTTTAGAAGAAGTGAAAGACAAGGAAATAATTACCGATTCAAACAAACCAGTAAATTTATTGATTGAGGGTGATAACTACCATGCTCTCTCTGTTTTAAACTACACGCATAATTCAAAAATTGACGTTATTTATATTGATCCCCCATATAACACTGGTGCTAAAGATTGGAAATACAACAATGACTATGTTGACGGTGAAGATCCTTACCGACATACAAAATGGATCTCATTTATGTATCATCGCCTTTCAATTGCTAAAAATTTATTAAACAAAGACGGAATTATTTGTGTAACTATCGATGATTATGAAATGCCTAGACTATGGTTAATTATGGAAGAGGTTTTTGGTGAAATAAATTTCTTAGGAGCTGTAGCAATAAGAATTAATCCTGGGGGGAGAAAGTCGAAAAGAAAGATTGCTGCACAACACGAATATGCTTTATTCTTTTCTAGAAGCTCTGGTACAAGCATAGCAAAGATTTTTAAAGATATTAATGATAAGTCTCACTCTTATAAACAAGATGAAGATGGAGAGTATTACGAAGAAAGAAATTTAAGAAAAGATGGAGCTGATAGTTTAGCAAAAGAAGGCTCTTCTCGATATTACAGCATATATTATGATCCCCAATCAGGAAGACTAAGTACTCAAGAAAAGCTTAAGATAGAAATACTTCCCATAGACACAAATGGACAAAAAAGAATTTGGAGAAGATCAAAAGATGTAATAGATGAAATGAGCAATAAAAAGGAAATATTTGTAAAAGAAACTAAAAGTGGATTGCAAGTATACTTTAAATTTAGAGGTGGATTGAAAGGTGAAACACCTAAAAGTTTCTGGGATAATGTAAAGTATTCTGCTAGTGAGCATGGCACTCAAATGTTGAACAATATTCTCGGGACAAGAGAAGCGTTCAACTTTCCAAAATCTCCGTATGCGGTTTCTGACTGCATTAAAATTGCTAGTTCAAAGAAAAATGCTACTATCTTAGATTTTTTTGCAGGATCAGGTACAACTGGTCAAGCCGTCTTAGAGCTAAATAAGCAAGATGGTGGATCTAGAAAATTTATTCTATGTACAAACAATGAAAACAATATCGCTGAAGAAATTACTCACACAAGGGTTAATAATGTGATTAATGGTTATAAATATACAGGAATAGAAAAAACAGTATTAGCTGATGTAAAAATAACTGAAAAGAATATTTATGAGTTAGATGAGATATTGGAAAGATTTGAGTTAATTAAGACAGATAAGCTCAATAAATATGAAAAAATTGAATTAAAAATTGAAGAGAATACTATTCGTTTATACGGTATAACTAAACACTCTGGATTTAAAGATGGATTAGGCGGAAATCTAAAATACTATAAAACGTCATTTGTACCAGCTGATCCCACAGATAAGAACAAAACAATTTTGACCAGTAAAATATCAGAAATGCTCTGTATAAAAGAAGATACTTTTGAAAGTGTAAAAAATACACCAAACTACAAGATTTATCGAAACAATAAAAAATACATGGGTATTATTTTTAATCACGATTCAATTGAAGACTTTAAAACGGAGATTAAGGAATTTGACAAAAAAATAAATATTTACATCTTTTCCTTGGGAGACGACACATTTGATGAAGAATTCAAAGATGTAAGTGGAATTGCAAAAATTTTACCAATTCCTGAAGCTGTACTCAGAGTATATAGAAGAATTTTTAAATAATAGGAAAAATATTATGTTAATTAAAGACTATCAAGATAATGCTGTCAAAAAACTACTTTCGAGATCAAAGGAGTTGTTGGCTCAAGGTGGAGAAAAAAGATTAATTTTCAAAGCTCCTACCGGTTCTGGAAAAACCATAATGACCGCAGAGTTTATCAAGCAACTGATAAATGACAACGAAGTCAATCTTCCACTCTCATTCATTTGGACTGCACCAAGAAAATTACATACCCAAAGTAAGGAAAAGATCGAAAAGTACTTTGAAGATACAAGAGTTTTGGAATGTTCAAATTTTGAAGATCTTCTTGATAAACAGATAGCTGAAAATGAAATGCTTTTCTTGAACTGGGAAAGTATAAATAAAAAGGATAAGAACACAATTGTCAAAGAAAACGAGAAGGAGTTTTATCTAGGAAAAATTGTTGAGAATACTAAAGAAGAAGGTAGGGAGATAATTCTCATTATTGATGAAAGCCATCATCATGCCACGAGTGATATATCACAAGAGTTAATCTCAGATATTTCTCCAAGACTCACGATAGAAGTATCTGCAACTCCTGTTATTCAAAACCCAGACGAAATAGTTTCTGTTCCTTTGGATGAAGTAAAGCTAGAGGGAATGATCAAAAAATCCGTGACTTTAAATCCAGACTTTAAGAACATCCTTTCAGGGGACAGTTTGACTACTACTCTTTCTGATGGTACTGATTCAATGGTTTTGGAAGAAGCAATTAAAAAAAGGGTTGAGATTTTAGAGGCATATCAAAAAGAAGGAATTGACGTTAATCCACTACTGCTAATTCAGTTGCCAGATAGGAAGACTCAGCAAGAAGATGAGATCAAGGCGGAGATTATAAAAATCTTAAAAGATAAATATGGTATTACAACCGAAAACGGAAAACTAGCAGTCTACTTATCAGAAGAAAAAGAGAATTTAGAAAACATTGCAAAAAACAATAACGAGACAGAGGTTTTAATTTTTAAACAAGCAATCGCTTTAGGTTGGGATTGCCCTCGTGCACAAATATTAGTGCTCTTCCGAGATTGGAAAAGCTTGACTTTCTCTGTTCAAACTGTCGGGCGTATTATGCGTATGCCACAACCTGAAGTAGGTCACTATCAAACAGAGATACTTAACCATGGCTTTGTATACACCAACCTCTCCAACATTGAAATTAAAGAAGACATGGCTAAAAGCTATGTAACAATTTATACAAGTAAGAGGATAGATAACTATCAATCGATAAAACTAGAGTCAGTTTATAGAGTACGACAAAGAGAAAAGACTCGGTTGAATCCAAAGTTTATAAGAATATTTTTAGATGAGTCTGAAAAATATGATTTAGCTAATAAAATTGAGATCGAGAACCAGAGACTAGAAATTTCACTCATATCTGATTATCAAGCAACTGGTGTTGATAAGTTGGCAAGTGAAGAGATTTCAGGAGAAACTAAAATAGATGCTACTAACGAATTAGACTTACAAAAACTATTTGATTACTTTGCTCGTAATAACTTGTCTCCTTTTTATCCAGAAGACAGATCAATTGGTAGAGTTAAGGAAGCAATTTACTACTTCTTTAAAACAAAATTAAATATCGACTACTCAGAAGAGTTTTCTAAAATTATCAATATTGTACTGAGCCCCAAAAATATTCAGCACTTTATAAACGTTTTGGATAGCACAAAGACTGAGTACATTTCAGAAACTTCAAAAAAAGCAAATGAGCTACAGAAATTAAAGGGATGGGATGTTCCAACTCAATTAAATTTTGGTGGCAACTTTGTAGAAATGAATGTAAACAAATCAGTTATGATTCCATTCTATTATGATAATAAATGGAAGACTGAGGAAGTTTTCATAAAGCAGTTAGAGTTGTCCAATAATGTTTTGTGGTGGTTTAAAAACGGTGATAGAGATGCAACTTTCTTTGCCGTGCCATACACAGAAAATGGTGAGGAAAAACCATTCTATGTGGACTTTATCGTATGTTTGAAGAATGGAAAGATTGGTCTTTTGGATACAAAAAGCGGAAACACAATTAGGGATGCTAGAGAAAAGAGTGATGGCTTGCAGAGTTATATTAAGAAAAACCAAAACTTTTTTGGTGGAATAGTTGCTAATACAAACAGCAGAGACTACACAGGCAGATGGATGTGTTTCACAGGTGTTGGCAATGAACTATCGCCAGACGATTTTTCAAATTGGGAATTATTAGATTTATGAAGGCAGTTTATAAACAACTTATTGATAAGTCGTTAGCTGCTGCTCTTTCTGCCATTGAAATATATAACAAACCTGATTTTAAGTATCGTGATGAAATATTTGTAATTTTAATTATTAATAGCTGGGAACTTATACTTAAGTCAAAGATACTAAAAGATAATAGAAATAAGCTTAATAGTCTTTATGTATACGAACAAAATGGAAGAATAAAAAGGAATAGAACCGGAAATCCTTTTACGATAGAAATCGTAGGAGCAATAAGAAAAAATAACCTAGAACAAATTATCGTTGAAAATTTAGAAAAATTAATTGAACTTAGAGATACGTCTGTCCATTTTTATAATGCTGATTCAATCTCATATATTATATATAGCTTGGGTGCTGCAGCCCTCAAAAACTATTCAAAAATTGTAAATGAGTGGTTTGCTATTGATTTGGTCAAGGAATATAACTTTAATATTCTCCCGCTAGGTTTTGCTTACAATTTTCAAACATTCAACAATATTTCATTTGAGCAACAACACGAATCAATTAAAAAAATTATCACATCAATTCAAAATTACCAAAGCAGAAACCAAACCGAGTCAAATGGATACTATTTAATTTGCGAAATCCAAACAAAGTTAACCTCTGCCAAAAAAATATCAACTGCTGATACCGTAACTGTTAAAATTGATAATAGCGATCCAAATGCACAAGTTGCTGTTATTAAAAAGCAAAAGACTACAGACATTTATCCTTATAGTTGGTCGGAAATAAGAGATTACTTAAGAAGCAATCTAAAAGATTTCAATCAAAATAAACTAAATAGTATTATTAAATCTGAAAAAATAAAAGAAAATATCAAATATTCAGCTTATAACTTCAAAAGCAAACGTGATGAAGACGAGTTTAAACAAACTGGAGTGGTAAAATCTGGCACCCCCAGCTTATACAACGATGAGTGTCGCCAGTACATACTGAGCAAGCTTAAATAAGCTTCCTCCAAATTTCCACCATCGCCCAAGTATCCAGTTTGCAGTAGGTTAGTAAGTTTTGTCTAATTTGTTCCTTTTCTTCCGCAGTTATAGCTCCATAAACCATCTCATGCCAAGCCAACATTGCTTTGGTTCCCTCACCAATTTCTAGTTCTTTGTAGCTCAGCTCTGGACATAAGACAGGCAAGACTTTTTTGATTGAAGCACTGCCATGAAAGCGGTGGTCAACATATAAGCCATTTTTGAACACATCCATCAAGTCATAGACTCGTTCATTGATGCTTTGCAGTTGCGGAGCTAAATCAGGGCATAAAACAGCTAACTCATCATTCCTGCCACACTCAAAGCCTTTGTTCCAGACAATCACTGATCCAGTGTCGCCAATGACATTGCGCAGCTCTGTCGCAAGATGTTTGGCAGGATCACCAGTTTCAGTTGCCAGACATTCATAATGCTCGAACTCATCACTCTCAGGATTTCTAGCAACGTGGATGGAAAACTGTGTTACTGCCTGCTGATACGGCTTGTAGCCATCGTACATGGGTAAGGCTTCGCCATAAGTTTCATAGTCTAAGAAGTAGATGGGATATTCCAGCCTACTTAATTCTTCTGCAATGGCATCGTGATCAATGATTGGTTGGTTTTGTCTGGCAGATTGAATTTGCAGTCTTTGCTTATAGTTACTGGTGAAAGTATTAGGAATGTCCTTGACCAACTCCACTCCCATATTCAGGAGTTCACGGTATTGTTTCTTGCTGGCTCTGCCTAGCTCATAAATTGAGCCATCAGGTAGATTGGGGAAGCAGTGGTCAGGATAGATACAGGTACCAGGATTAAAACAATGCTCATCGCTGGGTTCTTGCACGAGTCGCATCACTCCCCATGCCTCAGATCTCAATTGATACACCTCATCTTCTTTTTTGGCGATGTGGTCAGTCATGTCTTCCACGATAAAGAGTTCATTGATATCAATCTCACCTGCTCGTTGATAGTCACTGTTGACTCGCACTAAATAGACTTTGTTGATAGGCAGTGTGGCTTTACCCACTAAATACTGGAACGTCACATCATATTTATGCTCAGTGTGAATGGTTGTGCTACTTTTGATTTCATACAGGTCATAGGTGTTGTTCACAGTGTCATGAACCAACGCATCAATACGGGACTCGTAGTTGCCATCGGTCAGAGTAGCTTCAAAGGTGAGTGTGGTGCCAGCAGGATACTGTGTGGCAACTTTCAGCTGCAGAAATTCTTTCGCTAACTTTTCAACGCTATACCCTTGCTTCATCGTGTGTTGGTCGTACAGGGATGGTGGTTTTGGTGGAGTATCGCTATGAACTGATAACCACATGTGCAGTGGAGATTCTAGGTAGCTTAAGAAGAGTGATTTGGTCAGTTTCATCAAGTGAATTATATAGGTAAAGCAGGCAAAAGCGAATATACTATTGCTAAGTGATAGTTAGCGAAAGGAGTTATGTCGTTTCAATATTTGCAACCTCAACAACATTACGAAGATCGCTATGACGTTGGCACGATCAAAGAGTGCTTAAGAGTTTTAGACATGGTTAATGGTATTGGTGAAAAAATGAAACTTGAGCCAAAGCTTCAAAGCTATCCAGAGTCAGAGCAAGATCGGAACATGGGGTTATTCAGGGGCAGGATGCTCTTTTTCATTCAGGCTCAAAGACATAAACACAGGGCATCAACGATTGCTGAGTGGATGGAGTCTGATCGCCTTAAACAGGATAAGCAAGACAACACGCCAGCTCCTAAAGCTAACTGTCCTGAGTGTGGAGGTGCTATGACTGATGATGGCTCTCACCACTTAATTGATTGGGATGACGATAAACCCATGAGGGTGCTATTCACCTTCAACTGTCCAAAATGCAAAAAGCGACAAGGTGTGTATGACGATGGCGAGATCTATGTTTCCAAATCTGACTTCTGTCCTGACTGCAAACAAAAGCTAGAGAGGAAAAGCAGTAAGAAGGATGAAGTCGTTACTACACGCTACAACTGTAAAAGCTGTGGCTACTCAAATAAAGAGACTTGGGATTTGAAGAAAAGCGATGAAGAACATAAGAAATGGCGAGAAGAACATTCAAAAAAAGAGATGGAAGATAAGCAACTGTTGGAGAAGTATCGAGCCGAATTTTGTCTATCTAATGAAAAAGGCAAAGAATATGCTGAAACCCTCGAAGCTCTGGAAGTTGCTCAGGAAGTAAAAGAAGAAGTTTTGGCTGAAATGGATACACCAGCTCATGAAAAGCTGTTATCAGTAAATAAAATCGCAATCACTGACTTAGAGGCTTTAGTGAATAAAGCACTGGAAGAAAGTGGTTTCACTCGCCTGTCTATTGGTGAACCAGACATCGATCGTCATGTGTTAGTGCCCTTCACTGTTCAAGAAACTAAACTCAAACGACGAGATCGGGAAAGTGTTGCTGATTTGTATGAATTGCTGAAAACTGCTCTAAATGATACCAACTGGCGAGCACCGAAAGATTTGATTACTTACCGCTTGGGATTTCTCAGCGGCAAGCTCAAAGGCTATGAATCAGAAGATGACCTGCTTAAACTCTTTGGCAAAGAAGAGCCAAAGAAACCCAAGTCAAAGCTTGATCCAGAGTTTAGAGCTAAGTATGAGCACCACAACCTCGTACAACTAGCCAGAATGGACGCTGAATACATTGCGACCAAACGTATTAGGACTCGCAGACTGAAAGATGAACCAGACGGTTTCTTCCTCAATGATGGTGGCAGAGGTTACACCTGTGGAATTTGCAGAAGATCACAAAATGGTGAAGACATTTGGTGGCGACCAGATGGTTTGCGATGCCGAGACTGCTGGAGAAATATCCAAGAAGGTGTCATCCCTGTTCTTGATCTAGATAAAGAGTGGTGGGAGGAAGAACACTTTGATAAGTATGACGTTGAAAAAAGAGGTGTGAAGCCATCATCGATCAAAAAATTGAGACGAGAAGGTGTTTTAACTGGAAGAGATTTGAAAGATGCGAATGGAAACAAGTACTTGACGGTTTTTTTGGTGAGTGAGAATCAGAAATTTATTAAGGACTACCCCAGAAAAGAGAGATAGATTGATCCATATATAACTCGCTCTTTACTTTTTACGCTTTGTGCGTAAAATAGTGCGTATGAATAAGAATCTGACTTCTAAACAGAAGCAAGTTTTGGCTACGATCATCGATTTGACTCAAAAATTAGGTACTGAACCTACGTTGGAGCAAGTGAGACATCAGCTCGGTTATAGCAGTACAAGTTCTGTTCAGCGACATACTGATGTGTTGAAAGAAATTGGTTATTTGAGTCAGGGTCGTGGCTTGTCTCTACCATCAGCCGATAATTTTGTTCAGATTCCATTGGTTGGTAACGTTGCCTGCGGAACTCCATTACTCGCTTTGGAAAACACAGAAGCTTATATTCCTTTTGACTCATCCTCGCTCAAAGGAAGTGCTGAGGACTATTTTTTTCTGCGAGCGGTTGGTGACAGTATGAACAATGCCAACGTGAATGGAAAAAACATTGATGATGGTGATTATGTGCTGATCAAAAAACAGGACTATCCTTCATTCGGTCAAAGAGTCGTTGCCCTGATTGGTGAAAACGCTACCATTAAGAAACTAAAGCAAGGTGATGGTCATATCATCTTAGAACCTGAATCAACGAATCCAAATAATAAACCAATATATGTTTTTGAAGACTTCTCGGTGCAAGGAATCGTGCAAGATGTTCTTAAAAGAGAAAGAACAAAATGAGCACCTACACACTTGATGACTTTATTGTTTCGCCATCTATAACTAACTCAGATCTCCTCTCTTACGCCAATTCGCATGTAAACTTACCCTCTGACCGTGCCAAAGAGCATAGAGATCAAGCCAATATCCTTCGAGAAAAACTAGAAAAATATATTGATGAACATCCCGATTACAATTTAGTTAAAATGCTTCACTCAGGGAGTGTTGCAAAAGGTACTGCACTTAGACAAGTGAACGATATTGATGTAGCTGTTTATGTTAGAGCTGCTGAAGCACCTGAAACTGGTTCTGGGCTCACGCTCTGGTTACTAGATCGTCTTCAAGAGGTGTATCCCAACTTTGATAATGATCAATTCCAACCTCAGGATCACTGCATTACGATTAATTATCGAAGTGGCTTAAGTGTGGATGTAGTACCAGTACTTTACGAAGGGGACGCGGACAATAAAGGTTACCTTATTACCAAATCTGGTGAGAAGGTACTGACTAGTATTTCACGCCATCTTGATTTTATACGCAAACGTAAGGGCTTACATCCAAATCACTACGTTCAGTTGATCAGGTTTATTAAGTGGTGGGTCAGGAGACAAAAGGACTTGAATCAAGATTACAAGTTCAAATCAATGATGGTTGAGCTTATTTGTGCACACTTAGTTGATAAAGGTCTTGAGCCTTCCAACTATATTGAAGCTCTTCAATCTTTTTATGCTTACATCGTAAGAACTGGATTAAAAGAGCCAATATATTTTGGAGACTATTACAATCCAAAGTCTATAACACTAACTGATCTCCCTATCCAGATTTATGACCCCGTAAATCCAGAAAATAACATTGCACACAAATATACGGAGTTAAATCGACAGTTAATTGTTAGCTCAGCAGTAACAGCTCTTAACGCTATAACAACTGCTGCTAATAGTACCACTCAAGCAGAGGCTGTCAGCATGTGGCAAAAGGTTTTTGGTCCAACATTTAGGAAATAAGGTATGTCATACAGTCAAACGTTAACCAATACATCTACATTTACACTCTCTGATGCTAAGTATTTAGCTTCTCGCATTGCTACGGATCTCACCCAAATGAGATTGCTGTATGGTAAGCCTACTGAGCAGCGTGTCCAAGATTATGCGATTGAGGCAGCTATGTTGCTAAAGTTTGGCCTTCTTAGCTCAGTGAAGTACGGCTTCCAACTAAACGGAAACTGGATATACGCCATTAATTATTCTGTAAATTATTTAGGACAACTGCAAACAACAAACGATGATCCTGGAGACATTCCCTCTGCCGAAGGTGTGGCTAACGCCACCTGGCACTCATTTTTAACGACACGTCATAACTCAGACCTAAGTCAAACCGAGCTCGATTCTATTAATAGTCAGTTACCAATTTCTCGGAATAATGGGGATGAGCCTGGTTCTAACCATGGCACTTGGGTGACTGAAAAAACATATTCAAAAAATGGTGTCGCAATGACGCGTAGTTATTTTAGGAGTTCATAATGTCTGATCAGATTTTTGAAATTGTTAGAACCTATCCTGACCCTGTTGCTCAAAAACAATATGACAATCTTGTAGGTATAGATCATATAAAAAATAGGCTCAAAATTGAGGCAGCTGTTATTTTAAATCCAGCAGGGATTACAACTTGGAGTGAATCTTTTTATAAAAAAGAAGTGGAACTGGTAAAGGTTTTAAAACAGAGACCCCCGCTATTTATTTTTGCAGGGGATGTGGGTACTGGTAAAACAGCTCTTGCAGAATCATTTGCTAATGAAATAGCTAACACTGAAAAGGTTAATATAACTCTATTTAAACTCAGCCTTAGTGCAAGAGGATCAGGCATTGTTGGTGAAATTACCAAACTAATTAGTGAATCATTTGATCAATTAAGAAAAGAGGCTCAATCTCTAAGTGGTTCAAAATCAACTTTGATCTTTTTTATTGACGAGGCAGATGCTTTGGCACAGTCAAGAGAGGCATCTCAAATGCATCATGAAGACAAAGCTGGCGTAAACGCATTGATTAGAGGTATAGATTCAATCAAGGATTTGCCAATCCCAGTACTGGTTATCATGTGTACTAATCGTCATAGCTCTATTGATCCTGCTATTAGACGTCGTAGTGCCGTCACCTTCGAATTTTCAAGACCTTCTCAGGAACAGTGTTTTTCCTTATTCAAAAGCTATTTAACTGAACTAAGCATTACAGATGAAGAGATAAAAGAAGCAGTGAGTATGTGTATCCCATATGATGGTTTGAGCTATGGATACACTTATTCTGATTTAACACAGAAAGTTCTTCCTTCTCTGCTTCTCAATTCATACCCTGATAATCCTGTTACTTTTGAGACTTTAACAGAAGTAATTAAAACAACGCCACCAACAACGCCATTTAATGAATATCAAGGAAGCTAAAATATGAACAAAATTGATTTGTCTGAATTATTTGAGTCCCTACAAAAAACACTATTAAGTGAGTTAGAGGTTAGTAGTTCTATTACGCACCCAACAACACATGGCGATGATGCTGAACTTAACTGGACAAATGTTCTCAAGAGTTTGCCAAGTCGATATAAAGTAAACCGTGGGTTTGTTGTAGACAGCCATGGGAATCTGAGTGAGCAAATTGATGCAATCATTTATGATAATTATTACTCGCCGCTAATTTTTAATAGAGAATCAACTATTTATGTACCGGCTGAAAGTGTTTATGCAGTCCTAGAAATTAAACCTGAGTTATCTAAGGACACCTTGGAATATGCTGGTAAGAAAGCCAAATCAGTTCGAGATCTACAAAGAACTAGCATGGCAGTTCGTCAAATTGATGGCTCATATAAAAGTAGAGAGTTACCTACTATATTGTCTGGACTTCTGACAGCCAAATCCAGTTGGTCTCCAGCATTTGGAGATAGTTTTAATGGTGCTTTAACTACCCTGACTGACTCCTCAAGGATTGATCTAGGTATTGCTTTGCAAGATGGCTCTTTTAATTTTTCACAGCAAGAAGATGGTGCTTTCTTGGTGAATACAAGTCCTAAAGAAACAGCACTAATTAGCTTCTTTATAAATTTAACCAAAAGACTTCAAATGCTTGGAAATGCTCCAGGTATTGATTTGGACACCTATTTTAAATGTTACTAACTTAATTAGTTTGTACAAATAAAACTATGAGTAATAGTGATATTTCAAATTTTGATCACAGAGTTGATGGTACTGATTCAAACTCCATCCCATCAGCTCAAGTGTCGTTTAGAGGCAAGACATTATCTTTTTCCAAACCAAGCATTACGGCAATGTTTTTAGACTACTCCTATGTCATGTGGTTTACAAGCCAAAATAGCTACATAGAGCATAAATTTCTAAAAGAAGCTGATCAAAATGATATTTCGATTCAAGCGGGTCTAGATGAATTTCAGTTATTTCATATTTTAGAGCAAAAAATGGCCTGCATTATTTTTGCATATACTGCGCTTGAAGCTTTTGCAAATAGCCAAATACCTGATGATTATGTCTATATAAACAACCGTTCAGACAAAAAATGCTTCGAGCAGTATTCAAAAAGTCAAATAGAGAGATTTATTAGTCTAGACACTAAGCTCGGAGACATCCTGCCTGAAATCTTGGATTTGGCTAGTCCCAAAGGCACAAGTACCTGGGAGAAATATCTAAGTCTAAAGAAATTACGAGATGAAATCATTCATTGCAAATCAGCTCCGACAACCCAAGAAACTAACCAAATTTTCAAAGATCTTTTTAGCGAAACAGTGATAAATCCTTGTTTAGAGGCAAAAGATATTATCGGTTATTTTTTAAATTCACTCAAGCCAGATAATCAACCCATGTGGTTTAAGGAATTTTATAAAGTTGAGCGTGAAACACCAAAAAGCTTTTTTGATTGGGCAGATTCACCTGCTGCAGATAAATAGGTCAAATTAGATCATTATTAAAACAAGACACACCCTTTTTATAGTGTCCCATTTGTCCCGTTTTTGCTAAAATTACCCTGGAAGCCCAATTCTGGAATGGGACAGTTATAACGACGCACGGGTTCCAGACCCGGGTGCTCCGCATCCTAGGATTCGAACTACAGTGACGACAACTTATATAATACCGAATTTGAAAGTACTATGAAAATTGCAGTAACATTTTCCACTCTGTCTGGGAATACAGCTTTAGTAGCCAACGATCTTATTGAGTATCTAGAAAATAAGGGTCACGAGACAAAACTATTTGATGCCATGAATGTGGATGCCGACCAACTAAAAGAGTATGAATTAGTTTTCTTTGGTAGTTCTACTTACGGAGACGGAGAGTTAAATCCTATCACTGAAATATTTCTCTCTACCGCAGATCAGAAAAATCATAACTGCAACAATACCCACTTTGCTTTTTTTTCATTAGGTGACTCCAGTTATCCTATTTTTTCATCAAGTGGTACATTAAGCAGTGAGAGAATTGCTAAAATGCATGGAAATATTATTGAACCTATTCTTCAGATTGATGGCTATCCAAACCAAGATACATTCCAAAAATGTAAGCAATGGGCCGAAACTATACTCGATCAAATGAAGTAGGGTTTGTGGTAGAATACAACCATGGCAGATACAATATACAATCTAAAAATATCACCTCATACACTAAAAAAGATAGTTGAATATCAAAGTGGCTCTATCGTAAGTAGAGAACTTATTAAAACCACAAAAACTACCATTACTGCCTTTGCATTTGCTCAAGGCCAAGGTTTGAGCGAGCACACAACCCCTTTCACTGCTTTTGCACAAATTCTAGAGGGAGAAGCCAGTATCTCAGTTGATGGAAAAAAGCATGAAGTTAAAGAAGGTGAGGTACTTATTTTACCAGCAGATACACCTCATGCACTGCAAGCAGTAAAAGAATTCAAGATGTTGCTCACTATGGCTAGATAAATTGAGTATAGGACGTACTGGTTCCAGACCCACATGCTCCGCCATTGCACAAAATGCTGATCAATTATCTGTAAGTCCTAAAATCCCATTTTTTCTAGCTCACTCAAGTAGCCAATAAGGTTGGGATGTTGAACATCAATACTGCTTCTATCAATTAATGGCCTCTGACTTACTCTTGGGTCTGCTTCTCTTTTATTAAATTCTTGCTTCCACTCATTCAATATCTGCGGAAATCTATTTTTTAGTATTGATAAAAACCTGATCATCATTGGAAGATAAATTTTGTCTTTTTCGGTTTTTTGTTTTGAATATTCAAGATCGGAATTGTTTGCACTCCAATCTATTCTTGGCCAATTTCTTACACTTAAGGCTGTCCTGAGATCAATAATCATGTCACCCAAACTATAAGAATTATTTCCTCTAAGGTGAAAATCTAATACACTGAATCCTTCTTTTTGGTCATATAAAAAATTTGACGGCTTGGGATCAATAATCAGTCCTCGATTATAAAGATCTATTGCTGTTTCTATAAGTTGAACGATATGTTTGTCAGAATACTCTGGTGCTTGATCAGGTAAAAACTTCGTAACATCAGTTCCTGGAAGTAAATCCATAATTACCACACCATCCTCAAAAGAGTAAGCAATCAGCTGAGCTACATGCTCTATTCCCTTTGCCCTTAACAATGGCTTAATTTCAAAATTTTCTTGCGTTATTGACTTGGAAAATTTTGCAGCATAAAACTTCCCATCAACTTCAATTTTAAATGCTGAGCCGTTGCTACCAGAATTCAAGAAACCTGGAATTTGGTTATAGTCGGATTGACTCATTTTTGTTTTGAGTTCGTGAATTACAGGTTTAAAAGTTGTGTTGTATTTTATTATATTTTGTTCTCTAAATTCAATTTCCCCTCTCTTTTCTCTTCGAAGAAAATGTATGTAAGATTCTCTATTTTTTTCAATAATCTCAACCAATTCAGCTGGTAAGTCTGAAGGTAGATTATTTAAATCAGTTATCTTAGCAAGCTCGGTTGAATATTTAAGCAGACTTCTCTGTAAATTAGAAAATTCTTCAACACCTCTATCTGCATAAGCTTCTGCTTGTGCTTGTAATCTTTGTTCAGACTTAGGTAAAAGACCTTGTTCATTAGAAATCATAGATAATCCTTAAGTATTAAAAATACTATACTATTTAATGTTTCAAGTTTCACCCCAGTTTTTATTGATGTCAGTCCAACCACTTTCTTTCTAGATTTTATGCGATACAATGCGAATTAGTAGTAAAAGTATAGGAATTATTATGAAAAAAATAATAGAAGCTACCGAGGAAACTCAAGCAAGTAAACCAAAAAGTAACCTAGAGAAAGCGCAAATAGAACTAGCAAACCTTTTGCTGCACTCAGAAGGAATTGTTCATCCCGCTGAGATCAATTTTGTAGAAGATTTGCCTAAAGTCCTTACAAAGTACAGAGCTGAATTATTCCTACGTAAGCATAATATTAATGAAGATACTATTGCGGACATTATGAATAGAGCATATGGAAGTTAAATAATCAGGGTCATCCATTCAACACAACCATACCCTTATTCATCCAAATAAAACTCAGCACTTCTTTTCATAGCCTGAGAAAATGCGGAACCTGAGATATTGTGGCCACCGGTATTGTATTCAAATAACTGGTGAGGAATTGTAGTTTCATCTAAAACTTTCATTAACTCTCTGCTGTACTCAACAGCAACTACATTGTCATCAACTGCATGATGCAACTGGACTGCTCCATTCAGTCCGTCTAAATAGTTTGTTGCTGGAACTTGCTGCCAAAACCAAGACTGTGGATCAAATTGGCCATACAGGGCGAAAAGCTGATCTCGCTTTTTTCTTCTTTCAGTATTTTCTCCCGGTGGTTGGTAACTGTTATCATCAATCCCTAATTCACCAAAGTCCTCATAGGTATACATAGCACCAGCCCAAATAACTACCTTTGGAATCGTTTGCTGTACTGCCATAGCTCGTAGCACTACGTTGCCCGCCATAGAATGACCCCATAAACCAATTCTATTTGGATTCACAGAATCAAAGTTTTGCAGTGCAGCATAAGCATTCAAAACATCAACAACATAATCGCTGGAGTAATACGCACCATTTGCTTCTCCCTGAGATGAACCATGGCCTCTTAAATCAATTTTAAATACAACAATGCCTTGCTTTGCAAGGTAATCAACATATGAACTATAGTTTTCTAAAGTTCTGTACGAACTTGGCGGAATGTACCCATGTACAAATACTACCGCTGGAAATCCTCCTTCAGGAATTGAGCCTTTAGGCACTGTCAGTAACCCGTTGATTTTTAAACCATCTGAACTGTAGTTTGTAAGGTATCCAGTATAACTTGTAGTCTCAGTAGCTTGTTGCAACATACCAAGATTACTTGTGTATGTTCTACTACGAAGATACGGTATAGTGAGTTCTTGAAATTCAAACGGCGTTGCTGTCGAAACAGACTCAAAGACAGTCTTTGTAGTAGATGTAGCTTTAGGCTCTTCAACTTTTCTGTTTATAACAAAAAAATAAACGGCGGATACAATTAAAAAAAAGCACGTAATCGCTATATACTTTCGCTGCATATCAGCCAGTATAACAAAAGTAAGACACAAAATCCCCGCCCTTTCGGGCGGGGACTCATTTCAAACTAAGCTCAGTCTCAAACTAGAGCCAGAAGACTCTTAACGAATAATCTGGATTGGACCTTGATCTGCATTTGGAGCACTGATTGTAATACGGCTATCTGTTGCACTTTGTGAAGCAACATATCCAGTGTCCCAAGTGCCATCACAATCTGCCTCTTGAATTGGAGCGCCTGCATTTAATTCAGGATCCTGTGGCAATGCTGCCATGTACTCTGTAACCAAAGCATTACAAAAAGCTGCACCCACTCCTGTTGAGCTGATTGCTGTTGCTGTTGTACCAATGTTTAGGGTGGTGATAACACCTCTGTTATCTGCGGAATATTGGTGGATTGCGTTCAAAACGGCATTCACGTCACTTGCTCTCTTGGTATCATTTGCTTGTGAAAACTGTCTTGCTGGGTTAATGGCAATCAAAACGATTGCAAGCAACACAGCCAAGATACCAATCACAACCAAAAGCTCAATCAAAGTAAAACCTTTTTTATGTTGGGCAGTTGTAAGCATAAAAATGTATCTCCTTTACAATACTATATATTTTAATAATACTGAATTCTTTACCCCACTGTCAAGCGCTGTAATAAGTTTGCTACATCGTTACAAGTAAAACGATCAAAACAGTAATTAAAATAGCAAAAATTGCAATCATCGCGATCAATTTTCCACTCAATTTAACAGACAAAAAAGGTTGTGGCGCTGATAGTTTTTCCTCAACTATTTCTGGAGCAATAAAACTGTACTCTGCTAACAATTCGTAATTTGAAATTGCCTTAAGCGCCATCTCTTTTGTAAATGGTGTCTTAGCAAGGTCATCAGTTCCTAAAATGAAAAGTGGAGAAGCACTCACCACTACAAATCCAAATTTTTCTAAAACTGCTATGAGAGGATTTAAAAACTCGCGATTTATAACCACCAAATACGCACCTTCTTTAATTGGGAAACTTTTTGTAATCACATCTGTAAATGGAACTAATTCAAGAAATGATTGTACTAATGGATCACTTTCCGACTCTGGCATTTTATGTATTGTTGTATGAAAAAATACTGATTTATCTAGAATTAGCTCAACCTGCCCTGCTGGGATTTTTATTTGTTCCATCCATGAAGACATCACCCGCTCCAAAGCTTGCTGACTGATCATTTCTAAATCTTTCACAATTTCTGAAGTTAAAGACAATTCAACTCCATCATCACTTGCCTTTGAAAAAAAAGTCAAACTACTTCTTGTGACTAAAAAACATGCTTGAGGATTTACTTTCTGAGCCATTTAAAAGAGTTCCTTCCAAGATGTAACTGTCATAATGCCGTTTTGATCACTTACTTGCACTTCTACTTGGCGAACAGAGTTTCCCACTTCACCAGTGACAGTTACAATTCTAGGACTTGTTCCACTTACTACAATTCTGGCAGTTCCATCATCTATAGTCAACTCTTCTTGTGTATAGGTAGGGTCGCGAATCAATCGCATCAGTGCATTTTCAGCTCCAGATTCGGCAACATGAAGTGCCCGCTGACCCTGTAAAAATGTCCTACTAGACTGTGAAGTAATCGTCGTTAGGCTGATACTGGTGACAATAACTACCATAGCAATAGCAGAAAAGATGAGCACTGTCACCAACGCCATGCCACTCTGTTGTGTGTTATATGATTTCATATTTTTTTCCAAAGTTCATCTCATTCCAAACGTGTATGTTAGGTCTCTGATTTCAGGACTAAATGAACCTACCGGATTACTCTCAAGCTGTATGTGCACTCTAATACTCGCAACTCCATCTTGATTTCCTAGTTTTTGAAATGAAAGTTGAGTAACTACTATTTCTGGACTGGTAAGCGGCTGAGGAGTATCTCCATCTAGTGACAACATAATTTTTCCATTACTGAGAGTATAGATAATTTCACCCTCTGCAACAGATAACACCAATGTTGCAGCCGTTTCCCCATTTGTTGCCGGAGTAGTCAAAGTTGTTGCTCTGCTAATATCATATTGCATTCGAGTATAAACATAATGGCTATCTTGTTCGATTCGAGCAGTTTGTGAAGCCTCATTTTGCACCTCAAGTGTAGATACAAATAGTCCAGAAAGGATTACTAAAAATCCCATAAAAATCCCCATGTAAATCAACAATTCAATCAAAGTAAATCCTGGTAAATTTTTTGCTCTTTTTTTCATAATAACTACGGTGAATAATTCACCGTCACTTCTTCCAAAATCGGCGTTACATCAACATTCGTTGTTTCAAGAAATGCCTTATACCGAAAACATTGTGCAGGATTTCTATACCCAGTACCTTGAGTCATAAACGGCAATGCTTGAATACCGTCAAAATATGTATTTGCAGTTCCATCTGGCCCTACAAAAGTGAAACTAACTCCAGCGCATGAACCATTAACTGCCGGCGCACCCGCAACTTGAAATTCTACCGTTGTCTCAGCATTTTCATCTGCTGTATAAAAAATTCTATTAAATGCAGTTGTAGCACCTGCATCAAAAGTCGCCGATTCATACGTGCCCATTGGGCTGTACGCACCCCCAGGACCACCTTCAATAATTTTTAATTCACTATCCGATTGTCCAGTGGTAATAAAAGCATATGCGTCACCGTTGTCTTGCACAATTGCAGCCACGTCTCTAATCCCTCCAAGGTTACCCAAAAAGCCACAGACGGTTGGCGCAGTTTCTGTCACAATTGACCACACCTGATATTCATTTCCACCAGATCCAACCACTAATGCTCTGTACCCATCTAACACTGTTGCAACCGCGCTCGGATTCATGTCACCAGTGTTACCTGAAGAAATTACACTCAAACTATTTTTGGTTGGATCAGAAGCATCAATAATAAAAAATTCACTTTGACTTGCTGATTGGGCTGTCACTAAATATACCCGTTCCCCAGATTCTGAAACAAACAGTGATTTTCCCGCTAACCCATTCACTGAAAAACTTTTTGGTGTGCCTGGAGATGAAGGATTACTCACATCTACGATCTGTAGCTGTGCGCTTGTTGAATCTGTTGAAATATATGCAAAATTACCCACAACCTGGATCTTGGTACCTAAACCAGCTAAGCCGACTGTTCCAAGCTGTGTCCTGCTCCCAGTTGGCGAGCTGGCATCAAAAATTCTTAGATCACTTCCTTGCGTGAGATATCCAACTCCATCCTTTACAAAAATGCTTTGTCCATTAACTGACCCCGATGCATTAAACTCACCAACTTCAGACATATTGCTCAAATCAACGATCACTACTTCTTGTCCAGGTCTGGGAGTAGTTAAATATGCATATCCCGGAACACCAAACACCGCATTAGCCTTAATCTGTGGCTGAGAAGCAAAAAGACCTGCGAGTGTTGGTACTGGTGGATACGCATTACTAACACGAACATATGATAACGGGTTACCAGATGCGTTCTGGCCAGTGGTCGTAAACACCTCAGAACGGCTCGAAGCGCTATTGTAGAACGCCATAACACCAGTAGCATCGGCCTGACCAGATAGGTCAAACTCAGAAAAATCAGGATTAGGACTACACCAATCACCTCTTCCAGAACCAAGCGGACTTAATCGAATGTAGCCATTATCGGGGTCCTCACCGGTTGGATTAGCGACAATAAGCGTATTATCGATACTATACCCAGTCTGTTCAAAGTCTGTTACTGTCGTATGCGTAAACGTTAAATTATCCAAATATCGAGTCACATATAGTGACGAACTAATACTACTCACCAATGGAGTAGTCCAACTTACTGTAATATCAATTTTTTTTGTTGACGGATCAACTGTTCCGCCAGATGCGACAATATCCCCCTGAGAGTTTCTTTGCACATCACTAATTGTTAACTGCCGAGTAAACCCATTGACTACTTCAGAACCAACCGCCAGCGTCCAAGTAGTTCCAGTAACTGGATCAATTACCGGGTGCCACACTCCGTTTTGAGCAAATTCTGCCCAATCTTGCTCTCGGACTACTCTGACTGCTTCAACAGTTTCTTGCAGCAAGGCTGCCGCAAGTACCCGTTGCTTTTGTTGCGGCTTTCCGTCTCTGGTTGCAACAAAACCAGCAAATAAAATAGAAATCAAAAATCCAAATAAACCGATTGCCAACAACAACTCCACCAACGAGTACCCCCCCTGCAACTTTTTGCGACTGCTAATTAATTGCCGTAATGACACCATATTGGTTTAATTCCAAAATAATTGTCTCTCCAGATTGTGTATTTCGAAGCGTTAGTGTGTCTTGTCCATTAATAAAATTAAGTATTTCACCACTGCCTGAGTCAAAAACAATTTGCTGATTTGCGAACGTCGTTTCCAAAGTTATTGGATCTTCGATAGCTACAGCAAAATTGTCTGTAATTTGTGAGTCATAAACAGTACCGCGAAATAATGTGTACTGTTGCCCGGAAATATGAAGACCAAAATCTTGAATTGATCCTGAAACGCTTGCATCTCCTGCCATAGCTCGCAGCTGCTGATTTTTTAATTCAGCAATCAGTACCTCTGAGAGCGAACTAAGTGTGGCCTTTGGAATGAGATTCAACATCAAGATAGATGCTATAGAAAAGAGCACCACAATAATTCCCATCGCCAATAGAAGCTCAATTAAGGTAAAACCAAAATGTTTAGTATGTGTTCGCATGGATCATCGTGCCCCCACATTTGAAATCAAACCGTAGATAGGACCAATAATTGCCATCATCATCGCACCAACAGAAAGACCCACAAACACCAACATAATTGGTTCTAGTAACGCTGTAGCTGCACGAAGGTTTTTAGTCACTTCGTAGTCAAGCATTTCAGTAATTTCTTTCATAGATTCATCAAGTGAACCAGTGCGTTCACCGACTTCAATTAGCTTCGTAACAATGCTAGGCACTAATTTGTTTTGACTCACCAACCCTTCTGAAAATCGCTTTCCAGTTGAGACCTGTTTTCTGGCACCTTCTATGAGCTTTTGCAGGTCACGTTTCACAATCACGTCTTCTGCTAACTCAAGCGCAGTGATAATTGGCAGACCAGACCCGAGTAACAGTGCCATACTACGAGAGAATCTGGTCATGTCAATCTGCCGTATTAAGCCAGATATATATGGAAAAGAAAAAATAATGTTGGCAACAACATTTTTCTTATACCGGTAAAAAAGTAGAAATCCAGAAATAGAAAACACGACTGCTCCTACAACCAACACCGTGTTATCAAGTAGAAAGTTTGATGCAGCAATCAATATTCTTGTTGCCACTGGGAGCTCGGTAGTAAGGCGAGAAAAAACCTGAGAGATTCTAGGCATCACAAACACCAACATCATGATCATCACACCAAGGAAAATAACCAACACAAAAACAGGGTACATCAGTGCCGATTTCACTTTGTCCGAAAACTCAATTTCTCGCTGGATTCCCTCACGAACATCACGAAGAGCTACCTCTAATGTTCCAGCTTCTTCTGCAGCCTTAATCAAATTAATCGTGACCTTATTAAAAGCATTTGGATACTTGGCTAAAGTCTCATGGATACGAGTTCCTGCTTTTAGATCGGCTCGCATAGTTTCTAACACTTTTTTGAGGTTGCCTTTTGAGTCTTCAAGCAAAGAATCAACGGTCTCTAAAATTGGAATACCAGCCTTAAGCATGGTACTCAAATTACCGACAAGCTGCATCTTATCTTTTTCAGAAATCCGAGTGGAAAATTGTTTTGCTTTTAGCTCTGTCATCCTGATTCAACCTTTGTAGCGCGTAACACTTCTTCCATTGTCGTTAAACCTTTTGAAACTTTTTCTAGACCATCTGCAAGCATTGTGGTCATGCCCTCTTTTTTAGCAGCAGCTAAAATAATGTCGGCATCTTGTTTTTGAGAAACTAACTTTCTGATCTCCTTGGTAATTTCAAACACTTCAAAAATACCAATTCTTCCCCTATATCCACTAAAATGACAATGTGGGCAACCTTTTCCTTGATAGAATTGAACTTCTTTCTTGTCTCCCAATGATTCACTAATATCTTCAGATGACAAATTTTTTAATAGCTCATCTTTGCTCACTGAATATGCATACCTACAGTCAGTACAGATTTTACGCACCAAGCGTTGCCCCACAACAACATTTACTGTGGAAGCAACTAAAAATGGTTCAACTTTCATATCAATCAAACGCGGAATTGCTGAGGCTGCATCATTTGTATGCAGCGTTGAAAACACAAGGTGCCCTGTTAAAGCCGCATTCACCGCAATTCCTGCTGTCTCATTATCACGAATTTCACCAACAAAAATATAATCTGGGTCCTGACGCAAAATGGACCGCAATCCATTGGCAAACGTCAAGTTTGTTTTCATGTTCACCTGAACTTGATTTGCACCCTCAACTTTATACTCAACTGGATCTTCCACCGTTGTAATATTTCTGTCTCTACTGTTAATTACTTTGATAATGGCATAAATAGAAGTTGTTTTCCCTGAACCAGTTGGCCCTGTAGAGAGGATCATGCCGTTAGGCTTATTAAACGCTCTAGTTAACTTGTCTAAGTCTTTTTCATTCATTCCCAAATCTGTTAAAGAATATGATCGAGATTTAGAAGAAAGCAACCGCATCACGATTTTCTCACCATCTACAATTGGCAAAATAGAAACACGCAAGTTGAGATTTTCTTCCTTGAGAGCCATCTGCATTTTACCGTCCTGGGCATTGAGATGCTCATCAGTACGTAAGTTAGAAAGCACTTTAATTCTAGTGACAATTCTGTCATGTAACTGAAGAGGAAAACTAAGCGTGTCGTACAAAATACCGTCAACTCTAAACCTGACTAGCGATTCACCTTCTTTTGGTTCAATATGAATGTCTGAAGCTTTTTCTTCATAGGCAGATGAAATTAATAAATTCACAATTTTTTCGATAGGGGGGTCAGTAGTTTCAGTGGTTTGAGCTTTGGAACCCAAACCCTCATGCAGTAGTCTTTCAAATTTCTTTTGTAAATCCTGGCGGTACATGACCACTACATTTTTAATATCTTGGAGAGTGGCATAGTACACAGTAACTGGAAGACCAGTTTTTTTGGAGACTACTTTGACTATATTTTTATTACTCACGTCGGCTAAAGCAACTTTGACTTCTTTTTCAGTTCTCTCAAACGCAACAGCCTGCTGTTTTTGAGCGACATGCTCTGGAATTATGTTAATAACATCGGTAGGAATACTTAATTTAGTCAAAACTATGAATGGAGTCTTGAAAGCAGTCGATTCAATCAAACCAATGTCTTCATCACTCATCAGTTCTTGCTTCACTATAGCGTCGCGAAGTGAAATTTTGTTCTCTGTAGCATAGGCTCTTGCAGTTTTAATTTGGGCAGCTGTGAGTTTACCTGCTTGAGTCAATAATTTTTCAATTTGGGCATCATCTAGCATAAAACTAGCATACCATGTTATTATTATGAAAGTAATAAGTGAGTCGAAGAAAACTGCCCATGCCAAAGAAAAAATCTTCAAGTAAAAAAGTTGTAACTAAAAGATCAAGTTCAAGGAAGTCCACTGCAATGAACATGAGCGCTTCCCAACCCAGTAGCAAAGGTTACCTCGTTGCAGAACAAGAAGCATTCCATAGAGATCACCCAAATGCAGAAATGCTGATTAAAATCTTCTTAATTGCATTTATTATTCTAGTAATCCTCTACTTCAAAAAATACTCTTACATGTATTAGTGGTAGGCTATTCTCTTTTGTCGAACCATGCATCTAACTCGGTGACTAGATTGTGTAGCTGTCCAATCTTTGAATCATCGACGATTGATCCATCTTCTTTAAATGCTGCCCAAATTGCAGGAATATTAACTTCATCATGCAATCCAATTAGTCGTAGTTCAGAAACAATTTGTCGCAAATGCTCTACAGCTCGCATTCCACCAGATGCCGCACCATAGCTTACAAAAGAAACTGGCTTTCCTTTCATCAATCCTGAGTACCAATAATCAAGCGCATTTTTAAGAACTCCAGGAACGCTGTGATTGTACTCACCGGTGATAATGATAAACCCGTCAGCAGCTGCAACTTTTTCGAGCCATTTCTTACCAAGTTCACCAGCATAAGAACCTTGTGAAGCAAGTGGTGGCATTGGCTCATCAAAAAATGGTAACTGCCAATCGCGTAAGTCAACCAGTTCAAATGTTGTGTGTTTTGTCTTTGGTAGATTTTGCATCAACCACTTTGCTACACCTTCACTAGCTCTATTTTGTCGTACTGTTCCAACAATTACTAAAATATTTTTGTTTGCTTTTGGCATTGGTATTTCTTTCTTATAAATATATTTTTACTTTACTTTTTACGTTGAGTGAATATAATAACGCATACAAACTTTAATACAAGTACATACTAATTTGTTATATACATACAAAAAGTATACTATCAAAATATATGAGAAAACAACACGACCAAAAAGAATGCCAAGTTGTCAAAGCCCTGGCAATTATTGGGGGAAAATGGAAATTACCGCTTATCAAAAGACTCACTACTGGCACTAAACGGTACAATGAATTGTTTAGAGAGCTAGAAGGTGTGACTCAACGAATGCTCACTAAACAACTTCGTGAACTTGAAACTGACAAGATTGTTGCCAGAAAAGTCTATCCAGAAATTCCACCAAAAGTTGAATATTCACTTACTCATGCAGGAAAAGAGCTGCACACTGTTATTTTAGAGTTGGAAAAATGGGGTAAGAAACACACAACCCACCGATAACACTCTAGCTCTCTAGACTCGAGTTACAATTCGTGAGATATTTAATCTGTGAAAAGAATTTTGCAGTTGTTTGTTGCATGGCGACTCCTTTTGTTTGTTCCGGTATTTTTAGCAACTTTATTTTTGCCATTTCGCGAAAACTCTCTGTATACAACGCTCTGGCAATACACGGGAAAATATCCTATTGTTGAGCATGAGCTTGTATACCCCTGGTCAAACTTTGATGGCGTGCATTATGTTGCCATTGCTTCTCGCTGGTATGTAGACGAAGGCCGATTTTTACCATTTTTTCCAGTTTTAGTTGGAGTTGTCGCAGCACCGCTTTCTTTGATCTGGCCAATTGTGCCGTACGGACCAGGAACTTTTTGGGCAGGGATACTGGTAAGTACTCTGGCTACAATGCTAGCGCTTTATTTTACCGCCAAACTCTTACATCTAGATTACAAAACAAAAACAGTTGCATTGTCATTGTTCTTATTGCTGGCCTCACCAGTGGCTTTCTTTTTGGCTTGTATCTATTCGGAAGGACTATTTTTGCTTTTAAGTGTGTTAACCCTGTATTGCGCCCGAAAGCAAAGGTGGTTCATGGCTTCTGTATTGGCCATGGTTTTGAGTGTAACCAGATTATCTGGAATTTTGATAATTCTGCCGCTGTTGTGGGAGTATTACGAGTTAGAAATTAAACCTAGCAAAAAGCTTGCTTGGAAAAACATTACAAAATTAGCCTGGTTTGCAATAATCCCTGTCTTGTTATTGATTTACGGCTGGTTTAACTACGTCAAATGGGGCGATTTTTTGTACTTTGTCAACGCACATGGGCTACTTGGCAATAGTAGAGAGGTTTCTGGATTAGTATTTCCATTGGTAACGATATATAGATACCTGAGGATTTTCACGACAGTTTCTGTGAATCAGTACGAATTTTGGATTGCATTGCTAGAGTTTGGAACATTGATTTATGCTGTTTGGAGCCTATTTTTAGCATGGAAAACAAAAATAAGGCCTAGTTATATGCTTTTTTCAGTGGCTATGCTGGCTTTACCACTTTTTTCTGGAACTTTGTCCGGATTACCCCGATATATTTTGCCGATTTTTCCGTTTTTCTTGGCACAGGCATTGTGGTTTGAAAAAGTAAGGGAAACTTGGCGGGGAAAAAAAACTGCTCCTGGGACCACTTTATTGATATTCTTTGTGGTTGTTTCTATCCTCTTACAGGCATTATTACTGGCCCTGTTTGCGAGGGGGTATTATATCTCCTAAATCTTGTATTCTCGCCTGGTATTAGGTACTTTTATTCTTGACAAAACGTACGTTATAGGATATAATGTTGGTGTGTGTACTTGATCTTGTACCATCACAAATTGCTTGTGAATTGTCACAACTTTAAGTACCACAAGCTCCTTAACAACTGAATATTTTTGTAAGAATTAACAGGGTGCTTATAGTGCTGATTTTAACTATCAGTAGTACAAGCGCCCTGTTCCGAATGAACGGAGAAGGGCTCGAAAACATTTTATCCCATTTCAATGGCCAGCTTTAAAACTGGCAAATATAGGTGACCCATGTTTCGCAAAAACCCTTTCTATCGTTCGTTTTTTGTATTGTTTCTGATTATTGCCGTGGTTTCCACGGCGTGCGGCGTTACACCCTCGGGGACGACAACGTCTCCGGGTACAGCCGCCCCAATTGTCTCCCCGACCGTCGGCCCACAACCCTCTCCCCATCCTGAACCGTGGGAATCCGATCAAAACGCCTTTATGGCCGAAATTGACTGGAACATTCTCGCTATGGCTGTGGTTCTCCCGTACGCAAACTTTACGCCAGACAATGGCGATTGCGCCGATTTTTGGGAGCACCAGGTTTTGAGACACCTGCCGGGAGGAGAGGCTGATAGTATCCATACATTAGAGGAACTCAACAAGTTCCTCACTGCCGTTGAAACCGGCGATCCTGGTTTGACTCTCGTTAAAGTGGCTCTTCGATCAGGGGGTGGCATTGCTGCTCTCTACCGTTGGGCTGGCCGGCAGTGGCTGTTCTTCACCGGATCCGGACTGCTCCCCACAGCATACCGGCCGCTGTCGCAAGACGCGGTCAAAAATGCAATTCGGGGTGTGCAGACCTACAAAACGGCTCCTCGGGGGGTGAATACCTCCCTAGCAAATTCGGCCCGCTGTTTCCGTGAAGCTCAACCCAAAACGGTAGAAGTGACCGTCGAAGAAACCGTACAACTGCCCGTCTCGAAGTTTACCGGCACATATGATTTTGGGGTGTCGCCGACCCCTGTGGTAGGCGTTGACGCAACTCAACCGGTCTTAACCCCGGTGCCCGTGGGATCTTATGGGCTAGTCATTGCTATTGAAGGAACGCCTCCCGCTGTGGATGTTGCCAATTATGTGTACGATCCCTCACACGCCGCTTACGTGTGGTCTCCCCAAGGAGGGGGTGGCCTCACTCCTCAGCAGCTTGCTGAGGTCGTTTTGCTTGGTGGCGGCACCATTGTCGTCGTTGGTATAATAGTAGTGACCGCGGAGCTATGGCTCCCGGTCGTGGTTATAGGTGCGCCAGCGGCAGGGGCTTTGGTCCCTGCTTTCGCGCCGTAGAAGTTGGTTTCTTACAATTAAATGTCAGTTAACAAGGAGAAGGCCCGTCGTAAAGACGGGCCTTTTCTGTATGTAAAGTAATCTAAGTTATTGCTCTTTAAAGGATCTATAAGAAACTTTCTCCAGTTACAGCCTCTGCCAATATAGGAGATTTGGTTCCAAACTCTGTCTTTATTTTCTTAAAAGCCTCCCCAAGCCCCAACTCACCTAACTTGCTTTCCATTGACTTCCATAAAGGAGTTAGCATAAACAATGCTCGCTCCTTTGGTACAGCCACTAGCAGTGTTTCAACAAGATAACTGAAGATACCTGAAAGCCAAACAACTGAGCGTTCATCAAGCGCATTCATACCACTTCTTTCGGAATTTTCTAAAATATTACGTAAAGCAACTACTAATTCATACCCCATTAATTCAGCCAATAAACCATTATTTGGTATATCAAAAAACTTGTTCTGACTGTGTGGTATTCGCAATATTGTAGATAAGCTACTCAAAGAATGCTCACCAGAAAATAATGAAGCGACGTTAAGAGATTTCAACAGGGTATCCTTTACTAACTCAACCTGCTGAAGATCGTCCTCTTCCACCGCACGGATCCAAAAACCGTACGCTAATCTCACTGCATCCAATTTTCTTGAATAGATATCATATGCCTCTGGTTGTAAATTATTTGGCACAAAAGAAGTCGGTGCACCTGTGTTAAAAACATCTCCGACAGTTTGCAAGTTTACCCGTTGATAAAAAGCGCTTGCATCAGATTGTAATGCTTCCATGTTTTGCTGAAGCTCTTTGAGTTTTGATTGAATAATCCTTATTGGAACTTTCGGTAATAATGCAGCTGTTTCCATAACTGTCATCCAAACAACTACACCTTCATCAGGGATTTGAGAGCTTGATTCATACTCCCGTGTTGTTAATAAAATCGGATATCGATAAAAAGTTGGAAGATCTCCTTTGCTCTCAAGCAATTGAAACTTGTAACCCGTTTCACTACTTTGAGGCAAATTTTCTTGGGCAACTGCAACAGACTCGTGTTCCCCATATCCTATCTGTGCCCCCACAACTGGCAACTCACCTGCTTCAGTTTCTGAAACTGTTGTAAGATCCCACTTTTTCGGATGAGCTGGTTTACTCAACGAACTAACTCCAATCGATTCAAAGATAATGGGCGTGTTATCAATTTCTTGTGGCAAATCAGCTGCTTCTTTGTTTGTTATAGTCATATCAGTTCTTCTATTTTAAACTTTCTTAGTAGAGAAAGCAAAAACATATCAATTTACAGCTACTCCCCAAAAAGCTAGAATGAAATCATGCCAAAATTGGATTCCCCACAACCATACCATGAAGAACCACAATCTCCAGATGATCTTGCAAAACTAGCCTTACCACTCAATGGTGAATTGCCCAACCAATATACTGCCATAAGATTTTGGGACCATCTGATTGAACAACACCTAGATATTTCAAAAACTTGGCAATATCACTCAAACCAAGAAGATATTGATGCGTTGATAGCAGAGCATACCTATGAAGACAAAAGCTCTAAGCAATTTTCTGTGGCTGCTGTTACTGGTGTATTAACAGCTATAGCAGAAGGATTACAACCAGAACAAATAATCACTCGAATCGAAGGAAATTCAACAGCCACATTCAAATTTAACGGTCAAACGTGGATCTTTCATTTGACCGTTGAACCAAGTATTTATATATCTACCACTAGAGATAGCCTTAAGGGCACGATGCGCAAAGGATTCACATCTATAAATCCAAGTGATGCCTTAAAAAAATTCTATGCAGACTCGGCTCAAATCTTTTTGAATAACTCGCCATTTCCAGCTGACTACTCAGATGGAGAAGATCCATATAAGGATTATCAAGATTCCGATTACGGTTACGACACAGAAGACGATTTTGGTTGGGATCAATAATCATTTATTCGACCACCCAACCTCACTATACTGTACCCCGTCTCTAATACTTTCAAGCGCAACTCTTATATATTCAATGACATTCTCTGGCAGACTATCAAATTCAAACCAAGAAAGCTCATCGCATTTTCCCGGCTCACAATTTACAATCTCACCGCTCCATTCACGGACTATAAAAAAAATGTCAACACGCTCCGAGCCGTCTGTATCAGACTTTCTGTGCATTATATGTGCTACCTCCACCTTAGCAGGATCAACCACCACCCCAGCTTCCTCTTTTGCTTCACGAATAAGTGCATCCGTAAATGTTTCCCCCTCGTCAACGTGACCTGCTACCAAACTATACATCCCGTCTTTATACCCGGTGTTAAATCTGCGTAATAGCAAAACTTGACCCGCATCATTAACCAAAACTAAGTATGAGGCCGGAATATTCATGTGCCGCTGTAATGAGTTTTCGCTCCAAGTCATGTTTCCTGAAATTTCCAAAAAAGAATTACTTTTTCTTTTTTAAATCAGCTTCTACCATTTTTTTAACATCTAATTTGTCTAACCCCAAACCTTTAAATCCAAAATAGACAATCGCTGCGATCACCGCAAAGTCAATGAAAATCGAAAGAAAATTGCCCCAACGAATTTCAGCAGATCCAATCCACACACTATAACTACTTAAGTTTCCGGCTTTGCCAAGAATAATCCCCAAAACTGGGTTAATGATATCTTCAACCAATGAGGCTACCAACTTAGAAATCGCGCCACCAAGTATGAAACCAGTAGCAAGTCCAACGATACCTTGCGTACGAACAAATAATAAAAAGTCTTTCATATCATGTAGTATATCGTAATAAATGATAAAATCTAATTAAACCATGTTAAAAGTATTGCGCGAATCAAGACAACCCAAACCAGACCAAGCTCAACATGACACAGCAAAATATGCTTCTGAACTGCTTAATTCTCAAGAAGTTCTTCAAATGGCCCAGAGGCTAGATGCAAATATTCATTACATTAACGGTACAATTCCAAATGGAAAAACAGATGAAAACTCATTCAAAACAACATTCAAAGAAAAATTACACCTCTTTTTAGACAAGAAAAAACCAGAAAATTTCTTACCAGCTTTCCTAGAAAAAATGGACTCCAAAGCTTCAGATATAACAAGAGCTGAAGGTTTGAGACTAGATGCCAGCAATAATCTGCTCATTGATAAACAGGCAGAGGTAAATCATATCATCAGCATTCTGATAGAAGCACAAAGACAGAATCTTACAAAGCGGGGTGTTGATCCTAAAGCTATTGAAGTCGAGATAAATCATATCAAAGATGTGGTTGCTCTCACTAAAAATGTTTTTCCAAAATTACCTGTCCTCCATTTAGCCGCTGCAGTTCATGACTCATATAAACATGTGGCCAAAAACTACAATGAACTCGGTTTACATGAATTGGCTAGCACAGCATTTGGCGGAGTTCTTGTAGAAACTGTCCTTAAAAAATTTGGATCTGAGCTTGGATTAGATAACAATGCTATTGCTTTAATCAAAAAACTTGTTGAGAGAGCCATCTTTACTCATGGTACACAAGAGTACCCCAGAAATAACACCTTGTACGATCAAAAACACCCACAAATTGGAGCACTTCATGGCTCTGATATGCATGTAAGGCCAAAAAGAAATTCATATGATGAAACACGTAATCCTTCAAGAACCGTCGCACTTACAATACTTGGTTTAAACTATCTTGATGCACTCACAGGTACTGACCCCAATTCCTTAATTAAGTATAACCTGGCGAGTTCACACCAAAAAATCACTGCAAGTGCTTCTCTTGAAGACTACTTTATCATGAGCCTTTTCAATTCTTTTGAATCTAACATAACTATGAGATCGGGGAGAGAACTTTTAAAATTAGAAAATCAAGCACTTGATAAAGTTATCGCGAGAAATAACAAAGTAAAGGAAATGATATTGCTTGTACTGAGCCGTAAAAAGTTCAAGTTGCGAACTAAATTCAGACTGAGTAGAAAAGAAATTGGTGATATTGACAATAAACATTCAGAACTATTAAGAAGTTTTCGGCAACTACAAGACACTAATGAACATGATTCATTTTACGAACGAAGCCATTTCAACAGCCTCATTGAGGAATTTGTAACTTACATTACAAACGTAGTTACTTCCCCCCAAAAATAATCACAAACATTCCTTGAGCACTTCGTACACAAGCATCGTTAAAATCAATACTCAGCTGTGCTTCCCGATGCCCCATTGTTGATGAATCAAAACACCACTCAATCAAAGCTGTTCCGGTTTGTGCTATAAAATTCTCACCTGTGGTCATATTTCTGCAATGTTGATATGCCAAATTTTCCGCAATTGTGTTTCCTGGATACTGTCTTATTGAATCAGGTAAATTATCTTTGTCAGCAAAGTCATTTTTAAATCCCTCATGGTTATCGAGTGTCCCAAAAGCTACTAAGTCCTGTATCCTTTTTTCGGCATACGTACACAACTCTCCATTTACATTTAAATTATGCACACCGTGTGCTTGCCGGTAGCTATTAAGTGCAGTAAATACTTCCTCATTAGAAATTGGTGGAAAATTTGACTTTGAAGGCCCGTTGTTTTGTGACGACGAATTCTGGGAAGAAATGGTTTGAGATAAACTACTTGCTGGTTTTTTTGCAAACTCTGTACCCAAAATTTGGACTGTTACACCAAGTGTTTCGTTATATTTGGTTTTAATTACTTTTGTGGCAATTCCCACCTGCTGAAAGTCATCATCAAACAAAGCTTTTACCTGGGCCTCACTGGACAGCCACGCGTCTATAACTCCGTCCTCTAGTAACGGCCCAACAACCATGTTGTGACTGACATGCTCATAGTTGTATTTTTGCTGTTCTAACGCGGTTTTTAATTCATCAACAAATGGTTTATCTTGAATTTCAAATTCATATTTTTCAGCTTCTGCGAGCAATTCTGCTGCAGCTGAAGCCAATTTCTCACTATACCCAAACGGTTCTTTTTCTCTGGCGTCTCGCTCACTATTAAGTTTTTCAAAAATAAGCTGAGGATCTAAACTTGGCTCCTCATCTTTGAGCCCCACTGGAATGTAGTCAAAATTGATTTCTTCTTTATCAATAACTCCCAAAGAATCCAAGGCATTGAGAATTTCTTCTGGCAACTTAACTCTCGTTGTCTTCAAAAAATACGGCAATAGTTGCATATTAATGCCTAAGAAAAAACAGATGACGACAATTCTTGTGAAGTACTCATTTGAGAGTAGTTTATTTCTCTGAATAACGTGGTGAACATCTCCTAGAAAATCTACAAATGAATGTTTAATTTTTTTAAAGGAGTGTAATGGTTTCTTTATCGAATGAACAATTTTTGAGACAACAGAAGTATGTCTCCTAAAACTAATTTTTTTCATCAAATGCTCCAGATTTTTCAAGCAGAGGGACCACTACTTCCATCGGGAGTCCGTGACTAAAACTACTTAGCGATCCCGCAATTGCACGAATCATATTGATTCCTTCTGGATATGCTGGACAAAAACCAGCAGACCAAGTCAAAACTGGATTTTGCGCAACATATTTTTCAATTTCAGCTTCACTCAGGTCCCTAAAAATAAATGTCGTTTCTGAAGTGGTAGAAAACTCAATTTTATTTCTTAGATCTAGGTATGCACAGCCAGAATAGCAGGTACCTTGTTTTCCAGATTGTTCTTTGAGCATTTGTTTTGCTTCTTCAAGAGTGTGAGGCTTTTCGTATGCTTTTCCATTCACAAAAGTGAATGTGTCTCCGGAAATAACTATTGCCTCTGGGTGTTGTTGTGAAATTTTTTGGGCTTTTGCCAGAGCAATTAAGCGAGCGCGTTCTTTATCAGTTGTCGCTGTAACTGCTTTTTCATCTATATCACTAGGAATCACTTCAAATGGAATCTTTAGTGCTTCCATCAAAATTCTTCTTTGTTTTGATCCACTAGCTAAAATAATTTTTTGCATAAGCATTTTTGTATATAACTTTTACTATAAAATAGTCAAAACTTTGAGATTTTGTCCTCATGAGCGTATAATCTATCTTACTATATAAATTCGTACTCAGGTGCAAGTATTTCTAACAATTAGAGGGAGGCGCCATGAACAATCCAGTACCATTCAAAGAAAATCTTTGGCAAGAAGAAATTAATGTTAGAGACTTTTTGTATTCTAACATTACTCGATATGATGGGGATGCTTCATTTTTATCACAGCCAACTTCCGTCACAAAAAAGTTATGGAATAAATGCAAAAAACTGTTAGCTCAAGAAAGAGAAAACGGTGGAATATTAGACATTGACGTCAAAACCATTTCATCGATTACTAGCCATAAACCAGGGTACATAGACAAAACATTAGAAAAAATAGTTGGAGTACAAACTGATAAGCCCCTCAAACGATCAATTAAACCTTTTGGTGGTTGGCGTGTCGTTGACAAAGCGTGTGAAGAAAATGGCTATACACTTGATCCAAAAGTCGTCGAAATTTTCTCAAAATATCGAAAATCACATAACGACGGTGTATTTGACGCATACACTGATGAAATGAGAAAGTTACGTGGATCAGGACTCATTACGGGACTACCAGATAACTATGCTCGAGGTCGTATTATTGGTGACTATCGTAGACTTGCACTGTACGGTCTTGACCGACTCATTGAAGCAAAAGAAGCTGACAAAAAAAATCTCGACAGCGATATGACAAATGATCTCATTCAACTGAGAGAAGAAGTCAGTGAACAGATCAGAGCATTAGGAATGGTTGGTGAAATGGCCAAAAGTTACGGAATCGATGTTTCCAAACCTGCTCAAACTGCACAGGAAGCCATTCAATATACCTATCTTGCATACTTAGCAGCTGTGAAAGAACAAGATGGTGCCGCAATGAGTTTAGGTAATGTCAGTAGTTTTTTTGATGTATATATTGAACGCGATTTACAAGCTGGAGTTTTGACGGAGGCTCAGGCCCAAGAGTTAGTAGACCATTTTGTGATGAAGCTTAGATTAGTTCGTCATTTGCGCATGGATGAATATAACCAGCTGTTTGCCGGCGACCCAACTTGGGTAACCGAAGTAATCGGCGGGGTATTCAAAGATGGCACACATAAAGTCACTAAAACGAGCTTTAGATTCTTGCAAACGTTGTATAACTTGGGTCCAGCACCAGAACCAAATCTCACAATTTTGTGGCACGAAAATTTGCCAGAGGGTTTCAAGCAATTTGCGGCACAAGTTTCTATCGATACTTCTTCACTGCAATATGAAAATGATGAATTAATGAGCCACTCTGGCGACTGTGATGATTACTGTATTGCTTGCTGTGTTTCCATGATGGAAACCGGAAAAGAAATGCAGTTTTTTGGCGCCCGCTGTAATTTGGCCAAAACATTGTTGCTCGCAATTAATGAAGGACGGGACGAATTTACTAATACAGAAATTATTCCTGATATTGAGCCACTACCTGAAGGTGAACTTGATTATGTAGAAGTTGAGCGTAGATTTAATAAGGCAATGAGTTACATTGCCAAAGCATATGTGAATACCATGAATGTGATTCACTACATGCATGACAAATATTATTATGAACGCGCTCAGCTAGCCTTCATGGATACGCATATTAATAGAAACATGGCATTCGGAGCTGCGGGACTGAGTGTAGCCGCAGACTCACTCTCCGCAATTAAATATGCCAAAGTAACTGCTGTTAGAAATGATCAAGGACTAGCTACTGAGTTCAAAATCACTGGAGATTTCCCAATGTATGGCAATGATGATGACAGAGTTGACGATATTGCCAAAACTTTGGTCCATGATTTTAATCAAGAATTAGCAAAACATCACATCTACCGTGACGCTACACCAACACTTTCTGTGTTAACCATTACTTCAAATGTAGTGTATGGCAAAAAAACTGGTGCCACTCCAGATGGCAGAAAAGCTCATGAAGCATTTGCTCCAGGTGCAAACCCAATGCATGGCCGCGACAAATCTGGGGCAGTCGCCTCACTGAATTCTGTCGCTAAAATCGACTATAATGATGCTCGTGATGGTGTCTCAAATACTTTTTCTATCGTACCCAAATCACTCGGGAGCAAGAAAAAAGATCAAGTTGGAAATCTATCCAACATGCTTGATGGCTACTTTGCCAAACACGCACACCATTTGAATGTAAATGTATTAAATAAAGATACGCTGCTTGATGCAGTCGCTCACCCCGAAAAGTATCCGCAACTAACAATTAGGGTTTCAGGGTATGCAGTTAACTTTATTCGCCTGAGCAGAGAACAACAGCAAGAAGTGATCGCAAGAACGTTTCATGAAACAATGTAATGCTTAAAGTCCACTCTATTGAAACTTTTGGGACACATGATGGTCCAGGTATTCGCCTAGTAATTTTTACTCAAGGCTGTCCGTTTCGTTGTGCGTACTGTCACAATCCTGATTCACAAACATGGAATAACCCAAAAGCTATAGAGCTTACCGCTGAAGATATCATTGAAAGACTCCAAAAAGAAAAACCGTACTTCAAAAATGGTGGGGGTGTGACTTTTTCTGGTGGTGAACCAACACTGCAAACAAAAGAGCTTTTACCAATCTGTCAACAAATCAAACAAGCTGGATTTCATATCACTCTTGATACCTGTGGTGGCATATTTACTGAGGAAACTCAACAACTCTATGACCTTTGTGACCTTGTCATGCTTGATGTAAAACATATCAACCGCGATTGGCATGTTAAGTTAACCAAACATTCAAATGATACTGTCTTAAAGAATGCACACTATAGGGAGCAAACTGGCAAAGAATTGTGGTTGAGATACGTTCTTGTCCCCGGCTGGACTGACCAAGATGAATATTTAAAAGAATGGGCCCAATACTTTTCTGATTTTAAGTCAATCACAAAGGCACAAATCTTGCCGTATCATCTTTTGGGTGTTCATAAATACGCTGAACTTGGGTTAGACTATATTCTAGATGGTGTTCGTGCAGCTACTGAGTCTGACGCCCAAAGAGCAAAAAAAATCTTTGAAAAACACCTAAAAGCTGTTGAAATCGCATAATAATTGAAAGGAAGAATGTCATACGAGGCATTATTTTATCCGAAGTCTATTGCCATTATTGGAGCTTCTAGAAACATTAAAACGGTAGGTAATGATGTTATAAAAAACCTCGTTACTCAAGGCTATACCGGTAATTTGTTTCCAGTTAATCCAAAAGCCGATATCTTGTATGGCAAAAAAGTTTACCCAACCGTTCAAGAAATTCCTGAGCGTATAGATCTGGCAATCATTGCAATTCCAGCCCAATTTGTGCCAGACGCACTCGTCCAAGCAAATGAGAAAGGAGCAACTGCAGCAATTGTAATTTCAGCTGGATTTAAAGAGGCCGGCAACGCTGATTTAGAGAATCAAGTTGCTCAAGTGTGCCAAGAACGAAATATAACTCTCATTGGTCCGAATTGTTTAGGAATCATCAATCCCGAAATCAAAATGAATGCTTCATTTGCAGGCGTCATGCCTATAGAAGGATCTGTCGCATTTGTTTCACAAAGTGGAGCGCTATGCACAGCAGTCTTAGATTATGCACTAGATTTGCATGTTGGATTTTCAAAATTTATTAGTACCGGTAACAAAGCAGTTATAGATGAATTAGCGTTATTGAAATACTTTGCTCAAGACGAAAAAACAAAAGTAATAGCTTTATATGTTGAGCAACTTGAAAATGCGCCAGAACTGATTTCTGCTGTAAAAGAACTGTCACTGGGTGAGCATGCAAAACCAGTTGTCATTTTAAAATCTGGAACAACCCAAGAAGGATCAAGTGCTATTGCGTCTCACACTGGCTCTTTAGCTGGTGGGGATACTGCTTACGAGGCACTCTTTGCACAAGCAGGGGTTATTCGCGCTCATACCATCGGAGAGTTATTTGACTACGTCCAAGTTTTTTCAAAAAACAAACTTGTGCCTGTCGAGAATATCACTATTGTAACCAATGCAGGTGGACCAGGAGTCTTAACTACCGATGCAGTTATTAATTCAGGTCTTCACTTAGCTAAGCTAGAGGAATCAACAATTCATAAACTACAAGAATTTCTCCCAAAAGCCGCCAATACCCATAACCCTATTGACGTTCTTGGTGATGCAGTTGGTGAAACCTACCAAAAAACACTAGACATTTTAGTGCAAGATGCAAATACAGACGCAATTTTAGTGTTACTGACTCCCCAGTCAATGACAGAAATTAGAAAAACCGCGCATGCTGTGGTCCATTCACACTATTACGGGAACAAGCCAGTGCTTGCCAGTTTTATGGGACAAGAGACTGTTCATCCTGGTATGAAAATCATGCAAGAAGCTGGTGTTACTACAACCACATTTCCAGAAGCTGCTGCAAAAGCGTTGGGCGTTTTTTCTAAATTCCAAAAATATTCTGTGCGAGAAAAATCAGAAGTTTTGAAATTTGATGATGTCGACAAGCAGAAAGTTGCAGATATCTTTGCGCAAGCTAAACAAAACGGGAAGACTTCCTTTCCAGAGGCAGAGGCTTTAGAAATTTTGCAAGCATATAAATTTCCAATGCTTAAGTCAAAACAGGCGAAAAGTGCAGCTGAAGCAGAAACAATTGCAAAAAATATAGTAGCAGAACTTGGTAGCGAAACTACTTTTGCAATGAAAATCGTTTCACAAGACATTCTACATAAAAGTGATGTAGGTGGTGTAATGCTCAACGTTACAGCCAAAGAAATTAAAGAGAAATCACAAGAACTCATGGCTCGTGTTGCCCGAAATGCTCCAAATGCAAAACTTGATGGCGTTCTTGTTATGCAAATGGCACCTAAAAATGGTGTTGAAGTTATCTTGGGTGTTTCGAAAGCTCCAGGTTTAGGGACTATGGTCATGGTTGGCCTTGGTGGTATTTATGTTGAAGTGTTGAAAGATGTTTCATTTGGCTATGTACCAATTACAAAAAATGATGCAAATAGAATGGTAACTTCACTCAAATCGGCAAAAATTTTCGAAGGAGTTCGTGGTGCAAAACCATCTGATATTGACATGCTGGTAGAAAGTATCGGTAGATTAGCGCAACTTGTTTTAGATTTCCCAGAAATCTCAGAATTAGATATCAATCCATTACTTGTATTACCTAAAGAAGAGGGCGTGCGAGTGCTTGATGCTAGAGTTTTGTTAGAGTCTCATGTTTCTTAAGCTCTTCTTTCAACTCAGCAATCCTAATTTCCCTGTTGGCCATAATGTCATTTACTTTGGTTAACTCTTGAATCTGCTCATGCATCTTCATTTCAGTCAGTTTTCTGTCAGTTATATCAGTTAAAATCATTGAAAACTCATTTTTTGTTGATGGAAAAAAATGAATTCGGAACCATTTTTGCTTTGTTTCATATAAAAATTCATCGGTAAAATCTTCTCCCTGTAAAGCAGCTCTTCCTCCCTTTTGGATTAGCTCTTTCAGCCTCTTCTCAGATTTATATGGCAATATGCTAAAACGTTTACCAATCAGCTCTTCTTTATTGAGTCCCACCAAATCTTCAAGCGCCTTATTTACTAACAAAAATTCAAAATCTACAGGATTGCCTTGATCATCAACTATGATCCTTTGATATGAAAAAGCCTCAGACATCCTCTCAAATACTTGTTCAAGCTGTGATTGTATTTGAGTGGTTTGTTGTCGTAATCTTTCAAATTCTGATAAATCAACAATCTGAGTAAGTAAGTGCTTTGGAGTCAAATCAGGATTTCTTACAAAAGAAACAGAAAGAATTACTGGTACTACTTTGCCAGTCTTACTAATATATCTTTTCTGTAATTGGTAATGCTCAAACTTACCTTTGAGCATGTCATTTATATACTCAATGTCTCTTTGCAAATCTTCGGGATGAGTAATATCCTGAAATTTCTTTTTAAGAAGTTCCTCAACTGTATAGCCAACAATCTTTGCAAAAGAGTTATTTACTCGTAACCACTGACCCTCAAAAGAAACAAAGGCCATACCAATTGCTGAGTTTTCAAATGCATCTTCAAAACCATAGAGTACATTACCAGGTTGTTGCTTACTAGGAAATAGAAATCTTCTGAATATGTTCAACATATAACCATGTATGGATTAAAATAAAGCACACTTTAGTATGAGAACAAATACCATTTTTTGCAAGGAGTTAACCCTATGTTGAGGTGCTTACTGCTTTAACCGTTTCAAAAATACCTATTTGCTGCATTGATTCAAAAACTTCTTTGTATACGCTAAACAAATATTCCCAGTTATTCTGATAATTTTGTTTTAGGTTTGATTCAATTGCTACCAAAAATTTTTGAGGGTCTTCACCGGTAAATGGATTTCCTGCAGCAGGGCGGTGTAGCGAAGCTTCAACTTTATCGAGCATTTCCAAAAATGCTACTAACCGCAAATCTCTTTTCTCTCGAGCATCTATCTTCGAGGCCCTTATAAACTCTTCCATCTTTTTTGGTGAATCTGCAAATGCACCTTGTACAAAATGATGCCGTAAGCCAACCTTGGCTCGTTCCCTGAAATGCTCATTCAGTCCAAGTGATTTGGTAAATAAAAACTTCTTTCCAAAAATAATGTGAGAATTTGTATAGAAATTACCTATTGGTTCAGTATCGGGCTTAAAACCTTGCTGTAACAAAAAAACCTTCTCCGCTCTGCTTAACACAAAGCACTTCTTTATTTCTTGTATTCTTTGAGTTTTTTCACGATCTGATTGCGTTGAATCAAGTACTTCTTGTATTGCAATTTCCCTTGCAATGATAAATGCTAATTCAATTGGTAGGGCTCGAACGTTTCCTTGTTTTAGTATCTCTTTAACTCTAGGAGAAAGTCCTTCCAAAACACTCTCATTTGTGCTATCTCTCCCGAAGATAATTCTTCGCAAAAACCTGACTGATTTTACTCCACTGATTTTAAAAATAATTCTTCTGATTTCTTTTGTGACTTCTGTAGAGCCATATACCTTCTTAGCGAAAAGTGTTTTAATACCAATTTCTTTTACACTTTTACCATGTTTCCCCTCTAAAATAAGATTGTTATATATCCTTGGAACTACTGCAGCTGCATGTTTTGGGTTGTAATTAATTGGCCCAGCTTTACCAATGTCACTAATTACAATCATAAAAATGAGATCCTGTAGAAACTCTGTACTCTTTACTTCTTCTACTTCAAAGAGCTGTAGTATTTCATTTCTGTGTGAGATAACTGCCTTAATCATATTAAGCTCATAGTCCCAATGATTTTGGAGTTGGTCAGAATTTAAAAGCCCTGGTTGATGCAAGACATCTATCTGATGAAAAATATCCTTTGGCAGACTTAGTGCCCACTGAGAAAATTCAGGTCCTAAAAGTTCTTCCAACTCCTTTGCGAATGTGAGTTGTATGTCAGAAAATTTTGAGGAGGTTTCTTCTTTTTTGTTTACGGTATCTCTATCTGAACGGAAAAAACTTTCGATAACTGTGTTTATCATAATGTATAACTGTCATTGTAAGTATAAAACACGCTTAGTTAAAATAATATGCAAAGTACTTATCGAGCTGCTTTTTAGTATGCGGATCCATACCATTTGATAATGTTTGCAAAAATTGCTGTTTTAGCTGCTGAGCCAGCCTACTATAACCAGCATCGATTAAATGTTCAAGTGTTTGGCGCGCAAACAACATATTAATGGTACCCGAAGTCCCAGGATTATCAAAAAATGTACCACAACTAATCTGTGCCCCTAATGCAGAAGCCTTAGCAGCATAGAGAGATTTTTTGTTATTTTTCACTTCACCATGAAAATAAAAATATGTGTCAAAATTTTTGGCAAGTTCTTCTGACCAAAACCTACCTAGCTGTTTATCTAAAACTGAGTCAACCTGCCTATTTAATTCTGCGAGTGCATTTGAGAAACTCCGTTTCCAACCCCCATGCCAACCAGCGTCACAAGGACATTCTTTGTGCCAACGAGCCAAATCTCCATGTGGGCAACTCCATGCAGTTCGTTCTCTGAGTCGACCGTCCCTATAATCATTTTTATCCCAAACTTCTTGTATCTGATTCAATCCGAGTACAGCCACGCCAATACTTGGCAAGCTACTAGAAACTAGGTGCTGCAAAAATTTATCAGCAAACTTTGCATGGTGACCAAAAGTCTCACCGTCTGTCCAACCTATGATAGGAACTGATTTAGGCAAGCGCAAAATTCTTGGCTTTACCACTTGGTCTGCAAATCGATCAGCATTCGATTTATCCTCAAATGCAAACTGCGATGAAAGTGGCCTATCAAATGGTAACAGTAAAATCTCTGCTCTACTTTTTAATTTAATTCTTACCGGAAAATTATCTATCTCACCCTTTACACCCCCAATTTGTTCTGGTGCACAAATCACTCCTTTGTAACCAACCCTAGCTAAAACTTCTAAGGTTTGAGTATCTAATGCTGTCTCTGGTGCCCAAAACCATTGAGGTGGAACACCTCCAGCGTCTTTTTTAAATGCTTCCCACCCTGCTTGCACTAATATTACTTTGTCGCGTTCTGGCAAATCTGGCAGCAATGCATGTAAATATGGATCACCAACCCCCCTTGCCCGCATAGACTCTCTAAGAGCAACTGATTCTTTTGGGGCGATCCTTAACATATCTCTGCGAATTGTGGCATAAAAATCAAAAGATGCTTTTTCTAGCGTTCCACTTTGTAACTGAGGGATATAACATTCTCTAGCAATAACTGCGTTCCAGTCTGTATCACTGGTGCGCAGATGCTTTAAACGAATATGGCTGGCACTTCGAGATGGCTGATAGAAATGCTCACCAACAACTGAGAACCGTTCTGAGGTTCTAAGGTGCTTAATCATACAGATGATGTTATAGTTAGTTTGATGCTTTGTATATAACTAATAAGTTCCCATAGTTGGGATAATTTATTATTTAAGCCTGGACATGAAAAAATATAAAAAAAAGCGTATACTTAAAATATGACTCAGGAAATTGAAACACAAAAACTCCGCAGATACTTTTTTAAAACATTGGAGGCAAAATCTCTAAAAAAACGGCCACTTTCTACAAAAATAGCAGACAGACTTACAGGTTTTTCAAGTACTCCAAAATTTTTATTCTTAAATGCATTCATTTTTATTGTTTGGATTACGTTTAATACAGGAATTATTCCTGGATTTACTCCGTTTGATCCGTACCCATTTGGATTTCTAACTATGGCCGTATCACTTGAAGCTATCTTCTTGTCAATTTTTGTACTCGTTTCTCAAAATAGAGCTTCACAAACCGCTACACTTAGAGACGAACTAAACTTACGAGTCAACCTTATTGCTGAACAAGAAATTACCAAAATCTTAAAAATGCAGCTTGCACTTAATAAAAGATTGCGGGTCAATAAAGAAATTGATGAAGAACTCGAAAAAATGATTCAAGATATCAGTGCAAGTTCACTAGAGCAATCAATTTTGGAACAACTAGAACGTGCCGATCAACCGCTTTTTGAATCAATCACAAAGAAGGAAATTCCTGAACTATTCAAACTTTCGGGGAAAAAGAAATAATTCATCCTTTGACTAATTTTAGTTTTTGTTCTCTTGTAAGCTGTTTGATTTGATATTCGCGCTTTGAGGCTTGTGAACGGTCGATGTATTTTTCAATGTATACCAGTTTGAACGGACCTTTTTTTCTGGTGTATTTTGCACCCAAATCAAATGTGTGTTTTTCTAATCTTTTATCGACATTATTACTGATGCCTGTATAGAGTGTGCCGTCGTTACATTCAATAATGTAAACGTACCAAGGTTTCAATTCAGTGTTCATTATGGCGGAGAGCGAGGGATTCGAACCCACGGGACCACGAAGGTCACGGTTTTCAAGACCGTTGCGATTGACCACTCTGCCAGCTCTCCTTAGGTCTAGTTAAGATAAGTATTATATCATTAACAAACTACTTTTTGTGCGTCCTTTTATAGTGTACACTGATACATGGATGCAGGAACAAAATCCCGAAACACCACGTCAAGAGCAACCTATAAACGAGGCACAGCAAAGGCAGGAAAATGATCCAAATGCTGAGCCCTATTTTCCAGACTATCAAAGGCCGGTTCAGGAGGAATTGGTCTATCAATGGCAAGCACCAAGTAGGCCATTCAAAAAACATAAACGACAATACTTCACTACAATTGCAACCATCGTCTTGCTGTTGTGTTTAATTTTATTTTTTGCAGGGCAATTTTTACCAATAGCAGTAGTAATTGCTGTTGCATTCCTTTCCTACATCATGGCTACGATTCCTCCCCAAACAATCACAAATTCTATTACCACTTTTGGTATCCGCAATGAGGAGGATTTATATTATTGGGATGAAATGGGTAGGTTTTGGTTTGATAAAAAACATGACGAAGACGTTTTATATGTTGAAGTAGATCGATTTCCATTTCGGTTATCTCTTTTGATTGGCCAAGAACCAAAAGAAACATTAACTGAAATCCTGAGTGAAATTCTTATAAACCAACGACCACCACTTACCGAAACCGAACGATTTGCACAGTGGCTCCAAAAGAAAATTCCTCTAGACATTGATTCATAATTCTCTTTTTTTTGGTATAATACCTGATATTGTTTCCAATATGCACCCATAGCTCAGTTGGATAGAGCGTTTGTTTGCGGAACAAAAGGTCATGCGTTCGAATCGCATTGGGTGCACAATTGAATATTTTATCGTATACTACCAATCATGTTAGCAGCACTCCTTATATCACTACGAGAAGTTATTGAAGCAACACTTATTGTTGCAACAGTTGTAGGTATCTTAACTAAACTTAAACAAACGGCTCTTATTAAAACAGTTGGGATTGCAACAGCTTTAGCAATAGTTGTAAGTGTTGCATTATTGGGTTTGGGTAGTTATCTTGGACTACAATTACAGGAGTTGTACACCGGTGAAATTGAGGAACTCGTTGAAGGTGTACTCATGATGATCTCTGCCGCATTTGTTTCTTGGGCGGTATTTTTTTTACATCAAACATTTGGTCACAACAAAATTCAATTGATTGAAAAAATTAATCACACAGTGAATGCAGGAGAGAAAAATGCCATTTTTATTCTTGTTTTTACCTCAGTTTTAAGAGAAGGATTTGAAATTGTTTTGTTTCTTTCTACACTGTATCTTTCAACAGATCCTCAACAAATTTTTAGTGGTTTCTTCTTTGGATTGTTGCTAGGACTGGTGTTCTGTTACCTCGTTTTCAAAACCACAATCAAGCTGCCCATCTATTATGCATTTAGAATTACTTCAATCTTGCTTGTGATATTCGCAGCAGGACTTTTTGCCCGAGGTGTTCATGAGTTTACTGAGTTAGGTGTCATCCCAGAATTTACACAAATAACGTTTGCGTTCCTCCCAGAAAAAACAACAACGATTGGAGCCTTTGTCAAAACAATCTTTGGCGTCACCAGAAAAATGGATTTACTACAACTTTCTGTCTACTCAGGGTACATAGCATTTATGAGTTGGTGGATTAAAACAAATCAAAAAAGCGAAGTTCCTAATAATTAAGCAACTTAGTTGCATTATAAAAAAAATACTATATAATCGTTGTTACTATGACATTGATCTATATTCTCGCTGTAACATTTATTAGTAGTCTAATTTCGCTACTTGGCTCATTTTTCTTAGCAAAGAAAAAAACTTGGCCAAAAAAATTCATATTACAACTCACTTCTTTTGCCTCAGGTGTATTATTAGCTACTTCGTTACTTCATCTTGCACCAGAAGCGATTGAAAATTTGGACGGGCAAATTGTTTTTATTGTCATATTTTTGTCTATAGTTTTCTTTTTTGTTTTAGAACGTTTGATTTTATGGCATCATCACCATGAAGATGATGAGTGTTGTGGACCACATCCAAGCGCATGGTTTGTTACTTTTGGGGACGGTGTTCATAATTTTTTAGATGGTGTTTTAATCGCTGGTACATTTTTAGTAGATCCAACTCTTGGACTCCTAACAGCTTTTGCTGTTTCAGCACATGAAATTCCACAAGAAATTGCCGATTTTTCAATTATGGTTGCCGGAGGTATGAGTAGAAAACAAGCTCTTCTGTTAAACCTAGCCTCAGCAATGTCAGCTGTTTTAGGAGCATTAGTAACTTACTTTTTTGCCTTTTCTTTGGAAGGAATCGTCCCATACATCATTGCCCTGAGTGTGGGTATGTTTTTATATATTGCTCTCTCAGACCTTATTCCCGAACTTCATAGACATGACCTGAGAGACAATCGACAAAAATGGAACCAACTTATATTATTCTTTGTTGGTATTTGCATCATCGCATCACTAAGTTTATTTTTACCACATATTGAATAAGATCATATGGCAAGAGTTGCAGTTTTACCTCAAAAGATTATTAGTCAATTGGAAAAAACACATCTGCTTACCGTTGGACAAATAATTGAGAAACTTAAAAAGTCTGGAAATACATACAACAAAACCAGCATTTATAGAGCTTTAGAAAAATTAGAAATTGAAGGCAAGATTTGTAAAGAAAATTTCGGAGAATCAGAAGCTTTATACGAATTAAGAAAAAATCACCACGACCATGCAGTTTGCACAAATTGTGACAAAGTCGTTGCTGTGGAATGCCACGATCACACAAACAAAAAAATCCCAGGTTTTCAAGCTGACCACCACCACACAACTATTTATGGTTTATGTGACAGTTGTGTAAAAAAAAGTTAATTTTCTCTGTATAATATGGTGGCTACCAATACGAGCCATGTTCATTGGAGGGATGCCGGAGCGGTTGAACGGCCAGCTCTCGAAAAGCTTGGGGAGTGAAAACTCCACGGGGGTTCGAAACCCCCTCCCTCCGCCCTGTTAATTAACCATAAGAAACATGCTACTATACTCCAATGAAAAAGAGAGTGAATCTAAAAGAAGTGAGCCGAGTTATTGTTCCGTACCCAAAAACCACGGATACATTCTTAGTTGGCAGGAGAAAAAATAGTGGTTTATGGGTTATTCTTGGCGGTGGAATCGACCCAGGTGAAACAAAAAAAGCTGCTGCACTCAGAGAATTATATGAAGAGTCAGGAAGGCAAGCAACAGAAATAACTTTTCTGTTTGAAGACGCTTTTGGCGATTGGCTTACCTACTATTATCTGTGTACTGAAATTTCAAAACCTAAACGAAAACCTGATAAAGAACACACTAGAGTTGACTTTATCCCACTAAAAAAACTGAATAGGAAAAACATGGGACAAAACCATTACGACATTCTGCAGCGGGTGTCAGAACAACTAGAACAAGAAAAACGCGAAAAAAAGAAAAAAAAGTAATTTTTACTTATTTGATTTAACTCGCTTGTACCGCTCAGTGTGTAGTTTTCCTTCATTTGTCTTGTGTTTCTCATTAGTAATATCGTCAAAAATTGCCCCCCAAACTTCTTTTGTTTCAGTTGAAAATTGTGAAGGGTAACATTTAGTTAAATAGTCGTTCCTGTGTGCTCTTGTTTGCTCTGACAAATGTATTTTCATTTTTTGTTTCTTTGTAGTCCATAAGTATAATTCCGGACGTTTCTTCAGGGCAGCTGATTTTGGCATATAGTGAGCTACATCTGCTGCTGCTCTCACATATTTTGCTACTTCACCAGCTCTATTGTGATCTGGATGATCAAAATAGTTCGTTATTTCTTTTGGATGAAATGAAAATAGGGCATCAGCACCGACCTCGCGAACAATTGGTAAGACAGCAGCTACTAACTCCTGAAGTGGAACAAATGGTAAACCCAAGTCTGGAAAACGTAAAATAGTCAAACTGGCACCAAGAAATTGCATGGCAGCTTCTGCTTCTTGCTTTCTAATCAATGCCATTTCTGTGGGTTTGGTTTGAAAACCTTTTGGAATTCCTAACTCACCTGCCGTTAAGAAAATAATATGGGGACTAATTCCTGCAGCAACAAAGACACTCTAGAACCCCAAAGAATAAAGCTTCATCATCGGGATGAGCCAAGATAAATACGGGTTTTTTCAGCTGATCTACAGCGTGTGTTTCTTTCATGTTCTTGATTATATCATGTGCTGACTTGCACTTATCATCTTAATTTGATTGTGTTGACAATCTTTTTTATGATTGTTAGCATAGTAGTATATGACAAAAAAGTTATTTTCTTCTCTAACAGTATTTGTTGTGGCTACAGCCCTGTTCCTGACCGTGACTTCAGACGGATCTGTAGGTGGCATGGTCTATGCTGTTAATGGTCTTGATAAAGCAAACGCTAGAGCTGAGGAACGAATGATGAAAACTAGACAAAGAATGGCTAGCCCCAGTGCTGGATTGCAACGTTCCTGTGAGTCTCGAGAAGACACAATAGTAAGTAGGATGAGCCAACTCGTTCGTCTTTCAGAAAATATGTTGTCAGTCTTTGATAAGCACTTAGCTAGGGTTCAAAACTACTACCTGACTGTAGTTGTTCCCGCTGGCAGTACTGTTGCTAATTATGATGACTTAGTAGCAGATACTGCAGCAAAGAAAGCCGTTGTTCAAACAGCCCTTGCCAATGCGCAAGCTGATGTCGATGATTTTTCTTGTACGACAGGTGACCCAATTGCGCACCTTGCCACCTTCAGAACAGATATGCAAACCGTAAAAACAGCTCTCAAAGAATATCGCAGCTCTATTAAAAACTTAATAGTTGCGGTACGTACAGCTGCTGAAGCTCTTGAAACACCTACCCCAACCCCAACAGCCACACCAACACTGTAATATTACTAGATAAAATTAAGGAACAGTATGCCAAAAAAAATGAAACAAACACAAACAATGGAATCCAAGAGCTACTTCTGGATACTTGCAATACTACTCGTTCTTGCAGGCCTTTTCTTTTACAAATCAAAAAAACTCAAAGATAAAGGAACTGAGTATATGGTAAAAGAAACACCAATCATGGATTCTAATGGTCTCGAAAGAGAGAGTATGCAGCTTGACGGCACTGATGTTGATGCTCAACTAGATGCTCAACTAGACCTACTACAAAACGACGCTGCAGAAATGAAACAATAGCCTGTTCAATTCTGAAGTCAACTTTCTACCGGTGTGTAAAAAGAATGACATTTGGTAATGCTCTTCCAGGACCGACCTTATATCCTCCAAACCATAAGGCAGTAGAACCTCCATCGTCTAAATTGAGTGCATTCTCCATACCCATTGCTCGCATAACACGTGCTGACTCTGCAACAGTGGCTGAATGAACAACGCCGATGTATACAATGCTACCTCTATTGGCCACAAAACTTCTATTCCCTTTGCTTCCCTTCTTTGGGTCATCATCACCACCAAACACTACGTTTCCGTCTGCCACGAGTAATGGGTAATTTGAGAGCATACCATCTATGCCTGTATCCCTTCCCCATCCAGAGACTGCTCCAATAAACCGTACTGAGCCAGGACTAAAAATAACACCCGGATTATTACTGTACACATTGTTATCTGAATTAAAGTAAACTTTATCCTTATTCATAGCTAACAAATCAAATGTGTTTGTTTTGCCTGCACAAGATGGATAACTTGCTGGACAAAAATATGAGCCATTGATACCTGCGTAGGCTCCGTTTCTGCCAACGTACTCTGCAAGTGGCAAAACCGGACAATCGTTGAAACAATCTGAGCCAGAAGCTGTATCAACTATCACACGGGTACTCCCTAAATCTCCAGCCACAATTGAAACGGTAAATGCTCCAGCATCACTACTAACGACTTGCCGTGCATATCCGTTTGAAGGGGGGTCATTAGAAGCTGGAGCTGAAGCAGTTGTCGTCGTTCCGGTTGCTCCTGTAGTTGTACCTCCAGTTTGCGTCTGCTGTGCTGCCAATTTCGCTGCCTCAGCTTGGGCGGCTGCCAATAATTTTTGGGCCTGATCAGCCTCATATTCAGCAATTTTTTTTGTTACCTCTGTCATTGCTTCCACAACACCCTCATAATCTCTCTTAGAAGTGAGATCTAGTAAATTTGCAAATAATTTTCTCATTTCAGAAATTTGATTTTGTGGATAACTACCATTTTCAAAATCATCAATAGTTTCGTAAACAGTGAGCAAGTCTTGATAAGTCTCTTCAATCACTTCAATACGAGCCTGTAGCTCCATGTTTGTTTTATGTGGATCAGAGTTTTGTAAATCTTGTAACTCAGTCCTGACTTGTGCTAATACAGTCTCGGTTTCAGTCAGTAACTGTTCTTGCTGTCTTTGTTCTGTTTGAACTTTTTGAATTTCTTGCCATTGCCAATATGAGAGGCCCAATACTGCTAATAAAGCTACTGTCAAACCAATTACTGCTTTATGTGTTACGACATATTTAGAAAAGTTATTTGCTTTCATAAAGTCAGTTTAGTAGATGTATCAGCAAAAATCTAGCATTAATTCTTTTGGACTTGCTGCTCATGCTATACTAGCTAAAATGAGAACACCATTTATCATTGGCGTTGCAGGGGGTAGTGGTTCGGGTAAAACCACTCTTTCAAATGAGATCCGTAAATCTGTTCCAAAAAAATTCATAGAACATATCCCGCATGACGCGTATTATCGTGACCAAACCCATATACCAATGGAAAAACGATTTCATACCAATTACGATCATCCGGATTCTTTGGAAACAGACTTACTCATCAAACACATAAAGCAATTAAAAAAGGGTAAATCAGTGCAAAGACCCACATATGATTTCACCAATCATAATCGTTCTAAAGAAACTGTCTTAATCGAACCCAAGCAGATCATCTTGATTGAAGGTATATTAATTTTTGCAGATGAACAACTTCGAAAGCAAATCAATATGAAGATTTTTGTTGATACGGATGGTGATTTGAGATTAGCAAGAAGATTGGTCAGAGACGTAGCCGAACGTGGCAGAACTTTTGAACAGGGAATAGAACAGTACTTATTGTTCACAAAACCGATGCATGAACAGTTCGTTGAACCTTCAAAGCGCTTTGCGGATATTATCATTCCCGAAGGAGGCTTTAATGCTGTTGCAACCCAGATGATTCAATCACAAATAACAGCTGTATTAAAAAATGCAAAGAAAAAATAATTATGATTAGAACCTTGCTTTTAGATTTCTCCTATACCCTTTGTTTTCCAAAAACTAAAGAAACTATTGAGTCACTGAATGGTTTGTATAAACAAATCTTGCAAGACGATTCCACGGCACAGGCACTAGATAACTTCCTCATTAATCAAGAATTATTAGATTATTTACTAACATTGAGAACTCATTGCAGACTCTACGTCTTTACTTCTGGAACTATGCATACTGACCCTGTAATTTCACACATGCTTAAACCAGTGTTTGATGGATACATCACTAGCATCGAACTAAATATGCCAAAGGCATATCCAAATACGTATAAAGTTATTGCGAATAAATTAGATGTCACAACAAATGAAATACTATTTATTGATGATCAACAAAAAAATGTTGTAGCTGCAATCACTGCTGGTGCGAATGCAATTCGATACACAAATAACACTGAAACTATACGACAAATAAAAAAGCTATTGGAAACCGTTTCGTAGCAGTCACCTTAGCACCCTACTCCAAAATCCCACCACACTACCATGCATAACAGCAATGTCTGATGTTATTTGCAACAGCGGTAAATATTTGTAGCCCGTTCCAACATACTTTTTATTTTTTTTGATTGCCCATATACAATAAAACAGGAACAAAACCAAAAATATTTTTATATTTAACACTAGAAAAAAAGTAAAAACAAAATACCTCATAAAAATTAAAAACACTTTTGGTCTAAGAATGCCTGCAAAAACATCACCACGAGCAAATCTAAAAATCATAGTATAAAATTCTTGTAAAGTTTTTCTTGGCTCCCAAAAAACCACTGCTTCTTGAGCAAATGAAATTTTTATCTTTTGCCTTTCAAGTCTTCTTGCAAGAGCGTAATCTTCATTATCACTTAACTTTTCATCAAATCCACCTAGTTCTTGAAAGAGGTTTTTTTCAATTAACATTGAGCGAGTTGCTGGCAAAAAATTCTCAGGGTCTATTTTGTCGGTCATTACCAAAACATAAGGCACCACGGCTTTTTGAAAATCAGTTTCTGGTTTTGAATCGTAATAACCAGCCACTACTGGAGTCTTTGCAATTTGGTACTGTTTTATTATTTCCTTGAGCCAATTTTTTTCTAAAATGCAGCCAGCATCCGTAATCGCAATTAACTCACCTGTTGCTAACTGTACTGCATAGTTACGACCAATACTTCTATTCCCCAACTTTTGTTTTACCTGTATTGCAAGCTTAGGATTTTTTTTTGAAAAGTCTCTAATCAAACGTACTGTGTCATCGGCAGAACCACCATCAACAATAATTACTTCATTAGGTTTTAGTGATTGTGCTGCAATACTTTGCAATAAATCAATTATTGTTCGCTGCTCATTGAGCACTGTACATATTAATGAAATTTTCTTCATGAACTGTAGTATAACTTACTTTTTTTTCCAAAGCTGCAAATACTGATCAACTACTTTATCCCATGTATTCATTAAGGCAAATTGCTTTGCTGCTTTTTTCATTTCCGGGAGCAGTTTTTGTGAAGTTAGCATATGTTCAAACTTTGCGATCATGCTCTCCACACTACCGGCAATTACCATATATTTATTCCCTGGGTAGGTTTCTAAGTATTCTTTTTTTAAGGGATTAGAATAAAACGATAGAACTATTTTTTCCAAACACTGAGCTTCTAAAATTGAGAGGTAAGAACTGGCAAACACAAAATCAACTATAACAATGTGCTGACTGATATTCTTAACAAATCCAGTTACAATCCCAAATTGTTCACACTCTTTTTTTAAAAATCCATCTCCAACCCAAACCATTTCAAAAGCAATATTTTTGACCTGTAATTCTTTAAGAAAATCGATATACATCAAAACATCTGTATCATGCTCTAATCGTCCAACAAAAACAAACTTCAATTTGGTTGATTTTTTTTCTGCTTTACTACTATTTGACTTGGTGAAGCGTTTAGGATTTATTCCACCATAGGTGATAAATGTAGGCTTATCCCAGTAAAACTTTTGAATAAATGCTCCGACATGAATTGTTCCCTGAGCAAGTTTTGAAACCAAAAATCTATGAATTTTAGAATTAAGTGGAATTGGAAATTGGGTCTCCCATCCATGAAACGTTATAAACACCTTCTTTTTTATTTTTACATACAGTGGCAAAATCCACCAAAAAACATCATGCACATGGATGATATCTGCTTGTAAAATACTCTCTTTTACCGAAATAATAGCTTGCCAAATATCATGCTTGTTTTGCGCATCTGCAGAAAGTCTAATAACCTTTACCCCATCATATTCAGTCTTTGATTTCAATTTGGCATCATGTTGTAGAGTAATAACGGTTACCTCATGACCCATCCGAGTCAAGATTGCAGATATTTCGCGCACATGGATTTCAACCCCACCCAAGTGAGGTAAATATAATCGTGATAAAAATACAACATTCATTTTACTTTTCGGTTTGTAGCGTCACAGTTCTTGTAAGAATTTTGTTATCTAATTCTACTACAAAGGTACTATGAAATTCAGACAAATAATCAACTATTTTTTTGGATGCTTGGTAGGAACATCTATACTGTTTATTAATTCCCAACCAATACATGCCCAGACTGTTTTTACCGATGACTTTTCACAGGAGTATCAAAAATGGCAGGATGTTAGAAATACATTTGACCTTTGGAGCATCGTCAATCAGCAGTCAGACGTGTTTATCAATACTGGCTCTACTCTCGCGGAAATAATTCCCAAAGATGAGTATTGGAATAGCTCTTGGAAGAATTATGTATACGAACTTGATTACACATATCTAGAGGGAGCGGATAAAGCATTATCATTTTGGTTTAAAGATATTTTCAATTGGTATCAATTTCATTTTATTGGCAACAATTACATTCTATCCCACATTAAAAATGGTCAAGAAGTATGGCGTCAGGACGGACCCCTGGTATTAGAAGTAGGTAAGACTTATCATATGGAGGTTCATCTAAAAGAAGGAAATATACAATTTTTTATAGAAGGTGTTAAACAATTTGAGTATGATGATCCAACTTTTGAGAATGATCACGGAAGAATTGGTCTAAAAGCAGGAGCTGGAGCGATTTTTCCAACCCATGTTCAATTTGATAACATTGTGGTATCACTCATCTCCAATGCTTTTATTTTGCCAGTTACTCCTTTAAAACAAACGAATCCAAGTTGGAGCAGTATCGAGTACGACACTGCAACTAACTGGGCAACTGAAAATTTTGGAATCGGTGATTGGGGTTGTCTGCTCACTTCAATTAATATGATATTAAAATACCATAATATTTCTCACTTCGTTGATGGGACTGAAATCACACCTAAAACCTTAAACGAGTGGCTAAACAATCAAGCTGATGGATTTATTGGACCAGGGTTAGTCAACTGGTCAGCAATCTCAAGATTAGTTAAACAAATTCATGATGCGACTGGTTTAGTAAACCTTGAATATTCTAGAATTGCTGGAGACAATCTTGAAACTGCCACTACAGAAATCCAGAATAACAAGCCAATAATCCTAGAAATCCCTGGGCATTTTTTTGTTGGGAACGGTATCCCTGAAGCAGAAAACGACCTTACCATTGTTGATCCGTCATACGACTTCACCTTGCTGAGTCAACATCAAACTCAGCTACTTTCTACCAGACTTTTGACGCCGAGCTTTACTGATCTCTCATTCATTCATGCCTCACATGCAGATACTATCTCTGTTTTAATCACAGATCAGGGTGGTGCAATTCCCCCAAACTACGAAACCTACCCTCAATTTATTTCAAATAGTAATCGCACACAACAATCCCCCAGTTTTGTTTTACATGAATTAGCAAAGCCAACCACAGGCTCTTATCGTTTAAGCATCACAAGTAATGCTCAGCTACCGCAACCCTATACATTAAAACTCTTTGCTTACAACATCACTGCTGATGTCAGTGATCTCACCTATACAGGCGTTGCCGGAACTACAGAAAAACCAACAATTCTAACAGTTTCATTTGATAAACATAGCTCAAGTTCTATAACAACAAATAGTTCTTTTGAACATTTGCTTTCTGACATTCAAATTTTTTCATCAACAAGTAAAATTCAAAAAAAATACATTGCATTTGAGCTTTCACAACTAACACAGAGTGCCATTGAGGCATCAGTTGGAAACAAACCCCGTTACATTCAAGCTTTGACTAAATCACTCAATTGGTACTCACCATATATTTCAAGTGAAGCAAAAACAATACTTTTTGAACGTTTAACAGAAATACAAAATAACCTCTGAATCAAAAAAACTTGCAATCCCCTGATATAATACTACAGTGAAAACAAGTTTTTGGAAAACGTTGGCTCATCCGATTATTGGTCTGTCCCCTATGGACGGTGTTACTGATCATCCTTATCGACACATTCAGAAAAAATATGGTACCCCACAAGTTATTTATACTGAATTTACAAATGTTGAAGGCGTTTGCCATGGCGCTATTCGACTGCTCAAAGATTTTTTATTTGACGAAACACAACGACCAATTGTTGCTCAAATCTATGGCACTACTCCAAAGTACTTCAGACAAGTAGCTGTAGTTTTGTGTGAACTAGGATTTGATGGTATTGATATTAACATGGGTTGCCCTGCAAAAAGTGTTGATAGTTCTGGGGCCGGTGCTGCACTCATTAAAACTCCAAAACTTGCTCAAGAAATTATCGCTGAAACAAAAGCCGGAATTCAAGATTATTTACATGGCCTAAGAAGTAAAGATTGCCCAGATATTTCACAAGAAATTGCCACTGAAGTAGCAAAACGTCACGAAAAACTACCACAAGAATACAAAGAAAATCGAGAAATCCCTGTCAGTATCAAAACAAGAATTGGCTATGATACTCCAGTTGTTGAAGAATGGATCCCCACACTTCTTGCAATGAATCCAGCTGTAATTGCTTTACATGGCAGGACATTAAAACAACAATATTCAGGAGAATCAAATTGGAATGAAATTCATAAAGCAACTCAACTTTGTAAAAATACTGAAACTCTGTTGCTTGGAAATGGTGATGTTCTCAATTACGAACAAGCTATAGAGTATGTTAAAAAATATGAGGTTGATGGTATATTAATCGGCCGTGGTTCCTTTGGAAATCCATTCGCATTTCAACCACATTCAGATAAATTGTTGCAACAGCATAATATTTTTGAGATTGCAATTGAACATTGCAAATTGTATGAAACAACATATGAGAGTGCTACATATCACTTTATGCCAATGAGAAAACATTTAGGTTGGTACGTTAAAGGTATTGAAGGCGCAAGAGAAGTTCGTATTGAACTATTCCAAGCAAATAATTCCATGGAAGTTGAGTCTGTATTCAAGAAACACAACTTGATATAATACCCTTCAACAAATGTTGCTTAAAAAATGGTCGCATAGTTCAGTTGGTTAGAACGCACGATTCACATTCGTGAGGTCCCTGGTTCGAGTCCAGGTGCGACCACCATTTTCAAATAGAGCCTCTCAATATTTCCTGCTATGCTACATACATGACATTTTCACTTGTAGCCGCAATTAAAAAGAACCTCAATTTTATTGCAATTCTTTTAGTCATTACTGTAATTGGCTATATTTTTTCACTCAGCAATAGTTTTGTCTGGGATGACGAACAATTTATCTATAACAACGAATACGTAAAAAATTTCCAAATCAAAAAAATTCTTACTGAGAATACTGTTGCTGGAGCAGGTGAAACCAGCACCTATTACAGACCACTCACAACGCTATCATTTGCATTTGACCATGCAATTTGGGGCCTTAATCCTTTCGGATTTCATCTTACGAATACACTGTTACATCTAGGCACCGGACTGTTTTTATTTTTTTATTTACGTATACTACGCTTTTCAAGGATAACCAGTTTGGTGATCTCTAGCATTTTTTTAATTCACCCTCTTCAAACTGAGGCTGTTGTCTACGCTAACTCAAGAGGAGATTCAATGTATAGCTTCTGGGCAATGCTTTCCCTCCTGTCTTATGCTTTATTACTCATAAAAAAATATCCTAAAATTATCATCTATGATTTAGAACTTACCTATGGAAAAATTGCTTTATTTTGTACGACTATTTTTGGGTATGCTTTTGCAATTCTAAGCAAAGAAATAGGTATCGCCACACTTGGATTACTGGCAATCTCTTTACTTTTCGTGAATATTCAAAATAAAAAAGTTTCATTTAAAACAGTACTGCAAAAAACGTTAGAAAACAAACTTGCTACTGTTACTGTCCTAACAACAATACTCATAGCTTGTTTATATCTTTTTTTCAGAACTTCAATAATTGCTATCCCAACAACACAAAATCAATTTTTTGCCGGCACAAGCTATGGTGAGAGTATGTATGTTCGGCTACACACATTTACCCAAGCAATTTGGACATACTTTGGACTTATCATTGTTCCGTATCCACTGCATATGGAACGTACCCTTGCTATTCTTGAACAGCCAGTTTCGACATATCTGATAGCAACTATTGTGTTATGTATTTCATTAGGCTTTTTTTCAGTTCTTGAATACAAAAAGAGTAAAACAATTTACATTGCTTTCGGAACCATGTGGTTTTTTAGTATGCTAGTGCCTGTCTCAGGAATAATTCCTGTCAACGGATTTATATATGAACACTGGCTTTATCTACCAATCATTGGTTTTTGTATTGCACTGTATGGATTATTTAATACAGTTACTCCAAGAAAATATATTGATCCACTCAAAAACGTACTACAAGGGATTCTTATACTTATTCTTTTCTTGTATAGCATACTAACAATTAGACAAAACTATATTTGGGGAGACCCAATCAGATTCTATAATTATACTTTACAATTTTCTCAGTCAGCCCGGCTACATAATAACCTTGCTATGGCATACGCAGAGAACGGTGATTATCAAAATGCCATTGAACAGTATACCAAAGCGATCGCACTTGGTGACTACTACCCTCAATCTCACCATAATTTAGGAAATACCTATCTAGCAATCGGAGAAGTTGAACTCGCTAAAAAAGAATTTAGTACTGCAATTCGGATGAATGAAAATTTTATGCCATCTTACATTCCACTTATAAAAATATTTCTTCAAGAACAATCTTACGAAAATGCAATAACATTAGTTGATAAGTTAATTGCTACCTCACCACAAAACATAGAATTACAAAATCTAAGATCACAAATTAAAGAACTGCAACAAAAATAGTCTACAGTTCTTGTCAGCCAAACCAAGATAATTGTGTCATGTGGAAAATTATTTTTTTGTACACAAAAAAATTGTTAGGCTGCCTTGTAGAAATTGTTTTCCCAGAATTTTGTGTTGGTTGTAGCAAATTTGGAAGATTGTTATGTTATTCGTGTTACGAGACTATTGAATTTATTCAATTTAGCACCTTGCCAAAAGACACACATACTCATTTGGATTCAATTACTTGTTGCTGCTACTATCAAGGAATCACAAAAAAAATAATTCATGAATTCAAGTATCAAAGCGTTAAAGCGATTGGCAAGACTATTGCCCACATTCTGTATTACTCAACAAAACCACCAAATTTTGACATCATCACTTTTGTACCCATGTATAAGAAAAAAATGCAGCAAAGAGGATTCAATCAAGCTCAAGTCATTGCTGAAGAGCTTGGACTCTTATTTCAAAAACCTGTAGTTCAACTCCTTATTAAAACCAAACAGACCAAAAGTCAGATGAGCTTACACAATAAAAGCAACCGACAAAAGAACATAGAGAATACTATTGAAATTAATCAAAAAATCTCAAAAAATATTGCTGATTTTTTTCCTAATGTTTTGCTCATTGATGATGTTTTCACATCGGGAACTACCCTTAACTACTGCGCATCAGTTTTAAAGAAATTTGGATTTTCAAAAACTCATGGATTTTGCTTTGCCCATGAAGAATGATTGTGTTATAATATAGGATATTGTTGCGAACAATCGCAATAAAGTGGGGATGTATTGCTTTGACGTGGTACGTACTTTAACATCTGCAGATCATCTTTAGGCCAAGAAAGATGTAAAACAGGGCCAAATTTATAATTGCAGATTCATTGCAAACCGCTGCTGCTAACTTAGTAACCAAGGTGCAAACCAAAGTTGCTAACTTCATGCAACCAGCTTCATACGCAACATTAGCTGCGTAAGACGTTCTTTCTATTCAATTTCATTGGCGTTTTTTAGAAGAACGAGGTCAACTTAGTCAGTGTGACGGCTATTTTCGTTTGTTGAAATAGTTTAAGAAAAATAAGACAAAGATTGTGACTGAATGGTTTGTTTGTTCTCCACTTTCACAATATCAAAAACAACCTACTTCTGTAGATGATGTTACTTTACTATTACGGACGCGAGGTCGTAACTCGCCATCTCCACAAAAAATTATTTGTCTTCTGAAAAGTTGTAAAGATTCACAGACCTTTTGGTTTTAGTATCATATTTTGACACAATTGTCCCCATATGTGGGTTTGTAGCATGAGACGGATCTGTTCTTAAAATAATAAACTGTGAATTATCAATCCAACCTCTTGGGTAACCTTCAGCAACCCTTTCAACCGTTTTTCCGTCGTACAAATATGTAAATTGTGGACCGTTTACAATATCGTAACCTCTGAACGCTACCTGATTTCCGTCTGGAGAAATAACAGGGCCTTGTATCTGAGCAAAATCAGCCTTCATTAACTCTTTCCCTTTTACACTTGGAAAATCAGCTAAAATAATACTTGCTGAATCAGTTGTGTCTGTGCCACCATGCCAGGTCAGTGCCCATTTTTTACCATCATCATTAAATACAAACTGCGTTCCAAAATCCTTCTCCAAGTCGCCTTCCAGTATTTCAGCATCTACAGAGTAAGCATCTAAATCAAAAACCAAAAACTTTTCTTGACCATACGTATCGAGTTTCAACATAACCCTTGAATTATCGATCCAAGAACCAAATTCTGTTCCGTTAAAAATTCCAAGGTAACTCACACTTTGATCTTCTACATCTAGCAAGTAAAACCCTGACTCAGGCTGATTTCTATCAAAAGTAATCTGTTTTTCTGGCTCAGCACCAGGGTAACTTGGAAAAACTGACTCATACATCGTTGGAGCATAGGTATAAAAAATTAATCTATTAGAATCAGGAGACCAACCACTGATGAAACTAGCCGCTAATTGGTCAGATACTTTTATATCAACTTTCCCATCTGCAGTAAGTAAATGAAGTTTTGAGTCTTTATCAATATATGCAAGCTTTTTAAAATCTGGCGCACTACTTGGATCGCTACTTCCATATGCTGAAGATCCTGACCCATAACTAATATCAGAAATGTCTGTCATAATATCTTCGCCATTTTCTTCAAGAGACACCAAAACTAACTGTGAATCATCAACAACAGCATATCTTTGTTCTTGTTGCTCTAAAGTAACTTTCTGAAATTCCGAGAGATCAAGTAAATTCTGTGATAAGTTAGTTGCGTTTGCACCAGAATCTAAGGTTGATACCTTGGCGACAGGTTTTTCAATTTTCTGGCTAATATTTTGTGAAAACAAAGGAAAGTAATTTCTAAGAGCATAAAGTGCAAGTAAAATCGCGATTAACCCCAACGCCTGTAATATATGTAAGACTGGAAGCTTTCTACTCACTTCATTATTTTGAATATTTGATTCATCTGTTTGCATAGGTTTCATTATAGCATCTTGGCTAAAATTAATTCACTTTTTTGTAAATTCTTTGATCACCCTGTTTGTATAGTACTGTGTAATTTGGATCAATCTCCAATGTTTTGATTAAAGCTTCATAATTCTTTATCCCTAAAAAATTGTTAGGTTCTTGACCTTTACGTGCATCAATAACAATATAATCGGGATTAAAATCTGAGTAATTCTCTCGCAAAAAATACACTTTTCTATATGCTAATTTTGCTGCAATATTTGTTTGAGCCATCACCACTCCATCTTCTGGTATATGCTGAATCAATCTATCGAGAAATTCATGATTTTTTGTATTTTGGTAAAATGCCTTATTTGTAAATAAAAGTGCGGGAGATTTCAAAATTTGTGTACTAAAAATTAGGCTGAAAATGGCTAAAAAAAGTAATGCATATTTAAAATATTCATTAGGAATTCTTTTTACTTTTGTCAAAATTATTTTTTTAAGTCTTCTGTACCCATATGCTGTTCCTAAAATTAAAGTTGGGGCAATTTCTGCATTATAATGCATGCCTAAATCAAAGTTCCCAAATCGTAAAATCCGCAGTAACCAATTAAATAAAACTGGACCTACAGTTTCTGGAGATAAAAGCGGTAGAAATCCAAAACTCAGCAATGTCTTAACAATTGACTTAAGTGTTAATTGATCAAAGAATGATAGACTCGCATTTTTTGCGCTCGTGTCTGACAAGTAGTAGTATCCCTCCCCATTAATTGCGGGTATCACCATAAAAATAATTAATAAACTATACAAAATAGAACCAAAAACAGTGGCTAGTCCAATCTTTCTCCATAACCCTTTGTTTTTCACTGCAATTAGCAATCCAAACCAAACTGGGATGAAAAAAACTGTTTCTTTTGTAAGAAGAATTCCTGCTAGTCCTAAAACATACCACCTAAAATGTTTTTTAACCATCCCATACAAAAATATAGTCAACGGCAATGGTAACAATACAATTTCGTGGAACTCTGTGATCAAAGCATTATGTAAACCGATAAAAGAAAAGTAGATAACTAAAATACAAAAAGCTTCAAACTTATTCTTCAAAATTTCTTTGGCAATTAAATACACAAAAATACCACTTAAAGTTACAAACAAAGTTTGAAATAGTAATAACACTTCTCCCCCTTTAAACAAAGCCATAAAGGGACTAATTAAAAAAATAATAGGATGAAAATGATCTCCCAAAATATTTTTATCTGTAAAAACATAGTGATCAATAATTGGTGGCTGTAGCTGAGAAACTGCAGAGATAGCCTGATAAAAAATACCAAAATCATAGTACCATACGGCATATTGCCAGTAACGATGTAATGAAACCGTAACAAAGACTAAAAAAAACGCACTTAATAGTGCCAAAAGTGTTATTTTTTCGCTAACTTGCTTTTGCATAATAATACCCATTTATCATACAATGAGTATATAGTGTCCAGACCAAAAGTAGCTAGCCAGAAATTTCGTATTGTCTCTATTTTATTGTTGATGATTTTTTTGTACTTAGCCAAACCAGCCCACGCGGTTATCGGTGTCACTCATACTATCTCGACCCCAGCTAATTTCAACTTTCGTATTGACGGAGCTTCAGCTGATCATCAACTGGGCTATAACGGTGTAAGTGTAAAACAAAAGACCTATCACGATATCAATAACGATGGAAAACTAGATCTAGTCATTGGTGCCACACTTACTGACTATAATAGCAAAGCTAATTCCGGTTCTGTTTATATAATTAGTGGGGACATCCTAGATAATTATGCTGGAACTGGAAACACTATCGACTTAGCTGATAGCAGTAACTATTCCCTTCGTATCGATGGTCGTGTGGCTGGCGGTACACTTCCAGCTAGTAGTGGTATTATTTTTGCTGACATTAACAATGATGGTCAAGACGATATGATTATGAGTGAATCTTTTGCTGATGGCACTCGAGGGAATGTATATATTCTCTATAGTAATCTATACTCTAGTTTCTTGAACTCAACCGGCAACACAATGGATTTGGGAATCGATACTAACTATAACCTCTTACTCCAGGGAGCAAGTACAGGTGACTCATTTGGAAATCTCTCGCTGAGTGCAGTTGACCTTGATAATGACAGCAAGAAAGATATTCTTCTTGAAGCCCATCACGATGATAACAATAGCAGAGGTGAATCTGGATCTGTATTCATCTTTTTTAATTCATTACTTGATGACTTTTCAGGTACAGGTAACTTACTTAATGTTGGTACTTTGAGCAATTTCAGTGTTCGTATAGACGGAGCTGCAGCCGGTGACACATTTGGTGGAGGTAGTACAACTGCAGGCGACTATGATGCTGACGGTGACATTGACCTTATTATAGGATCAGACCTAACTGATTATAATGGTTCTGATACAGGATCTATCTGGATTATTGATAATTCAAAAATTTCTTCTTTGGCTGGAACGACTGGGAATCTCATAGATATGGCAACTTCGACTAACTGGGTTGTCAGAATGGATGGCGTTAATGTAGGTGACAGAATCACCTACGCTAATAGTTTGATTTTTGAGGATATTAACCATGATGGGCTAAAAGATATTGTTGTTGGTGGCTATAATGCAGATAATAATTCACGATCAAACTCAGGAAGTCTGTATCTTATTGATAACTCATTTTTTTCGTCACAAACTGGAAGTGGAAATGTCTTGGATATTGACGGAAACTTTATTGCCAGAATTGATGGGGCTTTAGCTAGCGATAACTTTACCTTCGCAGCACTTGCAGTTGAAGATGTCAATGGAAATGGAAGAAAAGATATTCTTGCCGCATCTAGATTATCAAACACTAATGGTACTGACTCAGGAGCTGTTTATGTATTTTTTGACTCATTAATTGATACCTGGTCAAATGGTTCATTGGTTGACCTTGCTACAACTACTAATTTTTCTATTCGATATGACGGCAATACCGGTGACAACCTATTTTTTCAAAATGGATATATGGCTGACTTTAATAACGACTCTCAACTAGATTTCATTTTTAATGCAAGAACAGCCGATTATAATAGCCGGACCAATTCAGGTTCGTACTACTTCTTCTATAATTTCCCACACACAATCGGTACTCCCACTGCTGTAAACTCAGAAAACACCACTATTACAATTAATGGAGATGTAACTGCACCAAATTCAGTGACGACTATCGCACAAGTTCAGTACTCTGTAGATTCTAATGATCCAAATAGTGGTAACTGGCACGATTGTATTGCAAAGGATGGCGCTATGGACAGTCTGAGTGAGGCCTTTGCCTGTACTCTTGATACAGAAAATACAGGTAATCACACCATTTACATTCGCGCTATTGATGTAGACGGGTTCATGACTGCTCAATCACATTACAAGACTGTTCAGTATAACTTCCAACCAGCAACAACAACATGCCAAGATAGTATTTCTTCAGCTGCCCCTGATTTGTTTCAGATTAATACTGATGTAACTTCTGCAACTGTATACTTTACTCCTATTGGCGGCGTTACTGATTATTTCATTAGCTTTTCGACCAATCAGAATGCTGAAGAACATGGTGCGGCTGTGACACTTTCTGATTCTGGAGTCCAAAGTTACACTGTTGACCTTTTGTCACCCAATACCACATATTATTTTAAAGTTCGTGGACAAAGTGGTTGTATGCCTGGAAGCTGGAGTAATATCAAAGAGGCAAAAACACAATCAACTCAATCCCTTCCTACAATTTCAAGAATAATCCCAACCGTTACACCTACCCCAATCCCTTCGGTATCGCCAACGCCATCACCTTCTGCAAGCCCTGGTGTTGAAGCATCACCTGAACCGACTGAAACTTCAAATACCCCAATACTCAGCACTCTCCCAAAACTTGTTGACTCAATAAGGGAAACTATAAACAGTGAAAACTTACCTGGTACAATCCTGGGTACGATCGTTACAATGGCTGAGGGATTGAAACAATTGATTGCACTCTTAGGTGGTGGTGTTGCAGTTTTTGCTACTACTTCAGTACTAACAATAGTAACAGTTACCACTCAAGTCATTAGGCTTGGCAGAAAACACATTCGTGACGTTTTTGATAATGTGTTACATGCACTTGGTTTCATCCAACATAATCATCCGCAAGGAATGGTCTATGATGCTCTAACAAATGATCCCATACCATTTGCTGTAATTACAATTACATCAACTCAAAATGTTGCAAATCAACGAATCCAAGAAACAGTTGTTACTGATGTCAATGGGGTATACCAAGATGTTCATTTATTAGTCGGTAGCTTCGCTATGAACGTTGGCCATCAGGATTTTAACTTTCCAACGAAAAAACAAAGACCTCAATTCTTAACGCAAAAACAATTTTATAAAGGTGAACAGTTTGACGTAACTTCTGAGTCATCCTCACAATTATTTATGGTACCTATGGATAAAGTTATACCTGCAAGCACCATGAAGAAGTTAGGAAAATCAGTAAAACGATCAATCGATCAGATCAATATTATTAATTTATTTTGGCCTCTTTTTATTTTCTCAGTAGTTTCAACAGCACTGTATCCAACCACTCTCAATGCAGCTATTCTTGGTATTCAGGCAGTCGTAGTGTTAAAAAAATCGAATACATTTTTGAAGAAGCCAACAATATCAGGTCGCATAATAAATACAAAAAATAGACCCATTCAAAACGCGATTATTCGTGTTACTGATCCACAAAAAAGTGAACTAATAGCTCTGACTGTTTCAAACAAAAATGGATTTTACAAAGTATTCGCTAAACCAGGAATATATCAATTCGAAGTTATTAAACAAGGTTACTTCTGGAAAAAAACCACAGGACAAATGAGTTTAGAACTGATTGATGTTACCAAAGAATCTAAGACTCAAAACGTCACTCTTTCTGACATCTCTAAAATCGGGCCTCTTGTATAGCTACTGTGTTATAACAAAAAATCGCGCCTGTTTTTTTTACAGGCGCGAAGTAATTCCTATTTAAAAAATGAAAAATATTATTTTCTAAATTTATTCACTATTTTGCTGACAATCCAAACCACTGGGGCCCAAACAACTGAGTAAACAGCTACCCAAATACCAAATACCCCAAGAACTTTAAGAAAAGATTTGAGTGATTCCCATGCTCGTTGCAATTCATACTCAAAATCACCTGTTGTACCAGGATTAAAGTATTTCTCATTACTTGCTGCGGTAACACTTAACGAAGCATACTTAGTTCTAGTTGTAACAGACTCTTGGGCTTTTTGAGCTGCCTCAATTTGTCGCGTTAAACGATCAATTTCTATTTGAATTTTTGCCTTAGCGGCTTCTGTTTTGGCATCCTTAAGTTGTGCCTCTTTTAAGGTCTTTTGTTCTTGTAAATAGGTTACCGTTTCTTCAGTATTTACAACTTGCCCAGTAATATCTGAAGCATTTAAAGACTCGTCAATCACTTTTTTGACGTCTTCTGTTACTCTTGTAGTTGCTTCATCAAATTTCTCGACTGGAACTTTTACGTATAAGGAAGCACTTTCATACTTTGAACTCGAGTTCACAGAAGAACTCAAAATCACTCCATTAATACTAGAAAAATATTCTTTCAAGCCACGCATGTATTTTGTAACGTCACTAACAACTACTGAGTGATACGATGACTTCTCGTATGAGCGCTCTTCCATGTAGAGCACATCGTCACCGTAATAATACGGTGGCATAATCTCGACCGGTTGCACCATCATTCCTGAGTCAATACCAACTGAATCTACTGCAAGCTTAGTCTCCATCACCGGAGTGGCGGTAACACCACCATACATCATTGGTTCAGGTACTGCATACCCTCCACCAACACCATCCATCATGTAATCTCTACCCATCATTTGGCTAAGCAGGTTGTATCCCATGTTGCTTCTGCCAACAAAGAAAACGGTTGTGAGAAGGGCAAGACTAACTACTACCAAAAGGAAGTGTTTTTTTTGCATATGCTTCATTATAGCAGATCAGAATCTAGGGTGTGTTTCACGCAATCAAACACAAGATCCTCAAGGCTTTCATGAATCCTATGATCCTGTCTAATTTGTTCTCGAACTTCATTAAGTTCAACATAATTTGGGGCTGCAACTTGCGACTCCAATTCTTTTAGAGCTGCAAGCAATCCAGCCAATCGCTCATGAGCAAAATCAACAGAACCAATAATTGAAGCTATTTCTTCGGTCACATTGTGTTCAATTTCTTTTATAAGTCGTTGCAGTCGTACTGCCCCAGGAAACAAACGTTTTAATAACGCCTTATGCTCCTCTCTCATATGCTCAACTTTTGGCAACTCCAGAACGGGAAATCTAATCTGTGTATCCAACTGTGTAAAGACAGGTGCTTCTGTCATATCGTCACCTCCTTTTAGTTATTTCAGTAAGAATAACAAAAAGAAGTATCATTTGTCAAACGTAAAAAAAAGGAAAGCTACTACTCCCCATGAGAAGTTTCTCTATTTCTGAAATACTCCATAATCTTAGCAGTATGGACATCACGAGGCTTAGCTCCCTGTGCTTCACCAACCAAACCTGCATCTTCAAGTTGATCTAAGATTCTGGCCGCTCGATTGTAACCAACTGAGAATCTTCTTTGAATACTTGATGAAGAACCTTTACCCATTTGTGCCACATATTTCACCACTTCATCAAAGAGCTCATCTTTATCATCTCCGCCGCCAGAGGCACTACCTGATCCGCCACTAATAGTACTTGATTGATATTTTTCGGTAATATCATCTGAGTACTCTGGTGATTGACCTTGCGATTTGATAAAGTCAATTAAGTTTCTAATTTCTGGTTCAGATACAAAAGTTCCTTGTACACGGCTTGGTCGTGCTTGATCTGGTGGAATATACAACATATCACCTTTTCCAAGCAATTTTTCAGCACCTGGAGTGTCTAGCACAACGCGTGAGTCAGTCATACTTGAAACATTAAACGCAATTCTAGTTGGGATGTTGGCCTTAATCAAACCAGTAATCACATCAACAGATGGTCTCTGAGTAGCCAAGACCAAGTGAATGCCAACAGCACGAGCCATTTGAGCAATCCTAGTCACACTCTCCTCAACCTCACTTGGAGCAAATAACATAATATCTGCTAATTCATCAATCACAATCACTATGTTTGGCATGGCAGCATGACCTGCTAGTTCGTTATACCCTTCAATATTTTTAACTCCAACTTCAGCTAACTGCTTGTAACGGTTTTCCATCTCTTTTGTTGCCCATTTAAGAGCAGAAACAACCTTCTTTGGATCAACAATCACTGGAGTTAATAAATGTGGGATGTTGTTATACGCAGTCAACTCAACACGTTTAGGATCAACAAGAATAAACTTGACCTCATCGGGACTTGATCTAAACAAAATAGAACACATAAAAGTATTGATACAAACTGATTTACCTGAACCAGTTGAACCCGCAATCAATACATGTGGCATCTTGGCTATATCTGCCACCAACGGCTGACCAGCTACATTAATACCAAGCGCCACCGCTAATTTTGATTTCTGTTTTTTCATTAGCGGGCTTGCTAGTAATTTGCGCAAAGTCACAAACTCACTGGTGTGGTTTGGAACTTCGATACCAACCAAAGAACGACCCGCAATTGGCGCTTCAATTCTGATTTGACCACCAGGAGCAGCCAAAGCTAATGCTAAGTCTGTTGAAAGTGCTGTTATTTTAGATAATTTTGTACCACGAGTAATTTCAAGTGCATATTGAGTAACCGAAGGGCCAAAATTAACTTCTTTTACTTTGGCTCTAATTCCAAATGATTCGAGTGTATTTTCAATAGTTGAAGCATTGTGCTTCACATCACCGCGGTCAGCTTCTCCACCGTCGGAGTTAGACAATAGAGACAAAGGAGGATACTCCCAAATAACTTTTTTGGAACTTGGTGACAAATTGCCAGATAATGCATCTGGAAGTTCTGTTTCGCTATCGTTTCCTTTACCAACAGGCTCTCCAGACACTGCAGTACCAGTTGCGTGTTCAGGATGATCTTCTGGAATAGAGGCACCTTTGTTAATACTGAATGTCTTTTCAGCTGTTTTTTTCAATGAAAATCCAAGTTTAGGTAGTTTGAATCCTCTGGCCTTTTTAATTTCATCTTCTGAGATAAGAGCTTCCTGCTTATCCCCAACTTCTTTCTTTCTTATTTTTAATTTATTGAGTAACTCAACAATTTCATGAATTGAAAGCTGCGTGATAATCAGTGCTCCAATACAAAGGAGACTAAAGAAAACAACATACGTCCCAGCCGGACTGATTAGTTGTGAAGTGTTTAAAAAGGTTTTCAGACCTACTTCACCAGTCTGAAACACTCCCAAAAAACCAAACATGAGCAGTATTGTTCCAAGTAATACATGTGGTTTTGACCAAAGCCATTTGGTGCGAAACATGACCATACCAGAAGAAATAAACACAAAAGGCAAAAATAAGAGCGATGCACCAAGTTTTGCTGTTAGAAAATTATTAATTGCAGAAAGAAAAGCTCCCTGCCCTGAAAGTGAAACAATAACTAATAGTCCAAAACTAATCAGGATAACTGCAACAATTGAATGAATCGTTTCAGTTCTAATATTCAGTTTCAGTGGTCTTAATTTCTTTTTTCTACCCATACTCCCTTATGGTCTTAGTTCTAATTAAATATTATAGGATATTTTATAATTGCGCAAGAGGCAAATCCTATCTACATACAATACTACACCTCAAAAATCTCGGCAACAATCATTGGCTCTCGGCGAATGACTTTGTACAGTTTTCGTGATAACCGCTTTTCAAGCATTGCCTTAAGTTGTGAATCTGGGGTCTTTTTTCGTAGCTCCTCTGTAACCAGTGCCGCCACTTCAGTTTTGATAAACTGCACAACTTCATCTGCTTCCTTCATGAATACAAACCCTCTTGAGACAATTTTGACATTGCGCAAATCATATTCACCTTTTGATTTTGGCACCAAAACCATAACAATTCCAGCTTGCCCTAAAGTTCTTCTGTCAGATAAAACCATTGGTCCAACGTCACCAATGCCAAGACCATCAACTATTTGAGGTCGTAAGTTGAGTGAGCCTTCGTTTGAAACAGTTCGATTCTCAAAACCAATAATCTCACCGCTGTCTGGAATTAAAACATGTTCTTCATCATATCCAAGTTGTGAAGCAACCAATTCAAAGAATTTATATCTATGTCTGTCTTGTCCACCAACCGGCATCACATACTTTGGCCTGACTAAACCGAGTAGTTCCTGTTGTTCTGGAGCTGAAGCATGGCCAGACTTATGTAAGTCAGGCATCACATCTGGATATAAAACATGTACCTTGTTTCTGCAAAGTTCATCAATGGCTCCAAAGTAAGCTTGTTCATTGCCTGGAATAGCATCTGCTGAAAAAATTACTGTATCTCGAGCGTTAATTCGCAAAATTCTATGCTCGCCGTACACGGCTCGCATTAATGACGAACCTTCCTGACCTTGAGCACCAGCAACAATGACACATAACTTTTTGTCATCTACCTCTTCCATATGGCGCTTGTCTACCTTCATGCCTTCTGGCATTTTCAATTTACCAAGTCTGAGTGCGATCTCTACATTTTGTTCTACAGACCTGCCAATAAACACTACTTTGCGACCTAGTTTCTCGCAAGCATCAATAGTCTGCTGAATTCTGTGGATATGAGAACTCATTAGTGTCATCACAATTTTGCCCTCAGTTTCTTGCATGGCTTGCAAAATTGCTGGACCAGCCTTGGCTTCACTTTCCACCCAATCTCTGTATTCAACACGCAAACAATCTATTAACATACAAAGTACATTTTCCTCTTTGAGCTGAGAAATGTGCTCAATATCTGTGAGTACCCCGTCAACTGGACTTGGATCTAGCTTAAAATCGCTCCCATGGTAGATAATTCCCTCTGGGGTAGTAATAACAATGTGACGAGTATCTGGAACAGAGTGCGTTACTGGTAATAATCTAAATGAAAAATGTTGCCCTAATTTGATTGTATCGTTGTCACCAGCCACCATAACAGTTCTTGGATCTTCGCCGTCACGCATCCGCTGTTCTGCAAAACCCGCTGTTAAAGCTGAAGCATAAATTGGAAATTGAGGTAACACTGGCATGATGTATGGTGTTGCTGCAATATGGTCATCGTGACCGTGACTTAAAACCATTCCAACAACATGTTTACCAGCCTCCAACTCCTGCAGTAGATATTCAATATCTGGGATCAGCACGTCAACACCTGGCATATAAGAGTCAGGAAATCCAATTCCACAATCCACAATCAGTATTTCGTTCTCGTACTCATACAAAAACATATTCTGCGTAACATTTCCTAATCCACCCAACGGAACAATTTTTAACTTTGACATATAACTTTCAATTAACTACTATTATTTCTACTTCTTTTTTTTACCTGCAAACAAATCTATCCCCTTATTGTCTCCCCAACCAATGTGGATGAAGAAATTTAATAATCTATTTGTCTTCTCATATCGTTCAAAAAATGATGCACACAACGTTGCTGAAAAAAAGTTTGCAAACACAAACCAATAGCCAGCATTTGTCATATTGAAAACTGGATCTAAGACAAAATAGACTAATACGTGTACCAATAAGAAGACTGCCAGAATTAACTTCATAAGTCGCATAAAGTTGCCTTGCTTAGCATCAGACATCCAGATTGCAAAGAAAGTAAGTGGACCTAAAATAAGGCCAATTGTCAGTAATGAATAAAACTGCAGTTTTGTTGCTGCCACAATCTGAAATGGGATCAGTACATTTGAAATAGATACAAACGTGGCCAATAGCATTGCTCCTCCCCAGATGACAATGTGGGTCCACCAGAGATGAAAATATTCGGAAAGATGATAGATATCAAATTCAGGGTCATGATGCCGTTTCAGCCAAAATGTTTTAGTAAGTGTATGCATAGCAATAGCTGCCATAACGATAAATGCTAAGACACTAAATGTAGTATCGACAACAAACAAGTCTGTAACTGAAAGCCTAAATTCAAGTTCATTACGTAGAATGTAAAATAAGAAAGACTTTAACCAAACATACATCGTTGGAGCCAGCAAGAACATATATACAAACTGAACAAAATCTAAACGAAAAATTTCAATTCTTTTGTCCTGAATTTTATAGAGAGCAACTCCAAAAAGTGAAGTAAAGAGAGGTATTAAGAGTAAGAAATATTTCATACAAGCTATTCTAAACAGCGATCAAACCTCTATATAATATCATAAAAAAGTACCCTCTTATATCTGGAAATAAAGAAAACAGTTAAAATAAGTGTTCAATCACTGATGCCTGTAGTGCATCAAGAGTTTTATCAGATTTTGCAAATTCTTTTTGTAGAGGAGTTAACTCGGGTTCTGGCTCAGGTTTTTGCTTTGCTGCTACTGCTTTTTGTTCTTTTATCCATGCAATTATCTTAGGAATTTTTTTAAAGTCAGTGGTAAACGCTTGCTTTGTTGCAGTTGATCGAAGTGCTGCAGCCGGATGATACATTGGTAGCACAAAGCTGGTAAAGCCATCCCATTTTACTTTGTGAAGCTTACCGTGCACTTGGGAAATTTTTGCCGATGGCAAAAATTTCCCCATACTAAACCGGCCAAGTGTCACAATTAGTTCTGGTTTTAAAATTTCAATCTCCGCATCTAAATACTTCTTGTATGCAGCTAATTCCTCAATACTTGGATCTCGGTTGTCTGGAGGTCTTACTTTCACAATGTTACTAATATATACCTGTTCTGGCTTAATTCCTGATTCTGTTTCTAGGATTTTGCGAAATAACTGTCCTGACTTCCCAACAAACGGCCGACGTTCTACCGACTCAAAATATCCTGGTGCTTCACCAATAAATAAGACTTCAGCACTTGATGGCCCTTCTCCTGGAACAATGTCAGTAGCAGTTTTTGCCAGCGGCAAATGAGGAGCATCTTTCTCTAATTGCGCGTACAACACTTCCAAGTCATGCGACTTTTGTTGAGTATTTCTATCCATATCAAAAGGATACCACACTAGCTAGTACTGTGGCAAGAAAATATTTTTATTTTCTAAAGTAATGACAACCTCTGGATATCCGCGTTCAACAATAATGCGTACTGCTTTTCGAACAGCTCCCTGCAACGTTCTTTGTAGTGTACGGATACCCGCATCAAACCCGAGTGGTCTGGTTACAACCGCCCATACTTCATCTTTGATAATAAATTGTTCAGGTCTTAAACCAGCGTCCTTTAGCAAACCAGGTAATATATATTTTTGAGCAATCACAATTTTTTCTTGGTCTGTATAAGAAGGCATGGATATCTTTTCCATACGGTCCATAACTGCTGTGGCAATTGCTGTTGTATTGTTTGCAGTTGCCAAAAATATTGCATGTGACAAATTGACTGGGTAGTCAATATAGGTATCTCTAAATGAATGATTTTGAGCAGGATCAAGTAACTCAACCAGTACACCCATAATGTCTTTGTTTGCGTCTTCACTGCTTCTATCAATTTCATCAAGTAAAATGATTGGATTCCTCACGCCAGCTTCACAGATTCCCTTGATAACTCTCCCTGGTTCTGAACCAAGGATTAAGCGAGAATTTCCACGAAGTTCAGTTGCTGAACCCATACCTCCAAATGGAATACGGACCAATTTTCTATCTAACGCCTCAGCTAAAGAAATAGCAAACGTTGTCTTACCCGTTCCTACCAAACCCACTAAAAGTAAAATCGGAGCACGGAAATCTCCTGCAACATCAGGATTTTGTGAACGTAACTTCAAAACAGAAACATACTCAAGAAATCGATTCTTAACATCATGCATGCCATAATGGTGCTTTTCAAAAATTTCTCTGGTTTTGTTGATGTCTAAAACGTCTTGAGTTTCTGCCTGCCATGGTACTTTTAACACCCAATCAATATATTTAGAAACTTTCTCATATTTTTCGTCATAACTACCAAGCGCTACACTCCGCTCGAGGGCAACAATATCTTTATCAACTTTTCGTCTAAGTTCGTCAGGAATCTGAGAGCCATTAACCTTTGATTTTAGCTCCTGAATTTCTTGTTCGAGGATTTGATTATAATCGTTCATATTGTTCTTCCAGCGTTATTCAAAATCAGCGAACACTTGTTTTGCACCATTTAAAGCAGTGATCCCTGCAACCAAAAAGATGACTCCAGCGGCAAATAATATCAACACATCGTGAGCGCCCGTCTGTGGCAAAGTTGTTACTGTTCCCGAACCAGTAGCGGTCCCAGAACTTGTGGCAGTACCAGAAGGAGTTGCAGTCCCTGAAGTAGTTGCAGATTGAGCAAACGTTGGGCGAGCGAACGACAACAGTACCACAAGCAACAAAACAACAAAAGGCAGTTTTCTAGTCATGTGTATCATTATGGCTTTCTATTTGGTTGATTGTCAACAACCCAGGTTTTGCTCCAATCACAGAGATGACTGATTCAGCATTTCGCTTTCCCCAATTACATGAGTCAATTATTGTGTTCCCCTTTAGTTGACTGGTAACATAGCCAACAATAAAAGAATCTCCTGCTCCTGTTTCATCAACAATTTTTTTCTCGCGAGCAAAGAATTTTGTATGAGCTTTGCCTTCGACAAATACTTCTCCACCATATTTACCATTTGTAACAACAATCTGCGGGATGGCTTCTAAAATTTGGCTTCTAACTTCAGAAATTGAATCCCATTCGTGTTTATTTACAAAAAGTATATCTATAGGGAGCCGGTTGAGATTAATTTTTCCAGTCGCTAATAGTTCAAGTTCTTTATTACCCGGATTCCAAGACATCTTTGTATCTGCGTCTCTGACTACTTCAAAAATAAATTTTAATGTAGCTTCTTGACCAGCTATGCTTGAGAGGTGAACCCATTTTGCTCTTGAGAGCTGTGCTGAAGGAATATCTTTAGGGTCAAGTTGTGCAGCTGCCCCTCTATGCACCATAATTGTTCTATTCCCATCTTCTCCAAGCAAAATAATTGATCCACCGGTTTTTTCATTTTTTTCAGCAACAACCATATTTGTTGCTACAAACTCTTTTCTCAACTCATCAAGAATAAACTGCGCCCATACATCTTTTCCTAACTCAGTGACAATTCCAGCGCGAAAGCCCATTCGCGCAAAACCAACAGCAGTGTTACTACCACCTCCACCAGATCTAAGAATGTATTCATCAACATCGATTTTTTCACCATACATCTGGCACAAAAAAGTACCTTCAGCACTCTTTTTAACTGTAAATGCTTTGGAAATGATAAAACTATCAACAACACTGGAACCAATTGAGATTATGTCATACATGGGCAGTTATTTCTTACTCTATTCTACGCTACGGCCTTGGTTGAAGTCCACAACGATCTGCCAGTTCTTTTTCAAAAGAATCAAAAGCTTCGATTAACTCCTTTTCGTCTTTAACAATCTTGTAGATGCTTCGTTCTTTATCACCAATAAAAAAGTGATCATTAACTACCTTCATCAACTCATGCCAGAACTCACCATATAAAATAATCGGTTTATGGTTTCCGTAGTACAGATGTGCTAAAAGCCAAGCAGTGGACCACTCACTTAAAGTTCCAGTTCCACCTTGCATGCAGATAAATGCATCAGCATGTTCCATTAATCCAAACATGCGTTCAACATAGTTTGCTGTCTTAATTTCTTTATCAACTAAGTTATCATGAAATCTGCCTTCAAATTCAGGCATATCTTTAGGATAAAAAGTAACAGCTATTGTTGTTCCCCCGGCTGCCTGAGCACCTTTGGTAGCTGCATCCATACACCCAGGCCCTCCACCATCAACAATAACCTTGTCATTATATGCCAAGTGCCGCGCAACATTGAACGTTTCAAGATACAATGGGTGGTGTTCGTCTACATCAGCACTACCAAAAATTGCAACATTCTTAATCGTGCAGTGTAAGTTTGGTGCTGGAATCTTAATTTGTGTTTTTAACATAATTGCTTTTTCACTCTTTAAACAACTTTACAAAACTTGTGCTTCTAACTCCTGCAATTTTTCGGCAAAATTTTCTGCTTTCCACAAGGTACTACCAACACCAACTGAAGTGACTCCATGCATCTGAAGTTTGGCAATATTTTCAACAGTCACGCCTCCATCTACTATTACTTCTAAAGTAAGATCGCGCTGTGACATCATAGTTCGCAATTCTTTGAGTTTTGTGTACACTTGATTTTCTAACTCTCTACCTTGAAAACCAGCTTCTATTGCCATTAGTTGGATGATATTGATTCTGTCCCAAAGATCTGGTTCAACAGCTTCTAATGGAGTATGCAAATTGAGTGAAAATCCAACATTCCAGCCATATCTTCTCACTTCATCAACAAACAGCTCTTGGCTGGACATCTGCTCAATCTGCCCAATAACACTGCGTACCGGCAACTCCTCTTGGTAATCTACAATGTCTCTCACAAAATCAATTGGCTCCTGGGTTTGCAAATGAAAATCTAATTCCATTCCACCAAAATCCATACCCACCAAATCACTGGGGGCAACAGTAATGTTATCTACAAAATAACCATCAATGATGTCTATTTGAACTGTATGTACTAAGCCACTCTCATTACATAAATCGAGTTGTTTTTGTACTAAGTCGAGTTGATCAGTCAGGATTGTTGGATAAATATTCATAACAAGTTAAGAGTGTTCTGCTTCAAACTTTTTAATCTGTGCAATTCTTCTTTCATGTCTAGTATCTTTTCTGTAAATCGCAGTAAGAAACACCTGCACAATTTCTTTTGCCCGCTCTGATGAAATCCAATCTCCAGACAAAGTGATAATATTTGCATTGTTGTGTTCTTTTGCATGGATTGCACTGCGTTCATCAAATACACAGACAGCACGAGCACCTTCTACTTTATTTGCTGCAATAGTAACTCCACCAGCAGATCTACAGATTATAATTCCAACTGCCCCTGGTTGGGTAACTTGAGCTTCGTTTTCAACTACACGCTGAGCAACCCCAAAGGCAACTTGTGGATAATCGTCAGTTGGATCAAGCGTATGTGCACCGACATCTTCTACTTGATATCGTTCACTTTCTAGCCAGGCTTTTAAAACTTGCTTCTGCTCAAAACCACCATGGTCACTGCCAATGATAATAATTGGTTTTTCCATACTCCTATCTTTACACGCGAACTGTACTTAATCAAGTGAAGACAAGCTTACTCGACGATCAGTGTACCCTTCATACCCATTTGCCTGTGTTGACCTACACTACAATAGTACTCATACGTACCTGGTTTATCTGTTGGAATTTCCAACTCCATTGTCTCTCCTGCTGGGATCATACCAGAGTTTACTGCCAGCTCATCAATAACAAAATCGTGGAATCCTTTTTCGTTTGTAACTGATACTGTCAACTTTTCTCCTTGTTTGACTCTTATTTCTTTGACATCAAAACTAAAATCGTCAGCGATCATAGCGATTAGTTGACCTTCAGAGGTTGCCTCTTCAACAACTTTTTCCATAACCGACTCATCACCATTAGCAGGGACTTCTTGGGTCGTAGCTTGCTCTACTTGCACATCTTTTAGTTGCTCTGGTGCTGTTTCCTGTTTTGGCTGACGCAGAGCGCTATAGCCCAAAAAGACAGCTCCTAAAACGAGAACTCCTATAATTGCATACTTTGATTGCATGTATCCCTTTCTTGCGTGTTTTGACACACTTTTATGATTATTCTAGTACCCCAACTCAGCTCTAGCTTCTGGAGTCATCATATCGATCATCCAAGGAGGATCAAACGTCAATTCAAGATCAATGTCTTCCTTTGGATTGATTCCTTCTAGATCTGACAACTCAGAAACCACCATTTCTCTAAACACCCCTGCCAGTGGACACCCAGGAGTGGTTAAGGTCATAAGAATGTGAATCTTGGGCTGTGGGCCTGTTTCTTTTTGGACTGTACCAATGGTTACGTCATAGACTAGCCCCATGCTCACAATATCCACATGTAACTCCGGGTCGATCACTCGCGATAAACAGTGATAGATGTTTTCTTTTGTGGGCTTCATACTACGGTACATAATAGTTATAAATGCAAAAGAAAGCAACCACAAAAAAACCCCTCTTCAACCTAAAGTCGATAAGGGGTTTTCTTAATTCGATCTAATCAGAGATTATTTTGATCTCTTCAAAACAGGCATGTTGGTTCTTTTGGTTTCCATGACTTCATAGCCTGCTGGAACCTTGTCTAATGCACCTGGTCTGACGTCTCTTGCGAAGAAGTAAATCCTTTGAACTCTACCGTTCTTAAGGGTGACTTCTTTGGTGTGCAAGTAATAAACTTGACCCTTTGCATTGGTGTATGAGAAAGCGTTTGCTGCCATACTTGTACTCCTTTTCTTGCCTATTTTCAGGCTTCAAATACTTACTTTTATACTGAACACGTCTTTACGTATCTTTTCTAAGCTTATCATACTCGGCGATCACTTCAAGAAGCAAATTATAGTTATTGTGATCTTATCCTGTTTCTAGTTAAGCTCTTCGTTCAAAACTTCTACTTCTAGATCATTTTCTACCTCAAGTGTGCCTCTTAAAACATAGTTTTCATCGGCTACTTCTGCCTGTGCACTTTCACTGATAATCATTTCGAATGGTAATAGTTCACTTGGGAGTGCAGCAGAACCAATATAGCCACCTTTTCCAGCTACCAATGTGAAGACTTCTCTCATAGCAGTTCCGTCTATGGAACGAAGCCAAACATGATATTCTGTTGTTGGCTCTGGGAGATTTGCCATAACTGAAAATCTAACTTTATCATCTTTTAACTCATATCTGACGACACCATTATTCTCTGGGTCCTGTGAGGTTAAGTCGATGCTTTCATAGTCACCAACACCCTTGATAGATTTGACCATTTCTTCTTGACTGAGGTTTTCAATTTCTACACCTTCACCCAGTAATGCATATTCGCTTCTTTCAGCACGTAACGTGTACCATCTGAAAACCAGCATAAAAATGATACCTAACACTACTAACGGGAAAATGTATGGTGTATATTTTTTCATTCTGCCCTATCTACTTTCTTATACTTAAACCTAGTTATAGTTATACGTTATAACATGGTTTCGTCAAGAGCAAGACGTTGACTTACTTACTTAATAACGATTCTACAGTCGCTTGCAACTGAGGGGCAGATGTTTTAATTCCGTTGACATAAAAAGTTGGTGTAGCGTTCACCCCAAGCTGAGTGCCTGCGGAGACGTCTAGGTTAACTAGGTCTGCAAGAGAATTATCTTCCATTTTCTCTAAGAATTGAGATCTGTCAAGGCCTAAGTCTGCTGCATACGTAGCAAATGTGTCTTTTAGTTCTTGGCGATCGATTGTGTCTGACCACTTTTGTTGCTCTGCGAACAACCGGTCATGCATTGGCCAGAACTTAGCTGCGTCTAGGCTTGAAGCGGCCTCTGCTGCAATCGCAGCCAAACGAGCATTTGGGTGAATCGAGTCGAGTGGAAAATGTCTGTATATAATTTGAATTTTGCCAGGATATGCACGTTTTACATTTTCAACTGCAGGCTGAGCAGCTCTACAGGCAGGACACTGGAAGTCTGAAAATTCGACTATTGTGATGAGCTCTTGGTTTTCTTGAGTGGAAGCACTTTCAGTTGAGGTCTGGGCACTTGGGGTTGCGTCTGCTGAAACTAAATCTGCTGCGACTGTATAGACATGGCGCGCATCGCCTATAGCGAGAGTTTGGTCCACAATTTGTTGGCCTTGATCGGTAGTTTGTGAGCTACTGGATGAAAAAAATGCGACCGCAATTATTAAAATGAGTGTGCCAACTATCGTGCCAATTAAGAGTGGGAGGTTTTTCATAGTGTGCTCCTAGGTGTAATTTGTACCCAACATTTTATGCAGGGTTCTAGCATACCATATTTTATTCTGATGCCAAGGTTGTATTACGGGGGGTAGTAGGAAAATTTCAACTTTCACCTAAAATAGAGATCTATTAAAGTCTTTAGAGAAAATCCCGTAGGAATATACATTGCTTTTAAAACATCAGGTGGAATACTTGGACTTGGCCTTGATCCTGTCTTAAGTGATTCTTGATAAATTCTTTTAAAGTAGATGGCTTTCTGAGGAATAAATTTTGCAAGCAATAACAAACAGTTTCTTGCAACCGTCATTTCTTGATAACTATTCTCATATACATCTGAAAAGATAACCCCCTTCTTTTTACGAGTGTTAATGTACCTTTGATTAACCGCTGCGTCATTCTCTATTGTTTTAGCCATACAAAATAGCTTTGCATGATACAACTCTTCAGTTAACATCCAAAGTAAAAACTCGCGAGTAGAATCCATTCTACAAGACAAGTTGCCAGAATATGGAATCCGTGGGCTTGACTGCTTAGCAGTAGTCTTTCTCTTTTGTTGATTTTCTAGCTGCATGTTGAATGCTTTTCTCGAACGATTAATTATTATCGTACATCTTGATAATTGGTGAATACCATTTGCTAAAATGTCAAAATGTGGAAATGCAGTCGCTATAGCAACTTGTCCCGTTGGTTTTGGTTTACAATCAGCGAACACCACAGATATTTTCTTCGCCTGTTCATTGGTAATCCCAATTTCTATCGCAATCTGAGCTACTAAATCTACTAATGATTTTCTGTCATAACCTATCCAAAAATCCTTTGGATTTGCCCAATCAAACTGGATTTGACGAGTCAATATCTGAGCAACTTCTTTTTGAGCCTCTTTTTTATTTTTTGTGATTTCCTCTAGGTGAGATCCCTTCAGCATAATCTATTCATTATAACCAGTATTCACAAATGTGCTAGATTTTGCTTGATCAGTTACATATGGAATTGGACGATTCCCACGCTTCACAGAATATTCATAGACTTTCCTATAATAAGCAGCATTTTCAGGAACCAACTTCATTAACACTCGTAAACATTGCCGTGCAACTGTCATTTCTTGATAAGAATCCTCATATAAACATTCAGATATCTGTCTTTTTTTTCTACGAATTTCTTGGTATCTACTGTTTCTTGTTCTGTCATTTTGCCTTGTTTTTGCCATATATACTAACTTTGAATGAGCGAGTTCCTCCGCAAGTATCCAAATAACACACTCTAGCGGAGTTTCTAAAACACAGACTAATGATTCTTCTTCAATACCCTTTTGTGAGTGGCTCTTTTGGCCATACGATTCTTGAACACCAATTCTTGATTTAAAAACTTCCATTGATCTATTAACTATAATTGCTAGTGACTCTACATATTTTAGAGTTTTGGTGTATTTTGCAAGAAGTACTGCTACTTTAACATCTCCTTTACCTGATGCCTCATGATCTGCAAAAACGATTCTTAATAACTCTGCATTCTCATTTGTAATTCCTAGTAGAAGAGCTATGTTTTGAACTAATTCTAATATTTGTCTTTGTGAAAAACCTGCCCAACTATCTTTTGGTTTTGCTTGCCAAAAAAAAACAGTCCGTTCAGCTATCAAATCGGGTACTAACAACTGGGAGAGTTCTTTTCTTCTTGTATGAATTGTAATTTAGAAGGGAATGCTTCTTTGTTGATCGGAGAAATAGATCTTTTCATGGTATTATTTTGATACAGTAATTAAAACCTGACAGAGTTTACCTTAGATTAGCAGAAATGCAAGCTAAAATTGTTTTATTTCCTTTAGGAGGGTTGACTTTAATTAATATTAAACCTATAATAGTCAACCTTGAGATTTAGTTAAATAAATCTAGTTCTTTAACAAACGAATAACGATTTGTGGGAAGGAACAAGCGGGTATTTTTTTTGCCTATTTTAGGATTTTTACCCCTTTGCTCCTTTCCACAAAAGAATCTTCACCTAGTTATTAGGTGGAAAGGATTATGACCAGCATGTTGTGCAAATTTGCATCACGATGTTGGCAAAGGTGATTGCCTATACGTTTCAGAAAAAAAACAAAAAAAGCAGAAATGAAATCGCACAGATTAAACTCCTTTAGTTCAATAATTTGACCATCTACTCGATATAGGTGGTCACAAACACGATAAAGATGCGTAAAAACAAGTGGCTACTCGTGAAAATTCTAGCGATCTTGGTGGGTTTGGCAATACTGCTTTGCTTAACTACACCTTCGACCAGTGCCCAGGGTGCATCTCAATGTGTCCATGCCCCAAACTGCGTCGAACTGCCAGGACAACAGACTGGCACCTACACTGCGGCGAATACCGTCATTCAATTTACCATCAAAGCAGGACAGAACCGCTTTGATTTTGACCCGTCCCAGGGTCTAACCTTTGATGATGGGTGTTACCGCGGGAGTTTCTCCACAAGCGAAGGCGGTCAGCCTAACAACACTGTGGCCTGGGAACGCTACGGCGAACCCGGACCTGGATGTCAAGAAATCAGCCATTTGGAGGTCTGGTATTACCAAGCCCCCACGGCCGTGACACTGAAAACCTTCACCACAACCGATTCCTACTCCCCGCCCTACTGGTTGCTGGGTGTAGCCATTGTCCTCTTGATCATCGGTATTGCTTTACGTCGCCGCTGGATCAAAAAGGGTTGGCTGAAGTAATTCGTTATTTGTTTACTCACACATAACTGCCTCCGGGGTGTAACCCCAAAAGGCGGCTATGAGTGATACTATCAAGAAGCGTGTTGAAAAACACGCTTCTTTTGCATCTCAATCTAAAAAATGGAAACTATTATTTTGGCCAAACTTGCTCACCAGTTTCGGTATCAATGACAGTAATTGCATTGGTTGGGCAACTCTGAGCAGCCAAAAGTTTTTCTGCGTCAGTATTTCCATCCTGGCTGATAACTACTGCAATATTCTGTTCATCAAGCTTAAACACATTAGATGCAAGTGCCTCACAGGAACCAGCCCCAATGCATTTTTCTCTTGTCACAGAGACTTTATACTTTCCCACTTGTTTTGTCTGAGTCTTGCCATCTGCACTTACTTGCACATCATTCATATATTTGCCTTTCTTCTGCTTCATATGCTACTAAAAAAATTTCTCAAAATGGATATTCTCTATTACCACACCCTTTTGAGGTAATAGTGTATTTACCTCTTCTATCATCTTGGCGTTTCCACATAAGTAGTAGGCAGCATTTACTGGGACTTCGTGCATACTCAAACAGTCAGTAACTCTACCACGACAAAGCGGCCACTCTTCGACCGCTTTAGAAATCACCGGATGAAACTTAAAGTTAGCAAAACTCTCTGCCAAATCCTGCCATTCATCAAGCCAAAACAGCTCTTCAACATAGCGCATACCCCAATACAAGGTCATGGGTCGTCGTTCGGTACCTTCCTGAAGCAAAGACATAATCATTGACCGAAACGGAGCAATACCTGAACCAGTTGCCACAAATACCAACTCTTCCTCAGTGCCACCAGCCTGAAAAATAAATCTACCCATAGGACCAAGCAAATCAACTTCCTGGCCAATCTGTAAATTCTGCAAAAATTGCGAACCAACTCCCCCTGGAGAAATATCCACTAAAATATCAAATGCATCTTTATTTTCAGGTTTACTGCAAATTGAGTAACTGCGTCTATCTCCAGTTGCATCAACAACAATAGAAACATATTGGCCGGGATCAAAAACTAAAGTATGTGGATGAGTCAACACAAAAGAATATTGAATAAATTTCTCATTAAATGCCAATCTGTCAGCCAACTTGGCCTTCATTTGTTGTGGAGGGTTCATGTTGTCCTTGTCTTTATTCTTTGTAATTATAATCTTTTAGCCAATCTCTGCCATACCACAATCCAATTGCTAGCTTAGCTAAAGCCTGGTATTCTTCTGTTCTATCTACGAAGCCTTTTGTAGTAATTCCGATCATCCCCTGTTTCTTACGCACATCAGATTCTCCTACAACACTAGAAATAATAGGACCCATTTCACCACCAGCTCTGATTTGCTCAGCAACAATATCAGGAACTTTAAATCGAGCACCATTGGCAAATTCCATTAAACCATTTTTGTCTACAACTACAGCCCAAACTGTGGACCACATTTGACCTTCTGGGTCTTCAAAAACACCCCCCTCAAGGCCAACACCTAAAACTTCTTCTGGATCAAACTCAAACCCATCAACTTCATACTTTGCCAAGCCATCATACAAAGTAGCTTGAGCCCTATTCATGGCTCCCTGTTTTGTTTCTTGGTCACCCATGGGCTGTTCGTTAATGCCACTAGGCACATCAAAACCTTCAACAATGGCATCCGGCCAAGTTTCACTTACAGCACCAACTACGGAGTTAATCTTCACAGGGTTATGTGATCCAACAAAAATATGCATAACATCATTGAGTGTAACAAATTGAATCAAGATTGGGAATTACAAAATCTTTTTAACTGCACTCAATCCCAATAACAAACACTTCACCCTACCCATAGAAATTTGGGGAAGACCAAGTTCTTCAAGAATTTGTTCTTTTGTTAATTCTTGCAATTTCGATGTGTCATATCCTTTGATTTTTTCAGAAAGAACACTCATAGCGGCTTGAGAAATAATACAGCCATGACCTTTCCATTTCACTTCTTCGATCTTTGTTTTATCCGCACTCAACTTAATTGCAACGGTGATAACGTCACCACAGCTGGCATTAAACTGTGTTGTGGTCACATCGGCACCTACAAGGTCACCATAGTTGTTGGGGTTCTTTGCTTCATCAAGCAAATCCTCATGATACATGTCGTACATATTACAATAAAACTTCCCGTACTTTTTTAAGTGCCAATACCAAAGCATCTACATCTTCTTTTGAGTTGTACACCTGAAAACTTGCCCGTGTTGTTGCAATCCAATGTTGTGAAGTGTGCAGCGGCATGGTGCAGTGGTGACCAGACCGTACAGCGATTCCTTGACTATCTAAAACTTGGGCAACGTCGTGAGCGTGGACTCCTTTATATAAAAATGAAACAGAGCCAACTCTCTCTGGGTTTTTAATGTCGCTATTTAACAGGGAATTGCTTTCAAAGTTTGGCCCAACTAGTATCACATTCTCAATTTTTGCAAGTTCTTGCACAGCGTAGTTAACTAAAGATATGTCATGTTCAAGTACAGCCTGCATTCCCAAGTTTTCTAAATATTCACAAGCTGCTGCTAGCCCGACGACAGAGGCAACATCTGGAGTTCCTGCCACAAATCGCTCATTGATATCATCATGAAATACTGTGTGAGATTCATGTACTTCTGCAATCATCCCTCCACCAAAAAACCAAGGTTGCATTTCGTTCGTTTTGAGAAGTTCCTCACGAACCAAAAGTCCACCTATACCCATTGGACCAAGCATTTTATGTCCGGAAAACGCCAAAAAATCGATTCCTATTTTGGTAAAAGTAATTGGTATATGTGGTGCAGATTGTGCACCATCAACCAAAATTCTAGTTTGTGAATTAGCACGCTTCACCAATTCCACCACTTTTGTAACCGGAACAACAGTTCCTAATGCATTTGAGACATGTGGTAGAGCTACTAATTTTACTTTTTCACCAAATTGCTCTAACTTTTTTTCTAAATCAATCAAATCCAAAGTACCAGAGTCAGTAACTCCGACAAAGATAAGTTGTGCAGATTTTCTTTTTGCAAGTTCCTGCCAAACAACAATATTTGAATGGTGATCCATGACCGTAACTAAAATCACGTCTCCGGCAACTAGATTATGCTCACCCCACCCGTATGCAACGCCATTAATTGCTTCTGTGGTATTGCGCACAAAAATAAGTTCTTGTTTTTTTGCTCCAAAAAAGTGAGCAATTTTTGTTTTCCCATTTTCAAATAAATGAGTGCTCTCATCTGAAAGTGTATGTACTCCACGGTGCACGTTGGCTACATGATTCATGTAGTATTCTGTGATCGCAGTAATTACAGTTTGAGGTTTTTGGCTAGTTGCGGAATTATCTAGATAGACCAAACCTTTCCCGTTCATTTGACGAGATAAAATTGGAAAATCCAATTTGATTTTGGATGTATCTAACATATCTGTATATTGTAACACTTGGCTTATATTTTCAGAAAACCATCAATAATCAAATCTTCTGCCTGTTTTTTTGGTAACCCGCGAGACATTAAATAGAAAAGTTGTGGCTCAGGAATTTGTGTTATTGAAGCAGCATGTGAACATTTAACATCGTCTGTAAGAATTTCTAATTCAGGAACAGCCTCAGCAGAAGCTTGATCTGAAAGTAACAAAACTCGTTCCGTCAAAAAAGAATTACTCTCACCACAACCTTCGGCAATTATAATCCGGCCAAGAAATCTTATTTTTGATTGGTCACGTGCAACACCTCTCAGCGTAGTATTTGCAACTGTGTTTTTAGCTTTGTGATGTATTGTTACGTTTACAGCAACTTCTTCATTACTTTCAGTTAAAAAGGCACCGACAATTTCAACTTCAGCGCCCTGCCCAATAAGCTCAACAATATAATCACCCTGTTGAGTGATTTTTATTGTTTTCTTTTCGTTTTTCAAAATTTTATATTTTTTCATATTGGGTGATGTAAATTGCAAATGTATTCGTGAATTATGCTTCTTGAAGTAAAACGTAATTGATGAATACATTTGCAAGTATTTTATTTATCCAATACTTCCCTCCATCTCATGATCAATCAACCGATTCATTTCAACCGCATATTCAAGTGGCAGTTTTCGCACCAAGTCATCAATAAAACCATTCACAATTAATTTCCGCGCCTGTTCTTCATCAACTCCCCGAGACATCAAGTAAAATAATTGATCATCGCCAATTTTAGAAACAGTTGCTTCATGCTGGATCTCAACTTGTTTGTTATAAATTTTATCGATTGGGTATGTATCAGAACGAGAATCTCCATCTAGTAGCAACGCGTCGCAAATAACCGTATTTTTACTGTGGTGAGCTTTAGGACCAACATTTATCAATCCTCTATAACTGGTTCTCCCACCACTCTTACTAATTGATTTAGCAACTATGGTTGAACTCGTGTAAGGTGCCAAATGAATTGCTTTTGAACCAGTATCTTGGTGTTGCCCAGCTCCAGCCATCGCCATAGAAAGTGCCTCTCCCTTGGCACCCTTCCCAGCAAGCACAAACCCAGGATACTTCATGGTTAGTTTTGAACCCATGTTGAAATCGGTCCAAATCATTTCAGCTTCTGCTTCTACATACGCACGCTTGGTAACTAAGTTATAAATATTTTTATACCAATTTTGTACTGTAGTATATTGGCAGCGAGCACCACGTTTTACATAAATTTCAACAACTGCAGCATGTAAAGATCCGGACGAAAAACTTGGAGCAGTACAGCCCTCGATATAGTGAACACTTGCCCCTTCATCAACAATAATTAACGTTCTTTCAAACTGTCCAGCGTTGGCAGCATTGATTCTAAAATACGTTTGCAATGGCATTTTCACATGGACACCTTTGGGGATATATACAAAAGAACCACCAGACCAAGTAGCAGTGTTTAATGCCGAAAACTTGTTATCTCCAAACGGGATAACTTTGCTGAAATATTCTCTTACTAATTCTGGGTACTGTTGCAGTCCCTCATCCATAGACAAAAAGATAACCCCATCTTTTGCCCATACGTTTTTGAGCGAGCCATACACAACTTCAGAATCGTACTGTGCTTTCACACCAGCTAGAACATCACGCTCAGCTTGTGGAATTCCGAGACGATCAAATGTTTCTTTCACTTCTTTGGGAACGTCGTCCCATGTTTTGCCTGCTTGATCGGTCGGCCGTAAGTAATAGCGAATTTCATCATAATTAATTTGTGACAAATCACCACCCCAAGCTGGAGTTGGTTTTGCTCTAAAAGCCTGGTAAGCCTCTAGCCTCAATCTTAGCATCCATTCTGGCTCTTGTTTGATCGCAGAAATCTCTTTCACTGTTTCTTCAGTTAGGCCCGGTTTCAAAATGTGAGCGTATCCTTCTGTTGGGTATGAAAAACCGTACTCATAAGAATCAATCTCAGTACTTTCAAAAGCGCTGGTTTTTTTTTGTGCAAACCTTGACATATTACTAACTTAAAATCTAAAATGCACCTCGAATAATATCTTTTACAAAATCACCCTTTTTACCACCAAAATCAAACTGGTGTATTTCATCTGCCGCAATCCATTTGTGGTCAATATGTTCATCACTCAGTTTTACTTGAGTCCGATCAAAATCTCCTGGCAACTCAACTCTCCAACCGACAATTATCGAATACAGTTTTTTTTCAGCTTCAAAAAAAGTTCTAAACAGTGTCATATTCTCAAAGGTGAAATGCTGATCAAAAACGGTTAGACCGGTCTCCTCTTTTATTTCTCTGGCAATATCGGTTTGATGCATGTTTTCAAGATTCTCTGTAGCACTTTCTGGCCATTCAGAATTCCCCCCCGGCAGATCCCAACACAAAGGCCTCGACTTTGAACTTTCATCCCTTTGCAGAATTAAAACTTTTCCGTTATGCAACAACACTGCTTTTTGTAACAATTTAACATTTTGAGTTAACTGATGTTTCATACTAAATCCTTATATCCACTAGCTTCTAGCGTATCAACAAGTTCCTCACCACCACTTTTGACTATTTTGCCCTTTACCATCACATGCACATAGTCTGGCTTAAGATACTCTAAAATTCGTTTATAATGTGTTATTACTAATACGCCAGTGTTATATTTTTTGATAATTTTTGAAACACCTCTCGCGACTTTTTTAATTGCATCAATATCAAGCCCAGAATCAGTTTCGTCCAAGATTGCAAATTCAGGTTCTAGCAAAGCCATCTGCAAAATTTCTAACTGTTTTTTTTCACCGCCAGAAAAACCCTCGTTTAAGCCACGAGTTAAGAAAAGAGGATCAATATCTAGTTCCTCAGCTAACGATTTTAAGTGGTTTCTAAAATCTAGTGCTTTTGCAAAAGTCTTTTCTGGCCTGTCAGCAAAACGAGCCTCGTAGGCCAACTTCAAAAAGTTTTGTACCCTTACTCCTGGAACTTCTACTGGATACTGAAATGCAAGAAATAATCCTTTTTGAGCTCTTTCGTCTGGAGAAAGCTCCAACAATTCTAAGCCATTAAGCAAAACTGAACCTCCTGTCACAGTATATTCAGGATGTCCAGCTAATGTCGCGGCAGTTGTTGATTTACCAGACCCATTTGGACCCATAATTGCATGTACTTCTCCCGGCTTTACTGTTAAGGAAATCCCGTTCAAAATTTGCTTGTCTTCTATTGAAACGTGTAAGTTTGAAATACTCAGAGATTTTTTTACCATATAATCCTAAATTTAATTGTTCGAAGGGCTTATTTTAACACATATTGCGCCTCTGATAACCTCTATTGTATACCAGAAATTGCAAAGCCTAATTTGATTTCAGCACGAATATTATCTCGCGTTTCAAGTTCATCAATGTCAGCTAATCTAAACCAAGCAATCCCGTCGGTTTCTTCTTGGTTTTGAGAAAATGTAACCCCATCTACTGCCTGTAAGAGATAAAAAAATCCAACATGTTGCTCACAACCTCTCTTCCACCTAGCAGTTGGGTAGCGTTTATCTGGGTTATCAGACTTCAAACGCAGTTGATAACTCTCTTCATTCACCCAGTGTAAATTAGTAGTCATTGGATTAGGCTGGAAACCAAAGTTCTCACCATATGGAAACGCAGTCTTTGATTTCCCGACAAGCGAATATTTTTTTTCAACTCCCGGAAGACTAAACACATCAACCGCCTTGACCTTCACCCCTGTTTCTTCAAAAAATTCGCGCTCCGCTGCTTCATGAGGCAATTCTCCTTCATCAATATGCCCACCAGGATTCAACCAAATGCCCAATTTTTTATGCTTAACCAGTAAAACTTTATTTGCATGGATCAACATTCCACCTGCTGTATAACAAATCTTTGGTGCCTTAACATCTCTGTGTACATTTTGTTCAAAAGTATCGTTCATAGCAAACTCATTTGCACTCCGGCATCCTTTTTTGGAGTGAAACTAAAATCTACTGGACATTCAATTAAGCGATTCCATTTATTCTTAAACTTAACATGACCTTTTTGCAGACCAAAGTCATAAATATCTCTTGTGACAGCAACATCTTGTAAACAATATTTTTCTAACTTATCCCACTGCTGGGTCTGATAGTATTTTATTGCATCAAGCCCATCCCCTGACTTACCAATTCCTAAAGTTTCTTGAGCTACTGCGTCTAATCCAATTCTATGACCAGCACTGTCTTTAATCTTTACCAGTAAATCTAGTGTTGGTATCTTGGTGATATCTGCGGAATAATATGGCACAAATGTTTGCATATCAAAGTTATCAACATTAAACCCAACTACTAAATCCGCCTTTTCAAGCAAGGGGAACAGTTCAGGCAAATCCTTTTCCCAATAACTGCGCATTTCACCTTTACCGCTTGTTCCCTCTCTCACACAAACTCCAACGAAAGAAATGCCCAATCTATCAGGAAAAAAGCCACCAACTTCGTCAAAAGTTTTTTTTGTTTCTACATCTAAGATCACTTGAAGCACAAAACTCCCCTTCTAATAACAGAACACACAGAGGACTATGATAACCAAATAAAAAAATATTGTCTAAAATACCAATGCTATCAAACTGCAGCGTCAAAACGTCTTTCAACTTCAGCCCAATTTACAATATTCCAAAAAGCTGCAATATAGTCTGGTCGTCTATTTTGATAATTTAAATAGTATGCATGTTCCCAAACATCTAACCCTAATAACGGTGTTTGACCGACTGAAAGTGGACTATCCTGATTTCCTGTTGAAGTAATCGCCAATTCTCCATTCTCATCAACAACTAACCAGGCCCACCCAGAACCAAATCGTTTTGTTGCTGCATCAGAAAAAGCTTGTTTAAAAGCATCAAAACTCTCAAACTTAGAAATTATCGTCTCTTTTAATTCCCCAGTTGGCTCATCACCACCGTTTGGCGAAAGATTTGCCCAAAATAAGTTGTGATTGTAAAATCCACCACCGTTGTTAATAACTGCCTGTCTGATTGAACCCGGAACTTTATCTAGATCTGATAAAATCTCCTCAATCTTCAATGAGAGTAAGTCATCTTGGCCTTCTAATGCTGCATTCAAGTTGTTTGTGTAGGCTTGATGATGTTTTGTGTAATGAATTTCCATAGTTCGAGCATCAATATGTGGCTCAAGGGCGTTAAACTCATATGGTAATTGTGGAAGTTGAAACATTAGGACCTTTCAAACTATTTTCTTCTGTTTTCTCTATCAAAAAGATTCAGCACTTCTTCAATCAAATAACTGACGAAGGCATATACAAATATCGCAAAAAGTGTCGTAAATTCAATTACAAATCTGCCGCTAATACTTGGCGTTGGAAAAGCAAACAGAAATGGTGCCAAAAGCGGTTGGGTATTCTGGTAAACAAACGCCACAAATGGGCTATTTGGGTTGGCCCCTAAAAACTTGAGGCCAAATCGGAACATAAGCAGTATACCCACTAAAGAAAAGATTAATACAGTAAAGTTTTTTAGTATTTTTCCCATAAGCACCAACAGTTAAACATATTCCCTAAGGTAAGTCAACCGTTTATATTGACTTATCTTGTATAATCCTATCCATGCAACGGAGAAAAAATGCCGAATTCTCAAAAAACACAATGGAGGAAGTTGTTCATCTCCAAAAAAGCCGTTGTGAACACTGCAAACGGAAATTAACTCCAGAAGAGTATACATTTCATCACATACTACCGCTTTGGTATGCTACTATTTTTTTTCCAGATTTATCTTGTGCTGCTTTAAAAAATGTTCTGAACTGCCAATTGCTCTGTAGAGCCTGCCATGATCTGGAACATGGTCAAGAGTTTCCAAAAAGTAAATATACACCAAAAAAACACCAATATCGAGAAAAAGCTGAAGAACTAAGAAAATATGATAAAAAAGTAAGTAGTTTGTCCGGACTCAAAAGGTTGCTATCATCTTAAACAACTGCTGTTGTTTGTTCATTGGCGATTCTCACTGCCTCAATCACTTTGTCTCTGATCTCTGTTTTGATGTATTCTTCGTGTTCTGGACCATGATTTAAATTAGATAAGATCTGAGAAGTTTGAGCTCCAGCCCAAAATGGATCACCTGCCATAAATCCCCTTGCCCCACTATCTATACAAGCTCTCAGGTTTTGCTTAAATTCCTCGTACCCGATTTCCCGAGCATTGTAAATCCATGGAGTATCAATCTCTGCAGTGATTGTTACGGCCGAAAGAGAGCTCCCAAGGTATTCAAGTGCGAGAATATCACTTGTATTTGTAAACTCTCTTGCAGCTTGGAGTTGTGCCTCAAACAATACTTCTGCTACTGGAGGTTCAGAAGATGGGTGGTACACCATCAGCTCTAACAACAAATCTATGCCCTCATATTTACAATAATCATGGACTTCTGCTACGAATTGCTTCTTACGCATGGCTTCTGGTTCTTGGGGATGATAATACAATTCCAACTTCGCGAGAGCATAGTTATTACTAATATGCTCAATACCCCAACTATCTGCCATTCTGGGCATAGAAAAAGGATCAGTTGCATCTGATTTTTTTTCCAAAGAAAGCAATAATCCTGTTCCATTTGCTTTTTTTGAAATGATAGAGAAGTCAAAATCTGGATCAACCACAACCCCTGAGACTTCAGGTGATAAATATTGCATCATTTTGCCTGAAATAAATGATAAATGCTCCTGGTGCTCAAGATGATCAATATCAAGCCCTATTGCTTGCGCCAGAGTTGCAATTCTAGAAAAATCTAGCAGTGCGAAATTACCCAATGAATTTTTGATATTTGCAAGCTTCATACCTCTTGAGTATGAAGTATTGTCTCTAGCTTTTCAATGATATAATGCAACCCATAATTTTTACTACATGAATTTACATGAAAAAAAATATTGTAGAACAAGAGTCACCAAAAAACCTAGCAGAACAAGTGTACTTAGTGAGAGAAAACGAGCTTGTTCTTGCTGAAGTCAGAAAGAGAACCAACTTCGGTATTAAAAGACTTGTCTTGGGAACTGCTGATCCTGAAAAGGTTAGAATAATCGTGAGAAAAAAAAGATCTAGAGAACTTAAAAAAATTGAAAGACTTTTAAGTGACATGAGTAAAAACTTATTCGTTATCGAGAGACAAGCGCATGTAGTTGCTCAAGAACTTGCCCAATTTCTTAGAATTAAATTCCCAGAATATGATCTACAGATAATTCTAACTGGGAGTAACACTTCTGGGGGAGCCGTCCTCAAAAAAGAACTTGCGATTGAACCAAGCAAAGCATCTGACTTTGATTGTGCAGTTTTAGTCAAAGGTATACAAGACCCACGGGTCAGAAAAATTGATCCATACCTTTATTTCGAACAAACAAAACTACTTAATACCATTGCAAACTCTATTGAATCTTTTCTTAGTGGTAAGGGCTTCATTTTATGCAGCCTAATACAACCTTCTTATGGTCATACTGCACCAACGTTACAATCAGTTGAAGATGCCCTCAATATGTTAACTGATTACTTTGGAGATAAAGCTATCGAACATGGTATATACTATTTTTACCCGACTTACCCACTTTTAAATTGGGAACGAAACACTAAATTAATACAATTAGCACTTGAAAAACTCAGAAGAAATCCCCGGCTGTTTTCAGCAGTAACTATGAATATTCAACAAACTTTTAGTAAAAAAATTCTCATTAAGCATTCACACCTTTCTGGAATAGCATCCAGTGATATTAATAGTGAGCAACATAGACTTTCGAAGAAAACAGCTGCTACTATAACGGATCAAGTTAGAGAAAATAGGTCTGGAAAAATACTAAAAGAAGCCAGCCATATTATTCGATAGGCTGGCTTCTACTATTCTTTAATTCATTTAGTCTTCTTGTCGTCTGACAACTGGGCGTCTTTGAAACCCACCACGATCGCCGCCTCTTTTATCATCTCTTCGGTCACCACCACGACCACCTCTGAAGTCACGTCCGCCGCCACGGTTTCCACCACGACCACCTCGGTCTCCTCCACCGAATCCACCTCTATCGCCACCGCGATCACCTCGTTCTGCTCGCTTTGCAGCAACTTCAGCCTGTTGCTCAGGAGTTAACATAGTAAGACCAATTTTGCCGTCATCTTTGATCTCAGCAATCCTAACAGTAACTTTGTCTCCGACTTTGACTAAATCACTTGCATCTTTGACAAATTCAGTACTCATTGCTGAGACATGTACTAAACCTTCTCGTTGTGGCAAGTATTCTACAAATGCCCCGTAGCTTTCAACTCGAGTTACGAAGCCTTCAAATTCTTCACCGACTTCAACTCTTCGCATCATGTTACTAATGAATGTGTAAGCTGCATCAATCTTTGACTGGTCGTCTGAAGAAATGTTAACGATACCAAGCCCTTGATCTTTGTCTTCATCCACACTGATTTCTGCACCAGTTTCTTCAATAATACTCTTAATCATCTTGCCACCTGGGCCGATCAACTCACCAATCCTATCTTGTGGAATTGTCAGTTGTTGGACCTTTGGAGCATATACGGAAAGCTCAGTTCTTGGCTGAGAAATTGCTTCCATCATTTTGCCCATGATGTGCATTCTGCCAACTCTTGCTTGTTCTAAAGCTTCTTCTAAAACTGCTCTTGGAATACCCTTGAGTTTGATATCCATTTGAATTGCAGTTATACCAACTTCTGTTCCGGCAACTTTAAAGTCCATGTCACCAACGTGATCTTCAAGACCTTGAATATCTGACAGCACTACAAAATTGGTACCATCACTCATCAAACCCATTGCAATACCTGCAACTGGACGCTTGATTGGGACACCTGCAGCCATCAATGATAATGTTGAACCACACACAGAAGCCTGAGAAGTAGAACCATTTGAACTCAAAATTTCAGAAACTACTTGAATTGTGTATGGAAACTCTGCTTGAGAAGGGAGCATTGGAACCAAGGCTCTTTCTGCCAATGCACCATGACCAATCTCACGTCTACCAGGACCCATAAATCTACCAGCTTCACCAGAAGCATATGGAGGCATGTTGTATTGGTGGAAATAGAATCTGTCTTCTTCACCATTAATGCTTTCAATCAACATTGATTTGGACGGATCACCAAGAGTAGTGATAGTAACTGCTTGAGTCGCACCGCGCTTGAACATTGCTGAACCATGAGTTCTTGGGAATACATCAACTTCACACCAAATTGGTCTAATTTCATCTTTTGCTCTGCCGTCTGGACGAATGCCATCTTGCAAGATCATTTCTCGAGCAACACGTTTAGTTAAATTGTAAACTGCAGTGTAGATCTCCTCTTGCGGAACTTCAGTTGTCTCTCCAGCACCAACATTAAATTCAACAACGAGCTCAGCTTGCAATTCCTCAAGACCAGCATGTTCTTCCATTCTGCCTTTTTTCTCAACAATAGTTTTAAGCTGTTCTCTCTTAGTAGCGTAAATCTTTTCTTCAAGATTTTTGATTCTTTCTGCGACTTCTTTTTCAGCTTCTGAGATGAGGTCTCGTTTTTCCTTACCAATCTCTGACACAACTGTGTCAATAACGTCGCAAATCTTACCCATCTCTGCTTGAGCTCTTACCAAAGCCTCAACCATAACTGCTTCTGAGACTTCCTTCGCACCAGCTTCTACCATCACAACGGTTTTACCGGTACCAGCAACAATCAAATCCAAATCTGAGTTGTCTCTTTCGTCATGAGTTGGATTGGTCATGAATTGACCACTTTCTTTGTTATAACCAATTCTCAAACCAGCAATTGGACCCTCAAACGGAATTTCACTAATACTGAGTCCAATGGCACTGCCTAAAAGGCCGAGCATGTCTGGATCATTCTGACCATCGTATGAAAATACTGTATTAATAATCTGTACCTCATGGGTTAAACCTTCTGGGAACATTGGCCTGAGCGAACGATCAATAACACGTGCTTTTAAAATGACATCGTCTAAAGGACGACCGTCTCTTTTTACCCAGCGAGAACCCTTGATGATTCCTGCTGAATACAGCTTTTCTGCAAACTCTACAGAAAGTGGGAAATACCCTAAGTTTACTTTTCTGCCAAGTGCAACAGTGCTATGAACTACTGTGTCACCACAAGTCACCAAGACTGCAGCGCTTGCTTGTTCCGAGAATTTACCGACTTCAACAGTAACTGTTTTGTCACCAATCTGGAACTCTTTTTTATACGTATTTGGATATGTTGGATATGACATCCGATTCCTTTCACATGGTCAGCAAACAAACCCCGTTTAACTTCTACGGGTTCCTTGTATTGTTTGTTTGATCTGATTCATGATCAAATATTGGATACAAAAGTGATTATTGTGAGTATTCCCTGAGAAAAGATAAGTTTCTATGAGATTTTCCTCTCCCTTATCGCCTCTCTTGAATCCTCAATAAACACTCTTAGTATCGCAAGTAATTTTTACTAGATACATTATAGCACGAAAACGACCAGAGTTTATAATCGTTTAAGCAGTCTGTCATACAAAATGACATATGCTAATGTTCCAATTGGAATAGTTACGATTAAACCAACAAACAGTGCCAAAATACCAGAATACATCAAGACAACTGTTGCAGCCATAAATCCAAAAATATCCCATTTAACTCCATCAGTCATCTTAGCACTTGCCTTGAGGGCTTCAATTGGGCCCATTCCTTTATCAACGATTAAGTATGGGGTAAACATGAACTTGATCGAAAAGATAATTCCAGGAATGATGAAAAGTAAGAACCCGCCAAAGATAATGAGCATCATGAGTATTTGGGCTACGATAAAATTGATGGCTTTTGGAGCAACTGAGGTAATCATATCCATAGTTACTTTTTTGCCTCTGATCAACTCAACATAAGCTTTGATCACACCCATTGAAACTATGAATTGAATTACAAGATAGGCCAATCCCCAAATCATGGCAAAAGCTGAATTTTCATTTGTTTCACTTATGAGCATGTTGTAGACAATAGCAACGACAATCGGCAGTAGTTGAACTGCATACACCACAATCCACTCTTTTTTGAAAATTTCCCAGGCTGACCTAAATGAGTCACTGATAATAAAACCTTCTGTAGATTTGAGTAGCATAGTATCCTTGAGTCTATTTTTTTACTTACCTAGTAGCATACATCACTTTTATTTATTTTGCTAGATATGCCAAAATAAAAGGGCCTTAGTTTTACCAAGGCCCCTTTTGAAAATCTAAAATTTTGAACAAATTATTTACTTAACCCTAATCTATCAATTAAAGTTCTGTATCTTTCTTCACTTCGAGAAAGCAAGAAATTTAATAATCTTCTTCTTTTCGCGACTTGTTTTAAGAGACCTCTTCTTGAGTGATCATCTTTTTTGTGTGAACTCAAGTGCTTGGTTAACTCTTGGACAGAAGCAGTCAGCAATGCAATCTGTACTTCTGGAGAACCAGTGTCACCTGCAAACAGCGCAAAATCTGTAATAATTTGTTGTTTTTGAGCTTTTGATAAAGCCATGGTATTCCTTTCGCTTCTTTTATGAAGCATCCCTTACTTCAAAAGTCTGAGGCGCCTAGATGACGATTTACAAACCTTTTACAAGTAAAGTAACCAATTTATTTTTACTGTTCTGTATTATATCACAATTATACTCTTTTTATCTACTGATATACATAAATATGTTTATATTTTTTATTATTATGATAAAATATACAGATGAGAAGCAAAGAACAACAAAGAATAGAACCCCAAGAAATAAAAAGTGCTCTTTTAGTCGCCGACTATACCGTAGTTGGCGGTGGTATCTCTGGGTATGCAACAGCTATTGAATTGGCAAAGCAATCAAAAAGTGTTGTTCTCATTGAACCACGAAAAAAACCAGATGATAGATCATTGTTTGTTAGAGGAGATGTTTTAGTTCTAGCTAGGAACTATCCAGCAGATATTGAAACTTCTATCAATTCCTGGCAATATGAAGCAGACGCATCAAAAACCCATATAAAATTTGATTTGCCCAATCCTGAAAGTGTTGATGAGGGCTATTTTATGGTTGGTCATGACACAATTATTACTGCCTTGAAAACAAATTTTGAGAGTTTGGGTGGAAAAATAATTTGTGAAGGAGCAAAAGGTCGAGTAAAAACGGTGCTTGATCTTCCAGATCAAGTCGTTTTAAGACTCACGGACGGAACACTACTAAAAACCGGAAGAATCGTTGATGCTACAGGTAAAGATAGTGTCGTTTTAAGAAATACACATGACTCTTCAGAACAGCAGATATTTAACGAAGGTGATCCAATCGTGATGTGGGTTTTTGGAAAGTGCTATTCTTCAGGCTGGCCTGATTCACTAGAAAGAACAATATTCACTCCAGTTTCGACAAACGCTGGAAGAGTTTCTTGGGCAGCACCATACGGAGATGGAAGATTTGATATTGTTGCATCAGATTACTGCAGGCTATCAGATCTTAGAAAACCTTCACATATTAAAACAATGAAGAAAATGTTTGCTAATCTCCTTGATATGTGTAAAAAATATGACATTTATCCTCAAGATACTGGAAAAGCTATTTTTGGAGCAGTTCGCGTCATACCTATGAAAAGCAATCAATCCAATAATGTTTTTGCGGTTGGAGAAGCAGCTGGATACCCTTCTCCGTTCATGGCTGAATCAATAACTCCAGCTCTCATGCATGCTCAACCGACTGCAACTATGATGACCTCAAACCAATCGCCAGAACAACATCTTAATTATTGGAAAAAACAAAAACCATTATTTCCATATACACTTGAAACAGCACTTCTACAACGGAGGTTAACGAATACAGAAGCTGGAAGAAATGCTCCTTTTTATGCCAAAGCAACTGCTCGATTAAATGAAAAAGAACAAAGAATGTTGCTACATAATAGAAGACTAGACGCACAAACTTTACTTAGAAGAGCCCCACAGCTACTTCTAGATAAAAGCTTTCTCTTCTGGACAATGAGGACTGGTGTAACGTTTTTAGAACTACTTGCAAATGGTGGGCAACTTTCAGAATCACAAAAAGAAAAACAGCTATTTCCAGGAATCAACTACGAAATTGAATGATCATCTAATACTTCTTAACCTACGACTACCGCGTTTTAAAAGGTTACGTTTACTTCCTTCTTCTAAAATAACTATGATTTCTTTTGTCAAAAGAGAAAGAACTTTCGTTGCATACGGAAGCGATGTAATCCCGTCTAGGTGGTCAGTTACTAACTTGTCCAAGCGAAACTGGAGTATTTTTATGAGCCTGTTGTATTGAGAACCCAATTCTGCAATATCATGAATCTTTTTCTGAGCAACACCAACCCCAACCACAAAAATAACTTTTCTTTCTTCAGGGGGTATTGATTCAAACGCACCAAATTCAAAATCTCTGCAAAGCGAAGCATATTCTATCAGCCTCTCTTGCGGTAAAGATGCAAGATCTACCCCAAGCCGTTCTGAAAGTGTTTGAGGCACTTGACTTTGAAACCTGCGTTCTACTTGTATTAAGGTTTTCATAAGTAAATTCCTTATATACTACCTACTCCTCGTCTTCATCCTCAACTTTGTATGCAACCAAAACGTCACCAACCCTAAAATCGAGTTTTTTGTTTTTGAAAGTCATCCCAAATTCGTTCTTAGCTTTGACCTCAGTAATTTCTTCCTTGCCATGCATCAAACGCTTTGGAGTTGGATCCATAACGATTTCTTCATCTCGTTTTAGATGAAATCTATCATTCTTCTTGATTTCCCCTGTTTTGACTCTACAACCAGCAATCTTTTCGCCATTCATCTCGAAAATCTGCATAATTTCGGCCTCACCAAGTACAACTTCATCAATGGTTGGTTCCATGAGCCTAAGCATCTGTTTTTGCAAATCTTCAATTAATTTATAGATGACATCATACGATTTGATTTTAATACCAGCATCTTTTGCTAAACGTTTAATTTTTCCTGGAACCTTGTTGTGAAATGAAATAATAAATGCACCACTTGAGGTGGCCATATCAACATCTTGTTCAGTCACTTCACCTACACCAGAGGAAATGAGGTTTGTGCTTTCATCATCAATAACTTGCAAAATTGCTTCTAGAGTTCCTTCAACGTCAGCCTTGATAATGATATTAAGTTTTGGTTTGTCTACATCACCAACTAACTGTGAAAAATCAATATCACCCCATGGATTTGTTGGAGCTTCTTCTTCAACCAGAGCTTCAACTTCTGGATATTTTGCAGCCGCATCATACACTTTAGAGCCAACAGCTGGAACATCTTTAAAACCGATAATTTCAGCTGCGAACCCTGGTTTGACTGCTTGCAAACTTTCTCCAGTTGCTGAAGTTAATAATTTTACTCTTCCTTCAGTTGTGTCAGTATAAATATCTTGTCTTGGAGCGAGTGTGCCTTGCTTGACAATAACGGTTGCCACAATGCCACGCTTACTCTCTTTTGAAGATTCTATTACCACCGCTTCAAGAGGCGCCTGAGGGTCTGCTTTGAGTTCTAGTAACTCAGCCATAACTGCAATTGTCTCCAAAAGTTTGTCAACATTTTTCCCAGTTTTAGCCGAGATTTCGACTGCCTCAATATCTCCACCATAATCTGTAACAACAAGTCCATGCTCTGCAAGACCTGACTTGGCGATATCAAGATTTACATCTGCCAAATCAATTTTATTGATTGCAATAACAACAGGGACGTTTGCAATCTTAATGTGACGAATTGACTCAATCGTCTGAGGTTTCACACCATCATTGGCAGCAACAACTAAAATAACGATATCTGTAATCTTAGAGCCACGTTCTCGCATCTTGTTAAATGCAGCGTGACCTGGAGTATCAATAAATGTAATATCTTTTCCGTTGTGCTGAATACTGTATGCACCAATATGCTGTGTAATACCGCCAGCTTCACGGGCAGTTACATTGGTATGGCGAATGTAATCCAATAGGGTCGTTTTACCGTGGTCAACATGGCCCATAATCGTAATAATTGGTGGTCGAGTTTGTAGTGCCATATATATTCCTTATCTGTTATTGTACGTCTTTCGAATTTACTCTTTTAAGAGATTCATAGTGCTGTCTCTTTGTGCCATCTCTGCTTCAAAAGCATCAACTCTTTCTGAGAGCAATTTTTCCTGGTCTTCACCAAGCTCTGCTTCCATCCATTTGTTCTTGAATCGAGATAAATCACCAAGAGTGGTAAGTTTGTTTTCAACCAAATATGCTCTAGCGTCTTGTGATAATCCTTTGAAAGTATCAATCTCGTACTCTTCTTCACCAGTAACTTTGGATTTAACTTCACCCGATGCTGATTTGATTGTGATCTTGTATCCAGTTAGTTTGGCAGCTAAGCGAACATTTTGTCCGCCACGACCGATTGCTAATGAAAGTTGATCATCTGGAGCAGTAACTTCAACAAGCTTTTCTGCTTCTTTAACATCAATTTTTAAACCCTCAGCTGGAGCAAGTGCACCTTGAATTAAAAGTTTGTTGTTGTCTGAAAATGGAATAATATCCAATTTTTCATTATTTAACTCTCTAATAACTTCTTGTACACGAACACCACGTTGTCCAACACAAGAGCCAACCGGGTCAACACCATCTTGGGTAGATCGAACGGCTAATTTAGTTCTCACACCAGCTTCACGGGCAATCAATGCGATTTCAACTGTGCCTGCTGCAATTTCTGGAACTTCGCGTTCAAACAGCTTTGCAACCAATTGTTTGTCTGCTCTGGAAACAATAATTCGTTTGCCTTTGTGAGAATCACGAATTTCTTTAATTAGAACAGTAATACGGTTGTTCATTCTATAGAATTCACCACGCATTTGTTCTTCTGGTGGCATGTATCCTTGGCCTCTGCCAATATCTAAAATAACAGCTCTGCCATCCATTCTTAAAATTTGAGCATTCACCACTTCGCCAACTCTAGCTTCAAAATCTGCAATCACTTTGTCTTTTTCTGATTCTCTGATTTTTTGCAAAATAACCTGTTTTGCAGTTTGAGCAGCAATACGACCAAACCCAGCTGGTGTTACGTCTTGAGCCTTCTTTTCATCCCATTTGGTGATTTCACCAGTTTCTTCGTCTTTTTCAATGATTGGGCATTTGAAAATTCTTGACTCACCAGTATCTTCGTCTAATTCGACAAAATAATATGACTCTTCTTCAAGATGTCCAAATTGCTTTCTGTACGCAGAAACTAAAGCCTGCTTGATTGCAGAGTAGATTGATGCTGGATCAATTTGTCTTTCATTAGCAATTTGATTAATTGCTGCAGCAAATTCAGTACGAACAACATTTGAGCTTTGAGCTGACATATGTATTTCCCTTTATTTTTTGTTTCTTATAGTACTAATATTAATTAAACGTCAAGTTAAAAAAAAGAACCCGTTTTGCTTGAGTCCTTCCCGTTCAATCGATATAGGTGCATTATAACATACCTTTTGACTGAATTCAATTAAATGCGCTTTTTTGCCAAGACACAATAATAGTCTCTTGAATCTTTCCAAAACTTTATTTTTATGAAGTTTGCTAAGTCAGAAAACAACAACTTTTTATTATAAATAAAATGTATAAGTCCTGTTTCGTCACCAATCGTTGGTACATATGTATTTTCGGCAATCTTATCTGCTGTTTTGACTAAACAATATCTTACTTTTCCTTTAGAATATCTGCCACAAACTGTAATAAACAAAAAACCACCAGGTTTGAGAATCCTGTGAATCTCTGCAAGTGTCTTTTGAATTTGTTCTCTTTTATTATGTTGCAACACCTGGATACTAATAATCGCATCGAATGAATTTTCAGCATATGGTAAAGACTTATAAATATCTCCAAGTGTCACTGTTAATTTAACCTTTTCTTTTTTTGCTTGATCTTTTGCAACCAATAAACCTTCTTCAGCGTTATCCATACCCCAAACTGAGAATCCCTCCTTAGCCAAAAAAAGTGCATTTCTGCCTGCGCCACATCCTAAATCGAGAATGTTTTTAGCTCCGTTCTCCTTGAAAAAGGTACTTAACCATGCCATATCTTCGTGAGGCTCAAGTATATCGTAGTAACTATATTTTTTTATTTTATTTTTATAAATCTTATTCCATGCTGTGTTCATATGTATATTATACGCCCCTTTTCCTGTCTTAAACCAAAAAAAGCCGCAGGTTCATGAGTTCATGACCTGCGGCTTACCACAGTAACATCATTGGTCTTCGAAACTTCGCTATTGCATCTGAGTACGGAACTCACGAGCATTTTGAGCCATGCTTAATGGCCGAGCAAAATTTCGATCACCTCCTAACTGAATATTCACATGAATTAGGCTGAGTTTTCTTTCAGCTAACGCATGCGTAACTGCCCAACTTAACTTCTGAGCAGAATTGACTTGATAAACGGACTGGTAACCCATCAAAGCCGCGGTTTGAACGAAATGGGCCGACTGAGAAATTGAAGGCTCTTCAGAACAAGAGCCGTACGCACCGTTGTCAATGACGACATGCACCAGGTTGTTTGGACCATGGTGCCCGATGCTAACCAAGTTGCCGAAGTTTGTCAGGCAACTTGAATCGCCTTCAACTACTATGATCTGCTTTTCAGGCCGGGACACCGCAAAGCCCATTCCAATTGCGCTGGTAAGGCCGAAGCCGCCAGCATTGTAGAACTGATTTTGCGAATGGTGTCGGGCAAACAGCGAGCGACTGATCAAACCCGTTGAAGAAATTAAGCCAACTTGCGCGGGTACTACTTGCCAGACGGCGCTCAAAGCTTCTTCTCGTAACAGCGTAGCATCGGGTTGGCGAAGGTCAACGATTTGGCCTGGAGCTTTGGTTTCGACTGAAGCAGACGTTGACACCTCTCCAGCAATTCCTTTGCTTTGTGTCCAGCCACGCTTTACCAAGATCACTCCCGGTTTCTGCGTTGCTGACATTCCAGTTAGGCACTCACCGTACAAAGTTTCAGCATTGCTTTCAGCCAACACGCCATGCCACATACCGTACGCATTCAGCAACGGGATTGTTGCCGCACCTGTTGCGAAATGCTGAGGAGCTGTTTCGCCTTCAGCCCCGCGGTAGGTCACCAAAAACGGGATATCCATACCGCATGGAATGAGTAACGAGCCAATGTCATTGGATGCTACTAACATCCCGCTATTTTGCATGTAGACCAACGGTTTCTTTCCCGCCAGCCACATGCCTGCCGCGATACCAACTGCTTCCCGCTCATTAAGGCCAGGAGTGTGTAAAGGCATTTGCGACAATTGGTGGATAAAATGGCGTAACACCCCGCAGGGGACGCCTGTTGAGCAATCAATTCGGGATGCCCAACTTTGGATGAACCATTTGACTGGCCCATCTTGGACAATTTTGGTAAGGTCGTTCATGGTTCACCTTTAGATTGGGTTATTGATCTTCACTCCAGCGTACTCACTGTACCAGGGGCTACGATAGTTGTCATAACCCAACGGCCGCAGTGTGGGACTGAAAATGCCTTCGACAATTTGACGCGCTTGCAGGTAATAATCCAGTGAATGCGCGTCTTGATGACGCAGTGCCACTTGATGTGGCTGATATACCTGCATGAGGTTAATCAGCGGATGCCGCGTTAAAACAGGCAGAAATTCACGAAAATGGGTGTCAATCGCAGGCAACCCATCAAGACCCAGGATATAGAGCATCGAGGTATTGAGCCCCTTTGCTTTCGCATGTCCCAGGATATCAATGTGTTGTTGCAACGAAACGCCTGACTTCCGACGCTTCATCAGCATTTCCCGGCGCTCGAAGCACTCAACGGTCTGGTATAAGCTGAATTTGCCAGCTTCGGCTAATTGGTCCACAGCTTCAGTTGTTCTGATCTGTGAGCCAATGTACCGAATTTCTCCGGCAAAACCGAACTCGCCAAAAACCTTTTGCACCATGAGCAGATGTTGCAAACAGAGTTCATCTGTCCGAAAGCAACCGGTAACAACACCTATGCTTTCCATCTCGATATAGCTCTTGACTAACCCTTCACGCAAAAACCCTTCTGCCGCCTTGCGAAGGTTCTCTTCCAAAAGAAGATTACTGAATTCTTCTGGAATTAACGAAAACGTTCCACAAAACTTGCAACCGCGGCAACTGCTTCTGCTGTTAGAGTTGAGCGTCATTGCCCGGCCACTGTTTCTGATGTAAGTCTCAGAACAGGTATCCGGATGAATCGGACTCGCACTTCCAATCAACTCGCCGCTCAGCCACACTTGTTCACCGTCATGGTGGAAAGGTGACTCTGGGTCAATTGTCAACGCAAAGAAAAAAGGCCAGTTGTGAATCGCGGGCACCAACCGAAACCGCCCACGACTCGTAATTGAGGTGTCAAACCCAGATGTTCCCATCAGGTTCAGACCCATCATTAAAACATCTACCAATGGCACATTGTGCCGACGAGCGTACACTTCAGCTTCTTGGATTGTTTGGAAAAACATGTTGCACCTTTGCTCTACTGAGCCAGAATAATTTTGCCTTCTAGCAATAGGATTTCAAGCGCTTCCTCGAGGACACGCTTATACGATTTTTCGTGGTCAAAGCCAAACTCGAGAGCTTGACTCAGATATTGCTGCAACCGTGGTTGAGTAACGACTCTTCCACAGTTACAATCCAATAAGATTTGGGCAATCAGAACTGTTTTACCAGTCCTGTTTGCTCCAGCACTGCAATGTATGTAAGTCGGGCCTTCGAGGCCAATTACCGTCTGGGCAGCAACAATGAATGAAGAAGCACTTTGCACTTCTAAGTCATAATGACGCATTCCTGCAGGTAACTGACTTCTAAGAAGTGCCAACTTCCTCGGCTCTTCCCCATACTTTGAATGTAGAGTCACTACGGTTTTCAAACCGAGTTTATTCCCCATTCTATTCAGTTGTTCTGCATTTGGCCAGGAGCCTCGATATAGAGTATCATTTACCATCCCAAAATTTCTGGGGAATTGGCCGCTAGAATCAGATCTCTGGCCGCTTGGTTCTAATACTTGGATTGAGACTCCACCGATAAGAAACTCTACTGTTTTCATAGTTTTACCTCTGTCTCCTCTGGAGGAGGAAAAGTTTCTTCAACAACACCATCCTCGAAGACTATTATTTTGTCTTCTTCTGGACCAGGTATTGTGTAAGAAATAAGTAGAGAAATCAACAAAAAAACAATCATTAAGGGGTCATTAAGGTTCATAGTTCTCACCTTCAACTAAGTTTTCAATTAGGATGTTAAAGAGCAATACATACTTAATATGTATTACCAACCTATAATTATATAACTAAGTACCTTAATTGCAAGTGAACAGTCTGGAAAATCAGTTAAACAGTTTTACTTCTAAGTTGAAACGCAGCTAATGAAAAAATCGTTTTTCTAATCCAAGTGAAATTACTCAAAAGAATATAGGTATATCCAAAAAACAAATCCCCTATTAAAGTTCTTGAGTAAAAAGGGATCGCTACCGTATAGCAGAGCAACAAATCAGCAATAGTATGGCCATACCAGTACCACCACACACCTAAGTTAGAAATCAAAAAAAATAAAAATGAAGCAAATGGAAGAAAAACCAATTGTCGTTTCAAACTATTCTTTGATAGTTTTCCTAAAACTGCATAACACGCAAATCCGATATACGTTAACCAAAATCCTGGATACATACCCTTAACTAACACATCAAAAGCAACAATGGATACGGCAAATAACAATGAATTGCCAAAAAAACCATAACTACCAAGTGGACTTATATTTGCCGGCAGAACATTCAAACGGGATACAAACACCAAAACAGCCGTGGGGATTTGTCTTAAAATGTTAGTTCGCTGAAATTGCTTCATATACAAATTTGATCGTATCACCTTTTTCTAATATTGTTTGACTTACGCCTTGTTCTGCATATTCACCATTTAGGTAAAATGCCCAATAATTCTGACTATTCCCAGCTAATCCATTAATGCTTGTTACAAATTTTCCAGCATCACCAAAGTCTTGTGTTTCAATTGTTGCGTTTGCTTCAATCAACTCTAAGGCTATCTGCCCACTTTGGGTGGCACTAAACTCAAATTCAGTTTGTTGAGCAACTGCAGAATCAATGTCTTCATTTACAGATATTCGCGTTTGTGCTGGTCTATTTGAAACTAAAATAAAAGCTGTAAATAACAGCAGAGCACTGATTGCTACCGTTGTTACCAGTAAAAATTTACTTTTCATATTGTTCCCTACAACTTTTCTTTATAACCCGGCTTTTCTTAACTCTTCAACTGCTTTTTTTTGCTGGCGATTCAATTTTTCTGGCAACTCAACAATAAATCGGACATACAGATCACCTTTACCATGACCTTGCACCTGTTGCACCCCTTCACCTCGCAATCGCACCATGGTGTGTGATTGTGTCCCTGCTCTCACTTTTAGTTTCAGTGTTTGATCAACAGTTTCAACTTCTGTTGTCCCACCTAAAAGCGCAAGTGAAATCGGTATTAGCTCATCAACAAATAAATCATAACCTTCGCGTCTGAATCTTGGATGAGTCTTTACATTTATAGAAACATCAAACTCACTAAACCTAATCCTAGTGCCGTCATTTGCTCCTGCTGGAACTTTGATTTTGTGTCTTTTACCTTCGATCTCGACTTCTTTTGTTACACCCTTAATTGCTTCTAAAAATTCAATTGTTAGAGAATATCGTGGACGCGCCTGAGCTGCTCTGCCAAATCCACCCATACCGCCACCAAAAAATTGTTCAAAAATATCAAATGGATCACCAAAATCCATGTTTTCAAATGGATTTGCGCCTCCTGAAGAATACGTGTATGTAAATGGCCCACTCTGCCTTGCACCACCAGCAAATGGATTACCGCCCATTCCACCAGATGGATCAAAAGCCGCGTGGCCAAACTGATCATACGTTTTACGTTTCTGATCATCGGACAATACTTGGTAAGCCTCGTTAATTTCTTTGAATTTAGTCTCAGCTTCAGCTTTATTGCTCTGATTTTTGTCTGGGTGCCATTTTAGTGCAGCTTTACGATATGCAGACTTAATATCGGCTTTTGTTGCACCTTTTTTTATCCCTAAAATCTCGTAGTAATCTCGTTTGGTTGCCATAACAGTACTTGATTTTACCAGTAACAATTGGAATTGTTAAGCAGACAATTAGTGAAACTGCTAATAAATTTTGAGCACTTCAATAATGCCGTCATTTTCCTGATTTGCAACTACAAAATCAGCGATTTCTTTTAGTTCAGTTGGTGCATTAGCCATGGAAATTTTTAGTCCACATGCAGAAAGTAAAGGGTAATCATTATAACTATCACCAACTCCAATAATTTCTTGAGGATCGAAGTCCATTATTTTTGCATATGCCAAAAGAGCCATGTGCTTACCGGCTCCCCCTTCATTGATATCAATTCCAACTCCCTTTTTGCTCGAAGTTTTAACAACATGTAAGTCAGGAAATAGATTGATGATTTTTTCAAGAACTGGCTCAACTAATTCCAAAGGATACAGTGGCGGAATTACTGCTTTTGGAACGCCATCTAACGGCATATCCTTGATATCTAGAAAGTCTGCTCCTGCACCGAATTCTGCGTCCACTTTTCCGTCAATGGAATACACGTATTGGCCGCGTTCTGCAGCAAAGAAAAAATCTAGTTCACTAAGATGTTCGATAAGCCTTGCGAGTGTGTCAGGGTTGATATGTTTTGCCCACAATATTTCATCAGTCTCTGTTGAAATAATCTCAGAACCTCCTCTAACAATAACTGGATGTTTTAAACCTAATTCTTTACAAGTTTTTTCCAAGATTCCAGGGTAACCTCTCCCTGTTGCTATAGAAAACACGCCGCCATTTTTTACAAATTCCCGTATCGCATCTTTGGCTGCTTGTGTCATTTGCTGACTGTGGTCAACCAGAGTCCCATCAAAATCGGAAACAATGGCTTTATATTTTTGCATATGGTCCTTTATACCAAAAACTCGCAGTGTTTGAAACAACCGCGAGTTTTTTCGAGTCTTAATAAAATTTACTCGTTTACAACTTCACCTTCTTCAGCGCCTTCTGTTTTCTTTGCGTTTTCAGAGGATTCATCTTGTGAACCAGCTTGCGAGCCGGCTGCTCCACTTTGAGCTTGAGCTTTTTGCATAGCTTCACCGATTTTTTGAGCTGATTTGAACATCTCATCAGTTGCTTTGTCTAACTCTTCTTTGGTGACATCATCTTTGGCAGCCAACTCTTTGAGTTTCTTTGCGTTTTCAGCAATTTCTTCTTTGTCTTTGGCTTCAAGCTTATCACCATATTCTTCAAGTTGCTTCTCAATCTCAAAGGCAACAGAGTTGGCATGGTTTTTAGCTTCAATCAACTCTTTCTTCTTCTTATCTTCTTCAGCATGAGCTTCCGCATCTTGCTTCATTTTTTCAACTTCTTCGTCAGACAAGTTAGTTGAGTTTTGAATGCTAATTTTCTGCTCTTTGCCAGTGTTTTTCTCTTTTGCAGTTACATGCAAAATACCATTCGAGTCGATATCAAATGTCACTTCAATCTGTGGCATACCTCTTCGTGCTGGTGGGATTCCATCAAGAATGAATCTACCAAGAGACTTGTTATCAGCAGCCATTTCGCGCTCACCTTGTAGCACATTGATTTCAACTTGAGTTTGGTTGTCTGCGGCAGTAGAAAATACCTGAGATTTACTGGTTGGAATTGTTGTGTTTCTCTCAATTAGCGGAGTTCTGATTCCACCTAAAGTTTCAAGTCCAAGAGTTAATGGAGTCACGTCTAACAAGACAACATCAGTCACATCTCCACCAATCACACCTGCTTGGATTGCAGCACCAACAGCCACAACTTCGTCTGGATTCACACCTTGATGTGGTTTCTTGCCAAAGAATTTTTCAACTTCGCTGACCACTTTTGGCATACGGGTTTGACCACCAACCAAAACGACTTCGTTAATATCTTTTGCAGAAATGCCAGCATCTTTGAGTGCTTTTTCGACTGGCTTGAAGGTTTTTTTGATTAAGTCATCAACAATTTCTTCAAGTTTTGCACGAGTCAAAGTCATAGTTAAGTGCAAAGGACCGTCTGACCCTTGAGTAATGAAAGGCTGATTGATTTCGGTAGATGCAGCACTTGAAAGCTCAATTTTAGCTTTTTCTGCACTGTCTTTTACCCGTTGCAAGGCCTGAGGATCTTTGGAAAGATCAACGCCATTTTCTTTTTTGAACTCAGCAATAATCCATTCAATAATTTGACTGTCGAAGTCATCACCACCAAGGAATGTGTCTCCATTGGTTGATTTGACTTCAAAGACACCATCGCCAATTTCTAAGATAGAAATATCAAAAGTACCACCTCCAAGGTCATACACCGCGATAGTACTACTGCCTTTTTTATCAAGGCCGTAAGCAAGGGCTGCCGCAGTTGGCTCGTTGACAATTCGTTCAACTGTTAAACCAGCAATTTCACCTGCTTGCTTGGTTGCTTGTCGTTGGGCATCATCAAAATATGCAGGAACAGTGATAACGGCTCTGGTTACTTTGCCACCCAAATAACTTTCAGCATCAGCTTTTGCCTTTGCTAGAATCTTGGCGGAAATTTCTTGTGGAGTGTATTGTTTGCCATCAATCTTAACAACAGCCATGCCGTCTTTGCCTTCTGCAACTTCGTAGGCAACATGTTTAATAGCATTTTGAACACCTGCTGCTCTGAGTTTACCACCCATAAAACGTTTCACAGAGTTGACAGTTTTCTTTGGATTTAAAACCATTTGGCGTTTGGCAACATCACCAACAGAAACATCACTACCTTTGAATGAAACTATAGAAGGGAATGTATTTCTACCTTCTGCGGTAGGAATAACTTTGGCAGTACCACCTTCCATAACAGCAACTGCTGAGTTGGTGGTACCTAAGTCGATACCAATGATTTTACCTGTAGAATTTGAATTAGACATTGTCTGCTCCTTTTTCTAAATTTGATTTTGTACTTATTTTGGCCACATTGTTAGTGTTACACTGCGCTTGTGCAGACACTTGATGCACCGTTTCGACTTCCAATTTTAGCAAACAATTAATTAGACTGCTAGTAGCAATTTAACCTGGAGACTGCTAATCGGTGAAAAATTATGAACTGACTAGCAACTCCTGAAGACAATACCTAGTCCAAAATTACTTTTGCGTGTTGGATAACTTCGTCATTGAGGGTGTACCCATCCTTGACGATTTTGACAACCTTTTGACCCTGTTCCCCTTTGTCTGCGACTTCCATTGTGGTAACATCAAATTCTTTTCCAAGTGCTTCAATTTTTTTGAGTCCATTTTGTTCTAGCGCCTGCCAAAGTTGGGAGACAACCATTGATAAGCCAGCATCCTTGAGTTGTTCACTAGCCAAAGTTAAGTGGCCCAAAGGCTGTAGTAAATCTTCAACAAAATTGCGAGCCGCTAGGCGAGCAACTTTGCTTCGCTCTTCATTAGTACGACGTACTAAGTTTTGATAATCTGCCAAAGCCAATTGCTCTTTACGCTTCGCGTTAGCGAGCTGATTTGATAAATCTAAAACCTGTTCAGAGAGCTCACTAATCGTTTGCTCCATCTGTTCAAAATTGTGCTCAATTTTTTCGACTGGATCTTCATTCAAATATTGTGTTTGCTTTAGCTTTGAGTCTTTCATATGTAAATTTTATTCAACAATTTCTTTGATTAAATTTCGCACATATTTCATCATTGGAATTATGTATGCATAGTCAAATCTACTTGAGCCAAGTAAGGCAATATGTACAGGCTGACCATCAACAGAAAAAGACATATAAATAATTCCAATTGGTAGTAAATCTCGGTTTCCAAGCTCTGGACCATACACAACTTGAACTAAGTTCTCATTTGTGCTTGAATCAAAAATCTCTTCAAGCATTTTCTCCTCTTCAATTAATCGTAGTACATTGCGCATTACCTTAATATCAAAAAATTCTGGCATTTGAAGCAAATTTGCATATCCAGAATGGTACAAATGGTATTCATCTGACAATGTAATTGCTAAAGCTTGGGATTTATCTGCTAAAACCTTGGTTATTTGAAACAGCATTTGATCTAACTTGTCTCTACTATTCCATATTTTTTCTTTTGCTGAAACTTCATCAGCTACGGAAAGGTCGCGCTCTTTCATGAGTTCATTAACATACAGCTTCATAGCTACCGAAGTTGGTACACGACCAGCACTACTATGACTCTTGTTAAGATATCCCTGCTTGGTCAGCTGTGCCATCTCATTACGAATTGTTGCAGGAGAAACACCAATTGAGTACTTTTTGTCGACAGTTTCCGAACCAACTGGTTCGGCAGTTGAAATAAACTCTTCGATGACTGCACGTAAGATTTGTACTTGGCGGGCGGTTAAATCTATCATGGTATTAGCAATCATATCTGTAGTGTGCTAAGTTGTCAACTATATTCATAACTGCTACACTAAGAACTATGCATCGACCGATTAAAAAAGCCAAACTCATCACGCAATTTATTATTATTGTCAGCTTGCTTATCGTAGTCTTAATTGGAGCCAGTCAAATAGGAGTGTTACGAGAATTTTTTGGGAAAGCTGCTGGGGAAAACGCGAACATTCATGTCTATACTTCAAAAGTTTTGGGCAATTATAAAAAACCGTGGAGAAATTTGGCTCAAGGTGGAGAAGACCACGAGTGGCGAATGGGTTCACTGGTTGGAGCTGTGAAAGCACTCAATCCTGAATATATCAGGATTGATCATATCTATGATTTTTATGACGTTGTGGGTGGTTCAGACGGAAGCTATACCTATGATTTTTCTAAACTTGATTTAGTTCTGAACGATATAATAGCTACGGGAGCAAAACCATATATTGCTCTCTCCTACATGCCGACTCAATTTGGCAATGGTGATTTGGTGGGTAAGCCAAATAATTATGGTGATTGGCAGGCTGTAGTACAGCGTACAATTCAACATGTAAGTGGTACTCGCGGAATTTCTGATGTGTATTATGAAGTCTGGAATGAACCGGATCTTTTTGGAGGCTGGAAATATTATGGTGACAAAAATTATCTAGATTTATATAGGTATGCCTCAAACGCTGCCCGAAATGTCTCTGGAGTTCGGGCATTCAAGCTTGGTGGACCTGCAACTACAGGATTCTATAAAAATTGGGCAGAAGCGCTAATAAAGTTTGCAAGTACCAACAACCTCAAACTTGATTTTATTTCTTGGCACCGATATTCAAACGATTTGGATGCTTACAAAGATGACATGCTGGCAATTAGAACTCTAGTTCAAAATTACCCTCAATATGAGGGGCAACTGGAGTTTCATATTACCGAATGGGGTCATGACAGTGATGTTAATGCTGGATATGACACTGCATATGGGGCCGCTCATACTGTTGCTGGAGCCATTGAAATGGTTGGTGTGGTTGAACGAGCGTTTGCCTTTGAAATTCAAGACGGTAAAGACCCAAATGGGCAAGAGTATTGGGGTCGCTGGGGACTATTCACACACAATGATTTCGGGGCAAAAGCCAAACCTAGATATTTTGCCTTAAAAATGCTGGATCGTATTTCTGACCAAAGAGTGCAATTACTTGGCAAAGGTAGTTGGGTAAAAGCCCTGGCAGCAAAAAATAGTACAAATGGAAATATTGAAGTCGTATTGTCTAATTTTGATGCTAGAGGACAACATGGTGAGAATGTTCCAATTACTTTTGAGGAAATTGAGCCAGGAAGTTACACAATCAAAAAAGAGTTAACAACTGGACAGGTGGTAACTGAAAATGCCGCAACTACAGAGGCACGATTAAAAACAAACCTTTATATGCCAACTAATACTGTAGGCTTCGTCACGTTACAAAAACAGTAAACTATCTTTGTTTTGCCAACAAATAGCCTTGATATGAATAAGTATCCCAATTGTCAAAAATATAGTTGACCCAATCAAATTGGTCACTTGTTATTGCAAAAAATAAATCACTGGTTCGTTCCAAACCAGAACCTTTCTGGGATTCATTTCTGAGAGCGTCGCAAATTTGGGCTTTAATTTTGATGTCCTTTTCTTTGGCAAAGTATAGATCTGCAAGCATACCTACACTTTTTCTCTTCCCCCAAACTCGAGCTAGTACTTCTAGTAAGTGAACAGCTCTTGGTCCATACATCCTTGCTGGTGCTTCTTGCATGTATACAATAAGAATCTTCCACTCACGCACAGTAAGGTCATTCAAAACAATTAAAATTGCTTCTGCCTTTTGATCCGGAGTTTTCTCAATATTGGAAGTAGCATCCAACATAACTTGATTAGCTGTTAGACGACCTTCCCCCTCTAGTAGTTTTTTTTTCATATCCACCTCCCATAGGTGGATTATAGCACTCAAGTATAAAAGCACTTATTTCTTTTTTAAACCGTCCTTTGCTAAATTGCAAAGCATAATCATATATTTTTTGTTTATTCCACTTGGTTTTCAATAATTTTTCTATAACTGATCCTAGACTTTCAATAGTAAATGCATCAAAAAAATATCCATTTTCACCTTCTCTAATAGTTTCAAGTGGACCTCCTGACCGGTGGGCAATCACCGGAACTCCATGACCCATAGCTTCGATTGGAACCATACCAAAATCTTCATCTTCTGCAGGATATAAGAGTGCTGTAGCATTTTCGTACAGATCTGATAATGTCTTATCGTCAACTCCACCCAAAAATTCAACTGTTTCCCCCGCAATTGACCTAAGATACTCTATTCCTTTTCCTGAACCAACTACTTTCAGAGAGAAACCTAGTTTAGTTGCTGTTTTAACTGCTAGATCTACGTGTTTACTCGCAGCAATTCTTCCTACTATCAAAAAATATCCATTTTTTTCTGGCAACTGCGCAGTATTTGAAAATTTTTTGTTTTCGTCAATCTCAATCGGTGGATATATCACTGTTGAATCTAATCGATAAAATTTTTCAATTCGGCGTTTTGTTTCTTGTGAGTTAGCGATAAAAAAATCAACATTATTTCGAGCAATTTGTACATCTATAATTCGTAAATAGTAATTAATGAGCATTCCAGCAACTCTAGTAATTGGATTGCTTTTCCAGTCGGTCATGGTTGTGTAACCATACAGCGAACGGGCTGGAGTGTGACAATACGTTATGTGTAGGGCTTTTTTATTTCCTTTTTTGACTGTCACAGCCTTAGAAAAATATGCGTTAGTTGAAGAGATAACAACGTCATAGTCACTCAGATCAAAAGATGAAAAATAGTTTGGAGCAAAAATTCGCAGTGGCGAAAATAATTTTTTATACAATGGAACTTTTGTAAGCCAGCTTTCGCGAATATCCCAGCCCAAAAATTTTTTTGCATGAATTCCTGTTACTGTAAAATCAGTGAAAGAAACAAATACTGGAGCATCAGAAAATAATTCGTGCAAAGCTTCAACAACTCGCTCAGCTCCTCCATACTCCCGTAAATAATCATGAACCAATGCTACTTTTAATTCTTTAATCTGTTTCATTAGAATAATGCTTCCTGCACAGCTTCTTCAAATTCGTCTTTTGGTAGTAAACCTTTGAGGGAATTAAATTTGTATTTTTCAAACAGTGCCGAAACCATATCTTTATCATAATTTTTTGTAACACATTTTTCTAATTCAAAACTAACCGGAGCGTCATGCTGGATCGTTGCCAGTTTTTTACTTAAAAAAGCCATATCTTTATCAGCAATTAATTTTTTAAGCACAGCACCTTTGACGAGTGAGTTTGTCGACGATTGACCAGCTGTTTCTTGTTTCTCTAGTTCCTCAACCACCTCATACAAATGATCTAGAGTTTTAAATTCTTGGATTAGCTTTACTGCAGTCTTTTCGCCAATACCTTTTACTCCTGGAATGTTATCAGATGGATCTCCCATTAAAGCTTTTAGGTCAGGGATCTGTTCTGGGGTTACTCCCATTCGTTGAGCTACTCCTGCCTCATCGTACTCTCTATCTTTGCTAAATTTCCCTCTTCCGGGTATAAATACATGAGTACTATCATCTTCAACCAGCTGCAAAATATCTTTATCACCGGTGACAATTATTGTTTGGACACTTCCTTGCTGTTTGACCTCATCTGCAATAGTACCAAGTAAGTCATCGGCTTCAAATCCATCAATTTCAAATTGTGGAATATTAAATGCGGTAACCAAATCTTTGATAATACTTATCTGTGGAACAAGGTCATCAGGCATTGGTGGTCTCTGGGCCTTATACTTATCAAAGTCAGCCACGCGCTTAGATTTGCCATTTTTATGGTCAAAGGCCACGGCTATATATTTGGGGTCGTAATCGTTGATAACTTTAAGCAAGATTTTGGCAAAACCGTATACTGCGTTAATTGGCATCCCAGTTGGATCAGTCAATTCTTTTAATGCATGGTACGCCCTATAAATAATGGCGTGACCGTCAAGGATAACAAACTTTTCTTTTGTCTTAAACTCTTCCATTGGTCTAGTGTTTTGCTTTTTTAACTCCCATTAATTTTTCGAACTCATCACCATCAAGTGATTCAACTTCAATGAGTTTTTCAGAAAGTGACTTGAGTTGTTTAGCATATTTTTTCAAAATTGCTTCAGCACGAGTTTGACCTTCTGTAATAAATTTTTGGATTTCACCGTCAACTTTTTCTTGCAATCTTTCCGAGAGTTTCGTGTAGTCGCCAAAGTATGAGTCATACGATTGATCAATATCAGGGTGGAAATTCATTGGGCCCAACTCGCTCATACCATAATCCATTACCATAGCACGTGCAATTTGAGTTGCTTTTTGAATATCGCTGCTTGCACCAGCAGTTAGTTCTGAGAAAACTTGCTTTTCGGCAGATCTACCACCAAGCAATACTGCGATATCATCAAGTAATTCTGATTTTGTTGTTTGAAGTTTATCTTTTTCAGGTGGAGTGAGAGTGAACCCAAGTGCACGACCTCGAGAAATAATAGAAACTCTATGCACTGGATCTGCATGTGGAGAAACATGAGCAACAATTGCATGACCAATTTCATGATAAGCGGTCATTTCTTTTTCTAACTCATCTTGTAGACGCTTTTTACTTGGCCCAAGTTTCACTTTAAGAGCTGCTTCTTCAATATCCTCAGAGGTAATCTCTTCTCGAGCTTCTCGGGCAATAGAAATTGCAGCTTCATTAAGCATATTTTCTATATCAGCACCCGAAAACCCAACTGTTCTTTTGGCAACACGATCCCAATCTAAGCCCTTCACAAAAGGTTTTCCTTTTGCATGAATCTTTATGATAAATTTTCTCTCTTCTAAATCCGGTAAGTTAACCATTACACGTCTGTCAAACCTCCCTGGACGAATCAGTGCAGAATCTAACATGTCCCCGCGGTTGGTGGCGGCCATGACAATAACATTGTCGTTTTGTGAAAAGCCGTCCATCTCAACTAAAATCTGATTTAAAGTTTGCTCACGCTCATCATGGCCGCCACTCATACTACCTCGACCACGGGCGCGACCAATCGCATCAATTTCATCAATAAAAATAATTGCTGGAGCAAGTTTTTTAGCTGTTGTAAATAAATCACGAACTCTGGAAGCACCAACACCAACTAACATCTCCATAAATTCTGAACCAGCAATAGACAAAAATTGCACACTTGCTTCCCCGGCGACTGCACGTGCCAAAAGGGTCTTCCCTGTTCCCGCTGGACCAACCAACAACACACCTTTTGGAGTTCTAGCTCCAACTTTTTTATATTTTTTTGGATTTTTCAAAAAGTCCACAACTTCTTCAAGCTCTTTTTTTGCTTCATCCATGCCACCAACATCTGCAAACTTAGTATTTTGCTTTCCTTTAACAAACAGTTTTGCCTTGCTCTTGCCAATTCCCATAATATCTGGGCCACCTTTAGCACCTCTAAATATAAACAGAAAAACACCAATCATTAAAATAACTGGTAAAAATGAAAGCAATAATTCCCACAGTAACTGTCCAAAAGAAACACTTTTAACCTCAAGGTCAGTTGCTGCCAAATCTATATCAGCAGCTTGCAAGATACTCACTAAGTCTTGACCTTCTTCCTTCAATGAAATTTTTTCAGCACCATCTTTATAGGTAACACGAAGTTCATCACCAGCAACTTTAACACTAGCAATTTTCTCATCTCTAATATCCTTAACCAAGGTCGTCATCGAAATTTCTTTATCTAAGTCTGTGGTAAACAATGAAACGATAAATGGCAAGAACAAAAGACCTAATAAAATATACAAAATAGCCTTATTCATCAAGTTTTTTGGTGACATATCTATAGTAAAAGATTTCACAACCACTTTTTTTGCTGGTTCTGCTTGCCCAGGCTTTGTTTGTTTTGGTTCTGGAGTTTGGTTTTCTGGTTTGTTTTCAGCCATATTTCCTCTAGTCTACATCGTTACTAAAAATATTTACGTTTCTCAACAGATTTAAAAAAGTATTGTAACACGATCAATCAGCGAACCACAGTTCCGGCTTCACACTCTGCTTCAGGTGTTAATAAGATAGCAGTTTCTGCCCCGGCAGCAATAATCATGCCTTGACTTTCAACCCCACGAAGATTTCGTGGTGCTAAATTCGCCAAATACACTACTGTTTTTCCAACTAACTCTTCTGGAGCATACCACTGTTTAATTCCTGAAGCGACTGTTCGCTGCCCCAATTCACCCACATCTAACGTTAGTTTTAACAACTTGTCAGCCCCTTCAATTGCTTCTGCTGCAAGAACTTTAGCGATCCTTAAATCAAGCTTTGCAAAATCATCATACTGAATAACATTGTTTTGATTTTCATCTGTCATATATTCCTTGCGTTTATCGTAACCCCATCTTCTCTCGTACTTCTCTGACTGTACCTTCTGCAATAATTCTTGATTTTTCTGCTCCCTCAAGTATCATCCTGTCAACAAATTCTGGATCTAACTCCAGTTCTTTTCGTTTTTCTTGGATTGGTCGTAGCTCTTCAAAGATAGCCTGAGCCAGTTCTTTTTTCAAATCTCCATATCGTACACCATTGCCTGTATATTGTGATTCATATTCTGCCCGCTTTGGTGAACCTTGGAACAGTTCTACAAATTGGAACAAATTAGCAACTCCACCGGTAGTCGGAACCACTTCACCCTGTCCGCTATCAGTTGGTGCCTTGCTTAACTTTTTCAAAATTGTATCTAGGTCATCATTCAAATCTATTGCAGACCCTTCAACTGTTTTGCTCATTTTGCCTTCACCAAGCAATGAGGGAACATACTCCGCCTTTGTAGAGAATCGTTTTGGTTCTGGAAAATCCATTCCAAACCGATCATTCATTCTGCGGGCAACTTCACGGGCCACTTCAAGGTGCGGCTCTTGGTCTATCCCAACGGGCACTAAACTAGCTTTGTAAATCAAAATATCTGCCGCCATAAGTAACGGATAGTTCAATAAGGCCATCGTCACATTATGTGGGTGTTGTCTTACTTTTTCCTTAAATGTAGGTAAATCCTGCATTCTGGCTACCGATTCCACAGAAGAAAAATAAAATGACAGCTGAGTAATCAAATCGGCCAAATCAGATTGAATTGTAATACCGCTTTTCTCTGGATCAAGTCCAACCGACAAATAATCAATATACACATCACGCGCGCTTTGTCGTAGAGTCTTTGCGTCATATGGAGTTGTAGTCGCGTGAATATCAACCACAGTAAAATAGGTTTCATACTCTGGATTATTCTGGAGTTCCAACATGCCTTTGGCAGCACCTAAGTAATTCCCCAAGTGCAAGCGTCCAGTTGGCCTCATTCCTGACAACACTCTTTTTTTCATAATAATTTCCTGTAGTTCGCAGTATGATTCAAAAACCACACAACTCCTTTATTCTACCAGGAGTTTTTCGTTTAATCTAAGGGAGATTGATGTAGTTAATTTAGTAATATTCGGGCATATCGACACTGGTTTGGTCGATTTGGAGATCTTGTACTTCCAAGTTGTCGCCGGTAATAGTAATTTCGTAAGATTTTGGCCAAACAACTCCAGTATCCGTGGCAGTTGCGGTGCCAACCCGTACCAAACGAATATTTTGACCATCTTTATTTTTTTGCTTCAAATCTCTATCAACTGGTTTATGTAAATGACCCGCAAAAATATGAGTAATTCTTGAATTATCCAAAGGCAAATGTTTGATGACTTGGGCCTCTTCATGTGCAAGAACTGCTATCTTTTTCCCGGATTGTAAAGCCTCTTGAATTAATTCATTTTGTCTTTTTTCTTCAGATTCAATCCTGCCAAAAAAATCAACATATCTTTCAATCTGTACGTCAATTTGTGGATCAACCTCACCAACAACACTATCTCTTTTCTCCTTGAGCTTGTCAAATTTTTGTCTTTCTAAAGAAACGTTGTACCTCCAGAAACTACTATAAAAATTAGTATTGATTGCTAAAACAGCATATCCTCCAACATATTGTAAAAAGATCGGTTTTCCAAATAGCTCCCTTTGAAAAAGTTCTGACTCAAAGCTGTGATTATTGATATCAGCATCGTGGTTTCCGGAGAGCATAGCCATTATAGTCTTAAACTTATCTTTTGCTTTTCCAGCAACTTGCTTGGCACTACCAATAAGTTCTAGTGTAGTCAGAGCAATATCACCCATGTTTGATTCAGTGTCACCCCTATCTCCAAAATCAACCAAAACATGTGGAGCAGTTACTTCTTGTGTCACCTTTTCCCTCACCCTTGCAGAATTGAACCCATAGTTACTCTCAACGCATCAACCTGCATCTTTGGTTTTTTCTCCAAACTCCAGTCTTCATGCTCTTCCATGAGTGCCACAACTCTTTCTTCTCCTAATCTACCAAGTAGCTTATTTTTTGCGAAACTTTTTATTCCTTTTTTAGTGTTAATTTCCTCGACGAGAGCTTTGTAATCTCTTCCCAGAAAACCAATAATCATTGACTCAACTAAGTGTTTTTTAGGCTGAAAAGCTAACGCTTCAATATACTTGTACGGAAACTTATTTCTATGATAGATAGAATTTTCTGGGTTACTACCCAATTGGTGAACATCTCCAAAAGCAAACATGACTAGCTCCTGTAAATCATCACCAAATGGATTGATTTCTTTTGAGACTAATAAACCTGCTTCTCTTGCCGCAGCAGTCTCATTTCGAGCTTCTTGAACTACAGCTAAATCTTGTTCCAAAGTAGGGATATCTGATTCACCCTTATCTGGTCTGGTTAGGGTAACATTTTTTGTGAATTGCTCTGGAGGTTGGCGATTTCTTTGCAGATATTTCACTTGCCACTCAATAATTCTATCACTGAGTGTCTTTTTCACCTTTGTTTGCGGTGATTGTTCTGCCCTGAGAATCATATTCCTCTATTGTAACAAAAAACTCCCCTTTCAGGGAGTTTAACAATATTTATCGCTTTTTGGAAAAATATGCGTTATTTGGTGTTAAATCTTTGTTGAACCAAGGAGGTATAACTAACTTAATTCCCGCCCTTTGTAAAGCATCTACAATAACTTGTCTTTGAGATTGAGTTGCAGCTGACGCACCATCGCATCTTGGGATACCATATTCCTCAGCGTAACTTCTGCTGGGAACTACACCAGCAGCCATTAGTATTGCAGGAAAAGTGAAATATGATGTTTCAACACCACAATATCCATTGTCTACATCCCCGAGAGCATCCAAAATTCGAACATAGTGCGGAATACCAAATGTTGTTTTCAACATCCGCTCAAAATAACCAAAAATCAGTTCATTACGTTCGGCTGTCTCAATTAACATTCGCTTCATATGAAAAGATAATGCTATTTATTACAACTCTTCAATACGAATTGTTGGTTCCATTTCTGGAGCCTCAATCAGTTTGAGATATTTTTCAGTTGTAGTAATGCGTTTGTGACCTACTAATTGGGAGACATACACTAAAGGTGTGCCAGCACGGAGCTGTTCAACAATAAAGGTGTGACGCAAGTCATTAACTTTTGCACCTTTAATGCCCGCTAGTCTAAAATATCTATCAATAGCAGTTCTGATGTTACGAACTAAAAATGGTCTGCAAGTTTTGGTCAAGAACACAGTCTTTTCTCGAGCTCTTGGTCTTGCTTGCATATAATCCGTAATTGCATTTTTTGCTGCAGTATTCAAAGGAACTTTTCGAGCACCTCTGGAATTTTGCGCTTGAATGGAAATGACGTTACGTTCGAAATCAATATCAGTTAATTGCAAAGAAGCAAGTTCAGAAATTCTCATGCCAGTTTGAAGTAAGACTTCAACAACAGCTGACATACGAATATCGCCTCTACATGCATCTCTTAAAGCTCTATATTCAATTTTTGATAGAACTCTTGGAGGAGCTTGATCATATTTTGGATGAGAGATGACTTCAGCAGGGTTGCTTGCAATTTCACCTTCACCAATTAAGAATCTGAAAAAAGCTTTAATAGAGTTAATTTTTCTTGAGATTGATTTACCAGTATATCTTTGTTTGTTCAATAATACCTTGAACTCATCAATATCTTCAGAAACGATCTCATCAATTTGAGATTTTCCAAGTTTAGTTACAAAATCAATTAGTTGCTCTACGTCTTTACTATACGCAATGACGGTAGCATTTGCTTTGCCCGCCTTTTTAAGACTATCAGTAAAGAGCGCTTGTGCGTCCAATAATGTTTTACTCATATAAACCTATGTATTCTAACGTTCTCACGATATACTTGATATGTTCGTAAGCACTGAATTTTGATTACTAATGTCTTATAATATCATAAGTTTGGATTTATGACAATAACCAAGATACTCACTCATCCCATTACCATTGTAAGTATTACTATTATAGCTACCATGTTTTTCTTTTCTCTTGATAAAAGTGGAAAAAAAACACAAAACTCTTCTGAGAATATTCGCGTCCTAGAGCATGAAGTAAATCAGGTGTCGCAAGAAATTATAGAACTCGAGAAAAAAATTGAACAAACACAGTCCGAACAGTTTAAAGAAAAAGTTGTACGCAACGAACTTTTACTACAAAAACCGGGAGAATATGTTCTCCAAATATCTGAAATTAAAGAAAGTGGGCAAAGCCAAGATTGCGCCTCACTCGATTGCAAAACTGAGTCTAATTCAAAAAAGGAGTCACCCGCTTCCGCCTGGATAGAACTTTTGTTCTAGTTATATTTCCACACACTAGAGAATTATTATTGATATAAACTATATCTTGAAGCTGATACTCATTGTACCAGGGGTGAGAGTTGAACTCACGACCTTGGGTTTATGAATCCCATGCTCTAACCAACTGAGCTACCCTGGCACGTTTCTGCGTCATTTATTGAGCGCTAGAGGACATTATTATACCAGATTTTTGACTTTTGCCTATAAAAAGTTTATAATACAAGCTTGTTGTTGGTAAAGAGAAAATAATTTTCCCTAAACAAACGAAACATTTAACATAACAACACCGCGCGGGGTAGTGTACGGTGCACGTGAGGCTCATAATCTCACAGGCCGGGTTCGACTCCCGGCCCCGCAACACTAAAAAAAACACACTTGGTAAAACAAGTGTGTTTTTTTTGAGCTATACTAGAACAATGCAGATCAAAATAAATTTTGTTTTTCTTTTCTTTTTTGCATATTTTCTTCTTGGAACTTCGCTTTTTACACAATATGGAATTTCCTGGGACGAGCCATACCAAAGACAACTTGGCTATGTAAATTTTGAATATATTCGAGGTGATCAATCATTGTTAACATTTACCGACAGATACTATGGACCTGCCTTTGAACTGCCACTCGTTATTATTGAGCGTGTACTAGGAATAACTGATACTCAAACTATTTATTACCTGAGACACTATTTCACATTTTTGCTTTTTTTTGGTTCAACAGTTATCTATTATTTTCTCAATAAGAAGCTATTTAAATCAAGAAAGATAGCAATACTTGGGGCTTTCTTTCTTATTCTCAACCCCAGAACTTTTTCTGATAGTTTTTACAACTCAAAAGATATTCCACTCCTGGCCATGTTCATTATTTCTAGCTACTCCATGGTACTTTTTCTTGAAAGAAAGGACAAAAAATCACTTTTTTTTCATAGCCTGGCATCCGCACTTGTAATAGCTACAAGAATAATTGGTGGTCTTATTCCAGTCATAACTGTTTTAGTTTTTTTAGCTACGAAGAAAAAAACAAAGAGCAACTTATTTCGACTCCTTTTTTATGTAGTTTGTGTTGCTCTAGCCATCTATGCCTTTTGGCCAGTCCTATGGACTGATCCTTTCAGGATCTTTGAAGCTATTTCTAAAATGGCAAATTTTGCATTCCAAACGAACCTGCCTACATTATATATGGGAAAGTTTGTCTCTCCGTTTTCACTCCCATGGCATTACTTGCCTGTTTGGATCGGAATTACTCTTCCACTAAGTTACATAGCACTCTTTATTCTTGGTGTATTACATTCAATGAAGCAGCTAATACAGAAAAAACTGCCACACCATTTTTTTATTTTCGCCCTCATACTCTTCACTCCTATTATTAGCGCCATAGTGCTTGATTCAACACTATATGATGGGTGGAGACACTTTTATTTTATTTATCCATTCATAGTTATCTTTATGTTACAGGGACTAAGAAGTGTACCAAAACCTTTTTATGTCTTCATTGGACTTGAACTCCTCAGTGTTATCTACTTTATGGTAGCTCACCATCCATATCAGCATTTATACTTCAACTCCCTTATCAACAAAGATATGCAAGCCGTAAAACAGCAGTACGAACTTGATTATTGGGGACTATCATATAAGGAGGCATTACAATACATCGTTAGCACAGATAGATCAAAAAAAATAAATATTGTCGTTGCTAACAATCCCGGTAATTCAAACTCATTACTACTTAAGAAAGAGGACCAAGAGCGCTTACATTACTTGAGTGAAGATAATATCAGTCAGGCAGACTACTTTGTGGGCAACTATAGGTGGCATCCAGCAGACTACGAATACCAAACCGAGGTTTTTTCTGTTGAAATAAGAAATGCAAAGATCGTAACGGTCTATAAATTAAAATAATAGTCTAGCTCTTTACAGGCTAATCAAGAACAGATATCCTGAAATTATGCTACAACAATTTACCCCTCAAGAAGTTTTAGAAGTAATGCGAAAAATATCATTGATGTCCATTGCTGTTTCAGATAAGAATAATCAACCACAATCTCACATGCTACTTTTTGCAGTTGATCCTGATTTTACCCTATATTTTGCAACTTCAAACAGCAGTGCCAAACATAATGCTATCAAAGAAAACAATAAAATTGGTATCTCAATATGGAGTGATAAAGAAATGCTTATCCAAATGCTAGCAGAGGCTACCGAGATTGAGGGTGAAGATGCACAGGAAGCATTCAACAAACTTGCAGAAGTAGCAATTAGCCTTCCAGACTTCTGGCCACCACTTTTGCAGATTCAAAAATCTAGTGGATATGCTGTTTTTAAAGTCAAACCAACATCAATTCGCGCTCTTAACCTGGCTAGCAACACAATTACTAATATTGGAACCATGTTTACAAATATTGGAGCACAGCTATGACGGCAAAGAGAGTTTTAATACTCGAAGATGACTTGTTTTTGATAAAAGTCATGCAAAAAAAATTTGAAAAAAGCGGTCATACGGTCAAAATACTCACTGATGGTACAAGAGCTGTTGAAACAGCAAAAGAATTTGAACCCAATGTCGTTTTAGTAGATTTGATAATGCCAGAAACAGATGGATTTATAGCTATCGAAAAACTCAAACAAGATCCTATGACCACCACAATCCCGCTTGTTGTTGCTTCCAACTTAAGCACAGATGAAGACATCGCAAAAACTAAAGAACTAGGAGTTATTAAATACTTTGTGAAAAGTAACGTAGATCTCAATGAGGTAATTTCGTATATAGATAATCTTTGATCAATGAGTTTTCAAAAATTTTTTACCGGAAAGGAAGTTGCTTCATTTGAAGAAGCAATTAAAAAAATTGGGCTTCCAAAATCTACTCGATTCGTAAAAATGGAGCAAGTTCATGGAGTTGGTATTGCTGAAGTAAATACAAATGGTGCCAAATCAAGTGATCTGACTTTTTTTGTCCCTAAAGTTGACGCTACATATACTTCAGAAAAAAACTTATTTTTAAGTGTTAAATCAGCAGATTGTTTGCCGATTCTAATATATGGCGATGGATTCGTTGCCGCAGCACATGCGGGAAGAAAAGGTACTTCCCAAAAAATTCTTACGTTATTACTCAATGAACTCAATCAAAAGTATAGACTCATACACATACTGCAAACTGGTTTGATTCCTTTACAAGTTTGGTTTGGACCTTGTATCTGTAAAAACTGCTATCAAATTGATCGCACAACTGATACCCACTATGACTTAATTACTGAAAATATGGCACAGATTTTTGATTTTTTTGCAACCAATGGACTTGACCCTAAAAAAACATTGCGACTTGAAGTAGAAAACCACTGCACTCTGCACGAACCTAAAAGATACTACTCATACCGAGCAACAGGACCTGGAGTAAAAATGAATTATAGTTTTATTGGAATTATTTAATTTTACCAACCGAACTCATAACCTCTTTTGGGTTACCACGAAACCATCTAGAACGAGACTTAGCTCCAATAACTTTAGTTGGCAATCCTTTTGCTAATTCAGCAGCTATTTGCTCAGCATCTGAAATCTCTTGTGCCACTTCAGGCATTAGATCTAGCATCAAAGGCACTGGTTCACGTTGACTTTGTAACGCATCATCGGCTAAAGTGTCTAAGTAGGAACGAGCCTCAGAATCATTTTGACCACTTTCTTGAGCTTTTCTCTTTTTATGATATCTGATCAACAAATAGATAACTGCACCAGCCAAGGTTCCAGAAACGGCAAGAATTTCCTTCCAATGTTCTTTTGCAAAGTCTTGTGGAGTTTGTTCTTTACCAAGGGATTTTTTCATTCCCTTAGTCTACTAAATATAACACGCTATTCCAAGGTATAAGAACTACTCATCAACCAATTTTAGGTCAGTATAAAAGCAACTCGAAAATGATAGTGAGGAAATTCGGTCCTCCGCAGGAGGATCGTGACAAGCTATATTTTCGAGTTGCTTTATTTAGGTTACATCATCCCCGGCATACCACCACCCATTCCAGGTGAAGCCTTCTCAGGCTCTGGGATATCGGTAACCAAACATTCTGTTGTCAAAATCATTGAAGCAACAGATGCAGCGTTAATTAAAGAAGCTGTTGCAACCTTTGCAGGTTCAACGACTCCAGCTTTGACCATATCACCAAATTCATTGGTGAGTGCATTAAATCCAAATTTTGGATCGTCTTTTGCAGCCACAGTTTTAGCAACCCAGCCAGCATCTGCTCCAGAGTTTTGTGCAAGCATTCTCAAAGGTTCTTCTGCAATTTCAGTAATTAAATCAACACCAACTTGTTCATCTGCTGAATCAGTCTTAATTGATTTCAAAACTTTCACAGCTTGAATCAAAGTCACTCCACCACCTGGAATAATACCTTCTTCAATAGCTGCTTTTGTTGCTTCTTTGGCGTCTTTGACACGTTCCATGAGATTTTTCATCTCAGATTCAGTAGCAGCACCAACTTGAATAACAGCAACTCCACCAGTGAGTTTAGCTTTTCTTTCATTGAGCTTCTCTTTGTCAAAGTCAGAAGTTGACTTGGCAATCGCAGCTTCAATTTGTGAAACTCTTGCGTCAATATCAGCTTTTTTGCCTTTACCACCAACAATTGTGGTTTCGTCTTTAGTAGATTTAACCATATCGGCCTTACCAAGATGATCAACATCCATATCTTTAAATGACATGCCTGATTCACCTGAAATAACTTCAGCGCCAACTAGAATAGCAATATCTTTGGTCATTTCCTTCTTGCGATCTCCAAATCCTGGAGCTTTCACAACCAAAACGTTTAATGCACCTCGTAGGCGGTTCACAACCAGAGCAGTTAAGGCCTCAGCATCGATATCATCACAAATAATGACTAAATCTTTACTCACCTGCATGAATTTTTCCAAGAATGGAACTAAGTCTTGCAAATTACTGATTTTTTGGTCAGTTACCATGACATATGGATTTTTAATCTCTGCGACCATATCTTCACTGCCAGCTGCAAAGTATGGAGAAGCATACCCTTTGTCAAATACCATACCCTCTTTGTGGTCAATGGTAATATCCATGGTTTTGCCTTCTTCAACTTCAATCACACCAGTTTCACCAACAAGTGCGAGAGCTTCTGCAATTTTTGCACCAATCACCTCACTCTGAGCTGAAATAGTTGCGACTTTTTCCCAATCAGATTTTTTAACTGGTTTAGCAAGTCTTCTAATTTCTGCAACGACTGCATCAACTGCTTTATCAATACCTCGTTTCATGATCATTGGATTGGTTCCCGCAGTAACTAAACGCATACCCTTTGCAGTGATCTGTTGTGCCAATAAGGTTGCAGTGGTTGTACCATCACCTGCTTGTTCATTGGTTTTTTCTGCTGCCTGTTTAACCAGTTGCGCACCCATATTTTCAAATTTATCTTCTAGAGTGATTTCTTTTGCAACTGAAACACCGTCATGAATCACGCTTGGGGCACCCCATGATCTGTCGAGTGCTACGTTTCTTCCCTTAGGACCAAGTGTAGTGGTCACTGCTTGTGCCAGTTTATTAACACCTGCAAGCATCTTTTGTCTTGCATCATCACCGAATAATAATTGTTTTGCTGCCATATTTTGTTTCTCCTAATTATTTAACAATAGCTAATACATCTTCGAACTTGAGAAATTGGTATTCTGTATCACCAATTTTATAGTCATTGCCACCCCATTTTTTATAAATAACAGTTTGGCCAACTTTGACAGGAGCTACTATTTCTTTAACCCCAGATTCCCAAATTGAGTCGCCAACAGCTAATACCGTTCCGTGCTGTGGTTTGTCGCTTGAGTTTTCTGGCAAATACAAACCTGAAGCAGTTTTTTTTGTTGCTTCTGCCGGTTCAACTAACACATACCCTGGTAATGGTTGGATTTTTTTGACAGAAATATCTGACATGAAATCTCCTCCTTTAATAAATTTGTATTTATACTAAGTGCAGTGAGGAATCCGCATGCGATGACCCTCCTTGCGATATATATTTATACCACAAATTAGCAATGATGCAAGCGGTTTGCTAAAACAAAAAAACATTCGTAAAAAAAGCCGTCATGATTGAGGAATTTAGATTTCTTGGGAGGCCACTTCTGCTTCATGCTCGTCAGTTTCAAGCACAACCCGAGTTCCTCTTCCACCAACGAGCTTGACTGCTGAAAGTAAAAATCCTTCACAATCAAGGCCTCTATCTCTAAAGTATGTATTTAATTCTTGCTTAATGAGACTTTCAACTTCGCCTCTGTGTTGTTTGATTTGATCAAGGGTCAAATCTGAAAACAAACTGGCAATCTTGCTTCTGGAAAATGGTCGAACAACTTTGCTAACGACATTTTCTCCAAGGTTCTCCCAAAGTTCAGGAGCATTGTGTCTATCGATTCTAAACAACACTGAACCTTCAACAGTAATATCCTTGCCATCCTTGGTTGTCACAAAAACTTTGTCATCTCCAAGTGCTTCTTTGTTCTTTGAAAAATCAAAACCGTCTGATATTGAATACTCAATAATCTGAGCATTGAATAACTTGGCTACCTGCCAAAAAGGGATCTTAAAATGAAGTCCAGGACCCCAAATTTTTGGCAAAACACCCCTACCTCTGTCATACACACAAGCAACATGCCCAGGGGGAACAGAAATAAAAAAGCCGCCAACGACTTCATCAACTAAAAATGAAACTACTAAACGATCGAATTCCATATACTACTAACTATAAGTTTTCTCTACTTGTTTGTACAGTACAAACAGTGGCTTGTACCTGGTAAACACACCAGAATATCTATTATACCCCATATTTGGACTGTCGCCTCTTTATTTGGTACCAACGACAACTTTTTCCTCTTTTGGCTCACTACTTTCGGCTGCTTTTTCCTCTGCAAGCTTCTTTTCTTTATATTCATCAAACTTTCGCTTGATAGCTTTGTATAAAGTCAAAATAATACTTACAACCAGAGAAGTGATAACAAATAGTTTTTTTCCTGCAGGCAACCCCATAAAAACTATAAACGAAACAACTGGCAAAATGAGTTGCAGACGAACTACCTCATTTCTAGAAACATAATATGGTGAGGTATATCCTGAGATCGTTTCCAAAACAAAAATGAGACATGACTGAATAAAATTGAGCGTAAAACTTGTATGTGAAAGATCATACTTGCCAAGAAACAACAAATTAAAAGGTAGCTCAATCTTTGGCATAAAAGAGTAAATTAAGTGCAAATCAGCACCTTCTAAACCTGTAGTAAAAATCTTATATAGCATCAGTGCTACTGCAACTTGAATCGCTAGATTAATAAGCTCTGCCACCAACACTTTCCTTGACTTATGGAGAATTTTCTTTTTTTCTGCCTCAAGTTTAATTGGTTCTGAATAATATAACTCTTCAGCCTCTTTAATTTTTTCTCCGATTTCCCTTCGTTCCTGTTCGGAGCGTTGCCCAGCCAAAGACATTGGCAATAACAGGACTCGAATTAGCAAGGTAAGGAAGATCACAGCAATACCCATGTCTGGATTTCCGCCAGTAATCTGCCCAAGCAACCAATAGAACCCAACCAAGATATTTAAAAAAGGTTGATAAACAAAGGTAATAAAAATACCGACCAAGTCCATAAAAATTAGCTCTCTAACTCTTCCTGAGGACCAAGAAGTTTGTCAATATTCTGAACAGCTTTTCGTAAGCCAACAACTAATTTCTCTGACAGATCAAGAATCTCATCATCAAGTGAAATTTTTTCTAAAATCACGTTTGTATCATCGATAAACGCGTTCAAGGCTGTGTCGAGAATTTGTCCGTTCTCTTCAGCCCACCTTTTTTGTTCATTAAGTGGGAGTTTGAGCGCTCCTTGCAAAGCTTTGTTAACTGCAGTGATTTCCCTAACTTTTAGGTATAAAACAAATCGTTGAGAACTGACCATTTCGTCTTTTGCTGCAGTGAGCATCGATGATTTTATCGCCATAGGTGTCATTATATCAAAGAATTTGAGTTCTACACCCTCATATTTGACTCGAACAGGTATAATATAGTCTGGATATTGAATAAAAAATCATGAAACATATTGATATAACAAGCACACCAATAGAAGAGATAATTTCACAGTCCATTGCAGTTTTACATGCAGGTGGACTCGTTCTTTTTCCTACTGAGACTACCTATGGAGCTGGTGTGGATGCTACCAATCAAGAAGCAGTAAATAGATTGCTATCTTATAAATCCCGCCGAGAAGGGAAACCGCTCTCAATCATGGTGACTGACGAAGAGATGGCAAAACAATATGTTTTGATCAACGAACAAGCTCATGCACTTTATGAGCAATTCCTTCCTGGACCGGTTACAGTTATTTCAAAAAGTTTGGATTCAGTTGATAAAAATGGGCAAAGAATTGCTCAAGGTGTAGCCAGTGAGTTTGGAACTCTGGGAGTGAGAATCCCTGACTATGACTTAATGCTCGCAATTACACAAGCTTTTGGCAGACCCATTACCGCAACTTCGGCAAATGCCTCAGGCCAGAGACGCCCATATAGCGTTGCTGATATTCTGGTAGGGTTAAGTGAAAAACAAAAAAGTTTGATTGATTTAGTTTTGGATGCTGGTGAGTTACCAAAAAATGAACCATCAACGGTCATTGATACCACCCTCTCAACCCCAGTCGTTTTACGTACCAGTGACAGAGTTGAGCATACGCAAGTTAGTGAAACAAAAACTGGTGATAGAAAAGTCACCACACTTTTTTCTAGGTCGGAGCAAGAAACAAAAGAAATTGCAGGAAGAATAGTATTGAAACACTGGGACGACATTACAGAAACTGGTTTAGTCATTGGACTAGATGGCGATCTCGGAATGGGTAAAACAATATTTACGAAAGGATCAGCTGAATTCTTAAAAATTGAGGAAATAATTAAGTCTCCAACATATACCTATATTGAAGAATACGATTTTACTCGTCACCAAACCTCTGGCAAGTTATATCACTTAGATATGTGGAAGGTTGAGTCTCAAGCAGAATTTGAGAGACTAGCAATTGAAACACTACTTGGTACAAACACGGTGCTCATCATTGAATGGTTCTCTCAAGTTGCAGAACTTATAGCTCCACTACTAAAAAATGTGCCTTTAGTAACAGTGCGTTTTTCTCAGGTTGGTGAAGACAGAAAACTTGAAATCATTGAATAAAAACAGAAGGTATGACAAAAAAAGAACCTCTTATTCTAGCCGTTGATACTTCCTGTGATGATACCGCGGCCGCAATTTTACAGGGTAGAACAATCCTTTCAAATGTGATTGCCTCACAAACTCAACTCCATAAACAATATGGAGGAGTGTTTCCTACTGTTGCCAAACAAGCACACAAAGAAAACATTGCACCGACAATACTAGCAGCATTAAAAAGAGCAAAAGTTTCTTGGGAAGACGTAGACGCCCTTGCGGTTACAGTTGGACCTGGACTTGCACCAGCCCTGGAAGTTGGAATAACTGCCATAAAAGAGTTAGCAATAGAAAAAAAGTTACCACTGATCGCGGTAAACCATATTGAAGGTCACGCAGTCTCTGCGATTGCCTTGAGAAAAACAAAAATTACTGAAGACAAATCACCTGTACAAAAAAAAGAATCCAAAATAAACTTTCCAGTACTTTCTGTTGTTGTTTCTGGAGGCCACACTCAATTCATTTATTTTGAAGAAATTGGCACATACAGAATTCTTGGCACTACTATTGATGATGCTGCTGGCGAATGCTTAGACAAAATCGGCAGAATGTTGAATCTTGGATATCCAGCTGGACCTATCATTGAAAAGTTTGCAAAACTAGGAAATCCAAAAGCTATTGAGTTCCCATTACCAATGACTTCAGTCAAAACGTATGATATGAGTTTTTCAGGAATGAAAACATTTGCTCGAAATTACATCCAAAGAATAACCGAAGAAAAGAGCTTGGTAAAACAAGCTATTTATGACTTTTGTGCGTCAACACAATATGCGGTATTTAGGCATATTATCTATAAATTGAACAAATTACTTGAAGATATAAAAATCAGTGAAATTTGGCTTGGTGGAGGAGTTGCACAAAACGTGTATTTGAGGCAAACAATACGCGAAGCTGCAAAAAATCACTCAATAGGGAAAGCAAATAAAATTATTTTTCGCTACCCTCATACAAATAAGTTGTGCATGGACAATGCTGCAATGATTGGGCTTGTTGCAAACTTTAAATTTGAACGTGGTGAGTTCGTTTCTGATTTTTCAAAGATAGACCGTAAACCGCGGTGGGAAATTGGAGAGAAATTATAAATACAGAAAACCTGAATTTAATATTCAGCGAATTCCGTTGCCAAAATATCTTGAACTTGCAACCATTCTCCGTCTTCAATTAGTTCCTCACATTCATCTAATAAATGGAGCTTATCGACTTCACCATCAGCAAGAGTACGTAGCTGTTTTATTCTGCCTTCAATAGTTATCGCTTTTGAATCGAGGATTTTTTCTTGATACATCTCATCAAAACCGGAGACGCTCTCATTTAAAAACTCAGAAAAATCTTCCTCTGTGGCATCTTCATCTTCCAACAACTCCCCCAAGCGCAGTAACTGTTCCTCAGTTAACAAATCACTAATTTCTTCGTCGATAAACTCAGACCAAATTTGGGCTGCCAAATTATTGACCTGTTCAGGAAACTCTGGATCTCTGCCACTTGCTCCCATAACTGTCTCTAGTGAAAGGTGTGCTAGTTGCTGTTGTGCTGGTGTTAAATTCATATATTAACCTTCGTTTGCAATATCTAAAATCTGTTGAAATAATTCTGGATCATCATTTAATTCTTGAATAGTTCTTGCAACCACAGTCCCAGAAGAATTGAGATTTACGAGTACTTGTTGAATTTCTGTTAATTCTTCACCTTTGTTAAAAGCTTGAATCGCTTCGTCAACCTGAGGTGCTAAATTCTCAATCTGATCTTCTGAGAAAAACCAACCTACTGCTCCTTCTGGTAAATCTCCACCCAAAGTGTGTGGAACTGCAAAAGATGAGTCAAGCCCTATTACACCCATTTCGTTATTTGCATTAAGAGCTCTATAGAGGTTTTTAATAATATTGGTTGTTCCATTAAGATTTTCTACTTCTACCCTTGGATTGCGAAGTATTGAATTCATAATCGCATCCCATGGAACTTGATCATCGCCTAAATCACGAAGTTCAACGGCATCTTCAACTCCAGGGGTTGTCTCATCTGGGGATGCTATTTCCGGCTCTTCTGGTACAGGTGTTTCTTCAGGTACAGCTGGGGCCTCTGTTTCAACATTATCAGCATCCGTTTCGGGCTCAACTGTCTCTGGAGTTTCTTCAGGTGCTATCTCTACTTCTTCTGGAGCCTCTTCAACTGGCTCTTCTATAATCTCAACGGAGTCATCGTCTAGTTCTGGTAATTCTGGCTCAGTTGTATCTTCAGGTTCTGGCCTATCTATTACGCCTCGTTCGATTCCATGTAGTTCGCCTTCAGTAGAGACTTCTGGTATTTGTGTTTCTACAGAATCCTGAGCACCAAAAAGCTCGTCGAGTTCTTGTTTAATAGGTGCAAAATGTTCTGCTTTCCATTTGTCAAAATCAAAATCTTCAATTTTTTGAACTAGCCAAGGGATAGCGTGTACTGCACCGACTGTAACAAAAGTTGCTGCTGCTGAACCAGCAATAGCAAAAAGCTTTCTCGTTTTGTCTTTAGTTTTTCTTGAAATATCTCGATATTCTTTTTCCCATCTGTCCTTATCTTCTTGAGTTATTCCACTCAGTTCACCTTTTTGAATTAAATCATTAAGGACCTCATGGAACTGTTTCATAAGTTCTGGAGTGTATTTTTTGTCAACTTTGTGGGCAGACGAACCTTCAGCACCGTACACATCGATATCACCGTAACTACCCATTGCTCTTAATCGGGCTAATCGACTACCTAAATCAAAAATGTCATATTTAGACACCTTCTTTTGCGTATACGCTTCAAGTACCTTAGTTCTTAATTGGTCGGCAGAATCAATTTTAATGGTTCCAAGTAGATCGGAAATCGTTGCTCTATCACGAGTTACACCCATAGCAACTTGAGTTGAGGCACTTCTGAATGCATTCATTGCAGCGCCAACTTTTCTAAGTAATTTCAGTGGGATGCTTCGTTTCTTTTCGATTCTATTTTTTTCGAACTCTCTTTGACTTTCACTTCCCGTATGTTCTCTTCCAATACCAGTTGTGAGGGCAGCGGCAGTGTGTTGTGCCGCACTCTTATACATTGCCTCAGAACCACCTTTTATTAATCTAACGGTATCCGCTCCAGCCGCCACTAAAGCAGCCGCTCCAGGAGTTACCATAACACCTGCTCCAAGTACTTTCGAAAGTGCTACCGCAGCTGCCCCTTTAGCTTCTTGCTTAATTATCATTCCTAGCGCAACCTTAGCCAAAGGTTTGGCCATAGTGAGTGCCATTGTTTGCCAAGGCACATTTTTCATAGAATCTAAAAGCTTTTTAGTTTGTTCTTTTACCTGTTCTGTGGTGATTCTGTTTAGGATGGATTCAGCAGTTTCAGTTGTTGCAGTAGCTGGTGGAGTCGATTCCAAATCACCAAATAACTCTCTATCTAAATCGGCTTCTAATTCTGACAACACACTACTTTGAATTTCAGGTGCAGCTGTTGCTTCAGTGCCAAACAGTTCAGAGTCTAAATCAGCCTCCAGAGTTGATAATGCGCTAGTGGCAGTAGTTTCTGCACCGCCAATCAAGTCTTGAGCTTGTTCTAATAAAGCAGCAGCTTGGGAACTTGTAGCTTGCTTGTCAGCTGCAAGTAATTGTTGAGTATTAGTAGCACCACCCCCTGCTTCTGGACCTAACAAACCTAAAACAAGATTAAGCTGTGCTTGAACATTCTGTATGCCTAGTTGATCTGCTTCTGGCTCATGGGTTACTGGTCCACCAACAGCAGTAGGTTCAGTTGGTTGAAATAACTCATCGTTAAGATCTGCTTCGAGAGTTGATAATGTGCTAGTGTTAGTAGTTTCTGCGCCACCAATCAAGTTTTGAGCTTGTTCTAATAAAGCAGCAGCTTGGGAACTTGTAGCTTGCTTGTCAGCAGCAAGTAATTGTTGAGTATTAGCACCACCACCCCCTGCTTCTGGACCTAACAAACCTAAAACAAGATTAAGCTGTGCCTCTGCATTACTTAGAGCCGTTGTTCTTGTACCTTTTTCAGTCATATTAAACAACTTTTATTCCAAGACTCATAACCACAGTCACTAACTTTCGGAACGCTGGAACCATCTCATCTTTAATCTCTTTTTCAAGTGCTGCGTTTCCTTTTGCCTTTTCAACCAAGTCAACAAGTGAAATCTGTAAACCAATTACAGAGTCTTTCAAAATTTGTCTATCCTTATCATCAATTAAATCACCTACCATTTCAATTGGTTTATTTTCAGCCATCGCCTTCGCAAAAGCGTCTCTTAATGTGCTACTTAAATAATCTCCCGTTTCTGTTACTAATTTCAAGAAACCGTCCTTGCTATCTGTAACATATTTCGCTTTTTCAGATTCCCCAAGATCAATTCTAACGCCCCTCAATGCCATCTTAACCAAATAAATAGCCATATGATCACCAACTTTTTTAAGTGCCTCAGTGATTGACTCGTTTCTGTCTTTATATTCATCACCAGCTTTGATTTCAGCAGCTGCCTTGCTTAGTTCCTCTTGAAATAAAGCCAAGTTTGCGGCTTCAACAGGAGCTTCTTTAAGCTTCTGGAGTGCCTCATTGTAACCACTAGAAACAACATATTTTTCTTTAGCAGGCTCTTTTGCAGGTACTTCAGGTTCCTCTGGAGTTGTAGCTGTCCCCACAGTTGCAGCAGTTCCTTCTACCGGTGCTGCAATAGGTCCTGGAGCTGTAGCCTCAGGGGCAGTCGGTAGTTTTCTAAATAATTCATTAAACTCCTTAAAAAACTTTATAAACTTTCCCTTTTCTCTCAGATAAACAGTAGAATCCATCCCCTTACCCATAAGAGCTAACCCTAGTTGACTTGAAGTCAAATCTTTTTGGCCCAATAATTGAAGTATGGCTTCTTTATTCTTTTGCAATTTTTTCTGACTAAATAGATCTTTGTAATCAGGTTGCATGGCTAACCCAATAAATTCTATCCATTCTGGGGCATCTTGCACAATTTCTTTTTTACCTCGGGAGAACACCTCTCCAACCTTACTCAAACCACTTCTAAGTGCACCGGAGAGCGCCCCTAATCTAGTATTAGCTTTTGCTTTTTCTGTTACTACTACTTCAACAACTGGCAATCCCATCAATTCTCGTACAAAATTGTCAAAGAGTTTCTCATTATTAGGTTTATGGTTACCATATCCTGTCTTTCCTGCAAAGATTTCACCCATACCAGATCTAAACATTCCTAACAGGCTATCTTTAAAATTGTCTTGTGTTTCTTTTTTTGAGGTATCTTGTTTTTCTAACCAAGAAAGCTGTATGCCAACCTCTTTCTGAATACTAGCTAGCTTAGCTTGATTAAACAAACTTTTATATTTTTCGCTTGTGGCTAACTGTAGAAAACCTTCCCAAGTAGTTACTTTTTCCAGTGCAGCTTCAGCTGTTGCTGGTTCAGCTGTTGGCTCAGCTGTTGCTGGCTCAGCTGTTGCTGGTTCAGCTGTTGCTGGTTCGGCTGTTGCTGGTTCGGCTGTTGCTGGCTCAGCTGTTGCTGGTTCAGCTGTTGCTGGTTCGGCTGTTGCTGGCTCAGCTGTTGCTGGTTCAGCTGTTGCTGGTTCGGCTGTTGCTGGTTCGGCTGTTGCTGGCTCAGCTGTTGCTGGTTCAGCTGTTGCTGGTTCGGCTGCTGAAGTAGAAAGTAGTCTTTTTGCCGCTCGAGCGATATGCTTTAAAGTACCACTCCCAACCACAACGTTCTTTTGTTTGTTGGTAACTTTTCTTATATCTTCAAAGCTACTAAACTTCTTGCCATCCCCACGCAATCTAATAATTTCCGCAGCTACAAGCTCCGGCTTAAACAAATCTAAGTTATGATTTGTAAGAGGTTGAAAAAATGCCTGCACTTCATCATTGCTTGCAGTATTTAGCCAAGCTAAAAATGCAGCTTCTTCTTCTAGAGCAAGAATTCCATCAATTGCTCTTTTGACAGAATATTTTGGTAATTCTAAAGCTTGATTTTGCGCAGCAGGTTGTGCAGATTCTTCTTTTACCACTTCTTGCTTCTCTCCAGTTTTCTCAGCCACAACAACTGGCTCTGGTTGGGCTTCTTCAATTTCAGCATGCTTTGCAGTTTTTTCCTCAGCCCCAACTCCAGCTCTTTGCTTTAAATCGTTAAGTGGGACACCTTCAACCTCAGCAAGTTGAGCTAATAATTTTTGAGCTTGTTCCTCTGCTTGCTGTAATGCCGCTTGCTGTGTGCCAGTTTCTGCTCCTGCCATATATTCCTCTCACTAAATAATTCAAATTACGTTTTCTCATTATAGACTGCTTTCTGCATGAAATGCAATGATTTGAACATCTTGATATACAAATTCTAAAGTGACATACTAAACAAATAATGGTTGAAACTAAACGTCAAGTTCGTACTCGCGAGAATCCATATCTTGCCCTCAATGGCGCAGATCGCCTTGCTGCATTAAAAACTGCGAGTCAAGCGGTTGAAGCCAATCCAAACCCTACTAATACGGAAAAGCAAAACTACGCAGATAGTGTAGTTGCAATACAACATCTACTTGCAGATAGATCTGTTAATCCACAAACTCAACAGAAACCTGAAGAAGTAGCTGTTTTCTCTGACCTATTTACAGTGCATGTCAAAATCATGGCACAAAAAAATATCTATCTTCCTCTAGAAAAAGAAAGAGTTATTCCTGAACAACAAAATTTTCGAACATATGTGACAGAAATCCAGGGAATTCTAACAGAACTAAAGCAATTAAAAGATGTAGGCAAGCAGCCCGATAAAGATCAATCTCAAAGATATGTGGATATCTTGGCGTCTTTCCAAAGATTCCTCACAAATAAATATAATTCAGACATTAATAGAGATGATTTTCCACTGATTGAGGCAAGCTTAAAACTTTTTTCAGCCACAGTAAATACACTTGCTACCTTTGGCATCAAAATGTCTGTTGGTAAAGAATTTGTAGTAGAACAACCAGAAACTAAAAATACAGAAGACAGTGAAAAACAAGAAGCTGGAATTTTAGATACAATTAAACAAAAATTTCCAGAATTTAGTCAAAGAGTTCAACAGTTCGTCGCAGCTGGAATCGAGAGATACCAAGCCCATCAAGCAGAAAAACTCAAAAGAGATCTTGAAAAAAGGAAACAAAAGTTTTTAGCAGATGCACAAAAAGCCAAAAAAGAACAAGAAGCAAAAAAACAAGCTGAAGAACAAAGGCAACAAAAGATTATAGATGCTTTACAACAGTCTCAACCAGGTGACGTCATTCAACTATTTGATACTAAAAGTAGATTAATTGAAAGCCACACTATTGTAAAAAAACATGAAGATAGGCAATTACTAGAAGCAGATATTCACAATCACCAAACAGGAAAAACCCTTGAAAACCGAAATAAACATTTTTCTCACTACACAGACTTGGATAATGCTACAACTGTACAAGTGGTAAAACAAAAGAAAAAAGAAAAACCAGTAAAGAAAGAACTGGACTGGAAAACCCTTGTTCCCGGTAGCTCTACTTTGGATAATCAAGTAGTAAAACAAGCGTATGTCTTTAACACAGCAACAAACCAGCAAGAATTACGAAACTTTAGTAAAGCAAATCAAGATGATCTAGGGTACGCACAAGTTAAAGATTACCGAGATCCAAATAAACCAGCAATGAGGTATTTCCTTGCTGACGGAGCTGGGGGCAGCTCCTCTGTTGAAGATTCTGCAAAAGTAAAAGCCTCTATGAGAGAGTTCATTAGACAAGCTATTTGGGCAGGAAAATCCTTAAGAGAGTCTTCCTTCCTCGCAGCAAATCATATATACGAATTGATCAAAGACCAAAATCGCCCAGATTTACTGGGGTATGGCGCATTCGTTGCTGCAGAAGTTCTAGAGGAAAAAATTGACATCTGTTGGACTGGTGACCCTGCTGCAATACTGTGGAAAAGCGGTAAACCTTTTGCTCATAGAAGAAGTAATTATAAAGATAATAACAATATCAGAGGAAAAGCATCCCAGTTCCAAATGCAGAATTTTGTTGAAAACCAAGTAAATTGGCTTCACGCAGCAGAACCAACTGGCGATGATTCCAGAAAAACAATGATGCTTGATAAGCATGAGTTAGCAAATGTTATCAGGAAAGCTATTGGCGACAGAAAATTAAAGAACGAGGATTCTATTTCTCATTTCGAATTGTCAAAACAAGAGGTGATTAATAGTGGAGCAGAATTCTTGCTCCTACTATGTGACGGTGCACAACCAAGCAACATGATTGCTATGGATAGTGGCAATCCTTACAACAAACGTGTAAACGAAATTATGAAGCAGCTGAGTGAGGGCAAACTCAACGTTAACGAGGCAGCTCAACAAATAACACAAGCATCAAGAACCATCAATCAAGATGAAGACGACATCTCTGTTATGATCGTTGATCTTAGAGAATGGAAAGCTACCTAAATCGGACACGCCCCACTTGCACACTTCAAGTGCTCATAATCAATATCTTCTAATAATGATTCGTCTGTTTCAATCTCATTCAAAACCCGCATGAATTCAGAAATTGTCACTGGTTGTTCTGGTTGATATTCATATGCTGTCGTATCTTGCATCGGCATCACGCTACAAACCTTAATCAGTCCTTGATACTTTGAAACCATTTCTGTGTATTCTTTGAATGTAACTCTGCTTGGATCATACTTGAGAGTATAAGAAACTTGGTTTCCGGTATCTTCCATTGGCTTTCCCTGTGCATCAACACCAACAATCCAGTATTTTTCAAGCAACATGAGCCATTTGAATTGTTCTTCTGGAGTAGCCTCAACAGCGGTCACTAACTCACCATTCATACCTATTCTACAAATCAGTGGCTGGGTCGGAAATCCAACTGCAGTTGATCCCTTGTAGCTTCGCAGTTCTTTAATTGGATATCCTTTTTTCTGATACTTTCGAACAAGTGGATCATCACTTCTGTATTGCACCCAACGAATGTACTCACGCATACTTGGCAAATGCGCCCCCTCAGTCAGTGCAAACAGTTTAGAAACTGTTCCAGAAGGCTTTATAGTAGTATTGGTGTGAGGAGTTACAACACCAATTTTTTTAGAGTAACTCTCAGCCTCTTCAACCACTGCTCGTTTAAACCGTGCTAATGTATTCCAGAATTCTTGTGATTTCTCTTCATCAATTAAATCTCTGAATGCAAAACCAAACGTATTCCAAGCAAATTCGTGAATACCAGTCATTCCCACACCAATTCTATTGGTACGTTTGACTTCACGAGAATATAAACAATCCATAGTGTTGACACGAATCAACGCCCTAGTTGCAGCTCTAAATGCCTCTTCAGCAGCATCAAGTGTTGGGGCAAAGTATGGAACCACATCGGCAATCACACAGTATCCTCCAAGCATATTCAAAGAAATCTCGCCACAAGGGTTTGGAATCTGTGAATATAGTTTTGCAGAAGCATTACGAGCTACCAACGATAATAATTTCTCGGTTCGTTCCATTGGATGATATTTTTGACTCTCTGCATATTTGCCGTCAATATAATCATCATACCCCTCATCGTTTTGAACAAGCTTGTGCTGATTGACGAACCCAGGTTCCCCAGTTCCATCATAGTAGCTTGCCTGTAACACGCTATCGAGCACTTTTTTAGCATGTTGTGTCCTTTGCTTCCAAAATTTCTCATCAACCGTAATGGAGTTGTTGGCGCTCCACAAGAAGCCGCCGCGTTTGATTTGAATAAACTCAAACACTTCTGGGTCTGTCCAGCTTTTTGTTGCGATTCTTGCGCTTCTGCGGGCGCCACCAACCAACACACATTCAGCTAAATAATGATCAATAAACAATGCTTGTTTCCAAGGGGACATACCAGCACCCTTAACCGTCGCAACACGTTCAATAGCGTTCATTAGGGGTTTTGGACCAGAAGCTGGTCTATTCTGCATACCGCGAATCACCGAACCACTTGGACGAACTTTAGAAAAATCTAGAATCAATAACTCATCTTTGAATTTTTTCTCAAAAGCCATAACCTCCATTAGCTCAATAGCTTGTGACCACCCTTCACGGCTATCAGGAACTTCAAACCAGTGGATATTGTCAGTTTCACCATATTTGTGTTTCGCGTCTCGTACACTTTCATCAAAACCCCAAACAAAATCTTTGTGGTCTTCTGACAACACGCAGCGCACATTTGGCATATTGTCCCAGTTCACCACACACATATCGTCATCATATGCACGGCCAACTCCAGAACCATTCATGAGCAGGTAAAACACAACGTATGAAGCTGAAGCTGTACTACAATTAGTAAACACTTCCATATTTCGCTCTGGCTGAGTTTCATCACCATGTTGTAAATGACGACCAGACATGAGCAAAGAAGCATTTGCAATATGTTTGCGCATGATTTCATACTCTTCATCTTGATGTTTTTTACCCAATCCCTTAATATTTTTCATTAGCAAGGTGTTTCCCAAAGCCACACGTTCTGCCACTTCACCCCAAGTTTCCCATCGTTCTTTTTTAGTTTCTGAATCAGTCACTCGGCGTAAATATGTTCTTCGAGCTACAGCCATGCCCATACCTCCGTCGAGTCTGCGCTCCACAAATTTCATTTTTCTTTTTGGTAGGGTTGTTGATCTTGTCATAACTATTCCATTTCTTTCGCTACTGCGTCTTCTTCTTCACCATCGTCCAGTCGTCGCAGCTCTTCCTGGAAATCTTCTATACTATCGAAATCTCGATACACACTTGCAAACAATAAGTAAGAAAGCTTATCGATCTTTCGTAACCGATTAATTACTAGATTACCAATCTCCCACGACTTTACTTCGCTTGATTTTCTCTGACGAAGCTTGCGCTCAACTTCGTCGATGAGTTCATCAATACTTGCCATTGAAATTGGTCGTTTCCATGTTGCCTTTGTCAGGCCACGCTTTAATTTTTCTCTACTGAAATTTTCTCTTGTGCCATCTTTTTTCATGACTTTGAGATCAATACCCTCAACGCGCTCATAGGTTGTAAAACGCTTTCCACAGTGCGAACAACTACGACGGCGACGTATTGAAGTTTGGTCTTCAGCCTCTCTGGAGTCGACAACGTTTGTTTCATCTTTGTCACAATATGGACATTTCATATTTTGGACCCTCTATTTTGGTACAAAATGGAGCTGGTATAAAAGATGCTGTGCATATTTCCACCACCTTACACTTTCGGGTTATTGAGAATCACAGGAGGTTGTATCAAGTTTTCTAAATAACCACAATATATTGTGTTTCAGTTTTACTGGAATTAAATAATCTCACTAATTGGAGAACTGGTCAATCATTCAAAATAGATCAAAAGTAGTTAATTTTCGGGTCATATTTTGTAAGAAAAAAGATAAAAAATATTCGATAACAAAAGCTTTACTGTATATATCACTGTTTTTGTTATTGTACTTTGCCTTCAACAACAGCTATTAGTGATTCGCTCTCAACAATTAAATCACTAATTGGACCCGTTGGTATATTGGAGAATTTAACCTGACTATTTCGTAAGTTTTGAGTATTTTCTTGAAGTGCTTGCAATAAGGCAACCCCAACTTCCCGTGAGGTTTCTTGGCTTGATAAAAATTGCTGAGTCGCAATAATCAGATATTTCTGTGACTTTGTTAGTGTACTTAAAGCAAGCGTTTCTTCACCTTTCTGTAAAAGTGCCTGAGCACTTAACATTCTATCTTGAGCCAACCTGATTCTCAAAAAAATTTCTGATTCTCCTGTTGCAACCATAAGCAATCCTTTATCAATAGCCATTAAGACAGGATATAGAATGTGGTCAGGTAAAATTCTTTTACTAACATAAAATTTCCGTTCACTTTCTTTGTCAGTATTAGTCATTTCATCTTCAGAAGATACAACAAGAGAAGAAGCAACAATAAAAACGCCAAAAATTACCGCGAAAAGTGCTACAAGCACTTTAGTTTTTTGCATAAGAGAGAAGATTGTACCAAATTACTTACTTTTTTGCGAAGCAAAAAAAATCAAAATCCTGCATGGACGAGCAATACCATTCCCCAGATTGCATGGGATAAAACCAATGCATACGCATTTCTTCTTGAATAAAAAAGAAAACCTTGTCCAATTGCAAATAACAATAAAGTAAATAGTTGCGGCAAAATGAGAGAAACATCATACCTTAGTAAGGTGTTTGGTATGTGGAAAATCAAAAATATAGTTGCAGTTAACAGGACATGCTTCGTAATTGACCAATTTTCAAATTTTTCTCGAATCACAGTCATGATAAAGCTATAAAATAGTAATGTTTCCCAAAATGCTGTGAATATTGCTAAGGCAAATTCATACCAAAATCTGTTAGATTCAAACAAATTGACTGCTTGGACCACCCCACCACTTTGTATGATTGAAAGTAACGAAAATACGAAACCAAACACTCCACCGACTGTGATTCCTAACAATAAACCAGTTTTTAGTTTACTAGGAGAAAAGGTATCTAGAATTGATTTACCTTCACCAACACTCAAGTATAACCAAACAGGTAGGCCAAAAAAGATCGCTTTGCCAATTGTTTCATCAAACCACACAGGGAAAGAAAACAAACTTCTATATAAAAACCACAAGAGTAAAGTCAAAATGACTAGCGGAAAAAAAACGATTGTCGCCTTATTTTGTGATCGCATCTAAAACTATTTTTAAAACTTCCTGTTGATTCGCAGAATATGTATCTATAACAATATCGTATAGATCTTCACGCCAAAAATCAATTGGATCACTCTGTTTCACTTTTCCGGACGTAACCACCCACTTATCCCATTCTTCTTTATACATGCGGCTCCACTTACCCAAATTATTTAAATATCGATCATGCATGTTTTTGATTGCTTCCTCAGCAGTAACCGCATCTCTATTAACAATACGATCAACTTTGACGGCTTTATCACTACAAACCATAAGAATTTTAAGAGTTCCTTCAACTCCTTGCGCCATGAAACCTGATAACCAAGACTCTAAAATCCAACCGCTTTCTGTTTGTAGTTTTTCTCTCATTCCATAATCAACTTTTCTGTCAAAATCATCTTCATAATCAGTTGCGGAATGATGCAGCCCACCTTGTTCTTGAAACAATCCCTTTTCTTTCGCATATGAACGCATAAATTCGCCACCACTAAATCCACGCCAACCGGCAAATTTCAGCATGTCATTTTCTTTCAGCATTCGTAATAATGTTGTTGATCCACTTCCTGGTAAACCAGAAACAGTAATGTTTCTATACTTAAAATTTTTAGCGATTTCTTCCTGGACTGACATAAATTCCTCTATCTACTTTAATACTGCTTTGTATTTAAATCTGTTTGACATTCAAGAAACGTTTTAATGGCTGAACTCAGTTTTAACAAATAACTACCAGCGGTTTCAAGGGTAATTGTATTTGTTTCTGTAGGATAGTAATGAAATACCCGGTTACGACAAAGCAACCAAGTATCCCAAAGTTCTCGAGCCATCTGCTCGCCACACATTTGAGATAGATCGTCAAAAAGCCAGTATTCATCTCTTGATTTTTCACTGACATCGGGGTTTAGAGCTTTCCCAATCCTAAAGCGTCTGCCCTCATACGAATTTTTATTGATTAAGTGAAATTCATAGAGTTTTTGTTTTAAAAAACCTTCATATGCTTTTGACATGGAGAATACAACAAAGGAATAATCAGCGAGCTTGTGTTCAGGTTGAGAAAATTCTCGCTCATATAGCTCAACAGAGACTTGTACTAATCTTTTTTGTTCATCTGTTAGTAACTGTAACCACTGACTTTGTAAAATGTGTCTCATGGGTGCAATTATACCTCATTAAGGTTATAATTTTATTCGTAACCCAATGCCTAAAAAAAATAAACTCACCAGCCAAACTAAGTTAAATGGCGAGCTACACTCACTGTTTCTAGGGACTATTGAGCAAGCAAAAAAAATTCCGTTTGTTCAGAAAATAAAACAGCACCACGATGAGATTCAGAAGTCAAAAAAAAGGAAAGCAATTTTTTACTCGCTGTGTGCGTTGTTGTTTGCATTTATTATTGGTAGTATTTTTTTATTAAAAGATCTCCCTTCACCTAGACGTTTGACACACTCAGATAACTACGCAGTGAGCACTCAAATTTTTGATAGAAATGGAAAGTTGCTCTATGAGATTTTTGCAGATGAAAATCGAATCCCAATTGAACTAGGGTCATTACCCGATTATGTAGGACAAGCCGCTGTTGCAATTGAAGATAAAAATTTTTATAACCATTTTGGTTTTGACATTTTTGGTATTATCCGAGCAGTGAGAACAAATATCACCGGAGGCAGACTTGAAGGTGGTTCTACTATTACACAACAATTAGTTAAAAATGGACTCCTTACTAATGAACGCTCCATAAAGAGAAAAGTCAAAGAAGGCATTCTCTCTATTTTCACTGAAATTTTGTACTCTAAAGAAGAAATACTGGGAATGTACCTCAATTACATTTCTTATGGTGGCACTTCAGTCGGCATTGAAGCTGCAGCCAACAGATATTTTGACAAGCACGCAAGCGAACTAACTTTGGCCGAAGCCGCGTTACTAGCTGGACTCCCCCAAGCACCAAGTAAATACTCACCATTTGGTTCAAACCCAGAAGATGCTAAAAATCGACAACTAGAGGTTCTACGAAGAATGCGTGAAGACGGTTACATCACTTCAGAAGAGGAAGAAAAAGCAGGTAAAGAAGTACTAAAGTTCGCACTCTCCCAAACTGACATCAATGCCCCTCACTTTGTTTTTTATGTTCGTGACCTTTTGTATGAAAAATACGGAGTTGAAACTGTTGAAAAAGGTGGTCTGCGGGTAACAACAACATTAGATTTAGATTTGCACAACACCGCCCAGGCTTCACTTTCAGCTGAGATCGAAAGCCTACAACGATATCGTGTTGGCAATGGTGCCGCCATGATCGTCAAACCAAACACTGGCGAAATCTTGAGCATGATTGGTTCTAAAGATTATTTCAATGCAACCGATGAAGGACAAGTTAACGTCACACTCGCTCAAAGACAACCTGGTTCGTCCATCAAGCCAATTATGTATGCTACTGCATTCCAAAAAGGCGCTCTGAATCCAGGAAGCGTTTTGATCGATACCAATACTTGCTTTACAGCTCCCGGACAACCAAATTACTGCCCCAAAAACTATGACGGTACTTTTAGAGGACCAGTGACTATTCGGGCATCTCTTGGAAACTCACTCAACATTCCTGCAGTCAAGGGACTACGAATTATTGGCGTAGAAGAATTTATGAAACAAGCAACCAGTATGGGAATAACTTCGTGGACTGATCCCTCTCGCTACGGGCTTTCACTGACTTTAGGTGGTGGTGAAGTCCGTATGATTGATCTTGTGCAAGCGTTTAGTGTCGTTGCAAACATGGGTGTGAAAGCACCACTAACACCAATCTTAAAAATTGAAGATTATAGAGGAAACTTACTAGAACAAACAGACATCGAACAGCGTAAAAAAGATCTGGCATTACTCACAGAATACGATGCAGAGCAAATACTCGGTGAGCTAACCAGAGTTATGGATAAAGGGCCTGCCTATATGACGGCAGACATCATGCAAGACAACAATGCGCGTTCGGGAGCATTTGGCACAAGGTCTGAGTTGGTCATTCCCGGAAAACAAGTCAGTGTTAAGACTGGTACTACAAACGACCTCAAAGATAACTGGACTGTCGGCTTTACCCCAGAATATTTAGTTATGACTTGGGTAGGAAATAATGATTCGACCCCAATGAATCGTAACATTGTCTCTGGTGTAACTGGTGCTGCCCCAATTTTTAATGACATTATGAGGTTTATCTTAAAAGACAAAACATATGATTGGTATTCAAAACCTGAAGATGTGATTCGAACAGGTGTCTGTCCAAGCGGATTCCCGCCAGCAAAAAATGGCCAACCCTGCAACATTCTTTCAACCGACTTATACTGGGAAGGAAGTAAGCCTACTAATTCAAGTATTATTGAGCAAGACTTTTGGATCGATCCAAGAACTGGAGTACCTCCAAAATTTGGTGAAACAATTGACGGTCTGGTACTTGAACGCCATAAGTTCTATTCCGACCCACTAACCAAACTGTACTGTGTTGACTGCAATAGACCAGTAACTGAGCAAGGAAAAACAGTTTATGAAATCCAAACAGTTCCGCATGATTATGTATTAGAATCAACCCAAACAAATCAACCTGCCCAAAAAAATGAGTAGAACTAAAAAAATATTTTTGAAAGAAGTAAGAAACCTTGCCCATGCATCTACTTCTGTCAAAACTGAACCCAACTGGTACACATCAAAAAAAGCAAAAGTAAAACTTGCATTCGTTATTTTTGTTACTTTTATCATAACTCTGTCTGTTAGTTTATGGATAAACTGGGAAATACCCATAATCTCTCCAATAAACTCGTTTACTACGTTTAGTTTTTTGAGTGAACCTCAAGCAATGAAAAATAACAAAAAAATTATTTACGGCTTTTTACCCTACTGGAATACGCAAAAGGTAGCATTACAAGACGAGTTAACGCATCTGGGATATTTTTCACTTACTTTAGGAGCTGATGGCAAATTTATAGAGTCTTATGATGATGGCGAACTTGACATGGGGTTACATCGCTTAAACTCTGAAACATTTCTTGAGCTCGGCAACAGATTAATAGATAAAAATAAGCACGTTGAGATTGTCATTTCACAGTTTAACCATGGTGACATTGTTGCTTTTTTAGGATCCAAAAAAGCTCAGGAAAATTTTTACTCTTCACTGGATAGTGTATTACTTGCCTATCCCATTAATGGGGTTAATATCGACATAGAAACTTCAGGAGAAACCAGTGAAACATTACGAAACAATATGAGTTCATTTATTAAGGATCTCAGAACACATTTAAACTCAAAATATTCTAACGTGCAGCTCAGTATTGATATGTACGCTGGTGCAGCAGCAAATAAACAAATCTGGGACGTTACCGCAATTGCCCCATATGTTGATTACATCATCGTAATGGCGTATGACTTTCACAGAAGCTCTTCACAAAAAGCAGGACCAGTCGCTCCTCTTTTTGGTGATGCTGCAAAATGGGAAGAAAGTATTAGTGAATATTTCCAGTCCTTTTTACAACAAGCACCAAGAGAAAAAGTGGTTTTGGGAATTCCATTTTATGGCTATGAATGGCAAACAACATCGCGTGATGCAAAATCACACACCTTTCCAGATACAGGCGCAACAGCCAGTTATTCAAGAGTTTTGGAACTGCTAGAAAAAAAAGAAGAGTTACAAGTACAGGAACACTGGAATGAAACTGCACTCTCTCCATACATTTCTTATGTTGAGGACGGAGAAATCTATGTTGTTTACTATGAAAACAGCCGATCAATTTCATATAAACTTGACTATGTGAACCAACTCGATTTGGGTGGCATTGCTATATGGGCACTCGGTTATGAAGGTGATTCTCGAGAACTGTGGGATGTTTTGGCGCGAAAAGTAAATATTAAAACTGAATAAAAATAATTCATAAGATATCTAATTGCAGCTCTTTCTCAAGTATGCTAGTATCCAAAACTAGCATGGGAGTATACAGACTAAGACACCGAAAAAAAATATATCGTTCACGAAAATTCGTGCATACGTACTTACTCAAGTTTGCTATTAAAAAAAGAAAAGAATACGTAGCCATAAAAAGTCTAAACAACCTCGGTAAAAAACGAGGTCGACCCAAAAAGAAAAAAACTATCACTGTTTCAGAATTTTTTTTAATCCAACTCTTTGTTGATGTATATCACTCTTTCAGACTTACATTTGAACGATATAAAAAAAGCGTTTTTATTGCCCTAACTATTAGTAGCTTGTTGTTTGCTGGAACATATTGGCTTAATGATTTTGTTTTCAAAGATCTCCCTCTAGCCACCGATTTATCAATTAAAGAACAACAAGTTTCTACAAAAATCTTAGACCGTAATGGCGAAGTATTGTTCAGGATTTATGCAGATGAAAATAGAACCATTTTGCCACTCTCAGAAATACCCCATGCTGCAGTTGCAGCAACAATAGCAATAGAGGATAAAGATTTTTTTGTTCATCATGGGTTTTCATTAAGCGGAATTGTACGTGCTGCAATTTCAAATTTTCAAGGAAAGAGTTTGCAGGGTGGTTCAACTATTACCCAACAGTTAGTTAAGAATCGCTTGCTTACTTCAGAAAGAACTGTATCAAGAAAAATCAGAGAATTATTACTTTCAGTCCTTGTAGAGCTCCAGTACTCAAAAGAAGAAATTCTGGAAATGTATCTCAATCAAGTCTCGTATGGTGGCAATGCTTATGGTATTGAAGAGGCATCACAAAAGTTTTTTGGTAAAAGCGCCCGCGAATTAACCTTAGCTGAAAGCGCTTTGCTTGCTGGCCTACCACAATCACCGTCAACGTATACTCCCTTTGGATCCAACCCAGAACTAGCATATGCTCGACAAGAAGAGGTACTGCGTAGAATGGTTGAGGATGGATATATCAATCCTGAACAAGCTGAACAAGCCAAAAAAGAACCACTCCTCTTCAATGAGGACAAAGTTGATATTCAGGCTCCTCATTTTGTTATGTATGTACGCCGATTGCTAGCTAAACAATTTGGAGAAGAGTTACTCAATACTGGTGGCTTGGAGGTCAAAACAACACTTGATATATCAGTACAACAAGAAGTTGAAAAAATTGTTGCCGATGAAATTGCTGCCCTAGGTAGACTTAATATTCAAAATGGTGCTGCACTGGTTACCAACCCACAAACTGGAGAAATCTTAAGTATGGTGGGAAGTATTGATTACTTTGATTTTGCAAATGATGGACAAGTCAACGTTACAATACGCCCAAGACAACCGGGTAGTTCTATCAAACCAATTACATATGCGCTTGCGATTGAAAATGGCAAAACAACTCAAGACATCATCGAAGATTCTCCTATCACTTACCACACCCTAGGTTCAAAACCCTATTCACCAAAAAACTATGATGGTAAATTCCACGGTAAAGTAACGCTCAAAGAAGCACTCGCTTCATCGTATAACATACCTGCAGTAAAAACATTGGCTGAAGTGGGAATTACTAATATGATTGATCTAGCAGAAAAAATGGGTATTACTACATGGAAAGACCGCAATCGTTTTGGTCTTTCGCTCACACTTGGTGGTGGCGAGATTACTATGGCCGAGATGAGTGAGGTCTATGGGACATTTGCTAATTTGGGCAAACATGTTGAACTAAATCCAATTTTGGAAATTACAGATTACAACGGAACAATTTATTACCAAAACCACTGTGCACTAGGTAATAGCGTCTGTGAAGGCGAACAAGTGATACAACCAACTACAGCTTATTTAATTACTGATATTTTATCTGATAACGATGCAAGAACCCCAGCATTCGGGGCATTCTCTACTTTACAAATACCTAACCAAGAAGTAGCTGTCAAAACTGGTACTACAAATAATCTTCGTGATAACTGGACGATTGGATATACCACAAATCGATTAGTAGCAGTCTGGGTTGGCAATAATGACAATACTCCAATGAGTTATGTTGCATCTGGTATTACAGGTGCCTCTCCAATTTGGAATAAAATTATGCGTTTGCAACTAAGTGAAACGGAGCCACATCAGTTTGTACTTCCAGACATGATTGTAGAAACTAAAATATGTAAAAACCAGGCATACACTCCTTGTGAATTTTGCCCTGCTAATGCATTAAAAACCGAATTTTTTGTGGCAGGAACTGAACAGCAATACAGTTGCGAATTCGCGAAACTTAGGTCACAAATAAAATTGAAAAGAGATGCTACACAAAAAAGTGAAACGGCTACACCGAAAAGAGGACAAATTACCCCTGCTACCAATACTGAAAATTAAAAAAATAGTTATCGTGAACCAAAAAACTTTACTAAGAGGGAAATGATAACTGTTGCAGCTAATAATATGGGAGCCACTAACTTTTCTATTATCTCTTGACGCTTTTTGCGTTCTTTTTCTTCTTTTTTTTCTAAACGCTCATTTTTTTTTAGTTCTTTTTCTTCTTCTGCAGCTTGCATCATCTTAATAGAATCTTGTGTGCTCATTGGGTGAACTTCATTTAGGATGTCATGATTCTTTTTTGCCATATGTACTTCCTATGCACTCATCATCACTTTCGCTTTTGAAACAATCATATCGACGACTTGATTGATTGTAAAATCAGAAGTATCTAGAACCCATGCATCAGAAACAATTTTTAGCGGGTCAGCTTCTCTGGTCATATCAAGGTTATCACGTTCTTTAAGGTCGAGATAGACTTCTTCAAAATTGACGTCATTTCCACGACTTTGTAGTTGTAAATGCCTTCTATTTGCTCTAACAAAATCTTTGCCTGTCAGATAAATTTTTAATTGTGCATTTGGCAACACACGGTAGGTAATGTCACGCCCCTCCATAACTACATTCTGCGAACTAGCAATGACTTGCTGTTTTTCTACCAGTATTTCACGCACTTCCTTGATTTGCGCAACTTTGGCAGCTCCATTTCCAACAGCTTCTGTTCTAATTTTCCAGGAGACATCTTCACCGTTTACCAGTACTGTAGTTAAACGACCATCGGCTTCTTCTGGTGAAGGGTTGTGCATTTGAATATCTGTCTTTTTAAGAAGCTCTACAATTGCCGGAATATCAGTAAAGGGAATGTTGTGCTGTAAAGATAAATATGCAGTAACGCGATACATAGCACCAGTGTCCACGTACAAAAAATTCAAACGCTCAGCAACAAGACGAGAAACTGTTCCTTTACCGGCAGCCACGGGACCATCAATAGCTATCTGAAAATGTTCAGGATTCATACCACAACTCGTATTCTAGCAGAGTTTAGTCACTCGTATGTGTTGAAATTAGCTTATTTTCTGCGTTTGCTTGTCTTTTTTGCAGATTTGGTCGGCATTTTTTTCGTGTGTTTTGGTTCGCCGTCCCACTCTTCTTTATCAGAGATAAGTAATCCACCAAGACCTACAACTATCAATACAATTGGCCAGAGATTCCACAACTGCATGGGCAACATTCCCATTTTTGTTGCTATTAGAATTGCTCCGACAACTACCATCGCAATGGGCCAGAATACTCGTTTGGGCATATTACGTACTCCTTCGTACACTTGATTACTCTATACAGTATAGAGGTTTTTGGGTGGGGATGTCAAAGAGAAGTAAAAACTATGCTTTCAAAACTGGTTGAACATTCTGAGAAAAGAATGTAATTAAGTCAAGGAATCTTGAATATTCTTCGGCTGATATCTTTTGAGGATCTAGCTTGGATTGGATCTTAGCTCGTTCATCAAGAAACCCTCCTTTTGCTTTAGACAACTCTATCATTTGTGCTGAATTAAGTACGTCTGTTCTATATCTCATTCTATACAACATTAATTGTAATTCATACAGGCGCGCTGCCACTTCTTCAACAATATATCCCTTATCAGCTAAATACTGAATCTTATCAAGCGTTTTGTTAGGTACTATTTCATCTCCTCTAGAAACCTCTGAGATATGTTCTGCAACCAAACTATAAATGTAAAAATTAAATATTCTCTGGACTTGCATTTTAAAATCAATCAACTGATCTCTACTCAGAAGTTGACTGAATCCTCCCAAGAAAAGCTTCTCATATTTTTTTAAATCATTTATTAGGTATTCGTGAAGTGAAATGCTTTGTAATTCCTCAGATTGTATCTCTTGCGCTCTTTGAGCAAATTGACGTTTAAATTGGTTCAGTAATTCATTCTTGCCATCCACTGAAGTGACGTCAAACATTTCTGTTGGCTCCAAAACTTGCCTCGTTCCAGAGCTATCTAGAGTAAAATTAGCAACTTTACTAAACATTACAATTGGCTGCCTATCTTTATTTGCCAATCCAGCGTCAGGTCTGATTTTAAACTCTTCTTCCATTATTTTATTCATGGTTTCCCCAACTTTAAACAAAACTCTTTTTATTTGAGTTATGTCTTCTTCTGACAAATCTCTATCATCAAGTAAAACAAGATAGTCAACATCTGAACTAATCACAACTTCACCCCTTCCTATTGAGCCAGAAGAACAAACAGAAATCTTATCTGCATATTTTCTATAGAACGCCGCGTTTACTTGATCAAGTGTATCAACTCCACGTTGAAAAGTTCTCAAAAGCACTGACTCTTTTACGGATTGCATATAGTCAGCATATTTTTTTACTTCCTCAAGTGATTCTATGTATTCAGTTTCATCTTCAGAATCCATGAATATTGCTCTCGTGGTTTTTAAGTTTTCCCTTAAATTCCTCTCTGCAACATCTCCATATCTTTCGGCAGCCCTTACTTGTAAAATGTGTTGTTTTGCAACACCTACTTTTTCCCTAGATCCGTTCTGTCTCAACTGCCTAGTTGCAGTTGAAAATTGCTGCCTTTGACGAGATTTCATTTTCTCTTGTGCTCTTATTATCAATTTCATAAATGCTAGTGGCTTTCCTGCCAGATCTTCTAGCTCAGAGTCCCAGTTAAGACGAATAGTATCAATATAACTCCTTAAATCACCCTCTAAAGCACCAGTTGAGAGCCCTCTAACAACTTTCTCTATCGTTCCAGCAAGTAGTTGATCAGATTTTTTATCACTCAACAGCATTCGCAAATAGTAATCTCTGGCCCAAAGGATGGCCGATTCCGGGTAACTGTCAGCTCTCATATGTCTATGAATGTCTCTTAAAACTATTAAAGCCTGAGGTTGTTTTTCTGAGAGGTAATCAGCAACTTTTTCAAAAACTGCAGAACCAATAGCTTCATTTGACTCCACAATATGTCTGAACTCTAAAAGATAGTCAGCCATTTGGACATGAGTCAGTTCTACTCCACTAATTGTTCCAGCTTGTGGATTAAATAGAGCTCTATTTGGAATCTGAACATACTTTTTACTCTCATGATCAATACCTACATACCCATCAGCACCCATTGGGTCCGTTGCTATAGTCACGTGTGACTGAATAAGATCATCTAGAAAAAACATTACCAACGACCCATCTTCTACTTCTCCATAGTGAGATCTAGTTCCAGGATTAGTGAAAGCTCCTAAAGTAGCTTTCTCCCCTCTAATGCCAACACCATCTGGTCCTGTAACGATTGCATCGACAACAGCTCTAGAATCTAGCTTCTCCTCTTCACTCCTTGCTACGCCCTCTTTTCTAGCATGTGCCTGCCAGGTTCCATGGCCCATAACCACAAAATGGTTAAATGCTCTTTCTCTTTCAATCATCCAATTATTATTTTCGTCAGATACCTTTCTTGCTGTGTTTTCCTTCAGTGCAGTTAAATTTTCATATAATTGATCTCCCAAAATATCTCTTATTGTTGTTTGTGAGAAAACCCCTCTGTTTTCACCAAAAATGAGGGAGTTTACTAAAAATATTTTGTTCTCTTCTAAATTTTGTTGCTCTGATTCTAAATCAATTGGGTCAAGACCAATAAATATTTCTCTAAAATTAACTGCAGAGTATTCTGCATTCCACTGTTTATCAGCCAATTCAGAATTATCAAAAAATGCAACTCTTGCGTCCTTTTGTCTGATTTCAGACTCAAACTGATCAAGTTTTCCTTCACTTTTCCCCAAAAAATTTTTTAAAGTGTTTAAGTGTATATTATTCAAGCTTCTATATGTTAGTGTGTATGATACTGCTGTAGAATAGACGAAATCCACATCAACTCTTTCGCATAGAAACTCCAAAAACTGGTGGTTAATTGGTGACGTTGCGTTTTCTAATGAAGAAACCAGCTGCTGTTCACTTTCACTTTGGGAATATTCTGCTAGCTCATACAGTAGTTTGAAAGCCTCGAGACTCACATTATGATCTTCTAAACCAGACTGACAAATTAGTCTACTTTCTTGTAGGGTAAATCGATATTTTTGAGCCAATTCAACAAAGTTGCTCATTATCGTTTTCTTCTGCTGAGCAATAAAAATAACCTTATCTTTAACTTGTTGTTCAGTAACGTACAACTCAAAAATATTGAGGTAGTACATTAAACCCTGAAAATCAATCGAGTCCTCTCGTAAGTATTGGGCAAATGCATCTGAAATTTTTTCAGAAGTATAACCCCTTTCCTGACTGTGATCATGAAGTGGCACTAGAACTGTTAAAGATAAATTTTTCTCAGAAGCAATATACTCTGACAATAATTCTTCAAATTCTTCTTTATTATTAATGCATAACACAAATAATTTTAGAATTTCATTTTGTCTTGGACTACCCGAAAGAATATATTTTTTTAGTAATTGTCTAGCTTCACTGGTATCGATAACATCTTGATCCAAAAATATCTGTACTTCACTGGCTGATAATGTAAAAATGTTATGTTTTTTTTCAAAATCTCCAGTGAAAGTATCCCAAAACCTTCTTTTCTCTTCACGAGTAAAAGGATCACCTAATTTTTCTGCGTGTTCAAATAAAACAAGGCATGTATCAGCTGAAAACCGAACATCGGTATTCAGGTATCTATACGAAATCTCTTTGAATTTTTGAGCATTAATTTCACCTTTGCTCAGTTTTACTATGTTATCTATTTGAGTTGCATACGGATAACCATCTATCACTTCAACCAATGCTTCTTCATAATCTGCTGGGCTCTTGTATCCTGCTAAAGTCCCCAACTCAGACAACAAATCAATATCAGCCTTATCTCTTCCAGATAGATAGCGAAAAATATATTTATAATCTTCTTCAGTTACCTCTTCCGATTCTTTTAAGACTTTACCTTCTTTAGCAAGATCAAGGAGAAAAAAAACTGATTCATAACTGCTTGGGTCGGACCTTGTCACTATAAAATCTACGAGTTCCTTCGCCGTCATCGGTTCAAGCTGATCTTGATTTAAATATTGTTTTAGTTCCTGATCCCAAAACAAACCCTCGACCGTTTGGTCTTTTCTTTCCTCCCAATAAACATTTGCCTTATGAAGTCCAGTTAAAACAGCAGTTGTTTCATATAAAATATGGGGCTGAACCCTTGCTAAATCAATAAGCTTTTTAACGTCTTCCAAAGACATACCCCTCGCAGCACATCTCACAACTAACGCTTTCTCACCAAGTGCAATAAGTTCCTGGGCATATGTAACAAATTCTGGATAGACTACTTGAAAAACTTCACTATAGAGGGCATTCTGGACATCCACGTTGCTGCAGTTAGCAAACAACGCTTTAAACCATTCTGTATCCTGTGTAAAATTGTGCTCTAAAACAGAATTTATAGAAATTTTAGATTTAGCTGCAACTGCGCTGATCACTCTAATATCATTTGTTGCAAAAAGAGATTCAGGAAAATAAGTCCATTGTGTGTTGACAATTTTTTCTTTTAATTTTTCTGAAGCATTGCTCCAACCAAATTCGATCGCTGTATCTAAAACACTACTCATCTCCCAATCACTTAAATCATAACCCAGAGCTCTATCTAACAACATTTGACCACCTAAAGATTTTACTCGTTCCGAGTGACCACTTGCTATTTCTCTTAGTAACCTCTGAGCCTGATATTTTCCCATTTCCATCACTGAGATTTTTTCTCTCCATGGTTCTGGAAAACTAAAGGATTCTAAGTAAATCACTCCGGTACTCAATATATCTTCCAAGGTCAAGCCTTCGTTTAGTGGGAATCTATCTGCAAACTCTTTTGGAATTTCTCCAACGTCTTTGCCAGCATATTTTATGCCCTCAAAAAAGTGTCTAAACCACTCTGTTGGCAAAGTTTTTCCGGTGTCCACTAACTGCCAAAACTGAGCATCTGCAAGAAAAGCTGTAAAACCTTTAGAAAAAAGGTATGTTCTTAAAGCATTTAGTTTTTGTTCCTCAGTTTGCAGAAGTTCACCAACAAATTCGTATGCTAACTGTGTTTGTTCTCTGTTTGTTTTGTTTGAAAAAAGCGAAGAAATAAAATATTCCACCTTCCACCCCCTAGGTATCATGGGTTTTGCAAAGGTAAATAAATTGTTCTTTATTAATAATTCAATAATTCTTGATTGTAAATATGAGTCAGTATTATCTAAGTACTCAAAAATTATTGGCGAAATTGTGTTGTTATCTTCTATAATGCCAATACAAACATTTGCTAGCTCTGTAGGTTTAATAGCGCTAATTGCTTGTCTAAAATCTTGTTTACTTGCTTCACTAAATATATCAAAATTCAAAAAAGCTGAATGCAAAAATTCATTCCTAACATCTGACTTTAGCAAGTCTTGCATTTGTTGTAAGGTGAGTGACCTGCCATTTTCACCTCTAGCAAGGACTAAGGATTCTTCTAATTTTAGAAATGACTTAGCATAGGTAACATTTTCTTTATCGGCATTTCCCTTAGAAAAAAGTCTCTTATAGTTTGCTGTAAGTCTCTCATTGCTTACAACGTGTTTTGCCAACTCTTGGAAGTTCCATCTACTAATATAAAAGTCCGTGATATTGGCATCAACGTTGTTATCTATTAAAGCCTTAATTATCGATATGTCGGTATCATGTAAATAAACATCGAGAAAATTATTTTCAACAAACTTAGACAGTTCCGATTCAAAAATGTCACCCTTGACCTTTTTTTGCAAAGAAAAAAACTCAACTACAGTAATAACTGTTAATTTTTCCTTCTCCTCTTCAGAAGTAATACCAAGTCTAGAGATCTCTGAGAGTTTCTTTTGGTAATATTCAAGAGCCTCAGCTTCATTTTTTAACGAGAGGTTGGGCTTGAAAAAATTCTCTTTCTGAATATGTAGATCTTCAACTGGTGTTGGCATCACCATTGAGTATACTCAAGTAAAAGAAACAATTGTAGAGGGAATAAAGCTACCTCCCCCGCTTCATTTCCCTTGCAATATCCCGTTGAATGGTTCGTTCTTTCATTTTGGCGCGCTTGTCATGTAGCTTCAAACCACGACCTAAGCCAAACGTTAACTTAACTTTGTTTCCAATTAAATCAAAACTGAGCGGAACAAGCGCGCGACCTTTTTCGGTGATAGCAGTTGTGAGTGCCGTTATTTCTTTTTTGCGCAACAATAATTTCCGGGTTCTTTTAGGATCATATTCTGCGTTATTAGCAAATTTGTATGGTGATATTTGTGCATTAATTAGAACTAATTCATCACCAAAAGATTTAATAAAACTACCAGTCAGACTACCGCTTTGATTTCGCAAACTTTTCACCTCTGGGCCACTCAAAACAACACCTGCTGTATAGGTTTTCTCGATTGCATACTCGTGTGTTGCTTTTTTATTTTTTAGTAGCTGCATGGCTACTATTATATCAGGCTAAACTACAAATTAATCTGATACACAATCGACCCACTTGCCACAAAAATTTTTCCTAATGACTCACTCGCTGTAATAGCACTTGCTGCACCAAGTGAAACCGACTTTATTTCCCTAACAAAATCGCCGTTCTTATTAAATAAAATAATTCTATTATTACTTGGATCCAACACATATAATTTTTCTAAGTTTTCATTTGTGTAGGCATAAATATCAGAAGTGAATGCAACATCTAATCCTCTTAAAGTAAGCGTTTCTTCTCTTCCAGAAGTGAATTTTTTGATCTGCCCATCGCTAGTAGTCAACCAAACATCACCATCAATTGACATGGACCGTAAATCTTCATATCTAATTCCTGTAGCAGACTTCATCCACCCAACAGGCTCTGAGTACCCATCTTCAGTCTCAGCATATCTATATATATTTCTTTTTTCTGGATTAACCACATACACAAATCTGTCATAGGCATCAAGTAAAGACGCTGTCTTATTAGAATCACCAGCTTCTCTTACAGTTTCAAGCTCAGTATCTTCATCAAGATTAATCTTATATTTGTAAACACCGTTACTGATCACAAAAATATACTCACCTTGCATAACTGCGCCACTAAATTCAGAGCGATCAGAGAAGTTGCGAATCCGTACTTTTTTTGTATCCGAATCAAGCAACAATACTTGTTTCATTTCTTTGTCATACACAATGATTGAATTGTTCTGCATGTCAATGCCTGTTGCAATAAAATCAGATTTAGCTAAACGCAGGTCATAAAAGGTTTCCAGCTCTTGCAGTTCTTCTCTTCCAGAAATTGATTCTAAATACAATGTCAACGCCTCTTTTTCCTTGGCCAGCAGCTGCTTTGAGCTGCTTTGTTCATTTTCTTTTTCTAAGTTGGAAATCTGTTCAAGAGCGGATGCAATAGTTTGTCGAGCCACAATTGGATCAGTGACAACCTGTTCCTTTGCCAGACTTACCGATGACTGAATAGGCACCAGCAATGATTGAATACGTTGTTCCTCTTTATTTCTTTGGTACGAAAATACTCCAATAAGACCTAATGCAACCAGAGTTACTACAGCAGCAACTAATAACTTCCATAAACCTTTTCTAGGACGACTTACATCTGAGACGTAAACAGTTCTCTTATTAAATAGAGACTGCATCCCTTCACGCCTAACCTGTGAAACTGCATCTGCTACTCGTTTAAAATCAATTTGCCTCATTTTGAGCCAGATTTGCAACAATAATTTTTTCAATAAACGCAGCAGCCACTTAAAAAAAGGCACACTTTTGTCCTTGATTACCTCAAACCAGTGTTTTCCAAGATCAGCAGCTTTATTCACTGACTCTGGAACCTGGATTTTATCAACTTCCAAGCTAACCTGTGCAAGATCAACTTCAGTAGCATCACTTAAAACTTCTTCAACTAAATCTTCTTCTGAAACTTCAAGGAAAGGAGCACTTTCTTCTTTAGTTTCTGCTACGACTTCATTTTTGTCTTCATCTTTATTCACAAACACCAACGCGGAAAGAGATGAATCATCTTGGGCGTGCAGCCCAGGCACTACAGAAGTAATGATTATGTCAACATCATATCCCTGCTGAAACTTAAGTTGAATTTCACTTAAAAATTGATCAGCTTGTAGTGTGGTTAAAACGAACACATCATCAGACTCATACGTGCCTTCAACAAGCTTAACCTCATACTCACTTGAGAGAATCTTGCCTGATTTTTCTCCTCTTTTGAGAAAAATTGTTCCGCCATAGGTTGCAAAAATACTCTTGCTTCTACCTAAAACAGCACAAGCAAAATACATTTTGCACTCATTGGCATGGGCATACGAAACCAGCTGCTGCAAAAACTCATGCAATTGCTCAGCATCATAAAAATAATAATCGGAAACCTTCTCACTAATATCCCTGCCAACATTACCAGCATGCTTGCCAGATATAGCGTAAACAACGATCAAACGAACACTAACAGAAACGGTACTTTCTGCCACTTGTGACCAACCGGTAAACTGTGGCAACCCAACAACTGGGGTGACCTTCAATCGAAGCATTACCCAAATTTTACCACATCTTTAATAAAATAAACCTACAGAACTGTAAAGAAATATATCAAAACAAGTATAGCTGCTATTAAATGAATAAAACCAAGTAATTTAATAATTTGAGATGCAGTTGTTGAAACAGTCTTACTCATCATCGCTATTTGTCTGGTAACTAAAATCGCAAACAATAAATACAGTACCCCTGCAATAATAAACATCGATTTTACACCAAAAAGGATGACTGCCTCACCATTTGCAAACGGGTCACTAAGCAAGCCAGAACCAGAAATAAGAGTGAATAGTTGCACTAGACTACCCTCCCCTCAAATTTTTCAAGTTCTTCTTCTAGAATCAAGTCATTTAATAATGCGGTCACTTTTGAAGGATGTGGTACATTTTCAAAACGCAATTCCTGTTTAGTGGCAGCAGTTTGGATAATTACGGTTCCATAATCAACCAACGATGAGAAGAATCCTGCATTTATCGAGGTAATGTCTTCAATGTTATCTATCTTTGTTGTAGAGATATCTTTGTATATCAATGAAATAAAATCTACGTCTATTACTCTTTCGTCAGTAATAATATATACGTGGTAAAACCACTTTAAAAAAGACTCAACAATCAAGCCAAATGTTAATAAATACCAACCCAGTCCTGCTGCAAACTGATATCTGCCTGGAAGGAAATCAAAAATTCCAGAAGAACTAAACAACATTGGCAAAAAAAACATGATTATGACAAGCAAAAACCATTTTAACTGTGTGATTGGATGCTGGCGCATTACGAGAATAATTTGCTCATGTTCAGACAAAATGTCCACAGATAATTTTCTTGGTTTGGGCAGAAAAGCCTTCCAAATACCATCAGTTGGTTGTTCATTTCGCATTACCTCAGAATATTCATCAACTGATCTTCTTGGACCAGTTTTTTCTGGAGCAGTTGTGCCAGTCTTCTCTTCTTTTACTCTGTGTTTTCTGTGAGGCATGTTTTTATTATATCACCTGGTTTTTTCATTTTATAGGAATTTTTCAAATTTCCGTTCAGGAGGAAATTGTTCCCAGTGTGGGGCTACAAAAAAAAGAACTCTATAATCTTCAACTATTTCTTTTTTTCCAGAATATGGATCTTCCACTTCATTTGTGTCCCACCACCTGTGCATAAATACAGGAATCTCTACAATTCTATTTTGATCTGCAAAATCTTTATATGGATCAACAATTATTAAGGCATCTGCATCATCATCAACATTTACCACAACACTATAATGACCAAAATCAAGATCCTCATCGCCAATGTCCTGAGATTCTTCTTCTTCAGAGCCATAGAAAAGTCCCTGCCACTCCACAGCAACCGCATACCCTCTGGAAAGCAAATAACGAATGTCATCTAAACTCGCACTGTATTTGTACCAAAAATGAATATGCGGCGCCAGTTTAACAGAAGCCAGTGCAATTTGATCAATTCGCATGCCATACTCTTCAAGCTTATCTTCAGAAATTTGGGCAGCCTCTCTAACTTCATCTTGGTCAATTTCAACACCAACCGCTTCAAGCAACATCTCCAACACTGCTGGTCCACAATGACTTTCCGAAATTTGCTGAACGCGACGAATATCCATATAATCTTATTGTATTATAAATTCCCCTTTTGAATTTTTCTGGCATGTTTACTTATGAGACTCTTTAAAAAGTAAGTAAAATCAATCCCATGTAGAGCAAGCACCTCTGTCATAGGCAAACCCTTATCTGGTCCAAGCGCCGTGTTTGGATTGCAATCTATGAAATATGGGGTATTTGTTTCAAGATTATAGCGAATATCAAATTTGGCATAGTCTCTATACCCCAAAATATCAAAAGCTCTTATGGCTAATGGATTAATTTTATCTTGAATGAACTGTTCCGGAATTTTGTAAGAATACGCTCTTGCATCCTCATAGCTTTCTAAACTCGTAAAGTCATATTTGCCGTCTGGTTTGATTCTGAATTTCTTTTCCCCTAAAAATACATGCTTCTTTCTACCATCATCAAAAACTACACAAGTAACCTCCGGACCATTCTCAAATTTTTCAACAATGACCGGAATTTTATATGTCTCAATCATTTTTTTGACTTTTTTTTCTGCAGCTTCTAAAGTTTCTTTAACTGCCTTATTGTCAATGCCAACACTCCCACCACTTTCATTTAGTTTCACAATCAGTGGAAATCCTAAATCAGTTGGGACATTAGAACGTAAATCTCTAATCAGTTTGTAGTCTGGAGTAGGGATATCTAGAGAAATCAGGAGTTGTTTAAATAAATGCCTATCGTTACCAACTACCAGGCCCTTTAACCCAGCCCCAGTATATTGAATTGCTGATAATTCCAGCGCCCCAGGAATTGCCGGCTGAAGTGAGTCTTTACCCTTAACAGTGTCTGCTAGATTGACTACTAAGTCAGGTTGGTCCACCAAAATGTTAGTAAAAAAATATTGATCTGCGGCATATCCCTTAACTGGTATCCCAAGTTTGGCAATTTCTGCGATTACCTCTTCGGCTCGCTCTTCAACTTCTACTTCGGCTTCATATGCACCTTGAGTTGCGTAGTCCTCTCTATTTACTTTTGAGTACGAGACGGCTACTAAACTGAGTGCTTTCAAAGCCTCGTCATCAATAAAAAAATTTGGGAGTGAAATAGATTGATTCATATATAGTATATATTGTCAGTTCCAGAGTACTTTGTCTAGCCAATAAAAAAAATTGGTGTTTGGGTATTTTTTTATGAAACAGGTATTTTACTTAAAGACAAAGCAACTTCAGCAAAGCTCATTTTATGACTTTCAAAAAAAAAGTTGTCGAGCATTTCTTTACAGTTTTGGTGAAACTCTTCTATGGTGCCATTATTTTTAAGAGTGAAATCAGCTAGATCAATACAAGCCTGCACCTGCTGTCCAGATTCTGCTTCACCTTTGCCCAAGTCTCTTTCATCAATTCTTTTGAAAGAAGAAACTGTGGCATCATCTTCGCCTCTGACTTTTGCTCTTTCAAGATATCGTTCTACACGACGATTTTTATAAGCTGAAATAGTAACAATTTTGCCTCCAAAATTATTTTTAATCGCAAAAATTTCTTCAGGATTACGAATTCCGTCGATCACAACGAAATCTTCTTTACGGATTCTTTCTTCTAAACGATTTACTAGCACCGCTCCACCATACGTTTCTCGCAGATCGTTGCCAACATCCTGCAAGTTCTTTCTGGTCATTTCCAAACCCCTAGCCATTGTCTCTTCTCGGACCACATTAGAAAGCGAAAAATACGTAAATCCAAGAGATTGCAAGTACTCACTAATTGTTCCTTTTCCACTGGCGATTGGCCCAACAAGACCGATAACGATTTGCATGTAAAACCAACTGTAGCACTTTGGGAATTTGAAATATATATGCAAAAAAGGTTATTACTTTGGCTCTTACATTTTAGCCAAAGAGAGCAGTTGTCTACAGTGACTTTTCCAGTCAGTGTACTTTTGCTTTTTTGCTTCTTCCCCCATGGTTAATCTTACATTTTCGTCTGAGAGTAACCTTGCAATGGTATCTGCCCAAATTTTTGAATCTCCTTGCTGTTCAACCCCAAGGTTCAAACCAGTTTCATTATTTCTAATTGTATCTACACTCCCGATATGATCAGAAACTATTGCTGGTAAACCAAATAGTTGTGCCTCAATGGTAGTAAGACCTAACGTCTCAGAACTCGAGGGTGAAACAAATAAATCTGCAACTTTATATAGGTTTGCCAATCTAAGCCCATGTTGATTGCCAACAAAGATTGTTTTACTTCTATCAAATAAACTTTTGATCCTATTCAACTCTTTTTCGTTTTCGTTACTCCCAACTATTAGTAGTTTATATGTAACTTCTTTTTTATTTAGGAGGTTACAAACTCTAGCCAAAAAATCAAGATTTTTAACTCTAGACACCTTACCTACATAAATGATTATTTTTTCACCATTGGGTGCAATTAGTTCTCTTAACTCATTTGATCTTTCGCACTTAAGGTTTTCTCGCGACATGTTGGCGGTCTTACCAATTGATACTACTTTTTTAACTCCACGTTTTTCTAATCTATCTTTATATGATTCAGATGGTGTAACAATTGCCTCTACAAATCGTGAGATACCCTTTTTAACCTTCAACCCATATCTCTCAAACATTTTTTGAGCAAGTATTCCAATCTTTCCTGGGAACTCGTATCTAAGGTACTTGCCAATTCTTGTTTCGTCCGTAGATACAATAGGTATACCTTTTAATTTCAGGTTTGGGAGAACTTGTAAACCTAGAATGGCAGGATTAAATACAAAAGCCGCAGAAAAATTCCTACTAGAAATAAGATTAGAAATGACTCTCGTGCCAATTGTAACCTCTCTATCTCCTCCTGGTGTTCTTCTACCACCAATTACGACAATTTCGCCAAACTCTTCGTCTTTATACACTTTATCTTCTTTACCAGTAGTAAGAAGTACTGGGTTGAAACCATTTATTTTTAAGTATCGCAAGTAGTTTTTCACAGAAAAAGCAACTCCGTGTATGCCACCAAAAGACTCTGTTACAACTAAAATGTTTCTCCCACTACCAAAAGGCTCACTCTCCTTTAGTTCAAAATTTGATGGTCCAATATCATTAACCGGGAAAGTTTTTAATAAATTAATAACTTCTTGTTCATTTTGAGTAGTCTGTATTACCTCTTTTTTCTTTTTATCTTTGAGTAAAAAATGAGCAAAAAGTTTAAATGAGATATTCTGTAATTCAGCTCTTAACTGGTAGGGGAATCCAGAAAATTTTCTGTTTACATGTGGGTCAATAAATGCCGCCTTATTATTAGAAGTAACTGCTACATTTTCTGAAGAAAATGGAAATAAATTATTTATTGATGGTATTCTTATGGAACCTATTCTTATACCACTTGCTCCTATTAAATCCGGCATTTTACCAAAAAGAGCATAATACTCGCAGACACTTAAAAGTAAATCCCCCAGACTTTCCCTAAGTTCCCGAGAATTCAGAATATCTTTGTATCCTCTTCTCTTCAGCTCTCCACCTTCAGCCCAATCTTGAAGAGCATACAATGTTGGCTTACCAGTTTCAGGATGATTAGCAATAAAAAGAGATGTCACCGGAATCGCTTCACTACCCAGTGAATGAAATTCTTGAATATCCACCAAGATTTCTCTTCCCAATCTTTCCAGCTTATCTCTACCATCAGGGTTGTATTCCTTTACAGCAAATCTACGTTCACCTAACAGTGCCTTTCTTACAGTTGCCTCTCGTCCAGATCCACCACCACTCACCAGTTCTAGTTTATTTAGTGCAGCTGGTAAGGCTTGTTCATTCTTATTCATCTCTAATTGGTATCCAGCGAATTAAAAAACCATCTACTGAACTTTCGCAATGACATATTTTTAGGAGCAGGAATGTTTCCCCTGATTTTATGAAGAATAATTTGAACTGGATATTTTATCGCCCTTATTCTTCTATATTGATAAAAAGGGCTGAATAACTCATTATATTCAGCATTTGGGATACCTTTATACTTAGACTCCGTAGATTCATATAGTCTTTTTTTTCCTCTATCTCTACTACGATTGGCAAATCCAATAGTACCAAATAAGTGTGCATGAACCTGAGGATCAAAAAAAGGAAGCATTTCACCATCAACACTTAGAAAAACGGGATCAAAAAGTTCTTTGTTTACAGCCACTTTTATGTCCTTGTAACATAGAAAAAAATTGTCATTAATTTTTTTAATAATCTGATTTCCAGACAATCCTAGCGGTATTGGATGAGCTATTCTTTCTAACTCACTCACAACGTTCGATGAAATATTTTCAGCTGGAATATATATATCTAGGTCTCTCCACTGTTTTTTATCTTGCTTATACCCATCTGATAAAAAACCTGGCTTGATTGCTTCAGCATGTAAACTACCTCTGAAGATTATAGAAATACCATTGGCTTGACAGTATTGGTAAAGCTCAATAGCTTTCTTTTTCCAAAAGTTAAGCCTCTCTTCTGGAGAAAGTTTTTCTGGATCAATTGTCAACAATGTTTCATGCATGATATGTATTAGACATTATCACTGATACACTGGTAAACAGCAAGGAAACTAAATTTATCTCTTCAACACCGCCATGAACGTATCCTGATTCAGTTCAACTTTACCAAACTTCTTCATACGCTTCTTACCTTTGGCCTGTTTTGACAACAGCTTTTTGCGTCTGGTAACGTCCCCACCATACAACTTAGCAGTCACATCTTTTCGAAATGCTTTGACAGTTTCTCGGGCAACTACAGTACCACCAATGGTTGCTTGAATTGGTAACTCAAACATTTGCCTTGGAATCACATCTTTTAATTTGGCAACTACTCTTCGGCCTTCGGCCTCAGCACGCTCGCGAACCGTAATAAAGCTGAGCGGTTCGATTGGTTCCCTATTTAACATAATAGTAATTTTGACTGCTTCAACAGGGATAAATTCTTTCACTTCATATTCCATAGAAGCATACCCAGAACTGAGTGACTTCAGAGTGTCATGAAAATCAGTTATCAACTCTGCTAAAGGCACAGTGCAAACAATACTCACGCGGTTACCAACGTGAGTGCTATTTACAAACTCACCTCTCCTATCTCTACAAAGATTGATTATTCCACTCATCTGCTCTTGGGGAGCCAGAATTTTCACCAGAGTAATTGGCTCGCGAATTTCTTTAATTAATGAAGGGTCAGGCATTTCTGCGGGAGTCTGTACGATAATCTCATCACCATTTTGCATCGTTACTTCATAGGTTACAGATGGAACAGTGGCGATTAATTCGAGATTAAACTCTCGCTGGAGTCGCTCAATCACAATCTCCGCATGCAGTATTCCCAAAAATCCGATACGTAGTCCTGAACCTAAAGCTTGCGAATGGGTTCCCGAAAATTTAAGCGCTGCATCACGAAGTGAAAGCTTATCCATCGCATCCTGCAAAAAGGTAAACTCAGCAGGGTCAGTTGGATACACTTCCATAAACACCATTGGCATCGGTTCTTTATATCCTGGCAATGGAATTACTTTTTCTCGTTTACTAAAAGTTGTCAGTGTGTCACCAATTTTGAGTGTTCTAGTATCTTTCAAACCAGTAGCTACATAGCCAACTTCACCAGCAAGCAATTCTGCTCTTGGAACCATTCCTGGAGAAAAAATACCAATCTCAACAGGTTGAAAACTTGCACTAGAATTGGTGAATCCTAGTTTTTCTCGTTTTACTACACCGTCAACAACTCTCACCAGAGCAATTGCCCCACGATGGGTGTCAAAATGTGAGGTCACTAAGAGTGCGCGTAAATCGTTGTCAACACTACCAGTAGGAGGTGGTACTTTTTCAATAATTGTGTCTAGAACTGTCTCAACATTTTGGCCAGTTTTAGCACTCACCATGATGATGTCAGTTTCATCACAATTACACAGCTCCATTATTTCTAAAGCGACGCGTTCTGGTTCTGCAGAAGGCAAATCAATTTTATTCATAACAGGGATAACGACCAGTCCCAGTGCTTTAGCCTGTTCAAAATTTGACAAGGTTTGAGCCTGAATTCCCTGGGTTGCATCTACAACCAATAAAACCCCTTCACAGGCGGCAAGTGATCTACTCACTTCATACCCAAAGTCAACATGACCTGGAGTATCAATTAAATTAAGAATGTATTTCTGATTTGCGTGCTTGCTACTTACGTACTCCATGCGAGCTGGAGCCAACTTAATAGTAATTCCCCGTTCTTGTTCGATAGGATTACTATCCATAATTCTCTCTGTAAGATTTAAATCATCAACAGTGTGGGTTAGACGCAAAAAAGCATCGGTTAGTGTTGTTTTACCGTGATCTATATGCGCAATAATCGAGAAATTGCGAATTGAAGAATTAAAATCCTTACCAATAGGAGAGCTCATCAAGAAACCCCCTTACTTATTTTTTAGCAGTTTTTTTGGCTGCTGACCGCTTTGGAGCTGCTTTTTTAACTGTTTTTGATGCGGTCGACTTTGTAGCAGCCTTTTTGGTTGCAGTTGCTTTTTTAGCTGGAGCAGTTTTCTCAATCTTTTCTGGTTTTGCTAACTTACTTAACTGAGATTTGACTCTAGCAGCCTTATTTTTATGTAAGAGGTGCTTTCGAACTGCCGTATCAAGAGCTGAGTATGCAGTAGCCAAGTTTGCTGCACTTGGGGTCTTTTTAACTTTATCAACCATTGTCTTCACAATTGACTTGACTCTAGAATTAACTTCTGTCTTCTTTTTACTAACTCTTTGAGCTTTTCTAGCATTTGCTAAAATTGGCATAATTTACATTCCTTCTAAACTACTATATTATAGATCAGAAAAGGAATTATACCAGATTTATTTTAGAATTGGTACTCATGTTTTCATTAGCACGTTTTTCGATAACCAAATTACTGGCAAACAACACAAAGTGGCTGGAGACCCAGCAAACCAGTATCAACTCTGCAGCTGCCATCATTGCCATGGCGAATGCGTTTTCGATCCTGTTTGGATTTGTCCGAACCAGAATCGTATTGTCTTATTTCTCTGAAGAGGTGGTTACTGCCTGGACTCTAGCTTTCCAAATTCCAGATCTGTTGTTTCAGTTGTTAATTTTTGGAGCACTCTCAGCAGCTTTTATTCCGATCTTTTTATCACTCAAAAAAACACACGATGATGCCACAGCTTTTAAAATGGGTGGAATAGTTTTAAATATTTTGCTGATAGCATTCACTTTAGCAAGTCTTCTAATTTTCATTTTTGCTGAACCCTTAACTTTGGCTCGTGTTGGCGACAAGCTTTCATTAGAACAACTGCAAATTGTCATTAAACTCACAAGGGTAATGCTCTTAGCTCAAATTTTCTTTACAGTCTCTAATGTTATGACCGGTGTTTTGCAATCATACAAACAATTTATTGTTCCAAGTCTCGCTCCAATTATTTACAACCTTGGAATTATTCTTGGAGTCGTTTTGTTTTCAGGACAATTTGGCATTTACTCTGCAGGGTTGGGTGTAATTCTTGGAGCTTTCATGCATATGGTAGTGCAAATTCCGCTCGGGTTTAAATTAGGTTTTAGGCCAACGTTTTCATTGAATATTAAACATCCAGGTGTATTAAAGCTATTTTTACTTTCTCCTGCCCGATTTTTAACTATCGGTATTTCTGAATTTCAGACCCTGGCTATAGCTTACTTTGCCACTTCTATCGGCCAGCTGAGCTTTTTATATATCTCATATGCCAACTTTTTATCGACATTCCCAATCAGAATGTTTGGGGTTCCACTCAGTCAGGCAGCGCTCCCATTTCTATCCCAATACTCAAAACAAGAAGAATTGGCAAAGTTCCGTGATCTTATGTTGCAGTCATTACATCAAATTTCATTTTTGGCTATGCCAACTTCGGTCTTGCTCCTCATTTTGAGAGTCCCAATTGTTCGTATCGCTTTTGGTACTGATAACTTCAGTTGGACATCAACGGTTACAACTGGAAAAGTACTCGCAATCCTCGCACTCTCAATTACAGCTCAAGCCATGGTTCAATTACTTATTAGAGGTTTCCATGCATTAAAAAATACTAATACACCGCTCATTATTTCCGCCATTTTTACAACTTTCTATTTGTCTACCTCTTACTATATAGTCAAATTTACTTCGTTTGGGGTTGTGGGACTTGCCGCTGCCAGCGCAGTGAGCTTTGTTCTAGAATTACTGCTCTTTGTCATTATGTTAAACAAAATTGTTCCAGAATTTATTAGCAAAAAAATGCTTGTCCCACAATTCAAAATGCTTTTATCTAGCTTCTTCATGGCTGTATTTCTATATTTGCCATTTAGAATTTTCGACGAACTCATCTTTGATACTACAAAAACAGTAGAACTAATTGGGCTAACAATAACTACCGGTACGATTGGTATGCTTGTGTATATTTACTTTGCAGCTCTTTTTGAAATAAAGGAGCTTGAGTTAATCACCAAAACGCTTGCCAGCTTCTCCAACAAATGGCGTTCAAGTGTGAGTAAGACAGAAGAATTCATGGTTGAAACCTCTGCTGATAATGAAGGTGTCTGATGTACTTGGTGTTCTCGCAATTTTTTAGTAGAATGAAATAGAAATGAAAAAAGCTGCCCAGATAAACATCAATCTTCTCCCTAGGGACCCATTTTTTTCTACAATTTTTGGGCAAGTGTTGCGTTGGGCTTTGTCAGCAGGTAGATATGTTGTGATTTTCACCGAGTTAGTAGTGATTATGAGTTTCATCGCAAGATTCACACTAGATAGGCAAGTTACAGACCTCAATAGTGCAATTGAGAAAAAACGACAAATTATTCTTTCATATGGTGATCTAGAAGACAATTTCAGGTCAGTTCAAGAAAAGATTACCCAATACAAACAGACCGAGCAAGAAACGAATATAGTTGATACTTTTGAACACCTGGGCGCTGTAGTTCCAGAGGGAATTACTTTAACTGAGCTTGCAATCCGTCCTACTTCCGTCACCATTTCTGGAACTACGCTCTCTCAAACAGCTTTTAATTTATTGATTAATAACTTACAGCTTTCTTCAGAATTCAAGAATATTACAGTTGGTGAAATTCAGTCAAATGAAAACGATGATGAAGGAATCAGTTTTAATATCAGAGCTGATACTAAAATTGTCCAAAAAGTAAAAGCAGGAGCAAATTCAGAAGAAAAAGTTGACTTATTAGATAGGACGCAAGGATTATAATTATGCAGGAAGCAAGTCCAAATCCAAATGTCTCTACTGCCAAAAAACGAAGAGAAATCGCTACCGTTTTAAATCAGTTTTACATGAATCCAGTCGCAAAAGCGTCAACTGAGTTATTTTTAACTGTTGGATTAGTACTTTTTCTCGGAGCGTTTGCTATTCGACCAACTATCTTAACGATGTCAAATCTGCTGAAAGAAATCGAAACAAAAAAAGAACTAGATGCCTCACTTACTAAGAAAATTGCAGCACTTCAGACTGCTCAAACACAATATGTGAGCATTGAAAATGAATTAGAAGTACTCAATGAGGCAATCCCCGAACAACCAGATATTATACTCGGAACAAAATTGATCGAAAAAATGGCTGCCGATAATAGAGTTGTGATAAATAGCTTGAGCATTTCTGATTTACCTGAAGACAGTGAATCTACAGTACTATTCACACAAAAATCAAAGCAGTTACTGAATATCTCTATAAGAATCACCGGTGACTACGTTTCTATTAGAGAATTCGTAGAAGCACTGAGAAATTCCCGAAAGAGCTTCGTAGTTGAATCTGTTGTTTTTGCATTAGAAGAAGATCGTGGTAATAAAAAATTAGGTGCAAATATTACAGTTGGGACGCCATATTTTGGTGTGGCAGACCCTACTGAGCAAACGGCAAAAAAATGACAAAACAAGATACAGTCAAACAAGACATAAAAAAACTGCAGCAGAACAAACAGTTTCTAACAATAATGATTTTGTTATTTGTAATTTTACTGTTTTGGATCACAATTTCTTTAATAAGTTCTCAGACTACAGAAAAAATATCACCTGAGCTACAAAAACTTTCAAAACCTTTAACTCCAGTTATCGACTCTGAGGTGTTAACAAGAATTTCCGAAAAAAGACAATACACTTCAGATGAACTCTCGGCATTTACTATTTATAAAGTCTTAGTAAGTAGGGACGGAACCACTGAGCGTGTTGTACCAATTGAGGTAACTGCTGAAGATCTAGAGCCTACTGAGACACCTCCTTCTACGCCAAGTCCAGGCGGGTCTTTACTCCAGGGAGAGATCGAACCGACTCCTACATCAACCGATGAACCCACAGTTGTTGCCCCATAACTTTTGGTTTTTGTTCGCGTTGATTCTTTGGCTTTTTTTCTTTACAGTTAATGATAGGACTCTCCTTAAAGTCCTCTTGTTTTATGTGAAAATATGAAAAAGCCTGCGATACCAAAGAAATTACTCGATAAACGCATTCCCACATTACTCGGAATTTTTGTGCTTGTCGTCGCTTTGATTGCTGGAACGTTGTTACTAGGTGAAGGTCCAGGAGTTTTTGCCCCAAGAGCTACCCCAACAACAACTCCAAAAAAAATTAAAGTCACTAATGTCACTGATAACAGCTTTACTATCTCCTTTTTGACTGATGATCTAACGCCAGGATTTGTGAAATATGGCACTCAACCAGGGGCATTAAGTTCTCAAGCGAGTGACGATAGGGACCAGCTCAGTGGTACAGTTTCCGACTACCGCGTACACCATGTGACTGTTCGAGGATTGCAACCAACTACAACCTACTACTATACCTTGGGAACTGGTGCAGGAACCAATTTTGATGATAACGGTAATCCATTCATGATAAAAACAACTGCCCGAAGTGGTGCTCCTGCAGCAGCCAAAACTATTTATGGCAGTGTTAGTACCCAAGCTGGGAGTCCTGCTGACGGGTCTATCGTGTATGTTGCCTTAGCAAATGCCGGCGAGATGTCCTCATTAGTCAAAGCCTCGGGAAGTTGGGCAGTTCCACTTTCTAATGCTCGTACAAAAGATGGCAGTGGATACGCACAAATTACCGATGCAGACAGCATTATTTTAACAGTGCAAGGACAACTGCCAACCGATGTTATTACACATACCACAATGGTTTCAGAAGCTCAGCCAGTCCCAACATTGACCTTTGGCCAAACAGCCCCACCAACCACAGTTCCTACCTCCCCAACTCCAACGCCAACCCCAGAAACTACGCCAGAACCAACTGTTGAGCCTACCTCTGAACCATCTACCCCAAGTGCTTCAATTGGTGATGAATTTGCAAGTACACCACTCTCAACCGAAAGTGCTGTAACAACCCAAGCCAGTGAAAGCGCTACAGCCATTACTGTAGTTGACCTTGAAAAAACTGAACCACAACAAGTAACAACAACTCAACCAGTTATTGTAGGAAAAGCAGCTCCAAATGTTACCGTTACTCTTGAAGTTCATTCAGACGGAAACATTCAGGAATTCGTTACCGCAGATGCAAATGGGAACTTTACACTTGATATTGCTGCCCTCTCTAAAACTTTAGAACCTGGCCCACATACTGCAACCTATTCATATACTGATCCAACAACAGGGGAAGTAGTAACCAAAACAGTTGACTTCGTTGTAGCTGCACCTCAGCAGTTGGCACAAGCACAACCATTTGGCTCAGGCAATCCGTTCCCGCCACCAACTGCGACACCTACCCCAACTCCTGCAACCCAATCTGCCGTGGCTACACAGTCAGCAACCGCTACACAGTCAGCACAGGCTACAGAGAGCGGTAGAACAACAATGCCAGCTACAGACAGTGGTGTGCCTGTTTCAGGCTCTGTAGGAACCACACTTGCTTTAGTTTTTGGGGGCCTTTTCTTCATCATTTCCGGTTTGTGGAGTTTCTGGATTTCGCATCAGCTTGGAAAAAATGAGGTGGAGTTTTAATCTTGAAAACTCACGAATAAAAAATTACAATCAAATAACTTGCCCAAGAAAGAAGTATGAAAGTATTAGTGACTGGCGGATGTGGCTTTATTGGTTCACATGTTGTCGATGCATATGTAGATGCTGGTTACGAAGTAATGGTAGCAGATAAAAAAAAGGTGCATACATTTCCGTATAAAAATGTTGGGGCTACTTATTTTCAAATTGATCTAACAGATTCAAAAAAAGTTTCTGAACTAATTAATGAGATTGAACCTGATGTTATAAATCATCATGCTGCCAATATTTCATTATCCAAATCGATAGAAAAACCGCTATACGATGCAAAAAATAATACAACTGCCATAATCAATTTGCTCGAATCTGCAAGAAAATTTGGAGTTCAAAAATTTATCTTTGCATCCTCAGCTGGCGCCTTGTACTCAAAAGACTCCAAACTTCCCTTCACCGAAAAAACACCAACAAATCCCATTTCACCGTATGGTGTCTCAAAGTTAGCAAGCGAACACTATATCAAGGTCTACGCAAGTTTATATGGACTTAAATATGTGATTTTGAGGTATTCCAATGTCTATGGACCAAGGCAAAACAGTAAATTGAAACCTGTTGTATCAGTCTTTATTGAAAGCCTGATACAAGACAAACAGCCAACTATACACAATAAGGGGGATCAAACTAGAGACTTTTTGTATGTTGAGGATATAAAAAGCGCAAACGTTCTTGCACTTAACTATAATGAAAATGAATGTTTTAATATAGCCTCAGAAACTGAAAACAGCATTTGGGAAACATACAAAATAATCGAGAGAATACTCAAGAAAAACCTTGAACCAAAGTTCAGGGAAAAAATGGTTAAAGAGCAACACAGAAGTTACATTTCCAATAAAAAAGCAAAGAAAAAATTAGGTTGGAAACCAAGGCATACTTTGAGAAATGGACTGATCAAAACAATAGAATGGTATGAAAAAAATTAATAGTGTTTCCTACATTTTCCCCGTTCATAACGAATCTGAATTTCTAGAAAAACAAATAGATGCTTTTTTAGAGCAAATAAAAAAATACCGATTACCAATCACTGATATTATTCTAGTAGAAAATGGAAGTTCAGACGATTCTTGGCAAATCTGTAAAAAATTAGCGAAGAAAAATAAAAAAATAATTGCCAAGAGAATCTGTGTTGGATCTTATGGTCTGGCTGTTAAGCATGGTCTTTTGTGTTCTCAATCAGATACCCTCGTCTTATTAAATGTCGATTTTTTCGACGTTAAGTTTATTCACAAAGCGCTTTTCTTACCCGAACCATACGAAGTCGTCAACGGCTCGAAACTTCATCCGGAAAGTAACGATACTAGAGTTATCTTAGATAAACTCAGAACAAAATCTTTCAATTTTTTTCTCAATCATTTTTTTAAATATTCCGGAACTGATACACACGGAATAAAAGTATTCAAGAATACAAAAAAGTTACAGCAAGCAATTAATGCTACAGTAACGAAACATGAACTATTTGATACTGAACTGCTGTACCGTATGATGGGTTCTGTTACTGAATTACCTGTTACGATTCATGAGCTCAGACCAACTCGATACTCCAGCATTAAAAGGGCTAAAAGAACTTTGATCGATGTGGTCAGACTACTTTCCTATCTTCTCTTCTCAAAAAAAACTATACCTAAAAACTTGTTAAGAGTTGCTGATGATTATGGCCTCAATCCTGTTATTAGTCGAGCAATTGTTGACCTCTACGAAAGTAAGCAAATTGATGTTATTTCTGTTCTGCCTAATATGGTTACGGAAAGTGAACTTCTTACGTTAAAAAAAAGGGTAAAAAATAGTCGAATAGCTGTTCATCTTAATTTGGTTAGAGGGAAACCAGTTACAAATCCTAATCAAATCAGCTCACTGGTTACAAAAAAACGAGAGTTTTATTCACTCCCTAAATTTCTGTTGAGGTTAATTCTTAGAAAAATTAACCTCTCTGAAGTAAAAACTGAGTTGCAAAACCAAATTGAATCTCTTAACAAAGTTGGTATACGTCCGAATTACATTAATTCAGAGCAACACACACATGTACTTGCTCCAATTTATAACATCGTTGCCAAACTAGCAAAGAAAAACAAAATTAGATATATTCGTAACACATGTGATATAACAAATTACCTGTCATGGAGGATTCATAAACGCATCATATTCATGATGATTACTTTTATACTCGAGCTACTATACTCAAGTGTTGTGTCAAAAAATCGAGTAGTAAAAGAAATAATCTGTCACCCAGGATCAAACTATGACTGATATAACAATACACAGATATTACCATTCAAGAAGTAAACGAATACTGGACTTTTTTCTTGCTCTTAGCTTACTTACACTACTCTCACCACTCATTGTCTGCCTTTGTTGTAGTACAGGAATAGTTGGTGGAAAGCCAGTTGTCTACAAACAAATGAGACTTGGTAAAAACAAAAAGCCATTTATTTTATATAAAATTAGAACTATGAAAAAAGGAGCATCAGTATTGCAACAAAAACTCAAAGACCTAAATGAGGCTCCCTATCCTATGTTCAAAATAGCAAATGATCCTAGATTTACGAGAATAGGTAAGTACCTTTCTCGCTTGGGCTTAGATGAAATACCTCAAATAATCAATATCATTAAAGGAGAAATGAGTTTTATTGGACCTCGTCCTCTTCCTATTTACGAAGCTAGTCAGCTTGATGATACCTGGGACTTTAGGTACAAAGTAAAACCAGGAATCCTTTCAACATGGGCACTTTCTCCTAAAAGGCATGATTCACTTGCTGAGTGGAAAAAACTTGAGATAAGTGGACTGCAATGTGCATCGATTGCAAATGACATACGACTGATCATTAGATCAGTTAAAACAGTAATCTTTAGACATTAACGAGGTACTCTTCCATCGTATAAGTATTCCTGAATTACTTTTGCTTTTTCTTTTTCACCTCTGGAGAATAAAGTATTCATTAATTTATACTGATATTCCTTTTCAATTAAGTTTGGTTCATCGACAGATTGTATATACTTGTTCCAAAAATCATACCACCACAATATGTACGGCTGACCCTCTTCTTGAGTTGAACGTTTCATATGAGTATATATCTCACTCGAAATAATAAACCACAAATCATTTTCTGATATAAAAGTCAGATATACTTTTAAGTCCTGCATCTCAACAAATAAAATGTCTTTAATAACTCTTTTTTCAAACCACTGAATAAATGTCTCGTAATTTTTTCCAAAAGATGTTTTATCTGCCTCACTAAGCTTTAGTAAAATCCCCACATCTTTTATCGTTATAGATTCTTGATTAATAAAATATGGTTCTGATAAATGGAAAGTCCATTTCTCCACCTGAAGCACCTCGTTGTAATACTTTCCTGCAGTCTGAGGGTCACCAATATTCAAATGGTAATTTGCCGACTGATTCAGATAACTTGCAACGTTTTCTTTTACCTCATAACGAAAAACATATCCTTTACTCTGAGCTTCGTTAATTAATCTCAACCCATTGATTGCTGTTATTCCTAACTCCTCGAACATCTGTTCTGATTCAAGTAACTTCATGTAATCAGTGTTAATAGTTGTCCAAGGAGAAATGGAAACTAACTTTTGATATAGAGCTATTTTTTTTCTTTGATCGTTAATTTTTTCCAAAAACAAAAAAAGAATGTCTGGGTCATTTTTGTGTATCTCCATCATTTTGCTAATATTCGTCTCGTTTAGGCTGTTATCATTTATAATCTCTTTTGCTTGATAGCGAGAATATGGGAAAAACCCAACCAATAAATTTGCCTGGCTATCTGCTAAAAGGGCTTTTGACAAAATAAGAACCATACCTAGGGTCACAATCATCAACGCAGTAATTGCCCAAAACAAAGTTATTAATTTGACAAGCCTTATGTTTTTTGATTCTGAACTTTGTAAAAAACCAGCAGCAAATAAAAGTGATAACTGAAAAATAAAAAAAGTATTCCAATCAAAATCTAAGAGTGAGTTTGCAAAAATCAGGATGAAACCTATGGCTAGATAGTATTCTATGCTTCTAGTTCGGTTTGATATCACTGTTGTCACTGCACGAAGAAAGATGGAAACTAATAAAATCAGAACTACAGTTCCGGCTACAATACCTGATTCAGAAAAAGTTTGAAGGAAAAAATTGTGTGCATAAATAGAGCCATGCTGCCCTATTTGACTATATTTTTTTGTTATCAAAGAAAAAGTTCCTGGCCCATATCCAAATAGTGGATAATCAAAAAAAGAATAAACCGCCTGTTTAAAGTACTCTGGTCTGATCTCTTTCACAACTGGTTTACATAGCTGCTGTTTGAATTCAACTGTTTTACAATTATCTGAACTGAAAGAAACAAAAAACAAACCAGGAATGACTATCAAAAATAGTGATAAAAGAAATAACTTCAAACCCTTATTTTCAACAAAATTCTTACTCAACAAAAAAGGAAGACTTAAGAAAGACAATATGATAGCGAGTCTACCAAAAGTAAACAAGAGCAAAGTATAAAATAACATGACCAAAAAAAACTTAAACCTAAATAGCTCTGAGTATCTTGAATAGTTAAACCACCACACGATTGGTAAAACCAGTAGTAAGATCGCTGCAAAATGGCTATGTCCATATGAAAGCGTTAGAAGGTTTAATGTTGGTAAAAAAGCAGAGAGCGATGGAAACACAAACAAAAGAATGAAAAAGAAACTAAGCACAAACAAAATCAGCAAAACTGCCAGAAAAATATGTTCTTTCTCAATCTTTCTGGAGTGAAACGCGCTATAAAAAAAACTAAACACTAAAAATGATGCTATATAAAGTGTAACGTTCTCTAATGAAAGAGAAAAACTATGTGAAAAAAATAAGGATATTACTACCAATGGTATCGATAAGAAGAAAAAAAATGATAGTTTTTCATCAAGAATGATCTTCAACTTTAAAAGAAAAAAACTAATCAAAAGAAACAGTATGTATGCCGAAACAACAATTAACTCGTAGCTCGTAGCAAATGAAAAAACTAGCAGTATCTGAAAAATGGAGAAAAATAGTAAAAAAATACTCCATCTCAATGATAGAATCATATCTGTAATGGTAGCATAAAAACCATTCTTGGATTTAGATGAAAAATATAGCAATCATACATGACAGTTACCTTCACGTAGGTGGTGCAGAAAAAGTACTGAAATATTTTGTTTCGGCATATCCAAAAGCTGATATATATATTCCACTTTTGAAAAAAAAATATTCTGGAGAAACAAAAACAACGGGTAGAATCTATACTTCCATTTTGAGCGAGCTGCCATTTGTAGAAAAATATGCGAGTATATTAAAACCACTTGTTTTACTCTACTGGGAAACCCTTAACTTGAAGAAATATGATTTAATCATTTCTTCCTCACATTCCTTTTCATCAAAATCAGTCAATAAATCAAAACATGCAAAACATGTTTCATACATACATACACCTCCAAAATATTTATATAGTGAACTTAATGAGATGAATTGGATAAAAAAGTTGCCTTTCAGTGTGTTATTTTGGCCACTCTTCTTTTTATTAAGAAAATATGATTATTACTCCGCCCAAAAACCAGATTTGCTAATAGCTAACTCTAAAAACGTACAAAGTAGAATAAAAAAATATTATAACCGCAATAGCATTGTTATCTACCCTCCCCATACCGTAGCTCCCGTCGACTTTAAAAAGCGAAAAGGAAAATACTATCTCTTCTTTTCTAGATTAGAAAAACAAAAGGGAGCTGAGTTAGTAATTAGAACTTGTTCGCAATATAAACTGCCGCTTGTTGTTATCGGAACTGGAAGTCAGGAAAAATATCTAAAAAAAATAGCTAGCAAAAATATCGAATTTACGGGATTCATAACTGAGGAAGAAAAGGTACTTATCTTTGCTGAAGCAAAAGCATTGTTATATGCCGCAATTGATGAAGACTATGGTTTAGTTATTCCAGAAGTTCTCTCCTACGGAATTCCCGTTATCGCATATGATTCCGGCTCAATAAGAGAAATTCAATCAAAACAAACGAGTAAAAATGAGATATTATTGTTTTCAGAGTATAACTGTTCCTCATTAGTCCATGCAATTCACGAGCATAAAAAAATATATAAAGATATTTAGAAATAGAAACAAATTCCTTTATTTTGAGTTGTCGTTTCTTATTGCTGTTTTTTTTCTAGCATTTTTTCTCAGATCAAAAAATACTTTGGATTCTCCGATATGGTTTGACGAAGCAATCTCGGTCATACTCCCAAAAACACTAACCTACAAAGAACTTTTTCTTATGCAACATTGGGATAAGGCACATCCACCACTATTTTATATTTTCTCTAAGTTTTTTCTCTCTTTCATTGGGTCTATAGAAATAAACATTCTTAGAATTCCCAGCATTTTTTTTAGCTCACTTGCAGTTATACCTCTCTATTACATTAGCAAAATCATTGTTAAAACCAAATTAAGTTTGTTTGTGCCGATCTGGTATTCAATGCATCCAACAGTTATTTTATACGGATATTCATTTAGAGGTTATGGTTTTTTGCAATTTGCATACCCTCTTGTCGTTCTACTCTATATTAAAGACAGAAAAAAATATACAAAAACAATATTAAAGTTCATTGCTTTTTTACTTCTCTGGAACTATGCAACCATATGGCTGATAACTGGCCTCACTTTGCATCAACTTGTTTTAAAGAGAGGTAGAATATTTATGGAATTACCTGTATTCATTAGAAAAAACTATCTTATTCTAGTCGTAATACTATTAGAACTATTGTTCTATTTCATACCTAGTATCCGTTCTGGATTTAACCTCAATAGGCATCTGTCTGAGAATATTTACCCTTTCATTTATTCACTCTTGGGTTTAGAAGGAGAACTGCACTCGTTAACCTATCATATGGGTAAAACTAGATTTGATGCAGTGTTGCTAGTACCTAGTTTCATCGTACTCTGTGCAAACTTATCATACTCATTAGCAACAAAGATGAAAAAGTATCTGATAATTTTGTTCCTAGTTATCTCATCCATATTGATCGCCTATGTTACTTCGATCACATATCAACCTATACTATCGCTAACCAACCAAACTTTATCCCTGATATTATTTCCTCTCTTGTTCACTCCAATTTTGAACTCAAAAATCTTAGGGCCTATATATGCAGTCATCATAACAGTTGTTATGTACCTCGGATACATGAACATCTATTCATTCACCTTTGACCCATTGGTCTTTATCGATCAACAAGCGAAAAATGAATTGAGTAAATCAAGAGGTGAAATTTATTTTATTTCTGATGCGAATGAAAGCACTTCTGGAACAGCATTTAAATATATTTGTCTTAAAACTTTTGACCAAATTAAGCCCTTTAGATTGTCACATATTGATACCATTTCACCTCTAACTGATAGGTTTATATATTCTGAAAATCTGGACCAAAAATATGAAGATTACATCAAAAAGTATTGTTTTGTTGATCGTTTTGAAACTATCAAAAAACAGACAATATACTTTTGTCCAGGGAAATAATTTGTACAGTATGTATATAAAAACTCTAAATGCGCTCACAAAATCAGAATGGCTAATTCTTTTTTTCACTTTCTTTTTTGCACTTTTACTAAGGATCAAATACTCAACAATCACCGACGTTTGGCTTGATGAAACAACCGTATATACTCTCGCTGCAACATATTCTTACAGAAACCTGTTTTTTATAAATCATTGGGATGCTGCACACCCCCCATTGTTATATCTGTTTGTTAAGCTCCTGATTGATATTTTTGGTATACAACAAGCATCTATTCATAGCATTAGAATCTTACAAATATTTTTTAGTTCACTTGCTGTGTTTCCAATATATGTTATTGCGAAAAAACTAATTAAAAATGCGACAGCGTTTTTTGTACCTGTTTTTTACTCAGTAAATATTTTCCAAATATACTGGGGTGCTACCATGAGACCGTACGGTGTATTGCAGTTCTTCCTACCAGTGGCACTGGTGACATTTTTCAAAAATAGTTGGAACACTAAACGGAAAATAATACTTTGCAATATACTCTTTATTTTTTTGTTCTTTTGGGACTACTCGACTATATGGTTTTTCGTTACCTTCTACCTCTATCACTTACTAGCTTTCGGTATAAGAGCGTTATTTAAAAAAATATATGATACTAAGATTTTCTTACTGTCTGTACTGTTATGGTTTCCAGTTTTTGTGAAAGGTTTTTCTCAAGCTATTAACCTAGAGGCCTATCTCAATGTCAGTCTTCTAACTCTTAAATTCGCTATAGCTGAGTTTTACGGAGTCCAAACAATCTTTAATGCGAACGATTTTTTCTACGGTATTGTCATCGTTTTAATCGTTTCTGCAATTGCCTTTATCGTCAAAAAAAAGAAAACAATGTATTTTATTTTGATAGGTATCATTGTTCCAATAGTTACTTCGTTTTTATACTCCATTTACTTAAATCCGATCTTTGTACCACCAAACCTTATTTTTTCTGCAATTCTTTTCCTCTACTTCCCGTTACTTTTTACACCAAAAAAACTGATAGTTGCAGTAGTGTGCGTGTATCTACTTTTTGTTATGCTTTCTAATACAAATGCTCTGTTTACCACTTCAAAATTCCAATCAAGAAAGATAATTTCACATTTTGACATTTCAAAGGAGATGAATACTGAACAAAACAAAATAGCTTTCATTTCTAGAGAATCAGAAAGTGAGTTGGGTGCCCCTATTGAATACTTTTTGTTACAAAATGGCTTTATACCAGCACAGGACAAGAACCATCATTTTTCACTGAAAAATAAGTCTTATATAGTAAGCGTAAAAAAATTTTGGGAAATCACTGATAGTAATACAGAAAACCTCTTTTTTGTAACCGATAGAGTTGAAAAACCGTATTCACAAGAAGATCTTAAAAAGATAATAACTGTTTGCCCGCTAATGGAGTTCGTGCCGGTGTTTGAGATTAATCAGCAAACGAATCCACACTTATATAAATGTATGTAAAAACATATAATTAACTGAAGTACATATGCAAACCAAAGTAGCTGTTTTAGTTTTGTTGTTTGTTGTTTCTATTAGCCTTTTTTTTAGAACCTACAATGTTGAGAATACTACGAGAGTATTCAGCGATTCTGGCAGGGATTTTCTTGTTGCTAAAAAAATAGCCGAAGGATCTGCCCCATATAATCCATATTTAGCTTCATCATCTGGTTTTGAAAGCACTCCTATCTATTATTGGGTTATTGCTTTTTTTTGGTCGATTGGAAGATCAATCGAAAACACTATAACTATTTATTCCGTGACTTTAGCTATAGCTACACCACTTATATTTTATTTAATTGGAAAGGAAATTCATTCAAAAGAGCTCGGATTGTTCCTTGCTTTTTATTCCTCAATTCAACCATATTTTGTTGGTTTATCTAGGTGGATCTGGCAACCAAATGTGTTGATATTACTAATTCCAACGTTGTATTTATTTTTTTTATACAACAAAAAAGTTTTACTAAGAAAGAACCAACACAAGGAAAAATTTATTCATATTTTTTTACTATTTCTCATACTAAATTTGAATATTCATATTCACTTCTCTTCGATAGTCTGCGTTTCTTTTCTGATCTCAATATTGATATATGAATTGCTAAAAAATAAGAAAATACTACTCGCTATCTCAGTAGGTTTAGGTTTTATTTCTTCGGTGTTAATTAGAGCGATAGTTGTCAATATTGCAACCCCAACAATCTTTGGTGTTGGCCTAAGTTTAAATCAAATGCTCATAAACTATAAACAAATTATTGGATCTTATGACAAAACTATTTTCTTAAATGAATGGTCAGAAAAACCTTCATTTTTCCCAAACATGATTCTTTTATTAGTTTTTCTTTCTATTTATTCATTTAAGAAACATAAAAAGTTGCCAAACCAGCTTATTACCTTACTAATAGGGTCACTACTCTCATTCATAACAGTAGTTTACCCAAAAACCGTGTATACCTACTTCTACATACCCCAGCTAGTACTTTTTCATATTCTTTTTGGAAGCATTCTGTACTTTTTTATGAAAATTAAGATTCAAATTTGTAGCAAGTTTTGTTTTGCACTAATCACAATAATTATATGTGGTTACTATATTGCTCACACCTATCAAATAATACACACAACCAACGAAATCAAAATCTCACAAATACTTTCGTTGGAGATTTACAAAGATTATAATACCAACCATCTCAGTATATTTAGCATTGATTTTGTACCAAACAATTATGGACAAACAGACCATCAAAGTACATTTGACGCTATTTTGTGGCTACAAATGGAGTCCTTAATGAAAACTCAACTCGTAAAAATTGGCACAACGTCACCTACAATAATCGAACCAAACAACCCCAAAATCACGTATTATGTTTTAGGCAACTCAGACCTAGTAGTACCACAAAAAAATACTGTGAAGATATTCGAACGAAAAATAGAGGGCGATACTTACTCAATTTATAAAGAATTAGCACTGTAATAAAATTAGAAAACGGGTAGAATTCTGATGTACTATGAACTTGTTAATCACTGGCTCACTTGGTCTAGTCGGTTCGACTGCAACCGAATATTTCCTAAATAAAAATCATTCTATAACTGGTATTGATAATGACATGAGGGCAGTCTTTTTCGGAAACGATGGTAGCACAACAACGCAGTTGAAACGATTCCTAAAAAATAGTAACTATACGCATACAGATCTAGACATTCGCGATTATAAAAACCTAGAGAATATTTTCAAAGGCAACTCATTTGATGCCATTATTCACACGGCTGCACAGCCAAGCCATGACAAAGCCAGGGAAATTCCACTCTTAGACTTCGAAGTTAATGCGTTAGGCACCCTCAACCTTTTGGAACTGACAAAACAATACGCTCAAAAAGCTGTCTTCATTTTCACAAGTACTAATAAAGTTTACGGAGACAACCCCAACAAAATTGGCTTAAGAGAAAATAAAAAAAGATATGTATTTAAAGATAAATTGTTTGTTGGATTCAATGAATTGACCCCAGTCGATCACACTACACATTCACTGTTTGGAGCGAGTAAACTTAGTGCAGATATATGCGTCCAAGAATATGGCAAATACTTTGGACTCAAAACAACTTGCTTACGGCTCGGTTGTATTACAGGGCAAGCACACTCTGGAGTAAAACTGCATGGGTTTCTCTCCTATTTAATTAAGTCCTTAAAAGAAAAAAAATCATACGAAATTATTGGCTATAATGGTAAGCAAGTTCGCGACCAGATCCATGCATATGATCTCGCTGCCGCGTTTGAACAAATAATAAAAAAACCTGGTGTAGGGGAAGTCTTTAATCTTGGAGGTGGGTCTCAAAATACGATTTCCGTGTTAGAAGCTATTGAATTAGTCTCAAAAAAAATTAATATCGAGCCAAAACTCAAGTATACAAAAGCAAATCGAATTGGTGATCATATCTGTTACATTTCAGATATTAGAAAATTTCAAAAAAGATATCCCAAATGGAAACTAACGCAGAGCATTGAGGATATTGTAAACGAACAACTATGAAACAAGTATCTATTCTCTCTGTTCCTGTGACAGTGACAAATTATCTTGAAACTATTACTTTTGTTAAGCGAACTATTTCTCAAAGAAAAAAAATATATATTTATGTAGCCGCAGTTCATTTAATAATGGAATGTCAAAAAAACCCAAAGTTGCTGAAAAGTTTAAAAGGAGCAGCTATTGTTACTCCTGACGGAATGCCACTTGTATGGATTTCAAAACTATTGGGAAATAAACTTGCGGGTCGAGTATACGGACCAAATTTGACCATAATGCTCTGTAGATTGGCTGAACTGTCTGGTTTTACAATTTTTTTGTTAGGAGGCTCTACTGGACAGTCTAAGAATTTAGTGAGTACCTTGCAATCAAAATTTAAAAAAATAAATATCGTTGGGAATATTGATACACCAATCAGGCCTATCCCAAAAAAAGAGAATCAAATAATAGTTGATGCTATAAATAAAAGTAAGCCAGACATTGTTTTCGTTGGACTTGGCTGCCCTAACCAGGAATTGTGGATCATGGAGAATAGAAGTAAAGTCTCAGCACCCGTTTTAATCGGAGTTGGGGCGGCATTTGACTTTATTTCTGGGAAAGTTCAACAAGCCCCAGTGTGGATGCAAAATAGTGGTCTTGAATGGCTGTATCGTTTGATTCAAGAACCAAAGCGTTTGTGGAAACGCTACTTAATACTTAACACGTTATTTATATTTAAAATTATTAAACAAATACTTAAATCTTTTTTTGTAGGACAGTAACTCACTTAGAACTCGGGTCTCACCAAAAAAGATAGTATACTACATCGCATGCGAAAAAAAATTCTCTTTCTAAGTCAAGTATATCCATATCCAGCGGATGGTGGCGGTAAAATTAAAACATTAAACTCACTAAAAACACTTGCTAAAGATTTTGACGTCTATGCAATCTTTATTTCAGAAAAAAAACCGCTCAAAAAAGATATCGAATATCTTAAAAAAATTGGAGTAAAAAAAATCAAAGTATTTTACAATCTAAAAATTTTAGCATCTGTTAAAGATGATTATCCTCATCTAATTATGAATTTCCTGAAACTGAGGCCACACTATGTATTTCAGTATACTTTTGCACCGGCATTTTCATATATAAAAAATGCTGTCAGTAGCTACAAACCAGACATCATACACATCGACCATATTAATATTGCTCAATATTTGCCAAAAGAAAAGAATGAAGTCTGGATTCTTGAGCACCACAATCTTGAATTTTATCTTCTATGGACAAGATTTTTATACTCCTCCAAATGGTCAAGAAAACTGTATCTGCTCATCGAGTCAGTACTAACATATTTATTTGAATCAAAAAAAATAAAACAATTTGATTTTGTTTTTACTATTTCTCAAGAAGAAGCTGAAAGATCAAAAAGATTTTTTGGGATAAGAAACGTTTCAGCTCAACCTCTTGTGTACCCCACCATTACTATTAAGAAGAAATTGTCACTCAATCCTCACCTCCTTTTCATAGGTGGTCTAGGTTGGCCACCTAACGAAGATGCCATAGAGTGGTTTATCAATCAAATGTTTCCAATAATTCTAGAAAAAATTCCAAACGTTGAGCTTCATGTAGTTGGTAAAGATAACCCCATTCTTACTCATAGGTTACCAAAACACACTAATATCTTTTTACATGGGTATCAAAAAGATATCACACCTTTTTTGCAAAAAGCAGATATTTTTATCTTGCCCTTCCGCATGGGTGGCGGGGTTAGAATTAAGAGCCTGACTGCTCTTTCTGCGGGAGTACCAATCGTGTCTACAAAGTTGGGTGTAGAGGGACTAAAAGTCAAAAATAATACACACTATCTAGAAGCAAACACTGAAATAGATTTTGCCAACAGCGTTATCACACTGCTTAAGTCAAAAAAAATGCAAGATAAAATGTCAAAGAATCAAACCGAATATTTGACTGAAAACCACTCAAAAAAATTGAATAGAAAATGGCTGGATGAATATCACTTTTGGTCTACATATCCCCATAAAAAAAACCGTTCATAAATCTTCAAAAAGATAAAAGATAAAATGCTTCTTCTTTTACCAAAGGAGAAATATTGTCTATATTCCTGCGGCCATCCCTTGAGAGATTTGAAATATGTTTTCCAATTCACATAGGGCAAATATACAAACTCATTAGAAATTTCCCATTTTTCAGCTAGTAATCTTGCTAATCTACCACGGTAATACCCTTTTTTCAGGAAATAAGTCATACTTGTTGTTTCCTCGTGCCAAATTTGCAACTGCTTTATAAACAATCCTTTTAAACCCTTAGACTGCATTGCAAATCCCATATCTGTATCTGCGCTATCAAACCAATCAATATGAATTTTTGTATCAAAACTCAATCTATTTCTTTTTAGATCTGAAACTTTGAATATAATATTTTTCGTATCTACATTAAAAGGAGTTGTTAATACTCCACCTTGAAGCTTTTGCATAAACCAGTACTTTTGGTGGACGTATTGAGCTGTGGCAGTTGCACTATAAGAGTTCAGTACTTTTGAATCTCCAATAAAGTACGAATTATTGGGAAAAATCTTTACAATCCTTTCTGCAACAGTAATCCAACTCTTATGAAGTACGCAATCATCGTCAACAAAAGCCAAGTATTTTGTTTTTACATTTCTTAGAGCCACATTCCTAGCAAAAGGGACACCTTGTTTTTTTTCTGATATGTATCGAATCTGTAAAATATTTGAAAAAGAACAAGCAACGCTTTTTGCACTTAAGGCAATATCATTATCAACAATTAATATCTCTAAAGGATATGTAGTCTGATCTACTAAAGAACAAAGTAAGCGGTGTAGTTGTTCCGGCCTTTTTTTTGTAACGATTGCTAAAGTAACTTGCCTTTTTTCATGCATAGCAGCGTAAGTACCCCTAAATATAAAAATAATAAATCAAAACTTGGATCTTGATTAAATAGTGTGTGAACTTGCGAATTTAGGATAAACCCTACAACCCCCAACCATATACCAAAAAACACGTTTTTTTTAACATACTTAAAACTCAATTGTAATATACCAAGTAAAAACAAAATAAAAAATACAGTACTAGGAATTCCTAGCTCTGAGAAAAAAAGAAAGAAAGTGTTATGCACGGGAAACATAAAACCTCTTAATTCAGGGGGCAATAAACTTTGTTCGTTCATCATTCTAGTACTTAAATTCAGTCCAACCCCAAATAAGGGAAATTCCTTTATCATAATTAGTGCCTGTTCAATGAGAGCTATTCTGACAACTCCACTTCCATCTGATAAAAATTCCGTAGTGCTTACTATTCTGAGCCAAAATCGTTTACCAAATAGAACTAAAAAACTGCTTATTCCGGCGATAAAAAATAGTAGATATTTACTGATAAATTCTTTTAAAAAAATTCTTTCATTAAAATACAAGTTGAGGAAAAAAACTATGAAAAAAAGTAAGCTTGAAAACCATCCGCTCCTAACAAAACTCCCATACAACGCTAGCAGTCCTAGAAGTACACAGATAGATGAAACCACAGTTGTACCTCTCTGTTTTTCTTGCAATGAGAAAATTGAAAAAACAATGGCAAATGGTAACAACATGCTAACAAAACTAGCAAAAAAAGTTGGGTGTCCAATTAAGCCAGAAGCTCTGTATAAACTTTCCGAACCGTCTGAAGTAAGGTATCCCTGTTGTTCATAACCAGCTCCGTCCTCGAGGTACCAACCTATTGGCCCACCATTTTGATGTTGTAAAAAACCAACGTACCCATTTAAAAATAGGACCAAAATTATCGATAGGAAAAAATATTTTACAAATGTTCTGTTTTGTAAAATGATAATCGTTATAAAAAATAAAAACACCGCTTGTAAGATTCTTAAAAATCCAAAAAAGCTTAAAAAGTAGTCACTGGAAAACACTGTGCTTACAAAAGCTAGTACAATAAAGCCTAGTAATGCAAAAAGTACTAGCATAATATTCTGATTAAATGATTTTCTAAAGTAGAAAAATAATTCTGGAGATGAAATTAAAAAAAGTAGCAAAATTATAATTGATCTCAGACTTACACCGTAATACAAGCTAAAACCGTGCATCCAAAATTCCCTTCCCTGAGCCACAGCAACCAAATCCCATCCACGAATGCCTTTGTCAAATGAAAAAACAAATAGCAACGCAACAAATAAGACTTCCTTTATTGAAAAATCAAAAAGTAGAAAATTAAATGTTACAAATGAAGACACGATAAAAAGCAAGGTCTTTATATCGTGAACAAATTGAAGAGCAACAATATGTACTAAAAAAACAAAAATAAAAAATAGTGAATTACCTAGTAACTGTTTCAACTTCAGCAACATCTGTTATTTCTAAAATAATACTAACTTCTGGAAAAAAAAGTGAAAGATGTTCACCCAACCTTACTACTTGGTGACCAGAAAAATAATAATTTTCAAAAAGTTTTTCAACTTGCATTCTTAAAACCATGTCAACATCTTTAACTGTATAATCAGTTCTCAGGTTTATATTTGATGTATATTCGTTTTTGTAGAGGGTCGAGACAAAACTCTGATGTGTTTCTGATTTTTCAACTACAGCGTAAACTTTTCCTGTGTATGGGTTTTTTATATCCATTCCCTTATAAATTGCTTGCGCAACCGGATTAGGAACTGCTTTCGCTACTCCTGATACCAACACTTCTTCAGTTTGGTTCTTATAATTTGTATCAAAAATATCTACAACTTGCCCAACTATAAATACGCTGTCGAAATGAAAATCAATTTTTTGACCTACTTCAATATTCTTGCCTTTGTACACTGTCCTGCCAGTACTAAAATTTTCAACTGTTTCTATTTGAACATACAAAAATACTTGGGCGTTACCCCCATTTCTTTCAAAGAAATCAATATCAACAATTTCCGCAACCACCCTTCCATCAGGACTCACCTCATAAGCACCAATTTGTAAGTCTTTAACGAGCCATAGCGGTGGTCTATAACCCTCAAACTGAGAATAGTTATTTGTCCAATCTTGTCCAGTAACCTCAACTTTAATGAGCTGCTGATGAAGCTGTACTTTTTGATGTTTAACTAATGAAACAACAAAAAATGAAACTACTAAAAGAACTACCAAAGTATAAGGATTCAGAAAGCGTAGCTTATTTTTTATATACTCTGATACAGTTTTTTTCTTCATAGTTTTGATTGTACAGAAAAGAAAAGGAAATTCAAAAGCAAATCATATTGCTTGCTAACTCTTTATGCTTAGGGTATATTCAGCCATGTCATTATGAAAAATAGCCACTATGATTGGAAAAACTTACTTATCGAGCTAACAAAGAAAGAGATATCTGTTAGATACAAAAAAACATTCTTTGGTTTTTTATGGATGTTCTTAAACCCACTTTCTCAAATGCTAATTTTAGGGATTGTTTTTCAAAATTTTGCGAATCTCTCAATAAAAACTGAGAATTACTTTTTGTTTTTATTTATTGGACTTATCATTTGGAATTTTTTTTCAAATACTTTATATACTACAATTCCCATTTATGTTAATGAACGGGCTCTACTACAAAAAAGCAAATTTCCGAGAGAAATCATCCTTATTTCAGTACTATTTTCCAATCTATTTCATTACTTAGTTTCCCTTCTTGTTCTTCTTTGTTTTATTAGTATCTACTTCCTCTTCAGCAATGGTATGGGCGTTGTATTGAATTTGATTATTAGAACACCACTCATTCTCCTGACTACAATCTGGCTTGGACTACTTACAACCGGTATTGGTTTATTTCTCTCGTCACTGAATGTTAAATATAGAGATATTAATTTTTTTACTAGCGCAGCACTGCCACTCCTGTTTTATGCCTCCCCAATCATCTGGGAACTCCATTTTGTTCCGAAAGCTATTTTACCGATTCTGTACCTAAATCCACTCGCCTCTATCATTGAAATAAACAGGTATGTTTTTCTAAATGAAGGATTAGCTTTTTCAAAAGGAATTCTTTTAGGATTAATTGTTACCATCATTGTACTAGCGCTCGGAATTTATATTTTCGAAAAAGAAAGTCCTTACTTTGACGATTGGCTATAGAATGAAACCGAAACAAAAAAAACTACAAGAAATAGCGGTCAAACTAACGAAAGTGAGTAAAGTTTATACTGTAAAAACAGAAAAACCAACACTTGTTGAAACAGTACTAAACAAAAAGGGTATCACAAAATATACTGCTCTTAATTCTTTTGATTTAACTGTTCTTAAAGGTGAAAAACTTGGAATCATTGGTTCAAATGGTGCAGGAAAAACGACACTATTAAAAATTATTGTCGGAATTACACAGCCTCAAAGCGGAACTGTCACCGTAAATGGTAAAATTGTCTCATTGATTAATCTAATGGCAGGTTTTCACCCAGAGATGTCTGGTTTTGACAACATCAAGCTTAACGGACTGCTCATTGGTATGAGTGGAGCAGAAATCGAGGAAAAGAAAAATAAAATAGTAAAATTTGCAGATATTGGTGAGTTTATCTATGCGCCATTACATACCTACTCAACTGGAATGAAGTTGCGTCTTGGATTTTCTATAGCGGTTCACTCGGACCCAGATATTCTTATTCTCGATGAAGGGGTAAGTGCCGGTGATGAAAAATTCAGAGCGAAAGCGAACAATAAAATTCAAAAATTATTCAAACAAAATAAAACCATTATTGTCGTTTCACACTGGCTCAATTTTCTTAAAGAAAATTGTAATAGAATAATTTGGATGGAAAAAGGCAAAATAAAAAAAGACGGCTCAACTAAGCTACTAGATGAATATCTGGCCTTTTATGCAGGAAAGAAAAAGTAACACAACCCTTGGTTTGAAAATCATTCTGTGAAATGGAAGCTTCAAAGCTAATCGCATAACATGCAGTTCCACCAGAAATTTCCGAGCAAAGTAGCTGTTCTCGTCCCACCAATTCCCTTCACCTTGATAAGTTGCTATCCTATTTAAGTCAAAATGCTTCGATAATAATTTGACTCTTCTGTTCACACCGAATGAAGAAAGATATTTCTCATTAAGTTGTAAATTAAAAATCCTGTTCCCAACGTACATCAGTAGTTGAACTTCATCCCAAAACCCATACTGACTAGAAATCCTCTGTAACTTCTGCCAATTAATTTTGGTGTCTTCCGAAAGAATTTTCGACAGTTCAAATATTTTTCGCAATCCATGAAAAAAGTCGTTTGCCCATAATCTTACAACTGAACTTAAAATGTAATATTCGATCTCTATTATCCCATCTTTTGAGTGAGATAAAATGTCTTTTGTTAGTCTCATTGTTTCTTTTCGTGTGAAAATCAAGTTTCTTGGAATTGAAGAATAGTAATGCAAATCTATGACAAGATTGTGTTTATCATGAATCAACTGCACTTCCTGAGGAGGACAATCTTTCGTTCTGTATCCCAGAATATATAATGCAATCAAATATCTTTTTAAGTATCTTTTGCCGACAAGAATATCAATGTCATATGTTGTATTTTGTTTTAGTTTTATGTCACCTTGATATTTTTTCAATAAAACAAATCTAACTCCCAACTTTTTTGCTATTAAATGCAAATCATTTTTCAGCTTGTCCTTTTGCCAGTCAAGAAAAATATTCTTTTTAAAAAGATTTTCAATTCGTAACAAAAATTGATCTGAAAAGTAACTTCTACAATTTATACAATTTAAAATATGATTAAAATAAGTAATTGATTTGTTATTTTCAGCTATTTTAAATAACCGGTCTTCAAGTACAACATTCTGTTGAAAATCCCACTTACATTTCTTCCCCTTTTCCTTAGATATACTAAGTAAAAAATCGTATGATAAATCAATTCCTTTTCTATTTCTTTTTTGTGCAAGAATTTTTAAAATAACAACTTCGTAAAAAAAATAGTTGTGTACCAATTTGAAAATATATTTTCTTGGAATAGTTAGACTCATTAAAAATGAATATATTTGAAAAAAAGGTATGATCAGTTTTGAAATGAAAACTTCAAGATCTAAAACATATGCTCCATTCTTGATAACAGTAACAATTCCAATATAACTGCTGCCATTCACAAGATCTCCGTCTTCTGTTAGATTAAAATCTCCTTTTACCTTCAGTAATCTGCCACTATCACCGTTAACTACTTTAGTAACCCTGTGTGATAAAAGGTTGCCTGTATAGTTTCTATATAAAACTATATCTCCAGATTGTACTTGAGAAAAAGGATAATCCAATTGAACTGTTAACCTATCCCCTGAAGAAATAAGGGGAAACATACTTTTTCCTGAAGACGTAATCTGTATATATTGTTTCATGTGACTAACTATATCAAACCTATTATAAGCAAATATTTTTAGTTCTGGAAATGCAAAACAAAATACTGTATACAAACCTTATGAGTAAGGTGTCTGTAATCATACCAACAAAAAATAGACAAGAATATCTAAAAAAGAACTTGAATGCCCTCGTGAACCAAACAGTTGCACCTGACGAAGTTATTGTAGCTGATAATGGTTCAACAGATAATACAAAAAAGATTATCAGTTCATTTAAAGATAAGCTTCCGATTAAGTACCTCTTGGTTAAAAAATCAGGGGTCACCCATGCTCGAAATAACGCTGTTAAAAAAGCAACACATGAGATCGTTGCTTTTCTTGATGATGACTGCGAAGCAAAAAATAACTGGATTGAAAAAATCAAGAAAAACCAACACTATCTTGATACCCATGTTGTCCAGGGAAAATCGATTAACCCTAATAAAAAAAATATAATCGCCGAAGTTATGTACTTCTGCTCTGAAACAGGTGTTAGAGTTTGCATTAGTGAATCAAAAATTATTAATAATCAAATAGATAATAAACCAATTTTTTTCGATTTTCTTGACACAAAGAACTTGGTGATAGGCAAAAAAATCATTAAAAAAGTTGGTACTCTATTTGACAATAACCTTGAAAGTTACAATTATGGTGAAGATACAGAACTTGGAATAAGACTACATTCTATGGGTATTTCTTCAATATATTGTGAGGACATCAAAGTCGATCATCATTACATTGATAATCTTATGCCATTTATCAAAAAAAGCTTCCTAGCGGGTAAAACACAAGTGGCTGTAACAAAGATAATTAAAATGAAGCACAAGGAGAGGTATGAAAATGAAAAAAAATATGCTGAGATTTTTGGCAATAAGGCAATGAAAAATATTGTTGGGAAGAGACTAAAAAATGTGAGAATAATTTCAAATGAGTATTTTAGAATATTATCAAAAAAATATTCACCTTTGCGTATAATCACATTCAAATCATTATTTTATGGGCATATTCTTTTCAAAAATCTGGGAATTTACTACCAGAAGTTACTTTACTTATTTATAAAACTACCCTATACTCACTCTCGTTAAATTATGAAAAAATATAAGATAAATTCAAAATTAGTATATAAACAAGTATCAGACCAAGTCATCATCTTAGATGAAGAAAGAGCTGAAGTCCGAGAACTCAATGATGTTGCAAGCCTTATATTCCTCAATATGATTTCTTGGACCACTCTAGAAAAAATTTCTGAAAAAATATCAAAAGAATACGACGTTTCTCAAAAAGAGGTATTGCGTGATGTAAATGAGTTTGTTACTATGTATATAGATAAAGGTTATATATTAACCAAGTGATTCAGAAAGGCATATGAAAAAAACATACAAAAAACCAGCAGAAAAAGTTGAAAAACTATTGGTCTACACTGGTAATCAAACCCTCTAGTTAGAGATGATTTCTGTTATAGTTGTGACGAGGAATAGGCAATCTCATTTGTTTGGTTGTCTAGTTTCCCTTTCAAAACAGACTAGACAGCCAAAGGAAATTCTAGTTATCGACAATGCTTCGACTGATAACACTAGGGTAGTTGTTGAAGAATTTTCAAGGAAGTACCCTCACATTAAATACATTTATTGTTCAAAACTTGGAATTCCCTACTCTAGGAATATGTCTGTTGAAAAGGCTAAATATGACATACTTGCTTGTTTAGATGACGATTGCAACCCTGATTTGGATTGGTATGAGAATATTGAAAAACAGGCTGAATTAGCGAATAATTATGTACTTCAAGGAGGAGCTAAAAATCCCAATCCTACTAATGTACTTTCAACCACTCTTTTTTATCTAAATCAGAGATTTCTCAACCTAGAATTACTAATTAGCAATAATACTTATCGAAAGTATAAAGTTATTCATTTTTTTGATACAAAAAATTTCGTAATACACAAAAAACACATCAAAAAGGTTGGTCATTTTTTAAATGAAAAACACATTCTCGCTGCAGACTTATTCTTCCAAAAGGATCTCGAAAATAACAACATTAAAATTCTCTACTTGCCTGGCATAGATGTATACCACAGTTACATGACAAATTTATTTGGATATTTGAACAAAATCATTTGGGCAAAAAAATGCAAGCAAATTTTTGGTTCTGTTCAACTCATACATACAAAAAAATTAGAATCAACCAAAAACTTGTTTGGTATGGATAGGGTTGCTAAAGTTCAAACAACATTTTACAAGAAACTTAAAAAAATAAACCAAGATTTTTTTGATACTTGTGCAGCAAAAATGAATTTTCCCAAAAAGATTATGCTTAAAACAACAGTTTTTTTGACGCAGTTGTATCTTGGTGACACTATCTAAAGTATAATACAACTCCAATGCATAAAAGTTTTTGTATCGATTTAGCATCAAAAAAGGTAGAGATTTCTGCAAATACAGATAATGTTTTCGAACACTTAATGCAAAGTTATAGTAACTTTATCGTTAGAGATAGCAGAAAAACAAACATTAATTTACAGATCAAAGGCATTAAAACAAGAAAAAATTATAAACCGATTAGTGATATTTCATCCAGAAGTGGAAAAATTATTATTCCCAACAACGCCAATCTAAGTTTTTCTGAAATACACTTTAATATCAAAATTGTTCTAACTCAACTTCTAATTCAAGATGATTTTATGCTTCTGCACGCTTCGGCATTCATAAAGAATAATAATATGTATATTATGAGTGCTCCGTCTGGAACTGGCAAATCAACAACTTGTAGATTTGCAAAAGAAAAAGGATTAAATGTTGTTTGCGATGACTCTGTTTTGCTAAGGGTCGAAAACAGAAAACTAATCGGGTATACAACTCCTTATATCGAAACTCATAAAAAGGTTTCTTCTCCACAATCATATCAGGTTGCTGGGATATACTTTTTGCATCAATCTAAAACAGACAAACTACAAAAACAAAACACCGTTGAATCAGTACGAAGCATTTTGTTTAATAGTTATATTTTTCAAAATGACTACAAAGAAAAGTATATAAGCAAGTATTTTTCTTTAGCCCATGTGATAGCTAGTAGAACGAAAACGTACGATCTGTTTTTTACCAAATCTTCAAAATTTTTGGGAATAATTTAGATTACTTTGTTATAATCTTGAAATTTATTGTCCATGTTGATACCGATATAATATACGAGGTAGTGTTTATTATGTTTATAGAGACAAAAATTCGGAAATGAACTATAAAGCTTTTGCATATTTTTTCTAACATTGTCAATTTCAGCAGCGAAGTTAAAAAAGATGATTCCATCTTTTTTAAGTATTCTATGAAGCCCATTTAAAAATGCTTTTGAAAATAATTGTTTAGGAAGTCGCCCATCAATAAATAGATCAATAAATATGAAATCGTATTTACTTTTCGATTCTTTTACAAAGTCAAATGCATCACTATTAATTTGGAAAATTTTTGCTGAATCTGTATTTTTAATTAATGGTAAAAAATAATTGGCTCCAATTTCACTAATTTTTGTATTGATCTCCACAGAGTCAACTTTCCTCACATTTCTCAAAATCGCTGTTACACAAGGAACAGATTCTGCACCACCACCTAGTACTAGAACATCATTATTTTTTGTGTTTTTTGACTGTAAGATGTCTCTAACAACCTTAAAATGAACGCATCTATCGTAAGGAAAAAGTGAAACTTTTGAGTGTGTCCAGTATACTCCAGGTGTTTTTTCATAAAAAGCTATTCTGGCTGATTCTTGAACCAAATCAAATCTTAGATGATCAACGACTGAGTGTTTCTTTTCGTCTATGTAAAAATCAGTAATGTGTATAAACAACCCCTGCTTTTTAAGCAAAAAGTAAAAGTAAATCAAGCTCAACAATAATACAACTACAACTACGCATGAAATAAGGAAATCTACCTTTAGCGAAATAAGTAGCAATACAAATAGCAGTACAAAATATGCTATTAATTTTTTGCTACCGTAAGGAGTTCCCTTGATGTACATGTTCCTATCATAATTTCTTATAACTTTTCTAAATAAAAAAATAAGTGTTGACATAAATCCTGATAATTATAGTAAGAATGTTAACTAATTCAATCGGAGAAATGTTATATAATTTCTGAGCATATATGAAAAGAGCTTGGAAATATTATTCTGGTGTGTTTGCACATGAAAACGAACTTGATGACATTCTTTCTGGTTGGTATGGTCTGAGGAAATTTGGTTATGACGTAGTTAACTATTTAGAACCAAAAATTATAGTTGAACTTGGTACCCATAAAGGAACTTCTTTTTTATCTTTCTGTAATTCAGTTAGAAACAATACATTGAGTACAAAATTATATGCCATAGATACTTGGCAAGGTGACTCACAAACCGGCCTTTACGTTTCTGAAGTTTTAGAGAAACTAAAAAAGATAATAAAAAAACACTACTCTACCCAAAACATAAAATTGGTAAAGAAAAGTTTTAATACTGCTGTCACACAGTTCAAGAACAAAAAAATAGATCTATTGCATATTGATGGACTTCATACTTATAACGCTGTTAAAAATGATTACAACTTGTGGAACAAACTTACGAGTGAAAACGGTCTGATCATTTTTCACGACATTCACTGCAAAAACCCTGGATTTGGAGTTCACATATTCTGGAGTGAAATAAAAAAAGAAAATTATACATTAGAACTAAAGCATTCAAATGGGTTGGGAATTTTGTTTAAAAACAGAGAAGTCTACGAAAAATTGAGACCTTTGGAAAGTTCCTGGCAAGCATACTATAGTACCGTTGCCCAGCTGGATTACTACAAAAATTTTCCCAAAAACAAAAAATCTTCGTTAGCAAAAGAATATGAAGAAAAGCTAAAAACTTTAGAAAAAGTAACAATTAGAAGAAATAATGAGCTGATAAAAGAAAATGATGCTCTTGTTAAGCAGCTAGCAACAATCAACAGTTCGAATATACAAAAGATTGCACAAAAATACTACTCTACTCGAAAAAAAATTATTGGTAAATAGCCACAAAAAAAGCGCTTAATTCTGGCCTCGACCTATCTTCTCACTAGGGTTGCCCCTGCAATATTGTCAGCGCTGAGGCGTTTCAAGACTCTGTTCGGGAAGGGAAGAGTTGGGTCCACCTCGCTCCAGAGACCAGAATTAAACGCTTTAATCTGTATTATACTTCTCTCTTAACTTGTTAATGGGTGCAAAATCGTGTTTTCACGAGGTTTGCACACTGTTGTTGTTGCAAGCAGCCAAACGGTTTGCACAACAACGTAATTTGAACTCTAACAAGTGAAGAAAATCTGCCATGGGTCAAAAAGTCATTTGGTCGATTGGCCATACAATTAGTAAAATTTATGTTCAATCAACACTTAGTACAGTTAAGCTAAATCTGTCACCAGACTTGCACTCACTGCCTATCAACGTGATGTTCTCTCACGGGTCTAATGGAGATAGTTAATCTTGAGACTGGCTTCTCGCTTAGATGCTTTCAGCGATTATCCATAAAAAATGTAGCTACCCAGCAATGCACTTGACAGTAACAACTGGAACACTAGGGATTTTCTCACTCCGGTCCTCTCGTACTAGGAGCAAACTCTCTCAACTATCTAACGCTGACAGCGGATAGAGGCCGACCTGTCTCACGACGGTCTGAACCCAGCTCGCGTACCGCTTTAATTGGCGAACAGACAAACCCTTGGGACCTTCTTCAGCCCCAGGATGCGATGAGCCGACATCGAGGTAGCAAACCGCACCGACGCTAGGGACGCTTAGGTGCGATGACTCTGTTATCCCCGAGGTAACTTTTATCCGATAAGCCCGGTGTCTTCCACAAAACACACGAGGATCACTATAACCTGCTTTCGCAACTGCTCGGCCTGTATGCCTCACAGTAAAGCACTCTTATGCTATTGCACGTCTCGTCTGATTTCTATCCAGACTAAGAGTACCATTGCGCGCTTGCGTTACTCTTTAGCAAGCAACCTCCCCAGTTAAACTACCCACCAAACAGTGTCCTTTCTTACGTATGCAGTAAGAGTAAGTGAGATAATGAAAACAAAACGGGCGGTATTTCACCGGTGAAACCAACAAAATGAAGGTCTCTCCCGCCTATCCTAAACAATTCCGGATTCATCATCAGTGTCAAGTTGTAGTAAAGCTCTACGGGGTCTTTTTGTCCTGCTGTCAGTAGGCCGCATCTTCACAGCCATTTCAATTTCGCCGAGTAATAGTTCAAGACAGTATGGGGCTTGTTAAACCTTTCGTGCGCGTCACCAATTAAGTGACAAGGAACTTCGCTACCATAGAACAGTTATAGTTACTGCTGCCGTTCACCGGGGCTTCGATTGCAAGCCGATCCAGATAAATCTGAAAAGACCCACGCACTTAACCTTCCGGCACTGGGCAGGCTTCAGCCCGTATACTTCCTCTTACGAGTTTGCACAGACCTGTGTTTTTGGTAAACAGTCAACCCCATGACATTAACTGCGCCTCTTCAATCCGAAGATCAAAGAGGAGGGCATCTCTCTAAATTACGCCCAGTTGTTTTGCCGAATTCCTTAAACTACTTTCTCTCGCTCTCCTGAGTCTTCTCGACTCAACCACCTGTGTCGGTTATCGGTACGATTTGATATAAATCTCCTTGCGAAGCTTTTCCAGGATTCTGAAATCACGCATATCTTCTTTCCCGAAGGATTAAAGACCTATCACACCTCAGATAAATGTTTGAGCGGATTTGCCTACCCAAACTGCTTTAGTGCTTTGAAACAATATTCACCACTGTTTATACGTTATCCAAAACCGTCCCTCCCCAAGTCAAATGATTCATACCAAGAACTGGAATATTAACCAGTAATCCATCGGCTACCCCTCATTGGTGAGGGCTTACCTTAGGGTCGTCTAACCCGCACACGACGAACGTGGGTGCGGAAACCTTGGTCTTTCGGAGTCGGGGATTCTCACCCCAATTTCGCTACTCATGCCGGCATTCTCACTTCTGATCGCTCCAGCCAGTCCTTACGGCTGACCTTCAATGCACACAGAACGCTCCCTTACCGCTCCACCAATTGCTTGGTGAAACCCAAAGCTTCGGTTGTATGTTTGAGCCTCGTTGGATTTTCGGCGCGCTATTCCTCGGCTAGTGAGCTGTTACGCTTTCTTTAAAGGATGGCTGCTTCTGAGCCGACCTCCTAGGTGTTTTCGGAATAACACTTCCTTTCCCACTAAACATACAATTTGAGACCTTAGCTGTTGGTCTGGTTTGTTTTCCTTTTGTTCCTGGAACTTAGCTCCCAGGTGCTGAGTGCCGCGAAACATCATATGGTATTCGGAGTTTGACTAGATGCTAGAGTTTTATCCCCAGACACCAGATCAGTGCTCTACCCCCACATGACTTCACGCGACCCTATACCTAAATATATTTCAGGGAGAACCAGCTATCTCCGGGTTCGATTGGCATATTACCTCTTACCACAACTCATCCGAGAATCTTGCAGCATTCACCGGTTCGGACCTCCACTCGTTTATTCAACGGGTTTCATCCTGGTCATGGTAAGCTCACCCGGTTTCGGGTCATTCAACAACTACAAAATCGCGCTATTCACGCTCGCTTTCACTACGGCTTCGGCACGGAATGCCTTAACCTAAAGCAGTTGTCAAATACTCGCCGGCTCATTCTTCAATAGGCACGACATTACCCAGTAAATGGGCTTTGTCTGATTGTTAGCAGATGGTTTCAGGTTCTATTTCACGGGGTCATCGACCCTTCTTTTCACCTTTCCCTCACGGTACTCGTTCACTATCGGTCTTATCTGGTATTTAGCCTTGGAGTGTGGTCACCCCAGATTCAAAAGAGAGTTTGCCGTCTCTCAGTCTACTCAGGAACACTCTATCGCTTTCATTTATTTCGTTTACAGGACTCTCACCTTCTATGGTCACTTATTCCACAGTGTTCTTCTATAAATGAAAATCGAATATCGAGGTCCTACAACCCCAGAATAAATTCTGGTTTGGGCTGATCCCTGTTCGCTCGTCGCTTACTTAGGGAATCTCTTACGATTTCTATTCCTCCCCCTACTTAGATATTTCAGTTTGGGGGGTTACCCACCTCATTAAAAATGAGGGCCACTACCATCTCTGGTAGCGTGATTACTCAATTCGGATACCAACGGATCAAAACTTTTTCTCAGTTCCCCGTTGACTTTCGCGGAGTGTGCGTCCTTCCTCGGCCAGATAAGCCTAGGCATCCACTATCTGCATTAATTCACATAAATTTTAATTTAAAATTTTGCATGTTTGTATAATATTTTTCAATATGATACGGTTTGTAGCTTACTTATTATGTGCTTGAATTTGCATTCAAGCTCAAGTAATTATTTAATTCTTTAGTTAATCTCAAAATTGAAATTATAAAGATGTACGGCCAACTTAAATGATCAAATCATCTATTTGACCTATACATGACAGTTTTCTTCACTTGTTAAAGTTCATCTTATAATTTTAAGTCTCAAAGCTTTCGGATTTATGCGTATAGAGCTTTTAAAAAACGTAGAGTTCAATATAATCTATACACCACCACTTATTTGACTTTAGCTTAGTTGCTAATTGTTAGTTCCTAGTTAATCCCGGGTGAGAGAAACCAAAGAACTAATAACTAACAACCAATGTTATTTTAGTTTTCGCGCCAAAAAAAAAGAGTGATCAAATTATGAAAAGTAGTCTTATCCAGAGAAAAACTCTGTGGACCCTAAGGGGATCGAACCCTTCACCTCCTCATTGCAAATGAGGCGCTCTAGCCAGATGAGCTAAGGGCCCCCTAGATTTGATCGTTTCTTTATTTTTTAAGCAATGTAACGTTTCACAACGTTGCTGTTGGATATGATTTTGAGGGATTCTTGTCTAAAAAAAGACAAAGAATGTCGAATATGAATGTTTTCCCGAACAGTCAAGAGTAGTATTGTATATCACACCAAAAATATTTGCAAGAGCAAAATGTAGGGTTAATGCACTATATAATGTAGTTACATGATAAATGAAGATTTTGAGATAACTATACTTAGTTCTGAAGAATTGGGACAAGAGGCTGAACAAAAAGAACTAACTCTAGATGAGTTGCTAGCTCTTCCACATCCCTTTGAACAAAATCCCGAATTACTTGATTTAGTCGAAAACTATTTCCCTGGAAAAAATTACAGAGAACAACTTCTTGCTGCAACCCAACCTGGTATAAGTGATAATCCAGATGAACTTGAGAAATGGGAAGCTGAAGTAATCTTAAGAAGGAAACAAAAACTTCCAAATGACTTTGCTATTGCCCACCTGATACGAATTCTGTATGAAGAAACTTTCAGTGTACGGCAATTTCAAGGAAAGCAGTCCGGATCTGAGGGGATGACATTAGGAGGTCTTTTGAGCCATCACTACTTTCGCCATAAAGTAGATGGAGTCGATTTGAATACAGTCTTGGATCTTGAAATAACCGAAAATACTTTTAAGGATGAATTTGAAAGATTAGTTAAAGATAATGATTTCAAATCACTAGAAAAATTGGTAATACTGGTAACAGAGACTGCATTTACAGAACGATACTTTACCCAAGGACACGCCCACAGAATGAGAACCAACTTATTAAGAAGAAGAATGTATATCCACTCAGAAATGGCAGAAAATATGGGCTTTAGAGCCATAAAAGTTATCCATAGCAATCCTACACTACTACAAAAAGTAACAGACAAAAAACTTCTTGAGATTCCAAGAGTAGATTTTGAAACTAATTTACTCTATTTACTTCATAGACTTTGGGGAATCCTGGGAAACAGCCCTGGTGTGTTTTTTAGCGAGGGTGGGTATTACAAATATGAAGCTACAGAGGAATTACTTACTGGTCTTGAGCGACTTATTCTATTTCGAATCAATACTCAAACCCAAATATTATATAAATACCTCTCACCTTCAGGATACATAAACAATCAAAAAAAAACAGACTAATACTCAACTCTTATCTCTTCAGGGTATCCATCCTTAATGTAAGTCCTTAACCGTACAGATTCTACAGCGATTGTAGCCAACACTGGTTTACCTTTATGCTTTAAGAGCGGTAGAGTTTGGTGTAATAGGAATGCGCCATTTAATTTAGCTGTCAATTCAGTAATCATTTTATTTATTTGCTCAAGATCTTCAGTAAATGAAACTCTACCCCTAATTTGAGCAGTTTGTAAATCTTTTTCACCAATTACAGTCAAAACCACAGAAGGATTCTCAATCATATTTTTATATTTTTGGGTTTCAGCCTTGGTAAGAAAAAAAATTTTAGAATCCTCAGCAACAAAATAAATTGTAGCTGCATCAATTACACCTGTTTTTCTTAGTGTAGATAAGACTGCAATATTATAGTGATTGAGAAACGAGGCAACTTTTTCTTGGTCAGTCATGCTTTAAGTATAACATTTAATAAACCATCAAGTCAGTTTCTGCGTCTAGCTCAGCTTCTAAGTCAGTAAAATCTTCATCTTCAATAACTGTGGCGTCTAGTTCAGACTCAATTGTTTGCAAAGAATCATCTTCAGATACTTCTGTAAAAGTTTCATCATCTCCAGTTACCTCATCAACGGTATATTGCAAGTCGGTATCCTTACTTTTACCAGGAAATAAAGTGCACCCGGCAAATAGAACAGCAATCACTGCCACCAGACCAACATTCATGAGTAATCTTGAACTACTAGCCATAGTTACTCCTCGCTCTCTGAAGGCTCAACAGAATCTGCATCTCCAGAAGCAGCTGCTCTAATTGCTTTGGCTACTTCTTTGTATGCTTGCAATACTTCTCTAAATGGATTTTTTAACTCTTTGACTTTAGCAATCACTTCACCAAGCGTTTCAGTTGAGGTAATCTCTATGTTTGCAATTTCTTCTATGAGCGCTAAAGCATTTTGGTATGCTTCCTCAAGTGCTGCATCAGCTATTTCAAGTTTTTCTTGAGCTTGCGTCATATCAACACCTGTTTCTTTTAACTGGGTGATTCTGTTCTGTAGTTTTTCTGAAAGTTGTGAAAGTCTTTCATAATACTTCCCAACCTTTTCAGTCAAAACCTCTACAAATCGTGCAAGTTTTTCTGCAATCTTTTCTTGACGATCAGCTTGTAGCTGCTCACGTTTTTCTTCACGTTGCTCTTTCACCTCAGTTTTTTTCTGTTCTCTTTCTTGACTTCTTTCTTCTTTTTCAGCTTTCAATTGCGCTTTGTAGGCTTCAATTTGTTCTGCTTTTTGTGCCCTTAACTCAGCTTTATATGCTTCTATTTCTTCTTTGGTTTTTGGTGTTGTTGAACCCTCAACAGCAAACACTGCAGTGGTTGCAAACAAAGCGAGGACAGCTAAAAACAAACCTACAGTTACTCTCATTTTCATACAAATAGTATCCTTTCGGAGGCTATTACTTAATACAGTACGAGATAGTTATACCATAGTACCATGAGAATTTGCTGAGAAAATTGCTACAGGAAAATAATTTAAAACAAAAAACCCCCTGATGAATAGAGCGCTTTGCTAGATCATCAAGGGGTTCCTACTTCTGCTTTGTTTTAGTAATTTCGCCTGGATCCGGAAAAAATAGTTTCCTTTGATCGATTGATCAAAAACACCAAAATATTTTCTCTGGACCACAGGCGGAATCACCCGCTTGTGGTTGTAAATTGTGTTACTTACTAAGAAATGCTGGCGACAGTATCAGCGAAAAGTCACAAAATTGATCTTTTCGCCACTTTGGGCGACAAGTACTTTTTGGACAATCCGCCGTTGCTGTCTGTCGAAAATTTCGTTCACAGAGACAGAGATAGCATTCTGCATGTAGGTATTTTCCTTTTTGTCACCGGCCGCACATTTCAGGGCTTCGTACACTTTCTGTCCTTTGAACATGATGTGAGCCACGCCGCCACAGCCACAGTTGTGGCCAGAAGCGATAACCTTTTTCACATTCAATTTTTCCAAACAATACTGGGCAATCACCCTCATCGCCTGGAGGCGATTCGGGTCCCCGGACTGACAGATTCCCGCGGCAACAAAAACTGGCAGGATGAACAGCCGAGGATTGGTGTCAACCGCCCAGTTGTACAGGGGTCGTGCAAATCGTTGATCCATACACCCAACCAACAGGGCCACTTCTCTGCCTCCACCGTAATGCTTCAAAAATGCTGGCTCATCAGTCAGAGAAAAATCTGTGAGCGAATACCTCCCCGGCATCCATGGGGCCGCCAAAGGCGATACTTTTGGAGTCGCCGAAGCTGAAACCAAATACAAATCTGCGCCAAAGTGCTGACTAGCTTTTAGAACTTTCGGCCAGTCGAGGCCATTTCCAGTTGTCTTTATCATGTTTTCACCTATCAATTTTTGAGATTGACTTCAAGAAAATGAAGTCTTGCTGATAAAAACTTCCATTTAGCACGTGATTGTTTAAACCACAAACGTGACAAAACAGAAGGGAGAAAAGAGCCACAAATAGCACCTTTCTTCCTTCTGCTTGAAACGTCTAAATATTAATTTGTTAAAGATCAAAACAGAATTATGCGTTATACATAATCAACAATTCCGAAAAGACTATTATAGGATAAAAATGGCAAAATTTCAAGGGGTATCAAAATTATTTTTTTGAAATAGGCAAATCGCGTCTATCTCTCTGAATTTTAACGCTGTCTCTTTTATCTAAAGTAAAATGGGCAACAAAAAGCTTTACTTTCTCTCTTAGTTTTTCAGGCACTATCTGCAAAGCACTACTGTAAACCATGTCTTGCATTGCTTTGATTTCTTTCTGGGAACCTTTTTCGCAATTTAGTTTTTCAGGAACTCCAACTCCATCATTATAAAAAGCACAGGCTCCACACCTACAATCATGGCCACCTGCATAAATTTGTTTGATTTGCTCTGAGTGATTAGCTAAATATCTGTAAATGGTTGATGATGCAGTTTTTCTTCCCAGGTTAACTTTTTTTCTTTCTCTTGTTGCCTCATCAACCTGAATAATGCCACCACCGTGAGAAATAAGAATTATTACTGTTCTACTCCCAAATTTTCTTTTAGCCTCTCTTGCAAGTTTCGTATACGTATCAACAGCCCCACGAGCATCCATGCACATATCAATAACAACAACTGGATTGTCACCAATTTTTTCTTTAAATTGTGTTTCAGTCATACCTTCTGGCACTGTTGTAACAGTATATTTATGGTCGCGTCCTCGACCTTTTCTTGGTTCATCAAAGATTGAAACAGTTGGTTCTCCAGCATGACCCACGATACCGTAATCTCCGGCAAAAACTTTAAATGCTGCAGCAAAATCCTGAAATGAAACTTCTTTCTTTTGCAAAGATTCCAAGCCAGCTCTACCACCAGCTTCTGTTATGATTGATCTTTTTAGTCCCATATAAACTCACTAATAAGAAGTATAAGAAAGCCAGGATTTTAGCACAAGTGACAAGTCTACTCAAATATAGGCGCGTTTCCGACCATCTCGACAACCGGCTCATTGGTTGAAACATCTACCGTATAGATTGGCTTTCCTTTACTGGACCCTAATAACCCTAATGTTGCAGTTGTTTGTTTATCACTTGCCTCTACTAAAGCCTCGTATGAAACACTCTTGCCTTGCGCATTCAAGTACTCTACTAATCTCTTGAGTAAATCTAGGTGTCTAACCTTATCGTAAATAAAGAATTGGACATCATTTTCCTGATCCCAAGGTTTAACAGTGTAATCAGTGCTTGTTACTACCAAAATTGCTTCTTCTTTATGTTCTCTGTCTAAAATAACCAGCTCCATATTTTCACGATCATTTTGAGCTGACCGTACCAGATCTAATAACTCTTGCACATCTAAACCAGCAACACTATATTTTTCACCTTTACTAATAGCTGCATTGCAATGACCGCAACCAACAATAGTCCCATGGTGACCTTCGTGTGTATCTGTGTGCCAACAGTATGGATTTCCATCTTTGGTAACAAATTTATATACTAACTCAAATGCCTCTTCAGGGGAAAAACCAAGTTGCAGCAACGCCATTGAAATTCCCAAATGTGCCCCAGGCATTGCAATCGCTCCGACTGCCTCTTCTCCTCTGTATCCACCATCTACACATTTTGCATGGGTAGAATCTGCAGCTACTCTCATTTTTTTTGCGTGGGCAATAATTTTGTCGTTCATATTCTTTCTTTTCTGTCTTATTTTTACTTACTAAAAAACCTCGTCAGGCTGACGATTATAAACTAAATCACACTTTTTTGGGAGAATGGTTTTTACTTTTCTGAAGATTCAAAACCCATTTTTTTCAAGATTGCAGCATTCTTTGCAGCAACATCTGAACCAAGCACGCCTTCAGATTCAAAGACAATTTTTAAGTCGGTGCCACTCACTAAGCTTTTGTAAAATTCAACTTGTGACTTAATTACGCTTTGAGCCAATTTATAATCTACTAAGTGAAGCCACTCAGCACTGATTACAAAACAACCTAAATTAAAAGTTTGCTCACCACCAGCTAAAGTAAAACAAATTTTGTTTGCAATATGAACACCTCTTGGACGAACCATGTGAGCTTTAATTTCATGTGCAAGTTGTTTTGGATCGGTAAATGGGACAAATCCTGAATAGAGCAATTTCTCTCTATCAGCTAAAGCTTCAATGTGTTGTTGGGTGCTTGCAGTTACTTGCTCCCAATTGGAAAGTTCTAACTGTTGTTTCATCCAATCACATTCTTCTGAAGCAGCAATTCTAATATCAGGGCCCAAGAGTGACTTTAATGCCGTAATAATCTCACTAAAGCCTTCAATTCTAAAACCAGAGCCAGCAAAACCGAGTCTCGTTCCTTCGTTTACTTGAACACCTTCGTCTCCACAGGTTATTACGTATGACATATGTCTCCTTTGCCTACTAAAAAATGCTTCATCAGCAATTTTTGGGTAAACTAAGGGTATTATACCATAAAACGAGTAAAAAAGCTTGGTTTGTTGCGATGTTTGAGAACAAAAGTATACAAAAAGACCTCGAGTAACCGAGGTCTTTTCAAATTATAACTTTTTGTGGTTACTCCTCATCAGATTCATCATCTTCTGAGACCATGTTTTGAATTGCTTCTAAGTAATTGTTCATGTCTTGTTCGACTTTTTCCCAATCACCATTAGCTTCACGGATCGCGTTGAAGAGTAAATCCATATCAATCAAAAGTTGATCATCGGTTACGATCATTCGTTGTTTTGCCATAAGTACCTTTCAGTATAAATAGTATAGCTTATTTGTATCCAAGCGGAACTTCGGTTAAAACGAGACTCAGACTCATACGTCTTTGTTCAGGATCAACACTTTCAACGTTAACAGTGATGTGGTCGCCTTTTTTAAGGTTGTGACCTTCTTCAAGTTTACTTGAATGAATTAAACCATCAATACCTGTCTCAACGTTGACAAATACACCAAATGGCTCAACTCTAGAAACAACACCTTCAACTGTTGTGCCAACTTGATATTTATCTGCAATAACTTTCCATGGATCATCACTGAGCTGTTTAATAGAAAGGTTGAGTTTACCGGTTTTCTCATCAATACCAAGCACTCTTACTTTTAATCTATCACCAACTGCGTGGAACTCTTTTGGATGAGTCACTTTTTCCCATGAAATTTCTGAAATGTGAACTAAACCTTCAACGTGTCCAACTGAGTTTGAACCTTCGACAGGAACTTCTACAGTCACGAACAAACCAAAGTGCATCACGCCAGAGACAACACCTTCATAGATTGCGCCAGTTTTGACACTATCAAGTGCTTCTTGTTTATTAGCAAGTTCTTCTGCCTCAGAAACGTGTCTTTCAGAAAAAATAAGTCTGTTTTTGTCTTTATCAACTTCAATGACACGAACTTTAATTGTTTCGCCTTTGAGTTTTGAAAACGTACCTACTAAATCTTTACCAAATTGGCTTGAAGGCACAAAACCTCTGGTTCCGTTGACAGAAACGATTAACCCACCTTTGTTGACTTCTAAGCCTTTGGCTTCAAGAATTGTCTCTTTTTCGTATGCCTCAATAAAGTAATCCCATCTTGAGTCTGTTGCAGCTTTTCGTAGTGAAAGCATCACTTGTCCTTGATCATTTTCTGTTGAAACAACAACAGCTTCAATCTTGTCACCAACCTTGAGGTCGGTCACATAATCACTAGCAGATTCAAATTCTTTATCAGCAACAATACCTTCAGTTTTAGCACCAATATCGATAGTTAAGGACTTTTTACTAATTGCGGTAATCGTACCAACAACTGTTTCTCCTTTCCTAGGAATAACCATTTTACTTGTAGCAGAAGCTAAAAGCTCAGCCATGGTTTGTGGCTTTTTTGTTTTTGTATCTGTGTCAGATGCCATAAACGTTATTTCCCCTTTCATGAGAGTGAGGCACAATTGTACCATAATTTCAAAAAAACTCGAGAGTAAAAATACGAATCAAAGGTTGCTAGGATCAAAGTATCCACGGGATCTTTTGTACCTGCAAAAATTTTTTGACAAAAATTGCTGGGTCAAAAATATGACGAAGTATGATACTTTTGATTCTGTAGATAGAGAAAGTACAAACATGAAACTAAAACTTCCCCAAATCTCAGATATTAAGAACAAAACAGTCCTAGTACGTGTTGACTTTAATGTCCCGCTTAAAAAAGATGATTCTGGAGTTCTAAAAGTTACAAATGATGAAAGAATCACAGCATCTCTTGAAACAATCAACTTTTTGCTCAAACACGATGCGAAAGTAGTTTTAGCTTCACATTTAGGTAGACCAGAATCAGCAAGAGATGTGAAATATAGTCTGAGACCGGTAGCAGAATATATGAAAAGTGTGCTGGGATTACCAGTTGTTTTTTCCAATGAGTGTATTGGGAAGAATGCTCAAAAAGAAGTATTTCTTGCTAAAAAAGGCGAGATAGTACTCTTGGAAAACATTCGTTTTCATAGTGGTGAACAAGAAAATGATGCGCAATTTGCAAAAGAGTTATCAAAGCTAGCTGATGTCTATATTAATGAGGCTTTTTCCACTTCACATCGTGCTCATGCTTCTATTGTGGGAATCCCAAAGCACCTCCCTTCATTTGCTGGATTTGCACTTGAAAAAGAAGTGTCAACGTTTACTAAAATGACTGAGAAACCTGAAAGACCCCTCGTAATAATTTTGGGAGGTGCAAAAATCTCTGACAAGGTTGGAGCAATTGAACATTTGGCAAAAATTGCAGACATTGTGTTAGTTGGTGGCGCTGTTGCCAATAGTTTCCTAAAAGCCGAAGGTTTGGAGATTTATAAATCCTTTATTGAAGATGCACCTGCGGACTTAAAGAAAAAAAATATCAACTATACTGATGTTGCTTGCTCACTACTTGAAGAACATAAAACTGAAAAAATGCTCATGAATGGCTATATTCCACTACCAAAAATTGTCTACCCAATTGATGTCGTTGCAGGACACTCACTTGAAGAAGCTGATCCTAAAAAAACTGAGGTCATTGATCTTACCAAAGAAAACGGACATCACGATAAAAACCTGTTATACCTTGATATTGGTCCCAATACCGTCAAACTCTATCAAGAAATTATTTTGCATGCAAAAACGGTTTTTTGGAATGGTCCTATGGGAGTTTGGGAAAATCCAGTTCTGGCCAACGGCAGTAAGAAAATTGCGGCTAGTGTGGCTCTGAGTAACGGTACTACTATAATAGGTGGTGGTGACACAATTGCTTGTGCTACCCATTTTGGCCTGGACAAACAGTTTAGCTATGTTTCTGCTGCGGGAGGCGCTGCCCTTGATTTTTTAAGTGGCAAAAAGCTACCTGGGCTGGTTCCTTTAGAAGATAAATAAGTGGAGTGTTATATAATTCCTCCATATGAAGCGGAGCATTAGACATTGTGAAACACTTACTTGCCACCAAAGTGACTTATTTTCCCCGAAAAGAACACCAGATCTTTCTCCGTACATTCCAGATAAAATCACTTTCGGTAATTCTGGATTTAGTGTTGGTTGGAATACTGTAGCAGAATTCCCTTTTCACAAACTATGGAATTTAGACTTTACCCCAGAGCATAATCGTGACGGTAATATCGATGAAGAGAGAGCTGATCTATATAGAAACCTATTTTATTTTAACCTTGGACAGCTATTTGATTTTATACATACACTCAAACAAAAACATCGAACTATAGAAAAGCAATTTCCAGGAATACATTTTTTGGCGATTGCTGGAACAAATTACCGATTTATGCGATTTCTTTGTAATCTCACAGGAAAATCAGAAAACAGTACAGTAATTTCACATTTTCGAATGGAAAGTAATCCAAAAATTAATTTTAGTAGTGACCAGCTAAAAAAAATGGCAGCAAAGTATTACTTTTTGATTAATTTGACTGAACTACAAAAATCAAATGCAGTAAAAAAGAAAATAAAAGCATCAAAACGAATCATAAAACAAGCTATAGCCAAGGGTGAGCAAATGTGCGAGGACTATTCATAGTTTTTTGCTTTCATTTAGCACACATTTTTCCCTCAATTCCCTATTGACGCAGCCTTCAAAAGTCGAGTATTCTTAATCAAGGGAGTGTTTTCCCTGCTTGTTTTGTATCGAACAATAAAGTAATAAAAGTCAAAATGATTAATACGACAAATAACTCACAAACATCTACAAATACTGATTCATCAGCAAAAAACAATCCAGAAATTGTGAAGCTTTCTGAGTATATGCAAGACAAACCAGCTACAACTACAACGACTACAACTACAACCACACTGAGCTCAGATTCCGTAAAACCAAAAAAGAAACTAAGCCCTAAATTAATTATTGGGGCTGTGGTGCTTTTACTGATTATTATTGGTGCGGCTGCTGGTTACTATCTAACCCAGTACTCTCAAGATATTAGACAACAGGCATATGACCCATCAATTTGTGCTCCATTTGCGCCATTTGCTACTTGTGACTTAACTCCCTCAACTCCAGATAATCCTTGTACTGGCCAAATTGAAAACGTTAGCTGTATTCAAGGCTACACACAATGGCGTTGTGGCAACAAAAACTGGATTCCAAACTACGAAAATCCAAATGCTAACTGTGGTGGCTGTCCATGGGAGCTCACTAATGGCGAGTGTTGTCCTAAAGGCGTAGATGCTTGTAATCCAGATGTAGACGAGCACATGTGTGTTGCTGATCCATTTGTTTCAAAATGCGAGCCATGGAATAACTCAGCCTGCCCAGCAAACCAGCAAGGATATTGGCATGCAATTGCTTGGTGCAATACTCCAGGCTGTGAGTGTGGTCCAAATGGTTTATTTTCAGATTATACTGGTCCGGGATGTGAGTGTGGCGGTGGCGGTCAACAATGTAATGATCAGTGTGACACTAATGCAGAATGTCAGGCTACCAACCCTGCATGGTCTTGTGTAATGGCAAGTGATGGCTTCAAACGATGCCGTTTGACCTCTAACCCAACCTCACCAACCTGTGGTGGCGGTGGTGGTGGACTCAATTGTAATGATTCTTGTACAGTAGGAGGTACTCAATGTCAGGCAGTTAACCCAGCTTGGTTCTGTGATCCTGCAAGTAGCAAGTGTAGATTGCAATCAAATCCTTCTAATACTTCTTGCCAGCCAGGAACTACCTACCAATGTAATAGTGACTGTACAACAACTGCACAGTGTCAAGGTTCTTTAGGAAGCGCATACTCATGTGTCAGTAACAAATGTAGGCTAACCGCCAACCCAACTTCATCTACCTGTCAACCTGCTACTCCATTGGTTTGTAACGACATCTGTACATCAAGTAGTCAATGTCCAACTGGGACACAATGTTTAGATACCTATAACTTCAGTGCTGAATTCACTGATGTCTCTAATACTACTGCTAATGTTGGATCAGGTACTGTTACTGGTTTTGATTCATTCGTTAGAAACGGTATTGTTGAACAATACTTTGTCCGTGGTGGTCAAATCTGGTATAGACCCAATGCCTCTGGCTCTGACCCATGGCAAAATGTTACCGCTAACGTTACCAACGTTGGATCAGGTACTATCACCTCATTTAGTGCCTTCGTAAATACCTCTGGTGCTGTTGAACAATGGTTAGTCAGAGGTGGTAAAATCTGGTACAGACCAAATATCAACTCCGGTACTCAATTCACTGATGTCACTGGCAATGTTACTAATGTCGGCTCTGGTACTATCATGGCCTACACTGTAGACAAGTATTCTCCAAACCATGGTAATATTGTCTCTGCGTACTTAATCAGAGGTGGTAAAGTCTGGCATCATTCCAGTTCTAATTGGAGCTTATGGCAAGATGTCACCAGTGCTCTCAATAAAGGTACCGGTGAAATCACTTCTCATGCCTTCTTCGTTCACACCAGTGGCTCTATCAGACACCACTATATCCGTGGTGGTGCAACCTGGTTCAGAGAAGCACCTCTCGCCGCTGAAGACAGATGTAGATTGCCTGCGTATCCAAATTCTGGTAGCTGCCAACCTCCAACTCCTACACCAACAAACACGCCTACCCCAACTCCTACACCGACACCGACGCCAACGTCGACCCCTACACCAACCCCAACTCCTACACCGACGCCAACGCCAACAGTGTACGTATGTAACTCAGTCTGTAATCCAAACTTAATGCAGGATCCATGTAACGCAGCAAACCCATTATGGACTTGTGACGATGCAACAAGTAGATGTAGGTTGACTTCTAATCCGACTTCTACAACTTGTGACGCCGCTGCTTTGACCTGTAATTCAGCTTGTAACCCAAGTGATAGTGGTACGGCAAAAGACCTTTGTACTGCAGCAAATGATAAATGGTACTGCTATCCAACAACGAGCACTTGTAGATTTAAAGAAAATCCAACCTCTACAACTTGTGCACCACCTGTTGGAGCAGTTGACTGTAATGAGGCGTGTACTTCGAACGCACAATGTACTGCAACAAATGCAAATTACACCTGTGACACAACTTCAAACACCTGTAGATTGGCCTCTAACCCAACTTCTACAAGCTGTGAACCAATACCTCCAGCTTGTAACGAAGCTTGTGCTACAAATGCACAATGTAAGAGGACAAATGCAAATTATGTTTGTGATGAAACAACAGATACTTGTAGACTTGAGACAAACCCAAGCTCCACAACTTGCCAACCACCTGCCAGTACCCCAACTCCTACACCAGCTGTTGGTTGTAATGAAGTCTGTGTGACCAATGCTGACTGTTCTAATACAAGTCATATCTGTGCAACAACAGAAGATGGTTCACTTAAATGTAGACTGTCAGGTAACCCAAGTTCGACTACGTGTACTTTACCAGGTGGAACCACACAACCAACCCTTCCTCCAGCTCTGCCACAAACTGGACCTGAGGATTGGCTTAACTGGTTGAAAGCAGGTTTGATTACCCTAGGACTTGGTGCAACACTATTCTTCCTGCTTTAGTGAGAAGATCATTGAAAAGGATTATAAAAAAGCGCTCGGAAAACCGGGCGCTTTTAATTTCTATATCCTTTACTTCAAAGTGAGCCAAGTGGGTTTAGCATGGAACACCTTCTTGAGTTTTTCAAAAGACTAAAGGCCACCTTTGATGAACTAGGCATCGTACCCCCACTAGGGTTGCCCTCGAGGGGAGGTCTTGCACAAGCTCTTGTCCACTAGGCTTTTTGAGCCTACCCCAGAGCCCCTCTATGAGATTTACCCTTAAAGAGGCGACCTATGCCAGTGGAATAGATTGGCATGCACATTAACTATGTCTTTAGTAAAGCTATGGCTCTAATTTGAATAGTTTAGAAAATTCTTCCCAACTCATTCCCCCAGAGCGAACCATATAGGGACGTATATCAGGAAATACTTTTGTTTGTAAAACATTATTTAATAGTAGTATTCGTGTTACTTCATGCATATTTTGTTCTAAAGCAGTTAGCGCATGAGCATCTGTTTTAAAACTATTTATGACTGTCTCAACGTCAAACTGATTATCTCCTGGTTGCAACCGACTTTCTGGCCTTTGATGCGGATAATCACTTTCATGGGCAGTTTTGTGCCTAATATTTTGTCGAACAGTCCAAATAATTTTCATATATTGGTCAATCTTTTCTTCGTCACCAATAATCTCCAACAATCTTCCTTTAGTCCATTCTTGTGCACTAAGTGGATTATGCAGAATCCCAGTTCTATTACACTTTGAACAATCATGAATTCCTTCGCAAAACGGTTGGCGACCCACTATTGCCTCGACTATTGAAAAATCAATGACCATTCTCCAGTACGAATAATCAGCCATCTCAGAATGTGACCACTGTTGCCCAGGTTTTAAATCTAGGAGTAGGTTTTTCACCATGCCGCTCTGTTGTTCGCTTAGCAATATGAATCTGCTGTACAACTGCTCATAACTCATTTTCTCTCTGATGCCTTCAGTTCGATATACGGTATTTAAAATGTCACTATAATCTCTTTCAGAACCGAATGGTTTTCCCATATACTCTACAATGCCATCAATAGTGCCCATATAGGATGGTAGTGTCCAAGGGTCGCCAATAATAAAAGCGTGAAAAAGTACCCACAAAGATAACTGGCCTTGAGGTAAATTTTCATACTCCAGGCTTACAGTTGGCCAAAGAGACTGGCCGCTTGAATTGGTTGTTTTTGTATTTATTATTGCGCCATTGCCCGCTGATACCTTAATGTTACCAACGGTTACGACTTTCTTAGGGGGATGCCATGTTATAAAAGAATTAGCTCCAAGTATATTTTCCATGGAGTTATTTTAATTGATTTTAACGACACATTAAATAAGCTTTGCTTGTCATTCTAGATGCACCAGAATCCAACTTTAACTTCGTGTAAACTATGGGTATAATGTCGAGAATTTACAACAAAACAGAGAGGCCCAAAACTTATGAGTAAAGAAGTTAGAACAGAAATAGCAGTCATTGGTGGCGGTGCCGGTGGATTGATGACAACCAAGAAACTAGCCGAACTTGGCTACGATGTCGCTTTAATAGATAAAGCTCCAACTTTTGGCTCAGGTCCTTCTACCAGGAATGAAGGCTGGTTACACAGAGGAACAGTCCATTCAGGAGTCATTAAAGAACCAGATAGGGCTATGAAAATTGCTCGAAGAGTTATGTATGGCTATGAGCAAATCATGAGTTTTGCTCCAGAAGCAGTAGAAGACTTAACTTCAACAACATACGCCCTATTTAAGGATGGAGAGCTTGCTGATGCTACAGAAGAACGCTGGAAAGCAGTTGATGTTTGGTTTCAAGCAATGCAATTACAAGCCTTTTTTAGAGAAAACCCAGAAATTAGTCCTGACATTGTAGCTCGTGCCTATAAAACCAAAGATAAAAGCCTTAACTTTAGACTTTTGTATCAAAAGTTGTTAGCTATATCAGAAAAGCTAGGTGTACAAACACTTCTAAATACAGAAGTTATTCCTGAAGAAGAAGGAAGAGCGATGCTTGTTGAAAGCGATGGCTCAAGAAGACCTTTATTCGCCGATATTTTTGTGTTCACCACAGGATTAGCTGCTAGAAAAATATTTGGCACTATGGGTTATGACATGGCCGTCAGGTTCTGGAAAAGTCACTCGGTAATGATACCAAGATTGAGCAAAAATGGTTTCTTTTTTGTTGACCCACTTGAAGCATCAATGATGCCGCACGGAAAATATTCCATTGCTTGCCAAAGTGAAGATGATTTCCAGATAGAAGAACCTACATTTGAAGTAGTTCCACATATGGCTCACCAAGTTTTCGAAGCATTAGTGAGAATGGTCCCAGAAGCAGAACAATACGAAGATAATTATCACGCCAATGCTTGTGTTAAACCAGATATCATCAAAGGGCCAAACTCCCCAAGGTCCGTTGATATTGAATTGCACGAGCCAATGCCTAACTATTTTGTTGCATTTCCAGGGAAAGTCACCGAGTCGCCTTATATGGCAGACACTGTTGTGAAAACAATATTTGACCGAAAATCTGACAGTCGAATTTCACAACGCCCAGGTGATATCATATTTGGTGATGAAACAGCAAAATAATCAATCTAGCATCTCTCTGGGATGTGGGCTTATACGACTCGGCAGAGTTTGGGGAGTTGATAATAAACCTGTTCCCTCTGAGTCTGATGTTCAAGCTTTTTTAGAGGGGGCATTTGAACTTGGCATTCGTTTTTTTGATACCGCTCCAGCATATGGTTTGAGCGAAAAGAGGTTGGGAGCTTTTCTGAAAAACTTAACTCCAGAGCAACGAAATAAAGTAACCGTTGCAACTAAATTTGGTGAACACTGGGATGATGATAAGCAGGAACCTTTTGTTGACCACACCTACGAAATGTTAGCAATGAGTTTTGAAAAAAGCTTGAATGAACTTGGAAAAATAGAGGTTCTACAACTGCATAAAGCTAGCACAAACTTGCTAGAAGCAGATGAAATAGACCAAGCTTTCTCTTTTGCTTTGAAATCAGATGTTTCCTTTCTTGGAGCAAGCATCTCAGATTTAGATACCGGTCTTAAGGCTTGTTCTGATGGAAGACTGACATATATTCAACTTCCTTTCAATGAAGAAAGAATGGAGCTTTTGCCAGTCATAGATAAGGCAAAGATTAGTGATAAAAAAATATTATTTAATCGTCCATTTGCCATGGGTGCTGTTACTGGACAGCCTTCAATGATTGCAGCTTATAAAAGAATCATTGACCTTGATTGCCCAGGGATTGTCCTAACAGGCACAGCTTCTCTTGAACACCTTAGGCAAAACATTAATAACTTCGAAAGTGCAACACATGGCTAAAAAAGAACAATTGTCTCACGATGTAATTTCATTTGGCACAGTCTACCTCGACTTAGACTTTTTAAGTTTTCCTTTTGTTGAAGGGATTTTTGCTCATCGGGAAACTGTTGGCGACCAATACAAGCTTGAAGTTGGTGGCTCTGCATTTAATTTTGCAAAAATATGTGCCAGTCTTGGCTTAGAGGTGCTCTTTGTTGGTAAAATTGGACAAGACCCTATTGGAGCTGTATTAAAGCAAATTGCCAGTAAGGGCAAGGTACACACACGATTTATTGAATCTCGTGATGAATCAACTCAAACTAACTTAGCAGCACACTATGTGCATGAGGATGGTACGTCAATAATGACTTCTGCTGGAAGTGCTAATCAGCGACTTTCGCCAGAAGATGTTGAAACGGCAGTTAAAGAAGAGCTACCTAAAACAAAGTATCTTTACTTGGGTGGTGGTCTCAAGTTATTAAGTCTTCTTCCTAGCTATCCTCAGTTAATCGAGGCTGCAAAAAAGCATGGTGTGAAAGTTATCCTTGACCATGGGCGTGTCACAAATCTGGTTACTGAAGACCACAAAAGAATTATTCATTCCATCATCCCCGACATTGATATTTACTTACCAAGTAGAGATGAATTTTTAGATATGTGGTCTTTCTCCAGCTTAGAACAAGGATTACAAGAAATGGAAGAAAAACTTAAAGGGATTGTTGTTATAAAAGACTCCACCAATGGAAGTCACTCCATCGAAAACGGTAAAACTATAGTTGTTCCGCCAGTACCAGTTACTCCAGTTAATACTATTGGTGCTGGTGATTCATTTAATGCTGGTTTTATTAGAGCAGATGCCCTTGGTATTGAGGGATTAGAGCAAAAAATGCAGTTTGCCTCAGCAAGTGCTGGTATTAAAATTTCAACAAATCAGCCTCCCACCCAAGAAGACGTTCAACGATTCGTTGAACAGTATTATCAATAAATTAGTCCAAAAGGATAATAATGACTGAATTCGATAGATTAGCTCCGTGGAAAATAGTTAAAGAGCATGACGAAATCAACAATCGCTTTTTGCGGGTTCGCAATATCACTTTCAAGTTACCTAATGATGAGGTAATGACTGATTATTTTATTGCCGAGAAAACACCCGTTGCTGTAATAATACCTATTAAAGATGGTAAAACCTATCTGATTAAAGAGTGGGAACGGGGTGTTAATGAGGTAGGTCATAAATTTCCAGCAGGAAGAGTTGATAAAGGTGAGGAACCTAAGGTTGGGGCGGCTAGAGAACTAAAAGAAGAACTTGGACTGGAAGCACATGATTTAGTTTTCTTGGGAGAAACATATGTTGACCCTGGCTTTATGACTACCTTGGCATATTATTTTTTGTGTACTGATTTTGATGATTTGAGCCATGAAGTAGAAGAAGACCCATTTGAATTGTTTGAAGGAGAATGGGTTGATTTTTCGAGCTTAGAAGCAATGATATATGCCAATGAAATTAAAAACCCATATGTTATCGTGGGGTTCTTCCTGGCAAAGAAAAAACTTGAAGAAGAAAATTCTCAATCTTAACTACTCTCTTAAACCGTGACTTTGAATACAAAACTCATATTCTCTGGGAGAAGCCTTCTCCGTCCAGTCTTTAGCTGGTTGAGCCTGAATTTCTTTATTTGAATCAATAATCACTCTGTTGCGATGCTCACAAAAATCATTTAGGTCAAATATTTCGCCGTTGGCATTTTTCTGTGGTAGAGAACAATCAGTAAGTGCACCTTCGGCTCGTAATTGCTCTTCTGTTTTTTCTGGTTGGTATGGAATTGCGTCTTGGTGTTTTTGAACCCAGGAGCATTCTTGTCTTATTTTGGTTGGTCTGTATTCAAACCAATAAAATGCCCCTGCCCCCATCAGCGCCAACAAAAAAATCAAAGTTGCTCCAATAGAGAAAGAAACTACTGGTAGTTGTGTTTTTTTCATTCAAACTCAAAGGTGGTTAATATCTGGTCAGTAAGTTCTTTATTTTCTTGAGTAGGTGGCATTGTAGAAACCGTAAATAATTTTCCATTCTTGATTATTACTGTTGAAAATCTCGTTCTTGGACCAGTGATAAGACCCTGAATCCCTACATAATTATCAATATTTGTCTCCTGCACAGTGGTAGTATCCATCTCTTGTTTTGCCAGTTCAATATCTTGCTCTGTTGCATCCTTGAATTGTTGGAATAACCCATATAGTTGATATTCGGGGTTATTCTCTGAACCTTTAGTTACATAAAAACCAACAGTACGGAAAGTATCACCATCATTAGCAACTTCTTTACGAAAAACTAAGTCACTTGGGTGTTGAAATGTTAAACCAATTTCTTCTACGGTCTCTTGTTGCCAATTATTTTGCTCACTACTAATCATTGATATGGAAGGTGATTCAGCTATCTTAGAAGTGCTTTTTTTGTAATAGAGATAAGAGCTAATGGCCATCACAACCAATAGTATGAGTAATGCATAAAATCTCTTTTTAGTAAACATACTGGCATTATCGCACTTTTCCAGTTCTGTGTAAGCACTAGTTGAGGTATAATGTGCGCAACAAGTTAATTAAGACCTAACCCCAGTCAATTATTGGCTGGGCATGGTCGCAAAAACCACGAAAGTAAAAACCCCTCGCTTGGGGAAGACTTTCGTGGTCATGTTGGGAAACCTTCATGGGGAGCAATCCCGATAACTCAGGCGGGGGCTTTTTGTAAAAATAGCCCTCTTAATAGGGCTATGAAAAAGTTACGAAAAGTCATTACATCAATTTTGCCATCACTAATGCTACTAGTGATTATTGGAGCAGGTGGTGCTTTTGCATATTTCCGAGAACAACAACTAAGCCAACCTCAACAAGAAATAATTTCACCAACTCCTAGCCCTAAAAACACTCCTAAACCTACCCCCTCACCATCCTCAGTTGGAACAAAACCTGTTATTCAAAAATCTGCCTCAAACAGGATTACTTGCACTGGCCCGGATGGCAAGCAGTTTCAAACCACCCGAAAAGAGTGTGATGACTTCAATGCTGCCTGGGGCAATCCTACCTCAACAAGTCAGGGGGTATGTCATGACCCTGATGGAAATGTTATAGCGATAGAAAAATGCCCTTGGCTATTAGGGAATCAAGGCCAAGCGCAAAATGGTCTTACAGAAAATCAGGTGAAAAATATGATTATTACTGAACAAGCGAAGCAGGGATTATCCGAAATGGAAATGCAAAATAAGTCAGCAAACTATAACGCTTGTTTATCAGATACATTTAGCAAAAAGAACACTTGCCAGTCTGGGTGCTCCAATACTCGAAGCTCTGAGAGCAATGCTTGTTCTGCTGCTTATCTTGGCTCCAACCCTCTTATCGAATACAGTCCACAAAAATATGATGAATGTATAGCAGAAAGTAGTGCTAAACATGAATCTTGTTACACAAACTGCTCGCAACAATACGATGCCACAAAGTGTCAATATTAGGGGAAAACAATGGATAAATCAGGGACAAGAATTTCTATTGCAATCTTAACTATCATCAATTTTTTTGTGGTTGGAAGTGGTATTTATTTCCATGAGGTTCCCTACTGGGCAGTTGCATTGCTATCAAACGCAATTGGACTGTTCCTTGGTTTTGTACTTGCCGCTATAGTTGAAAGCAGAAGAGAATACATTAAAAAATACGGCAATAAATGACATTTAGTGATTTTTATATCGTCCCCAGTCGCAAAGCTAAAATTGAAATACTTCCTGGTGACTTTCTAGACCAACGTGTGGGCATCATTGAACAAAATGATAGATTGATTACTGTTTATCGTCCTGTTGAAGACCCTTTTGTTGCCAAGAGACTACATGATGAATTTTGGGAAGAGTTCAGCCACAGATTAAAAACTGATGGACTTAATCTTGTTCAAACGCTTAAGGAAACGGTCAAAGCTTTCAATTTTTCTTGTCTTAATCCACCATCTGATTTTGTACCAGAATCAGGAGCCATGGTTTTACTAGTATATATAAGCTCAGGTAATGAAATTACCTTTGTTCAGGTTGGCCCAATCACCTTAAAAACTCGTCAAAATGGACGTTTTGTGGCAGTTACTGAATCACATATGAGCAAGGGTGAACCAACGCGTTTTATTGGACATCCAAGCTATTGTAGCGTTGATGAAACAAGTTCAATAAGCACTACCCCTTATTCTAAAACACTAGTGCTTGAATAATTAGCGGACACTATTGGAAGAAATTGTTTTATAATTACTCGAAAAAAAAGGATACATATGCCAACAATTGATAACATTAAAAAACAGATTAAAAACCTTGACGGACTAGAATCATTTTTAGCTCGAAAGGAAATTAAGGAGCTTCCCAAAATTTTATGGGAAGACGAAGAAATAGTTAATCTCGTTCAAGGATTTTATAACAATGGAACTGGCCTACTCATCGCAACCAATAGACGTTTGATTTTTGTTGATAAAGGTATGCTATGGGGTGTCAAAGTAGAAGACTTTCCTTATGACAAAATTTCCTCTATCCAGTATGAAACAGGTATCTTGATGGGAGAAATTGATATTTTTGCTTCTGGCAACAGGGCAGAAATCAAAAACATCACCAAAGTCAAAGTTCGTCCCTTTGCTGAATCTGTTCGCGCCAGAATTTCAGGAGCATCAACCCCAAAGAAACAAGCTGAAGAAGACAAGTACGCTAAACTCGAAAAATTAGCTGAGCTTAAAGAAAAAGGTATTCTTTCTGAAAAAGAGTTTGAAGCTGAAAAAAAGAAACTACTCAGCTAATTCAACAAAGCGCAGCAGCATATTGCGGTGTATTTCTACACATGCCTCAATGCTAAGTGTCTCACCATCATATGAAGATTCAAAATGTCTGTAGTAGCTGCCTACCGAGTTTTTATAAGCGTTGAAGCTTGTTCGAGTAGTTACTCCTGCTTGGCTAACTTCTGAAGCTAGTCTGTTTATATTTTTTCTATTGTAGAGTTCAACTTGCAAAGCCTCTAGAGAAAAATATAACCAAAAACCAACTTCTCTATCTTTGCCGGACATTTCTTTGTACTGCAAAGCTTTGTCAAAAAAATCTAAAGACATGCTGTGCTTGCTCAGACCAGCACTAAACTCGCTGGCAATATCTATCGGTAGTGCTATGGCAGCACTGGCAGACATTGTTGCTCGTCTTTCAGAGCTCACGCCATTGCCCCACACTACCAAATGTGTCGAGACAACCTGGGTGTTAAGTTTGTGTTGAAGTGAAATCGAGTGAGCAATATTACTTGTTTTCTCTTTAGCATATGTAAGTGCATCTTCTTGGTTCAAGCTTGTATCAGTAAAGTTGAGATTTACTTGCAACTTATTTCTATTTGACAGCTTAAAAGCAATTACTGTGCCCTCATCAGTAGTAAATGGCCTTGGAATATTTTCAACAATTCCATAGGGAATAAGAATTGTTGAAGTTATTTGTTTTTCTCGGTGGTTGTTTGTCATATTGGCAACTTAAAACAAATTTTCCATTAAAACAAGGTTTATTTTTAGTGTGATAGGCTCGACTTATAGCCCTTATCCTTATTGATTTAGGCAAAGTGTATTATGACCTCCAGCAAAAGAGTGGTTGAGACAGTGCCACAAATTTCTATTTCCAGCGTGAAAGAGTACGTCAGTCACCGCCATCCGATTATCCAGCTTAACTTGACTGATGGTCGTGGCAGACAAACACTCTGTTTAGTAAAAACCACAAGAACTGAATGCTATTTTGGTGGCAGTCGTCCTTGGTTCAAATGTATTCTTTGTGATAAGCGAGCTGGAGTGCTTTATCTTAATGAAGAAGGAAGCCATTTGTTTTGCCGAGGGTGTTCTAATCTACGCTATCGCTCTCAGGCAGTTAGTGGGAGCAACCGAATGTTAATGAGATACTTTGATGCGGATGAGCGAGCAGAAACCGTTTTTGATAGGCCACAGAGGGTCAAAATTTGGCACAAAGATAAGCTCACCAGGCGTTTTAAGAGATATTTGAAATACCGAGAAAAAGCAGAAAAGCTCAGCAGATTTTTTGTTTAATAAAGAACGTCAAATCAATTATTTTTACTTACTTTAGCCCCTTTCACATACTATCTCAACTTATACCATCTTATATCATATTTAACTGATAAATCAATCAAAATCGTTGACAATGGGTGTGTTTTTTGGTATAAATTTACTACTGTCGGGCAGACATACCGGTTGGCAAGCTGGTTATCTTATTTGAGCAATTAAGACCGTTTTGTGGGCAAGGTAACTTGCCAAAGTCTCATTAAGAGCCTTGCTCACAAAGCGGTCTTTTTTATTGGAGAAAAGATGAGAGTTAGCATGAAAGTCAAAGCATTAGCCATACAGAATGAGCTTAGTGTTGAAATGGTTAAAAAGTTGCTTAACCACGCAATATACCAAGCTTGTCCAATTTGTTTGACAAGAGGCACAGTTGATAAACCATTGGTTTTAGACCACAAAAAGGAAGACTATGGTTGTGGCGAATTCCGAGGATTAGTGTGCAAGGATTGTTCAAAAATGATTGATTTTTTCGAGTACCTTGCTAAACGCCGCCCGGAATCTTCTCTTCAAGCACTCATGGGAGAACTTCAAAAAAGAATCGGCTAAAGCACAATAAACTAACTTTCTCACAATCAAAAGATGCAAGATGGATGGAAAAAAGTTACTGGTTTTGAATCCGCTGGCCCTACAAATATGGTCACGCTTAATGTACTTAAAAGAATGGTTGTTTCAAGTCAGTTTAGAAACAATGTTGTTAAGTATTTACCGGGGATAAATAAGAATTCTGCATATTGGCAACTGACTGCTTACCTCATGTTTTGGACTACCAAGAGTTCCAAAGAGGGCAAGCTGATGATTGGGCAAGAAATTCTGGCTACACTAGAAAACAAGTTTGAGCAATTGGTATCAGGTAATTACTCTGCCATATCCTTTCTAACTGATTACTGGAGTGATGTATTGTCATTTGAAATATCTGATTGGAGTTACTTTGAAGGGAAAGCAAGAGTTGTTGAGAGCATTGACTGGCCTAATGAGTTGGATGTGTTGCTACAGCAGGAACTTAATAAATTGCCAAGAGAAAAAGAAGAGCCTGTGTTTTTTATCTCAGGAGAGCCCAGAAGTGAGCGAAAAATCAAAACATTGGTTGAGCTTGAGAAGACACAAGCCAATTCCTTCATTGAGACAGCCACCAGAAATAAAGAATTATTGATGTACCTCACTGAGCTGAACTCATATCGGTACACCAGAGCCCTAAAGAATGTTAAAAATGCTCTAGATGTGGTAAAAGCTCTACCTATCGAATCGCAAGGCCGAGAGCTCAAAATACTCGGTAGACTGTTTGATAACGCTCAGCCGCTTTATAAAACCGCTGAGAAATCGGTCAGGATTTTTCCCATGTACGACAATTTGCTAGCTCTCAAGCGAGAAGTCAGACAAGCTTTAACCCAAGATTGGATTGAATGCGATTTGCGGTCTGCTCAACTGGCTATCGTGGCTAGGTTATGGAACTTGCCCTTAGTAAACGAATTTTTAGCCAAGAATCAAAGTATCTGGGAGCACCTGGCCGAGCTGTTAAACATAGAGCTAAACCCCAAGCTTAAAAAAGCACTTAAGCATGAGTTTTTGTACCCTCTTTGCTTTGGCGAGTCAAAGCGGGTGCTAAAACAAGTAGTAACTGACATATTCGAGAAAGGAATGGGCATTGAAAATGCTTTTGATACTCTTTTTGGTCTGCCAATCATGCAAGAAATTTGGAAAGGAAGAGCCAAGAGGATTCAAAAAATATATAAAGAATGGGGATTACGGGATGCCTTTGGGGACTGGCTACCGATGAAAAAACATGACAAGAAAGCTGCTATTTCCCTTCTGGCTCAGGAAGCGCAAAGTTATGAGTTATCACTTCTCCTGCCAGTTCTTGATTTGGCCAAAAACAGCAATGATAACTTGTCTATTCTTGCCTGGCAGCATGATGGATTCTCGGCGGTGTGTAAGAAAAATGAGGAGATTTGGGTTCCGGCAATGAAACAAGTAGTTAAAAATAAAGCAAACGAGCTAGCTATCAATACTGTCTTGGAGACAGATTCATCCTTTAATGATTGGGAACTTAGTCCTCGAGGTTTGACAATTAAGCAACTACACCAACAGGGCCCAAACCAAGTCAAGAACCCAGAACAACCAGACAAACACACCAAACCACCAACGGACACAAACAAACGAAGAACAACAATTACACTATGATAAGTAGATTAGTATGTGTGTAAGTCTGGTATTTTTTTGTCTCCTTGAAATTTTGGTTCAATAAGCGATTGTTTATAACCTATATCATCTTTGTCATTTTACTTGTATTATCAACATATACTTTTGATATACTATTGGTGCTTGTGAGTAGGAACTTTGGGCGTTCGAGAGAACGTAGGTGTCGAAAGACATCATGGCAAAGAAGCCTATTCATCACGGAAATAGCCCCTCTTCCAGTGATAAATCAGATAATAAAAGTCGAACACCTCCAGCAGGTGGTTTTGTTGCGTCTCCTGAGCTAAATACTACCCCACTCTTTCAAGAATCAGTTGAAGCAAAGATGCGATTGCTCGCCAATCTAATCATTGATAAAATGTTGGAAGAAAAGAGAAATGGAACACTCAGCAGCAAAATCCACACCAGCAATAGCAATAGTTAGAGTAAGCTCAACAAAACAAGGTCTTCAAGGCGATTCTCCTGAAGACCAGTTGCGTGCTATCGAATCACTGTTGCCAGTACGAAATGACGAAATTGTCGAAATTTTTGAATGGATTGAGTCGGCTAGTGAGATGACTGACCAGCAACCAGCATGGAGAGCAGTTGAATTTTGTAAGAAACATCCCGAGGTAAGACGATGCTACGTCAAGTGTATGGATAGGTTTACTCGTGGGGGTGCAGATGAATATAGTGACCTCTCAAGAGCTCTAAATTCGCTCAATGTGTTCATTTTGGATGTGTATGGAATTGCATCTGATAAGCAAACAAATACCATGGGACACCTTGGCAAGAAATATAAATGGAGTGTATTTCGACCAAGCTATAAAGCTGAGCTACTTGAAGCAGAGAAAGCCAAGGATGAGTTTCGTGACATTATGACACGCCTGACCACTGGTAGTGTCAATCGGGTGCGAGAAGGATATGCGATTGGTTCACCTGGTTACGGCTATGTAAATAAGCGAATTGAGAATGAAAATGGCAGGAAAGTATATATCTTAGTACCTCTTCCAGAAGAGGCACAATATATTCGTAGAATGTTTGAGCTAAAAGCTGAAGGTAAAACTGAGGTTGAAATAGTTAAAACTATCAATGCCATGGGCTTTCTAAGTAGGACCCGTTATCGACGTAAAAAAGAGGGGTTGCGTATTGTTAGGGCTGGGAAAATCGGTAATGTTCCTCTGTCAAAGAAACAACTGCAAAACTTTCTAAAGAATCCCATTTACTGTGGTATTTCTACTCATAGCCATCTTTCTTACATTGAAGAAAAGGAAAATTCAGAAAAGATTGAGCATTTCACCCCGATTGTGATTAAAGGTGAGCCACTAGTCAGTGTAGATTTGTGGAATCGAGCTAACAACAATAGAAGGATGATTACTGTTAAAGATGATGGCACCGCTCAGATTTTCAAAGGTAAATCACTTGAGCGATATGTCAAAAAAAGCAAGAGAAACAAGGCATACCCATATAAAGAATATTTGGCCTGTCACATTTGCCACAGAGTTTTGAAGGCTAGTGCGCCTCGAAGCAAATCTGGTAAACATGTTCCTACCTACCACTGTAGTACTAAACACAAATATTGGGGTACGAATGGGGCTCAGCTTCACAAAGATATTGAGAATTTCATTCATCACTTAGAGTTTTCAGATGAGTTTAGAGAGCAATTTAGTAATATCATGTTGGAAGAGTGGGAAAAACGCCGAGATAGTGTTAACCAGGATTCAATTAACTACGAAAAAGAAGTTTTAAGAATTAAAGAAGAACAACGTGCAATTTTGGATACGATGAAGGTGGTTGCACTAGCTTCAATGCGCCAGGCTTATGAAAAGCAATATGAGGAACTAGAAAAGAAGAAAACAGTCGCCATGAGTCGCCGTGATACTAAAGAAGTTGAAGAGATTAACATCCAAACCGTTATTTCTTATTGCAATTATTTCATGGAACACCTAGAAGAATTGCTGTTAGATGAGGAAAAACCACTCGAAAGTGCTCGTCTTTTTAGCCTTTGTTTTGATGAAGCTCCAACCGTTTTTGAAATATTGGATGGAACACCCAGATTATCCCCATTGTTCAAGCTAAATGAAGCCTACAAGAAGGACAAAGGTATACTTAGTGAGTCGGGAGGGACTCGAACCCCCGACCAATGAGGTATAAGCTCACCGCTCTACCAACTGAGCTACCGACTCACATAATTTTGGTATTTTTGCTATTCTCCTGCAAATAATTGCCTTAAAAAACCGCAAAAAAGATATACAAGCATTATATACCAGGAAATTTCATCTGCAATAGTGCTCAAGGGCTATTTTCCAGAGAAAAAATTAGTATATAATAGACCTTTAGAAAGCTTTTTAGCATGAAATTAAAGGTGCGATCAATACTCACAACAATTAAAAAGAGATGGAAACTATCTTTAGGATTAGCAGTGATCCTTATTCTCATTGCTGTATTTACCATTCGTTCAAAAGCAGCAAACACTGTTACGCTCACATTTGAACATCCAGTCATACAAACTATAACCAAAACACTAGAAGTTTCCGGTCATGTTGATGCAAAAGAAAAAGTTAGACTCCGTTTCATTGCTGGTGGAAAACTCACTTACATTGGTGCAAAAGAAGGTGATACTGTTAAAAAATGGCAAACTATAGCCACAATAGATAAAGCAACCTTAGAAAAACAACTTCAGCAAGATTTGAACGATTATATGAAAGAACGTTGGGACTGGGAAGATATCCAGGACGAGAACAAAGATAAAGTCTTGACCACCGCACAACAAAAAAGTGAAGATAAAGACCAATGGGATCTCAATAACACCGTTTTAGATGTGGAAATCCGCGACATTGCAATCAAAAATTCTGCTTTATATGCTCCATTTAATGGTGTTTTGACTGCCGCCCCTACTTCAGTAGCAGGTATGCAAGTGCTGGCCTCAGACTATTTTGAAGTGGTCAATCCAGACACACTTGTTTTTAGAGCTGCAGTTGACGAATCTGACATTTCAAATGTTAGATTAGAGCAACTTGCTACACTGATTCTTGATGCATATGAGGATACAGAAATCTCAACACAAGTTAGCTATATAAGCTATACGAGTACTGAAACTGATGGCGGGACCGCATTTGTAGCAGAGTTTCCCCTTTCACAATCTGATTCTCAACTGCTGAGAATTGGAATGAATGGAGACATTAATATTTTGTTAGAAGAAAAACCAGACGTCCTTACAATTCCTTTAATTGCGCTCATCGAGCGAGAGGATAAAACCTACGTCATGGTTAAGACAGGTGAAAATCAAGCTGAAGAAAGAGAAATTACAATTGGGCTTGAAACTGACGAACTGGTTGAGGTCACATCTGGTCTTTCACAGTCAGATGAAATTGTAATTCCAGAATAAAATCATGCTACTGAAACTCGACACCGTCTCAAAGCATTATCACATGGGCTCAACTCTCACAAAAGCTTTGCATAAAGTAAATTTTGAAGTTAATAAAGGTGAGTTTATTGCAATTATGGGCCCTTCAGGATCTGGAAAATCAACTTTTTTGCAAGTCGCTAGTATGTTGGCAGAACCTACAACCGGGAAAATAATTCTCAAAGGAAAAGATGTGACCGATTATAACGAAATCGAAAGAGCTCATTTGCGCAACAAAGAAATCGGTTTTATTTTTCAACAATTCAACTTGCTCCCAAAAACTTCTGCTCTAGACAATGCAGCCTTGCCGTTGGTTTACGCCAATGTTTCTTACTCAGAACAAATAAAACGAGCTACACAGATCCTAGAAAAAGTTGGACTCGGTGACAAGCTCAAAAATACTCCAGCACAGCTTTCTGGTGGTCAACAACAACGAGTTGCCATTGCGCGAGCACTTATTAATGATCCAGCAATCATTTTTGCAGATGAACCAACTGGCAATCTCGATACCAAAAGTGGCCAAGAAATCATGGATATGCTGACTCAGCTCCATTCAGAAGGTAAAACCATCATTATGGTCACCCACGAAGAAGAAATTGCAAGGTGCGCACAAAGACAAATAAAATTTAAGGATGGGCAGATAATTTCTGACACTAAGTCTAAAAAAACATGAAAAACGTATTAAAAATTGCCCTCAAAGCCATCTGGACCAATAAATCTCGGTCTTTCTTGACTATGTTGGGAGTTATTATTGGTGTTGGTTCAGTTGTGATGCTTACCTCAATTGGGACTGGACTGCAAGCATATATAGAAGACCAATTTGACCAACTTGGCGCAAATACCGTACTTGTTTTTCCCGGTGATCCTTTTGGTGAAGGTGGCGGATTTAATAGAGAAAGTCAAGTCAGTGCAATTGCAAATTCAAAATTAGAGATGGAAGATGTGGGAGATATCAGAAGAATTCGCGAATATGTCAAAATTGCCGTTCCATTTGTCACAAATAACGAAAAAATTTCATATCGCAGTGAGGAAAAATCGATTACACTTATTGGCTCAACACATGAATATCCAGATGTCCAAACAAATACTACTACTGAAAAAGGCAGATTTTTCTCAAAGACTGAAAATGAATCAAAAGAAAAAGTAATTGTACTTGGATACGACGTTGCCGAAGAACTTTTTGGAAATATTGACCCAATTGGAAAAACAGTGAGACTAGGCAGTCAAAATTTTAAGGTCATCGGTGTGCAAAAAAAAGTCGGGGGTAGTTTTGGTGGACCTTCCTTTGACACATATATTTTTATACCAATTGAGACGTATTTCAAACAGTATGACACCAGAACAATTGTTGAAATCATTGTCAAAACAAAGTCTACTGAAAATATTCCTGAGTCAATCAAAGCAATTGAAACGCAGATGCTTAAAAAATATAAAGAAGATGAGTTTTCTGTGTTTGATCAATCACAAATCTTAGATACAATTAACCAGATTTTGGGTGTACTAACACTAGGTCTTGGTGGTATAGCTAGTATTTCTTTAGTCGTTGGTGGCATCGGTATTATGAATATCATGCTCGTCTCGGTCACTGAAAGAACCAGAGAAATTGGTTTAAGAAAAGCACTGGGTGCTACTCCAAATACCATTTTATTGCAATTTTTGGTTGAGGCAGCAATACTTTCTGTATTAGGAGGATCAATTGGCCTTGTTATTGCCTACCTAGGAACACTTGCGATGCAAGCATTTTTTCCTGCCAAGGTAACGATGGATGCCGTTATTCTTGCCTTTGGTGTTTCAACTGCCGTTGGACTCATTTTTGGAGCTGCTCCCGCAAGAAGAGCTTCAAAACTCTCTCCTATTGAAGCACTTAGATATGAGTAGCTCGCATTTATATTAATCACACTGTATACTGAAAATAAGATGTTCTCAGTTTTTTTCAGAACTAAATTGTTCTTCTTGTTAGTAATAATTGCTGTTGTTGCAACATTGTACTACTTTGGTGATCCGCAAAAATTAACAAATACTATTACTGAAAAACTAAAATCAACACCTTTAGCTCCTGCCGCAGAAAAGTTTGAATCGCTTGATGCGCAAAAAGTTACACAAGGATTCCAGCTTGGTATTCAAAACGCCGAAGCAGAAATCTCTGAATTATCAAAACGAACTACAGAAGTTAGCCAACATGCTGGCAACGTGCTTGGTTCTTCGGTCAAAGCTGCACCAGAAGAAAATACAACTCCAATACATGAAAAAGCCTTTGAATATGGTAAATATATTTATTGCAAGCAAGTTGTTACTGACTATGAAACTTTGAACCCTTCTCTAAAAGAAGAGTAAGTCTCCCTTAAACTTATAAGTTACTTCTACTCTGGATTTCTGCCTCAACAACGTCTCTGTCTTTTCCGTACTTGAGTCGAGAGAGCTCTTTTATCATCTCTGCCTGTTTTGGATTCATGCGTGCCTTAATTGCGTCCATATCTTTCATCAAAGACATGCTAAATGGTGGTACTGGCTCATTTTTCACAATCGTTTTAATATAGACGTGGTATTTCTCAATATTTGTTAAATCGCCTTCATTGAATGTAGGCGCGAATTCATGTTGTAAAAAGTTTGCATCAGGCACACCTACACGGAATGCGATCATTGTACCAACGTTACCAAACACAGCATTCTTCACTTCTTCATCAATCTGACTAACAAACTGATTAGCAACAATTAAGTTTAAACGATATTTACGAGCCTCAGATAAAATGACAGCAAAATCTTCTGTTGCGTAATTCTGGAACTCATCAACATATAAATAAAAATCTTTACGCTGTTCCATTGCCATATCTTGACGAGCCATAGCAGCTGTCAAAACTTTTGGCACTAAAATCAAACCCAAAAACTTCGCGTCTTCTTCACCTAAAATACCCTTTGAAAGATTGCACAAAATAATCTTTTCTTCATCCATCGCCTTTCTAATATTGAACGAACTCTCAGGCTGACCAATAATGTTACGCATGGTCTTATTGGTAACAAATCGTCCAAATTTAGACACAATATAGTCCAAAACCTCAGATTTGTGGAAATCAGAAGTTTGGGCAATCTGATCTGTCCAGTACCTGCGAACCACTGGATCTTTCACCAACGGCAACATTTCATCAACATACTTACTATCTGTCAAAATACGCACAAGTTCAATGAATGTCGAACCTTTTTTGTACATAATGGTTAACATGGCATTGCGAATTGCATGCTCAAACCGAGGACCAATAATACCGGTTCTATGTGGATCATAGAGTTTGTACATTAAGCCAATAATTGAGCCCACCACAAAGTGGCGTTGTTCTTCAGTATCAGCTTCCATCATGTTCAAGCCCATTGGACGATCAAGATCAGAAGGATTGAAGTAAATCACATCATCAGCACGTTCAGGAGGCATCAGTTGTAAAATATCTTCAATAAACTCACCATGAGGGTCAATAGCGCAAACACCTTTGCCATTTTCAATGTCCTGTAGAATCATTTCTTTTAGAAATTCAGACTTACCGGTACCAGTTTTTCCGATGATATAAGTATGTCGACGCCTATCGTCTTCACTCATATATACTTCTCGAACCTCACCTCGATAGGTTGACTTACCCAGATGCAATCCTTCTTTTGGAATTTTATTTGGTGCAGGAGCATTTTTTGCGTTTAACCAACGAATGTGATGGGTTTCAACGGTTTTGTTTGGCAAGTGAAACAAGGTTGCTAATTCTTCTGTGTTCAAGACGAATGTGTCTTTATTTAAAATCGGCATATACCTATACAAGAAGTCAATCATGAATAAGTGTTTGAGAAAAATAATTGGCTTTTTGAATGAGTTGTATGCACTCGTAAACTGAGCAAATGCACCTTTAATGTTATTTAAGTGCGAATCAGCAATGTATTCTTCTTTTGCAGAAACAACAATACGAAGCGCCACTCTAAAACCTGGTTTTTCAGCTTTTTGGTTGATGACTTCCATTTCTTTGGGATCATGACCATAAGTTGCCTTATTAGGATCGGCTTCTCTCTTTTTTTGAGATGATACATATGAATGGGCTTGTTTTTGCCACTTTTTGCTTTCCGGCTGCATCAAAATTTGGATAATAGCACCCTCGCCTGGACCCATTTTTGACAGAGCTGAGGTAATTGAGTTCAAACCATCAATAGGCAGATCTTTATACGCTTTTATAGGAAAATATGATGCTTTTTCAAGTGTTAGCGAACAAAAAGCCACTTTGCCTTTTTTGTTAAAAATGTTAACTTCGTCTACTTCTTTAATCTCAGCATTTGGATATGCACCATGGATTTGCTTTTCAACAAGGTCGCGAATTCTCCTTGGACAATTTAAGTAAAATGCAATATCTTCCTCTAGTGCAACAATCTCTAGAGAAAATAAATCCTCAGCTTTTGTAAAAGAAAAGAATCCTGTCTTTTTTAACGAATACAACCCTGCAAACATCTGTTCTGCAGAATCAATCTTCGTTTCATTGTCTTTTGGAACCCTGATCAATAGCGATACAAAATCCAGTGCGGTGTCTTCTTTGTGTCGATGTTTGTACCATTGAAATAGCATGAATCCAAACACAACTAGAATTGCCAATAAAAAAACCAACATTAATCCCATGCTAAGAAATTGGGCAGCTAGTGCAAAAAAATCTTGTTCAAACACGTACTATTCCTGTCTATAAATTACTTTTCCTGTAAACATTTTGACAATCTTACGACTAAACTCAACTAACCAACGAAAACTAAATTTCGTCGGTTTTTTTGCTCCCTCTTGTTCTTCTTCTTGAGTAATTGGTAGTACAATTACCGGACGACTCGGATATGCATTTGTTGGAACTTCAGATGTACCGTCTGCAATTACTATTTCTGTTGGTGCAGTTTCATGATGATCTTCAACTCTTTGTAAAAAGCTCTCAACCTCAACAGGGATTTCTGGGATTTTCTCTTGTTCAACTGTTTGTACGCCACCACCAAGATCAATTGCTTGGGTATCTATAGACCCTGCTGGCTGAATTCTCTCTTTTGCTGACCGAACTGTCACTTGTTGAGGATTAAGTGTATCTGTTGCTTGGTCAACTGCTTGAACTACTCCATGTGGCACAGCATTTTGAATATCATCTAAAACAGACTCTAATGTATCCAGTTTTTGGCTTGCATCACTTTTAACTGGTTGAGCTGGCTGTTGCACCCCAGAATTACCCCCTTGGAAATTAGATTGCAACATCTGACCAAGTGTAACAATAGTTGGCGGCTGCTGTGCTGCTGGTGAGTTTTGGACAGTATCGTTCATGAACTACCCTTAATAATAGCACCTTTATTGTACTAATTGAACCACATCACCAGAGCTAATATTCAATCTTTGGGCGTCATTGGAGGGTAGTTCCAAAACCATATTTACTGGCTCCCCAGTTGAGTAGGTCTCCAAGCGAAAGTCGGGGGTCTCTGGCAGTGGTTTTGGGACCGAGGGCGTGACTGTAACTACTTTTCCATCTGCGATCCAAACGATGTCAATATCAAACTGCATGTCTTTCATCCAAAAATACCGAACTTCTTTTGTGGGAAAAATAAACAGCATACCGTCTGTCCCAATTTCTGGCCTTCCAGACAAACCTAAAGTTGTTGATTCCACTGTATTAACAATTTCTACAGTTATTGCTTCCTGACCTGTTTGAACTGCTTGGTCCTTATTAAAAACAATCTGTACAAGTTCTCTATCCTGTAAATCTGAAAATGATTTTGTATTATTTTTCATCTGCTGTGAATTTCTAACGGCTATATATAACATGCTAAAGACAAGCAATAAAACAGAAAACACTACTTTTTTATACATATTTTCCTTTCTTCTTAAGAGAGGTAAGAAGAAGAATCGCTATAATAAGTAATAGTAATACAACTTGATTGACCCCCAAAATTCCTAGGCTAATATCTTCTTCATCTATTCTTAAAAAATCAAGGAAAAATCTCACCGTACTGTAATAAAGAACATACAAAACAAATAATTTTCCTGTTCCTGTTTTTGGTAAAAGTGATGTCTTTTTTTTATGAAGAATATACAGACATACCGCAAAAAATCCAGTTGCTGTCATTTCATATAAAAACAGCGGATGATAATAAGCAAATTGTTCATATCCAGGTAACCTATGAGCAGTGTCAATAAATATTTTAACAATTCCTGTTGTTGGGCTCCCATATAATTCTTGATTAAAATAGTTACCTAGTCTTCCGATTGCTTGTCCAACTGGCAGTCCAAAAACAAGCGAATCTAACAAATAAAAAAACAGCCTTCTTTTTTCTGAAAAAGATTTTTGTTTCAACTCATCAAAAATAAAAAAAGAAACAACCATTCCAATAACTCCACCAATTACACCACCAAGGATACTTAGACCACCATTGCGTAGTTCCAACATGGCATAAAAATTGTGTGAGTATAACTGAAAATCCGTAACTATATGCCACAGTCGTGCTCCAAGCACACCAAAACTAAGAGAAAGTAAACCAATCTTGTAGTATACCCTTAAAAGCTCTGGTTTCTGTTCTAGTTTTTTTTTCAATCAGAAAACTTCCCGCTACAATTGCTAACCCAACAATAAAACCGTAAATTGAAAATGGGGGTTGCATTTACCTTCCTAAAAAAATCACAAAGAACGCATACATGACTGTTGTACTAATAAAAACAGCTGTAAACAATTGTTGTTCTTGAATAGAGATATCTCTTTTAAGTTGATACAAAAATCTTTCTTTAAACTCAAGTTTGTTCTTTCGCAATGAAAAAAATTCGAGTGCAAGTCCTGAAATGATACTTAAATACATACCAACGCCTAACGCACTACCAGTAGAAGTTAATAAAAATATTCCCAACGGAAAAAGAGCCAAAATAAATAAAAGTGAACGAGTTGCGAGTCTTTTTTTACTTTCAGTATCAGCATAATACTTAAATAAGACTGCCTCATCGGCTTCAAGAAGTGCTAATCCTACTAATAATCCAACTACAAAAAACAACCCATCTGAGTATTCAACTGATTTGCCAAAATAGGTCGCCACAAAAAACAACGCTGCATAGCTGACTATTACACCAATCTTTCCAACCAAATTATTTTGCTTCATATGCTTTTATAGTTTATAATTTTTATGACTGATTTATCAACAAAAGTTTTGAATTCAGGGTTTAACTCATACTCTTTTACAAGTTCGGTAACAATTTCTGACAAGTCAGCTTGAGTTACTGAAGGACCATAAATAAGAACGGTATTTCCAGACAATATAGCTTCCTTTGAGACACGTACCAAACTCTTTGGAACATTTGGATTGGAAACGTCATATGCAGCTGCCGTCATTTCAAGGGCATCGGTAAACACTAGGATATCTGGGTATGCTGTGTTCAACTCACTCACGCAATACGGACTCACAGAACAAGGTATGTCTTTGTCTTGACTCGTCACGCCAACATGTGCTGTCATAACTCCGATTTTTTCGTTTTGATCAAGAATATATTTATATAATTTAATGTCATTCTCTAAAACACTCACGAAATCGAACGCTTTATGAAGATCCTTTTTTGTTTGCCCAATACCAGGAAAATGTTTAATAACAGGCAAAATTCCAACATTTGAAAAAGTTGTCACATACTCCATGCTTCTGTCTGCAACAATTGCATAAGAGTCTGTTGAACATACTCTATCTTTTAAAACGGCATTCTTGCCAACATCTAGAACTGGGGCCAAAACAATGTCGATGTTTACTTTTCTCAACTCATTAGCACTCTGCTTAAGGGTTGCTTGTCTATCTACGGTTTCAAGTGCACACAACTTCTGCCAAGAGTCTAGCTTTGTAAACCCTTCCCCTGAGAGTCTTTGTACACTTCCACCTTCATGGTCTACTGCTACATGTGGGCGAAGCTTTGCAATCATTTTATTTTTTCTCAAATCTAAAACAACCTGCTGAGCTTGCAGAGAAGAAATTTCTGTACCAAATAACGTATAGAATCCAGTTTTTATGTCACTCAGGACTGCCTCTTGGCTAGCATCTTGAGGGGACTGAGCAAAATATGACTCCACTATAACTGGGGATGCAATCATTTGTGCAACTTTCTCTTGAGTACTCAACTGAGATAACACATATTCCGGAGAGTTTATTAGCTCATCACTCAACTTTTCACTATCTAGATTATCAGTCGCTTGTTTTGTTTTTTCTTCAAATGGACGGTAATAGTAGTTGTAACCCAACAAAACAGTTGCCATAGCCAATAAGATAATAAAGAAGTATTGTCTAATTTTTTGCATGCTTTTGTTGTACTTCCTGCCGTAACTGCTTAACTTTCCACATAAATAATCTAGCTTTGCTTTTGGCACTATCTGCATCTTTTACAAAAGTGAGTGCTCTCTCAAGAATCGATCTCTCTATAGTTTTTGCCATTTTTATATATAAACTTTTATGCTTCAAGTCATTTAACTCTATCGCAAGCCTATACCCATAGTCTTGAAATTCTTGGGTAATATGACCACCTTTGTCATCAAGCTGGTAGCTGGTAAATAAATCACCCAAGCTTTGGAATCCAGCATTTTTTTTCTTTGTATCATCACTCATGTTTTGAGTCCTTCATGAGTAATCCTACTAACACCCCAATTCCTGCAAAAACATAAAGCGATGTCCATCCTGAAAAGAAGATAAAGAAAACCAACGCAAACAGCCAAAAAATAACTGTTGCAACATTAACTACCATTTCTCTATAAATGAAAAATTCATCGACAGAATGTCCCTTGCTTCTCAACATAAACATTGTGTCAAAATATACTGTATATACGTTTGAAATAAGTCTGTCTGCCAAATCTACTAAAGCTATCCCTACAACAGTTGCTACTTGAGCACGCAAAACTGTCACTAACGACAAAATTCCCCCTGAAAAATAGAATGGTTTTTTACTTTTGTGATTATCAATATAGCTCCCAGTAAAATACGTAATTGCCATGGCTAAAAACAGTGATACCGTATATAAATATCCGACTCTATCAACTGAACCTAAAAGTAAGAAAATGTAGAGCGGCCAAATATAAACTGAAACATCATAAACATACTTTCCTGAAAAAGAAGCAGCTAATTGTCTAAACCTTGTTTCTTTCATCCAAACAAAAAAATCTTTATATGAAACCGCGTTAATTGAGGTTTTTGACTGCATATTAAATGTAAAAATTGCTGAAACCAATGTTAAAACCAACCCTACTAAAAATAAAACTTCAATTCCCAGTACAAGCGCAAGAAAACCACTTATTGCTGGCGCAATGACAGCAACAATTTGTATCATCGTATGCAAAAATCCGACGTCCTTACCCAAATTTTTTTTCAAAGAATTCTTACTGATAAGACTATAATATCCTGGCCAGAACATCTGGGCATTTATGGCATCTAAAATCACAGCTGGCACTAGAAACCAAATATTTTGCTTGGCAAAAAAAACTGATACAAAAAACAAACATCTCAATAAAAACGAAAACAAAAATGTTCTTTGATATCCGATCTTTTTATATAACTTACCCGTTGGAATTCCAATGAAAAAGCCAATTGACCCAAATCCAATATAAAACAGCGCTAAAACAATCATGCCTCTCTGGAAAGAAGAAAATGGGAGCCCTTCAAGAGCCGTAGCAGTTGATCCTACAAGATACAAGTATACTGGCAAAAAAAACATGGCCATTTTATTACCAAGATCTCGAAACACACGAACTGCATATAAAAGTCTGAGATCTTTTGTATTATCAAAAGTAATATGTGGCAAATGCAGATGATAATCGCGAATACGAAACATTGTTAGTCTTTCTACTTAATTCTTTGCAGTAATTCCTTAACTAGATCGAACTTAACTTGATTTACTTTTTCCAATTCTTGTGGCGCAAATTTTTCTAGAACATATACATCTGGCGGAATACTTCTCTCTCCTTGCCTAGAGTCAACCCCAACCCTAACATGCCAAAAATTTTGAGTACCCAAATGTTGGTATACAGAGAGCAAACCATTATGACCTTTTGGACCTGTACCATACTGAATTTTATATGAGCCAAGTTCTAGGTCTAAGTCATCATGAATTACAAATAGATTGTGGAATCCACCTTCTTTACTCCCTTTTGTTAATAACTTATAAAAATCTAAAGCGGATCGTACCGCTTTACCAGACTCATTCATAAATGTCTGTGGTTTTATAAAAATGGATGTGTCAACCTTACAGACGTCAGAAAAAATTCGTTTATTACTTGTGAACTTAGGACATTCCATGACTTGACGCAGATTATCCAGAATCAGAAATCCGGCATTGTGTCTTGTCAATTCATATCTACTCCCTGGGTTCCCAAGACCAACAATAATATTCATAGCTACATTGTAACAGTCTCTTGATATAATTACAGCTACTTATGAAACAAGCTCCATTCTTTTCTATTGTCATTCCCACCTTGAATGAAGAAAAATATCTTCCTCTTTTACTCGAGGATTTAGTCAAACAGACATACCAAGACTTTGAAATCATTCACGTTGATGGTAATTCAGATGATCAAACCTTAAAAAAAGTGGCGCCATTCAAAGATAAGCTCAACATTCAAACCTTACAAACAACTACTAGAAATGTCAGTTTTCAAAGAAACATGGGAATCGAAAAAGCTAAAGGAAATTGGTTGCTGTTCATGGATGCTGATAATAGACTCCCAGCATATTTTCTAGATGGAATCAGATATCGTTTGGCAAAGTATCCTGAAACTGAATTATTTACTACCTGGGTCTCAATTGACAATGAGAAATCACTAAATCAGCCAATTGAAAGAACCATTAATTTTGGGCTTGAGTTTGGCAGAGTCGTAGGTAAAGAATGGTCGCTTGGAGCGTTCATCGGGGTAAAAAGATCAATAGTTACCAAAGAGTACTGGTTTGATCAAACTCAAAAAGTTGGCGAAGATGGTATTTTTGTTAAAAAGCTAATAGATAATGGATATATCTTCAATATTTTCAGAGACCCAAAATACGTTTTCTCTGTTAGAAGGCTTGATTCTGAGGGTACTATTAAGATGGCAAGAACTGGTGCTCGACTTGCGATCAATTATTTACAAGGAAAAGACTTCTCAGAGCAAGATTTTGGTTACAAGATGGAAGGTGGGGGAGCATACACAGATCAAGCTTTTTTTGATTATTATGATCTTCAGAAGTTTATTAAAACCGCAACAAAAAATCAAATTGATCAAGCAAAGAAACTCTTCAAAACCCTCACTAAAATTGAATTCTAATCACCTTGACTTAGAAATTTCAAAATATCATTTCCGACTTCATTAACAGAGCTAAACAGGAATAAGTGATTTCCCTTAGGATATACTTTTACTTCAGATTTACTAATTTTTTTTGCAATCAATCTTGACCACTTGGTTGGAAATATTTTGTCACTCCCACCTGAAATAATGAACACTGGAACAGTTATTTTATGTAACTCTCCCAAAACGTCATAATTCAGAACATATGAAAGTATCTGACCATAACTTGCTGGAGAGGTATGTTTAAGGTCATTAAGTATTCTTGGGATATAAAAATCACCAGTACCGATATATTTTTCATGTTTGATTCTTCCATTTTTGTATTTTAACGACAGTTTTTTTTCCAATACAATAGCAAGTCGCTTTGCGAGTTCTGAAAACCCAGAATGCCTAAATAATGGGTATGCGACAGGAGTTGTGTTAATCAAAACTACCTTTTTTAAGCCTGCGGGATTTGTAATTGCCACCTTTTGTGCAACTAATCCACCAAGACAGTGCCCAATTAATACATAATTAGCAATATTTTCTCTTTCGATTATCGCTACAACATCATCTGCTAGTTTCTCGAAATTATATTGTTCTCTTTTTCTAGTTCTGCTAGAGTATCCATGTCCGCGAATATCAACAGCAATGCTTCTAAATCCGTTTTTATAAAAAAATTCCCTAAACGTCTTAAACGCATCAAGATCTCCACCCAGCCCATGCAAAAATACCAACACTGGTTTTTGAACGTCAATTTGGGTAGTATCACTGTATGCAACTACGAAATCATCTACTGCTGTGTATTTTTTCTCTAGGAATAGTGACATATACTAGCTATATTATACGCTTAAACACATGAATACGTTTCTCAGCATCATCATTCCCACTCTCAATGAAGAACGAAGATTACCGATCCTCTTACGGAATCTCGAAAACCAGACATTTAAAAATTTTGAAGTTATTCATGTAGATGGGAAATCTCATGACCAAACAGTAACTGTTGCACTGTCTTTTTCAAAAAAAATAGCAATCAAGACTATTACTGCTGAAAAAAGAAATGTTTGCTACCAAAGAAATTTGGGTTCAAAAAGCGCTCGTGCTGATTGGCTGCTTTTTGTTGATGCAGATGTTCAACTCCCAAAAAAATTCCTTGAACAGTGTTACAAAAAAATTAATGACAATACAGTTGATATCTTCGTACCATTCTATGAACCAGATATCAAAAAGCTTCGGTATGTATTGCTAACAAAAGTTGCTAACTTTTTGGCTTTCTTTACTCAAAATTCTGAATATCCATTTGCTACAGAATCAGTTTTTGGTGTGAGACGTAAGATATTCGAAGAACTGGGTGGATTTGACGAAACAGTAAAAGTGAACGAAGGAAGAGTCTTTGTAAATAAAGCTAAAAATAAAGGATACGCATATACTGTTTTTGCTCGACCAAAATATCTAAATTCCATGAGAAGAGCAGAAAGTTTTGGATTAAGAAATTTACTGAAAAACAATGTCATTCTGACAGCTAAGATCCTACTTGGTATGAAAATGAACGCCTCCAATGTAAAACACCGTTATGAAATGAAGGGTGGCTCTGTTTATAAGGAGTAGTAGATACCAATAAAAAGCTAAAAATTCTTTAGCTCAGTAATTGTTGTTGCATCGGTCCAGTTTTTATCATCTCTAAACCCTACCAATCTTGGAAAACGCAATGCAACCTTGGCAGAATGTGTTGGTGATTTAGTAATTTCATCGGCAGCAATTTCAACCACAAGTTCTGGCCTCATCCACATATCGGGAATTAAGGATTTTTCAACTTCATACTCTTTTGGTTGCATTTTAACTGCCAAAGTATCACCGCGTTGTTTTAATTCTCTAAACTGTTCATCACTGAGTCCCGTGCCAATTTTAGCAATTGTTTTAACTTCTTGCTTCTCATTTATAACTCCAACTAAAAATGCCCCAACCCCAAACTGAGATCGTTTACCACGACCCACATAGTATCCCATTACCACTAAATCTAAAGTGTCTTTTAGCTTTCCAGAGCTTCCTTCTGACTCTTTTATTTTTACCCAACTCCAACCCTTTCGACCACTTTGGTAGTGAGAATCTATTTGCTTTATCACAGCACCTTCAAGCCCTTCTTGCAGTTTTTTTTCGTGAAAAGAGTGTAACTTAGTTGGATCAGCAGTAGTTATATAATCAGTTATTTTTATTGTTCTATTTTCTTTTATTATATCTTTCAATAGCTCTTTTCTTTCACGCAAAGTTTTTTTTATCAAAGAATTATTTCCCGAAGATAACACGTCAAAAACAAAAAAACGGATCGGGACTTTTTCTGAAGCCTCTCCAACATCATGTTTGCGCTTTCTAGTAATTGTTTCTTGAAACGGTAGTAACTTTTCTGTTTTAGGATCGTAGCCAATTGCTTCAGAATCTAACACACACTCCGCAACTTTTAGTACTGAATCTAACTGTGAAAGTTCTGGAAACATGTGTGTTACTTCATCTAAATTTCTGGTAAACGCACGAATGTGTGTGCCATTTTCAAACCCTTTTTTTGAATAATGGATCTGTACTCGCAAACCATCGTATTTTGGTTCTGCAATCACAGTTCCCATTTTTTCAATAATTTCGTGAGCGGAATTTAATCTTTGGCACAAAGCCGGCACAACAGGGATTCCAGTTGCAACTTCATACTTTTCATCCAATTTTTTCTCTATTGCAGAAAGATCGTTGTGTTCATCTGCAGCTAACTGCAAGTATACTTGCGCTAATTCACCTGTGTCAGCCCGATTCTGATAGGCATTTTCAAGCAAAACTCGGTGAGTCTTTGAGCCTGCTACTGCCCAAGAAAGTGCATCTAAAATCGTCATTGCACTAAAGCCCAAACGAAGTTTTCCAACGATAATTCGTGTAATAAACTTTGCAGAAATTGGATCAGAAGATTTCAACAATTCCACCAATTTCTGCAGCTTTCTATCTTGAGAACCAGCTCCACCTTCTTGAGCAATTTCAACGAGTTTTTCGTATACTTGGACCACTGACACACTGTTTTTTTGTTTTGCACTGTCAGTTTTTAACCAACCAGTAACAACCTCAAAAGCTACTATTCCAACATCACCAGAGCTTTTATATAGTTTTGTAACTTGCTGTACTGAAGATGAGTCATCAACTTCGCCAAACAAACTCACCCCTGATCCAGAGTCTCGAGAATACTCAGCATACAGCTGAGCTAGTGCACGGATAACCATTTTGACACTCAGCTGAAACTCTAATGATAAATATGCAGGAACCAAACTCCCTTGCATCAGATAACTAGCAACCTTTATTTCATCTTTTTCAAATGATTTGTATGCATCTGAGAGTTGATACATCATCTCTAAACGCGAGTTTGTTTGCTCAAGAATTTCTAGCCGTTTTGCGAAATCTGAAAATAACATAGCTCTAGTGTAACACTCTCTTCACCTACTCTACCAAGCGGTAATGTACCCCTTTGGTAACTCCATACTTCTCAATTACTTTTTTATCAATTAAGTCTTTTACATCACGTAAAATTGTATCAACAGAAACATTGGGGAGCACAGCCTTCATATCATCGGAAGTGACAGTTTCCTGCTGCTGAAATAGTTCCAACAAAATTATTTGTCTTTCTGAAAGTGCAACTTGTTCACCTAATTGTTTTTTCAACTTCAAGTCTTTTGAAAGTCGAGTAACCTGTAAACGAACCTTATCAATTTCAACTGCCAAGCCGTAACAAAAGTATTCTAACCAATACGTTAGATCATCTGAACCAGATTGTTGAACAGAAAGGAGTGCGTTGTAATATGCCTCTACATCACCATCAAAATATTGTTCTAAAGAAAAAAATCTTTTAAAGTCATAACCCAAAATGTACATCAAAAGCGTTGCCATAGCTCGAGCAGTTCTGCCGTTTCCTTCAATAAATGGGTGAATATGCACTAACTGATAATGCACGATTGCTGCCCTAAAAATTGGATGAATAGCTTGAGATTCTGATGAGCGAGACCACTCAAAAAGATCTGAAATAAGAAATGGAATTTCCATTGAAACAGGCGGGCGATATACAATTGAGGCGTTAACAGCACTTTTTACAATTACCTGTTTATCTCGATATATCCCTGAATAATTATCTTCGACAACGCGGGCAACAGTAAGCTTGTGCAGAACTTTTAAAGTATCTTCAGTAAAAACTGTTTTAATTTCACCAGTTCTTTGCTTTTCGATCCAGGAAATCACATTTCTGTAGTTGATAACTTCTTGGATGTCGCGGTCTCTTGCCATCATGCCAGCTTTTTGCGCTATTTGAGTTGAATCGACATCATCACTCATCCTCACAATTTGCTGTGCCTGTTCTTTGGTAAGATCGTTTCCCTCTATTTTTGTTCCGTAATGGACAGTTCTAGTAAAAGCTTCATCACGAAACTTTGCTTCCCATGCTGGGACCAGCGGCGCATGATCAATCATTGCTTTCGCAGCCTCAATCCTTGATATATAGGTGAGTAAATTATTAGTGATCTTGAAATTTGGTTGGTACATAGGTATGGTTATTCAATTAAAGAGATGAAAAGATACTCAAAACAGATCTTTTGTCTACAAAAGTATACAGTATTATTGCAAATTTTGCGAGGAAAATGTGAGTTGCCACAATGTCTTTGGTATCTGCACAACTAAATCAGAGGCATTGAAGAATGGTCCAACAGTTTTGTACAACTCATCTCCAGCTAACTTATTAACTTTGCTCGCTATGACAGCAGAAACACTTGCTGTATTAGTACAGTACAAAGCGGCAACCAATCCTGCCAGCGCATCACCAGTGCCACCTTTTGTCATACCTTCATTACCACCTTCTATCTCAACAACTCTTTTATCATCATTTTCAAACCAAGTAACGGTATCTACAACACCTTTTCTAAGAATAGTAGTCTTTCTTTCATCTATGCTAACTTGGGCTGCTGCAGCGCGCTGCTGCAAATCACCCATTTCTTTAGTATGAGGTGTCACAATATGGTTCTGATTTAACAACTTTGGATCGAGCATCTGCAGCGCGCCTGCATCAATCACAAATTTTTTATTTGGATACATCTGTAATAAATGATTTATCAGTTCCTCTGTTTCTTGATTTCTTTCCATGCCGGGGCCAACCAAAATACAATCTGATTCTTGAATATAATCTTCTAAATTCTCACGAGGAATCACTATGCCATTCCAAAATTTCCCTTTTGCCTCTTGAACCAATTCATTATTACTTGTGACAGAAGAATAAAACACCATATCAACAATCTTTGAAGCAACATCTAAACTCCATTTACTCGCCGCATGAAATAGCTCTGATCCACCAATTAAAAGTAGTTTGCCATTCTGCCCTTTATGAGAATCTTTTTTAGGCAAATTAAGCTGTCGTAAAAACGAGTGTAATTCTAGCTGATTCATATATTGTTGCTATTCTCATCACAAATAAATAACTTCAATTGTGTCCGTTGCTTGTCGAATATCTTCTAGTACTGCTGGTTCTGTCGTGGTTACTACAGACTGGTAGTTTTTTAGAACACTCAACGCAAGCGCTTTGCTGTCATCATCGAGTTCTGATAATATATCATCAAGCAATAATAGTGTAGCAGTATTTGATTTGTTCTTTATATACTCTAACTCACAAAACTTGAGCCACAAAACAGCAAGCCGTTGTTGGCCACGAGAACCAAATACATCAATGCGCATTTTTTTGGTATCTTTTCCATGCCTCCATGAATTCAAGTACACGATAATATCATCTTTGTGTGGACCAATAAGAGTGTGGCCTGCAGCAATTTCTCTTTCTTTGTATTGATCTACTCTCTCTTTTGAAATTAGTGAGGAGTCATACTCAACGGAAAATTCTAGCGGAAATGGAACAGATGCAAAGCTTTCCAAAAATTTCTGTCTATATCTTTGCAAAATTTCACCATACTTTACCAAGTTCAAATCCCAATATTGCAGCACAGTTTTTGGTTGTTTGTGCTCACCTACCTGCTGTAATAGCTTGTTACGACGAAGTACTGTTTGTTCATAATTTTTTAAGGCAACTTCATATTCAAGATAGAGTAAAGACAAAACTGTATCCATGAATGTACGCCTGCGACTGGGTGAACCCTCTATCATTCTCATGTCTTCTGGCCGAAACGCTACAGTAAAAAATTTGCCAACTGCATCTTTTTTACGCCTGCGTACGCCATTCACACTAAACAACCTATGTTGCGTACGCTTTCCACTCACTATTCCTCGTGTCAAAATAATTTCAACCTCATCAGTTGGTTGCGTTTCAGCTTTATCATGTAAATTTTTACTATTTGTATCCAAAACTACACCCTTCACTCTTGCTAGTTCGCTGCCGAACTCAATCATTTCTTCAATTCTTCCAGCCCGAAAACTATTTCCTGTGGCTAGCAGATTAATCGCTTCAATGATACTGGTTTTACCAATCGCATTTTCACCAATAATCACAGTTGTATTTTCTGTAAATTTCAAAAAATAGTTTTTATGAAGTCTAAAATTCTGGAGGGCTACACCTGTTAGTATCATTACCTATACGGTATCATAAACCCGAAATGAATACATCGGCATTCCAGAATTTTGTACTTCGGTTCTATCACAAACATGGTCGACATGAATTACCCTGGAGACAAACTGACGACCCTTATAAAATTTTGGTTTCTGAATTAATGCTGCAACAAACGCAAGTGAATCGAGTTATTCCAAAATATCTAGCTTTTGTTAGTCGTTTTCCAAATGTTGAGATACTCTCTCAAGCAACACTCAGTGAAGTCTTATCCTTTTGGCAAGGGCTAGGATATAACCGACGGGCAAAATTTTTATGGCAACTTGCCCAAGTGATAAAAAACTCACAATCAAAGCAATTTCCACAAACTGAAGTAGAGTTACAAAAACTTCCTGGTATTGGCTCATATACAGCTTCTGCAATCATTACCTTTGCATATAACCAGCCGACAATTGTCATTGAAACAAATGTTAGATCAGTATTTTTATACCACTTTTTTCCAGATAGATCAGATGTTCCTGACTCTGAACTGTTTCCTTTGATTCAACAATCAATGTCAACCCAAAATCCACGCGAATGGTATTGGGCATTAATGGACTATGGCTCCTATCTAAAAAAAGTTATTCCAAACCCCTCTAGAAAGAGCAAGCATCATACAAAACAAAGCAAATTTCAGGGCTCACTACGACAAGTTCGTGGAGAAATTATCAAATATCTTACACAACATGATTCAATTACTAATGATGAATTACAAAAACTAATAACCGGAAATAAAACTCATTTCTCAGAAGCTATCAAACAACTACTTAAAGAGAAATTGGTCATCAAAAATAGAAATCGATTCTCTCTTCCGTAGTTTTAATATCTTTTGATTTATTTTGATATAATAAGGTAAATATCTTTTAATAATAGCCCAATGGCGGGTTAATCGAGGTTCTTTAAAATCTTCTAGTTCAAAAAAATAGGGTGAAATATGAACCAACAAAAAAAACGACGATTAAAGTGGCCAACCACTAAACGTGGATGGACTTTCCTGATTATTCTTGTTTTGCTAATTCTTTTCTGTATTTTCCTGGGTATCACAAACCCAGTTCTGGCAGGGAAAATAGCAAAATGGGCTTTCTTGATACTAATTATTTTGATCGCCTTAAGTGGTGACAGAATGCCTTAAACTGAACCAATTGAAAGATATTTTTACATAGCTCCCGTTCTCAAAAAACGGGAGCTTATTTTTTCTCTATGTTGAAAAAAGCCCCATTGCACTGGCTTCCAGACCATTGTGGGATTCTCAAGAAACCTGGAGCTCTCAAGTTATAAGCTTTGCAAAATTCATCACCACTCATGCTAACTCCGTTAATAGTCACGGAGTTTGTTTTTCCAGTGCCTAGTGCAACTGAAACACTACTTGCTGAAGAAATACCTCCGTACTTACCTGCAACATCACGTAACTCACCAAGACTATAAGGATTCCCTCCCCAACAAGCCGTTGAAGTAGAACTTACTCTTTCAGATTCACCTGAATTTCCTTTAGTTAAAACCAAATGTGCGTTTACTATATCAGCCATTTCTTCTGGTGATAACCACGGATCTGACTCACCACAGGTACCACCTTTCCCACCCCACTCTCCAAAAACATCAACATACCAAGAAGAATAGACCCAAGGTGATCCAGCAAGAAATTCAAACGACTTATCCAAAAAATTACTACCACCACCACCATCTGTTGTATCCCAACCTGTGTTTTTTAACCAGCCACCAGCAGTCGATGAATATTGCCAGTTTCCTGGACCCCCTGTCATAATCATCCCTCTTGTTTCATCAACAGCTTCTTGCCAAGCAGACGAGTTAATTTCCCTTTTAAACTCTTGACAATTTTGTCCTGGACAAATCGTAGATTTACCATAAGCAAAACTTCTTGCAGCAATGGCTTGAGCTTTCAGCACCTCTTTTGGCCATGAAGGTGGGATCTCATAAATATGCTTGAGATAATCTTCAAATTGATACTGTTCATTATTAAACACCTGTCCATAAGTGTTAGTACCATTAACAGTAATAGTGTGATTTGTATCTACTGTACTGAGAGTAATACCTTGATAATAGTATTTTAGAATTTGCTCAGCGTTTTGATTTTGATTAGCTCTTCCTAGAGCACCATACTGACTCATGCCATTTCTATGACTGTATGCTCCGAACGAAAAAACTGCAAAATGACCACTTGGTGCTTCATTTAAAAACTGTGCTCTTGAGGATTTTCCTGTTGAACCATATTCACCAGATCCTAAACTTATTGTGAAACTACCACTACGGGCAGCAATAATCTCTTGCTGGCGAGCACTCAAAGCAGCAATTTGATTAGAAAGTACTTTTTGATAATCTTTTGCTTTGCTAATTTCACCTTTCAAAAAATCAGCTTGATCATCAAGCAATATCTCAAGTGATGCCAACTGTTTCTGATTGTTTTCTAATTTTGTTTTATCTTCTTGAAGACTTTTTATATCATCCCCGATTCCTCTTATAAACTGATTATCTTGGTTTTTAACTGACTCACGATATGCCAAATCTTTAGATAGGTCAGCTGCTGATTTACTGGCTAGAGCAGTTATTAGTGGAGAGAAAGTTCTTAAACGTTTATATTGTTGAGCTATTCTCCTGGAAAAAATTTGATATTGAATCGTTAAGTCCGCTTCTTTTTCTTCAATTTGTAATGCTAGTTCCGCCGCCTCTTTTTTAGCCCTCACAATGGAATTGCGGGCTGCAGCAATTTGGTTTTCTAGTGATTCTACTTCAGCTTCTAAAGGTTTTGTTGCATCTTCAGAGAGTTTTTTTAGATTTGTAAATTTTTGAATCCATCCTTCTATCTCTGATTCATTTTCAATACTATTGACGTCTGGGATTTCCTCTGCAAAAACCTGACTAACAAATGGCGACTGAACTATTTTGGTAACAACAAACACAGAGCCGATGCCTACTGTGAACACCAAAACTAACTGAAGCACGTTTTTCAGTTTACTCATATCTTGTACCATTGTACTAATGTAACTTTTAAATATCTACTCCAAAGCAGCTAAAACCCATATTGTTTCTATATCAAACATACTCAGTTGTTGTGTATTTGCACTCTGGCATCAACCCTCAACATAAAGTACAATATACTCATATTTGTACAAGAAACGATAGTAACTGTTCATGAAGAAGCTACTACAAATTGTTATTGTTTTCCTATTGGGCTTTGTGGTTGTCGGCGCAAAAAATCAAGTGTTTGCAATTGATTCATGTACTGTTGCATTCAACAGGCCAGTTGCAATAAATAATTTTAAACCACAGTATGGACTGTCGTTTGTTGTCGGTATTAACGCGTTACCGGTCAATGCAATAATTACTGGTTTGTCAGCAAATCAACAATACACAGTGTCTTGTGATGACCAGGGTTTTGGTTGGTTTTGGTCTGAGCAAGCCTCATACCAAATTAATTCTGATAGTTCAGGTAATGCTAGTTGGAGCGTACCTGATCAAAAATGTTGGTATCAAGAAGATAAGTTCAGATTGAGATTAAAAAACACAGCTGTTGGCATAGATTGTCTCCTCCTTGAATACGAAGTTTTAGCAGAAAGCGATGCTGTTTCTTGCACGCTTAAAAAAGTAACAGATGCTAACGGAAATTCTGGTTGTTTTGAGGTCGAAGAAGTTATCAATTGGGAGTTTCATGTCGTTAACGGTGACGGCACTGCATATACAAAAGACGTCATGATCAGAACTGATAGTGTTTATGGTGGGGGTGTTGGAGCAGACCGCATATATAGTTCTCCAGATGGTGTTTTGAAGGGGACAGATACTGTAGCTGGCGCAACAAACAACATTATTTACACATTATATGCAGAAGCTGATATTGGCAAACCAATTGAATCATGTACTCTAAATGCTGGCAAAGCCAAAGCTGACGTTTGTTCAGAGGAAGAAAGGCAATCCGGACCAAATGCTGTCTCTATTGAAGCATTTTCGTTGTGTAAGCAAATACCTGCTGATCCTGAGTTTGAAGACCAACGAAACGCCTGTCTTGCTTGTACAGAAGGAACGCTAGACGAAGAAGGTAATAAGGGGGTGTGGACTGCAATTGGCTGTATTAAACGTGATCCAGAATCAATTTTAAAACGATTTATTTCAGTTGGTCTGGGAATGTCAGGTGGGGTTGCACTACTTACATTCTTAGCAGCTGGCTTCATCTTTAGTACTTCTCAGGGTGATCCAAAGGCATATGGAAAAGCAAAAGAAATGATGACAGCCTCAATAGTTGGTATTCTTTTTGTAATATTCTCTGTCACAATTTTACAATTCATAGGTTTTGAAATTCTCAAAATACCTGGATTTGGAGGAGTATAGGAATGAAAAAAATATTGTTTATCTTAATCATTTTTTGTTCTGCATTCTTATTCATGACATCAAAAACACATGCCATTTTTTGTGGAGCAGTGGAACAGGGCATCTGTGTAGATGAAAATAATTTAGAAATTGAAGGTGGGGTTGTATGTCCAAGAAACAGTACTGTATGCTGTGACCCAGTCGAAGATTGTGAAAGTGTTTTTCCGATTGAAGACATCCAAGCTGGACCAAGCAATCAATTTTTTGACATGCTCAATCCATTAAAACAACAGGGAGACCCTGCCTTAACTCCTTTTATCTCGACTCCTGGCGGAATTGTTTCTCGAGTTCTACAGTTCCTCTTTCCGCTTGCCGCATTAATTTTATTTGTGATGATTATTTGGGGTGGTTTTGAAATTTTAGTCAAATCAGTTCAGGGCACTAAAGCAGTTGAAGCTGGCAAAAATAGAATTACTGCCGCAGTAGTTGGATTCTTATTGTTGTTTGCTACTTATTGGATGGCACAAATCATCGAAACCATTTTTGGTATTGTGATTGTTTAATTCTTCAAATTCATTGGCTGCACAATTTTGTTTTGTTTTTTGACGAGTCAATTCGGACCCAAGGTTCGTGACAAGTTGGAAATACAAAATAAAATTACCTATCCCTTACCAAAGCGGCGGTTTCGTTTATTAAATTCAGCGATTACTTCATCTAATTGCTCAGCATGCATATCAGGAAACGGGTATGGCACAAAAATAAATTCTGAGTATTGCTGCTGCCAAGACATAAATCCTGACATTCTTTGTTCGCCACTGGTTCTGACAATACAGTCAGGATCTGGCATATCAGCGGTATCTAAGTGAGCTGCAATAGTTTTTTGGGTGATTTCTTCTGGTTTTATTTCTCCATTATGAACCTCTTGGGCAATTTTTTTCATAGCTCTAGTCAATTCGTCTCTTCCACCATAATTCATCGCCAAGGTGACTGTTAATTTTGTTTCTTTTTTAGTTTTTTCTTGCCCATCCTTAATTCTTTCTTGGATGTCTTGTGCAAAACCGGTAATGTCACCAATCATATTGAATCTAACACCTTTTTCCTTCCAGCCATCAATTTGCTTGTCAAATATTCTTCTGAATAAATTCATTAAGTATTCAACTTCAGTTTTGTCTCTATCCCAATTTTCTGTACTAAAAATCCAAAAGGTCAAGTATTTAAGACCAAGCTCTATAGAGTGGTCAATTAACTCCTCAAAGTTCTCTGTAACAGCTTTTTTATGTCCGGCAAAAACTTTTAATCCGCGCGCACGTGCCCATCGCCTGTTGCCATCACATAAAACTGCAATATGTGTTGGAATTGGTCCAATATTTTTCATACATCTTCCCCAAACCTAATTTGTAATTCACCATTCCAGATTTTATCAAGAATTGGCATATATTTTTGATTGAAAATTTCGCCATCTTGAATCATATGTTCTAACTCTGCCTTTGAAACAACTGCGACTGCTTCAACTTCTGATTCTTCAAAATTGATCTTCTCTCCATTGTATTGACCCACAAAATAATACATAAAATGAGATTCGTGGTCATATTCAAGATATTTTTTCATTAAAAACTGTAGCTGAATTCCTTCAAGCCCAAATTCTTCTTTCAGTTCTTCATACGCAGTTCTTTCTGGATCTCCTCCTGCGGGAATATGGCCAGCCAACAGTGACCACCAGCCAGGATGAACAGACTTATATTTACTTCTTTTTTGAATCACAACTCTCTTGTTTTTATCGAATAATAAAACAGAAATTTCTCTATGAGTCAGTTTTGGATCTTTATTTGCGATTTCACGATTAATAGTTCCTAACACAACATCGTTATGATCAACTAAATCTAGTATTTCTCGGGGTGAATTGGCTTTTTGAAACTGTTTTGTATCTGAAATACTCATATTTGGAAAAATTAAAATAGATGTTCTGAAATTTCTTTCGGCTTATCACCAATTGTAGCTGTTAGTGTTTTTACTACCAGTGGTAAAGCAAAAAGCCTTTGATTCACTTCTGCCTCAAATTCCGGCAATGTCAAAATGTGCAAATTAAAACCCGTGTTAATTGTAAAATAGCACTCTATTCCTTCTTCACGCATTTTTTGCACTTCATGCATTACCTGGACAGTCCCGGGATACCATAATATAAGTGGAACTTCGCTGGTTAGCAAGATACTATGAAACTCTAATGCTTCTGCTTCAACTATTTTTCCAAGTTCAGTAAAATTCTTTTCCGCAATCGCTTGTTTAACCAGCTCAATTTTTTGTTTAATTCGATCTTGTCGCACTTTAAAAAATGGACTTGTTTGTGCAGTAGTATGCCCTTCAGTTGAACTAATTTTCTTTCTTCCTTCGTCAACAACTGCAACCACATCACGAATATCCCAATGCTCTTTGCTAAAAATAGTATGAGAATAAGAAGTATCTGAAGTATCACCATCAAGCCACTCAACAAAGCCACCACAAACACACCTGCAAGCAGTTCCTGAAGCTTGACGTGATAAAATGCTCAGTTCTTTTTCAGATACATCCAAACCTAAAGCTCTTGCTGCAGCGTAAGTGAGAGCTGCCATTCCAGAACCAGAACTTGAAAGGCCAGTGCCCCTTGGAAAAGTGTTTTTTGACACAACTTTTGCAAACCAATTGGCCCCAGTTATTTTTCTTTCTTTAGCCAAGTCTCTCATTCTATCCAAATGCTTACTTACTCTTTGAGCTTCTATTGAAACATTCTCAATCTCTTCACCTTGAATAAAGACTTGATCTTGAATAAGATCTTCACGAAATTCAACAGTTGTAACAGTATCTAGTCCACTTAAAATAATTGAAATACTACCATTTTCTGGAAGTCTTAATACTTCATCTTTTTTGCCCCAATACTTTATGAGCGCAATGTCACTTGAAGCCTGTATCGTTGTTTTTTTCATAACCATTATTCCTGAATTTCCTCTACTGTAACGCCAGCCGCTCCAATAGTTACATCAATAATTTTCCCGCCTATTTTTTCTAATGCTTTAATCACGTTTTCTTGAGCTTCTGGTGGCGCAATTGCTAAAATACAATCTCCTCCAGCAGCTCCTGATGAGGTTGCTCCATACGCGCCAGCATCTAACGCAGCATTGATCAAATTCTCCAAACGATTGTTGCTAACCCCGAGTTCACGAGCACATTCTTGTGACTCATTAAATAAATCACCAATAGCTTTCCAGTTTTTTTGTTCAGCTAAGTTGCCAAATGCTTTTGCAATTGCCGCTATGCGCTTAAAAATTGTGTCTATTCTCTCTGGGTCTTTATCTAACTTAGCATCAACCAACCGGATGAGTGTTGGCGTATCAGCTTTTTCTCCAGAATAGGCAATAACAAGCGGAAAGTCTGAGAGACTAATAGGCTTAACCACTTTTGCAGGACTTACATAATAAAGTGTCCCTCCCCAAATGGCTGCTGCCAAATCATATCCTGACCCCACACCTTGTACTTCTGTGACTGCTTGGTAACACAAATCAAATAATTCTTGATTAGTTAGCTCGAGACCATATAAAGTTGTCAAAGCTTTAGCAAAGGCAACCGTAACTGCACTACTTGAACCAAATCCATACGTTGAAGAAAAATCACTTCGTGTTGTAACTATGATTCCTTCTTTTTGTGGATATTTCTCTAAAAAGTTTTTATACAAAATTTCTATAAATCGCACTGCCTTTGGCAAATCTTTTTTTCCCAAATCAGCCATCACTTTAGTGTATGAGGTCAGTCCTAAATCAGGGGCATCAAGGTGAAATACATCAACGCCATTTTTTGTAACTGTAGCAAATAATCTTTGATCGACTGCCGTAACTATTGTTGGATAGCCATGAACAACTGCATACCCTACAGAAAGCATTAACTTCCCTGGCGCAGATGCTGTTACTTGTTTTAACTCATTTTTCATCATAATTCTTTCACAAACTCCCTATTGTACCTCAGTTACAAAATATTCCCAACCATTTTGAATGCAGAATTGTTCGACTCTGTTGAGATCTTCACTCCATGCTAAAATCCAACCAGATCCTGTCTGAACTCCACCAGCGCCAGTAATCTTGGCGTGAGCACCAATTTTTGTTAATTCATGAATGATCTTTTGTGCATGTTTACCAACCACTCCAAGTTTTTCTAATTCCTGTTCATTTTTATCTAATAACTCACCAGTAAAACTCTCAGAAACAAGTTGTGTTTGAATTTCTCGAGATATTTTTCCAATAGATTTGATTGTATCTAACACTGCTGGATTTTTTTTTAGAGTGTCTGAAACAAAGGTAACCATTTCTCCAGTCGACTCTGTAGCTTTTCCAGAGTTTACTAATAAAAACTTATATGAATGCGGAAATTGTATTTTTTGCTTGAAAAACGTTTTCTGTTGTAAATCTTTTTGAAACAGATGAACTCCCCCATACACTACTGCACAAGGATCAATCCCGCTCGGTTTTTTATGAATGAAAACTTCGGACTGATACACTAAATCAAACATTTCGTCTTTTGAAATAGTCTTTGAAAAATAATTCACCAATGCCTTAATCACCGCATGTGCAAAAGCAGCTGATGACCCAAGACCAGAATTTTGGGGAATTTCTGAAACAGCACGAACCGACAATTTAGTGGTATCCACACCATATCTTTTTTCAAAAAGAGCAAAAATGTAAGCAGTATATTCAGAAATTTCTTGATTATCACCCTCAAGTAGCTCTACAGTTATGTGCTTGTCCAAGCCAGCAACAAGTGCTGGCTCTCCATAAACCACACTATGCTCACCAGTAAGAATAAATTTACCAATACTTGTTTGGTTCATAAAAATAGTGACTACTTTGTATCTGTGTTAGTAATAGTCGTAAAAACCGATAAAAACCATGCAACAAAAACTAAATTCAATTCAGTTTGCATGCTTTTAGTCCATATGGAATAATTCCAAACTGATCTGGTTGTGCTAATTTTCTTAGCTCTAATCTCACAGCGTCTCCAACTAAAAAATTAGTTTGAGCTTCACCCATAACTTCAATTTTTTCACCGGATTCTAACTGCACTAATAAAAAACAATATGGTAAAAATGATTCAAGCTCTTTTGTTGTAACTTCCAAACGAGTCGTGAGTAGCACTACTCCTGTTTTTCCTAAATGGTACTGCCATTTTTTGCTGTTTCGATGGTACTGTGCTGGATGAATATTCATTAACTTTGCTCCATATATTTAGTTTGACTTACAATGTGTACCACTGCAGTTGCCCCACTTCCACCTACATTATGAGCCAAGGCGTACACTTTATCTTTTTTTTGTGTAAGTTGTTGCGATTGTAAGAGCTCTGCTAAAAAAGCAACTTGTTTTACTCCAGTTGCTCCAACTGGATGCCCACAAGCTTTTAACCCACCAGAAGGATTGATTATGACTTTTCCTCCAATTGTAGTATCACCTTTTTCAATTGCTGATCCTCCATCACCTTTCTTGAAAAATCCCAAATCTTCAGTTGCTAAAATCTGTGCAATCGTAAAACAGTCATGAACTTCAGCATAGACAATATCTTGAGGCGTTATACCAGCAGTTTGATATGCTTGTTGGGCAGCTAGTTTTGTTGCTAATAATTCCAGTAAACTTTCTCGCTCAGCTAAATTTATTGTGTCTTGGGCATGACCAACTGCTTCGATAACTGGTTTATGCATAAACACTTTGCTCTTTTTTGTAGTGAGAATCACTGCACTTGCACCATCAGAAACTGGTGAACAATCAAGTAATCGCAATGGTTCTGCAATAACAGCACTTTTACTAACAACTTCAGCAGGAATTTCTTTTTGAAATTGGGCTTTTGTATTTGAAACAGCGTGAGTATGATTTTGGCTTGCAACTACAGAGAGTTGCTCGCGTGAAGTTCCAAAAGCCTGCATGTGAGCTTGAGCCAACAATGCATAAAGAGCTGGAAATGTGCTTCCATACTCTTTTTGGTACTCACTTGCTCCAGATAAGATTTTAGTTGTTGTTTGTGCAGAAACATCAGTCATCTTTTCCGCACCTACAACCAATACTGTTTTGTACTTTCCAGATTGAAGAGCTAACTCAGCTAATTCAAGAGCTATACTTCCAGATGCACATGCCGCCTCAACGCGGAAAGCTGGTGGCCTATGAGGAAGCATTTGGGCCACAACAGCATTCAAATGTTCTTGATTAGCAAAACTTCCGCCTGCCATATTGGCAACAAAGACAGCTTCAATTTCAGTTGGTAAAAACCGTGACTTCGGTAATAAGGTTCCATATTCATGTCGCACCATTTTTTTTGCAAATTTCGAACCCAAAACTGAATTGAGTGCGCCAAAAGTTGCTTCTTCAAATAGGCTTTCCAAAGACCTATCCCACAACTCACCAAATTGAGTGATATAGTTACCAATAATTCTTATTTTTTTCATAGTCTAATGAGTACTATTTGCTCTGTATTCCTCATAGGTTACGGGAACCAATATTTGTAATTGCTGTGACACAAATGCTCCTGGAGTGACTCCAGCTACTTCCCATTTTTTTCGAGCTTCAACTAAATATTCTGTTGTTTCAAATACAAAAGCATCACTCCCAGAACCAGATCCATATGAAACAACTAAAATTTTCTTATTTGCTTGCGCGTAATCTAGTGTGTTTACCAAACCTAGCAAACTAGACGCCGCATATGTATTTCCAATTTGGGTAACCAACAAGCTTCGTTCTACTTGTTCTTGGGAAAACCCTAGTTCTTTTGCAACCTGCTGAGGGAATTTCGCATTTGGAGAGTGAAAAATACAGTACTCAAAATCACTAGCTTGTAGCTGAGTCTCTTCTAACAGTAGTTGTGCCGCCATTTTAATATGTGAAAAATATCCTGGATCCGCAGTAAATCTCCCTGCATGTTCTGGATATGATTGGTATGGTCGTCGCCAAAAATCTGGGGTATCAGTAGCTACTGAGGTTGTGGCAAGTAACTTCGCTAATAGTTTGTTCTTAAAAGCACTCTCTCCATTTCCTCCTTGAGAACCCAGTATAAACGCAGCACTGCCTGCACCAGCCGTATACTCCAAAACATCTCCTGGTTTTGCTTGCGCCGTGTCGGTACCAATAGCCATTGCATAGTGGGAAAATTGTGTGTTAACAAAAAAAGCGCAAGTTTGTAAAGCTTGAGTCCCAGCTTTACACGCAAATTGTAAATCTGCCAAAGCAAGTGGCTTGACCTTGCCATTTACACTATCAGAAGCAATTCCTAAGGCTTGAGCTACTACTGTTCCTGTTGGTTTAACCGCATACGGATGGCTTTCACTGCCAATAAAAAGTGAGTCAACCTCACTTCTCACTTTGTGCTGTTTTGTATGCAACAACTGCAATCGTTCTAATGCCTGAAACCCTGAAGCTGTGGATAAAGTAATTGTATCTTCGTCTCTTCCAGGTACAGTCTTGGACTCTACTCCAAGTGATTTATATATTTTTTGTTCTACTTTTCCTTGTGCTGCCGCAACTGTTTCACCAGTGATTTTAAATCTAGGAATCTTTGCTCCGTACGAAACAATTCCAATTGCTTTTTTTGCTTGAATTATCATATTTTAGTCTATCTCTTTTTTGATCTGCCTAATTTGGCATGAGCACTCGCAAGAGTATTAGTTGCAAGTGCAGCAAGTCCAGAAATTTCTCCTGCTAAAGATGCTAGGCCCGTTGCTGCCGCTACCGTATGTGCTTTTACCACAGTATCGGTATTTTTCTCTAAAATAATTGAACGTGCCTGAGTTTGCTTTGGGAGCCAAGTCCCACCTCCGACAGTTCCCACACTCACATTTGGCAAAGTAAGCGCCACATACAGTTCGTTGTTCTCCAGTAACTCAAAATGGACACTGGCTTCGCTCCCTGCAACAAGGTGTGCAACATCTTGACCTGTAGCCAAATAAAATGCTCCCAAAGCATTAGCAACATGCATGTTTTGCGCGAATGAACCAGCCACGTTACTTCCTATCACGTTTTTTACTAGATGAGTCTTAACCAGTTCTTTTGTTTTTACCTTTAACAATCGTTCAACCTCTTGGGCAGCAAGTCGTGTTTCAACTGTGACAAAATACCCTCTACCTCGCAGCCGATTTATCATTGAATCTTTTTTATCTGTACAAACATTTCCAGAAACGGTAAGTAATGAAACCCAAATGTGATCTGGCAGTTGGCGTTTGAATTTGTCCCAAGCATGCGATAAAGCAATAGTGACCATATTCATCCCCATTGCTTCATCGGTATCAAAAACAAAACGAATATACAGCAATTTATCTCGCATAAAAATCTCATGAGAAAGAAATTGTAAATGGCTACTGGTTTCCTCACAAAACTTTGCAAAAACAGCATAATTTTGTGAAAAGTATTTTGAAAATGTAATGGCGTCTTCAATAGATTGGCACTCAAACACAACAGATCTACTCATTCCAACTTTTTGCACAATGACTGTTGTTTTCCCTAAATCAAGAATTTTTAGACCTCTGTGAATTGAAGCAACCAAAGCACCTTCTGTTGTAGCTAATGGGATAAGAAAAGTTTGGCTCTTTTTTTCAAGAATTGCCCCCTCATGGCTAACATAAGCAACTTTTGCAGTGACTGGACCTGCAACTCCAACTGGTATTTCCACTGATCCAACAAGGTTTTCACAGTTTTTTTGCCCAGCTATATCAACAGGTAAACCAATCACAAAAAAATCTTCAAGCTCTTCTTTTTTTGTACTTGTCACAGAACACAGTAACTCCTGCCGAATTGCTACTTTTTGCTTTTCAGACGCGTCAATATCACGAATAAAAAAAGATTTTTTCTGAGTCACAACACATTAGTCGCAAAACAGAACAACTTTCATGCAGATTATTTGTTTTTTTTGAGAATTTGCTTATACGCATCAAACAATATTGGGTTTTTAAGCATAAAAATGGTCCACGGACTTATTTGAAATTCTTTTTCGCCAATTGTTACTAAAGCTGTTGGTGTCTTTTCCTGCAGCTCACCACCCTCTATCAGTAGTGAGTTTTCTGGAGAAATATACTCTAAAACTGAAATTTGGGCGAAAAGCTTTTCAAACTCTACCCATTGGTATTCACTGACTTCTTCAGGATTTGGTTGTACCACACCTTCATATAAGCCGATATACACTTGGTCTAACTCATGTTCGCCATATTCCGCATTTCCATACGCTTTGTACCCAAATTTATATACTGGGATTAGTTGAACACCGTTTACTATGCCCAACTCAACCTTAAGTCTTCTTACTGCGCAATCAAAATATGTTTCTGTTGGCCAAACGTTTCCACATACGCTGTTAGCCCACCAATCGGCACCAACAATTTTCTTTTTACTTCTCTTTTGAAGTAGAGTCTGTCCTTTAGAATTAAACAACCACACTGAGATTGCTAAATGCATCTGAGACGGGTATTTATGCGCAATGTATTTATCTGCTCGCCCCACAACTGTGCCATCAAAACTACATAAAGAAACCTCGTCTTTATCTATCAGTAATTGTCGTATAGTTTTGTTGTCATCCATATCACTTATCTTCTAAATACTAGAGTGAATCTAATTAATAAATACAATAATAACACCTGCCAGTAAATACAAAAGAACGTCACCATATTTGAAAAAAATGAAATCCAACTGCAGGCAAAAAAGCCAGTTTGGGCGCAACTAAATACAATCTGCACTGTCGGCACGAAAACAAGTTTCCAAAAAATTGTCAAGAAACTAAGAAACAAACTAGGAAGTAATGCCATCCAAATAAAAATGTTCTGCCTCACTAAAGATTGCATTGTTTGGTATGGGTGTAGTAACAAGCCTGTCGTTATTTGACCAAGTGAATAAATGAATGAAAATAGTATCCGTCTGAACTTCATACTCTTTTTACCAGTTCGACAATAATTGCTGAGAGTACAGATAAAACACTCAAGACAACAAATGTATGTTCGCCAATAAATGAGGTAAGTGGGTCGAACGGCTGAGGAATAATTCTTGAGCTATACAATTTTTGCTGCTGTTTAGCTTCGTTTTGTAATTGTTTCAAAAAATCATTAGTCATACTCAAACCATTACCCACAATTCTTTAAATTCTTTTCTCGCTCGAAACAGATCTGATTCTACTGATTTAACACTTTTTTGTAATTCTATTGCTATATCGATCACTTTTTTATTATCAGCATACTTTAAGAGGAGAAGCTCGCTATAGTACTTTCTCATTTTCGATAAGACAACAGTGACCTTTTGCGAAACCTCATCACTATCAGAAATTTGATTTAATGGAAGCAACTCTGATAAAGGAATTGTTTGCAAGGCTTTTTTAGCATACTTTTTTCTAAAATAATCTGCTACCTCATGACGAGCAATTGAATTCATCCACGTCCAAATACTAGATTTGCCTAAAAACAGAGGTAAATGCTTTAGACAGTTCAAAAAAGTCTGCTGAACAATCTCTTCAGCATCTTTTCTATTTGAAACTTTATACTCAATAACTCTCAGTAACCGAGCGGAATAGGTATTAAACCAGACTTTAACTGCGTGTTCACTACCAGTTTTTAATTCTTTAATAAGTTGTTGTTCATCTAGCATTCCTCACTATTGTACAACAAATTATTGGTTCCCAGGGAAACTTACATACTTTTCATCAAGTATCGCCTACTATATAATAGTACTACCTTATGTTTTTTGGATTAGTACCAACCGCTTATGCTCAGGCTGAAGTTAATGAAAGTCCCTGTGGCGCCGGCACTGGAGGTATTGATCTCGGAAACTGTCTGCGACTCTCAGATAGCACTAAAGTCAGCGACGTATATGATACTCCCGCGTTCTTAGTCAATTTATTCGTAAGCAATATTTTTGTTATTGCAGGTATTGTCTTCTTTCTTATTGTCATTGTTGCAGGATTTAAATTTATTATGGGCGGACAAAAAGGCGCTGAAGACGCAAAAGGTATCTTCCAGGCAGCATTAACTGGTTTTATCATCATGTTTGCAGCATATTGGATTATTCAAATTGTCGCCTTGTTGACCGGCATACAAATACCTGGAGTAAGCGAATAATATGTCACTCTTTTCTTTCCCTAAAGTCTATGCTCAAACACCAGAAGAATTGGTTGGAGACATTGCAATCCCAAAGGGTGTTGACCTCATTAATCAAGACGCAGGTGGCATTGGGGTTGTTTTATTCATCTCTAATATGATCCGACTTATTATTATTCTAGGAGGAGTGTGGGCACTTTTGAATATTATTCTTGCTGCATTTGCGTACCTTACTGGGGGCGGAAAACCAGACACACATAGTAAAGTCAGTAGTCGGTTCACCATGAGTGTTATTGGCTTGTTATTAATGATTGTTTCATACAGTATTGCAGCACTCATCGGTTTACTATTCTACGGAGAAGCATCATATATCCTTACACCAACAATAACACCAATTGGTGGATAACAGATATGAAAGTATTTTTAATAAAAGCAATCAGACAGATCATCTTAAGTATTTTTACTGTGTTAATTTTTGCAGGTGTACTATTTTCCCCTCAGCTTTCTATTACAAAACAAACTTTTGCAGCAGACGGGTGTGCATATGCAGGACACTGCATAAATAACAAAAAATGTGTTTGCCCTATCCCTGGTTATTATGACTGCAGATATAGTCCCCAAGCTTTGGTTTTAGGTGAAGAGCCTTGCGGTTCTGCAATTATTGGTGGTGTTGAACCTCCAGCTGCAGTTGGAGCTATCAATGCTGCATCAGGTGGTGACATTGGTTTGATTTTTTTCATTTCTCGAGCAATTGGTTTTGCTAATATTGTTGCAGGAATTCTAGTAATGATTAACTTTGTTGTCGCAGGATTTTTGTATGTGACTGGGGCCGGTAACCCTAGCAATATGGCTAAGATTAATGAACGGATGCTCTGGAGTTTTGTTGGTATATTAATAATAGTTGGTTCTTATTCTCTGGCTGCCTTGTTTGGCTTAATATTTTATGGAGATCCGACTTTTATCATTACTCCAACATTAACAGGAGCAGTTTAATAAATACTTGGTATAATAAAGAAAAGAAAAGTCAGTATGTTACTACCAACACTCATTGCACAACAATTTGGAAGTTTTAAACCAACCTCACCTCTCGTCGAGGGCGCTGAAGAAAATCCGGGAGCAAACTTAGAAGCAATTATTTCAAATGTACTTGGGGTTTTAACAATTGTTGGTGGAATTTTCTTCATTATTTATTTTATGGTGGCATCCTTTGAGTGGATTACAGCTGGCGGTGATGCTGGAAAACTTACTACTGCGCGAAATAAAATGATGCAAGGAGTTTTAGGACTCATTGTATTGGTCGCAGCGTATGGAATTATTGGTCTTATTGGTAGCTTAGTTGGAATAGAGTTACTTAAACCAGCTGAACTGCTTGAAAGTGTCACACCTGGTACGGGAACCTAATTATGAAATACCTTTCAAAAAAAATTACTACAGTTTTAACAGCACTTGGATTATTTTTATCAAAAATTGTTTTCGTTCATGCCCAAATCAAAAATCCTGTAACAGGAGAACTAGGTGCAGATGCAGAAGAAGCTGCTTCAGGAGAAATTTTTGTGAGTTATTTTGTTACTTTATGGAATGCCTTCATTACCATTGGCGCAATAGCTGTTTTAATCATGTTCCTCTGGGGGGCACTTGAATGGATTACCGCCGGTGGTGAAGCCAGTAAAATTGAGAAAGCTCGTAATAGAATTATGCAGTCTTTCTTAGGTTTGCTCATTTTAGTTAGCTCATTTGTAATTATTGGTTTTGTCAGTCAATTATTCTTTGGTGAGGAATTTTCTATCCTTAACTTAACATTTACACAGGTTGGAGGTGAAGAATGAAACAACTTTTTTTGACATTTTTACTTTTGCTTTCAATTGAAGTTGGTGTAGTAACACAAAAAGTACAACTCACTTCCACTGTTTATGCTCAAGAGCCAATTGAGCTCAACTTTGGAGATGTTGCCGATGAACGGGAGATTATTGGTACAGATCTATACGAACCAGATGATGGTGAAGCTGGTTTTGGTGCGTTAATTGGTCGAATATTAACAATAGTAGTCACAATTGCTTCTATTATGGTGTTAATCATGTTCCTCTGGGGTGGTCTAGAATGGATTACTGCTGGTGGAGATAAAAGTAAAATTGAAAAAGCTCGTAATAGAATTACACAATCCTTTATTGGAATGATTGTATTAGCTGCCATGCTTGCTTTGTTTATGCTTTTACAACTTTTCCTTGACTTTGAAGTATTTACCTTTGGTGGAGGTTCTTCTAACACATCCACACCTCCAAGTGTTCCTGGAAATCCTAGCCAACCTGGCTGGCCTGGAGCTCCTGGAGGAAACATACCTTTATAGTAAAAAGTAAACTTGACGTTCTGTCTCAAGCACAGGTATAATTAGTAATAAGTAGTCAGTAATTAGCTGAAAAATAAAAAAGGAACACATATGAGAAACAAACTCAACGGTTTAGCTCTAACAGCAGCCGCATTTGTAACATCAGCTCCAGCAGTATTTGCACAAATTCAAGTTGAAGAACCAGATTCATTCTTCTTTTCTGATATTGGTACACTGATTAATAAAGCACTTAACTTTGTTATGGTACTTGGTGCTCTTTTGGTCTTCATGTACCTCATCTGGGGTGGAATTGAATGGATTACTTCTGGTGGTGACAAGGGTAAGACTGAGAGTGCTAGAAACAAGATTACCGCTGCAGTTCTTGGTTTGATCGTCCTTGCTGCATCTTGGGCAATTCTTGGCCTCGTCCTTAACTTCTTAGGCGCAGGTTCATTAAATGATGTCTTAGATAACATTTAATACAGATTAGTTTTTTGAAAAGCCCCTCATTTATGTGAGGGGCTTTTTTATTGATTTGTTAAAGGGGTGTGCTCCTTCGTCACTCCTAAAAAATCAATGTTATAATTAATTCATCATGACTGGAAAAAACTATTTCTCTAAACTTGAAAAAATTTTTATTGCTGGTGTTGCTTACTTATATTCAACTTCAACAGCATTTGCTCAAACTACTGCCTGGTCTGGTGTGTGTGTAGGTGGAGTTGATAATGACGTTGCAACTATCCAAGGTCTTGAGTGTTTGATTGCAAATGTTTTCACCGTCATAATTACATTAATTGGTTTAGCAGCATTTGTGATGCTTATTGTAGGGTCTGTGCGCTGGTTAGTCTCTGGAGGTAATTCCTCTAATATAGATAAAGCCCGAAGCACTATGACCTATGCGGTGATTGGAATTGTTGTTGCACTTAGTGCATTTATTGTGCTCAATTTAATTGCTGGATTTACTGGTGTTGAAACAATCAAAACATTTACCATTCCTACTTCAGAAGATGTTGAACCACCTCCAAGTCCGTAATTTTTGAATCAAAGTCAGCCTGTAAAATTATAGTTTGCAAGATATAATAGTGTTGTGCACAAAAAAGTACTGAGACTTCTGGTTCTACAGGTATTGTTTTTGTTGGTCTCACTTGCAAAATTTGCAACACCAACCCATACTTTTGCGTCCGAGTTAATTGGTACTCACCTGGGTGAAGGTGATGTTGGGTATCAAGTCAACATCATCAATACAATCCTCATTCCTAATGGTTTAGAACCAGGAAGCCCAGTGACAGTCATGGTGCCTGTCACAATGCTACAGTCAAGCCAACAAGGATCAGTGCAACAACTGGCAGCTGTTGTAGCTGGTGGTGGATTTTTTCCTATAGTTAGAATTAATGGAGTTTGTGAAGATTTTACTTCAGAAACAGGGCTAGATGCAGGGCAAGCAGTTGACCTTGCTCGAAATATTTTTGGTTCACAAGCATTGATTGTCTGGGGAAATGAAATTAATAATAAAGAAAACGAATGCCGCAATTGGTCAAAATATGTAAGTGATTGGGCAAAAATTAGTGGGAAATCAAACGTCAGTCCAGCTGCTCTTGATTATTATATGGGACTGGATGCCTATAAAGTTTCTACTATGTTTGCCGAAACTCCTGGGATGGCAGCAATATTTAATACTGCACCAAGAGCTGCAAATGCGTACGGTTGTATTGGCCAAACAGCAGAAAGTTGCGAACCACTTGAAACAGTCACTCAACAAATTGGATATGAAGCTATTAATGGGACTCTCTTCCTTACAGAGTTTTCACTTTCTCCTGGAGGGAGTGCTCCAAATGCCCCAGACACCAATATTCAAAAAGTTTTAGAATTTATAGCGAGTAGAGCCGGTGAGACTCCCGCTGTAAAAGTCACCCCCCTTGTCAGGAATGTTTGTAACAATGAGAGTGACTGGTTACTTTACATTAATGGTAAATTATTTACTCCTCAAGGTACCGAAGTTTCTGAAAACTGCGAAGGAAGATCTGCAGACTCTAGTTATGATTTGAGCATTTATCCTGAGTATGATGTTGATGAAACCAAATTTTTCCTTTCCCCCATCAGAAACGTTATTGACTCAGGAAGCCTCCAGAGAACTACTGAAAAATTAAGAAAAGAACTCGCACTACAAGGATATCAAGCATACTGTGCAACTGAGGGAGTTAAAATTGAACCTGAATATAACACTCAAGAAAAAATTAATCGGTATTTTCTTCCAGAAAATTATAAAGGAGTTCAAATACTTGAGTTAGATGCAGTCGAAACCCTCAATATGACCAATGCTCAATACCCATTATGGAGAGATGTGAGTAACAAGCAATTTTTGCTTACCTCTCTTGAGGAATATTTTGGCTTTCGCGATGTGTACGTTTCCAACCCAGCCGATGCAGTACTAAACAGTTCCCCTATCAACTCACTTCTTTCTGAGCCACAACTTTGTATGCAAGGGTGGAGAAATTTAGTAGCCCAAGAACTAGCTTGTGAGAGATTACAAAACCCTGGTGAATGCGAACTTTTTACCAGACCAATCCCCAACTCGGCAATACCATACAATCCAGGTGTTGGCCCAGAGCTGTCACAGCAACAACAAAATATAGCTCCTCTTCCAACTGAAACGGAATTTACAGTCAAAACCTTACTTGATAAGTTAAAAGAATATGAGCCTGCATATAGAGATGGTACTGCAAAAGTTGGCTGTGAAGCCCTGACGACAACTGATAGAGCCAGCAATGAGGCACTTTTACAAGGCCTTATGAACACCCCAACATATTTTGACAGAGCCTACAGATACGGATTTCTTGTTGCAGCAATCCATGCTAAAGATCCTGGCACAGATGAAGGTAATATTGCTACAAAACTATTTAATTTCTTCACCAAGAGAACTAGAACTCTTACTCCAGATGACGAAGTCTTGGTAGCCGCCTTTAAAATCCCAGATATTGGAACAAATAAAGGTGGTGGAGATGATACCGGTTCTCAATTTTGGTCTGATCCACTTGATTTAACTAGACAATTACTATTTAAAAACAAAGATAATAAAACCCATGAAGATGTAGATAGACCAAATAAGAGACAAACTATATTAGACCGAGCTGTTGGAGCAGCAACACAAAATTCGGGAAGTAAAATTTATTGTGTGGATGGAAATAAAGCAACGGTCTCTTGTCAGAATGAGTTAACAAAAGCATTAACAGATATTATTAACGGAAATGTAGAAGGTTGTGGTGAGGCTGAAGCTGTAAACGTGATAAAAGACCTTGCTGGACTTGATAATCCTGCAGAGAAATATGGGAAAGCATTTAATAGCGATAATGGTCAACAAGTTATGCTTAACTTATTCTTTAAAGACCTTACTCACCCACCTCTTGGGGGCAATGGCCAAACAAATCCACAAATAGCAAAGACTGATGATCCTGCGGAAAAATTACAATCATTATTTACTATTTCTGAAGATACCTGGCCTCCTGCAGTTGATTCAACTACTGTAGACTTTTATATTGTGTATCCAATGGGTTTCGAGCTTGATGCAGTTGAAAAAGCAATGAAGAGTGCGTTCTTTACCAAGGCTCAATTAGCCGCTTTAGAGACTGGGAATACTGTGGGAGGGTTTGAAATGACTGGACAAGCAATTGGTCTTGATGCTGGGTCTGTAGGTTTTAATTATGTTGACGAAATAAAGACGGCAAATGGAGAATGCGGTACTGAAGTAGCTACTTCAGGTGCTGTTACAAACAAACCTTGCGAAGAAGAGGTCACTATTGGGGTTAAACAGGAAAGTGCTGGAGTTGGAATACTTGGTGCTGAATTGGGATATTGGATGAGAAAAATTCAACTTCAACTCAACTCTCGCGCCTCAGAAGCATGGGCATACTTTGATTCGTGTAAAACAACAGAAGAATTTTTGCTAGGTCAATGTACTGGTGGAAATATAACTGGAAATGAAGGCGATGATGCACCACCAGTTACTGGTGATGCACTGGAGTCAGTTGCTCAATGTGATGGTGGACCAAGAATCACTTCAGGAGAAACAGCAGAACACGTGGATACAACTGGAACCGGTGAATGTACTGGGAAACTCACCAGACTTTTTGTACCTGATGTTCATAACATATCTGCCTGGAAAAATCCTGGTGATGCTGTCATCGATTGTGAAGACTTATACTCATATGCCGATTGTACATATCCCGAATCCCTCGTTCAAAATCCGGTTAATAGCCAAGGACAATTCGTAGAATCTGGAAATATAACGGCATGTGAGTTTGTAGTTAATGCGGCCAAAAGCGCTGGAGTTAGTCCAAGACTTGCTTTAGCAATGTGGGGTGAGGAGTCTGGCTTTAGCCATTATCGAGTCGCAGATTTTGGTGTGATTTCTAAACCAGCCCAAGATTTAGGTGCCCAAGTGAACTCATTTATTAACATCTTGAAATCATATTCTTCATACATTGAATTTTTAGAAGCCTATTCTGGTGAAGAACGCGGATCTGGTGATCAGAGTCCAAATCAATTCTGTAACAATCCTAATTTTGTTGGAAGATTAAAGACATACTACGATTTTCTAGGTCCACAATAGTGTGAAACTCATTCAAACTTTAGATAAAAATTTAGGTCGAACTTGGTCCAAATCCTGAGGGATTATAGTTCAAGTCTCCTGGTTTAGGAGTATTTGTTTCCTTTTCAGGTGACTGCACGCCCTGTTGAATTTTAGACTTATTTTTACTTCCTCTTGGTCTACCTCTTCCCCGTTTTGGTTCACTGGGAATACTCTTTTCTGACAGAATTTGAGGTTGTGGTGATACCGTTTCTTCTACAACAAATACTTCGTCATCTTCATTTTGGCTTGATTGATTAAATACTTCTTGCTCAGTTTCATTTTCATTATTTGCAAGCTCATCACTTTGAGCTTCACGAGCAAATCTTCGTGCTCCGCTCCTGAGTAAGTAAGATACGACTTCAAACGTATCTGCGGTTGCTAAGTATGACTCTAAATTGTCTGTTTCTTCGTCGATACCAGCAAGTAGATTAGTGGCAACTTCTTGATCTAGTTGATAGTTTAGTTCCCTTAAAAGTAACGCAACGTATTCACTGACACTCGAACTTCCCAAAATATCTAATTTCAAATTTCCAAATGAGGTCTCGTATGAGTTAATACTGACTAAGGCTGTATTTTGGTACAAATTTTCGTACCCAATATACAGTTGATCAAGTGATTCTAAATCATCAACTCCAACCAAAATCACCATGTCTGCTTCTGCACCAGTGTAAGAAAAGGTAACATTCTCTCTAGAAAGTGGATTTACACCTTTTTTTGGCTTAATCGTGAGATACAGTTTTTGAGTTGATTCATCTATTGCAGAGGTAATTTTTTCGACAGTTTCTGGTGTGTAGTCTAATGTTATACACAAGTTCTTGTTGCCGACCTCAGTTCTAGTTTCATCTAAATAGACGATATCAGGTTCTGCACTTGCTAAACTTTCACTAGATAACAAAGTAATTGACTTATTCCCTAATTGTTGGAATGTTTTATATAGTGCGGTTGCAGCAAACAAATGATCACGTAAAGCATCTGGTGCATATATAATTAATACCGACTCTGCTTGAGCGAATAATTCTTTAAAAAGGGATACTTTGTGCTGATCAATCATACTATCTTTATAGGTCATATTATATACTATATATGACAAAATATACACAGTTTAAAAGATATTTCAAGACTTACAATGCATTTCTTGCGATCAAAGTAGGTAAAGCGTATTTTACAAGTATATTCAGACTCACAAGTCTTTGTTATAATAGTATTCAAATATGGCAAAAAAAGCGCTTGCTATACTGCTGGTTCTCTTTTCATTCTTGGTAGTTACTACCAAAATTTCTTACGCACAAACACCAACACCTACTCCAATTCCTCTTTATGACGAACCATTCTCACCACAATCAGATGCTGGGCTCGTTAAAAGCTACAGAGCTGCAATTGATGATGACGGGTGTATGACACCCTCATTAGAATGTTTAGTACATCAAGTTTTTAGGTTTGTTTCATTAGAATTTGTAAACTCAACTTTATACACAGAATTCAAACCAAATATAGAAGAAGAAGCTCAAGGACCTGCTACAAATAAAAATATATTAGCAAGTGCTGGAACACTCATTGGTCATTTTTATGGATATCCTGTTGCGAATACTCAAACGTATGTTGCAGACCTCATGGATTCAGCACATATTACTCCAAGAGCATATGCTCAAGGCCTAGGATTTGCATCTTTAAATCCTATTCTTGAACTTTGGAAAGCATTCAGAAATGTTGCGTACATGTTCTTTGTTGTCATCTTTATTATTATTGGTTTTATGATCATGTTTAGACAAAGGATTGGTGGACAGGCAGCAATTACTGCTCAACAAGCAATTCCAAGTGTTATCGTAAGCTTACTTTTAGTCACGTTTTCTTATGCAATTGCCGGTTTTATGATAGACATGATGTATGTCCTCATGTTCCTCATCATAGGTATTTTTGGACAAACACTTCCTGATGGAAGTACAAATCTCATTGACATGACAATATTACAAGTAGCTGGAGCACTTTTTAGAGCTACAAATGTTTTGAGTCCAGGAGAAAATATAGATCTTGTTAGTAACTTATTTGGTAGTCTTCTTGAGGTACCTGCTCTCAATTCAGTCCTTGGAATTGTTGGAGGTCTTACCTTAACCGTAGTGCTTGCTGTTGCAATCTTGATCGGGACTGTAAGACTCTTTTTTGAATTGCTAAAATCATATGCAAGTATCGTTATTAGTGTTGTCACTTCGCCAATAGTCTTGATGATGGGAGCTATTCCTGGTAAAAATCCAATTGTCCCCTGGATAAAAGACTTAATCGGAAACCTATTGCCATTTCCTGTCGTTTTGTTAGTTTTAGTGCTTTTTTATCAATTTAAGGCTGTAGGAAGTGGTGCCGGTAATGAAGGTGGATTTATTCCACCGTTCCTTATTGCCCGAGGGCAAGCAAATGCTATTGCAAGTTTAATGGGACTAGCCCTAATTCTAGCTTTACCAGAAATTGTTAAAGACGCCAAGAAAGGTCTTGTTAAAGAAGGCTTTGGTTCAATGGTGTTTAAAGCAGCTGCTGAATCTGCAAAACAAGGTTGGAAAGGTGGCGAAATTATTCCAGGGGCTGCTTGGTCTGCACCTGGGAAGTATGGAGTTTCTGGCAGCTTAGTTCCAGCAGTTACAGTTGGTGCTCCATTGGGAGCAGCAGGTGGAGCTATTGGTAACGTATTTAGAAGAAGAGTCCTTAGACAACCTATTAAAGAAGGTGCTCTCGAATCTGCAGGAGTTGGTGCACTCAGAGGTACTTTAAGGACTGGTGGTGCTCTGGGTAATAAGGTTCTGAATAAAGAAGCTCCAAAGAAAATTAGAGAGTTTGCAACGAAAGTTAGAAAAGGAATATAATTTTAACTCGCAAAATTATATTTTTTAGTAGCCTAAAAATTTGCAGAAACACTATATTAGCTGCTCTTCGTGCTAGTGTCCTGTTCTTCCCATTTAATTGGTCCTGGGGGAATATCAGATTTTCCTTCTTTCTTTTCTTCGTGTCCTTCAATTTCACCCATAGTATGTTCTGTTTTTATGAGTAGTTTTCTCAAACTCATTGAAAGACCAGGCTCCATACCTCTTGTTGATTCCTCAACCTTTTGATGCTCTTTTTCATGATGTGACGGGTTCATTGGTCGTAATAAATCACCATCACGATCTTGTGGCCTTTGATCAGATCTGGCTTCAGAAAGTAACCAAGTCATATATGCTTTTACTTGAGGTGGTATGCCACCTCCAGATTGACTTGAATCTTGATCTTGCACTTTCTTTAATGCAAGATTTCTGAATCTCTCAAATTCTGGATTACTCCTTGGTTCTAAATATTTAAACATTTTAATTAAAAATAAAAGTGCAAGAACATTCATCATATTGTGATGTGCGCCATCGACAATCTTGGCTTTACCAAGTTCACTTAAGAAAACATCGAGCTTCCTTAAGAGTGCTTCTCCATCAATTGGCTTAACAGGTTCTTTTATTATATCCAATGCTTTCATCCAGCCAGAACGAGCTGTTAAATACATATTAAAGCCCTTTTCTCGTTTGTCTGATGAATCTCTAAAGTATTTTTTTGCGTATTCTTCAAATTGAGCATCATTAAAAATGATTTTTTGAGCTCTTGCTAAATCACCCATCTCTGCAGTTACAATCCTACCGGCCTTTGGTACTGCGTCCTTCATCATTTGACCAACATAGAAATCATAAAGTGTCGGGAATGTAGAGCCTTTTGGTACAAATTCATAACCGTTCCCGTCTTCTCTTGGTCTAATCGGATGGCTCGCTTTCCCTACTGAGTAGTCTTTTTCCAATGCCTTTGCCAAACATCTGTGTACATCGCTTTCACTCAAAAAGCCTTCAAACCAAGACCTGATACGCTCAGTTTCTACCTCACCATCTTCGATACGTGCTTTAGCAGCACGCGCTTCTAAAGACTTTAATGCAGTTCTTAGCTCAGCGTGTTCTCTTTTTTGAACATCTGTTGCATCTTTTGGTAAAGAAGCAACTCTGTTATACAGGTCTAGTACTCTGGTAGGATTGGTAAGTATCTTTGACCTTTTGATTATTGATCGGATATCATCATTTTTTGCTACTACATCCCCAGTACTGTTAAAGAATGTATTATGAGCAGCCTTTTCATGCCATTCATTTGGCACATCAACAACGGCTAACAAATAGTGACTCGCCTTAGGCTCGCGGGCATACCTATTCATATCATAACCCACAGTTACCTGTGGGCTTGCCATCCATGAATAATCCTCTCCCCCGAACCCTTTTGTTACAGCTGCGGCTGTATCATCTAAGAAAAAATGTCCTCGAAGATCAAACGCATTTGCCAGTCTAAAAGCATGTGTAGCAATATTATCTATTAAGTGTTTTTCTGCAGCATTCGTTCCCGAGTTTTTAGCCTTGGTAAGCCAACCATTATCTTTAACTATTAACTCTATAGCTTCACGGAGATTGGATTCATTGCCATCCATATTCCTAGCTAAAAATTGTCCTGGTCTAACAATAACGGTGCCTTTTTTTAGCTTTCTACCGCTAGAATCTTCAAGTAATTCTACTGTTTTTCTATCTTTTTCTGGTTTTTTGTTTTCTTCTTCTTGTGCGACTCGCAAATCATCAACCGGACCGACATTAGTCAAATTATTTTTTAACGTATATCCCACACAATTTTCACCAGCGTCATACATATAGAGTTCGAGCAAAGCTAAAACCCTCATTGCTAGGTTCCCAAACCTTTTATTTCTCAAGATTTCATGAACGTGTGTTACATCAAACCCGCTTTGTTGAAAACTTTTTTCTAAATATGCTTTGTAATCAATGGTGAAGCCATTTCCTCCAGACCTAGGGTCAGCTTTATAGAGAACAGTCCAGGTAGTAAGTGCTGTTCTCCAATAACCCTCATACTGTTTAAATTCGGGATGTACTTCGACAAGTCTGTTAAATTCACCTCTAACTCTAACATTATTTGCAAACTCAGCTTCGTCTGCAGGTTTAATTTCCGAAATTGCATAATTAATATAATCCTCAGGGAGCCATCTATGTCTTTCTTGTGGTCTTTCTTCCCAAGCAGGCTTGACTTCACCAACAGCTGCTGTACCAGCATCGGCTTCTCTAGCAAACCTTGTTTCTCCTAGATCTCGCAAAGCTTTTTCTAATTTTTCTGAGGTGTTCTTAATTGGGCCAGTAACAAATTCATTATAGAACGTCACAGCTTCGTTATAACTAATTCCTGATTTTTTTGAATCTTTAACAGCGAGATCAATTTTACCTAATATCGTTCTTCTATCTTTTATTTGATCACTATATCCACTGAAAACGTGATAAAAAATTAGAAGGTTTTGTTTCATTGCCTCGGTGTTGAGTGTTCCAAGCGCAAGCATCTGGTTTGCTAATTCAGAATTTTTCCCAATTCTGATTATTATCTCAATGAAAGGCTGCTTTAAATATTCTCCTTCAAATACTTTTAAAAAGTTGTCAACTTGCCAACCTAAATTAGTAACATCGTATCTGTTTAAAACTTGTTCTTCTTCTTGTCTTCTGCCTGGCATAGATATCTGTTATTTTATCACTAAAACAAAAATAAATTAAGCAGGGATGTTCCAGAGTTTTGCAAGTTTTTCACCATCATCTTGTATTTGTTCAATAAAAAACAACATTGATTTGTCATCTAAATAGAATTTTTTATCTTTTTCACCCATTAAAGCAGATCCAAATTCCCTTCTGAATGCTTGTTTGTTTTTATCGCTCTCACCAGAATCGATAAACAACTCTTTCGTCATTTTAACTAGAAGGTCTTTCAAAGAGCCTTTGTCATCATCTTTTAAATCTTTAATTTTTTGTAACAATTCTCCATTCGACCCAGCCCATGTTTCATTAATTCTTTTTATTGAAGATTCTAAAGCAGCACCAACAGCACGGGGATTGCTAAGCAATTCTCTAAAAAGAGGCAATGGTACGTTTTCATAAGAAACTCCATCAAACTCTGATGTCCCAAAACTCAAGCCGTCTCGCCCTCTTGTACCCACTGGATCAATTAAAAAAGATAGGAAAGTTTCCACACTACTTCCCTCATTAAGCTTAATTAGTGCATCAATCGATACAGATGTAAAGTTCAAAGCATCTTCAAGTTGTCTATTAATTTTTTCAGCTTTTTCAGCAGTAACATCAACTCCAATTTTTTCCCTGATTTTATTTTTTGCATCCTCAATACTTTGAGATTTTAGAGCTTCACCTAATCCTGTATGTGCTACAAAAACCAACTCTTTTTTTTGATGAATTAAATCAATTCTCTGTTGTATTGCCAAAAGGCTATCAATTTTTTCATAAAGGTGCTTTATTTCTTCCTTTTGATGCTTACTTTCAAAGAAGTTTAACTGAGTTCCTACAGATTCAATTTTGTCTACAGTTTCAGCATATTGAAAATCGAATGTTTGAGCATCTTCAAGAAAAAGCTGAACGTTATCTTTATTTTTTTCCATTTTTTCATATAACGTATTTAAGGAACCTTCTTTTTGTAAAAGAAAATCTCTTCCTTCATCTATATGCTGTAAAAAAGTTTCTTGTGTTAACTGTGGTATTGAACCTTGTAATTCGTCAGTAAGCTCAGTATCCAGTTCCTCAAGAGGTCCTTGTCCCCCAGCGCCAGCCTCAGCAGGATCTCCCCCACCTACTTGGCCAGTTGATGCATCAGTCCCAGCTTCAACAGCTTGAGGCTCGTCTCCTTCTGCGGGTGGTGTGTCAGCCGTTGATATAACCTCAGGTTCTCCAGCCTTTCCGCCTTCACCTTCATCTTTAACTACCAATACTTCATCTTCTGATAATCCGCCCTGTTCTTGCATATACATCTAGTTATACAAAACTCTGTTCGCTTTTTCCATTGCACTTTTTTGATAATTTCTGATATAACTACAACAACCAAAATAATTGTGGAATCTAGTGAAATTCTAGAACTGTGCCGCAACGGTAAATTTGGCTGATAATTCCAGATAAGTCCGGTCTTCAATCGTTTTGAGTATTGGGTAACCAATACAAGTAATTACCAACGTGCATTGGATATCATGCTATATCAACCAACCGTAGAACATATTCCCAGGTTTTTACCTTTTCAGGGTGAACGCTCGTTTTGCCCTTCACTACCTGAAAGAATTACTTCTGTTCACAAACAACTTTTGGAACAAAGATTGCTGTTTCAACAGTTAGTTACAGAACAACTTAGAAAAAGAAAAAACAAAAAAAAAGAAGCACTGCATTCCAAAAACTCTATTTGGGATGCTGTTAAACTAGCACAGAGATTTCAAAAACCAGAATACCATACAAGACAGGCAAAAATTGATTTATTACGCTTTGATGCAGTTCACCATGCAAAAGAAATGGCACTTGTTGAGCCAGTTACTACATTTAGCTATTGGCATACAGTAGAAAACAATCAAACGCTAGGTGACGGATATTTTGAAGACATGGGCCTTATGCTCAATACCTTTACTCAGGATTTAGCCCAAAACGGGTTTAACGCCAATAGAGCAAGTATAGAGTCTATCACCTTTGAAAGAGCAAAAAATATTTTAACCAAAATCGCTACTACAGGAAAAAAAGATGCCCTCTTAATAACAAGTTTTCCAGATGATATTGAATCTGGCTATCACGGAGTTGATTCTAAACATAATTGGGACAAACCAGAAACGCACCATTCTTTTTACTACTTATTACAGGTAGGTGCAATTCATAAAGATAAAGGTGGTTCAGTAACACAGTTTGAAATACATACTACTCAGTTCCGGGCTTGGCCAAATGCTCGTCAAGCGATTCAATTTCATGAACAACTTGGCTCTCCACTTACTCAATTTGACGCTCCAATCCCTAATTTATTATTTGCAAACACGATTCAATTAACTCAAGAAAACTTGGAATCTATCGCTAGCAGCATGGGATTAACTGGACAATCAAGTATCGAGTCACTATTTAGAGAAATTTTGAACAGCTCTTCAGAAGAACATAGTATAAACAGCACACATATTCCTAAAGTGAATCTTTCAGAATTCTGGCAGGTTCAAGAAAATTATTTTAACGATTTTTATCTCACTGTTGCCCTCCCCGTTTTTGAAGAAATTTCTCAATTAGAAAATAAAAAAATGGATCAAAAAACACAAAAATATCTTCAAACAAAAATTGATTATTTAGATAAAGCCTTCTTTTACTATTCAAAAATTATTCTTGGGTGGATTAAGATCCATAATACCAATCCAAATTATCTGGCTACATTTGCAGAAAAAAGTCGCATTCAAAAACTTATGGACTTTCAACAGAAATTACTGTTACAACTTTTGGGACAAAAACAAACAAATGATATCCCAAGCATTGATGATCTTAAAACAGTACTTGATATTGACCATAGACTAGCAACTCGACAAGCTGTTACAGGTGAAGAAAAGAAAAAATTATTGAGTATATGGGGATTTTTTTCTTACGTTGGCAATTTTGCGAGCTTATTGCAGTGTGGGGCTATGACGCCTTTTTCTATTCCCCTTTCAATTATGAATAGCACTCCAACTATGGGAGTATCACTTGCAGAGTTTTCTGGCTCACTGGTATCTATCTCATTGCCAGAAAGACAAAAGTTTTTATCACTACTACAAAAAGAAACATATATTGAACTTGACTTAACAAAGCAAACCCCAGCAGCAAAGCGAGTGTATGTTGTACCCAAAAGTTACCTTGATGGTGCAGGTTGTATTGTAAATGACTCAGGTGAAGTATTAGGACCTTGTGTTGACCCTGTAACAAAACAGAGAATTTCTCTTGATGATCCAAGGGATACATTGGCTTTTCCAATGACTCTTGCTGAATTTACGCAATATATTAATAAATTGCAACAAAGTATTGAACAAACATCACTAACACAAATAGATTCTATTTTTCAAACAAGTGATTTTTCACCAATTGAAAAAAGAAAAGCTCAAGCTGTTATAAAAAAAATGAGACAAAAATTGATAAAAAATTCACTTGGTCTGCAAGAATTTATTTCTGGAAATATAACAAATGATCTCGAGTCAAATAATATATGGCTTCAAGAGTTAATTTTGAAATTGGCGTTTTCTATCAATCCAGTTCAAACCCTTATTGAAGAGGTTGAGCTTAGATTAAGGGAAAAAGATCCTATTTTGGAAGAGATTTTTGAGCAAAATAGCTAGAAATTAGCAGGCAACTCAGGGTATAATTAGTTCGTGGCAGAAACTGTTTTAAAGCTAGCTCGCAATTTATCTCAAGTCAAACAACTTTCTTCTGACGTTACACTTTCCACGTACTATCAAGAAATCAAACCATTTTTATTTGGTACACAAGACACAACCCCAATCAAAAAAGGCTCTCTCCCAGAGGGTGGTATATATAAGATTGCCAAAACAGGGATAATGTCCCCAAGTGACGACAAAATTATCATTAAAGTTGCAGGAAAAATAGCAACTGAATACAAAATTGCTAACGTTCGTAATACTCAATTTATTATTGAAATTCAACCAGATAAAGATGGTAATAGAAAAAAGCTTCCAAGTGAGTTCTTTTTCCCCAGTGATTTGGTCAGAATTCTCACAGCCCTCGCCAGAATTTTTTACAATGGCAAATTCAATGTTGACGCTCTTTTTAAATATGCTTCTAGTTCATCTGATAATCTTGATTTTGTAAAACAATGGGCTCAAGTTGACTCTGAACCAGAATTGCTTAAAAAAGATGTTGGTTTCTTTTATGAAGAAAAACTAGAGCGACTCCATGCTGGTGATATTCAGGCCCTACTCACTGCGGTAATTGATGCTGCTGAACAATTTGAAAATCAGCACAAAAAAGCTAATTTAGAAGGGTTTGATCCTCAAACTGAGATTGAAAACAAGGTTGTTGCTGCAATTGTTCCACAAATTTTTGAAAAAATTATAGAAGAAGCTCCAAACCTCCTTAAAAGACAAGAGGGTTTTGAAGAAACAATTAAACCAATTCTTGAAAAGAAAAAAGAGATCATTACAGAAGCTGTAGAAAAAATTAAAGAGAAATTTACTGCCGAAATTAAATCATTAGTAACTATAAATAAAATAGATTTTTTACGAGAGTTGTTTTCTCAACAAAATTTATATAGTTTTGCCGAGGCTGGCATTTACGATCAAGAAACAAAATATTTTTTATTCCAAGAGCGAACAACGGATGGTCAAAAAGGACTTGTTGATTCGCCAATTTATCATAAATTTGTTGAGCAAGCTATTAAAAAATTTATCGATAATGAGAATCAAACTGATGAGCTGGTAAAAAAACATATCGTTCCATTGTTTAAACCAGAAGTTGAAGCTGCTGCTGGCGAATCAGAAGCAACCTCTCAGGAAGGCGGCGACCAACCAAAAATCGAAGAACAAGTTGTATTAGAAAACCCAATTTCTTTTGAAGTGTTCAAAAGAAGATTAGCTGATGATGTCGTTAAAAGCCTTACTGAATCTTTCTTAGTTTTTGTTTCATCACAATATACTGGTGATTTTTCGAGATATAAAAATAGAATTGTAGACAATTACCTCTCACCAGTTTTGGAATCCCTCAGAAACCAAGTTGAAGTTGCTGTTGTTACCCCATTTGAAATTATTGAAGAAGAAAAGGATGAGTTAATTCAGCAAGAACTCTTTACACTTGGTAACTTTAGTCAAAATGTATTTGAATCAGAATGGTATAACGACCTTCTAACTCAAAGTAATGAGTACATTCTTCAAACTGCCTCCTCTCCTGACTCTCAATACTCTAGTTATTTTGAATTCTTATATGAACAGTATATTTCTCCTGCTATCGTCTTATTAGAAGAAGAAACTCCAGAACAAGCCGAAGCTGAAGAAGACGTTACTGTTACACAGCGACCAACTGGGGCCGTGGTTCCTACAGAAATACCTACATCTGCTCCAACTACAGTAATTCAAACTAAGACTGATGAAATAAATCGACTCACCCCAGAACAGATTCGTTCACTACAGTACGAATCTGCATGGATGTATAACCGAGCAGTGTACGAACTCTTTACTTCTCAAGGAATCAATCAAAAAGATATTGATCCCTTAGTCCTTCAGACACTCCAAGAAAAAGTTTTTACCTATGCTACCTCGATGAATAGTGAGGACTTTAACAAGTTGTTTGGAAGTGCATCATACCGTCAAAAAGCCCTTTTAGATTTCTACCAAAAAACTGGCTACGGAATTGACAAATTTCACAATGCACAGGAACTGCTAGGAGCTACTCTTTTTAAGTCATTTAACCTTGATAGTCCTGTGGTTACCAAAAATATCGAAAATACGCTTGATAGTTTGATTCTTCAATACGGTCTCAACCAAACCTTTTATGGGTTTGATCCAGATACAAAAACGGTCACAGAGTTTTCTGGAAAAAATGCTCACGATGTTATTTGGTTTATTGAGAACATTCCAAATGACCGCCTTGCATTAATTTTTAACTTGCCAAGCAGCTTGACCTTTAATGATGAGACTATTACTCGTCTCAAGAAAGTTCTTAAAGATTATGCCCAATATCGGGGAAGCGAGCTGTCGCTTCATATCCAAAATATTAGTATACAAAAAGGGTTGATTCATATTAGTGCTGCAGATGCAGAAAAAATAAAAAAGGGCGATCAAGAAACAATCGTTAAACACCTCAGCTTTACAAACGATTTAAGAGACATGACTAAGAAACTCGGTGGTGAATCTGTTGCCGGTGCACTAGATGAAAAATCAAAAAGTCATAGAAAAGAAATTCAAAAACAATTTAAAACATTTCTTCCGCTTTGGAACCAACTTTCTGGAGTTGAACAAGCAGAAGTTTACAGAAATTATGATATACCAATTCCTCCAGAATATTTAACCAATGGAAAACCTGATCCAAGAAAACTTGAAATTGCAAAACTTGCTTTTATTCCAGAGTTTGCCTTTTTTGATGTTAGAAAATTTGACGAAATCAAAAACATTATAAAAAGAAACAATTTAGATAGAGCAAAACAACTTGAGCTTGAAGAAATTGCTTCTATTCAAGATCAACTCATTAAAGAACAAAGAATCGCTGAGTTTTTAAATTCTGTCTACGACAATAATTCGCAAGAGAGTGAATTAGTCGAAATTTATGAATATGCTGGAGTTGATGAAGGAGAACTTTCATTTCGGGAGAAATTTGATATTGATCAAACAATTGAAGAGTCTGGAACAAGATCCTCTCAAAGACGCGATGGCTTTGCTTCAAGAATTACCAATCGGTTTAGAAAAGAAAAAAAAGCTAGACTTAACCCTTTGGAAAAAGCCAAAAAGGCAACTAAAAAAGCAGCTGGAGAAGCAATTAGTCAGGGACTCAGTAAGGCTGCTGCTGCTGGTATAAGTGCAGTCCTTCCAGGCTTAGGTGCGCCTATCGGTGCAGCACTAATGGCCATAAAAAATAAAAAAGTTAGAAATTTCCTCTCTACAGCAGTATTGGGAGGGTTAGCTTTCATCATTGGCAGAACAATTTGGGCTTTAGGTAGTATTGGAGGATTAATCGGTGGAATTGTTGGTGGTGTAGGTGGATTTGTTTTTTTAGGCGGTCCAGCAGGAATATTGCCTGGGGTAATTATTGGTGCTAACGCTGGAGAATTTCTTGCATCCCAATTAGGATTAAATTGGCGCTGGGATAATGCTCTGTTTGGAAAGTCAGCACCAGCTCCTACTCTCATACCACCTGAACCCAGTATGGCGGCGGCAAGAATTCCTGCTGCAGCTGCTCCTGTAGTAGTCACTCAACCCTATGTTCCTCCTCCACCAAAAGACATTAGAACTCCAAAAGTAACTGATGTAATAAATACCACCGCTGGTATTGGTATCGTAGCTGCTGGAGCCTTCGCTCTTATGGGAGTAGTCATTACTTTATTCGTCATCTTTACCATCCAAAGCGCTTTTCTTATTCCTGTTCCAAAAGCCAGAACAAGTACTGGTGCTCCAATTCTAGGAACTTTTGGATGCTTTGAGTTTGGCCCGGCAGGATATACAAAACAAATCGGTAGCCCTCCAGTAGCCACAACTTCTATTGAATGGACAGAATCTGACCAAACAACACTTGAAGCCGGATTTGCAAAAGTCGCTTCAAACAACCAATATATTGATCTTTTATGTAGTGCTGGACCAATAACTGTGTATAGATTTCCAGTAAGTACTCAAGGGTTTTGGGGATGGGTTACCGGACCAAATGAAATGATTTTATATGGCGGGGCTTTTGGAAGTACCGCTGGTATGGAATACGTTTTAATTCATGAAACTGGCCATATTATTCAAGGTAGGAATCCTGGTCTTGTTAGCAATTTCCTTCAAATAAAAACAGATAGTTCCTGTTATACCTATCCTTTTCCAGACCTTTGTAACTACGGTGAAGCCTTTGCAGAAGGACTTGTGCTATACGTAACCGGGGACTTTTTCTTTGGAAACAGTGCTTGGAGCGGTGCATATCCGTTTCAGGCAAACTATCCTGCAGAGTATAATTGGTATAAGAATAATGTTTTTGGAGGACAGGAATATTAATTATGATAAACCAGTCTGAAAATAGTAAAAAAATCAGTACAGAAAAAAAATGGATAAAAATTATTATCGTCCTATTTGCTGTTGTTCTTGTGATATCTATATTTTTTAACCTAACAGCACCAGAAGCGCCTGTTCAGCAAAACACATGGAATTCAGCAACTCCTGGATTTAAATTACCAAGAAATGTAAAAGATCAACTCGGAGACCCAATTTCAGTAACTCAAAGCGAATTTGGAATACAAAATAATTACAAATCTTCCTATCCAGCTTTGCCTAATTCTATTACTGTTTCTGAAGACGAAACAGTTAAATTCATTCAAGAATATATAGTCTATGACCCAGAACATACAGTAGATCGTTATACTAGACAGTTTGGGGACCCAGATTTGGTTTTATATGCTCCTAAATACACTAATGTAACAAAAGCATATGTTTTTCTTACTGAGGGTCTCGCGATATTTGCACATCAATATGCTGGTACAGTCGAAATAAAATGGTATTTTGAACCAACGACAGAAGAATCATTTTTGACTACCTATGGGAAAGACCTTACTCAGGAAGAACCCACTCCCGAGGCTTTTCAGTAATCTCTTAAAAATGCTATAGTAGTTATACATGCAAGAACACCCAATCCCACAAGATATTACAGGGTATAAGTTCCATATTATTGGGAGCATGACTCTCAAACAATTTGGGGAAATCTTTTTAGGTGTTATTTTTGCGGTTATTTTTTATAAAACCAACCTGATTGCTGTCATTAAGTGGCCATTAATTTTATTAAGTGTTGGAATTGGGGCGGCCGCCGCCTTTGTTCCAATTGAAGAGCGGCCGCTTGACCACTGGATAATAACCTTCTTTAAAATAATGTATAAACCCACCAAATTTTACTGGAAACGAGTTCCAAATATTCCTGATGCATTCAAATATGAACCACTACAAAAAGACACTAAAGATGAAATTACCCTAGATCTTACCCCTGCAAAAAGACAAAGAATTAAAGAATATGTCAGTTCAATCCCCGAAGTAAAACTAGCAACGCAAGACTTTACAACAGATGAAATATCAAAAATGCAAGATATACTCACTTCATTTACAACTGTTCAAGTGACTCAAGCAGTTGTTGCTCCAGCCCAACCTGTTCAAGAAAAACCCAGAATGGATGTTCGTGTTCGAAAAATGAGAAAACCTCTCATTCCAGAGACAATTATATTTGAAGATTCTACCGGATTTTCACTTCCTGTTTCTATTGGAAACATCTATGAAGAAGAAAAAAAAACAACAGCTCGACCAATTCAAACAAAAAAAACACTCTTAACAAGTGATCAAGTAGCTCACAGTATCGAAATTCCAGAAGAAAAACTTGTTAGAACTATCTCTGAAAAAGAAGAGGAAGAAAAAATAAATGGAGTTCATTCTGCAATGACAGATACCAGTGAAAAAACATATATTCAGCCAGAGGCCATTCCTACAACACAAACAATTGCAACACAAGATGCTTCTTACAATCAAGATTTACCATTTCCAATCAAACCCACAGAGCCAAACAAAGTAGTTGGTATGGTTTTAAGTCAAAATAATGAGTTACTAACCAGTGCTATAGTTGAAATTCAAACTCCTGAAGGAAGTATTGCCCGAGCAGTAAAAACAAATGCTTTGGGACAATTTTTTATCACCACACCTCTCAAAGTTGGAGATTATAATGTTGTCGTTGAAAAGTCTGGGTTTCAATTTCAACCAAAACATTTAAAAATTGATAACACTATCATTCCTCCAATGGAAATCCGTAGTGACAACTAGAAATGAAATTAAAAAACAGATAAGATACATATAATGGCAGCAACACAACAACAAATTGATTCAACAACGCAACAATTCTTGGATATTTACGATATCACGAATGATTTAGTAATCCTTAAAGATGGTACTGCTTCTCTTGTTATTACTGTAGATGCAATGAACTTTGGCTTATTAGCAGAGGAAGAGCAAGACAGTATTATGTATGCTTATGCTGGACTATTAAACTCGCTTAACTATCCTATTCAAATCGTTATTAAATCACAAACAAAAGATGTTACAGGGTATTTAAGACTCCTGAAAGAACAAGAAGACACTGCACTCAATCGAGTTCAACAACAAAGAATTATGAAATATAGAGAGTTTGTCTCTAACTTAATTCGAGAAAGAAATGTACTTGATAAAAAATTTTACGTTGCTATTCCGGCCAGACCATTAGAGCTTGGGCTTGTTCCAGTTTCTAGTGTCATCCCAGGTCAAAGTCAAACCGATATTTCTACTGTCGACAAGTCAATGGTAATAGAAAAAGCAAGAAGTATCTTGGAACCAAAACGAGATCATTTGATTGCCCAATTTGCTAGAATCGGATTGTATTCAAGACAAATTGAAACTCAAGAAATTATCCAGCTCTTTTATCAAAGCTATAATCCAGAAGCGTTCGAGGGGCAAAGTATGGATGATAGTAAAAGTTACACTGCCCCATTAGTATCAGCTAGTATCGAGGATGTCACCATGAATACCCCAAACCCATTGGATCAAACCGGGCAAGTAGCTCCAGCCCAACCAACACAAATTACACAAACCCCTCTTGCTCCAGCAGAAGAGTCAATGCAGCCCCCTGTTGCTGAAATTCCAGTTGTAACCCAAACTCAAACAACCAGTTATGTTCCTACTCAAATGCAAAACCCTCAAGTTGAAGAACCAACTTTGGAGGCTCCAGTCACAAACACTACTACCACTACTATCAATCCTGTTGTTCCATCAACTCCAGCTACTCCGCTTCCTCCAACTCCAGAGCTGCCAAAAATTTCTCCAGGACAAGTAGATGCTTCTGTTCCTCAAGAAATTGAGATCGAAATTAAACATTCTGGAAATAACACTCAAACATCCCCAACTCCTCAAGTCACAATGACTCCCGTTCCTGAAACCGGAAGCATAAACACCGCAAATACCCCTCCTCAGAGTGATGCCGCGATGCCTCCACTTCCAGAAATACAATAAAACAGCTAGAATAAACTGTAATGCCTAATCCACTAGCAAACTTACCGTTTTTCAAGAAAAAAACCGATAGTACTACTATGGGCATGGCCGTTAAAACCCAAGATCAACAAAACATGGAACGGTTACAGGAGTTTTCTCGTGGTTTAGTAACAATACAAGATATTATTGCTCCAGAAGCAATTGAAGTAGACTTTACCTACCAAAAAATTAATTCTACATATACTCGAACACTTTTTGTTGCTGGATATCCTCGTTCTGTCCCGGCCAACTGGCTTTCTCCTCTCATTAACTATCCACATCAAATCAATGTTTCCATGTTTATTTATCCTGTTGATTCAAGCGAAATTCTTGACAATTTAAAAAGAAAAATTACAGAAATGGAGGCTGAAATTCAATCTGACCTTCGTGCTGGAAAGATTTCAAACATTAATACTGAAATTAAACTTGAAGATGCTCGGTTTATTCGTGAAGAACTCGCTAAAGGCTCTGAACGGTTTTACCAATTTGGATTATATGTAACGATTCAAGCGGATTCAAAAGAACAACTTGATAAAGTTACTAAGGGTATTCAGTCATCTCTAGGTTCTCTATTGATTGTTTCCAAAAAAGCAACATTACAGATGGATGAAGGATTCAAAACAACGCTCCCCATGGGGCTTGATAAGCTGTTAGTTACACGCAACATGGATACTACTTCTCTTGCCACGACATTTCCATTTACTTCAAGTGAACTAACCATGGAAACTGGAATTGTATATGGAATTAATGAACATAATGATTCTCTTGTTATTTTTGACCGGTTCAAAATGGAAAATGCCAACATGGTCATTTTTGCAAAGTCTGGTGCAGGTAAATCTTATACTGTTAAATTAGAAATTCTACGACAATTAATGTTTGGTGCAGAAGTCATTGTTCTTGATCCAGAACATGAGTATGAGGATCTTGCTCTAGCTGTCCAAGGTGAATATATCAACTTTACTTTTGGTTCTAAAACAAAGCTTAATCCATTTGACCTCTCAAATTTGTATGAAGAAGGTGAAAACGAGCTTGGTCAAAAAATTATTTCACTCCACGGATTATTAAAGGTAATGCTGGGGGAAATGACTCCACAACAAGACGCTATGCTTGATCGGGCCTTAGTAGCTGCTTACAAAGCAAAAGGAATTACCCCAGATCCAGCCACTCAAACAAACGAGCCACCCCTCATGGAAGATGTCTATAAAGCCTTAATTGGTATGGAATCACATGATGCTGATGATATTGCCGCCCGCATGGAGAAATTTATAACTGGTTCATTTCGAGGAATTTTTGACCAAAAATCTAACTTTGACATTACTAACCAATTAACCGTCTTTTCCGTTAAAGAAATGGAAGAAGCAATTCGTCCAGTCGCGATGTATGTTATCCTCGACTTCATCTGGACACGGGTTAAGAAAGATCTTAAAAAACGTATTCTTGTTGTTGATGAGGCTTGGTATTTCATGAAGAATCAAGATTCTGCGTCGTTTTTACACTCTATGGTTAAACGAGCTCGTAAATATTATCTTGGTGTAACCACTATTACTCAAGACGTTGAGGACTTTTTACATAATGACTATGGAAGAGCAATTGTTACTAACGCTTCTATTCAATTCTTAATGAAACAATCAACTGCTTCTATCCCCATATTAGCGGAAACTTTTTATCTTTCTCAAGGTGAAAGACAATTGCTTGTTACTTCTGATGTTGGAGAAGGCATTTTCTTTGCAGGACAAAATCATGTTGCATTACGTGTTGTTGCAAGTGATGAAGAACATGGCTTAATCACCACAAATCCTGAAGAGCTTCTAAAACGTCAAGCTCAAAAAGGAAATATGCCTGGCAAAGAATCAATTATTCATACAGAACTACCAAAACAACAAGCAACCACAGCATTGCAAAGTCTTGAAGAGCAAACTGAGGAACAAAAACAACAAGCTATTCTGGAACAGTTTAATAAGCCAGAAGTCTTAGAGACAGGAATGAAAACAAGTCAGACTGGTCAAGATCCAACCCAGCCAAATGCGCCAGCTACGCAATCAGTCGCTCCAAAAGGAAACGTTTACGCACAAGATTTATATTCTATCGATACATATCAACCACCAAAATAACAACCAGATCTGTTTTTATTGAGCTTGGGGTGAGTGTCTATAAATCAATCTTTTTTACTCATTGTCAACTGTGGAAAACTCTGTGTATAACCATAGCTAGTAAATCTGCCCTTGGGAGTGTTGTTTTACTTCCAAACTCACAAATTTGAAAAAACTAGAAGTCTGCAAACAACATGCAAGTGATTGAGGTGCAAGAAAACCAAATAAAAGAAATCTGGGCAAGAGCGTGCGCACAGCTTGAAATACAGCTTTCTTCTGCTGTTTTTAATACTTGGATTGCTGCAAATCCTCTTACTAAATTGGAATATGGTGAAGAAAATACTTGCTTAGCTACAATTAGTAGCCCAACCGCATTCCATTCTACGAATCTTAAAAAAAATTTACATATCCCAATTAAGCAAGTCCTAGATAAAATTACTGGGAAAAACTGCGACATTCAGTATATTGTGGGGTCAACGAGTCCAAATATTCCCCAACAAGGATTTTCTACAATTCGCTCTTCCATTCAACCAGAATTACAACAAACAGAGCTGTCTGTTAATCAAACGGTCAACTCTGTATTCAATCAATCATTTTCTACTGATAAACAAACCAATTCTACTCAATCACCTCGAGTGGAAGATTTGTTTTCGCAAAATAATTTAATTTCTGCTTCTGAAGATCGTGTTCAAGCTATTTCTAAAAGAATTGGGTTAAGAACTGATTTTACTTTTCAAACCTATGCTGTTTCACCTACAAATGAAATGGCTCACGCTGCTGCACGAGCAGTCTCAGATCGTCCTGGAGTAGCTTATAATCCCCTTTTTCTTTATGGAGGTGTTGGAGTTGGTAAAACACATCTCATGCACGCTATTGGAAACAACATTTTACGAAGCAACCAAGATGCAAAAATCTTATATTGTACAGGCGAAGAGTTCACTAATGAAATCGTTCAGGCTATTCAAAGAAAACAAACTGGAGGTTTTAAAAGCAAATATAGAAATACAAACGTACTTTTAATTGATGATATTCAGTTTATTGCTGGTAAAGAAGCTGTTCAAGAAGAATTTTTTCATACTTTTAATGCGCTAACACAAATGCAAAGTCAAATAGTGTTAACCTCAGACAGACCTCCTCGAGATATGACCCTATTAGTAGATCGACTTCGTTCCCGTTTTGAAGCTGGGCTGATGATTGATATTGGACAACCTTCAGATGAACTTCGTGCCGCTATTTTATTGGTTAAAGCAAGAGCTGCCAATTTACTTATCCCAACAGATCTCGCCAGAATAATTGTCTCAAAAGTTGACTCCGCTCGAAAAATTGAAGGTGTTATTAAAAGTATTCGTTCCGAAGTTGAGTTAAAGGGAAAACCCATTAGTCCTGAATTAATTGCTCAAATATTGGCTAGTGAAACTCCAGAAAAAAAATCGCTTCTTCGAGTTTCACCCTCTGACGTTATCAAAACTGTTGCCGACCACTATAAACTCAAACAAACAGCTCTTAAGGGACAAAGAAGAGTTAAATCTCTTGTTATTGCCAGACATATAGCAATGTTTTTACTCAAAAACGAGCTAGACCTCCCATTAGTTGAGATTGGCCGTTGGTTTAGTGGCAGAGATCATACTTCAGTACTTCACGCAGTTAAAAAGATTGAAAAAGATCTTGCAACTGATGAAATAATTAGGCGCGATATAGCAAACATAAGACTCACTCTTACTGCTGCTTCCAAGTGAGTTTTTCACAACTGTGGATAACTCTGTGAATAAATAGTGTATAAATATGTGAATTAGTGTGAATAAAAAAAGTGAAATGTTGATAACTAATTACTTGTTAACAATTAAGGCACATAAATTCACAACCATTATTAACATAAGAAAACCAGTAAAAAACACATATAATTCACACCATTATACTTGAGAAAAGTACCCGTAGTTATCCACGAAAGTGAGATGCCCTACTACTAAAACTACTAGATATTTATATAATTACAACTAAACAAGGATCTCAAACATGAAATTAAAAGTACTACAAGAAAACCTTAATGGTTCACTCGCTCATCTTTCAAAAGCTATCCCTAATAATCCCCAGCTTCCTGTTCTATCTTCAGTACTTATAACAACAGAAAATGGAATCTGTACTTTTAGTGCAACAGACTTGTATTTTGGAATTCGTTGTAGTTTGGTTGTAGACAGTGAAACTGATGGGTCTATCGTAGTTCCAGGGAAACAATTTAGAGAGATAGTTTCTTCTCTTGATCCTGGAGTTTTAGAGCTTCTTTTTAAAGACAATTCACTTGCGATTGCAAATACAAAAACGAATATCTCTTTAGCTGGCTCATCCACACATGAATATCCTCCTTTTCCTCAAGTAGAAGGAGAAGAATATGTGTTTCCAATAGAATATTTAGAACAGATTGAAAACAACATCATCTTTAGTGCTTCAACAGATCAAGCAAGGCCTGTTTTAACTGCAGTACTATTCGTGTTTAATAATTCCGGTTTAACTTGTGTCAGCACAGACGGGTTTAGACTTTCAACGCTTATTGTTGATGATACCCAAAAATTTGAATCAAAAACATTCCTTATTCCAGCAAAAGCGCTCAGTGAAGTGTTTAAGATTGCTAGTAAACTTAAAGTGAAGGAAGTCCGTTTTAAGGTGTCTCAAGAACTAAAGCAAGTATTCTTTTCACTAGAAGGAGTTGAAGTTTTTGTAAGACTTATAGAAGGAGAATATCCACCTTATGAACGAATTATCCCTTCTTCTTTTACAACAGAAGTTGTTTTTGATACTGCTGAATTACTAGAAGCTCTTAAAAGAGCAATGATTTTTGCCAGAGAATCATCAAATATCGTCCGATTTGAGATTTCTGAAAATAAAGTAATAATACACTCATCATCCCCTTCATTTGGGCAATATAAAGGCGAATTGCAGTTAGTCACTATTTCTGGAGAACAAAATGAAATTGCATTTAATATTAAATATTTACTTGACTATTTGAGTGTCACTAAATCTGAAAAACAGTGGTTTGGTATGAGCGAAAGTTTAAAGCCTGCCCTGTTTATACCAGAAAATAATAAAAAACAAAGCTATGTTGTTATGCCATTTAAAGTAAATAATTAGAATATTTAGAGCCTTTTAAAGAATTTTTTTTCTGGTACAATAGCATCCTCACGAATAGAAAGTTACAAGTATGAAAAGAACTTGGAATCCAAAAAAACGCAAAAGAATTAGAAAACATGGCTTCATGAAGAGAATGGCCACCCTTTCTGGAAGAAACGTTCTCAAAAGAAGACGTTCTAAAGGCAGAAAAAGCCTAGCTGTTGCTAAAAAACAAAAATAAAACTAAATAAAGGTTGTCAGTGTTGAGCAAGCAATTTAAATTACATTTGCGTCAAGAAACAGATTTTTTTTTACATTGCAAAAAAGTTCACTCCCCCTATTTTAGTTTATTTTATACGGAATCAGAACAGTTCCAGATAACAGTGGTAGTTTCAAAAAAAATCTGTAAGTTAGCAACACAAAGAAACGCTGTTAAGAGAAGGTATACAAGTGCTCTACAAGATCTTCTTGAAGAATTGCGTCAATTGAAAATTAAAGTAGCAATAGTTGTGCATGAAAAGGGTATTTCCTTGTCCGTAGCAGAAATTGCACAACATATTAAAATAAATGTACAAAAAATACGGATATAAATTTTTATTTTTCATCTACCAAGCAGGTAGACAAATGAGGTATTTTCTGTTAAAAAGTGTTTTTGGTATAGTGATTCATTGTAAACACACCCCAACTTGCGGTACATATCTGTTTCAGCAAATAAAAAAACGAGGGATGTTTTTAGGATTAGTATTAGGATTGAAACGAGTTGCTACCTGTTGGTAGTAACATAGTAAGGACACACATGGAATTTATTACTCAAGGCTTTCAACAGTTATTAATGTTCTTAGTTGAAACGACTGGTTCACTTGGTTGGGCAATTATCGTTTTTACTTTTTTAGTGAGAAGCGCTCTTGTTCCAATCACTCTCCCCTCTTTAAGATCTACAAAAAAGATGATGGAACTCCAGCCAGAAATGAAAAAGCTTCAAAAACTTCATGGAAAAGATAGACAAGCCTTACAACAAGCTCAACTTGAATTGTATAAAAAATATAATGTTAATCCCCTTGCAGGCTGTGTTCCACAGTTAGCACAGTTGGTTATTTTAATTTTGTTATATCAAGCGTTAATAAAATTTATTGAGACAAATGGTGGATTAATAGACATGAATTTCTTCTGGCTCAACCTATCCATTCCTGACTCTAAATATATCCTTCCAATTCTTGCAGTTATTACACAGTTAGTTCTTTCTTTAATGATTGCCCCAGGAGCTGAAACTCCAGATTTAGTTGCAAACAAATCTAAATCTAAAAAAATTCAAAAAGCAAATGAAAAAGAAGAAGATACTGCAGACATGGCCAGATCAATGCAACAGCAAATGATGTTTATCATGCCATTAATGACAGGATTTATTGCGTTGCGATTCCCTTCTGGATTGGCATTGTATTGGGTAGCAACGACAGTGTTTAGTATCGGGCAACAATGGTATATTTCTGGTCCAGGTGGATTAGTTACGTATGCAAAAAGGGCTCAAGTATTTATTACTGCAAAATTAGGTAAATAATAAGGAAAAAAATGACAATTGAAACTTTTTTAACACAACTATGTGAACACTGCGGAGTCGCAAAAGAAGATATTAAACTTGATATAGAAAATTTAGAATCAGAAATAATTATTGATTTACATCTTCCAGAAGAAGATTCAGGAATCTTCATTGGGCACCATGGTGAAGGAATTGATTCTATACAAAGATTGTTGAGAATTATTTTTCAAGACGATACATCAAAAGACACAGATAAAAAAATTACCCTTAATATAAATAACTATAGAGAAAAACGTTCAGATAGATTAAAAGATTTAACTTACACAATTGGAAATAAAGTACTTCAAACAGGTAATCCATATACATTTAATTCATATTTACCAGCTCACGAGCGGTTTATTGTTCACTCTACTCTTTCTGAAGAGCCAGGATTTGGAGAACTTGAAAGCGTTTCAAGTGGAGACGGCAGAAACAGAAAATTGACAATCCAATTAAAAAAATAATATGAGATACCAAATTTACACAGATGGTGGTTCTAGAGGTAATCCAGGAGACGCAGCCATTGGCGGTGTTGTATATGGTTTAAAAAAAGAGATAGTTTTTGAATTTTCAAAATACATTGGTGTTGCAACAAATAATGAAGCAGAATATACAGCAGTATTAACGGCACTTGAGTGGGCTTTACAACATACAACAGGTGTAGAAGCTATTGATTTTAATTTAGATTCAAAACTTGTTGTTGAGCAAATGAATAAAAAGTGGAAAATTAAAGAGCCAAGAATGTTGGTTCTAGCTCAAAAGTGTTGGGATTTAATTAAAGAATTAGGAATTGAAGTAACGTTTTCACACGTCATGCGCGAAAAAAATAAAGAAGCAGATTTATTAGTTAATCAGGCGCTTGATGCACATCAACAGTAATTGATACACAAAAAACCTCTTTAACTCTCTTCAGCTTTTTTTTACAATAAAAATGATGTCTAGACTTGTAACCCAACTGGTCGCTGAAGAACCAGCGGTTGTTTTATTGGGAGAAGATACTATTTTGAGAAAAACAGTTGCTTCTGTTTTAAATGACCAGAATGTACTGGTTGAATTTTTGTCAGCAAGTACTCTTTCTCAAAATATCACCAAACTGCAAAATGCATATAAAATTGTTTGGATTTGTGATCGAGAAAAAAAATCAGAAGAATATGCAGAGGGTTTTCAGTATCTTTCTCAATTTTCTTCAAAAGTTTTACTTGTTGTACCTATTTTTACCGGAGTTAATTCATGTCAAAGTGACATGTTGCAACGTTGGGTTATAGATACTCAAAAACAAGAACAGTTTATTGTTGATTGTAATTACTACTTGCAGTCTTCAAGCTTTCTTTTTGGAGAAAATATTATTGGTAATAATAATGATATATCAATATTTAATTATTTGTTTAACACAATACAAAAAAATATTTTAGTAGATCCATTAATAGATATCTCTTTTATAAGTCTTGATGATTTTGTTACCCAAATAGCTTCGCTTATCTTTGTTCCTAAAAAACAAGTTAGTAGCCTAATTACTGGAAAAGCAGTAAATAGTATAAGTTTCATTAGTCTAGTTAAAAAATTATATGATGCATATCACAACACTAACTTAGAGATAGTTCAGGATAAAATTAGTAAGTCTCAAAGCATTCCTTTTTCAGTTCAAGAAAAACAGATTCAGACAGATATACGAACCATTGCAACTTACTTGGTTAAAAAGTTACCCGCACCAACTAAAAAAGAGGAAGTTTCTGTAAAAGTTCCCTTTCCTCAACCTGTACTAGAGACTGTCCCAATTCAAAAACAAACTTTTACAGAAGAGATCCCTATAAACTTAATAACCCCAGAACCAATTGGAGTGCAACAAGTCGAATCAAAATCACAGCAACAGCCAGCTGTAGAACCAGAAATTAAACCAGCCTTAGAAGAGGTTGACCTCAATAAAGAAATTCAAAGAATTTTTAAAGACACAAGAACAGAACAAAAAGTTGAGAGAGTTGAAAAAATTGTTAAATCAACTAAGACTATTACTAAAAAATCAAAACGCAAAACAAAGTTATTTTATGGTGGTTTACTTGCCATTGGTATGGCAGTAGGAATGATAGTGTTGGCTTTTACTTATCTAGTATCAGGTTCAATATTAAAAAAACAAATAATTAGTTTTTTAACAGAAACAGCAACTACTCAATCTTTAGCAACTTCTCCTGGAGTATCGCTAATAAAAACTGCAGATTTTGTAAATTCTCAAACAGAACTGTATAGCCAAATAATTGAATTGGCTGTAATTGCTCAAAATTCTGTTCTAGTAAATTTAACCAAAGGATTTGTAGAACTTCCAGAAGTTTTACTGAGAGCCGATGAGGCTTCAAAAAACCTTGTTATTAATATTCTAACTGGAACTATCGGAAACACAGGTGAATTGACCGAAATACTCACTCAGAGCGTCTCGGAGGCCTATGAAAAGCTTTCGCTTATTCAAGCAACCTTAGAGCAAATCGATTTGGGTGAAAATTCAGAAAAACAACAAACTGTTATTGAACAAATCGGAAAAGAAATTCAAGATATTCGATATGGACTCGAAATACATCAAGAATTACAGCAAATACTTCCAGAAATGGTTGGAATACACGAAAAAAGAACCTATGCTCTACTCTTGCAAAATAACCAAGAACTCAGACCAACTGGCGGGTTTATTCAGGCAATTGCCCTCCTTAACTTTGATAAGGGCAGTTTAGTTTCTTATCAAGTTTATTCTGTTTATGAGTTAGATAAAAAACTTCCTGGACAAGTTGTTCCTCCAGACGAAATAAAACTACATCTTGGAGAAACAAATTGGTTTTTAAGGGATAGTAATTGGGATCCGGATTTTTCTAGAACAAGCAAACAAGTAACTTGGTTTTTAGAAAAAGCTCTTGGAGTACAAGTTGATGGAGTTATTTCCTTAAATGTATTCAGTCTTGAGGACCTTTTAAAGGCCGTAGGGCCCATTGACCTCCCTGAATATAACGAAGTTATAACAGATAAAAATATTGAAGAGCGTATGGAATTTCATTCAGAAGTGGTTCTAGTAGATTCCCCTGAAGCAGTTGACTATTCGGTAAAAATTCTTTCAGAAACTCTTGCTGCTCTATCAGCCTTAAAAGAAGAAAATGTACAAACTCTTCTCTCTGGGTTAAATAATTCCCTTGAAACAAAACAGACACAGATCTATTCTCGATTTGAAAGTGAACAATCCATACTGCAGACACTTGGTTGGGCCGGTGTTTTGACTCAACCCTCCTGCCCTTCTCGATTAAGCGTAGTTGATTGTTTAGTGGATACAATGACCCAGGTTGAAGCAAATATCGGGATAAATAAAGCGAATTATTATCTTGAAAGGTCTATTAATCATAAAATTTCTGTTTCAAAAACAGAGGCACAGCATGTGAGAACAATTGTTTTTAATAATAAAGCTCAATCAAACTCCTGGCCAAAAGGCACATATAAAACATATCTTAGATTTTATGTAAATTCTAATTCAAAAATAGAAAAAGTATTGATAAATGGCTCAGAATTAACCATAAATCAAATTTTTCAGACACAAGAGAATGGATTTGATGTTGTCGGAGTAAGAGTTGATGTGCCAATTCAAAAACAAATCACCGTAGAACTTGTCTACTCTACCCCATTAAGTACAAATGAAGCTTTTTCATATGTCTTTTATAACAGAAAACAGTCTGGTCTAGATGACGATCCATTTTCTGTGAGCATTACACATACTCCAGATATTAAACCAGTATTGATTGCTCCAAGCGCTACAATTTCAGGTAATACAATAACCTTCTCTACTCTGTCTCTAGACGACGCTTCACTTTTTGGTGTCCAGTTTGAATAGCGATAAATCAACATATTTTGTTTATTGTTTTTGATAAGATTTTTTGATATTTTCAAGAAGACATATGGTTGTCGTGTGTATCCGAGGAAGGGTACGCCAGGTAAGAGATTTCACTTTTGGAAGGCCTGCGGGTAGAAGCGGAGCTGCAGGTACTTGATATATGTCTCATTCGCTGTATACTAAGTACGGTAGTAATTCTAGTGGGAAAAACACAAATTTTTTCCTAAGAAAGTAATACATACTATATGATAAGTTCTTCAGAGAAGGTTCTTTTTCACGTCTTTTCACGCGACGTAGCAGGCACAAGTTCTGCAAAGAAACTCAGAAAACAAGGAAAAGTAGTCGGGAACGTATATGGTCTGGGATCAGACTCTGTAGGCGTTTACATGGATAAAAATGCTATTAAAAAGCTTTATGCAGCACATGGTGACACTGGTTTAATTTACCTTCAAATCGGTGAATCAAAACAACAGGTGCCAGTCTTGATTTCAGATTATATGACCGATCCTTTTGGTGAAAATGTACTTAATGTAGCTTTTAGAAGGGTAGACCTTTCTGATCCAATTAAGGCGGAAGTATCAGTCTATATGGTTGGTGAAGCAAATATTCCAGAAGCTGTTGTTTCACTGGTTAAAGATAGTGTCGAAGTCGAGGCATTACCAGCCGATCTTCCAGATAAATTTGAGATTGATATATCAAGTCTTACTGAAATTGGCCAAACAATTAGTTTAGCAGACTTAGTCTATGATAAGAGCAAGGTAACATTAGTCCTTGAAGAAGATGAAAAACCAGAGGAAATCTTATTGGTCATTGTTCAAGAGATTGCTGGCGAAGTCGCCGAAGAGGAAACTCCAGAAACAGTTGTTGAAGGTGAGGTTTCTCAAGAAGAAGGGACTGCGGAAACAGCAGCTCCAGAAGAGAAAAAAACAGAATAATTTTTTATTTGAAATAAATTAAAAACCCCCGATTTTTATCGGGGGCTTTTTTGTCTGATTCATTTACTATTTTTTATTCAAAAATTGGATTGTTTGGATCGATTATTCTAGCTGTATTTTTATATTCTTCAGCTTTTTGTGTTTCACCTAGGGCAGCATAGAGTAGAGAAAGGTTTAATAAAATATCTCTGGAATGGGGCTGAATAGCAAGTACCTTCTCAAGAGAGTTGATCTCTAATGCGATTTGTTCTTTAGTCATTCTTTTAGCAACAAACAAATCGACATTTTTAGGAATAACTGCAGAGGCAGAAACAACCTCGACGGGTTTTTGTGTAGTGTTTAAAAGCGAAATTCCACCAATAAACAAAACTAACCCAATAATAAAAAAGGCTAAAATAGCGGGCTTTGTTTTATTAGAAAAATTGGCAGTTAATTTTAAAATAAAAACGAATAAATGAAGTGCAAGTCGTAGTTTAAACAGTAGAAATTTCATAGGGCCAGTTTGCGGTAATAAGCAATTTTTCTTTTGTGATATTAAGTATACTGAATTCTTGCCAAATTGCTTCCGTTATAAATGGCATAAAGGGATGTAGCAACTTGAGGAAAATGAGCATGCCTTGAAGCAGTGCTTTTCTTGAAATATGTCCTGACTTGCTTGCTTCAATACATTCATCACAATACCAATGCCAAAATTCAGTATATACAGTATCAGCTGCCAGACCAATTTTAAAGTCATTGAGCTGTTTTGTCACAGTTTGGACTACTTCTTTTAGTTTTTTTTCAAATGCTTCATCTTGTGGCGCATCTTTTTCAGCACTTCCTTCAGAAGGCTTTTCTGTCTGCAACATGACAAAGCGTGCAGCGTTCCAAACTTTGTTTGTGAGATTTCGCGCTGCTTTAAAATCAGGCAATCCAACAGATTTGTCTTGTCCTGGTGTAGAGCGGATGACTAAAGCCATTCTTAAGGCGTCGGCTCCATATTCTTCTTTGACTGACAATGGGTTAATGACATTGCCTTTTGATTTAGACATTTTTTGACCCTTTTGGTCACGAACCAGTCCATGTAAGTAGACGTCAGAAAATGGCGTTTTTTGGGTCATGTAAATGCCTAGAAGCATCATGCGCATTACCCAGAAAGGAAGAATGTCATATCCGGTTTCCATAACAGAGGTAGGGTAGAAGCGATCGAAGTCTCCTGGTTTTGCATTTTTGAGTGTGACAACTGGCCACTGACTCGAAGAAAACCAAGTGTCAAAGGTATCAGTTTCTTGTAGATATTGGTCATTTGATGGTTTTGAAAGAGAAACGACATAAGGTACGGAAATGTCGGCGTTCATTGATTGCAGATTTTGTTCAATTTCCTCGAGAGAATATGTTTGTAGCGCCTCAGAGAGTAGGGCAGAGGTGTATTTTTTTTCTTTGTCTAAGAAGTTAACAGTAATTTTGTTTTCGTATCCGGAGATTTGGTACCAAACTGGAATACCAATTCCCCATACAATTTGGCGTGAAATGTTCCAATCCTTGAGGTTATTGAGCCAATGACGCAGGATTTTTTCACGGCCAGCGCCATGAATTTTTGTAGCACCAGAATCAAGGGCTTGTAGTGCATTTTGAACTAAATTATTTTTTTCATGATTCACACTGATAAAAAATTGAGGCAATGGTAATGGTTCAATCTGGCGGCCACAGCGATAGCAAATGCCGACTGAGTGTGAGTATTTTTCGTTTGTGTTGAGTAGAAGGGCTCCTCCCTTGTAGGTTTTATATGCTTCAAGGGCGGCTTTTCGAGCATTCACAATACCAAGACCGACGTATTCTTTTGGTATAAGTATGTTGTTTTGATCTGCGTTGTAGAGTTTTCCAGAAGTGTTAATCACGGGTTGTGGTACTTCAGAGATTTCATTTTTATGGTTTGTCCACATCATAAAATCGTTTGGATCATGATATGGGGTCACTTTCACAGCTCCAGTGCCAAATTCAGGATCAACATATTCGTCGGCGATAACGGGCATTTTTTTGGTACCCCACGGGAATTCTACCTCTATTTGAGTGCCAATATACTGTTTATATCGTTTATCGTTTGGATTAACTGCGACGGCTACATCGCCAAAAATTGTTTCTAAACGTACAGTTGCAACGGTAAGTGGGCCATATTGAATTGTGTGTAAAGGATCGACTTGGTCTTTGTGATCTACCTCAAGTTCAGAGTAACTTGTTCCGCATTTAAGACAATAGTTGACCAATTTAAAATCACGATACACCAAACCATCTTTATAAAGGGTTTCAAAAGTTTGTAACACATTTGAAACGATATCTTTGTCGAGAGTAAATTTAAATCGAGACCAGTCTGCACTAGCACCAAGTTTTTTGATTTGATCAACCGCTACACCAGAGTTTTCTTGTACGTAATCCCAAATCATTTGAAAGAGGGTAGAACGGTCAAAATTAAATCGAGATTGGTCTTTGGCGGCCAATTTTTTTTCAAAGACAAATTGTGTTTCGATACCGGCATGATCAGTACCAGGTATCCAAATGGTGTCATTGCCTAGCATACGGTTATAGCGAATTAGTACGTCCTCAAGAGAAACAAACATAGCATGACCAACATGGAGAGGATCATTTGCATTTGGTGGTGGCATGACGATAGAAAATGGTTTATTTGTGACAGGATTATTTTCTTTTTTGCGAAGTTCCAAAACAGCGTCGGGGTTAAAAGCATCAGCTTTTTCCCACAAGTCATACATTTTTTCTTCTGTTTGTTGGTGTAAATATCTTGGTTCCATGGTTTCTTAATTATAACATCTCGAGGTGGTTTTGGATGAGTTATTTTTGATTAAGACCTATAGTACTTGACTTTAACAACCTATAAAATATAATATGCTGGCAATAAAAATCCATAGGAAATGGGAAACCGTTTTTTATTCTTTCTTATTGTATGGTAAAGAATTACTAAAAACCCCAATTTGCTTGGGGTAGTTTTGGTAGATCTTTGCACTTTAACATCCTAGTTATTTTTAATTTTTAGAGTTTAGTCCTATATAGTGAGCTCTGTTAAGTTGTTGATTTGATGAACAATTTGAGAGAGCTCATTATTTTAAAAACAGAGCTAAAAGGCCAATGATGGCTTGTCACTGGGAGGCTTTGCTTCCCGAAAACTAAATTAGCCGAAGGGCTTAAACTCAAGAACAAAAATAAATTGAAAAAATTCCAAAAAAATAAAAAATTCGGAAAAAAGTTTGAACGGCGTCTCAATAGGCGCGCACCACCGGCCTCGAAGAGGTCATGGCGCAACTCTGCGCCGATCATCTCTGGAGCGAATAAAAACGCTCGCAGATAGGTGACAAAGATGAAAATTTCAGTTCAAGATTTTGGTAAGAAACTGACAGAAATTGTTACGTTTCTAAGTGACGAAAAGGGAAACCCCGAGTGGTATTTCCCCGGTCATGCTCGCACCATCAAGTCTCGTTTAACAAGTAATTGGCTGTCAAAGAAGGAATCCATTGCGGATACGCTGGATAATCTTGCTTTAGCCATTACGACAAAGTATCCAGAAAAGCACCAGCAACTTGGTCTTACGGCCATGAATAACTCAAACTCTTTGCGGAGGAGTGCGCGAATTTTGCGTACATTGACTGAAGAAGGGGTTGAGCTGACTGGATTGGACGAGCAGTATTGGCGCGATGTTGAATTGCCTGTTGAAGTCATCAAAATGGATTTCGTTGCGATTTCCAAAGGTACGTTTGCTGTGACTGATGGTGATTTTTACCGCCAAAAAGAGCAGGCAAAGAAGGAAGAAGAGTCTAAAAAAGAAGAAGCCAAGCAGGCCAAGCGCGACCGTCGAAAAAATCGTTCCCAAGAACCCCCAAAATCTGAAGGCGCTCCTGTTGCTGAGGGTTCTACCAGTGGCGAAGCCCAAACCCAAGCTCAGGCCTTTCTGCAGAAAATCAATCTGCGGGCGATCCTGATTGTGGTTGCTTTGTTGATTGGTTTATGGATTGCATGGGGCCTTTGGCAGAATAATGGTGACAGCATTATGACTTTCTTCAACAGCACAGGAAATAGTGGTGTCGAAACCACAAACCAGGGGACAAGTGAAACTGAAACCACTGGAGGTGAAAACAACGCTGACAGCGGTTCTGGTGTTCCAGGAGAAAACTACAGTGTCATTCCAGACGGCCAACTTTCCGACAAAATGGTCGCGGCCAAGTTCCTGTTCCTTAAAGTCCAGGGGATGTTGGAAATGCCCGTTACGATTGCCGTGGCATTCCTCATTGCTTTTGTGTTCTACAAGATCTTTTTAGATCGGACACATGGTGGTGATCCCGGCGATTTTGGCCTGGTGGTTGGTGGGATGCTTGTCTTTGCTTTCCTGGTTTGGCTCCCGATTGGGGAATATTTCTTCCCTGGTCAGGGTTTGGTTACGAAGGACGGTGAGCTCATCACTATCAGGGCTATTCAAAACTTTGTGTGCCTGATTGCTTTGGGGGTTTACCTCCTGGCTGTAGCCATTAACGGGGTGGGTGATTTGACCCCACTGTCCGGCGGCTTCTTCATCGCAGGGTTTGTTTTCTGGTTTGGCCAGCCCGATATGTACCTTAACTGGGTACCTCCCCAAATTACTTTCGCCTGCTGGGCGATTGGGGCGGGCCTTCATGCGCTAGAACTGTTCCGTCAAGGGACAGTTTTGACTACGATCATTTTCGTGATTGTGGGTGGCATCGCGCAGGTACTGATTTTTCTTGGCCTGGCACGCGTTTTTGGTGCAACCGACATGCCAGTCGTCCTGAAATATGCCCAACTGATGGCTTTTGTTATCTCCCAGAGCGCTGTAGTTGGTGTGGTGGGTTTCCTGCTTTCCGCGGTTGGTAAAAACAAAGTGATCCCGATTAACGGGGTCATGGTCGGGAAGTTTTTCCAGGCTGTTGACAGTGTGGCGCACGACGCTGCGATTGCCCTCTGTTTCTGGGGGGCTATCTTCTTGGCCTTGTTCTGGTAAACCAATCCGAGGAGTCTGGTGGCTTAAAGGTGAAACCAAAAAATAAATAAAAAAAGAATGGCTCCAAGTGAGCCAATATACTAAAAATAAACAAAAAAATATAACTAGGATGACGGCCGTGAGCGGGGAGGACAATAATATACCCCGCTCACGGCGCGAATCACAAGAATTTTAACTGATTTATTAGAATTTTTCTGATTTGTAAATAATTTAAACCTCTTGTTATTAACTTGACTTTTCAGACCTATAACATATAATACAAGAACTATGAAAGAGCATCATAAGAGTGCATCTGTTAACTCTTCACTAAGAGGAGGGTACGGTGCGCTTTTTTTGTTTGAGTAATAGATGATAAAGATATATGGAACACTCCAATTAGCTTGGGGTAATTCTAGCGTATCTTTGCTCTTTAACATCCTAGTTATTTATTGTTAAGTAACTTTTATAGATATTTAGATACTTTGAAAAGCGATTTTCATGTATTCCCTTGAGTTTTAGCCAAGTAGTAGGCTCTGGTAAGTTGTCTTGTTTCTTTTTAGGGACATGGCGATTTACTTGAGCCTGCTATCAACTCACGCTAAACCTGTTTTAAATAACAGAATCTGTTGTGCTACCCTGTGTTGTGAAAACGATGCTTTGAGGTGCCCAGATTTGGTAAAGTGTGAGTTTACTTTAGGCTCTCTTTATTAAGATGCCCATTGAAAAGTGGGCTTAATTACGAACTGCCCGGTCAACGGGCGCTTATGGCCTGTTGGCCGTTTATTGTGATGGGGTTTTTAAAAATGCCCCGAGTAAATCTAAAAGCCGGAGGGCTTTAAACTCAAAGGTGGATAATGAAAGCGAATGTTAGTGCTCCCGATACTTCGTCTGCTGAAACAGGGGGAAACTCTGTTCAGCGTGACCTTATTTTATTGGTTATCTTTTACGCGATTGGCGTTGCGATTCAGGTATTTGGAAAGCTCCCCATCGGGATCTTTTTCAACTTGATCATCGCGGCTGAAATCGCGGCAATCCCGACCCGGATGTTGTTTGCTCCTAAGGTCAATCAAATGACCGCTAATAGCAAAAAGCACCTCGGCGAGGAAGCCCACGAAGTGGGCAAGGGGATTGCTTTCCTGTTTTTCTCGATTCTGGTTGGTATTCCGGCGTTTGGGTTGCTTTGCATCCCCTACATCCTGTTGTTAGTATAGTCGGCCGGTGGCCGAAAACTTAGAGGGTGAATAAAATGATGCGTTTAATGGATAAACTGTTCGAGCGCCCTTTGTTGGCACTACTTGTTCTTGCTCTATTAATCGGTTTTTCTGTGTTGCCCGACATAATTGGTGGGCCACCGCAACCCATGGGCACAGACTATGTTGGTCTGGTCCGCGAGTTTGACGGCAAAACCTATTATTGTAATCAGGTGACCAACACAAACCATTGTAGTGAGTGGGAGGACGTGGCAGACAGTGCGACAGATGTTGCCGATGCCTTTGGCCCCGGAATGTTGGGGGTCGCCAAAGGGGAAGCGCCGTTGCTTCCCACCGATTTGTGGTATTCTGCATTCCTGAACCCGATCAACACGACCGTTTTCAGCCTTAGCATGGAAACCGGGATACCCGTGTTTGCCATTTTGCTAGGTAGTGTGTTGCTTTTTTGGTTTTTGACCCTCAGGGCGTTGAAGCCAAAGAGTGTTGGTGTGGTGTTGGCGGTCACCGTTTTACCGGGATATGTGGCATTCATGTCGGCCGCCACGTTGAGTGGTGGCATGGCCCTAGTTACTATCGTCCACCTTTGTGGTGTGCCATTGCTATTGCTAATTGTTGTTCTTAAGCTTTTTGCAGGGATTAACATTAGCACTGGTTCTCGGCGATCCGCTGATGGGGAATTTGAAACTTATACTGTGATTGGAAAAGGCGGAGGTCTCCGCCGTAAATAGTTTTTTGAGGGGCGGCTTGAATAAGGTCGCCCCCAAAAAGGGGTGAAATTACCATGAAAATCACGAGCAAAACCTTAAGGGAAAAATTGGTTAAGCTCTGTAACGAACTTAATCAAGAAACAGGGGAGTACCAAGATTGGTACTTCCCGGAAGAATCAAAGTCAATTCGAGAACATCTGCCTCCTGGTGGCTGGCTGAAGCAAAAAGCCAAGCTGATGAAAGGCCTGGAGGCCGTGGCGAACGCTATGACTTCAAAATACGGCAAAGGCCATGAGTTAGGCCTGGCGGCAATCAGTAACTCTAATATGGTTCGTCGTCTTGCTCATATCTTAGACCAGTTTACTGGCGAAGATATGGAGATTGGCGGCCTTGATGAGCTATACTGGAAAGAAGCCGATATCGCAATAGAAGTCATAGAAATGGACTTTGCCAGGATCAAGAAAAAGGTCTTCGCATCCACAGAAGGTGAACTCTACCGTCTTGAAAAGGCAGATGCTGATGCAAAGGCCAAAGCAGAGAAGGAAAAGCAAGAAGCAAAGAAGAGTAAAGGTAAGAAAAAGAAGGAGAAGAAAAATGAAAGTTCTCCTCCTGAAGCTCCTGCCCCAGAAGCTGAAAATGCTGAATCCGAACCTGCACAAGAACAAACGGCCGCACCGGCCGGTAAGAAATTCGGCTTACCCAATGTGAACTTTTCAATGAAGAAAGTGGTTGGGGTCGTAGCTGTTTTAGTTGCCCTCTATCTGATTCTGGGTACAGGTTTGCTTGGTACCATCACTGGCATGATTAGCGGTGATGGCGCCAGTCAACCGCTGGTGTACAATCAGGTAGATCCGAATGCAACTTCGCCAGGTTACACTGTTAACCCAGATGGGACAATCACGTTGAACCCCACTGATAACAGCTCCAACCCTGCCGTACAGATAACGCCATCGGCCCAAAACTTGCAAACGAAAGTTCAAAACTTACTTGCCCTTTTAAAAGAAGGGAGGTTGGTGGCGATGATTCTCCTGAGTTTGGGCGGCCTGGTTTTAATAATGTTTGATCGTGCGGCCGACTTCGAAGTAGAGGATTTCTACGTTTCTCTGGCAATATTGGCGGCATACCTTGTCATGGTACTCCTGACAGATGGTACTGTGACTTTGGCCGGGAAGCAAATAGAAATGGACCTGCTCTTAACTATCCTGATGGCTGGGGCGCTCTTTGTGGTTGCCTGGCTGGGCAACCGCGACTTCACTGTCGTTTCTGTTGGGATGTTTCTAGCTGGGAACATCCTATTCGTCACGAACATTACAGCTTTTGCGGCGTTCCAGCCACCACCGGTTGCCCTGCAAGCCTGGGCCATAGGTGGAGCAGTTCAATTAATGGAGATGATCCGCCAGGAAAATACGGGTAAGACGATTCTGATTGGGGCAGTTGGGATTGTTGTTCAGGCAGTCCTGTTTTTCGTGATTCTGGGCAAGCTTTCCACAGCGACAGACCCGTTTGTTGTGAGCCATGTGCAGGTGATCAGTTACACGTCAGCGATCATTCTCACGTTCATCGGCATCGTTGGCTTCATGTTTGCTGGCCTAAAAACGGATGTGTTCAAAAACATCAACGGCATCCAAAATACAATTAACACGGCGATGTTCGACGTCGCTGTGGTTGCGAACTGTTTTGGGGCGTTATGGCTTATGCTCTACATTTGGTAAGTATCTATGAATTAAACAAAACGCTCCCACTAGGGAGCCCTTAACAATTCGCCCGAGAGGGCGATACATAATAACTAGGATTCACATGCCGCAGGCGTAACCCGCCTGCGGCATGAATCTATATTCCCACCATATATTTCGCAGACCACGGTCTGTAATTAGAATAATATGTGTCGTTGTGGATAATATTTCCGTTTTTATCTTTTACCGTGTGGGTAAACTCAGTTTTAATTCCCCCAACCGCCCAATCAATTTGTTTTTTGACCCCAGTTGGTAGTTCAGTGGTTGGATAATACTCTGTTGGCAGTGGCCCAGTAGCTCCCCATTTTTTATAGTCATGAATTTCCGCGACGCGCCCATCATCAGTTCCATAAATTTCTACATTCATATACAGCTCATCTGAATCATTGTTGTATACCAAAATAATGTGATTTGGGGTGTCATTTATAAATCTAAAATCGATATCTCCAGAATAGACTGTCGCATCAAAGCCAGGGTCAGAATTGAGTTCATAATATGAAACTCGGTACGCATGTTGTAACCGTTTGGTTATATCTAGTCCAGCATCTAGAGCTGCTCTAAAAGTAGTACTACTCACTTGGCAAACCCCACCACCATCACCAAGCACGGTTTTCCCACCAGAAATCACATACGCTGGTCTATATCCAGTAGCAGCAGAAACATCTCCTAAAATTTTATTAAATGAAAACTCTTTTCCAGGAGGCACAATTGTCATGTTCATTTTTTTAGCAGTAATTCCTACATTGTGTATGCGATTTGGAATTGAGTGATAGTAGTAACTTTCTCCAAACCCAATACGTTCATTGATGCCTAGATCATTTGTTTGGGCAAGGGTGATTTCTGGCTGTGTACGGTTGAGTGGAACCTCAAGCATTTGGGGTGTATCAGTAAACTGAGTACCCGATGAGGTAATTCCTTTTATGCTTGTCTCAGTTTCTATGTTTTCAACCCAATCCATGATTTGTGTTACACTGGCATTTTGATCAAGCTCAAGCCCGTCTTTGTGTGGGGTAAATTCATCTACTCGTAATGTGTTTGAGTCATATTTAAAGACTGCATTTTGAGCAGGGCGATTCACCTCTTCAGAAATTTCAGCCACAAACTCTTTTATTACTTCATCAAAATAATTTCCCAGAGGATTCAAAAACGAAACAAAATCTTGGTCGGATAAATAGAATTTTTTGTCTTCAGCCGCTAGTGTGACCTTTTTTCCTACGAATATTCTTGCTCTTGCTATTGTTGCGTCAATTGCTTCTTGAGACAGTACGCTACTGGTTGAAGCAATTTCAGCAGTGACTGCATGTTTATTTTCTTGAATCGCATCTAGAATTTTTTGTGAGGTTTGTTGTGAATTGAGTGTTCGGCCGGGTTTTCCTGGAAATACAATAATTGATTTTTCAGAACCACTGACTTTTTGTTCAACACTTGGGTTTTTTCCAACGAGTTCAACTTTTTGATTAAATTGTGCTAAAAATTCCGCAAGTTTCGTTTCGTCATATTTTTTGGGAGCAACATATTCGTTTTTTTGGATATATGCAGTGAGAGCAGAAAATGCAGTAATAATTGGATTATTTTTATGCTGATCAGTGTAGACTTCATCTATAGCTTGAGTAAAATCAGTCGTATAGCCAAGCTGTGCAGAACTACTTGCTAAAGAAATATTATCAACGCTCAATACAAATTCATGCGAATCAAGTTCTTGCCTGTGGCTTTCCAGAACAGCGATACCTTCTGACAGCTCAAGCCCAGAAACGTCTATACTATTTATATAGGTATTTGCAAATATTCTATTGCGATATGAATTTCCGAGCAAAAAGATCCCGGTAACCAAAAAACTGATCCCAGCAACTGAACACAAAAAGATGAATTGCTGAGTGGTTACTTGCGTTTTGATTTGTGTTATCATTTGTACAGAGTATTTTGTCAAAAAAACTATGAATTCGCCACTGCCAAAGCCAACGCCACCAACAAATACTGATGATAAGCAGCAAACTGTGGTTTTTGACCAAAAAGTGCCGTTGCAACAAAAGGCGGCTACTCCAGGTGCACCCGCATCTCAATCTCCAACGCCAGCCCCAACTATGCCGTCTCCAACACCTCCTAAACCAGCAGTTGCACCATCAGCGGGAAATCAAACCGAACCAAAAGATATACCAACTACTCCTCCTCCTTCAACTTTAAAACCCACATTACCTCCAACTTCTTTGAGTGCACTCTCTTCAATGAGCAGTAACAAAATTCCTGATGGAAAAAGTGCCCCTGTAGTGCAACCAGCAACGCCAATGCCTCAAAAAACAGTTTTGGGGCAACCGATTCCGCAAGCAATTCGTGGTGAAGCAACTCCTGTAGGTATGGGTAAGTCAGCCCCAGGAATGACACCACCTCGTGGAATAACACCTGCAGGAATTGCGGCAACTGGTGCTGCTGCTACCACAACTACAACAACGCAAACAGCAATCAAACAAGAATCACCCAGTATTGGTGGTTCAAAAAACGCACCTGCCGGTAACGCTCCCAAGTTCGCCGAAACCAAAAGCCCAATTATGAGGTTTCTTCCCTTTATCGCTGGTGGAATTATTTTATTAGTAGTAATCGTTTTTGCTTTATCCAGATTTCTAGGGGGTTCATCTACTTCGGTTTCTGATAACCAAGGGACAACGCCGACGGCTCCAACAACAGGTGGATCCCAAAGAACAGAAGTTCCTGCCCAAAGGGTAACCTTAGAATATTGGGGATTATGGGAACCAACAGAGGTTATGGAGCAAGTGATCACCTCATTTGAAAGCGAAAATCCAGGAATTGAAGTGAATTATGTTAAGCAATCTCCGATAGACTATCGAGAACGACTGCAAACTGCTATTCAAAGTGGCTCTGGTCCAGATTTATTCAGATTTCATGCTTCTTGGGGTCCAATGTTAAAAACGCAGCTAGATCCAATACCGGCAAGTGTTGCAACTGCAGCTGAATTTAGAGAAAATTACTATCCAATAGTTACAGAACAATTGGTAAATGCTGGCCAATATGTTGGTTTGCCACTGATGTACGATGGACTGGTACTATATTATAACGAAGATATTTTAGCTACTGCTGGGGAGACACCGCCAAAAACTTGGCCAGAACTGAGAAGAGTAGCAAAAAAAATAACAGTTCTTTCTGCAAATAAAATTCAACGAGGTGGTCTAGCAATTGGAAATGCTACAAATGTAGAACATTTTTCTGATATTTTAGCTACACTTATTTTGCAGAACGATGGTAATCTATCAGAGGCAGACTCAGTTGAAACTAGAGATGCATTGTTATTCTATACAAACTTTCAGTTAGAGGATAAAGTTTGGGATGAAACACTGCCAAGTTCTACGGTTGCATTTGCTCGAGGTGATGTAGCGATGATGTTTGCTCCTTCCTGGAGGGCTCATGAAATAAAAGCGTTAAATCCAAACTTAAAGTTTGCAACAGCCCCAATGCCGCAACTTTCTGATGATACAAAAATTGCATGGGCGAGTTATTGGGCAGAAGGAATTTCATCTGCAAGTAAAAAGAAGACAGATGCCGCAAAGTTCTTGGCATATATTAATAGAACTGATGTCCTTAAGAAATTTTTCTCAGATGCGAGTAAGGTTCGTGCGTTTGGTGAAATCTATCCTAAAGTTGATATGGCTGAAGAACTTTCTGAAGATAAAATTATCGGACCAATCTTGGAAGATGCTCCAATCGCAAAAAGTGGTTACCTGAACTCTTTCACACATGACAATGGTATTAATGATCAAATGATTACGTATTACAAAGCAGCTATAGATGCATTACTCAAGAGCGGTGATATTGAAGAAATTCAAGAGACTTTGAGTGCTGGAGTTGCCCAAGTTTTAAAACAATACAGTGTTAGTACAAAATAAATCTGCCCTATAAATGGAGTGCATGCAATTATTTGTAGCCCGTAGGATTTTGTTGACGCTTGCGTATAGTGAGCAGTTTCAGTTTCCTTTAAAAGCGTCAGAACTATTTACCCGATTACTTACAAAAATTTCTGTAACTGTTGATGAGTTTGTAGCTGCACTTACTTTTTTAGTAGATAAGCAGTTAATTTCATACGATTCAGGTTACTTTGTCATATCTGGTTTGAGTGGCAGTGATATAAAAAAATTAGTTGATACTCGAGTAGAAAGAGCTGAATATGCGAGCAAAAAATGGAGTGAAGTTTTAGATTTTATTTCAGTTATCCGCAGTATCCCATTTATTACAGGAGTTGCAGTAACTGGCTCACTTGCGGTGCACAATACGATAAAAGACGATGACATTGATTTTATGATAGTAACGCCAAAAAATAGATTGTGGCTTGCCCGACTGTTGGTCGTTTTGTATGCAAGCTTGAGAGGAAAGCGGCGATCATTTGCAAAAGAAGAAAAAAATAGTTGGTGTTTTAACTTATGGATTGAAGAAAGTGATTTGCAGTTACCAGTTGGTGCTCGATCAGTGTATGAAGCATATGAAGTCATTCAGGCAACCTGGGTATTAAGTAGAGGAGGAGTGGCAAACAGATTTAGACGACTCAATGACTGGACTAAAAAAATTGTTCCAAGAGCTAGAAAATTTTGTGATGTCATAGAACAAAAATCTACGACTGTTTTTGATCTTCCCGTTATTTCTCAGATGTTAGATGTTTGTAATCAGACCGCTTACTATTTTCAATTTCAGTATATGAAATCACATATGACCAGAGAAAAAGTTAGTAAAAGTCACGCTTTTTTTCACCCTCGTGATACGAAATCAGAAGTATTTAAGAATTGGAAAAAAACGATACTAAGGCTACTATAGAGAATATGCAACAAGGCAAAAAAGTATTAGTAACAGGAGTTTTTGATGTTTTACATGAAGAACACCGTAATTTTTTAAAGAAGGCAAAAAGTTTGGGTGAGTATCTAGTTGTTGGAATTGAGTCTGACGTTCGAGTTCGACAAATAAAAGGTGAGGGTAGGCCGGTTAATACTGAGCAACTCAGAAAGAAAAATGTAGAGGCATTAGCTATCGCTGACGAGGTTTTTATTTTGCCAGAGCAGTTTAGTAAACCAGAAGATCACAGTACACTAATTCAAAAAATTCGACCGGATTATTTAGCAGTTTCATCGCATACAAAGCACCTAGATAAAAAGCAAGCAATTTTAGAGCAGTTTGGAGGAGAGGTTGTTGTGGTGCATGAATACAATCCAAAAATTTCTACCACAAAGCTACTGCAAAAATGATACGATTATCGTATGCATAAAAAGATTTTATTTTCTCTGTTAGTTATTACTGTTTCAGCAGGACTTTTTTCTGCTTGCTCCCATGCAAAAAACGCGAATGACACAATGCTTAATGAAGAGTATGAACAAAAAAATGCAGTTATCACTGTAACTGGAACACTTTCAAAAAATGGTGAATTGTTTTTCGTAACAGATGCCGCGGGAACCATTCATGATGTGGAAACATATGCTGTTGCTTTTGATGAGTATGTCGGTCAAACGGTTACTGTATCTGGTCAGTACAGTGGAAACACGCTGTTTGTAACCGAAATATCAAGTGGCTCCTCATATTAGTAGGTATTCCTACAGTTTTTGTCAGAGTTGTGTGGTTTAATTGGTTTGTAAGGAGAGTGTATGGCAAAAGGTGATACTGTTTTTGTGTGTCAAAATTGTGGTTGGACAACCGCTAAGTGGGTTGGTCAGTGTTATGAGTGCCACACATGGAATGCAATGGTTGAGGAGCTGCCAATTGAAACTATAGCGAACAAAAAATCTGCCAAAGCTCAAAAAATAGAAGATTTTACCGTTACTTTTTCTCAAGTGGAGACGCTGAGTGCTTCAAAATCAAGACTTTCAACAAATATCGATGAGTTCGACAGGGTTTTAGGTGGTGAAGATTCAAACTTTGGAATGGTTTTGGGAAGCGTGATGTTAATTGGTGGTGAACCCGGTATTGGAAAGTCAACCCTGCTGACACAAATGGTAGTTGGTATGTTACAGCCAAGCAAGACCGGTAGTAGTAAATCTGAACACAAATTTATGTACGTCTGTGGAGAGGAAAATCCTGCTCAGGTGGCGCTTAGAATTGAAAGAATTGCCAAACAATTCCATGAGAATGTCACTACTGTCAAAGATAACTTAATATTTGTGACAACTGCAGATGTAGATGCTATCACAGCTGCAATGCAAAAATTGAAACCCAGGTGTGTAGTTGTAGATAGTATTCAAACGGTTACAACAACTGACCTGAGTGGGGCGGCTGGGAGTGTGGGGCAAGTTCGTGAGTGTGCAGAGCGATTAACTACAACTGCTAAAGCATTACATATTCCATTGTTTTTAGTTGGGCATGTGACCAAAGAAGGAGTGATTTCTGGGCCAAAAGTACTAGAACATATTGTTGACTCAGTTCTTGAACTAAGTGGCGATAGAACAGGAGATTTAAGGATATTGCGGGCGATAAAAAATCGGTTTGGAGCTACGGATGAAGTTGGGGTTTTTCGAATGAGAGAATATGGCTTTGAATCAGTGTCAAATCCTTCTGAATTGTTTTTAGAATATGCAGATACTCAAGTACCAGGCAGCATCACAGCATGTGTGATGGAAGGGACTCGGCCGTTGCTGGTTGAAATTCAAGCCTTAGTGGTTGAATCTCAGCTGGCAATGCCGCGAAGAGTAGGTCGAGGAATAAATTTACCCAGAATTCAAGTTCTTTCAGCAGTCCTGCAAAAGCACTGCTATTTACCGCTTGGATCAACAGATATCTTTGCATCGGTAGCAGGTGGGTTTGAAGTCAAAGAACCAAGCATAGACTTGGGGTTGGCGGTAGCGATGGCCAGTTCTTTAAATAATAAGCCAATAAAAGAGAAAACTGTTTTTATCGGTGAGATAGGCCTTTTAGGTGAAATCAGATCAGTCAATTTACTCGACAGAAGAATTAAAGAAGCAAAACGCTTAGGTTTTACGAATATAATCAGCAAAAAGACTCACAAATCAGTAAGACAAGTGCTTTCAGACTTACAGTTACTTAAATCAAAGACTACTTAGCATATCGCTCTCGACTGACTTGCACGACCTTATCTTTACCAAGATTGCTTGACGTAGCAAGCGGTAGCGTCAGGGCAGGGAACGGTTTGGAGACAATATTATCTATAGAGAGTTTGTTAATGATTTGGTATCTACTCAACGAAACAAGGTCTTCTTGAGAATATCTGCTGCCAAACTCTTTTGTAAAAACTGAAGCGTCATCTGCTCCCATCACAAAACTGACCATGCTTCCACAGTTACCAAAGATAGCTTTCTGCACTTCCTCTGGAATTTGTGCAATATATTGGTTTGCAAGGATAAGGTCTAGGCGATATTTTCTAGCTTCTGACAAGATTTTAGTGAATGAGTCGGTGGCAAAATTCTGAAACTCGTCGACATACAGATAAAAATCTTTGCGTTCTTCCTCTGGGAGATTGACTCTTCCCATAGCTGCTAGTTGGATTTTTGTAATTAACATTGAACCAAGCAGAGTAGCATTATCTTCTCCCAACTTACCTTGGGATAGGTTAACCAACAGAATTTTGCCCTCACTCATTGCGTCTTCAATACTAAATGAGCTTTTACGGGCGTTAACGATGTTTCTGACCAGAGGAGAAGAAACAAACTGACCAACTTTATTCAAGATAGAAGCAATAGATTCTGTCCTTTGCTTTGGCAGCATTTTATCGTATTCATCGACCCAAAATGATTTTAAAATCGGGTCATCAAGTTTCTCAACAATGCCATCTCTAAATTTCTGATTAACGAGCAGATCGAGTACATCAGAAAGCCGAGCTTGATCAGTTTTAAGTAAAGTGAGTAAGGAATTCCGTAAAATATACTCAAGTCTAGGTCCCCAAGAGTAGGCATAGAGTTTTTTGAAGACTGAAACAATACCAGAGGCAATTAGTTCTCTATGAACGACATTTTCACCTTCAAACAGGTTTAGTTTGACAGTTCGTTCAGTATCACTTGGGTCAAAGTAAATAACATCATTGATCCTACGTTTTGGAATGTAGTTTAAAAGGGTTTCAACTAGGTCACCATGAGGATCGATGACACACATACCTTCATCATTCTTGAGGTCGTTTATAGCCATGTTAGCCAGCAGAGTGGATTTACCTGTACCAGTTTTTCCAATGACATACATATGGCGCCTGCGATCGGAGCGTTTGAGTCCATAGATTACTTCTTTATTCTTAAACTCAGTCTTTGCAAAGACATTGATATCTCGTTTTACCTCTGGATCCATGTCCTTGGTAACCACAGGCAGGTCTTCAGGGGGTTCTCCAAGCAGATTCTTTCCCCAAGCAATATTAGGAATCGTTGAGAGTTTTTCACTTGGCATGTGCATGAGGGTAGCCATTTCTTCAAGAGATAAGTGAAAACTGACCACAGCTTTATAGTCTCGAGCTTTCATGTGTTTTAGGAACCTACCTTTGAAGAGATAGGTTTTTTTGAGTCGAAGTGAATTACCCTGGTGGTCATTGAGTGTTTCATAGGCGCTAGCAAGATTTTCAAGTAGGTTTTTACTTCTTTGCTTATCGGTTGAGCCTAGTGCCATACGAATAGAAACTCTCAGTGCAAGGTCTTTTTCTTTTGTGGACGGTTTTTCAGTAGATTCTGTCGTGGTAGAGCTCACAACAGAAGAAAGAATGCTTTTAGGTGATTTACTGACAATGTATTGCAATACGACCTTATCGTGTTCTTCAAGTTTAGAAAGAGTAGATAAAATGGGGGCGAGGGTATCTACTTCGTGGAATGCTTTGTAGGTTTTAATTGAAAGATGCTCCGCATTTCGTAGTGCTAAGCTGCCCATTTCAAAAAAATATTCTTCGTTGGTGTCATGGGTTGGTTTTGGGTTGATGTAGTAATCCAAAGAATCATGTTGAATTTCTTTTATAACAATCTCGGGATAACTAGAAACTAATATGCTTTTAATATAAGTAATCAATCGAACTGGTACATATGCTTGAAAAAATATGGTTTGATTTTCAACTATTATCTCAAAAGAGATTGATTCGTTTTTACCCAGGATTCTCCAGAACCACATGTTTTTGAGGCTGGGGAGTGAAGAAAAGAGTTGAACTGCCGATTCTGGGGTGTGTTGTGAGTCTCTGCTGGTGCGTAACTCGAGGATAGTGTGTGGTGCTGACATATGCAAAACAAGTATAGCATTTCTAGAGAAAAGGGTCATCTAGTGTCCCTGGCATAGCAGGGAAGAACTAAACACCAGGATAAGACATGTTTTTTCACAATATAGTGGTGCGTTTAATTGATGTTGATAACTTGTTTAGACTCATCTATAAATTGAACACAATTATAATTATAAGATCTGATTAATATGACAAGATATAAATTATAGGTTGACTAAATGAGTGAAATTAGTTATACTCCTGGTAATCATCAAAATTCCTGCTTTTTAGGTGCAACGGGACAGAAGGACAGGCTCAAAGAGCCTTAAAAGCAAAAGAGTAACTGGTGAAAGCAATTTAAAACACAAATACGCAGCATAATTACACCAGCGCCATTTTCTAGAGAAAATAGTGGGTGTAAAAATTAAAAAAGCATTATTATCGCTGGACAGACCACGAGTAACAATGCTTTTTTATCTTGCACGGAAAGCTAGTAAAAACTTTTTTAAAACACCGTGTGCAAGAGAGAATATCAAGTAGGGTTTACTTTGTAAATTCTATCTTTGTGGTTTAAATGATATAAAAATATATCAATCAAGGGTGGTTGTGTGGAGGTTCGGTAGTTGGGCAGGCAACCGAGCTTCCACTCAGCCACAGGTTTGACTTTTCAATAATCATCTGAAATAATCAAAGCTATTGTTCTGAATATATTTTCATTTCGCACTCGTAAGGTGATTTTGACTAAAAGATTACATTTTTCATTATGAATGATACAAATTCTGGCGATCAAGCCAATAAAACAGTAGAAAGTACCGTAAAGGACCAGGTTGCAGTTATGACTGACAAAGCCCCTGAAACAGTTGCAAAGCCAACTAAACGGATACCAGTTGTTCCTCTTAAGAAGAGTGAGCCAGTTTCCGAAATTAAAGAAAGTATAGAACCTAGAGAAGTAACCGAAACGTATGATCCTAATGCCAAAGTCATTGTAGGGTATTTAGATACCTCAAGAGATGGACATGGGGTTATACGAAGATCACTCAGTGGTGAAGATGAAATGGACGCATATATTGCGACTTCCCAAATTAAGAGGTTAAGACTCCAATCTGGTGACATGATTACTGGTCCGGCTCGAGAACCAAAAGACAACGAGCGCTTTTGGGGAATGGTTAAAGTTGATACAGTTAACGGAAAACCAGTAGAAGAGTTTAAAAGAACTCCAAGAGTCCAATTTCAGAAGCTCACTCCAGTGTATCCTGATTCCCAAATTAAACTTGAAATGGGAGCAGAGCCTTTAGATTTGAGAATCATTGATATGATTGCTCCGATTGGGAAAGGTCAAAGAAGTTTAATCGTTTCTCCTCCAAAAGCTGGTAAAACAACCTTGATGAAGAACATTGCTTCTGGTGTTGCTGTTAACCACCCAGAAATTCACATCATGGCGGTTTTAGTAGGTGAGCGTCCAGAAGAAGTTACAGATATCAGAAGGCACATTGAAAAAATTACCAAGGGCAAGGGTGAGGTTGCTGCTAGTAACTTTGATGAGTCTGCAAAAGATCAGTGCCGTGTGGCAGAGCTTGCTCTTGAAAGAGCAAAGCGCTTGGTAGAAGAAGGTAAAGATGTTTTGATTTTACTTGACTCTATCACCCGTTTGGCTCGCGCATATAACTTAGCCATACCAACTTCTGGAAGGACACTCTCTGGTGGTTTTGACCCAGCAGCTCTGTTCCCTCCAAAGAAGTTTTTTGGTGCGGCCAGAAATTTCGAGATTCCAGGAAGTTTAACAATTGTTGGGACAGCATTAGTTGAAACTGGTTCGAGAATGGATGATCTTGTTTATGAAGAATTCAAAGGAACCGGTAACCAAGAGGTTCACTTAGACAGACGATTGGCAGAGAGAAGAATTTTCCCAAGTATTGATGTTCAAAGATCTGGTACAAGAAGAGATGACTTGTTAATTGGAAGTGTTGATTACCTTTCAATTACGACACTTCACAGAATGCTTGATATGCTAGACAAAGAGCAAAGAAGTCAGACAATGATTGATAACCTCAAGAAAACTAAGAGTAATAAAGAATTTTTAGCTTCATTGAAGAATGGGTAAGAGTTGAGTATACTAACGTCAATGGCTTAACCAGGTATTCATGGTAAAAATTACATTGCGTCTACGAGCACCACAGTTTATGAAAGATATCTCAGAATATCTTTTATTTCTGAAGCGGTATCTCAGGAGCAGAGTATATAAGTGGTTTTCTCGGTTTGAAGTTTTCAAAGATTTTCTAGTTGATATGCTCTATAGAAAACGGGGAAAATATGTCCGCCCGTTTTTACATTTTGGAACTATTGGGTTGATTTTCTTTGCTATTACTATTGGGCCGGTTATTTTTACTTCAAATGGCGAGCAGCAGCAGGCTGCGAGCAATGTGTTGAGTTCTACTGTGTATGGTTCTGATTTTCTCACTAAGCAAGCTGAAGAGGTTCGTCAATTCAGAGGTGGTGAAATTATCGTGCACGTTGTAGGTGAAGGCGAAACTATTTCAAGCATTGCTTCACTGTATGGTTTGCAGCAGGACACAATTCTTTGGGAAAATAACCTGACACCAACAAGCAAAATCAAACCTGGAGATGAGCTTAGAATTCTTCCAATTGATGGTGTGCGTCACAAAGTGACCCGTGGTGAAACCATTTATACCATAGGTAAAAAGTACAAACTTGATGAAGCTCAAGTTCAGGTGATTGTTGACTATCCGTTTAATGAATTTCTAAATGATGAGACTTTTGAGTTGGCAACTGGCCAATATATCATGGTACCTGACGGTGTTAAGACGACAGTTACAACTATGCCAGTTACTAGAGTGGTGTATACAACTCCAGATGCTGGTGCTGTTACAGCTTCAGGGGCATTTGTGTGGCCTGCCGCAGGAAGAATTACTCAGGGGTATAGGTTCTATCACAAGGCATGGGATATTGCCAACAGTGGTGGTGGTCCAATTCTAGCAGCAGATGCAGGTACTGTTGTGGCATCTGGCTGGGATCCATCTGGCTACGGAAATAAGGTTGTTATTGATCACGGCAATGGGTATGTCACGCTCTATGCGCATATGAGTGTTCTACAAGTGCAAGTTGGCCAAAGGGTAAATAGGGGTGACGTGATTGGTCAAATGGGGAGTACTGGTCGTTCTACTGGTGTTCACTTGCATTTTGAAATCCGCCAAGGTGGTGTGCTGCTTGATCCAGGCAATTTCCTGCGATAATTCCAGATTTAAGTGTTATAATATATCCTATATTTATGATTGATTTAGTTAAGTTAATACTAGTTGCTGGAGATGGTGGCCGTGGTCGTATTTCATTTCTGCGTGATAAAAAGACTACAAAAGGTGGTCCTAATGGTGGCGACGGAGGGAATGGCGGACACGTTATTATTCGTGGCAACCGAAATTTAGCTACACTCAAGCACTTTGCAGGAAAAGTGCTCTATGAAGCTCAAGACGGTTTTCCTGGAGAAAAGCAAAAAAAGATCGGTCCAAAAGGTGAGTCTTTGGTTATTGAGGTTCCAGTGGGAACAAGCATCGGTGTGGTCGCTGAAAATGACATTGCTAAGAAACGCAGAAATTTTGTTGGTATTGATACGCTACTCAAAAGAGAAGCAGTTCATCCTGAAAAATACTACATAGAAAAAGAAGGCGCACCTGTTCCACAGCAACGGTATCAATACATACAAGTGGTTGGTACAGACATATCTGTAGAACCAGATGTCAACGAAATCCTAACTGCAATTAAGGGAGTCGAACCAGTCATCGTCGCTGAAATTACGCAAGATGGCCAAGAAGTTGTTATTTGCCAAGGTGGTTTTGGTGGAAGAGGAAATGATCGTTTTAAATCCTCAGTTAACCAAGTACCGTTAGAAGCAGAATATGGTTCTGAAGGTGAGAAGCGAGCAATTATTTTAGAACTAAAACTTCTTGCTGATGTAGGTCTTGTGGGCTTTCCTAACGCCGGAAAAAGTACTTTTTTATCTGTTGTCACTAAGGCAAGGCCAAAGATTGCTAATTACCCATTTACCACCCTAGAACCAAATTTGGGAGTCATTTATTATGATGATGCTGGAACAGACGGTGTTCGAGAGTTAGTTGTTGCTGATATCCCTGGTTTAATAGAGGGTGCGAGTGAAGGTAAGGGTTTGGGTCATGATTTTTTGAGACATATTGAGAACTGTTCAGTACTTATGTTTGTTTTAGCATTAGAAGAGAATCAAGTGTTTGACGCTACTTTAAGTGACAAGGAAAAGGCAGAGTTATTATTTGATCAATTTACCAAACTTAAAACAGAGCTTACTGTGTACGGGACGCAGTTACAGGATAAAAAATATATTGTAACTGTTAACAAATCTGATCTGTACTCTAAAGAGTTGATGCAGACAATTGCACAAAAATTTTCTAAAGAAGATATTACAATTCATTTTTTCTCTGGTGCAACCCAAATTGGCTTGCCAGAAATAAAAAAAGAGTTGCGTAAGCTGGTATAAGCGCTGTGCATATTTCGTAGCTGCGACTTTTTTCTAACAAAAAAAGATCGGCTCCGAAAGCGCTGTGCATATTTCGTGCCAGCTCCATTTTCTTACGAAAATAGAGGGCCCGAAAGAAAAAACCCGTCTTACGACGGGTCTTTCATTTTCATTTATTTTTTCTGATGATATTACGGAGTGGTTTGCTCTGGAGTTGTTACTTGTTCATCAGAAAGATTATCAACTTCAACAGGTTCTGCATCTGGGGTCACCGTATCAGAATTGTTTAAGTTTTGTTCTGTGATAGAAGGAGCAGAGAGTTCTGTAGCTTCTTCACCAGCTTGAGATCCTGTTTGAGCAGATTCTTCTGTTTCAGGTTCAAGACTGATATCATTTTCTTCCATGAACTTCTCAAGATCTTCTATCTTAGTTGTAACAGCTACATAGTCCTCGCTATTTGCTGGCAATAGAGCCAACGCTCTTTGATACGAGAGTCTAGCTTCTCTGTATGCATCTGGTGTTTCTACTAACTCAAGCATTTCACCTCTTCTGTAGTGGGAGATTGCAAGATCTGCCTTCAAGTTGACTGCCTGGTCATAAATACTCAGTGCTTGTTGATATGCTTTTTGTCCAACAAAGACAGCAGCAAGGTCTAGTCTTAACAAAGGATCAGTTGGATTTGTTTCAATTGCAGAAACGTATGATTGCACTGTCCAGTTAACCGCATCTTCACTGACTCCAATTAAGTTGTTATATATCTGAGCAAGGTTGGACCAGTTTTGTGACTCAGCGGCGTCAAGGGTTGTGGCTGCTCTTGCTTCAGAAACACTTTGCTGCAAGAGGGCAGAGACCTGTTGTTTTTCGGCCTCAGTAATCTCTGCTTTGTTAGAAAGAGCAATCGCGATTAGTGCACTTGTAGCAGAGTACCTTCTTCTGAAGACATCATAGTATGGGTTCAGCTGTACCGCTTTCTGTTGCAGTTCATATGCTTTTACTACGTCATTGTTTGCCATAGCTTGTGATGATTGGAACATGACAGCAAACGCTTGAGCAGATCTAGTTACCAAGTATCCCATAGCCAAAATAACAACTAAACTGATTCCTGTTCCAATGTATAAAGGAATATTCATTGGTTTTTTATTCAAGTTCAATGTCTCTGGCTTGTTAAGCATTTTAAATCGCAAGGTTTGCATTTGTAGTAATGGAAGCCTGTGACTTTCATTAGCAATCAAGCAGGCAATTGCAATTGCTTGAAGAGTTAAGACCACAGTATTGAATGGAAGAAGCAAATTAAGAAGAAATGACGCTCCAATGAATACACCTAATGCTTTACTACTTGCTGAAGTCGTCTTGTGATAGCGGAAGAATTTGACCACAACAAAGATCCAAGTAAGAAGCCCAATGATACCCATAGTTGTAACGATTGTTAATGGCATCATTGTTGCTTGAGTAAATGATACAGCCCAGTTTTGGGTGCCATTGATCCAAATCGGTTTAAAAATTTGGTATGCATTTCTGTAGGCACTAACTCCAGCACCAATTAATGCAGATTTTGGAGCTCTAATTGTGTCAAGCATAACTGACCAACTTGCCGAAAACGAAGGAAGTACAAGAGTAGTCTCTTTTCCTGGGAGTAAGCTCCAGGCAAATAGACCTGTCCCAATGACAAGAACTGGTAAAGTAACAGCATAGAATTTACTCAGCTTTTTTGTGGACACAACGTGTGCCAGCACTGCTACAAGGGTTAGACCAACTACTTGTAATGCGATAAATGGTGACCCAGCAAGGTTGAAATTCAATGAACTTGGTAGTTCAAAACCCATTGTTCTGTTAATAAGTTGTGCGGGGCCAAATCCCAACATCTGTAAAATGCTCAAAACGGTTAGCGCCACGGAAGTGCCAGTTAAGGTACATAAGAATTTTGAAGCAACATCTTTTGGCATGATACTTCCACCGAGCAAAGCGATAACTGAAGTTGAAAGAAAAAGACCACCAAGTCCAAGCAAGCCTTCAACAGGATAGTCGGATGTGAAAAAAGTTGCTGCAACAGTGGCTAAAGCAAAAAGCAGCAAAGCCCCTGAGACAGGACTTACAGAAACTCTGACAGCTCTTTCCTTAAAAGTTTTGACGATAAATAAAAATAATACAACCAAAGCTCCAAACAAGAGAGTATAAAGCTTTGAATGTTCAATGAAGCTATCTGTGACTGGGACGAGCAAGAGGGTAGACAAAACTCCAATTGCCAGTACAGAAAAAAGCGATACTTTTTTGAATAAAGATTGTGTATCCATATCATTCCTGTTCTTAACTATTTATGACTTATCTTACATTCCATTTAATCAAGTTATGGCTTTCTTGTAAAGGGCAGTATTTGTGTAGAATTTTTGCAGTTTTTGCGGATATTTATTATAGGATTTTAACCAATTCTTGCAAAGAGGAACTAGATTTTGCATATAGTAGTGTAGTATAAATAGAGAGTATGAAAAGACGATGGCTACAGTCTGGTTTATCAATGATTGAAGTGTTAATTGTGATTGCTGTCATTGGGATTTTAGTAATCATTGCTCTTACTTTGTTGCCTGATCAGATCAGCAAGGGCAGAGACGGAAGAAGAAAAAGTGATTTGCAAAAGATAAAAATTGCTTTTGAAAACTACTATAGTGACAAAGACTGCTATCCTCCTCCAGAAATTTTGGATAACTGTGGAAGTTCAGATTTATCTCCATATTTGGCAAGTATTCCGTGTGATCCTCAAACAAAAACCAAGTATTTATATGCTCCAGAAGACAATGGGTGTCCACATTACTATCGCGTTTTTTCAAATCTTGAGGTTGATGTAGATCCGGTAATTATGCAGCTTGGATGCCACACTGCTAGTGGTTGCGGAGCATATGCCTTCTTTGGAGAAGAACTTGGTTTAGATGCTTTAGAGTATAACTATGGAGTTTCGGAAGGGGTGCCAGTATATGTTACTGAAGGGAATATTCCTCCAGGAACTCAAGGGTGGTGTTGTGCGTTCCAGGGCGATCCGTGTAACGCATGGACGCAAGGACAAGGTATTTGTGTAGAGTTTTATTTTGACTCAGCTGAGTGTAATGCTGCTTGTGGATATAGTCCGGCACCGTAATTTTTGAAAGGATGTCAGTGATGCAAAAAACAAGAAAAACTAATAAACAACATGGCTTCACCATGATTGAACTTCTTGTTGTTATCGTAATTTTAGGTATTTTATCTGTAATTGGTCTAGGAAGTTTTTCTTCATCTCAAATGAAAGCAAGAGATAGTAGGAGGAAGACAGATCTGCGCGCAATTAGTGATGCACTTGAGGTTTACTATAATGATTTTGGAAGTTACCCGCTTTCAGATGGTGACGGAACTATGTTGGGTTGTGGCGCTGCAGCTGCCGAGGCGTGTACCCAAGGAACAATTTGGCAAAATGCAGACAACGATACGACTTATATGGTTCAAATTCCGGAGGATCCAAATGGCGGAAGATATTACTATATTTCTAGTGATGGTACATATTTTCAAATATATGCCCATCTTGAAAACGACCAAGACAGAGATGTTCCTTTAGATGTAAATGGTGATCCAGGATTTTATAGTAATCCTGAGGCAGATTCTGGTAGCAATGCCTGTGTGACTGGTGACTGCAACTATGGTAGGAGTAGCACTAATATTGATTTGGGGGCTATTTATTAGTATCAAATTGTTTTACGAAAGTGATATGCTAAAAATCAAAAAATCAGGTTTTACCTTAATAGAATTGTTAGTTGTTGTGGCGATTATTGGAGTGCTCACCGCAGTTTTGCTTGTCAACTTAGTTGGCATTAGAGAGAGAGCCGCTGACACAAAGAAAAAAGCAGATCTCAACCAAATGAAGAGTGCGATGCGTTTGTATTACAATGATTTTCAGGGTTATCCGGCCAATAGTGGGGGTAGTATCCAAGCTTGTGGAGGAGCGGCTTGTGCAGAGGGATCAGAAATGAATAATGGTGCTACTGTGTACATGAAGAGTGTGCCAGAATACACAGAGTACTGGGTTTCAGCTGATCGTGAATCGTACTATATTGGTGTTACGCTAACGAATCTCTCTGATCCAGAGGCTGCGGCGAGTTTTGATAGGTGTGGATCCTTGATTGGGGCTGAAACTGAAGGTATGTTTTACGTTTGCTCAGATTAATGTGTCGGATCTTGCGAGTTTTACCTTCGATATTTCTGTCGTTTTTCTTTTCTCCTGAGGGCTTTTTCCTCTCGATCCATATTTCTTCGAGTACGAGCAGAGTCATGGGGCTCTAGAGCTTTAATGGTAACTTCGGCAAGAAAATTAGGGCCAAATTGGTCCTCAATTTCTTCAGGGGTCATTCTTTCTAATAGCGTTCGACTGGGGCTGAGTACCTGGTCTTTTCGTTTTATCATTTCGGGTATTATATCATTTTTTTTTCAGAGTAATGTATTTTCTTGACATACTGACATATTTATGTCATACTGAGGCATGCAAACAACAAGAACCACTGTTCGATTACAAAAACCATTGCAAATTGCTGCTAAAAAGCAGGCTCAGGAATTGGATATTTCGTTTCAAACTCTAGTAACTAGGGCACTAGAGGCATATTTGAACGATGTAAGCCAAAAGAAAGCTAGAGAGATTATCTTTAGAGGTAGGAATATAGGGGCAAAACTTGACAATCTTACCCGAGAAGATATATATGCTGATTGATTCTAACATTCTAATTTATTCACTTACTACTGATTCACCAAAAAGTTTAGCTGCACGAACCTTTTTGAATAGCCAGGTAAAGGAATCTACATTATTGATTGCGCATCAAAATATTTTTGAAGTTCTTCGAGTGATAACGCATACTAAATTCTCTAATCCGTTTGGTATTACAGACGCAATAGCATCATTGGATGAGATCTGTTTAGCTGCAAAAATTATATATCCAACTAGAGAAACACATGCTTTAGCTCTGGCTTTAGTGCGAGAATATAACATTTCTGGAAATGAAATTTTCGATGCATACTTAATAGCGACAGCAATTAATAACGACTGTTTTGAGATAGCAACAGACAACGAAAAGCATTTGCGTAAATATAGGGAAATAACTGTAGTTAATCCGTTTCTTTAGTACAACTTAATTTACAATCCACCAGTTAAACGAAACATCAGTAGTTGTTGCGTTATCAAATCCGACGACAAACCTTCCTTCTTGGTCTGGGGTATTTGGATCGTCTGTTGCCTGTGATTTTACGTAGAGTACTTGGTTGCCAGTGCTGCCAACTGCGGTGACATACACTAAACTCTCATTTTTTATTAGTGCAGATTTGATAATTACTTCAGAAGCGCCAGATTTTATTGTCGCTTTTCCAGAAGTCTTGTCAGCACTCAGCTCATTATTTTCATTAGAACCCAAATCTTGATTTGCAATACCAATTCCACCAGAGATGTTTACAGATCCAGCAAATTCTGCATTGCCTTCAGCGGAGAAGGTAGCAACTGGTATACCGACTTCATTGATGATCTCAAATCTTGATTTTTTTATTTCACCTGAGGCGGTATCGACACCAGCAACCTGAACTTGTAACGGGTTACCAAAATCTCCAGGTTTAAGCATGTTGGTAAGTAATGTACCAGCGATTTTTGCGTTACCTGTGACTTCCAAGTCTCCATTTACGGTCACTTTACCCGAGTCATCGATAGTGACAATACCAGCTAATAACTCAATGGAGCCTTGACCTTCTGGTTGAATTTTCAAGATTTGATTAGTTGGGTCTGCAGTGGTGTATCGTACTAAGCCATCAGCAATTTGCATGGTTTCACCAACAAATAACTTGTTTCCGATTGCGAGTGAATCAGAGATAAAGCCAGCACCGTTAACTTTGAAGTATTTTTCAACAAAAAGAGCTGAGCCAGTGAGTGCAACGTCATCACTGGTCAAGTTGAGTTCAGCCAAGGTGAGGTCCAGATCTGCAGATTCACTTGCATTGAACTCTGTTTTGTTAACGGTGTTATAAAGATCTTGTAAGTATGAAGCAGAGGCAGTACTTTCGTTGTTCCCAAGTAACACGTCCAGTAAACCTGGTTGCTGTAAGGTACTTGCAACTTTATTTTCAAAGTTGTAGATGTTGTCTGCGTAGAGTGTGCCAGAAACGGTGGCAGTGACTAACTCTGCAGTTGTAGCTCTGACTGTTTCAAGTTGGGCAATACCAGCTTCAAGGGCTGCAATTCTGGAAGAAGTGGTATCAATGTGGTTGGCAATTAATGTACCAGCAATAGTGGCATCTTTTGTTACAAGAAGATTGGAAGTCGTAGCCGTGTTTGTAACAAGAATGTCTGACCCAATTAATCCTGCCAACAAGCTGCCAGAAACAGTTGCGTCACCAGAGACTGTTAGTGTATTTGTATTTAGATCGTCTGAAACGAGTAGTGATCCAAGAGTTGATGATCCAGAGGCTGTGACACTATTTGTGATGAGTGAATCAACAGTGAGTTCTCCTTCGATAGGCGAGAGTAATTCATTAGAGTTGCTGTTGTTTTGACTAGAAACAACACTAGCAATATATTCTTCAATTGTTTGACCACCAATTTTGAGTGATTCAACGGTTAAATCAGTAATATGTGCGGTGCTTGCGACTAGATTTGTAAAGATTGATTCAACTTTTGCATCAAGCTCTTGAATACCTTTGGCTAAAACGGAGGTTAGGAAGGCGTAATCGATACCGTCAATTTCACCATCTTGATAAATGATAACTTCTGGAATAACGAGTTGCATTTCCTCAGCAATAAAACCGACTTTGCGCTTTGTTCTGCCACTTAAATCATTGCCTACTATATCTTTATATTCAAAGAAAACAGGGTTCATTTCATTAATTGCATCTAGACCATATGAAAGATTTTGTACGTTTTGTTTATATTTTATTGAGGAAACTGTACACGCACCACTCTTGAATTCAATATCTCCATTAGCGTCAGTACACAGAGTCAAGGTGTCAGTGACGGCTACTGAAGTAGTAATTCTTGCTGAGCCTGCAACGGTAAGTGCTCTTACCAGGGTTGTAGTTCCAATACCAATACCCGTTGAAGTGATCCTAGCTCTTTCAATTGGAGTTCTGACAGCAGTACCAGTGTTTCCTGCTGCAGGTGTGTAAAAGGATATAAATGAATTGTTATTACCAGTAGATGATCCTGATCTTACCCGCATTTCTCCACCTGCTAAGTTAGTACCAGAGCCTGAATCACCGGAACTTACAATCAATGCTCCACCTGCTGCAGCATTAGTATTTGGATCCACTTGAATTGTTTTACCTGCGGTACCTTCAAAACTGAGTTGGGCGGCAGGGGCAGTTGTACCAATACCGACATTTGCTCCCATTAATGCTAAAATGTCATCTCCATAGAGACCTATTCTTGCATCAAAGTCTGTACCTTCAAGATCGTTAGTAAAATCGATAAGAGGAATGCCACCATTGTTTGCAATTTCAATACCATAATTAGAACTGCCATCAAGACCCATATGTATACCCTCTGTAAGAGGCGAGCTTGCTCTAGTGCCTCCGTAAATGTGTAGTTTTGATGCAGGGGCAGTTGTGCCAATACCTACATTACCGGCAGTTGGTTGTAGGTTAACATAACTCGTAGTTCTGGTTGCATTACTTGTACCATGGATCGTTATATCTCCGTCTGCTACATCTGAACCATAAATTGTTGCATTATCAGCTGCAAAAGTTAAGGCTGTTACTCCTGACCAACTCATTGTTGCTGCAGTGTCCATAGCAGTTAAAGATGTGGCATTAAAGTTTGTAGTGCCAGTAAGGTTGAAAGTTGTACTGGTGACATAAGTACTTGCACCCAAGGTGATTCTTGTTGTATTCCCAGAATCTGTAATATCATTTCCCCCAACACGTAAATCTCCACCAGTATCAAGCGATTGCGCTGGAATACTTGTACCGATACCTACATTACCACTAGCATCTGGGATATAGACCCTCCAAGCCCCATTGTTGTAGATACCTGCCCAGGCTTCAGCATCTGAGCCTCTCCCAAAGTATGTGATGTCTGTAGTTGGTGCTGCAGAGGTAGTAAGCCAAAATCCACCACCGTTACTACTTGCACCTCTAATTCTACTTCTGCCCACAATATCTGCAATATATCCCGGTGTAGTGGTTCCTATACCCACATTTCCACCGTCAAGCACTGTCAAAACTTCAGTAGCACCATCAAACAAGTTCAAGATATCTTCAGTGCTTGAGTTTCTGACGTCCAATCTTGCCCCTGGGGTAGTAGTACCAATACCAACATTTTCGACCACGGCCATAGAGGTGCCCGATGCGGCAGGATCAAGAAAATATGCGCTATTACTCATGTCGGCAAAACGCTCGGCATGCATATAGCCAGTATTGGCCATAACAAACCTGGTAACGCCAGCAGAGTTACTTGCGGTAAGAATATTTTGATCACCAGTTTCTTTAAGTAGAACTAAAGCTTTCCCGGTAACAGCTCTGTTAACCTCGAGTGCATGAATCGGGGCAGTAGTGCCGATTCCTAAGTACCCTGCATCAACAATAGAAACATCAGCATCTGCATCTCCATCTGGATCAAAGCTTAAGTAATTGCCAGTAGTGTTGTAGCCTATTATGCCTTCATTACCGTTAGTACCTATGTGTAAGGAGGCAGGTCCCAAGTACAGGTCTTGCCATCTTAAACTTGAAGAGCCTAAGTCGTAGGTATCATCTGTAGTTGGGAAAATATCACCCGCGACTTGTAGTTTCGCGTCTGGAGTACTTTCACCGATACCTACATTACCGTCTGAGTTAATATAAAATCTGTCAGTCAATGTACTATCTACAGTTGTGGCAATAACAAATCGAGTATCAAATGAACCGGCTCCACCAATGCCAGCTTCAGCTTCATATCTCATTGAACCAGCAACACCTGAAGAGTTAGCATCGTTTTGTTGAAACTCAATTTTTCCAAGCAGTTGATCTGTAATTATGGATGTGTCTAAAGTCTCAATTCTAATTGTGGTGTCTTGATTAGAGCTTACTTGCAATTTCTGAACTGGAGCAGAAGTACCAATACCAATATTGTTTGCAGAACCTTGAACAAAGAGAGCATGAGTATCACCATTTGATTCAACACGGAAATCGACACTATTACTTTGTTCATTAAAGACGGCAGCACCATTTGCAAATAATTGAATATCTGCAGAAGCAGTAGCAGTACCACCGATTGCAAGATCTACAACACTAGCATATTCGTTCTTTGGATGTAACACGTTAAGTGTGTTTGCCCACCAGGTAGAACCACTTACTAAAGTTGCTGGGTCAGTCCAGGTATTAGCACCACCACCGGAGGAGGTGAGTAGATAGCCAGAAGTACCAGCATCACCAGCGACTCTAATTGCATCAGTGAGGTTGAATTCACCAACCAAATCAAGTTGATATGCTGGAGTTGCAGAGCCGATGCCGACGTTGCCACCAGTAAAGAGAGCAGAATAAGTAGCATTGCTGAATGTTGCAGTTCCAGTAAAGGTATTCGCACTGGTACCTGTTTGAGTATATGAACCATCATTTGAAATACCGGTTATTCCAGTCATTGCACCAACAGCGGAGATATCCCAATCTGAAGTATTGATAACCATAGTGTCACCACCGTCACCTAAGATAACTGCTCCACCTGGCGTTAGAGTAAATGCACCAGTGGAGGTTAGTGTTGTTGATGCTCCATCTAGAGCAATATTTGTATCAGCAATAGAAACATCACCGTTGAAATCAGCGGTAGTACTCCATGATTGAGCCCCAGTCCAAGCAAACGCGTATGCCTCATCGACTGTCACTGTATCAGTAACTAATGCAATACCGTCACCAGCGTTAACAGTAAAGGTAACATCAATGTCAGCACCAACCAAGACATTGTCAGCTCCACCAGTTAGTCCATCACCTGCAACTGCATCACCAAGTAGTCTAATACTAAAGTCCATGTTTTCATCACCGTCATCACCATTTGTAAGGTTGGTAAGAATATTGCTGTCTGAGGAGGTAAATCTAAGAATGTTTCCATCTACTATAGAGTATGTATCAGTATCGTCATCTGCAATAGTCCAAGAGTTGTAACCAATAGAAGAAACATCTATCCAATCAACACCTGTAGCAGTTGAGGACAGAATTTGTCCACTTGTACCAACAGATCCATTAATATCAGTTAGAGTGCTATTTAGTTCAAGGTCTGCATCTAAATCAACTGCTCCTGAAAATCTACCTGTACCATTTACGTCAATTTTATATGCTGGGCTAGTTGAACCAATACCTACATTTCCATCATTTTGAATAATGAATCTATTTGTACCAGAAGCAGAAGCAACGAATATCGCTTGGTTGCCTGTTTCATCTAAAATTGTTAATGCCTTTCCCGTGATTGCTCCACTAACATTGAGTTTACCAACGGGTCCAGATGTACCAATTCCAACGTTACCTGAGAAGTAGTTTTGATCTTCGCCTGTGCTATAAATACCCCAGTTGGTATTAGCTCCAAATGTATTGAGGCGCAGACCGATGTTGGCAGCTGCCGTACCAGAAGTGAGAAAGTATCCGCCATAGTGAGTAGAGACTCCTGGTTCTACATCTCCATTGGTGGTAACTTTAATACCATACAGGTCAACTTGGCTGGCTCCGGAGTCATCACCTGAGAAGTTATTATTAATCTGCAGGCCACTTATATACTGCTCTCCTACAATAGTGGAGGAGTTAGTGATGGCAATGTTCGCTCCATTGATAGTTTGAAGTCGGCCAACGCCAACCGTACCTGAAACAGCGTGGGCAATGTTAAGTGCATTATTGGTAATACCACCAACACTCGTCGAGCCTGCATTGTCAGTAAAGCTTATTTGTTGAACAGTTGTACCTGTACTAGCAGAAGAAGAACCTTTACTAATATCTAGTAACGCTCCGGGTGAGGTAGATCCAATCCCAACATTGCCATTATTAGCAATAAATAATCTGGAGGTAGCACCGGCGTTACCACCAGGTGAGGTAGTAAGGTTGAAAGAGCCACCATTGAGCACATTGTATGTGGTAGCTGGGTCAGCACCAGTTGGGACTGCAATTGCTAGGTTACCAGAAATAGAGGCAGTAGGAGTACCAGAGTTAACATTCATGAAAGCAAATTTAGCTGAAGCAGTAGAGTTAGCACCAACTAATAAATCTAAAGTATCGTTATATGGAGAGATAGTTCCAAGGTTAAGTCTCCAGTAATTAGCACCAGTAAGAGATGCAGGATCAGTCCAGGTCATGGCGCCACCGCCAGAGGAAGTAAGAAGGTAGCCAGAAGTACCAGCATCACCAGCTACCCTGATAGCATCAGTGAGGTTGAATTCTCCAGCTACATCGAGGGCATACCCGGGGTTTGTTGAACCAATTCCTACATATCCTTCCTCTGTGATTCTCATTTTTTCGCTCCAACCTCCAGAACTTCTAGTAAAGAAAGTTAAATCTCCGTATCCATTTGAAATATCAGTAGATACACCCTGAATTGCAGAAGTTACTGTTCCGCCCGTACCGTGTCCAAAAACAAGTGAAGAGTATCTGCCAGCACTGTTAAAGGTATTATTTAATTGTAGACCAGAGCTTAAACTACCAGAGTTATTGTCTAAACTACTCTGAAAAACACCCTTGCCTGTTGACTGAACATAAAAGAGTGGAGTTGAACTTGAATAGACACCAAGAATCTGAGCTGACGAAGTTAAACCACTATCCGCCACATTAAATCTATATACAATTGGGGTGCCACTACTGTAGCCAGCATCCCACTGTGCTGCTGTTCCAGAGCTTCTTCCGGTTCCGGCGTCAAACTTCATTGTAGTGTTTAAACTTCCATCAGCGACAACATGAATTGGTCCTGTTGGTGTTGTAGTCCCTATTCCCACATTACCGTCATTTTGAATGATGAACCTGTTGGTTCCAGAAGCAGAAGCCACTAAAATAGCTTGATTGCCAGTTTCATCTAAAATAGTGAGAGCTTTTCCAGTAATTGCTCCAGTCACATGAAGTTTTCCAGTGGGGGAAGAAGTACCAATACCAACGTTCCCTTGAGTGGAGAAGCCAATTCCATTAAGAGTTATCGCGCTTGTTCCTGATCCTGAGTAAATATCATTTCCGGTTACTTGCAGGTCATTACTGGCAATAACTAAACTACTACCACCTGTATTTAATCTAATGTGAGTAGCTGTCGTAACACCTAATTCACCTGTTTCTTTCCAAATTGTATTTGTTGTATCTGCTCCGTTAATTCTTAGTCCACCTAAGCTTGAGTATCCAGAAACATTAAGAACAGCAGTTTGCATTCCGATTGTCTCACCGACAGTTGCCCCGTTTAATGCCAAATAGGTACCAGTAATATTTCCAGAGACTGAGAGAGCTTGGGCCGGAGTGTTTGTACCTATACCAACGTTCCCGTCTGAACCCTGAACAAAGAGAGCGTTAGCGTCATCATCGGATTCAATCCTAAAATCTGAGTCATTACTTTGTTCGTTGAATACAGCGGATCCATTAGCAAACAACTGGATGTCTGCGCTGGCAGTTGAGTTACCACCGATAGCTAGGTCAACAACAGATGCATATTCATTTGAAGGGTGATAAACATTCAAGGTATTTGTCCAGAGTGAAGCACCAGCTAGAGTTGAAGGGTCAGTCCAGGTCATAGCACCACCGCCAGAGGAAGTAAGGAGGTAACCTGAAGTGCCAGCATCGCCTGCGGAGCGAATAGCATCTGTTAAATTAAGTTCACCGGCAACATCGAGAGTATATGCTGGAGATGCAGAACCAATACCAACGTTTCCTGCAGAATTAATGAAAAATCTATCTGTGAGTGATCCGTCAAGTGTAGTGGCTAGAATGAGACCAGTGTCAAATGTACTTGCACCAGCAATTGTAGTCTCAGCGACATATCTGAGTGATCCAGCAATTCCAGAGGAATGAGCATCATTTTGTTGGAATTCGATTCTTCCAAGTTCTTGGGCTGCGGTAATAGAAGTATCAGAAATATCAATTCTTATTGCTGGCAGAGTAGCATTTGTTATTTGTAGCGACTGTGATGGGCTATTTGTTCCGATACCTACATTACCTCTTGGAGTACTACCGGTAACAGCAAGTAAAACATTTCCAGCAGCTGCAGATCCACCACCAGCACCACCAACGAGTATTATGTTTCCGCCAATTCCACCAGCTCCAGAAGCACCACCTGCCCCACCTGTTAGAGTTATAGCACCGCCAGCACCACCTGTCCCAGACGTTGCAGTTGCACCCAATCCACCTGTTATTCCAATAGTGCCACCAGCACCACCAGTTCCACCAACTGAAGAGTTGGCGGCACCACCAGTACCTGCTGTGAGCGTCATGGTTCCACCAACACCCCCAGATACAGCTGCTGTATCAGTAGTTGCTTGTCCTGTTGCTCCGGTTATCGATAAAATTGATGAAGCATTAGCCCCATTACCAGAAGAAACTGAACTTGCAGCCAAGCCAGTAATTGTAAATCCTGGAGTAGAGGCTGCTGCACGTAAATTAAGATGGGCTGTTGGGGATGTAGTGTTAATCCCGATATTTCCATCTGGCCTAATACTCATCCTTGTGGCAAGCGTATTTGTTGTTGCTGTAGCAAAATTAATGGCTCCTCCACTTGAGACAGCATCTCCAGCGAGCCCACCATTTAATGTTAATGTCCCACCAACTCCAGCGGTATTTACTCCACCATTAGATGCAGTTCCACCAGTTCCAGCGCTAATACCAACATTTCCACCGGCTCCGCCAGTATTTGTTCCACTTGTTGCACCAGTAGCAGCACCACCTGTCCCAGCAACCCAGGTAAAGTTGCTACCTCGTCCACCAGTATTATTACCAGTTCCTGCCACAGCTGCAGCACCGCCAGCACCACCAGTGATGGTATATGTGCCGCCTGCACCTCCAGTTGAAGCAGTTTCTGCGAGTGGGGCTGTTCCACCGTTACCAAGAGTGAAAGTGAAAGAACCGCCGACTGCTCCAGATGCTGTGCCTGTTGTTTGGTTGGCACCGGCAGCTGCACCAGTAAGGTTAATTCCTCCACCAACAGATGCTCCTCGTGATGCACCACTGGTGATAGTAACAGCACCACCAGCTCGGTTCACAGTTTGGTCACCTTGTGCACTACCTGCTGTGATAGTGACAGCACCGCCAGCACCACCAGTACCAGTACTAGAACCATTTCTTCCAGTAACTGCTGCAGCACCACCAGATGCTCCTGCCATAGCCGCTGCAGCACCTCCTTGCAAGGTAGCAGTTCCACCAGTACCACCGCTTGTTGAACCAATTCCACCAGCACCTCCAGAAAGAGTGAGTGCCCCACCATTACCACCAACAAGGTTTCCTGAGCCAGTGTTGGCAGCACCACCAGTTCCTGCTGTGAGTGTGATAGCTCCACCAATACCTCCAGTATTAACTCCAGAAGTATTACCAGTGGCAGCACCACCAGTTCCTGCTGTAAATGAGAATGCACCGCCAGCACCACCCGTATTAGATCCCGTACCGTCAATTGCTGCAGCACCACCAACACCTCCAGTGAAGGTGAGTGCTCCGCCAGCACCACCCGTAGAAGCAGTTGCTGCTGCATTTGCTACACCACCAGTTCCGCCAGCCAATGTAACGCCACTACCTGCTCCTCCTACACCGGTGGTTGCAATTGATGTATTTCCGCCAACACCACCAACAAGATGGGCTGCTAATCCGGCAGCAGTTCCTGGAGTTGTTCCGACCTCTGCTGGTTGGAATCCAAGTACGTTTAGTCGAGCTGTTGGAGAAGTCGAACCAATACCAACGTTTCTATTATCACGTACGAGTAATATTGAATTATTGTCTGAATCTGTAACATTAAGTGATGTAGTAGAACTGGTATTTCCTGTTCCTCGAACTGTTAATCTTGATGCTGCAGTGGTAGTACCAATACCCACATGTCCGCCTCCAGTAATACGCATTACTTCCTGAATATTTGTTGTACTTGTGGTGTTGAAGATGATATCAGTTGTGAGCACACTAGCTGTGTGCGTTGCCGAAGCAGAAGCAGTAATACTTGCAGTAACGATACCTGGTGCTGTCAAGTTTGTGTCATTTGACATGAAATCTATGCCGCCCAAGGTGTTTCCACTTACAATGGCTGACCGAGAACTTCTCATTCTTAATTGATTACTTGTGACTCCAGAATTAATAAGAGTTAGTAAGGAATCAGGATCATTTGCGCCCAATCCAATGTTTCCACTTGAACCCTGTAAAAAGAAAGCATTAGCATTGGAGTCAGACTCTATTCTAAAATCAACAGCATTGCTCTGTTCATTGAATACAGCTGCTCCGTTAGAGTAAAGTTGGATATCAGCAGAGGCGGTAGAGTTGCCTCCGATTGTCAGATCTACCACAGTAGCATACTCATTTTTTGGGTGTAATACATTAAGTGTATTTGCCCACCAGGTAGAACCACTAACTAAAGTTGCTGGATCCGTCCACGTATTAGCACCACCACCTGAAGAGGTAAGTAGGTAACCGGAGGTTCCAGCATCACCGGCGACTCTGATTGCATCTGTAAGGTTGAATTCGCCAACTAAATCAAGGTCATATCCAGGAGAAGTTGAACCAATACCAACGTTTCC